>CAYFKW010000090.1:0-1556 GCA_964343845.1 uncultured Desulfobacula sp. | reverse complement strand
CAGCAACATTGTTAATTATTTATACGACAATCTGATTGATGGACTAAGCGGCAATAGTGCATGTTCGCTGGTCAGGTTTTTTAAAACGGATACATTTGAAATGCTCGATTCTGGATTACAAGACTTTTCAAAAAATATGGCAGGGAATATCCCTGTTCACCCGGAAACGAAGTGTTTGACTCTCATGGCGACCGTTGGTGAAAATCCGGAGTGGAATTCAAGCAAAACCTCCAGAGGGCACAGGGTGATTCCGCTTTTAAGCGAACAAACGATGCATAATATTCCGATGATTAAAAACCTTATTGCGCAATTGGGGTTAAATGCAGGTATGGTAATCAAACCCGGTTCATATTTTCCGCCTGATAAAAAATCAGTAATGTGTAATATTTTTTTTGTACCTGAGGCGTTTGGCAGTCCCTTTATTCCTGCACAAAAAGAATTTGTCATCCCTTACGGGATACGGTCTGTTGTTGGACTGGGAGGCCTGTTTTCTTCTGGTGATATCTTTGCAGTTATTCTGTTTCTGAAAGTTCCCATTACTGACGAGACGGCGGGTCTTTTTAAAATCCTTGCGCCAAATATAGAAATAGCGGTGTTGCCTTTCAGAAACACTGTATTCGCACTGCCCGGAAAAACTGCTGCGGATACAGCAGAGATTCAAAAGTTCAAAGATCAAATAACCGCCATGGAGCAATTGCTGGAGGTTTACGAACAAAGTGTCATTGAACAAACAATGAAACTTCAGAAAGAAGTGTCAGAGCATGAAAAGATTGGCGAAGCATTGAAGGACAAAGAACGGTTCCTGCGGAAGCTTCTGGACGCAATCCCGGCTCCGGTATTTTATAAGGATAAAGACGGCAAATATATCGGCTGCAACAATGCGTTTGAGGATTTTTTAGGAAGGCGGAAAGAAGAAATTATTGGCAGGACAGTCTATGAGATTGCGCCTGAGGAGTTTGCAGATATCTATTACAAAGCTGATAATGCTTTGTTTCATAGCGGCGGAAGCCAGGTTTACGAAGCCGTAGTGAAACACAGCAAAGGTTCAGTGCATAACGTCATCTTTCATAAAGCGGTTTTCTATGACCGGGAAGGCAAACTCGCCGGGTTGATAGGCGTAATCCTGGATATTACCAAACGTAAGCAGGCTGAAGAAATGCTCCGGCACAGGACAACTTTTGAGAAAACAGTTGCAACTATTTCGAGACGATTTATAACCCTTTCCGGCTTCGACGACGCTGTCAATGCTTCTCTGGAAGATGCAGGCAGACTGTGCAACGGCATACCTCTTTCAGTTACGGAACAACGGTTCTGTTATGGATAATACCCATGAATGGTGTGATTCGGGAGTCACCTCTGAAATGAATAACCTCCGGAATATTCCTGTAATTGCATTCCCATGGTCAATAAAAAAATTACAGGAAGGCAAGGTTATTCATATGGACGATGTTTCTAAAATGCCTGAGGAAGCAATCGCAGAAATGACTGAATTTGAAAGACAGTCCATTAAGTCCCTATTACTCCTGCCACTAACCATAGAAAATAAATTCATGGGA
>CAYFKW010000089.1:469-1557 GCA_964343845.1 uncultured Desulfobacula sp. | reverse complement strand
AAGGGAAACTCAGCCTTCTTACAACGAATTGGCCCGAACTCCTTCATATCGAAAATCTCGATATTGACGACAAAGAACCGCTCCGCGTCGAACAGGAAGCTTTCTTAGATGCCGTATTAGGTAAATCCGAAAGACCCGAAGTAACCGCCCAGGAAGGCCTTGAAGCTATGCATTGTGCAGAAATGATTTTAGAATCGCTTAAAGAGCATCTGTCAACAAAGATTGTATTATTAGTTATTGCAGCTTTTTTTACACAAGGTTGTTGTAAAAAGATGTGTAAAACTGATATGCCGTGTAAGGCAAAAGAAAAAAGCCAAATTATTCAGCAGGGGAGTAAATCTACCATGGTTAAATTAAAAACCAGCTTAGGTGACATCGTTATAGAACTTAATGAAGAAAAAGCACCTGTAACAACAGAAAACTTTCTTAACTATGTAAACAATAAGTTTTACGATGGCACAATTTTCCATCGTGTCATAAAAGGTTTTATGATTCAAGGTGGCGGCCATATGTTGGACATGTGTTCTCAGTTTTTCATTAATCAAGTCGACAACGATTTTCTAAATTACAAAAATCCCCAAAATCCGGGCTATACCGTTTTCGGAAAAGTAACAGAGGGTCTTGATATTGTTGATAAAATCGCTGAAGTCAAAACTACCGTTCGTATGGGTGCTGGTGACGTACCTATAGAACCGGTCATCATACACTCAGCCGAAGTAATATCAGATTAGCATTGTTTTTTTGCTTCTGTTACTAATTTATGCGCCAACCGTAACGGTTCAGGCAATCGATATTTGACACTGAATTCGAGCGTTAATTTTATCGCTTCTTTCAGTGTCCATCATCAGGTTGTAGCTTCCCTTTAATAGATCAGGATCGTCAAATTTTCCGGTCAGCCGACTCTTTGCGCATCCAATAGTAGGTTGATCTAAAAATAATCCTAAATGACTTGCCAATCCTAACCTTCTTGGATGAGCTATTCCCTGTCCATCGACCATAAAAAGATCAGGACTGCTTTTAATTTTTTTTACCGCCGAGATACACACAGGTGCTTCCCTAAATGAAAGCAGCCCGGGAACATATGGAAA
>CAYFKW010000089.1:0-416 GCA_964343845.1 uncultured Desulfobacula sp. | reverse complement strand
CATAATAGCAGTTGCTGTCTCAATTAATTCATTCTCTGGAAGACGCAAAACCGCTGCCAAACCGATGATTTTTTTACCATCTCTACTGAATGCACAATCAATCCCCGCCACGATCCTGGGTTTTTTCCTCAAACGCCTATGGCAAATTTGATCAGCTAGCTCTCTTTGCAGCTCGATAGCCTCTTTATACGTCAAATCCCAGCCGTGCAGCTCTTTCATAGCTAAATTTCCAAAATTTCACCATTTTTATTAAACAGTTTACCTTTTTATCGGATTCTGGTACAATCTTTAGTTTCTATTAGTGCCGAATTTTTGAGTTAATTAAAGACAAGAGAATATAAAGGTAGATATGGTTAAATCGCCTAAAAAAGCTATAAAAATAACTGCTGCCTCAGAGCACAACCTAAAGAATATAA
>CAYFKW010000088.1:352-1579 GCA_964343845.1 uncultured Desulfobacula sp. | reverse complement strand
ATGGGATGGTGAGGTTTAATAGTATAATCGTTCAGGGGTTATAATTAAAATGTACTTTGATGACGACATCAGATAAAGTATTGATTGGGTATTAATAAGATTTTCAATCATCGAAGTTCCCTGAATTGGATAATTAATTTTGAGTTTAAGATAGTGACAATGATCCAAACACAGCGTTGTTTTTTCTAGTGCAGAGTTGCCACCATAACAATACCATTATAATTATTCAAAATAGAATCCGTTAGAATAAAAGGACAAAGACATCTTAGCTTTACAGTCCTTTCCTAACTTGCTACAACTGAATCTATTCGTATGTCTTTGAATTTGTAATCCTTAAGCATTAACAAAGGTAGAGACCTTTTATGGAAGATACTGGAACAACTAGAAAACTTGCTGCAATATTCTGTGCAGATGTTAAAGGCTATACAAGGCTTATGAGGGACAATGAATCAGAAACTGTTGCTACAATCATCGCCTACCGTGAAATAATGAGTGCACTGATTACTCAGCATCATGGAAATGTAGTAGATTCCCCGGGAGACAATATCCTTGCAGAATTTTCAAGCGTAGTTGATGCGGTCCAAGGTGCTGTAGCGATCCAGAAAGAACTCAAAGTTCGAAACGAGAAACTTCCCAGTCATCGTAAAATGGAATTTCGGATCGGTATTAATTTAGGCGATGTGATTGTGAAAGACAATCGGCTTTACGGTGATGGTGTAAACATTGCTGCCCGTTTGGAAACCATTGCCGAAGCTGGCGGGATATGTATTTCCAGAACCGCTTATGACCAAATTGAAGACAAGCTACCCTTTGGTTATGAATACATTGGTGAAAAAACTGTTAAAAATTTTCAAAAACCTTTGAAAGCCTACAAAGTAAACCTTTGGTCGGAAACGCATAAAACAAGAAAGATACAATCCAGTTTTGCAAAAGCAGGTCGAAAAATTAAAGAAGTCTCTGGCCAGTATAAAAAATTAAATCTTGATAAGAAAAAACAAAAAAGAGTCCAAAAAATTCACCAGCGCTTTTCTGCCCATGTAAAACTTTATCTTGGAGTTATGTTTTTTTTGTTAATAATTAACATTCTAACAAGTAGAGATTTTATATGGATTCACTGGCCAATTTTAGGTTGGGGAGCGATATTGTACTTGCACTGGGTAAGAGCTTCTTACAAAAAAAAATCTACTGACTGACATCGGGATCAAGAAAATACAAATTTGGCTGATT
>CAYFKW010000088.1:0-206 GCA_964343845.1 uncultured Desulfobacula sp. | reverse complement strand
AGCCACTATCCAATTAGTCTCCTTTTTTTATATAGATGGTGTTCTTTATTTGCGTTTTATAGGCAAAGGGTATGTCATTGTGACCTTCCCCCATCTTTTAGGCTGCTTTTTGGGCGAGTTTTTCTAAATGCTCTCAATTGGCGGTAAGTTTATCTATGGCCTTTTCTAAGACCTCCTGAACAATCGGTGGGAAAGGATGCGGCACC
>CAYFKW010000087.1:0-1668 GCA_964343845.1 uncultured Desulfobacula sp. | reverse complement strand
CAACTGATCTAAAGGAGGAAACATGATGTTTACAAGAATTAGTGATATCGACAGATTGTTCGGGACCATGAATCTTCTTCAAAAGAAGCTGGACAATCTTTACAGCGATTATGGAAAACCATCTGGTTACAGATGGGAATTAGAATCAGCCGCTCCCAGAACAAATCTTTATGAACATGGTGACAATTTTGAAATCAGGGCAGAAGTTCCAGGGCTTGAAAAGGATGACTTGAATGTAAAAATCCAGGGGAACTATCTTGAAATTACCGGTGAAAGAGGGTCAGATGCGCCTGAAGGATATAACCCACAAAACTGAAAGAGGGATCGGGTCTTTTTCCAGAAGTTTTACACTGCCTGCAGATGTTGACTCAACAAAAGTTGACGCCACCCTTAAAAATGGTGTGCTATACCTGACACTTCCGAAGCATGAGGCAGCAAAACCCAAGAAAATTAGCATCAGTTAAACGTCAAGATAAATCCTTGAAAAGGAGGTTACCATGGATAAAGCGCAAGAAATCACAAAACAAGAAGAAAAAAACGTCGAGAAAACACGTGAAATGTACGAAGCAACCCCGGCAGTAGATATTTATGAAAATGAAAATGAAATCCTTCTTCATGCTGACATGCCAGGAGTGGTCAAAGAAGATATTTCAGTTGATATTGATAACGGGACACTATCGATATCCGGTGTCAGAAAATTAGAAACCGAAGGTGCAGCAACATATGAAGAGTTTTCAGATGTTGAATATATCAGAAGTTTTTCTGTGCCACAGACCATTGATGTTGAAAAAGTTGAAGCGGAATTGAAAAACGGTGTATTAAAACTGCACCTGCCAAAATCTGAAGCTGCAAAGCCCAGACAGATCCAGATAAAAACGGCATAATATACTTCAAATTTACCCGGAGAATTTTTGATCCTCCTTAGAGGCTGTAACTTTCAATCCAGGGATGGGAAGCTTTCGTAAGGCTGGCCTCCCGTCCCCAATTAAACATATGAATGAACGAAAGGTTAATAACACTGAAATCGTACATGAATATCATGTTGAAATTGATGCTGTTGACCGTTCTTGCATTCCAGATCATAGCTTTCAACGCAATACATTCATTAAAGTTGATAATCGCTTTTTGAATCACATACTTATTTGAAAATGTAATGAGTTCGGTTCTCAAATATCTTGTAAAAATATATCTAAAAAATCGTATACCACTAAAAATTAAAACCCTGGTTCAAATTTTAATGGCAATAGCGGCAATATCATCGTGGCATTTAAAGCGTGGATATGTCAGACAGAAAGGGTCGGTTTCCTCTTTTCTTCGAATCATTTCCTTCAACCCTTTGAGTCCGAATGACAGATAAGACCTTACCAAAGATGCATAGTCTTTGATTTCATTTGGCGTTTCGTCAGGGATGGATAATCCATCTGTGAACAGCAGAACATCTGTAACCCCGTTTAAAGATTCCATACCCTGTTTCATAAAGTCTTCAGCCCCAGGCTCGCCATTAAGGACACCGTAAGTAATATTCATTCCCTTCCTTACTTTTTTAATCTGGGAGTCTAATGCAGATTTCAGCGAGAAGATACCATGATCTGTGTCTCCTTTTTTTACTCCGGTGCTTTTATCACATACATGATTCTCAACAAGGTCCTTCCACAGTGTAAGGGTTTC
>CAYFKW010000086.1:0-1811 GCA_964343845.1 uncultured Desulfobacula sp. | reverse complement strand
CATTAAGAAAGTCATTGCGACTGCTCATCCTGAGAATATTCCATCCAACAAACTGATGGAAAAAGCAGGACTTTCGTTTGAAAAAGTTGGGAATCGGTATGATGGAAAACCTCGTAATTGGTATGGGTTTAATGTGTTTTCTAATAATGATAAAATTCTTGGAAACCAATAATTTATAAAAAATAATAAGGATTATCAAACCTTTTCAGGAAAGGTCTGATAACTTCGGTTATGTTTTATAAGCAACTAATAATCAACAGTTTATTGTTTTATGTTTGGAGCCTGAATAAAGCGGTTTGAAATCACCACGCAGTGCGTGGCAAATATTTCTACGGTTCTGATTTTTCATTTTCTAAGCTCTGAAATGCTTTAAATTGATATTAACTACTTAAAATCAATAATTTAATCTTATTTTTCTTGTCCTTAGCGTACGTTTCCTTACGGATGGGCTTCATCCCCTTCAGGAAGCAAATCAACAATCGCAGCGGATGCATTTTTTACTGGTGGTTTATCCGCTGGTTTTGATAACGTTAAACACAGCGGATGCGAATATAAAATGGATTTAATCCGCTGGTTTTATCACCTTTAAAGCCGGCGGGTGAAAACAGGAACTACACAAAAAATTAAAGACCAACAACTTAAGTATATAAGAAAATGACAAGAAATGATACCGAAAAGAAAATCACAGGGCGCAAAAGAGAACAAGA
The DNA here is from genome assembly GCA_964343845.1 of uncultured Desulfobacula sp. Classification (GTDB taxonomy): domain Bacteria; phylum Desulfobacterota; class Desulfobacteria; order Desulfobacterales; family Desulfobacteraceae; genus Desulfobacula. The sequence goes on along the minus strand of CAYFKW010000086.1, from coordinate 1,104 downwards.
ACTTCTAAAGGAGCTTTTTGAATCCAAAAAAGCTGAGTTCATTGCGATTTATGGACGTCGAAGGATTGGGAAAACTTTTCTTATTAGAAATTTTATGAGTTCTTCCCCTTGTGTATTTTTTCACGTTACAGGCCTTCAAAAAGGCAGCACCAAAGAACAACTAGAGGAGTTTGCAAAGCAATTAGGAGAAACCTTTTATCAAGGAGCTTCAATCAAAACTCGTACAAGGTGGAGGGATGCTTTTGAAGATCTCACTCTAGCAATTTCCAAGGTTCCAAAGAACCAGAAAATTGTTCTATTTTTTGACGAGCTCCCTTGGATGGCAACTCCTCGTTCCAGGTTAATTACCGCCCTTGAACTATATTGGAACCGCTATTGGGTGTTTGATGATCGGATTAAGCTTATTATTTGTGGATCAGCAACTTCTTGGATTATCGAAAATATTATAAATAACAAAGGAGGACTACATAATAGAGTTACACGTACCATTCATCTAAAACCATTTTCCCTTTCTGAGGTGGCAAGTTTTCTAAAAGCAAGTAAAATCCGTCTTAACCATCATCAAATACTTGACCTTTATATCGTTCTTGGGGGTGTTCCCCTGTATTGGTCCTTTATTCGAAAAGGTCTTTCAGCCAGTCAATTGATGCGCTCTGCTTCCAAGATGATGGGCCTCTGGTAAAAGAGTTTAATCGCCTTTTTGACTCTCTTTTTGAAGATGCGAAGCCTTATAAGACTCTTGTTAGAACAATAGCAAAGCATCGCTGCGGTATCGGTCAAGCAGATCTTATTGCTAAGTCAAAACTCCCAGATGGGGGAACAACTGTTCGCAGGTTGCATCAATTAGAAGAAGCGGGATTTATTACAAGTTTGGTCCCCTATGGGCATAAGGACAAAGGAGTCTATTACCTTATAGATGATGAATACAGTTTATTTTACCTGCACTGGATTGAACCAAACTTGAAAACGATTTCCAAGAAAGCGATTAATCCAGGTTTTTGGGTATCGCAATCTAATAGATCTTCCTGGAAAGGATGGGCTGGATTGGCATTTGAATCAGTATGCTATAAACATCTCGATCAAATTCGTAATACTCTGAAACTG
>CAYFKW010000085.1:0-1904 GCA_964343845.1 uncultured Desulfobacula sp. | reverse complement strand
GATGTTCGCTTTTAGGCCGGGGCGACTGTCTGAAATTGCTGAAAACCCTGTCAAACAACTCGTCAAAGGACGGTCGGTAAGAATGAAAAGAGCGTGCAAGACTTGCTGTGCCTAAATCTATTGGTTGTGCCTGATCAGGGATTAAAGGTTCAACGTATCGCCCTGGCTCGGATCTTAAACTTTCTCCATATCGGGGTCTAATCTTGCTTTTTTGCCTTGAGACCTCAAGGTCATGGACGTTGCGTTTAATTGGATCTGACAGTATCGAGTATGCCTCCTGTATGGCAAGAAACGGAGAGTGATTATCTCCGTAATGATCTGGATGATATTCCTTGGCAAGTCTTCTGTATGCCTCTTTGACATCATCCAGAGATGCTTCTGAAGTAATCCCTAAAACAAGGTAATAGTCTTTTGGCATGGTATCACCTCCAGATAAAAATTCTTCAATTGAACAATATCAAGATTCATATTTTAATGACGATTATCTTGAAAAGCTAAAATTTCAAATCACACAGACATGATGATGCTGTACAACCTGAAATCCTGTCCCAAATTTATTCACTGTATTTAAAAACTGTTATTGAAACTCTTCTATACATTTCCCCTTCTCAATAGTGGTTTTCAGTTCATCCATACTTTTTTGATACTGGTTGAAAAACCCTTCAAGCGCCTTAAAAGTATCGTCATCTTCACCAACAAGATACCGTGCTTTATCCATAAACTGGTCGCCCAGTTTGCGGAAGTTTTTCATCTCTTTCAACAGGATCTTACGATTTTCATGCCGTCTTAGTTCCTGGGTAATCACTGGATGCAGTTGTTTTATGGAACATTCAACCAATACATCTCTTGGCAGTTTATACTCTCTGGCAAAGGTATCTAAAATGCTTAAAGAGCTCCTGCTTAAAACAAATGTTTTTTGTTTCCGATGGTGTTGTCCGGGATTATATTTTTGCGCTTCATCCGCAATCTGATCCAGAACAGTTTTATCCTCAACCAGATGATCAAAAATTGATTTTTGCTTTACACCAAGTTGGTTTGCAACCGCAGAGAGCAAGTTAATGGTCTGTTTAGGAAGTGTAAACGTTGCCCGAACCGATTGCATCCCTTTTAGTGTATTAAACGTAAGATTTGCGTTTTCCTGTTTCGATTCGTTCATCATTTCGGGCCTCCTTTAGAAAGGAAAATAATCAATTTGCATTACTTTGTCAATAAAAATGTTAATGGTAATGAAAATTTTATTGACATATAATTTTTTATGCCTATTTTAGTGGCAAATCCAAAATGGAGGCTGAAATTTCAACCTCCCGAACAACGACCAAAACAAAAGGAGTTGGAACTATGTTTACAAGAATGAGTGACATCGACAGAATGTTCGGAGCCATGGACCTGCTCCGTAACAAAATGGACAGAGTCTTTAATGATTACGACAGGTCCTGTCTTTATAGCCCGGCCTTTACACTGACATCCAATTTGCCCAGGACAATCCTGCTGGAAAATGGCGACAGTTTTGAAGTTCAGGCTGAAGTTCCCGGCATTTCAAAAGACGATCTGAATATTAAAATCCAGGGCAATTATCTTGAAATCAGTGGCAAACGGAAGGTGGACACACCGGATGGATACAAAACTCACAGAAATGAAAGAGGCAGCAACAGCTTTTCACGCAGCTTCACCCTGCCTGATGATATAGATGCGGATAGGGTTGAGGCAGCGCTTAAAGACGGTATCCTGTACCTTACACTGCCAAAATCAGAAACTGCCAGGCCCAAACAGATCACTATCAATTAATAAATAAAGCAAAAAGTTAAAATTGATCATTTAAAGAGAGTTCACTTTTGAAGTTTAAACTGTTCACTTTTCAAGTTTAGCTAACACTTGAAAGTTTTCTATGAAAGTTTTCTAAGGCA
>CAYFKW010000084.1:0-2153 GCA_964343845.1 uncultured Desulfobacula sp. | reverse complement strand
AATCGATTAAACGCTCTTCTATGATTCCTCTCACCAAATGCCGAAGCTAAAAAACCAAGACTATTATTAAAACTCCTGGGTTTCCTAAATATTAATCTGACATACCATGCTGTGGTTGATGAAAATTTTATTCATCAATCGGACAATCAACTAATTAATATTTAAAGCAAATTACCTTCCCTTAAAATTTGACAGCAAATTAAAAACAAGGGAAAAAGGGTCAAACTAAATAATGCTAAATCATGAAAAGATATGCAAAATTGTTGTTTGTTTTTTCTTATAATTTTAGTATGTTATAGAAAAAAGTGTTTTTATTGATATTAAATTTTCTTAATGATTTAGATAAAAAAAGAGGTGATTATGGGTGGTATAGGGTCAGGACGTTTTTTCAGATTAAACAAAAAAGCAACAGTAGAAAACCAGCACCGGATTGATATTAGATATATGAACAAACAGAACTGTTTAATCCCCGGTACTTTAGGCAGATTATCATGGTCTTGGAACGATAAAAAAACTGGGGCTGTTGAGTTTGAAGTAAAAGAGGATTCGCTGATTCTTTATAATTGCTATGAAAAATCAGGTATTGATAAAAAAAATGTTGAAAAGGTTATATATTTTGATCAAACCCCTTGCAACTATGGCGGTTATAGAAAATGGTTTCTTTGTCCTCAATGTAAGAGAAGAGTTGCAGTTCTGTATGGGATAGGATCGCTTTTTCTTTGTAGGTGCTGCAATGATCTCACATATAATAGCTGCAATACTCATCCAACAAAAAGAATATATAACAACGCAAACAAGCTCAGACAGAAATTAGGTGGTAACTCTGGAGTCATTAATTTCATACCAGATAGGCCAAAAGGAATGCATCGATCAACATACTACAAGATATTTCATGAGATTCTAAGATTGGAAAATCTTGGGGATCTAACTCTTTTTGAAAAATGGGAAAAGCTTTCCGGTTGTGAATAGATAAAAAAGACCATGCCATTTCTAACTCTGACTTAATGTAAGAGTCTGCATGCCACGAACTAATTCTTTTTTCTGGAAATTCCGGTTAAAACTAAAAGACCAAAACCAAAAAGGAACATGGTGGTTGGTTCTGGTATGGGTGCGATATCACGCACAGCCATAACCCAATGCCCTGCTTCTGGATTAGTATGCCAAGTTTGTTGTCCACCAAAAAAATCAAACACTAAGGTTCTATCCCCATCCGTTGTACTTGTCCAAATATGGCTAAGAGGAAGGTTTATAAAAGGTCCAAGATTAAGAGTTTCATTGGTAAGGCCTAATTGGTATGCATAGCCCTGCCATTCTGTATTTTCTAACTCTGTATAGAATAAATGCCCCAATTCGCTATCAACACAGTTAAAACCATCACAAGGTCCTGAACCATCTGAATTTAAAGATGTTGGCAACCGCCAATCGCCATATCCAGAAAAATTCAAATTATCAACCCATAATATCGCATCGTTTAATGACATTAAACCATCAGCATCATAGCCGGATGTGAACGCATATTTTGCATCCTGCAACCACATCAGATTTCTATCTGTATCAGTGATCGTACCATTGCCATTATCAATCAAAAAAGCATTAGAAATACCTATTAACCCTATTACCAAACACCCTACTGATAGAAAAAACGTAATTCTTCTCATTTCAGTAATACCTCATTCTTTTTTTTTGGATAAGCCATATTTTGTTTTTAAAAGATTTTATTTCTAAACATCTATTAAAACCCTATGTGTTACTTATAGTCCGTGGACTTATAGTCGTCAAGACAAATATATTCAGGCATCATGGATACTGATTGCCAGAATATAAAAATCGCCTTTGGTGAAAAACTGCGTTCAATTCGAACATCAAAACAACTATCTCAAGAAAAGTTAGCAGAACTTGCAGATATGGATAGAACATATATTAGCAGTGTAGAACTGGGAAAAAGGAATATCAGTATTGTAAATATCTGTCGTTTGGCATCAGCACTGGAAATCGAAATAACAACTCTGTTTAGTGAACTGTAAATATTCTTTAGTAAGTTTAAACTTGTTTGTCAATTAGGAGGTCCAGATTGTTAATAGTAGTCCGGGCTTTCAATCACCTTCGTTGGGGGAGAAGAATTATAGAAGAGCGTTTAATCGATTGTCGCATGC
>CAYFKW010000083.1:0-2223 GCA_964343845.1 uncultured Desulfobacula sp. | reverse complement strand
CGTCTTATTAATGAATGGGCGACAGCGAAGCTGTCGTTTTCCAGCAGGTGCGATATTTTGGATTTACTGAAATATCAAGTCCTGTCAAGGTAATCCAGGCTGTTGGAGCCTTGTAGCGAGTCTTGTGCATGTTAGGTAACGAAGCATGTAAAGCGTAGACAGCAAGATAATGGGCCGTTGGGTGGGGATAATCACCTTTAAGCGATGGAGCCCCGAGAAATATTTTAAGATGTGAGCAGGCCGAGACTTTGGTTATAGTTGAAGGCAACATCAATACAATGTATTGACTGCTCCGGGGTCTGAGAGCATGGCACGTTATCAAGGAAAACGACGGAACCTGTGAGATCCATAGCAGGTAGTCAGGACGACGAATTGCGACTCAAGAGCTGAACCTCAAGACGAGCATAATTTCTGCTATGGAAGTCAGATCGACTAGTAGTAGCTGTGAAGTCGGGTAATGCTGATGGAGCGAAGGAGTCGACAAAACTTGAACCTTGAACATGTACTCCTTCTGTACACAGAGACAGAATAAAGGGGCAAAGTGGAAAGCAATGATCTTTCTTAACCGCTGGGATAGGATAGGTTTACGGGCAAAAGATAAAGGAATTATATTTAATAATTTATTATGTCATATAAATCCTGAATCCTTGCGTGAAGCATACACTGCTTTAGACGGAACTAAAGCAATGGGAACAGACGGCATAAGTAAAAAGGCTTATGGCAGGAACCTTGAAAAGAATCTTTTGTCATTAGCACAAAGGATTAATAATGGGACCTACAAACCACAAGCAAAACGGGAGGTGTTGATACCGAAAGCAAACGGTAAAATGCGACCTATAGCAATAGGGTGTTTTGAAGACAAAATGGTTGAGTGGGTGGTGAGTAAGATAGCAAGCTGTATCTATGAACCACAATTTATACAAAACTCTTTTGGATTCAGACCAAACAGGTCATCACACAATGCTATAAGAGCTGTTTACTGCTCGCTGAGGAAAAACCGCCGTCCCAATGTAGTGGAAATTGACTTTGCCAGATTTTTCAACACAATCCCGCATGGGAGACTGATGAAAATAATTGGCAGGCGGATTTCAGATAGACGATTCAAGGGTCTTTTAGGAAGGCTCATGAAAGTTAGTGTGCTTGATAACTCAGGCAAACTGACTGCAACGAAAGTCGGAACTCCGCAAGGGTCAGTTTTAAGCCCGGTTTTAGCCAATATATATCTTAACGAGACATTGGATGAATGGTTTATAAATAACTATGCATCCCGTAAAAATGTAATTGTGAGATATGCTGATGATGCGGTATTCTTCTTTGAAAAGAAAGCGGAATCCGAAAAATTTGTTAAAGAACTTTTTGTGAGGATTGAGTCCTACGGCCTTGAACTTAACAGAGAGAAAACAAGAATCATCAGTTTTAACAGAAAGGAAAATAATCACTTTAATTTCTTAGGTTTCACCTTCTACTGGGGTGTAAAGCAGAAGCGAAAACCACGACAGTTGAAGTTAAAAACGCAAAAGGAGAAACTGTATAAGAAAATCCAGGAATTTTATTACTGGATAAAGAAAGAGAGAAGTAGAAAGCGACTCTCTGAACTCTGGGATATGGCAAAAATTAAGCTCAGAGGCCATTATAATTATTTTGGCTACTGGACAAATAGAAATAAACTCAATCATTTCTATTATACAGCCATAAAGAGTCTGTTCAAGTGGTTAAACAGAAGAAGTCAGCAAAGGTCGTTTGACTGGGACAAATTCAACAGGAAACTGGAATTTGACCCTTTACCTCAACCGCCCATAACTGACAGCTTAATAAGGCTAAATATAAATGTCGTACATAGATATTTAAACCGAAACAAGTTTTGAAGAGCCCCGTGCGGGAAAACCGCTCGCGGGGATCTGTGAGGGCTCTACCTTCTGGAATTGTCCGGAGGGTAGTTCTACTCGATGTGAATTTTTATTGATGTTATCAGCTAAATAAATTAATATTAATACCAGTAGTTATTTTTTAACTACAGAACCATAAAAGCGTCATCTGTATTGGCTTTAGTCCAGTTTAGTCCTGATTTTACATTTGTTTTTCTTTTCATTTTTTTCTCACAGTAAATAAATATTTTGTTAATCTATCTGAATACCTTCCGGCCATTGAACGAAAACACCGTTTGTTCCTGTTTTTACTCTGCTTTTTATTTTCATTTTGAAACTCCTTAAAAATCTACTTCAA
>CAYFKW010000082.1:0-2261 GCA_964343845.1 uncultured Desulfobacula sp. | reverse complement strand
GGAGCAGGATAGTACCACAATTGATGAATTAAAATTGCATTATTAATGTCTCTACGTCAATTTACTTCAATATATATCAAAATATTAAAGATAAACATTCTTTTATTTCTTCATAGTATAAAAATGATCACCAAAATTATACAGAAAAGTAAAAATTCTATTTCACTGTCTTTTTAGATAATTTCAGAGAAAAACGGAATAATTGATGTTGTTTAATGGACTATTAAGTTGATTTAAAATTAAAGTTATTCCTTAAATTTTGGAATTTTGACCATACATTTTACAATTGGTATATTTCATTATTAAATCAAAAAAATATGCTCTAATAGTGTCAATGGCGATTCTTATAAACTTATTGAAAATAGGTTATTTATTTATTACTATTCATTATTATATAATGGATATATCAGAGAGTGAAAGAAAAAGTGATTTTATGAAAAGTGATAATTTAAGTCATTTTTTGGATTTATTGGAATCTTCAGATATAGAACTATCTTTCTCTAGTTCATCTGAACCAAGTATGTTAATTGATAAAAATGAAAAATAAAAACAGCCATGCAGTGTAGTTATATCAACAGATGATGTTATTGAAGACGACTTTCCCGAATTCAAACCTTTGAACGTACTTTAAGCTGCTCCTGATTTTAAAACTATAAAAAAGTCAACATCAAGTCAATTGGGTAAATTATTTAATTATGATCAACCAATATTTAATCAAAGTACATTTGACTTTAACAATTACCCAAATGCATAAAAGGAGGCTACTGATATGTTTAAATCTAATATGGAGATTCTTGACCAAAAGATTGAAAATGAAAAAAACTCAGCAAATGAAGTTGAAGACCTTCTTGAAATTCTGGAAAGCCTTGATTTAGAGCATTCTGAAAATGAAGAAGTTGAAAAAGTTAAAAGGACTGCAGAAGAACTAGTCGATCACAAATATAACATTTAGAAAAGAAAAAGAAATGCATATAAACTGAGCGAAAATAAAGGTAATTAAGATTATACAAGTGATGCCAAAAAAGATAAGGTTGTGGAAATGCACAAAAAAGGATTTTCTTAACAAAAGATTTCAGCTGCACTGGGAATTAAAGCATGCAGTATTTCAACTATTATGAAAAAACATTGGAAAGGAGAAAATTGGACTAAAGAACGTCCTGCATCTTATCCTCATCGAGAAAAGTTAAAAGAAGAACATAAAAATTTTTTAATTAATTTGACAAAAGACTTTAAGTAAACTACAAAAACTCTAAAAGAACGTAAATTCCTTTTACAACAAGCATTTCCTGAAGTTGGAAATATTTCGACTGCCACAATAGGAAATTCTTATCGAAAAATGAATATCACTAATAAATCAGCAACAACTATTTTTGCAAAACAATTTTATGAATCTCATAAAGTAGTTAAAGCTGCAGTAGCTTTAAAACTTTCTCAGTTATTAACTAAGAATAAGTACATTATCTGGCTAGATGAAAGTTCATTCCAAAATGTTTCAAACGCAGCCACTGGATGGAGTAAGGCTAACACTCCAGCCTAAATATATAGTCAAAAAGAAAAATTCAAAATGAATATGTTAGCAGCTTTCTTAAATGACGGTACTACTTATTTCATGTTAACTACTACAAATACAGATTCAATTATAATTGCCACTTGGTTTAAACTTTTGTTAGATAGATTAAAGAAAGATTATCCTTTGGATTAAAAAAACTTTATATACTAGCATAATAACGCGAAATAATCTCAGAGTAAATAATTAGAAAAATTTGTGAAGAATATTTTGAAAGTTGAATTTTTATATGGATCCAAATACTTTCCAGAAGGATCTAATATAGAAAAAATTTTTGGAATTTGGAAGAGAGAATTATCCAAAAATTATTTTGAAACTTCGTAAGTTTAAATAACTTAACTTATTCCAACATTTTGAAATAAATAAAGATTAGATTTAATAAAAGGTATAATTAAATCAAGAGTAAAATTGTCAAAAGCTAATGGATTAGCATTGCTAAAAGATGCTTTATTGAATCATTTTGAAAAAATAATGATGTCAAAAGAAAAAGTGACAAGGGCTGAGGTGAAAAGTATCTTAACATCAAAAATTAATTGAATATAATTGAAAGTTAATGAAAAAATTTATTATAGTTCAAAATATTCTCAAATTAATATGGAATTATTCAATCTCTTAAAGTTTTTCAAGTTTTTCTCACAAATACAGGCTTAAAGTAATCTTTAAGCAATCATGCTCGCTTCGTCATACTATTCTA
>CAYFKW010000081.1:2053-2267 GCA_964343845.1 uncultured Desulfobacula sp. | reverse complement strand
GTCAATCAGAATGTTAAGAGTGTTATTGAATTTTTTGGTGTATTTTGATGAAAGATATAATAATGACAGAATGAATGTTAAAAAACTACCAATAATTAAACCTTGTCCAAATTTTGCCCAGTAATCTAGTGACAAAATTTCATAGTGTCTTTTAATCTGCAATAAAACATGTTGTTTTGGGCCTGTACCAATAAAAAGCTTGTTTTTTCCGAAC
>CAYFKW010000081.1:0-1871 GCA_964343845.1 uncultured Desulfobacula sp. | reverse complement strand
CATTGTTGAAATCTATAGAAGCTAAATATTTTGGTAAAAAATGAATAAATTTTTTAGAAAGTACTTTTTCAAACCGATGATTAATAAATTCCTAACCTGAGCGATTTTGAAAATAAAAAAAACCTTTTGGGTTTTTAATAAATTGTTATTATTTTAGTTGTGAAAAGCAACAAGAATAATAATCAAACAACCCAAAAGGTGATACTAATATGTCAATAAAAGAACCACAAAAGCAAGTAAAAATTTCAAAAATTGATGTCACTAACGATAAAATTTCTGGTCGTGGCGGACTATTTTTAATTATGCGATACATTGAAAATACTCAGTTCTATTCTTTTTTTCATAAAACATTCAGCTACATTAAAAAATCAAGAAAAGGGCTGTCCTGCTATCAATTTATCAAACAAATGCTTGCCCATTTTATTGACGGCAGCAATATGGCAATGACAGCTTTTGATCGGCGCAAACAGGATACAGCATATGCCGCACTATTGGACAATCGGGCTGACGAGATGGCATCATCCCATCAGATCAAACGATTTTTTGGCAAACTCCGACTGTCTCCTCAACGGCTGTATCGACGTATTTTGCTGGAACTTTTTATTTGGCGTTTGCATATTGAGCAGCCCAATATTATCAAATTGTTTGTCGATTCAAAAGTATTGGATAACCATGATGCCCACAAACGTGAGGGCGTAGAATCCACTTACAAAAATAAAAACGGTTTTCATCCGTTGCACATTTGCTGGGGACGTTACATTGTGGATGCCATTTTTCGTGAAGGCAGTGTCCATGGCAATCATGGCAACGAACTGATTCGGTCAATCACCCGCTTGACAATTGCCATTCGTAAACGATATAAAAACGTCCCGATTATTATTACCGAAGATAGTGCTTTCATGGATGATACCAATTTTAGTTACTTTGAAAATAAGCTACGAATTTTATATGTTTGTGCTGGCAAACAGTACACAGACCTGAAACAATATGTCCAAGCGAGTGATATCGACCAATTTGAAAAATATTCCAACGCCCATCAAACCTGGCATTATTTGGAATTTGGTAATCGTCTAAAAAGTTGGACCAACTTTCGCCGTTGCATTTTTACAACTCCGTTAACAGATGAACACGGTCAGCTCTTGCTATCATTTGCACAAACCGACCAGTTCATTTACACCAATATCGGCATGGATACAGAGCTAACAGAGCAATTAATCGCCGCTGGCGGTTCTGAATATTTAAAGGCGAACAAAATTATAGAACTCAACCATTCTCGTGGCGCAGGTGAATTAACACATCGATCACATGTCGATTTTCTCACTAAAGAACAATTGCCATTTGAGCGATTTGGCATGAATCGAGCATATTATTATATTTCTCTGATTAGTCATTTTCTGTATGAAGCATTCAAGTACGATGTCGTGTATGATATAATTCCGGTTGCCTGTTATCCGACTACATTCCGTCGCCGCTTGATCGACTTTGCTGTAAAAGTGGTTTCCAAAGGCGGCAGCTTCATTCTCAGAGTTGTCCAAACTGTCTATGATGACTTAAAGCTTGAAGCCATCTGGCAGCGTATTGCCAATCCGATACTGATCCCTGTGACATGAGAGTTACAGGGGATTAAATATATATATGATTACAACAGACAGGGAGACGTACATCCATACAATATAAAACTAATCACTGATAAATTCTGATGGCAATATTTACTGCATGTTCGTATTATGTTGCCAACTATTGCGTTATTAAAAGCCATGCCCTGTCGAATCATGGGCTTTCGGTCGTAGGTAGACCATTTTTTTATTTCTCATTTAGGAATCGCTCAGTTTAGGTATAAAATAAAACTATTACAAACAATACTGATAAAT
>CAYFKW010000080.1:591-2347 GCA_964343845.1 uncultured Desulfobacula sp. | reverse complement strand
ATAGCGCTGGTAAATATAGCATTGTTCTGCCAAAATGTCAAGAAATAAATTGACAAATTGGTTTCTGCAATCAATAATAATCGAATTCATCATTAATAAGTCGCTTGTTATGAGAGAATTTTTTTCTTGATTTTTAATTTATTGCTTTATATATTGTTACTATAGTTTTGAGTATAATAAGCGTTCTCATCCCTTGAATTTTCAGAATATTATCTGAAGAGTGTAAAAATTGAAATTTGTAACCTATTAAGAATAAATATATTACTGTATTTTGTTTAAATTAACATAATCTGCTGCTGATTTGGGACAATTAATTTTTTGGACTTTGGATTCCATAGTCTTTTAAACCCAAAGTGCCTAAAAAAGACAATCAATCCCAGTCTAATTAATCCAGCGGTCAGTTCCGATTGTTTTCGCCATTGGATAAATGGCACAATTGTTTTAAAACTTTTTGATTGAGCGATCAATGACAATAGCCGATTAATCGCATATGCCGTGCAAATCACAGAAACCCATCGGTGTAGCGTTTGACTTGATTTTTCCCATGCTTGTGCGATGCCAAAAAAATTTTTTATTTCATTGAACATGGGTTCTGTTTTCCAACGTCTGCCGTATAATTTAATGATTCGTTCAGGCGTCAAGTGTAAATCAGTTGAAATAATGAGCGTCCATGATTTCTGTTTTTCGAGTTGACACCAGACAGCAATCACGGGTGTACCTTTTAAGAATCGAGCTAAACAACTGGTCCATCGAAATGAAACAATTTGACGTTCGCCGTACACATGAATTTTCTTTTTAAATATCGGCAGCTTTTCAATGTCGTTGGATATTATTTTTTTACCATATGTTCTGGGACGCCCTTTTTTTCTGATTTTTGGTGTTTCAGGTCGCCAAAACAGTGCAGTATCTTTACGAACTTGTCCAAGAACATGTACACCTTGTTTTAACAAGGGCAGAATGAAAGTACTTTTCATATACCAACAATCAGCCAGACATCGTATGATTTCTTGTCCGGTTTATCTGACCATTGGTAAAACAATACGAATGAGCATTCTAGCTCTTTTTATTTTACTGGTGTTACCTACTTTCTTATGAAGTCGTAACAGTAATGGGATCGCAGCACACATTTTTCCCCATGGCAATGAAATGCCCAGAGCGATCCATTGTTGTCCCCAGATATATTTGGGTCGATTTGGTTTTTGCGAATGGTCATGGTGAAAGTGAACCCCTGGTGCTTTAGTTGAAGCACGGGGTACAATAAAATCGTCAACAATGAAATTCCATTCGTGTCGTGGAAAGAAAGTGATAATAATTGAGCTGAGTTGTTTTGCAACAGCTATCCACGACCACTTGGCTTTTTCTAACAGCCAATAATAAGTTGAAAAATGTTTCTGATGTCCGACTTCAAATAGAGCATCGGTTACATGGCCAGATCGAGAACATATAGCTCCGATTAGCAGTTCGATATATGTTTCGATCAATCTGATGGGTACAGCCGTTGAGACAAAGTTAATCCAAACAATGGCGATAAGATGCAGCTTACTGGCGGTCATAACATAACTCCTTGTAAATAGTGAACTTACAAGAAGCTATCGACCGCCATAAGCCCTTTATAATTAAAGACTTACGCCACTATTTTGAAGTATTTTTTATGAAAAAGTCAAGTCTTTTTTTAATTTTTTGAATTTTTTTTGTTGCTGAAACTCGAAACTGTAGTATTGTTATATATGAATCTTAGATAGTATTTATTTCAATC
>CAYFKW010000080.1:285-581 GCA_964343845.1 uncultured Desulfobacula sp. | reverse complement strand
GAAACTGTAGTGTTTTTACTATATTACCTAATATACAAATTACCTAATTACCGTTTTGTATTATAAATATTTCTAAAGAAGCAAAGAATAATTTGTTTGAATTTAATAAAGACATTTTCCAATAAATCAATTAATTTTCAATTCACAAACTTTGAGGAGAAACAAATGAGTGACATCAAAATTCTCTTACCGGAAAAAGAGATGCCCCGGCAATGGTATAATATTAATGCAGATCGTCCTAAACCGATGCCGCCCTATCTTCATCCGGGAACTGGACAGCCAGTAGGTCCGGCAGA
>CAYFKW010000080.1:0-275 GCA_964343845.1 uncultured Desulfobacula sp. | reverse complement strand
TGATATTCAGTTTAGATTTTGGAAAACATTCGGCAGCAGGGAGCAATAAGCCTCAAAATGAGGACTCTGTAGAATATTATTCGCCACAAAATACAGAGGATTTATTTTTACGCGGTCAAATGTTCTTAATAGCAGATGGAAAAGGGGCAGAACAGGATGGCAAATTTTCGAGTAGTTTGGTAGCTCATACGCTAATCCAGGAATATTTTCAATCGCCGTGGAATGGAAATCTAACCGGGATGTTGACCAATGCAGTACAAAAAGCGAATAGCGCT
>CAYFKW010000079.1:0-2525 GCA_964343845.1 uncultured Desulfobacula sp. | reverse complement strand
AGCACTATTATATTGATATGGTTTTTTATAACAAACAGTTGCGGTCGTACATTCTCATTGATTTGAAAGCTGGTAAATTCAATCATGCTGATTATGGTCAAATGAAATTTTATCTCAATTATTTTAACACCGATTTTCATTGTAAAAACCGGGTAAAGTTCTTTGACAATTAAAAAATATGTTATAATTACACAATTATTTAAAATTTAATAAGATAGCTGTTTATATTATTATTATGGAAATAGAAGATTAATCCATATAGTTTACCCTATTATTATAATAATGCTTGACTTTTATTTTAATATTTTGTATCTTAAAAATAATGAACAACTCCTAACTTGTTGTAATTATTAGTTCAATATTTTCAGGTCATATATTTTAACATATTCTTAAAATAGCTTTATAATGGAAATGGGGTAAACTTTGTACAATCATAACAATTTTTTCCTAAAACCAGAACATCCATTCCATCGGCAATATGAAGCCCTCAGGGCCTTTTATGTCGAGAATAAAACTGCGAAACAGGTAGCAATGCAGTTTGGTTTTTCTGAAAAATATTTTAACAAACTGAGAAGCTATTTCCATCAAACTTTAGAGCAGGGACAAATGCCTACTCTTTTTGCTACGCCATCTCCTGGACGAAATCCGAAAGTTGTTGAATCTGATGTCAAGCAGCAGATCATCTCGTTACGAAAAATGAATCATTCCATTGTCGATATCAAGACAATCCTGGATGCCCAAAATACCAACATAAGCCAGAACCAAATTGATAAAATTCTTAAGGCTGATGGATTTGCCAGATTACCTCGGCGGAACAAAGACGAAAAGAGTCGGATCGAGTTACCAACTAAAATTCAACCGCCAAAATGCCGACAACTAACGGCTGTTGATTTTGTGGACTCACAACAATTTCACACCCGATACGGCGGTATCTTTCTTTTTATTCCACTGATGGAAAAATTGAATCTCGTCGAGTTGATTGAGCAATCAAATTATCCCAGTACAGAACAATTAAACAATCTAAATTATATCTTGTCGTTCCTGTTTTTAAAATTAATAGACAAGAAACGATTAAGTCATGTCGAGCAGTTAAGCCTGGATAAAGGCGCCGGATTATTTGCCGGACTCAACGTGCTGCCTAAAAACAGTTCATTGTCATCATATTCATATCAGACGACACGGTCGATGAATCGACTTTTTTTGAAGCGCTTGTTTGCTGCTATACATCAATTGTACCCATTCAGTGGGGATGTTAATTTGGATTTTACAGCCATCCCGCACTGGGGTGATGTCAGTGTGTTAGAACGAAATTGGGCTGGAACAAGGCATACAACGCTCAAATCAGTTCTAGCGTTGATTTGTCAGGATCCAGACAGTGGTTTTCTCATGTATAGTGATGCTGAAGTGAAGCATCGCACCAAGAGTGATGAAGTACTGACATTTATTGATTTCTGGAAACAGAGTTCATCCGAACCGCTCAACTGTCTGGTGTTTGATTCTAAATTTACGACCTATCAAAATCTCAGTCAAATTAATCAGGATAGAATTAAGTTCATTACCTTGCGAAGGCGTGGTAAATCATTAATTCAGCAGGTAAGTCAACTACCATCGGATCAATGGACGACTGTCATGATAGATAATCCAAAACGAAAACACTCATCATTAAAAGTCAATGAATCAGAAGTTACGCTTGACGGATATAATGGTTCGTTAAGGCAATTAATTGTTACCAATCATGGCCGGGAAAAGCCATCATTTCTTATTACCAACGATTTCGACATGTCACTCAAAGAACTGATTTTAATATATGCCCGGCGATGGTTAGTTGAAAAATCCATTGCTGAGCAGATTGAATTTTTTCATCTAAATTTGCTTGGTTCATCTATTGTCGTCAAAGTCGATTTTGATTTGACGATAACATTGCTGGCGTACTCACTATATAAAATGTTAGCAAAGCAATTTGTTGGATTTGAAAAATCCACCGCCAGAAATCTATTTTCCAATTTTGTCGATAATGGCGCTGACGTTGAAATTGTCGATAAAAAATTATCTGTTTCATTAAAGAAAAAGGTACATAATACATTAATTTTTGAGTCGGACCTATTTAAACAGCCAGTTCATATAACATGGCTTGATAATTTGATAATGGTGATCGACTCTCATAACTCAACATAAAGTTTACCCTATTTATGCAATGAAAATCGGTGTTAAAGATATCAAAGGTTCCTTCAGGAATTTATTTTTATAGAATGGAAACGGATGGATTTGTTGATGTGAAGAAGATGTTGTTGTTGGAATAAGTCATTAAATATTTAATTAAATTACCCAGTGTCAAGAAGATACAAGAATGATGCTGGGTAATTTTTCTTTGTTATTTGCTACACACACCTACCTAACCTAATTCAATAATTAGTAATTATTTCCCTTGACTTTTTACCATATTTTTTTATAAATTAGAAATGAAAATTAATTTTTAAAATTATATAGAGCCTTTTTGAGCTCATCAAGATTCATCCCAACAACAA
>CAYFKW010000078.1:331-2530 GCA_964343845.1 uncultured Desulfobacula sp. | reverse complement strand
ATGCCAAGGTAGATTATCACTCGTTGGAACAAGTGGTCTGTGAATGGCCGGGAGTCGCATATGAAGACCTTAACTGAATTTTTAAAAGAGTACTTGTATACTAGACGAGCCTTAGGATATCAGCTGAAAAGAGCAGAATATGAGCTTAAGAACTTCCTGAAATTTTTAGAGAAAAATAAAAGTCCAATAATAACACAAGAGTTAGCCCTTGATTGGGCGACTCATTTCGGAACAGCAACTCAAAAAAATGGAGCTCAACGCTTAGGTATAATTAGGCAATTTGCTAAATATTTAAAAGTTGAGGATGGCAGGCATGATGTTCCATCAGAATATCTTGCGCCAAATAATAAGTCTGCAAGAAGACCTGTTTACATCTATTCTTCAGAAGAAATTTTAAATTTGATGAATGCGACTCCCATCTTCAAAGATCCTCTTATAGTCAAAAATTATTATACTTTGATAGGCTTACTTGCCGCAACCGGCATAAGAATTGGAGAACTAATTGCTTTAAATGACTGTAATTTTGATGCAAAAAATTCTTTTCTGCTAATTGATAAAGGTAAAGGAATAAGACAGCGTAAGGTCTTATTGCATTGTAGCACAGTAAAAATGCTAAAACTTTATCAAGACTTCAAAAAGCAAGTTGTAGTTAAAAAAGATGAATCTTTTTTTCTATCCAAAAGAGGTACACGACTAAATTATGAAAACATTCATCCTAACTTTGATAAGTTATTAAGGAAAGTAAATCTTTATAATAAAAAACCCAAACCTCGCATTCATGACATCCGCCATACTTTTATTATTAAGACTATTGCAAGATGGTATCATGAAGAAAAAAATGTTGAAGCGCAGCTTATATATCTTTCAAACTATGTAGGTCATATATCTCCAAGCTCCACTTACTGGTATTTAAGTGCAACACCAGAACTTATGGCATGTGCTGCTGCACGGCAGAGCAAAAAAATGGAGAGTTGGTTATGAGTGTTCAAACATTATCTTATTTAATCGGTCTTTTTTTCACTCAGCGTTTAACTAATCAGTTGCATGCTTCAACTAATACCATTGCCGCTTACCGTGACACTTTCAAATTACTTCTGATTTATGCCGAAAAAAAGTTAGGAAAAAGCCCCTCAAATCTTACCATCGAAGAGCTAAATGCTGAGTTTATTGGGGATTTTTTGAATTATTTAGAAGAAGACAGGAAAAACTCTATTCGAACTCGTAATGCCAGATTAGCTGCCATTCATTCATTTTTTCGTTATATTTCCTACCAACAACCACAATATGGAGATCGTATACAGCGTATTTTAAATATACCACAAAAAAAATCAGACAAACGAATTGTTACCTATCTCACAGATGAAGAAGTGAAATCTCTCTTAGAAACTCCTGACAGGACTAGTTGGATAGGAAGGCGTGATTATGCACTCCTGGTGACTGCTATTCAGACAGGGCTTCGAGTGTCTGAATTGACTGACTTAAAAACTGAACAGATAAAATGGGGAACTGGTAAGCATATCCGCTGCCTTGGAAAAGGACGTAAAGAACGCTGTACCCCTTTAACCCATCAAACAGAAATAATATTAAGAGAATGGTTTAAAGAAAATAATACGAAACTTTCTTCTTTTGTTTTTCCTAGTATTAGAGGTGGAAAATTAAGCCGAGATGCTGTGGAAAAACTTGTAAAAAAATATGCTTCAAAAGCAAAAACTACTTGTCCAACTCTCAAAGATAAAAACATTACTCCTCATGTGTTAAGACACACAACCGCAGTAAGTTTACTTCATGCCGAAGTCGACACTTCATTAATCGCGCTTTACTTAGGTCACGAATCAGTAGAAACTACTCAAATTTATTTAAAAGCTGATTTATATTTAAAAGAAAAAGTTTTGTCAAAGACAACACCTGTCTCAGCAGTATTTAAACGTTTTAAACCCTGTGATGAACTTTTAGCTTTTTTGGAGAACCTGTAATTATGCCGACTTTATAAGTTTTTTCTCATTTTATTTCAAACTGTTATGTTTTTGATTCGGCATAATGCGGAAGTCGGCATAATGTAGAAAACACAATATGTTAACAGCGAAAGAAAAGATTGGAAGAGATTTTATGCAAAAGTTTACTTGATCTGCTTAATTTAAAAATGAACTGTTGGCACAAGCAAAAAAACTAAACAAAAATAACAAACTATAGAAGAACCAT
>CAYFKW010000078.1:0-321 GCA_964343845.1 uncultured Desulfobacula sp. | reverse complement strand
TATGCCCTTAAATGTACACCTGCCTTCGTCCCTTTTGTAAACTGTATCTTTAACTTCGTCTGGTATATTTCTGGAGATTTTATTATTAGGTTTTTTAAGATTAGTTTTTATTTTTTCTGCCTTTTTTAGCTGTCGTTTTTCTCTTCTTTCTGCTCTTTTAACAGGTGATTTCTTTTCTATTAAAATATTCATACATTCTTCAAAAAGCTGTTCCATGGTTACACCACATGGATATTTTCCAGATAGTAATACCTTTACCTCTTCATACTTTTCATTAAATTCTTTTGATGCACTGAACTGGTATTTATATTTTAACTCTTT
>CAYFKW010000077.1:1255-2574 GCA_964343845.1 uncultured Desulfobacula sp. | reverse complement strand
TCAACTACTTTTGCATTTACGCCTAACTGTATGGGTAGTTTATCAAACGGTTCCGTTCGCTCGGTGTCTGTAATGGTTGTTTGCAATTTAACAGTACTCATTTGATAAATTTGAATATAGTATATAGATATAATCATTAAAATTTAGAAAATCACTAGAAATTATATTGTATTATCTATATAGTTATAACATTTACATTCAACGATATTCTTTATCATTTCGCGTATTGCTTCCAATTTCATTCTTCTTTTTCAGATTTCTTTTATCTTCTTTTCCTTGATCTGCTTCTTCTTCATTTTCATCTATTTCTTCTGGAGTGAAATATCCTTTTAGTGTAAATTCTTCTTCCACGTACTCTAAGAATTTTCCATAGTCGAATCTGGCCTTTGTCAACATTCTGAAAGCAGCAACAAAAGATTCAAAGGAGAAAAAATCTCGTTTTGGCTTGCACTTGTCCTTCGAAACCCAAAGTCTGTCAACCTACTCTTCTTCGCACATTGTCAAAGATTCTTCAAAATCAGGTGGGCAAGAGTGTTCATTCCGATCGAACCACCAGCGCCAACAAATGAGTGCCCTCTTGAGTCCAATATTGGCAGGTTCCTCTGCCATTTGTCTTGTCCTGTGGTTCTTTAGTTTGAGCTTTGCGTTTTGTGGAGGATTTGACTCAGGAAGTGCAAAATTACAATGAGACTCTTTATTTCGGAAGTTTTTTATCACTGACTCTTGTGTGGCCTTAAGATCCTTGTCTACATCCGCCAACCTCTTCCTCATGTCCTTGAACTCTTCAACCAATGACTTTGTTCTGTCCCTTGTGCTCTAGATTTCTTTCCCTAGAGTTTCAAGTCGTGCAGCCTGAAGGTCGGTGATGCTAGGTTGTGTGAGAATGCCAAACTGGCCTGAGTTCACCAGAAACACACAGACCAGAGAATTGAGAGCCATCACGAGGTCCGTGCAGCGAGCAACACGCTCACTCAGAGTTTTGACTCCACGCTCGAGATTCACAGTCTGTTGGATCATAGTCGGAATTCGATGGACTGATGACAGAGTCTGGCTAAAGTTAGAGATCAAATCGACTGTTTTATGGCTACGGCTTGAGATCTGATTCAATCTTTTGATTGCACGAGCTTCCTAAATGTCAAAACGAGAAGAAATATAATTGTGCAGGGAGTCCAATCCGGACAATTTTTCCATTATATAGTCAAAAAAATTTTATCTATATACTTATGTATTTTATTAAAATATTTGGATTTTTTATATTTTTAATTAAAAAATGAAAAAAAATATTTTAAAAAAATTTTCCCATTCTCTGTTTTTTTTAA
>CAYFKW010000077.1:560-1245 GCA_964343845.1 uncultured Desulfobacula sp. | reverse complement strand
TGAGAAATGAGGAACAGTTTTGGATAAACAATTGTTTCATTTGTATTTATTCAAATTATATTGAATTGTCAATGTTCCAAATCTTTTTCTTTTGAAATATTACCAGGATTATTAGAAATGAGAATTGGACTAGTGTTTAAATCATACTGAATAACTGTACAACAGATATTACTCAAGTGTAAAGTTAAAAATGGGGTACAAATAATGGCACTTCGAGTCGAGGCCGAGTCGAGCTGGACACAGCATCAGGGCTTACCTGTTGATACAATGCAATTAACAGACACAGTGTCATTCATCAATGGTGTGAAAATATCTATGATACATTAATTTTAGGGAAAATCATTTCCAACTCAAAAGTCACATGGGGATCCCGAGATGATTCACTCGGTTAAATTAATCATAAGTGCTTCTGACGTCACATTCGTCATCTCATGATATGTTTTATTTTTGAGATTCAATGAATGTTAGAAGTGTGCGTCGCCAGATTATATCACTCAATTGTACCACCATTATATATTTTTTGGTTTTTGTTTTTCACTTTTGTCTTTAATTCAAATATTTTTCGCAAGTCATTTTACCCCATAACCATTTTATTTACAACATTATAAAGTAAAAACCATTCTTTGTAAAGGTGATTTCTGACTTTTATTAGATTTTTTAGATTTTCTGGCATCTTCTTTATTAC
>CAYFKW010000077.1:0-529 GCA_964343845.1 uncultured Desulfobacula sp. | reverse complement strand
AAGGGCTTCTCCAATAAAGTTAGTTTTACACTGTATCAGTAATTACAAATTTGAAGTCAGATTTTCGATACAATCCAGACAGTTTGAGAAATTTTCTTGCATTAAGAGTTAAGTCTTTTTCGATGCTATATCTATCAGACACTTTTATATTTTCTCATTATTCTTTCTTTTTAAATTGTTATATTTTTCTCAATTAAATTTTCAATATAATTCTGAACTGTTACTCTGGAGTCTATTAGAATCTAAAATATATTTTAAATGATTTTGCTAATGAATTTCAATTCAAATTTGAGTTTAATAACAAGTTTTTGATCATGAAATCCTTTTGAATTAATTTTATTCATTAATAAGCATTATACACTTCACTCAATTAGCAGATTTTCCTGAGGTATGATTATATGCCTTCATAATTTTTTATAAATTAATTAAATTTTCAGTTTATTTATCAAATTAGTTATTGTTACTACCAACTTTTTGCTTATGTTGACATTTTAAGATTGTATTTCAAATATGCTAAGAACTGTTTAGA
>CAYFKW010000076.1:0-2734 GCA_964343845.1 uncultured Desulfobacula sp. | reverse complement strand
CTTATCAGTATAGCCCAAAAATTAAAGAAAGTCAGCTAACCGGAGCCACTACCAATTTTTTATCAGACGATGAACTAAAAAACCGTAGTGAAACAATCCAGAAAAAATACCTGCGGTGGCTTGCAGAGCAATATGACTTGTTAACAAATAACGCAAACTATGTACTATGGAGTAACGTGCGTGCCCCTCGCTGGGGTGCCAGTATATCAAGACTTGTTACCAATAGTGGTGTTATGGAAATTACTGGTAACGGTGAAACTGGCGTAATCGTTCATGACAGATCTATAGCACGTCATACACGTATGGCAGCTAGAGAAGACGTTAATCGAGCTATGGATGATAACAAAAAAAGATACAGCCAGAACACGAAAGAGATGGTCGAGCTCAAAAAGCAGATCAGCAGACACATAAAAAATGTTAATATCAAAGGCTTTACTATTAAAGGCTTTTAAATATGTTCAATTTAACTCTTGATTTGTTTTTAAATCCAGCATGGGCATGGCCTTACTTGCTAGTCGTCGCACTTACAGGGAGGGCAATTTTTATTACCCCAATAAAATACCGCCTCCCAAGCCATTGTGAAACATACGACCAACGAACATACTGGAAAGTAGTTGGCGCTGACAACATTCTTTACTCCTTATGGTTGTTTTTATTTTCAACTCTCGCTCTTTTCTTTTCATGGTTTTACCAAACATCTATCGCACCTCCGTTTATTTTAGCTGTTGCATCAGCAATAACTGGTATTGAGCTAATCCTTCTCATATTGTTAGTTAATGATGAAGAAATAGAATCTTTTAAACAGGAGAAAGAAAAACTTTCCAACCTTGTCACTCCTGATATTTTTAAAAAGTACAAACTGGAACTGATTTCTCGAACCCAAAAGATTGAGGAAAAAGTTTTTCAAGATTATGTTAGAGAAATTCGTAATAATGATAATGAGTTTTTTTCAGGTGAAACATTTAAGAAAAAATTTGAACAAGAGCTAAAAAATAAAAAAATTGATATTAGCGTCACAAAACTGCAATGCCTTGCATCAATATCCAGTAATGATAAACAGTCATCTATGCCGCCAGAGCTTATATCATCCGCTGTAAAGAATGGGCGCAAGCTGTTGGTATTCAGCTTTCTGCTCTTAACTCCAATATTTCTGTTTTTTCACATTCAGTATTATAAAGCATCGTATATGATTCCTGTAGAATATGTAATAAATCAAGATAAACTAGAGGGTAAAAATATTTCGCATAACACATCATCTCATAATAATTGGACAAACTATTTGACAGCATTTCACATTCACTTTCTTGCAGCCCCAACTATTTTATGTAGCAGCCCTAACAAAAACTCTATAAATCTTGTGCTTGATAACTCGATGAATAATAGCACCAACGCATTTAACAAAAACAAAAAATCAATTCAGCAAAAACAATCAAAAAATCAGGTTAGTAGGTGCAAAACAGCAAAAAACCGCATGGAAAGATTTGAAAATAATTTTTTATTACAACTTTTGCGTGTAGCTTGGTATTTCACATTCTTTTTCTTAATCTTTAGATTCATAGCTCGTTTAATAGAAGGTCGTTATATAGAAGATTCAAAAGAAGACTCAAGCACCGGCTTAGAGCAAGACGTTATTATGCGTAGTGCAAACGCAATAGCATTTACTTTCGCTTTACTGACAGCCCTTATCTTGTCACGAGCTTCTTTTAGCCAAATTGGTATTTTCAGCGGCTTAGCAGCTGCAGGACTATCTATAGCACTAAGAGAGACATTAGGTAATTTAATTGCAGGCATGATGCTGCTATGGGATAAAACTATTACTAAAGGCAACGTGATCACTTTACCCTTAAGTGACAGTCCAGATACAGGGGGAACATATGGAGTTGTGAAAGAGATGCGTATGCGTTACACAATCATTGAAGACCGCGCAACTCTTCGAAGGTTAGTTCCCAACTCCTTACTGATAAGCAACACAATTGAGAACTGGACACATGAAAATAACATGGTACGCCTAAAGATTGATATTGGTGTTGCATATGGCTCTGATGTTAGGCAAGTAAAAAATATATTAGAATCCGTTTGCTATGATGTTCCACGCATAATCATGGATAAACCGCCACAAGCTGTTATGGTTGGATTTGGTTCATCTTCCCTAAACTTTCAATTACGCTTCTGGATCAAAGATGCCTCTCAAGGTATTCGTCCAATACTTTCAGAAGTATACATGAGTATAAACCAAAGATTTTCAGAGGTTGGCATCAGGATTCCATTTAGCCAACTGGACTTGCATGTAAAATCAATCAAGGAAGCTCATATTGAATACTTGAAAACCCAGGAATCTCAAAAAGAAAATAAATTATCATCAATCAATAGCAGCGACTATGTATAGCTTTTGTTGCAACATCACGCAACTTTAGGGGACAAAAAAATGGAACCCTCTTCTTTTTTCTCACGCATTGCTAATAGAGCACCTGTTTTTAGCGGATTAAGCCTAATTCTTGTCCTCATAACAAGCGGGTTAGGTTTGTTTATGTGGTATGCAATTTTTTATCAATCTGATAAAAACTACCAAATAGTACTAATTATTAGTTTTACATCATTTTGTTTCGCCGTGTTATTTTTTATGCGCCTAGCTTTGTTCAGGTCATGGACTTGGCAGTGGA
Organism: uncultured Desulfobacula sp.; assembly: GCA_964343845.1. Taxonomy (GTDB): domain Bacteria; phylum Desulfobacterota; class Desulfobacteria; order Desulfobacterales; family Desulfobacteraceae; genus Desulfobacula. The sequence continues at coordinate 74 of CAYFKW010000076.1, read as the reverse complement.
ATAGCTGGGTAACATCCGTCGAGCTATAGTCAAATCTGGTGTATGAGCATTCTCTGATCAGGCGGCGATCCTGC
>CAYFKW010000075.1:2520-2847 GCA_964343845.1 uncultured Desulfobacula sp. | reverse complement strand
TATCATGATCCTGAAAAGTGGCCTTTCCTCCTGTTGCAATCCATCTTTTAATTACCGTCGGAACAACCTCAAATATGTTTGGGCTTTTTTTGACAACCAAATTTTTATAAGGAATCCCATCGGCATCTTTCACATCTGAGGCATCTGTCATAAAAACAAAATTGCCGTAATGGGTATATCCTTGAAAATGACGCCTCAAAAACTCTGTAAATGCAAAAGTGAAATTAATTGGAATAAGCCTCAGCAGCGCTATAAAAAATGCAAATCCTTTTCCAAATGGAACCCTTGTTACGCCATCGGCAGCATTGACAATCCGGTAGACTGGCA
>CAYFKW010000075.1:0-2510 GCA_964343845.1 uncultured Desulfobacula sp. | reverse complement strand
TACTATCATAAAACTTGTCATCAGCAGCTCTGGGACATCCAAAAGTATAAGTAGCGCCAATACTCCCGGTTCCGATATAACGGGTTGCCAGCATAGCCAATGCACCACCAAGAGAGTGGCCTGTGATGTAAAGGGGCAGCCCTGGTTCCTGCTTATTTGCCTTTTCTATTGCAACTTCGATTTTTTTCTGGACTGTCTTGAACGCATCCTGGAACCCCCTGTGGACTTTTCCTTCTGCCGGGTTCACCGCGTCAACCAGATTTGCCTTAATATCTGTATGAATATCCTTTATTCTATCAGGTTGCGTACCCCTAAAACAGAGGACCAGCATTCCATTATAATTATTCGCTTTTGAAATCTTTGCCAGAAAAGCTTCTGTTCCATTCCTGCAAAAAGATTCAAGGAATTTGAAATTAGCCTTCTTTAGCTCCTGCTCTATACTCGTGGTTCCATTCAGATGCTGTGCTGCCGCGTTGTGAATCAAAGCAGAAATTTCGTTGTCTTCTTTGCCCTCCTTTACTGCCGCTTTTATCATCTCAATATAACTGTCTACCGATTCTTCTACAGGGAGACGTTCGTAGACCAGCCTGCTGAGCTCAGCCATTATCCAGGCGGTCCTGTCAGAATATGCAGCCCTCATAACCGGCAGGGCCTCAATCAATTTCTTTTCATTGAAAAAATCTTTCATATCATTCCCCTTTCAGGTGCTTTATTACACAAATAATTTTATATCGTGATTATTCCCTGCATTTCATTTACATCTGATTTGGCTTTTGCTGCCTCCTTTCCTGCCCCCTTTTTTATTCACTGAAAAAAAATCTTTTAAATTGTGCCCAGGATTTAGTTGTGGCTTGATAACAGTCGGGATCAAGTCCGGAAGATGACTATTGAAAAACAGGTTTAACTTCTTTAAGCCTGTCCTGGTATTTTTTAAAATTCTCCTTTAATAATTCTCCTAAATCAATGTTCATGGTGACACCCCAGTCCCCGTCATCTCTGTAAGTAACACCTATCGCATATTTACCATTGTAATGAAGCATCAATCCATAGCCGAAGGAATCAGTCCCGGATCGATCACTCAATGTGATTAAAGCGGCTCCTCCCAATTGTGTTTTCATTGAAGCATCTTGATCCCATTTCCAACCATTACAGCCGATAATTTCTAAGTTGACGGAGGGTTGAAACCTGCTTCCATCATTTGCTTTATCCACAAATTCAAAGCCCGGGGAGGGATGAAGAAATATCCACTGATGACTTGGTGGTTCAATCGGACCGAGTTTGTTTCCGTCCTCATCTGTCACCCGGTTATCATCTAAAAACAATGAATTAAATGCCAGTTCCCATGGGTACTGTGGAATACTTTTGTTAAAATAATTATCCCATCGTTTTTCTCGAAGTTTTATTTCTGCAGATACACTTAAAAGTTTATCATGGGTGTAATAATTTGTAATCTTCTGGCCTATATTAATCAATGTCACATACTCAATTACGCGATTATAGTTATCGTCACAAGATGCGTCATAAAATCCGGTACAGGGTTCTCCAGCGATATCAGACAAGGATATTTCGGATTTTACAGACCGATTATCAAGATCTTTGTAATCGACAATTTTGAACTTTAATGGATCTGACGCTTCATATATTTTCCACAGGCCAGGGTGAACGGGTGAGCCTGGAAAACTGGATTCAGTTTTTGTCTTTTCACCCTCAATAATTTGAATTGCTACATTTATTCTGGTAATCAACTCATTGAGCGCTTTTTTATAGCTTACCCCGGCAGCGTTATCATATAATTGTCTGGTTCTAATTTTTAATTTTCCAAACGCTGTTTTTGTCATGTCATATCGTATTAAATCCGGATCTTTTGATTGATCTCCCGATTTAATTGTCTTGATCGGCTTACCAAGCATTTTTATAATTTCATCATTGTCTGCTAAATTGCATTCAGCTGAAGGAATAAAAATCTGGTCATATATGAATTCAGGAAACGTTTCATCGGTAGAAGTATATTGTTTTTTGCAGACAGAAACATCAGCGTAACCATTGTTTATTCCTGACAGGCCAACCAAAAGGATACTGAGAAAAAGCATTAAGTTCAAAAGGTTGTTTTTAGATTTGATTTTCATTGTATCACCCGTTATTTATTAAATTTTTTCAAGAAAGTTTTTAACGCCGTGAAAAAAGCCTTCCAACTGTCTATAGACTTGATGTCAAGTTTCTCAAGTTCATTCAGGATCTGTTCTGCACCATTTGCCAATGTGGTTTTTTTGAAAGCGTCAAGAGCTGTTTTATGCTCACCAGCAGTTATTTTCCTTTCAGACGTTAACGCTTTAAAGATTGCTTCATGAACATTTGGATTGTTCAGATAGTGATGGAAATCATGGACATTCAAATCAGTGACACGGTGGATCTCAATATCCTTGAGGCGTTTCTTTTTTAAAAGGACCTCATAGTTCTTCATTTTTGATATTTCAAATGGTTTTGGAATAAGAAACGGATCCAATTTATGG
>CAYFKW010000074.1:2241-3015 GCA_964343845.1 uncultured Desulfobacula sp. | reverse complement strand
TATATCTTGATAATTAAGAAACAATCATGTATCTATAACGTTATGGGCAGATCATGGAGAATTGAATATGAGGGCGCACTATATCATTTAATGTCCCGTGGAAATGACGGGCAGAATATTTTTCTAAATGATGATGATCGGGGCTTATTTTTGGAAACAATCTCAGAAATGCCCGAACGCTTTGAAGTGGATATTTTTGCATACGTTTTAATGCCGAACCACTATCATCTTTTGGCAAAGACCAATCGCGCAAATCTAAAGAAGGCAATGCAGTGGTTAGGAACAACCTATACCCGAAGATTCAACAACCGAAATTTAAAGAAGGGGCATTTGTTTCAAGGGAGGTATTATAAATGGAGTAGCTATCCAGTCTATGCGTATGGTAAAAAATGTCCATATTGGTTGTCTACACATACGATTTTGTCATATTTTAGCGGATCCAATAAGCAGAAAAAATACCGGGAGAAGGTCCAAGGATACGCAAAGGAAGAAAAGTACTTTATGGAGAATCTTCAACACGGCATGCTTTTAGGTGCCAAAACATTTGTTAATAAAATTCGTGATGAGTATTTACCTTGTATTCCCCATAAAGACTTACCACAGCAAAAACAATTGGCAAAAGATATCAATGTTGTTGATTTGTTGAAAAAAATTGCAGAGTTTTATCCGGTTGGTATTGATAAATCCATTCAGAAAAAACGGTTACATGGTTCAGAAAAAAGGAGGCGAGATTTGGTGGTGTATTTTTTATGGCGTAAGGGATTAATGAACAAT
>CAYFKW010000074.1:0-2231 GCA_964343845.1 uncultured Desulfobacula sp. | reverse complement strand
AAAGATAGGACAGCTTTTCAATATGAGCTACTCCGCTGTCAGTCATAGTGTGAAATCATTTAAACAGCAAATGGATGAAGATAAAAAACTAAAAAATAAATTTCAAGAATTCAATTCACAATTCAAGCTTTGACACCATGGCTTATTTATAGCAGCAACCATATCTCCTTTTGATAGGGTAGTATCGCTTTTTTTCCCCAAACCAACAACAAATATAGACTCCCCTCCCTCAATGTTTTTTATTCTGACTGTTGTTTCATTCGCAAGAGGCTTTTTAATACGTTTGGTAGCTTTAATTGTGCCTACTATGGCTAAGAATTTTTTATTGCATTTTGAGCAAACGTATTCTTTTTTGGTTATTTCTACATTATGGAAAGTTGATTCGAATCTGCAATATGGGCATAATAAAGATACCTCAATTCCACTATCTTTGGAAAGTTTTGATTCTGCTTCTTCCAAGCTTATTAAACCTTGATTAACATGCTTTAGAAAACTTATTATAAAATTTTTTAAATCATCAGCAATTTTATTTGATGGATTTATTTTAAGTGCTTTCTCAATTAAATTAATACATTCTTCTGCCTTTTTTTATAAATCAGAAAACCTTCTCTGTATTCAAATATTTTGGTAAGTGATAAATTATCATGAAATGAAATATCAATAACTAGTACATAATTGACAAAATAATCTATATTATATATACTCTTGGCATTATGCCAAGAAAAACACCAAAAACAGAAATACTACCTGAAGACAAAACGACTTTATTGCGATGGTCTAAAAGCCGTACATTGCCGAAACAAACAGTTGATCGAGCCAAAATGATATTGCTTACTGAAACAGGAACACCTGTAAATCAAATAGCGAAGGTTCTAAACACTTATCCAAACAAAGTCATATATTGGCGACAAAGATATATCAAGCATGGAATAGAGGGCCTAGAAGACAAGCCTCGTTCTGGTCGCCCGCCAGTATATGATGAAACATTTCGCAATAATGTTTTAAGGCTTTTAAGCAATCCGCCTCCAAAAGGTTTGGCCCATTGGGATGGCCCCGCATTGGCCAGGAAATTGGATGTGCCAGTTGATGCCGTCTGGATGATTTTGCGCAAAGAAGGGATCAATTTGCAACGCCAACGTTCATGGTGTATTAGCACCGACCAGGATTTTGCCAGTAAGGCCGCTGATATTGTTGGACTATATTTGAATCCTCCATTAAACGCTATTGTCCTTTGTGTTGATGAAAAGCCAAGCATTCAAGCCCTTGAACGTAAAACAGGCTATATAAAAACAGATAATGGAAAAGTGGTGCGGGCTTACAAGAGCACCTACAAACGACACGGAACCTTGAATCTTTTTGCAGCACTGGAAGTCCCAACCGGACAAGTACAAGGCAAAGTTACTGAGACGAAAAAAAGAGAAGACTTTCAAGCTTTTATGGACGAAATTGTTGCTGAGTATTCTCCTGGGCAAGAAATTCATGTTGTTTTAGACAATTATTGTACTCACAAAAAGAATGAAAAATGGTTGCAGAAAAACAAAAATGTCCATTTTCATTATACGCCGACATCAGCCAGTTGGCTGAATCAGATAGAAATATGGTTTAGTATCTTTTCAAGGAAAGCACTTCGTGGCGCCTCTTTTGAGAGTCCTCACAAATTAAGACAGCACATAGAGGAATTTATTAAATATTACAATCCAAATTCAAAACCGTTTAAATGGAAAAAAAGAGAAGTCAAAGGTTCGCAGATAAAAGATAATATAGAGAACTTAATTATTTAAGCACTAGTTGCGCTATGTTTCGAAGAGCGCTTCAAAACTCACTACTTATTCTTGGCGCGGATCATAAACTTGATTTAATTAAACAAATCGAATCCTTGGGCAATTTGCCCTCAGACATTAAAGACTGGACACATCAGATACGGATTTTTGGTAATTGAGCGCATCCTGACAAAGATAATCTAAAGGATGTTGACGAAGATGATGTTTCTGAGGTGTATGAGTTTATTGAAAAATTCCTTGTGTATATGTTTGTTATGCCAAAGAAAGTTCAATTATCTCGCTCAAAGCGGGATGAAAAATTGAAAAAGAAAGAGAAGCCTGATGATGAATAGATGCATCTCTTTGGGTTTTAATGGCTCTAACAAGTCAACCCAGGCGACGCCAAAAAGCGGCGCGCCTGGTTTCAAACGTTCGTGCCGCCTGCGTCGGCACGAACGGCGCGAGCTGTAC
>CAYFKW010000073.1:2896-3157 GCA_964343845.1 uncultured Desulfobacula sp. | reverse complement strand
CCCTCAATACCGATGATTCTATACTGTCTTGTGATGAATGTATCAGTAGCAAAAATGTTCATGGCAGGTATTATTCCAGGGTTATTTATCGGTACGGCACTTCTTGTTTACACATTTGTCATCGCGAAGAAAAACAACTGGCGTATAGAAAAAAAGGCATCATTAAATGAAATTATTACAACTGCCAAAGATGGCTTCTGGGCGCTTATTCTTCCGGTTCTGATACTGGGTGGAATATATTCCGGCCTATTTACACCGACA
>CAYFKW010000073.1:0-2840 GCA_964343845.1 uncultured Desulfobacula sp. | reverse complement strand
TGTCAGGAAGCCGCTGTACTGTCAGCCTGCCTGTTGTTTATCCTGTCATGCGCAATGACGTTTATCTGGCTGTTAACGTCACAACAAATCCCTCACCAACTGGCTGATTTGATTATCAAATACATTGACAGTCCCATCGTATTTCTTCTGGCAGTGAATATTCTTTTCCTTATTCTGGGTTGTTTTATGGATGATGTCAGCGCCATGTTGGTCCTGGCACCTTTGTTTGTGGAAACGTTGAATCGCTACGGCATTGATCTGGTTCATTTCGGTGTGGTCATGGTGCTTAATATCCAGATGGGAATGCTCACACCTCCCTTCGGGATTAACCTATTTGTAGCATCTGGTATTACCAGAAAGCCCTTGATGACAATTGCAGCAGGCGTCGGGCCGTTTCTGGTGGTTATGCTGATATGCCTTTTTGCTGTCACATATGTGCCTTCCATTTCGTTGTTTCTTCCTGAATTGCTTTTAAAATAATTTTGTTCAGATGGATAAAAAAGGAAAAATATAAATGAATCAGAAACTTGTGGAATATGAAGTAAATGAGAGCGGTGTTGCAACGTTGACCTTAAGTAGACCTCATGCAATGAACGCATTGAATGAGGATTTGATAGACCGGTTTGGAGAAGCTTTTTCCAATGCGGATGCTGATGAAAAAGTTGAGACGATTGTAATTAGAGGTGCTGGAAAGCAATTTGTGGCAGGAGCGGATATCCGGTTCTTTATTGATAAAATTCAAAAACATCAAATTGATGATATTCTTTCGTTTACCCGCAGGACAAGTCAATTATTCCTGTCAATTGAAAAGTCGAAAAAGTTAACAATCGCCCTCCTCAATGGTCTGTCCCTTGGTGGCGGCAGTGAACTGGCATTGGCGTGCCAGGCAATTATTGCAACAGAGAAAGGGTCTTTGGGATTTCCAGAAACTGCCATCGGCATATATCCGGGTCTGGGCGGCATGCCTCGCCTGGCAAGAAAAATCGGCCCCCATCTTGCTAAATATTATATATTTACCGGGGAAAATATTTCAGCGTCACAGGGATTGGATTTCGGGATAATAGATGCGATTGTTTCACCGGATGAAATCGATCAGACAATAAAAAAGCTAAAAACACCCGGATGTATAATAATTAAAAATCAAAAGCCCGGATCCGGTTACCTCAAAAAAATGGAGGCCTTGTTTTCTTCGGATTACCTGATCGAACAGATTGAAAAGAATAGGTATGATGTGATCATAAACGGTAACGCTTCAGATAAAAATTCAAAAACACAGAAAATTTTAAAGGCCCTGAAGGGAAAAGCCCCGTTGGCTCTGAAAAAGGCTAATGCAATTATTGATATGCAGACAGGGAAAAGCATAGAAGAGGCCATAGAAATTGAGCTGTCACAACCTATTGAAATTTTTTCAACCGCTGATGCATTAGAAGGCCTAAGTTCTGTAGGAAAGAGACAACCCGTTTTTAAAGGGATATGATAATCACTCTAAGGAGTGAAATACTAATATTATTTTCAATTTGTTTTAAGCACAGTGTGCATGGTGTGAATAACCACAGTATGTTGTTACTGCTGACAGCAGAAAAGGGTACCTGACAGGTGTCTGGCGAAGAATTGAACACCTGGTTGCGGAAATGGTTCACAGTATTATACACGCAATGTTGCGATTATCCTCTCTGGTGTTCTGAGCAGTCCGAAAACATCTAAAATATCTTTGATCACTATATCAGATGCTGAAAGGCAGGCAGATGACAAACCCTCGTTCCCAATAACGGCAATTCCGATACAGGCTTTTTTAAGCATGAGGACATCGTTGCGTCCATTCCCGACGCTCAATGTATGTTCAGCTCCAAGCGTATTTAAATATGCCAGTTTTTTCTGATCCTGATGATTTTTTGAGATAACAGTTAATACAACATCCATATCCTGAAGCTGCTTTTTAACTGATCCAAACGTATCTGCTGTCAGCACGTGGAATGTCAGCTGGCCTGAAAATTCCTGAATACCCTGTTTTACTCCCTGTATCAGGTGCCCGTCTTTTCCGATGGTACCGTTATAGTCGAATATAACATGTCTGATTTTTAAGCACCCTTTTCCTGGTATATCAACTTGAATCATAGATAGTCCTATTTTTAAATTTTTAATTTGGTCTCAACTGCCTGTTTGACAGGATGAACTTGTGGTCTGCAATTCGTTTAACCTGATCCATTTAATGAGGCACCATAATGATTGTGCACCTTTTTTTAAATTCCACAAGCATTTTTTTGATCACATCTGCTGAGGTTCCATCAAGTGACAAGGTTGGTTCATCCATCAACAGCACACTGGTTTCTGATATGAATGCTCTGGCAATACATACCGCTGCTGTTGCCCTCCTGAAAACAGGCGGGCCTCAGGAGACATCCTGTTTTTTACCTCTTCCCATAGAAATGCCTGTTTCAGGGATGTTTCCACTTTACGGGAAATGGTTTGTTTGTTCTTTGCTTCAATCAGTTTCAATGGTGTCTTTATAAAATGTCATTGCTATTGAGAATCCTGATAATTATTGAAAAACTCATTGATATTATCATTTTGACATAACTGGATCTGTTTCTATAATCACAGACAGCATTTTTTTAAATCGGATAAATTATGGAAACACAGTACATTTTCGAAAAAGGGACTGCAGACACAAACGAAGACTGCATCATGATTCAAGACAATATTTTTGGTGTGTTTGATGGTGCTACCAGCCTGGCGGGTCACAAGTTATATATGGGAAAAACCGGAGGGGAGATAGCCGCACAAACCGCTGGGGATGTTTTTAGCAGGAATCATTATCCATTAACCTGGCTGGCACGTCT
>CAYFKW010000072.1:3097-3420 GCA_964343845.1 uncultured Desulfobacula sp. | reverse complement strand
TTCAGAAAAAGGTATGGCTACGGGTGAAGCACCTAGTTGTTTGAAAGTGTCGATATAGACTGGCGAATTCATGACTCTTACTTTAAGCCCTTTGATGTCCTCTGGGGAGCGGACTGGTCTTTTGTTGTTGGTAAAATCCTTTATTTCATTTTCACCCCAGCCTATGGCAATAAATCCCTTTTTGGGGAAATATGAAAATATTGTGTCTTTCAATCTTTGATCGTCAAGAGCTGCATATGCTGTGGAACGGTTGGGAAAAATAAAAGGCATGTCAATGATGGCACATTCAGGAACAAAATTCTGGAGAACCGCTGTAGTGATAC
>CAYFKW010000072.1:2692-2952 GCA_964343845.1 uncultured Desulfobacula sp. | reverse complement strand
GCCACATGCCCAAATTTGAGTTTGGATGTTCCTGCAGTGGCAGAACCAGCGAAAAATCCAAGGCAAATGATAATAATTAAACTGATAAAAATGGTAAATCGTTGTTTCATAACATTCCTCCATTTAATACAAGGTTGTCTGCTAAGGGGTCCTCCCTTTAGCTGGTTATTTAGTTTCACTTCAAAATGACCTAAATTCCTACACAGCGTTTTCAAATTGTCAGGAAGCAAGTCTATGCATAACACTCTGATAAATCTGCT
>CAYFKW010000072.1:0-2682 GCA_964343845.1 uncultured Desulfobacula sp. | reverse complement strand
TTCTCGATCAGGTGAGTGGAAATGGATAAAATAGCACCATAAAGTCGGTCAATGACCACCTGCCGAACTGTTCTGTCTTCGATAATTGGACCATCTTTCAGGTCCCACAATTCTCCTGATTTAAAACAGGCTTCCAACTGCTCTGGAACGTCTATAAATCCAACATCTGTTTTTCCAAGGTAATCATGCATAGACCGGGCAGCATGATAGGATGTCCCCATACCTGTGAAGTTCTGAACCCATAGTATGCCGAACTTTATACCAAGGGCCTCCTTTGAGATGTCTTCAAGCGTGGCAGCATTATATTTGCCATAAAATGAATTGAGCACCATATAGCTTGCAATAAAAACTGGATTCACTGCAAATCCAGGAAAATCTTTGACTCCAATCACAGTTTTATTGTTTTTTTCTGCAAACTCCCTAATCGCCTCAAATGTCTGATCACTTGTTTTTTCATGGCGAATAATTTCTACAAGCTTGTTGACATTGGCCGGGAAAAAATAATGAAGGCCTGCAGTGCGAGCCGGGTTTTTTACATGTTTCATCAATTGTTCAATCAGAAATGTTGATGTGTTGCTGACAATGATCGTGTCCTTCCTGCATATACTAGAAAGGATTCGAAAAATTTCCTGTTTCAGTATAATATTTTCTACTGCTGCTTCAATAATCAGATCACAATTTTTCAGGTCCTCGTAATGACTTGTCCCTTGGATCCTGCTTGCAATTTTATCAGCATCTTCTTTACTTATTTTATTGTTTTCAATTTTCTTTGTCAGAGGGTTTGCCACCCATTTTTGATACATCGAGTCAACAAGTTCATCATTTAGTTCTTTAAACCTGACAAAGTAGCCAGAGGATGCTGCATTCAGAGCAATGGCTGCACCCATGACACCAAACCCGACGACACCTACTGTTTTTATTGATTTCATATCTATTCCTCCTTGGTTTCCTAACGTCGCTGGACAAAATATGGTTGAAGCATCATTTTACTTTGAGAATTATCGCGGCTGATGTATCACCAGCTGCGCATCCGGTAAAAAGCACATAGCCGCCGCCCAGCAGGACTGCTTCTTCAATACCTTCGATGATGGAGCGCCCGGCGGTCGGTGCCTGGGGATGACCGAAGATCAAAGAGCTGCCGTAATTGTTAAACGTATCCGGATCGATATCGAATTGTCTGGACATGTAAAGGTCATTGGCTGCAAATGGGTTATGCGTTTTGATAACCTTAATATCAGTGATAGAAAGGCCGGCACGTTTAAGCGCCATGGCTGCAGCAGGAACAGGAGCCATGGGCATATGAGCCTTTTTAACACGTGCATGCCCAAACGAGACCACCTGGATCTCAATTGAGTCATCCTCGCTGATTTCCCTGGCCTGGTCACGTCCTGTAACAACCATAGCACAATGACCGTCTGCCGGATGCGTCTGGGTACCAAATGTCAGTTGTCCACCAGGAAGAACAGGCTTAAGCTGTGTAAGCCCTTCTGCTGTAGTAGGCATAATACCTTCATCCGCCTCTACCAGAATTGTCTTCTTGCTGGACACTCGAATTTCAACAGGAAACATGTAGCGTTTCTGAAATGCTCTGTCATCCAGCTTTATCACGTTTTCAGCTGTCTGGATCATTGCTGATCCGGCCCAGGGATCGCTTCCAAAATGATCCATGACCCAGTTTTCCGATATCACCTGACCGCCAGGGCCTTTGGGGTTCGGCCAGATGGTGTGAGGCCCGTTCGAACACCTGTCAGTAAAAAGTGTGTAAACCGTGTTAAAGGCACCGCCCTCAACGCCTAAAGCCGCCTGGAATATACCGGTAGTAGAGGTGGAACATGCCTGGCTGATGTGGAGCCCGGGCGTCTCATCTGCACCGATTAAAGCTGATGCCCACGGACCGCCATAGAAAACGGCTGGCTGCCCGATGGTGACACCTAAAACCAGATAGTCAAATATTTTCGGATCGATTTTTCTGGATGCAAGCCAGCGTCTGGATGTTTCGGCCCCCAAGGTGATTGAATTTTCATTGGCAAGACTACCCTGCCATTTTACGAATGGTGTACTGTAATATCCCCGGTATGGGATATATGCATTAGATAACATCTTGGCTCCTTTTATAATATTTTATGCTGTCATTCATTAAGATCATTTGTTCTCTGATTTTTTGTTTATCTGCTGCCGAACAGGTTCGTGTTCATTGTCAGAATCGTGTCGCTGCCACTCAGGATAGACGTCATTCTTCCCATGACAACAGGGCGGATATAATCTATAAAATAGCGTGTGCAATGGATCTGGCCTGACAAAAAATCTGATCTGGTTTTATCTGAGTCTTTTTGCTGTAAAGCAGCGTAGGCCCGCCACAGCAGCATCCATCCGAGCACTACATCTCCTGTAACGTTCAAAAAATCTGAAGCCATGGCTTTTCGCAGCATGATTCCGTTTTCGTCATCCCTGGTCTTGATCACCAATTGAAGCATATGCTTAAATTCCCCAAGCATTTTTTCATATGCCACAGTCATTGAAAAAAGTTCTTTTTCACTGCCTGCCAGGTTTACTGTATGCTCGATCTTCCGGATCAGTATATTGAATAGACGGCCATCATCTAAGAGCAGTTTGCGATGCATCAGATCCTGGGCCTGAATACCGTTTGTACCTTCGTAAATATTCGTTATCCGGACATCGCGA
>CAYFKW010000071.1:0-3503 GCA_964343845.1 uncultured Desulfobacula sp. | reverse complement strand
ACTTCACATAAAATTTAACTTACCATAAGATGAGTTATGAAAAGCTTTTCATAACTCATCCAGAACAAGCAGGGAGGGCTTAACATATTTTCTGATTTCATTTTTCAATCTGCCTGCATTTTTAGCAGCGATTAAATTATTGATGACATCAATTGCAGTGGTAAATAGAACAGTATGACCGGCAAGACAAGCCGAATAGCCAATAGCTGAAGACAGGTGAGATTTTCCCAGACCGACACCGCCTAAAAAAATAACATTGGATTTGTCTTCTATAAACTTTAGACGAAAAAGATTTTCCACCTGCATACGGTTAATTTTTTTAGGCCACGACCAGCTAAACTGTTCAAGAGTTTTTATGACAGGAAACCTGGCAAGGCTGATTTTTCTTTGAATGGAGCGATCTTTATGAAGTGAGGCCTCACCATTTATCAGATTGGCCAGAAAATCTGCATGGGACCAGTTATTTTTAGCGGCTTTTGTAAAATATGATTCATAGTTATCTGAGATATAACGAAGTTTCAGGTAATCAAGGTTTTGTTTAAGCTGCTGGTTTTGAGTTTTATTTAAAGTAAAATTGATATTTTTATTAGTAGACATAAATTTATCCTTTTTTGATAATTGTTGTTTCTGATTAATAAAGAGAAAGATCAGGGTTTTCAACTTCCAGTTCCAGAAGATCCTCACCTCTGGTTAAAGAAAGAGCACCTGCTTGAGGAATAATCCTTGAACGCTGTTCAAGAAGATTTTCAATATACTCAGATGAAAAAGCCTGAAATGTAAAAGCATCTTCAAGTGCCCTGGATACATCGTCTCTTCCATATATTTCACTTAAAGCAACTATTTTCCTGATATGAACAATAGGATTCAACCGTCGCTGCTCAAGGTTTTTATAATATTCTGTAGAAACTGGTGATAATGCTAAAAAACGCATAAGAATCTTATTGTCTCTGGCTTTTCTACGCTGTAAAAGTAATTGTTTGGGGTGGTCAGGGTCTTCAAAATCCTGATGTCTTCCATAATTACGGGCATGTCTTGCAATAAGTTTTTCTTTTTCATAAATGCATATTCGGTCCGGATACAGCTTTAAAGTAAGTCTTTGACCGGAATATTCCGCTGGTACTGAGTAACGATTAGTATCAACTGTAATGCGAAACTGTCTTGATGCTCTTACCTGACTTATATTTGCAATATCATATGAATTAGCTGGCAATGGTTTTAAAGACTTTTTTTCCTCTTTATAAAGGTCAACTGGCCTTTTTTTTGTTTCACCATGAATGCGAACATTAGCTATTGTGTCCATCCAGTTTTTAACAGCCGGATTTATGGCTTCAAAGTTTGGTATCTCAAGCCCTCTTAAGAAATTTTTCTTTACATAACCAACTCCATTTTCAACTCGACCTTTTTCATTACCTTTAGCAACACCACATGGAACAATTTCAAAATCAAAGCTATTGGCAAATGCCATATATTTCGGGTTATAAACAGGCTCAGCACCATAAACCCGCTTCAGCACCGCTGACTTAAGATTATCTACCATCACTTTTTCAGGACAGCCCCCGAAAAAATCAAAGGCATTTTTGTGACATCCTAAAAAATGTTCCATTGTTTGACTGAGCGTAAACTCCACATATATCATTCTGCTGTAGCATAAAACCATTACAAAAAAACTGAGTCTTCGCTTTGTGTTTCCAACATTCACGCTGCCATATGAGCCCCAATCCACCTGGGCACATTCTCCAGGCATAAATGTCAGCTTCAAATATGCCTTGTAACGTCTCGGCCTCACTTTATTCACATATTCTCTCAAAATTGTGAATCCACCTTCAAATCCATCTTCCTTTATACGGTTAAATATTTGTGTCGCAGAATAATTATGGGATTCAAGCATTTTAACAATGTTTTCTTTAAAAGGATCAAGTTTGCTTTTACGATATGTTTTTGCTCTTTGTTCATACTGTGTTTTTTCCAGCCATTTTACTACTGTCCTGTAATCTATTTTAAGCTCGCCAGCTATTTGCGAAGCATTTAGTCCTTCCTGTTTCTGAAGATGCTTTATTTTGCAAAACTGCTCATAACTTATCATTAGCTTTTTCTCCTATTTTTCTGAACACCGCCTGTATCGACAATGGCTCTTTTAATGCTGTTTTATCCCTTTCTTCAAAAATATCTGCCTTGATAACATCCAGTGAAAGCACCTGATAAATTGGAAATTCATAACCAATAAGCCCCAACGCCTTTAAACTACCCCTTGCCATAAGCAGGTCATCTCTTTTAAATCCAAGTTTTACACAGATTGAACCATCAGAGTAATAACTCAAACCTCTACTGTCGCTAACTATTACTAAAAACAAATACAGCGTCATAGCTTCATGGCTGCATCTTTCAATATAATGCTCGCTAACCAGTCGCTGATCCACCCAGCTGAAACGCTTCGGTATCTTCCTTACTTTTTCCGGAAATATCGGTTGTTTTTTTACCATTACTGCCTCCTTTTATTTCTGTTTTTCCAAATAGAATATCCGTACCTATTTCTCGCATTTTTCTGGCAGTATTTACTATGTCATCTTGTAACGCAGAGCCTATTAAATTTGAGATTAAACCTATGAATACAGGATCTTGCAGGCCTAAGGAATCTTGTAACGCATTTTTATTTAAATCACCTTTAACATCTTGAACACATTCACTATTTCCCTTTAAGGAATCTTGTAACGCATTTTTGTCTAAATTACTCTTTTTCCAGTAACCTGGTCTTTTCTTCCTCCAATCCTGTACTCGTCTTACATTTTCCTTTGAGCGGAAATAGTTTTTATTTTCCGGTTTCGATAACCATTTTTCCTGACTGGCTGACTTGCTTGCATTTTTGCATTCAGTTTCTTTACAATATTTTTGACGGTTTATATTTCTGTGGTCCGGTATGAAATATTTCTTACAATTCCTGCACTTACGTTTTCTTACCTTTCTCATTCGACCCTTTTCCTCCTTGGGTCTGTAACATATTTTTTTTGTTTAAAATTGTAAGTAGAATTTGTTTTATATATTGTATTTTTTTGGAACTAAATCCATGAAGAATATTGAAGAAACTTTTTATAACTCATTTTTCGAATAATATGTTTTGAATAATATTTGGATTTTCAAACCGCTACCCTATATACAAAATCAGGTCGCCGCTGACATCTATTACCCTTTTAACCTATTTCCTTCAATTTTAGAAGATTTTAAGGTGATAAGTCCTGTTTAATTATAATAAAAAGCAATGTTCTAACTATTGAGTATTCAATTATTTCACAATCTTTATTTATATTTTACCTGAATAAATTTCTAATTTAAAACACTATTTTCTTCGAAACACCTTTTTTTGATTTCTGGTAGGCAGCATTTTTTAATATCAGGGAATTGGCTACCTTTCGGGTAGCTTTTTCTCATTAGTTTTAGTTTTTGAAAGAATTTGCAAGTGACTTGACCAAAGTAATTCTCTCAACAGTGTTGAGAGTTTCGTATAACTC
>CAYFKW010000070.1:0-4635 GCA_964343845.1 uncultured Desulfobacula sp. | reverse complement strand
TAATTTTGCATTATAGAGGCTTAACCTCAAGTGTACAATCCTTGGGGAGGATCAAATGGCCGTCGGCTATTATTACACTGACAAAGTTAAAAATGAATCAAAAGCCTTACGAATCATAATAGTAATTTTTGCTAATTTATTTAGCTTATTTGGAGTCTATTGGTATTTTAAAATGCCAATTTAAACGAAGCTTACAATGCTAACCAAAAGCATAACCACCATTTCAAAGGACCGCTAAAGGCGGCCCCTGAACTCAACCGTTCCCGCGCCGCAGGCGCGGCACGGGAACTCCCGAGTTGCCCGGACCGGACTAACATTTGAACCTGACGCCTGCGGCGCCAGAACCAAATATTCGACTCGGCAATTTACCCCGTGTAATCAGACCTTAAAAGCCCTACCACACATGGAAAACTGCCGGTCACCTCGGGAGTTATACCTCAGAAAGTATTCTCTATGGAGCATTATTTCTTAATCGGAATGGGCTTGTTTTGTATTGTAGCGATTTTCAATTCACTTTTACATAACAAGCATAAAGACCGCTTTGATAAATTTTACAATTCAGTTGGATTCGATTCCTACAAACGATATCGAAAAGGGATTTTCATTGTCACGGTTTTGCTATTGTTATCGGCCTTTCCTGAGTTTTTACTATTTGCATTACTTGCACTTGTGGTGTTGGCTTTTCCTTTTTCATTATCTCTAATGTCTGTTTTGCCTTTTTTTGTAGCCCTGTTAATTTACCTTTCGGATTACATTCTTTTTCCATCAAGGCCTCGATCTGTAATCATTATGGACATTGGTTTGTTCTGGGTAATTTCAGATATTTTTCTTATTCATTTATTGTTTATAACTAAATCCCAAATTTTGGACATTGATAAAAATTTTTTCTGGAAGATTATTATATCTCGCTATTCGTTTTACTTAAGTTTTATTGGTCTATATTTCTCTTTTGCTTTCTACAGACCATCACTATAAAAAGGTATAACAAGACACTGAACCTGACCGGGAATACTACCCCGGTTTTCCAGAAACGCTTTACAAACTGTAAACTGCTCTGGCTGGCAGGTTAGCTTAAACGTTCTGTGTCAATGCAGTGTAACTCAAGGTAGAGGAGACAAAATGAAAAAATTCCTGATCGTATTCATTGCTTTTTTGCTTACATCCTGCGTGCATGAAAAAAAACCAAATTTCGCTGACACCTCAAAAAGAATTGATGATGTGATAGGTGTTTCTGTACTTCCACCACAAGAACAAGGGTGGCAAATTGAAAATAAAAGTAAAACACAACTAATTCTGGCAAAATATGGTCCGGCAAAAAATTCTAGCTACATTGCAAATATTACAATTTTCAAACTGCCTAAATTTGAATCAGAGCAGCAATTCACAGAATATATTTCAGAAGGCAAGAAAGCCCAGCAACCAAAGGAAAGGTTTAAAGTTATTCAGGATAAGAAAGAGAATATTAAAGGTGGCACAAACTATATAATGAAGTATCATACTATCGCAGAGGACAAAGTTGCTACTGCCAAATATGGTAACAAAACCATGATATTAGAGGTATTTGGTTATACTGGCCAACACCCAAAAAATCATTCAATCGGTATTGAGCTTGGTTATTCTTACAGGTATCAAGTTGGTGATGAAGATATAAATTTTGAAGAAAAAGCTAATACTTTCTTAGATCAAATCATAATAACAGATTTATAAGAATTATTCGGTTGGCATCAAAGACACAGAACCATCACTGCACTGGACCGCTGGGGGCGGCTTCGCCTTCCCAGTCCCGCTCTGCTCGGCGGCCCCTGAACTCAACCGATAAGCTTCTTAACTCAACTATAAGGAGGAACATGAAAACTCAATCTAAATTACTACTGTTTATTTTAACAATCTTTCTATTTCAATCATGTGTGAGTTTCAAGCCCAGTGTCTTTGATAGTTCTTCTAGAAGATACAATGATTATAAAAGAAATTATTCTATCTTAGTTTTAGATGGCTACAATCAAATTAGTTCTGATATGAAAGAAAAATTAAGACAAACATTTTTTCCTACTGCGCCTAAAGACATTACTATATTTTATAACAAAAATACCGAGGCCATGTTGGGAGTATTTGCCATGGGTAATGTAAAAATTAGCTCAATAAATGATAAACAAAAATTAATTAAAACATTAGAAGAAGAATTTTATAAAACTGGTGAAAAATGTGATCATTGTCGCAATATGGATATTATTCGTAGTGACAACGATATACTGGTGGAGTTTGATGTAATGACCGAGTTCGCTGATGCAAAAGCAATAATGAAAATAATTCCCTATCCTTTATCTATTGGTTCTGACAACCATAGTATATTTGCTTTTTACGGTGGGTCAAAGGTTAAAATGTTTAAGGAACTAAAAAAAGATCATTTGGTAATGCAGGAATCCATTCAACTGCCAGCTTTTACTGAAGAAGAAAGAAAACCTCAATAAAAACGCTTATAACATTCGTTGCAAGGGACTGCCAGGGGCGGCTTTGCCTTCCTGGTTCCCTCCCTATGGTCGGCAGCCCCTCAACTCAACCGTTCTGTGTCTTGTCGGTAAAAGTAAAAGATTGACAATAATTTTATGTGGTATATACTTTATGATATAGCTCAATGGCATGGAGGTAAAAATGGATACAGCAAAACTATTTATAAATGGCAGAAGTCAAGCCCTTCGATTGCCCAAAGCATATCGTTTTGAAGGCAAAGAAGTATATATCAAAAAGGTTTCACAAGGAATTCTACTTATACCTAAAGACAAAACTGTATGGGGTGTATGGGAAAGAAATCTTAAAAAATATGACAAACCTTTCATAACTGATCGGAATCAACCTGACAATCAACAGGAAAGAGCTGGCTTAGATGAAATATTTGATTGATACCAATATCTGCATTTACATAATGAATGAAAAGCCTCCCGAAGTAATTCAAAAATTTAAGAATCAAGAAGTTGGCCAAATCGGGATATCAAGCATAACCGTTTCAGAGCTTCATTATGGAGTGTCAAAAAGTAGATTCCAAAAGGAAAACTTGAAACGCTTGGAAGAATTCCTCACCCCATTTCAAGTCCTTCCATATGATGAAAATGCATCAAAACATTATGGCGAAATCAGATCTTATCTTGAGACTAAAGGCCTTATCATTGGCCCCCTTGACCTTTTGATAGCAGCTCATGCTTTGAGCCTAAATTTAAAATTAGTTACAAATAACGAAAAAGAATTCATAAGAATTCCATCTTTAAAAGTCGAAAATTGGGTAAAACAAAGTTAAGTCGACACAGAACAATCGCAGCGGACCGGACTAACATTTGAACCTGACGCCTGCGGCGCCAGAACCAAATATTCGACTCGGCAATTTACCTAATGTAATCAGACCTTAAAAGCTCTACCACACCAGGAAAATTGCCGGTCAACTCGGGAGTTATGCCTTTAATCCGAAATATTGACATTTATAATGGATGCCGTTATAATATGAGCCATGATAAAGTCTTTTAAAAATGCCGGAACAGAAGATGTTTTTGATGGAACTGCATCCAAAGCCGCCAGAAAATGTTGTCCGCAATCAATTTGGCCTGTCGCAAGACGCAAACTGGACCAAATTAACCGTGTGCAAGAAATCACTGAACTTCAAATACCACCAGGAAACAGACTTGAGCAGCTAAAAGGCGATAGAGAAAATCAATATAGCATCCGGATAAATCAGCGATATCGTATTTGTTTTATTTGGGAGGAGGACCAAACATATGAGATTGAAATCACAGACTATCACTAATAACGTTTCGAGGAAACTCCCCAAAAGCAGGCCGCCAACACATCCGGGCGAGATGCTTCTGGAAGAATTTATCAAACCTCTTAATATCACACAGACGAAACTGGCTCAAAAATTAGGAGTATCATATCCTCGTCTTAACGAAATCATCAAAGGTCGCCGTTCAGTGACACCAGACACTGCGCTTAGATTGTCTTATGTTTTGGGAATGTCTGCAGATTTCTGGCTTGGTTTGCAACAAGACTGGGATCTATGGCACGCTATGAACGGCCCAAAAGCGATTGAGATTAAAAAGCTGCAACCCCTTTCAATTGTACGAGAAAATTTAACATAATCCCGCGCTGTACGTGGACCGCAAGGAGCGGTCTTTTTCAAAGTCTGTAAAAACTTCTAAAAACAGTGCTTTCAGTTAATTTTTCTGCAAGCCCTTGCGGCCCGTGAGTTCCACCGTTGTGTGAGGAATAATATAGACTATATGCGAAGCTCTGGAATATTAAATTATGATTGTTCATAATGTAAAAATTGTAGAAAAAGCATCTGAGCAAAGTCCTAAGAGAGAACATAGAAGAATTTATGTCGGATGTGCTGAATCAGACATTCGATATCGAGATATGTTAGTCAATGGCAGACATAGATGGGAGTTTTATTCAAAACCTACAATAGATTTCATTACCCTGGATCGAAATGAAGTAGAATTAGTCAACCATAAACCTATCATTGATAATACTATTCGAAGTGTCGATGGGGTTATGATTATTGTAACTAATCAAACATCAATCGATACTCTAGCCCTTGTAGTTGCCCCTATAAAACTGGACACCCGAGTTAATATTTGAAATATGGTCATT
>CAYFKW010000069.1:0-4722 GCA_964343845.1 uncultured Desulfobacula sp. | reverse complement strand
ATGGAAATTTCCAATTAACTTTACTGATTCTTTGATATTTAACAATCAAATTTCTACATTTTTACTATACCAGTTTAAATCAGTCTTTCTCTTATTCTCTATAACAGTATTGTAATTATCAACAAAACAATAACACCAATTATACAAAACAGAGAATCTCCTCCCGGATGGGCACCTGAAAATCCCCCACTTGTGGGCACTTCAAAATCCCCCACCTAACTCCTCTTTTTCATCCCTTTTGGGCTAAATCAAAATCCCCCACCTGTGGGCACCTAAAATCTCCCATATGACCATCGGTAAAAAACCAAAATTATGGGCACTTCAAAATCCCCCACCTGTGGGCACTTTTTATAACTGGCGACAAAATCTATTGAGTTATATTATTTCTTTTTCTTTTTAGAAACAAGTCTTTTAGCTGCTTCTTTCAATCTATAGCTTTTACCCTCAAATTCAAGTAAATTTCCATGGTGCAGCAAGCGGTCTAAAATCGCCGATGATGCTGCATTGTCCTGGAGCAATTTTCCCCAATCTTCTATTACTCTATTTGATGTTATCAGTGTACTTTTTCTTTTTGAATACCTGTTCAGAATTATATCAAGCAAATCATCTGCTGCATTGTCGGGTATTTTTTTTCTCAAAAACAAATCATCTATCACCAGTAAATCACAATCAGAAAACAATTTATTGATTTTTTTTCTTCTTCCTGTTTGTGTGGCTTCAAATATATCTTCAAAAAATGTATGTGCTTCTCTGTATATAACGTTATAACAGGCATTAACAGCTGCATGGACAATAGCTTTAGCCACATGACTTTTTCCCGTCCCCGGTGAGCCTATTAAAAGTGCATCTTCGCCTTTTTGTACAAATTTGATAGTTATCAATTCAAATATATCTTTTTTAGGCAGTTTAGGATTAAATCCCCAGTCAAAATCACTCATAACTTTTTTCTCAGATAGTCCTGATGCTTTATATCGTCGTTTAATCAAGTTTGTATGCCGAAAATCTATTTCATCCTGAATCAGACAGGAAAACATATCTAATAAAGTGCTATCACCTTGATTCGCTTGAAGCGTCCTGCTTTCCAGTGTTGTGCTCATTCCGTGTAATCTGAGCGATTGCAGGTTTTTTTGCAGTTCTGGTATTGACATTGACATATCCGTTATCTCCTTTTAATAATTATTTATTTACCTTTAATAGTTGCATGATATTTCAATCGGTTTCAGACAATTGAATAACTTTATATTTTCCCATTTTTCCTAAGCATCTTAAGTTGCTCTTTCATCATTTCACCTGGATCCCGTATTCTGTTTTCAATTATTTCAACTTGATTGTTCCAGTTAAATACCGCTACCGTAAAGCTGTGTTTTAATAACAGTAAAGCAGACTTCTCACTGCCTGATACACCAGCTTTATCCCTATCTAAAAAAAGTGTGATTTTGGGTATTTTAAGATGTAATTTAACCATTTCCAGCCTGCTTACCTGGCCAGAAGTCAATTCTGACCCCATTATTGCTCCTACATTTAATATTCCGGCAGCAACAAGCGCTGCTACATCAAAATAACCTTCCACCAGTATAAGACCGTACTTCTCCACCTGTTTTCGGGCTTTTTCATCCAAAAGCAAATTATCCTGATTGTATATTTCAAATCCCTTGAAAAATGGATAACTCCAGTATTTGCCATCTTTTCTTTCCTGCTCAACTGTCAATGCCCGTCCCACATGTGACAGGATAACAGGCTTAAATTCAGTACCCTTTTTAAATACTCCTCTTATCTGAAATACTATGCGTCCATTTAATGGAGAATTCCCATCACTTCTTGGTTCTAAAAAACCACATCCAAGATATTGGCAGGTTTCTTTTTCAACACCTCTTTTTAATAACGCAGGGTGGCTTGCTCTTAACCATTTTCTCAGATCAATTTTAATCGGTTGGTTTATTTCCTTTTCCAAGGATTCTGCCTTTTTTGCTGATGACTTTGTTGATGGCTGTTGAGTTTTACTTTGTTTTACTCTGTATATTGTTGAAATCCCTGTCTCCAACATCCATCTGCCCACTTCATAACAGTTCATGTCACGGCCTCGTTGACGTAACAGTTCCTGACAGAAATTCAAAATTCCTTCACCAGCACCTCTTCCGCTACTGAAATCCTTAAAAATATTTTCTTTTGTATTCAAATGCAAAGACGCATTTTCTTCATTTGTAAATGGTGACTTGATCCAGATCTCCTCAGAGTGCCTGCGGCGTTTATTATCAATCTCTAAATCAAATACATCTATTACCTTGTTCCAGTCTGCATTTTGCCAGATCTGTTGCAGCTCACCTTTTTGTGGTAATGTTTTTTTTAGTGTACTTTTGTTTATATTGTTTGTTTCTTTTTCTAAGACACTGTCAGCACCAGCTGCATGCTGCTTAAAGAATTGAGCATAATCTTCCATCGGCCTTATCAGTTTATGCTTTTGAGTAACTTTTTCAGGCTTTTCAGATTGTGATTCCAGCTCTTTTTCACAAACAGTTTGTACAAGTTTTTTAAAAGATTTATAACTGGTTAAACCATTTTTAATTGACAGTGTTGCAGCTTGTTCTATATACCTGCTTTCATAATTCCTGGCTAAATTTACGATACCCTGCATTCTCCGCTGTCCACTTCTCCCAAACTGGTTAAATAACATCTGACACAGCTTTTGGGTCTCAGTACCTATTTTCCCTGCTAATTCAAGCAAATATCCTGTTTTCCTCGATGGATTGAATATCCGGTCTTTTTCTTCCATGATAAACGATCCGGCCTGATTGCTTTTGGGATGTCGTCTGATTATATTCAGTGTTTCAGGATCAAAAATTTCAATTTCTGTTTCATAAATTCTTACCATAACTTTTGAATAAAGTTTCGCAGGTAATGCAGAGTAATATGAATTATCTACATTTATATTTCCATCATCCCACACTGTTCGACTACCTTCTTTAAAATAGCGGAATCGAGTCATAGGCAGCTCTTTCAGATATGGTTTCTCCTCTATAAACATTTCTTCCACCTGCCTTTTTTTGCTGCCGTGTATTCGGTTTTTGGCCCATCTTTCTTCCCAGTGCATCAACCATTCATTTTGTTCTTCGATTGTTTGAAATGTACGTCCTTTAAGTGCTGTATTCTGGGTATGTTTGACCGCATTTTCCACACTCCCTTTTCTATTCGCATCTCCAACTCTGGCTGTGTCTGCCACTACTCCATAATGTTTAAGCACTGATGCATAAACAGAATTTATTTCAGGCTCATATATATCTGGTGTTATTACTCCTTCTTTTAAATTATCCAGCACAACATAAATTGTGCACCCTTTAAAATACCAAAATGCTTCCTCATGTAGTTTGGACCACACTTCCTGACTCGATTTCCAAACTGTCTTCCGAAATGACCGCCCTGAATACTTCAATGTCATTACAAATAATCTCGGTTTTTTATAACGCCCATCTTTGTATAACGTTTTAGCTCCAAGTCCATAATCTACCTGGGCTTCTTCTCCAGGTGGAAAATCCAGGTGATCATATTGTTTCGGCTCTTTTTTCCTCAACTTTCTGACAAATCGCTTTACACTGTCATATTTATTTTCAAAACCATGCAGTTCTACCAGATCCTGGTAAATTGATACTGCATTCCTCCCCAATCTCAACTGCTTTTCTATCCATTCTCTGTAAGGCTCACATGCAGAATTTGTTTTCTTAGGTTCTTTTGTTTTCTCTTTATTTTGGGCAGGTCTTGTTTTTGTTTCTTCTTGATTTATTTCAGGTTTTTCTTCTTTTTTATTTCTTGTTTCTGGAGCAATATGCTTTGCTGAAAGACCACATTCTTCCGCATATTTCCTGATTGTTTTCCTGTCTACATCAGTTTTTTCGCTAATTTCTCTTTGACTAACACCTTGCTTAAGTAATGTAATTATTGCTGCTTTTTTTTCTGGCTTCAAAACATTCATCCTTTTCTTCTCCCATAATCAATTTTATGAGAGTTTTTAAATATGCTTTGCCGCCTTTTTTCAATTTTTTTCCCAATGTCTACTTTTAATTTTTTCAGGCTTTCAGGTGGGGGATTTTGAAGTGCCCATAAGTGGGGGAATTTGGGTGCCCGTCAGGGCCTGCTTTTAAACTTCCTATAACTGGTTTTTATGTAAACAAATCCGCTTCAAATTCTTGCTTTTAAAAACACAAATTATTAGTATTGCATATCTATTTAACAATATCGACAGGTACAATAATATGAAAATGATAACAGCAGCAGTTTTGAAGGAACTTTCAGCAGCTAAAAGCATCCGACAAACAGTAATTTATCCTGATGAAAACGGCTATATTTTTACTGTAAAAATTGGTGTTGCCGAACGAATTTTAAGGACTCAGCGGAATAATCAGCCAAGGATTTTTAAAACTGTTGAACCGGCTTTAAGATTTGCTGACAGTATTGGACTATCAAGAGTTATGGTGGAATTGGCTGGCTATAAGTAATGCTTTTATCCGGTAGAATTTGGTAATTGTTTGAAAATATATTTCCCAATAAAATTAAGATGTTGCATTCTCACCGGAGCTACACGGTATAAAGCAAGAAATATATTGTTTCAAAAAATTACTGATGGTGAATACTCAGATGACGCAAAAGATAATGCTGACAATTCGCTTTTTGCAAAATATGTACTAAATCAAAGAGACACTTCTATAATTTTCCAAACATTAAATGACTGGT
>CAYFKW010000068.1:0-5061 GCA_964343845.1 uncultured Desulfobacula sp. | reverse complement strand
AATAGAGCACGATGGTGGAGACAACTACTTCCGCGAAGCGGTTCAGTTCATAGATGAGTTACTTGGTAAGGGAGAATATGTGATTAAGACCCTTGGTGGAAATCTGAAGAATGTGCCTGGATTTTCAGGCGGGACGATTCTAGGTGATGGAAAAGTAGGGTTGATTCTTGATATTCAGAGTATTTTCAGCCTTTCAAAACAAGAACACAGCCCAGGCAAAAGGAATGCAATGTGAAACAGATTGTTGGCGTAGCTGATATGAAAGTGAGCAATGACCAGAAGGATTCTATTGTTACGTATTCTCTTGGATCCTGTATTGGTCTTGTTATTTATGATCCCTTTGCAAAAGTGGGCGGAATTTTGCACTATATGCTCCCGGATTCCACGATTGATAAGGCAAAAGCAAAAGCAAATCCCAACATGTTTGCTGACACTGCGATTCCCACATTGTTTAAAGAAAGTTATAAATTTGGTGCGAAAAAACAGCGGATGAATATCTATGTGGCCGGCGGTGCGGAAATTCTTGATCAGAAAGGGTTTTTTAATATTGGGAAACGCAATTATATGGCCCTTAAGAAAATGTTTTTTAAAAACAATGTATTGATCAACAAACAAAATGTGGGTGGAAATGTAAATAGAACCATCCGGTTGGAGATAGCCACCGGAGATATTTACGTTAAAACATCTGGTTCTACAGAGGAAAAGGTATGACTGCCATACAAGAGCTTGTTAAAGAAATTAAAAATTTAAAGCCTGTTCCGGCTGTGGTGAACCAAATTCTTGAAGTGGTGGATAAACCAAACAGTTCAATGGAAGATATAGCAAATATTATCCAATATGATCCTGCTGTAACGGCAAGCGTGTTAAGATCATGCAACTCTGTTTTTTTTGGTTTGAAAACCCCTGCTGAATCGATAAAGGATGCTGTCAGTCTCCTGGGGATTGATCAGATTATTGAAATCGTATTATTGAAATCCGGTGTTAAGACATTATCAGGCAGGCAGGAGGGATACGGACTTCAGGAAGGTGCCATGTGGAAATATTCGGTTTCCTCAGCCTTGATCGCCAAACAAATTGCACAAAGATTATCACTGGAAAATAAAAATACAATTTTTACAGCAGCGTTGTTAAAAGATATTGGTAAAACTGTTTTAGACAGGTTTGTAAAGAATTCATTTGAAAAAATTACAGCACTGGTTGTAGACGAAAATATGAGTTTTAGAGAGGCTGAGAAAAAGATTATTGGTGTCGATCACACAGAGCTGGGAGGTATGATCGCAAAGATGTGGAAATTTTCTCCTAAAATGGTAAAAATTATTCGACATCATCACCTGACAGATGCCTCAATGGTTAAAGACAAGGAAATTGCTGTTGTCTATCTGGCAGATTGCATTTGCATGATGATTGGCATTGGTGTGGGATCTGACGGGCTGGCATATCGATTCAATGATGCAGCAATGAAAGAACTGGGTATTTCACCTGATGATATTTCAATGATAATTGCGGATTTTGCAATGAATATGCAGGAAGTTGAAGACCTTTTAAATGTGGTCTGATTTTAATTTTCAAAGAAAATGGTGGTAAAATTATGGCGTTTTCAGTTTTAATTGTGGATGATTCAATGCCCATGCGGTCTGTTATTAAAAAAACGTTTAAAGCTGCAGGGTATGGCAATGCAAAATTCATTGAAGCCGAAGACGGAAAACAAGCCTTGGGCCTGCTGAAAGAAAACTGGATAGACATTGTTATAACGGATTTTAATATGCCGGTAATGAACGGGCTTGAACTTATTTCAAAAATGAAAAAAGATGAATTGTTTGAGCAGATACCTGTGGTCGTTATCAGTACAGAAGGCAGCCAGGAAAAAGTAGATCAATTTAAAAAAAATGGGGCAGCAGGCTATATCAAGAAGCCGTTTACCCCTGAGCAGTTAAGAGATATACTTGTGGAATTATTGGGAGTAATAGATTATGAAGAAGACGCTGATACATCAGGTGACGAGTTCGATTTTTGATGTAATGGAAACCATGTTTTTCTTTACAGTTGAAGAAAAAAAAGACGATACGTCAGACCTGCCCGCCCTGCTGGACCCTAAAATTATCAGAGCTGGGCGTATTACATTCTCAGGTTCATTTTCAGGTGCTATCTGCCTGTTGACGCCCTTTAACGTGTTAGAAAAAATGACCCGTAATTTTTTAGGAGAGGATGACGGGTCATTATCAGAAGAACAGACTGATGGCACGCTAAAAGAAGCATTAAATATGATTGCCGGTAACGCGTTGACACAAATGGACAAAAAATCATACATGGGACTTGGCATCCCTGAAATAATAGATCCTGCCGCGATAAAACCCGATAACCCTGCTGTAGTATTTAATACATCAGACGGAATGATGGCCGCCATTGTTCAGCTGGATGATCAATAATAGATTGGGAGAATTTTTTTGGGTGATATCAAAGTCTTAATTGTTGATGATTCTGCTATCGTAAGAAAAGTCCTTTCTCAGGAATTATCTCAGAAAAAAGGAATTACAGTCGTAGGGACAGCGCCCGATCCATATGTTGCAAGGGATAAAATTGTCAGGCTGGACCCGGATGTGGTTACCCTTGATATTGAAATGCCTCGGATGGATGGCATTACATTTTTAAAAAAATTAATGCAGTATAAACCGCTGCCCGTCATCATCGTCAGTTCCCTGACACCAAAAGGAAGCCATCTTGCATTGGAAGCGTTTTCTTCAGGCGCACTGGAAGTCATATCAAAGCCAAGCTCTGCGTATTCAGTCGGAGATATGAGCAATGATCTTGCCAAAAAAATCAAAGCGGTTGCCTATGCCAATGTTTCTAAAAAAGTGGTGGAAATTGACAAAAGGAGCCAGGTTAAGGTGGCGTCAAAAGCGCTGGCTGCGACAACAAACAAGCTGATTGCAATAGGGGCATCTACCGGTGGAACCGAGGCTATAAAAAAAGTATTGACAAAATTCCCGCAGAATTCTCCGGGGGTTCTGGTTGTTCAGCATATGCCGGCACAGTTTACTGCCAGTTTTGCAGAGAGATTGAATGAATTATGTCACATTGAAGTGAGCGAAGCAAAAGATGGGGATTCAGTGATGAACGGACGGGCGTTAATTGCACCTGGTAATTTTCATATGCTTTTAAATAGAAGTGGGGCACGGTATTATGTCCAGGTAAAAAATGGCCCCATGGTTCATCACCAGCGTCCTGCAGTAGATGTTTTATTTAAATCTGTGGCAAAGTATGCAGGTCCGAATGCACTCGGTATTATCCTGACAGGTATGGGAGCAGACGGTGCAATGGGCCTGAAAAACATGAAAGATGCAGGATCCTATACCATTGCCCAGGATGAAAAATCCTGTGTTGTATACGGCATGCCGAAAGAGGCTGTAAAAGCGGGCGCAGTTGACATCAGCCTGGATATTGAAGCTGTTGCAGCAAAAGCACTTAAACAGATTATCAGTGAATAAAATGAAAGCCGGGCATCTTTCATTGATTTTGCTCGGAACAGCGGGCTTGACAATCGCCTTGCTTTCGGCACTTGAATCAAAAATACCCTGGCTTACAGAGCTGTGTGGTTTTTTTAACAGCGGCTGCAGGGACACGTCAGGTTTTACACTCCTGGGTGTACAGCTTTCTTTTTTAGGCATAGGATATTATATCGCCTTACTGGCCTGTATCCTTTTCGTCCGAACCAGGGTGTTCCAGATGGTCATGCTAGGCACAGGCGTGGAACTCATTTTTTTGTACACCATGATCACACATCAGATTTTCTGCATTTTTTGCCTGTTAAACTTGATCGCAGTGGTTGTCCTGTTCGCTATGACTGTCGAGAAACAGCGCGGTTGGGAAGGACTGGCACTGGTACTTCTGTCCCTTGTGATTTCAATCGGACTTTTTACCCGGGAAAACAAGCCCTTAACCGGGCAGGTATTGATACCAGCCAGTTCCATAGTGGTGGCGCGAGTCGGCAGTGAAACAGTTACCGAACTTGACCTTGAGCGTTCCATGGCGACAAAGCTTTACGATGCACGGATGGCGCTGTATGCAGATAAGATGAAATCGCTTGAACAGATCATCCAGGACCGTTTGCTTGGTCTGGAAGCTGATCGTTTGAATACAACTATTGAAAATTTACAGTCCTCAATACAGGGTCATGAAAAATCAGTTGGACCGGAAGAAGTAGAGACCCTGCTCAATGAAAATCCCCATATCCGTTCCTCCTGGGAAGGAACTGAAGAGGAGCTTAGACTTGAAGCACGATCGTTTATTCAAAAGAATCGAAAAAAAGAGGCCTTAGAGCACTATATCCATAACCTTTACACCCGTTACAAGGTGGAGTTTCTCCTGGAAAAACCGCCGTTGCCCATGACCCGGATCTCTTTAGGGAACAGCCCGTTCCTGGGGCCTGAAGATGCCCCGGTCACAGTCGTGGAATTTTCAGACTACCTGTGTCCTGCATGCCGCAAAGCCCACAACGTTTCCATGGAAATTCGAAACGCCTATCAAGGGCGTATCAGGTGGGTATTCAAGGATTATCCCCTTAAACAGCACAAGGGAGCAAAAACTCTTGCCGAGGCAGCCCGCTGTGCCAAGGATCAGGGTATGTTCTGGGAGTACCAGGATATGTTGTTCCTGTCTTCTGAGAAAATGGACAAACAAGACCTCCTGAAGTTAGCAGCGAAGATAGGTATGGATTCAGAAAGCTTTGAGAGATGCCTTAAAAGCGGAACACACCGTGAAGATGTTGAAGAGGACATCCGTGCAGCAGATTCGGCAGGAGTTGAGGCGACCCCCACCTTTATCATAAACGGAAAGCTGCACCCAGGCGCACCCAGCCTTGCGGAATTCCGCGAAATGATTGAGACCGAGTTTGAAAAAGTGAGACATATCTCACAGAAAAGTGATTAAAAAATGGTATGTGTATATTTTTTTGAACCTTTTATAGCGTTAGTGTGACTTAAAAATTAAAACAAACAAATATAAGTGAATTGTAGTTGCCCCTATAAAACTGGACACCCGAGTTAATATTTGAAATATGGTCAT
>CAYFKW010000067.1:0-5100 GCA_964343845.1 uncultured Desulfobacula sp. | reverse complement strand
TACTATTTTTAGAGGCACCTTTCTTTTATGTTGGAAAGATCTACTGCAGTCCTGCACTTACCGCAATAAATATCAATTTTCTTATAATAGCGCTGTATAGTATTGCAGTACTATAAAAGAGCTCAAATATTACAATTTATTACAGGACACCATGACACCAGAACAACGTATAACCGCCATAGAGACATTACTGAGAGAGCAGCTATCTCCCACTCATCTGGAGATTGAGGATAACTCGGATGAACATGCCGGACACCAGAGTGCCGGTGGAGCGGGGCACTTCACCATCCATATCGGCACCCCGTCCTTCGAGGGCAAAAGTTTGATCCAGAAACACCGGCTGGTCTATCAGGCGCTGGACAGCCTGATGCAGAGCGAGATCCACGCCCTCAGTATCAAGGTGCATCCATAACCGCAGCCCCGGTATCGACTGAATCATCGCCAACCATCTGCAGAGGCAGGGTGATCTCAAACCGCTCTCCCTGCCCTCTGCCTTCACTATGGGAGGTAATGGTCCCTCTCATCGCATTGACAAAATTGGCCGCTGCATGGAGCCCCTGCCCGATCTGGGCCACCTTCAGCCGATAATCCTGCACAAACAGCTTGTGGGCATCTTCCGGCAGAAACCCCATACCATTGTCTTCCAGTGTGATGGTGAACCAGCGCTGCCCCAAAGACTCTACCCGCACAGAGATGGCCCCCTTCCCGGCGGTCAACCCGCCGATGCGTACCCGTTCATCAATCGACTCAATGGCGTACTGCACCAGAGAGAGCAGCATCTGCTGCATCGGATTCTTCGGCAGATAGACCTCTGTGACCTCTTCCAGCACTGCACTGTAGGCAATGCCCGAGTGGGAAAGACGATCCTGCAACAGGGTCTGCACCTCATTCAGCGCCAGCACAAGATCGAAGCGGCTGATCCAATACCCCTGCCCCCCTCCAACCAGCACACGCTGGCTATCGAGAATTCCGGTCAGATGGTTCACCGCCAGGGTTGCCGACTCCAGATTGCCATCCAGATACTGCTTTCTGGAATAGCGCATCGCCTCCGCAATCTGTTGCAGGGTAAAGGTCGACTCCTTTCCAGATTGTGAGGCCTCATCACACAACAGCAACACCCCCTCCATCTGCTTCATGAAGCGCTCCAGCAGCACCTGTTCCCCCAGATAGAGCTTGAGCACGGAGAGCCCGTTACCGAAGTTGTGCAGAAACTCCGAACTGATCTCGGCCATGCCCCCCCGATAGGCGGCATCACAGGCCAGTTGCTCCTCTTTGACCCGCTTGCGCAGATCATGAAAGATCAGCTCAATGCGCTGTTCCAGCGACCTCCTTTTGCCCCCTCCATAGATCGGAGCTCCCAACAGCTCAACGGGGATCCGCTCCCCATCCCGATGCAGCAACACCCGGTATTCTGCATGCTCCTCCTCAAAAGAAATGCTCTGCTCTGCTCTGCTCTGCTCTGCTCTGCTGCAAAAACCGTTCTAAAATCTGCGTAACACCGGCCTCATTCTCCTCCCCGGCAAACAGCAACGCCAACGGACGCCCCACCAGACGGTCCATCTCCCATCCCACCAACTCACTCATCGCCGGATTACTCTCCAGAATCATCCCCTCACCATTGACCATCACCATGGGGTTGACCATTGCGGCAATCATGTCATAGACATAATCCTTCTCCCGAGCCAGCTGGTTGCGGCTACGTTGCAGTTTTGCCGATCGTGTCACCACACGCTGATAACGCTCCATCAGGGCATCTACCGCATCCGCCATCTGCCCCACCTCCCCACGCTCCCTCAACCCGGTACGCAGGGAGAGATCCTCTCCATCCAGCAGCC
The DNA here is from genome assembly GCA_964343845.1 of uncultured Desulfobacula sp. GTDB lineage: Bacteria > Desulfobacterota > Desulfobacteria > Desulfobacterales > Desulfobacteraceae > Desulfobacula. The sequence goes on along the minus strand of CAYFKW010000067.1, from coordinate 3,265 downwards.
TCAAGATTTGCTCACGCACCTGCCCCAGTAATCGATTCCACCTTTGATGAAGATAGGCCACCAGCCCCAATGTGGAGACCACCACCAGAAACAGTAACAGGAAATGGAGCCGGTTCTGCTGCTGATGGAGGGATCGCTGCTGTTGCTCCTGATCTGCCAGCATTTTCCCCAACTGTTCAACCACCTCACTCAATGGGGGGTAGAGACCATTTTCGGCACCAGAGAATGGATATTGACGCAGTGCCCGAGCATAGGCGTTCATCGACTCTGCCAGCATGGGATCATCAACACGATGGGGAATTGCCTCAACCTCCTCAAAAATACGACCATAGATTGCACCATAGACCGTATCAATTTCATCACAACTCAGTGACTCCTGCTCAATCTGTGCTCTCAGGCGACTCAGCTGCTGCAAATTGCTCTCCAGCCTTCTCGCCTCTCGCTCATAGAGGATGCCCTGGGCCCCTTTCAGCTGCTGTAACAGTTGCTGGATATCTGCATCGGTTTGACGGTAACGCGCTTCCAGAGAATATTCAGAACCCTCATGGTAAAGGCAGCTCTCACTATGCTCCTGCTCGATATCACTGCTCAATTTACCCAAGGTCAGCATCAACCTTGTCAGACGCAGGGAATCATCTATCGACTCCGACATACCCCCCTGCTCCAACAACGTCAGTGAGGAGAAGTAAAACAGTGCCCCCAGAGGCAGCGAGACCATCAGCCACAGCTTGCCACTGATTCCAAGATAGTCCAAAAAGCGCATCATCACTCCAACAGAAAAAAGGCTTACGGTTGAAATATTAGTACATTGCGGTAATAGAACAAATCATTTCAAAACAGTAACATTTGCACACTCAGACACCAAAAGACCGGAACGGTATGAATGCCGTTCCGGTCAGCCCCCTGTCAGGAATCAGTTTCGGGTCTGAAAGAAGCTCATCAGCTGCTTCATATGAGAGGCCAGATCATTCATCTGATCCGCTGCCGCACTGCTCTCCTCCACCGCAGCCGCATTCTGCTGGGTCACCCGATCCATACCGGACACCGCATTATTAACCTGATTAATGCCGGTCTGCTGCTCACTGGAGGCGAGTGCAATCTCGGAGATGATGCCACTCACCTTGTTGATCGAACCGTGCATTTCATCCAGCGCACCCCCGGTCTCCACCACATAGCGTGATCCTTCATCAACCTTGGTCACGCTATCCTCAATCAGGGTCTTGATGTCCTTCGAGGCCTCAGCCGACTTCTGCGCCAATCCACGCACCTCACCCGCCACTACCGCAAAACCACGTCCATGGTCACCGGCACGTGCCGCCTCAACCGCTGCGTTGAGCGCCAGCAGGTTGGTCTGGAAGGCGATCCCGTCAATCAGGGTGATAATCTCGGAGATCTTGTAGCTGGCTGCGGTGATGGTCTCCATTGAGGTCATCGCCTGCTTCACCACCCGGCTGCTCTCCTCCGCCTCACGACGCACCTGCTGCGACAGCTCATTGGCCTGCTGTGCCGCATCGGTATTGTGCTGCACAGTTGCGGTCATCTCCTCCATGCTGGCTGCAGTCTCCTCAAGGGTCGCCGCCTGATGGGAGGTGCGTTGACTCAGCTCCTGACCACTGGTCGCCACCTGATGGGCCGCACTGGAAACACTGTCAGAGATCTTCACCACCTCGGAGATGGTATGGCTGAGTTTCTCTGCAGTGGCGTTGACCGCCTCCTTGAGGAGGTGCAGTTCACCACGATAATCGGCACTGATCACCTGAGTCATATCTCCTTCTGCCTGCGCCTGCACCACCCGAGTGATGTCAACCATCGCCCCCTCCAGCGCATCCATCGACGCATTCACCTGCTCTTTCAGGCGCCCCAGATCACCCAGCGCATGCCCTTTGACTCGGTGCTGAAACTCGCCTGACTGCATCTTGTCCATCACCCACATAATCTCTTCCATGGTGGTTTCGATCATATTCATCGTCTCCTCCACCACCTCCACCAGCGTACGGAACTCACCTTCCACCTCCGAATCCATCCGCACCGAGAAATCACCATTGAACATCGAGCGCATCACCTTGCCCAGCTCCCGCATCATGAAGTCAACGCTACTGGAGGAGGCGTTGATTCCCTGCTTCAGCCGGTCCAGCTGACCAGAGACCTCAATCGATACCCGCTGGTCAAAACGCCCACGACCGATGGCATCCATCACCGAGACACACTCCTCGACCGTATTGCCGATCTCCTCCTGCGTAGAGCGGATATCCTGCAGGAACAGGGAGACCTCATCTACCTCCTCCACCTCAATGGCAGTATCGAATTTACCCTCCGCCATATCACGGGCCGCACGCTGCGCCAGCGCCAGCTTCTCCGCCACCTTGCGCTGATAGGTGAAGTAGAGCACCAGCAGAGAGAGGATTACCATCAGCATCACCCCGAGGGAGACCATGCGACCCACAAAGATCGCATCACTCAACTCCTCGGTAATGTCCAGCTTCACCTCCAGCACCCCTCGGGTCTGTCCCAACTTCCAGTCACGCTTCGGGGTATCGGGGTGGGCGTTGTGACAGCTGACACATCCCTGTGCCGACATGGTATCGGCCACACCGACCCGCACGATGGAGCGCCCCTCCTGGGTCTCCACCACTTCAGTCAGGATCTCTGCGGGATCCTGCACCCTCTCCCAGGCACGCTGCTGGAATCCGTCCAACTGACGGTCACTACGATTGGGAAACGGGAACTGGCTGTAGAGACTGACATAGACCCCATCCTTCTCCATCTCCTGACTTAGATCCATAATCATCGTCGCCGGCAGAGGTAACATGTCGGCATGGTCAGCATGGTTGATCCCAAACTTCATCGCCTGCTGCTTCTTCACCTTGGAGACCAGATTCTTGACGTAATAGCCTCGCAAAATCTTGAACTGTTGGGTGGTCTTCTGCGCACTCTTGGTCGCCTGCTCCACTACATTGGACTGGATGATCTGCGGTATCCACCAGATCATCGCCAGCGAAAACAGCACCCCCATCACCACCATCGGCAACATCAACTTAAACAGAATGGAATGCCTTCCTATCACCATGGTTCACATCTCCCTATTCAAAAATCAATCCGGCACAACGCCATTTTTACCCTGCACCGCTCTCCCCCCCCTTTGGAACAGCTCTTTGCTTGGAGGGCACTCTTTTATACAGATATAGAAACGGGCCAATTATATAAGCATTCAATAAAAACTGTAAGCCTAATATTTCTTAACCGTAACATTCCCATAAACATAGTA
>CAYFKW010000066.1:0-5249 GCA_964343845.1 uncultured Desulfobacula sp. | reverse complement strand
AATGACCATATTTCAAATATTAACTCGGGTGTCCAGTTTTATAGGGGCAACTACAGTTGAATCTAAAAATTAGACATATTAAGGAGAAATGGAAAAGATGAAGATCAGTTACAAACAATTTAAAGAAAAGATCATTGTTACCAGCGCGGCCGAACATGTGAGAGTAACAAATGATATGTATAAATTAGCTTTTAAAAAATTTCAAAAAATCATTGATCCTAATATATTTTTAGAAAAAATTGGTCGCAGCGACGTAGAAGTTTTCAGATCACAATGCATTAATGAAGGATTACAAAAGGCAAGCATTAATAACCATCATTCGATACTTAAACGTGCTTTTAATAAAGCTATTGAATGGGGGTATATTGATACATCTCCATTTAATGAAATTCCTCTTTATAAAAATGTTCAGCAAAAACAAGATACTCTTACTAAAAAAGAACTGTTAACCTTTTTTAGAAGCATAAAGGATATGGAGATATTATTGATTGCAATCTCACTATATGCTTCACAATTGAAACGTGGGGAGCTTCTTAATTTAAAATGGAGCGATTTTAATGATGCTGAAAAATATTTTAATTACTATTCTTCCCTTAGGAAAAAGGTTGAAATCTGCCAAATTAATCTAACTTTTGCTCAAGCTTTGTCTGTTTTGTTTCAATTATATGGGAACAAGGGAAAAGTATTTCAGCGATATAAACCAGATACAATTACTCATAAAATAAAAGATGCATTTAAAGAAGCGGGAAATGAATTTGCGAAATTCAAATTATCAAGTTTGCAGCGATCATTTAAGCAACACCAAATTATGAATAGCGCTTTAATTGACTTTTCGAAAGATAATTTAGAATTATTTAAAAAGTTCGATTTAAACATAGTTAAACCCCACAAAGTGCCAGATTTTATTGACTCTATTGATAATCCAGCATCGTTTATAACAAATGAAATGTTTAGGCGAGTATCAGAAAGAATCGAAAAAGCCATAATTATATTTAATCCAGAATTTCAAGATAAGTTACATGCAATAAATACAAATCTATTGAGTGCAAATTCTGAAAATTTATCAAATGCTGTTCATAGTTGTCGAAGGATGTTAAAAGATACAGCAGATATTCTGTATCCCCCAACAAATGAAGAAAAGGAGATCGGAAATAAAAAAATCCAATTGAAATCAAATAATTATATCAATAGGTTGATTGCGTTTATTAATGAAAATTCTAATTCAAAAAATTATAAGAATCTCATTGGCTCTCATTTAAAATTTATTGGGGAAAGATTGGATTCGATTGCCAATGCATCACAAAAAGGAACTCATGATGCTATTCCATCCCAAGAAGAAGCGGATAGATATGTTACCTACACTTATTTAATAATAAGTGATATTGTGCAACTAAAAATACAGGGTTTAAATAATGTCTAATAGAAGGCTGTTTTAATTCTAACTAATTTAAATTTATATCAATTTTCATTCTACGTTGGCACTATTTTTATGATTACAAAAGACTACTGGCTAAAATCAGCTCTATAGAAAATCAAGTTATTTTTTCCAATATAGTAGAATAACTTTGCTTGATTTGGATTACGCTATTTTTTTAGTATAATTGAATGTCTCTTTACACAAATTTCAAATATTGATACTAATTTTGCAGATTATATATATTTTAGCACAATTTATCGAGTTAATAAAATAAGATCAACCTTTATGAATACTGAAAACAAAAAACGAATTAGAAAAAGAATTTTTGAAGAAATACGACTTTTAAATGAAGAAGATCGTATCGACATAAATGAAATAGCTGCTGAATTGATTCATACCGCTTATTTATTAGTTTCCGATAAAAACTGTATTTTAGAAGGGCGCGTTGAGTCTTTATTTAAGGTAGTCGAAATAATCGAAGAAAATAATGAAGAAATTGACGACGAGATTGAAAAAGAATTTGAAGCAGAGTATCAAAAAGAATTATTGAAAGATAAATTCCGAAAATCAAAAATTGATAAAAGGATAAGATCTTTAATTTATGAGCATCAAAGATCCCTTAAATTAGAAAAATATTTAGAAGCATATGAAATAGCTGACGAGCTAATAAATCTATTTTCAGAACACCTGCGTGAAAACATTAAAACATTCGGAAAACCAACTGATTATGTGATCTATTATAGGAAATTTAAGGATTTAATTTACCCTTTAATGCAACAATATTTGGTATTGTTGGATGAAGAAAAATTAAAAAATTTAGTTACTGTGGCAAAGGAGTATAGAGATCTCATTGGGTCGGAAAACATTGACATAGAATTGATTGAAATGAAGATTAAAAAATGTATTCAAGAAATCCCAGATATGCAGAAAATTTATAATTTCCTAAAGATGAATCCAGGATATAAACAAAGTGTAATCTTTCGAAAATTATCAATATTTGGTCGAAAAACTTCAATATCCTTTGAGATTGCAGAAAAATTAAGGAAAATCTCAAGAGTCCGTCATAACTCTACCTGGTCATTGAAATATTTGGATTAATTAATTTAAATCTCTTTAACCTTGAGATGTAACCATGCGAGCAGCAACAGACCATTAAATTATATTTTTTGATAAGTTTCATTCTGGGCACTTCCCTTCAGTGTTTTTAATAATATAAAAAATTGACAGCAGACTACTGGCTATAATCATTCCCTTTCAAAGCCGCTACCCAGTTTTCAGATTTTATAAAAACACACCCCCCTATGACTCAATAATTATTTCAAACTGGAATAGACTTTAAAATATTAAAAACCGCTATCCAGTTTTGATCATATGACTGGATAATGGCCTGAGAATTAGTTCAAATTTGAAAAATCAATTCAATTTGTAAAACATTTTTCAAATATGTTTTATATAATAACGTTCTTTTACAGAATTCAGATAAATTCTATGTAAAATCAAGAAAGCAGGGAGCGAAATTAAAAAGTTTCTCTAACGTTATTTTCTTTTGTAGCTAAATTTTTAATTTAGCATCCCGTATTAAAGGAATTGATCAATAGTGGCTTGATGGTTTTTCAATTCTTCTTTTGAGTCGAAGCGTTCAATACTGATTTTGTAAAAACCGCCGTATTCATCATTATTACGGGCATCAGCAAAATCATAATTTTCTTTTCTCATTTCATGCAGCGTATCCCTAACCCAATCAAAAACTATGTTTTCGGGTTCAAGTTCAAATCCAACAATATCATATTCTTTAAAAATTTTTTCTTCATACATAATATTTTCCTTTTTTAATAGGTTTTATCAGCCAGCCCCTTATAGAGGGCTGACATATTTAAGATAGGTCATGCACTCTATATAAGGAGAGACCCAATGACCCATCCCATGAATAGGGGCTTTCCGGTTGGGTCACGACACTGGAGAAATGACCCAACCCCATGATAGTGAAAAGCCTTTCTGGTAGGGACTTTAAGATGGGTCAGAAAAAACATGACCTGACTATGAACCAACTGACCCGATAAATTGGAATGACCCAACCCCACAAGACTTTGTGCTCTATTGTTCCGATATTGAATATTCGTGTGTCTCCTTTCCATCCCTGATAGTGATTTCTTTGCAGATAAAACCGTTTTTTTCAGCTTTTTGAATGTGGGTTTTAGCAGTCTTTCCTTTTGCTGTTGAAATAGCCCTGTATGACTTTGCCAGTTTGTTCTGGCTCTCTGCATGCCCTCCTATATTTTTCAAAGCCAGAACTACCTTGTTGCAAATTTCTTTATCCTGCTCGGAAAGCTGCTTATCAACAAATCGAAAATTTAAATCAGATCCCATTTCCAACAGAAATGAATCAAATAATTGAAAGTTATTACATTTCTCATGAGTGACTCGAATCAATTTTAACTTTTCTAATTTTGGAATTAACACACCAGTTTTTTGATTTGAAACTGATTTCGTGACTTCCTCTTGTTTCAGGCTGATCCTGTTTCTGGCCCAATCATTTATTGCGGTACTACCCCGATATCCATTTTCATTTTTTCTATTTTTTGAATTATGATGAATCAAAATCGGAGTACATTTCGCTTGACTACAAACTGAGGTAATACCGTCAAGAGTATCTCTTGTTTCAACAGCATCGTTCTCATCACCGCCGTGGTAACTGATCAATGGGTCAATTATCAGGAGATCAATTTTTAATTTTTCCTCATTCTCAAGCTTGTTGATATACTCCACCAAAAATTTGCAAAACTTGGTATTTGAGAAGCGTTCTCCGGTAATGGTGGTATCGTTATATTGTGATAGGACAAACAGGTAATTTAAGCCTTTTGCAAAGGCCTGGTTGCCAGTACACATAAGTTCAATCCTGTTGTACATGGCAGCACTACTATTTTCTGCCTGGAGAAAAAGAGAGCATCTTCTTTTTGGAACTAAGAAAGTTTCAAATATCTTATTTGGAGGTTCTTGTTCGCCTGCCTGGGATGCCAAAAAAAGAGATATATACAGTCCAAGCATACTTTTCCCCACTCCACCGGGGGCATGAATAATAGTCGCATCCCCTTTGGAAATCATTCCCTCTATTATCCACTCTAACTCAACAGGATTTTTAACCAGTTCAGAAAAGGACATATAGGAAATCGTATCCCAATTTTTAGAATTTGGCCTATTACTCGCCATGACAAACAACTTTTTTTTGTAAATATTTTATGACTTCATCAACTGAATATGCTACTTTCCTGTTTCCAATCATGATTCTGTTTGGGATACCCTGACCTATTGAGTCGAGATTCGCCATTGTTCGGCTGTGCAACAGGCCACCGGTTCTCTCAGTAAGGTCTTTTCGTAAAATGTAGCCGGATGGGTTGTTTTTTATAATCTCTGAAAAACTTGGTCTTTGAGTTGAATCGTTCATGATATCTCCTTAATTGTTATGATAAATAATTAACTTTAAGGAAAGTCTCACACGATTTGGATGGGATGTATAACCTATAAAGGACTAAAAACAGACTATTTTTTAGTCTCTTTTTTCATTTTGTTATAATGATCATATAGATTTTGGTAGTTCGTTGGGATTCCAATCCCTTTAGGAATTGATTTGTATTTACGGAAGACCAAGTTATAGAGTATCTGACCTTTAAGTTCTCGTGGTAATTTTTCTGTGTTGTCTGATATCCTACTACAATCAATATCATTTTTTTCAATAAATTTTATAGAATCCGCAATATTTTGGAAAGCCTTATGACAAGCATCGTGCACCTTCCCAAAAAATTGGAGCCGGGGTTAAGCCACATTTTTTAGGTTG
>CAYFKW010000065.1:4121-5296 GCA_964343845.1 uncultured Desulfobacula sp. | reverse complement strand
AAATTCAGCAGATAAATTTTGAGCATTTTCGTTCAAAGGTGATTGAACTTTTTCAGTAGCAGTATGTAGGCTCTTCAGCCTATAACGGCCGGCCGGCTCTTTGCCTTTTTGAAAAGGTGAGCATTGACAGGGTTAAGGCTTGTGTTTAATCATTCCAATTCCTTTTTATTATCAACAATTCTGTCTGAATGACTGCCTGATCGCAAAGCCTTTGGTCTATTAAATTTTATCACACCCAATTTAAATTATTCCGTATTTTTCAACCACTCATTTTTGAATCAGTAGCGTGCATAGTGTGCATGATATGAATAATAAAGGATCGAAAGATTAAGAATGGGCTGCTTTTTCCAGAGTTTTTCTGGAAGCCCGGTGCATTGCATTTAAGGCCATTTGTGGATTTGGACCTTTGTTTTAACAATCATACCATGTAACCATATGCTGATTACATACATTGTATTTTTTGACCTGGAAAGTTTAATCCTGTGTATTAGGGAATTTCCCTAATGTTCTTTAGGGAAAAAATAAGTATGAATTAGAGGCACCTCTACTTTACTCAAAGTATATAATTCGATAACATAGTTTTTAACAAGAGTTAAAATTTAAATTGATTTAGTTCAGAGGGGAAAAAGATGCTAAATCCTTTTAAAAGTCAGGGAATCAGGGCCAAAATTATTTCAGGCTATATTTTCATTTCTATAATAACGTGCTGTTTTGGGGGAGTACTCACCTATCATTATGTCAAAAAGAATATTACCATAAATATAGAGAATGAGTTAAAAAATAGTACAGATCCAATTTTGGGTATGGTAAAAACTGCTGCAAATGTATCTGTAAAAAATTATTTACGTGCAGTTTGCGAAAAAAATATTCAAAATATTCAAGCAATTTATAACCGACATCACTCCGGTATTATTAGTGAAGGAGAAGCCAAAGAAGAAGCTCGTCGTATTCTTTTTTCTCAAACAATTGGTAAAACAGGATATGTATACTGTGTTAACAGTTATGGAAATCCTGTAGAGCATCCGAATCCTGAAGTTGAAGGGAAAATGTTATGGGCGGAAGAGCCTTTTGTCAAAAAAATGATAAAAATGAAACAGGGATACATGGAGTACGAGTGGAAAAATCCAGGAGAATCCATTTACAGGCCCAAAGCTGTCTATATGGAGTATTTTGAA
>CAYFKW010000065.1:2814-4111 GCA_964343845.1 uncultured Desulfobacula sp. | reverse complement strand
TGAACCTTGGGATTGGATTTTAGCTGTTTCCACCTACACCGAAGAACTTAAAGACTTGATCAATGTCGATAATTTCAAAAAGAGCGTTCTATCGTTGAAATTTGGAAAGACTGGATATTCTTACATTATCGACGGACAGGGAAATCCAATTGTTCATCCAAGGTTCGACGGCCATCTGACAGATGAAATCAAGCGGTTGGATAAAGACAATATCATCAATGAAATTATCCGCTTGAAAAGCGGTACACTTACGTACTCATGGAAGAATTCACCCGAAGAAAAATATAGAAAAAAACTGGTTATTTTTAATTATATACCAGAATATGACTGGATTGTTGCTTCTTCAGGGTATTTTGACGAGTTCTATTCAATACTTGATGTGGTAAAGAAAATCATTTTTCTGAGCATTCTTATTATGGTTGTTTTCGGTCTTTTAAGTGCAATCCGGCTTAGTCGGCTGATTATTGAACCCTTGAACAGTTTGATGAATCGATTAAGTCTCGGCGTTCCCGAAAATCTTTCTATCCGTATGCCGATTACGTCAGTTGATGAGTTCGGGAAGTTGATTGGTTATTTTAACGACTTTATAGAAAAACTTGAAACCTACAGCAACAACCTTAAAGCAGAAAGTTCCAAACATCGTGAAACTGCAGAAGCGCTTATGGAAAGTGAATGGCGATACAGGACTATTTTAAAATGTATGGATGAAGGATATTGTGAGACAGATTTAAGGGGAAACATCATTTTCCTGAACGAGTCCATGGAATCAATCAGTGGCTATTCCAAAACCGAGCTTATGGGAAAAAATATACTTGAAATTATTTCAAAACAGCATCTTTCCATTATTTCAGATATTTATGAAGGAAATGGCATTAAGAATCATCTTGGCCAAATACATGAATGGGAGCTTATCCGGAAGGATGGGTCCACTTGTCACGTAGAAAATACTTTATCTATCAAGGTCAATTATGCACAGCCTTTTGGTATTAGATTTGTAATCAGGGATGTGACCACCAAAGTCCATACCCAAAATGCTCTGCGTCAGTCTGAAGAAATGTTTTCTAAATCATTTCAATTCAGCCCGTCCGGTATGATTCTGGTTCAATTGGAAAGCGGCCGCATCATCAATGTTAATGATCGATTTCTAAGTTTTACAGGATATACTCTTGATGATGTAGAGGGCCGGACTTTGAAGGAGTTCAAGTTTTTTAAAAATGTAAAATCGGAGAAACAGTTTTTCAAACTTATAAATGATAAACAAAATATCCGGAATATAGAAATTGAGTTTTTAACAGCT
>CAYFKW010000065.1:1566-2779 GCA_964343845.1 uncultured Desulfobacula sp. | reverse complement strand
CCTGGCAGCTCTGGAAGATTATACAGAGATACGGCAAATGGAACGACAGTTTATAGATATTACTGAAAATCAGCGTCAGGAGATTGCTTTTACACTTCACGATGATCTGTGCCCCCAGCTGATAGGTATCGATATGCTGTTTGACATCCTCAAATCAAAACTGTCCAGTGCACTACCGGACCAGGTCAGCAATATAGAAAAAATAGAAGCATTAATCCAGGATTCCATTCAAAAAACCAGACTGCTGTCTAGAGGGCTTTGTCCGGTGGATATTATCAACCAGGGGTTTGATGCTTCATTATCTGAACTCTGTGGATATGTGGAGGACATGTTTGGGATTTCATGTGTTCAGGACTGTGACGACTCCAATCCTTTTACTGACAACACGGCAGCGACACATGCCTATTATGTCGCCCATGAGGCAGTGCAAAATGCTGTAAAACATGCCGGTGCTACAAAAATCACCATACATTTTTCCACTCGAAAACAGAAATCTGTTTTGATTGTCAAAGATAACGGGATAGGAATCCTTAACAGGGTCAGGCAAAAGGGAATGGGGATAAAAATAATGAAATACCGGGCCAGAAGGCTGAATGCTTTCCTTGATATACAAAATAGGCAAAAAGGTGGTACGATTGTATTGCTTGAAATGGATAATCCAGCAAAGATGCTGTCTATACAAGGTAAATATGTATGAAAGAAAAGAAAAAAATTTTAATCGTTGAAGATCATCCCATATTCAGAATGGGCATGTGTGAGCTCATCAATCAGGAAAATGATATGACTGTATGTGGCAGCGCAGAGGATGTTCAGGATGCTATGGATTTTATCGAGTCTTCACCACCGGACTTGGTGATACTCGATTTATCTTTAAAAAGCAGTAATGGCATGGCCTTAATCAAAGACCTGAATAAATATTATAAAAGCATACCGATTCTTGTTTTATCTATGCATGAAGAGTCTCTGCATGCAGAGCGCTGTCTCCTGGCAGGCGCCAAAGGCTATTTGATGAAGCATGAAACCAAAGAATCTATCATTAAAGCGATACGCCGAATTTTCAGCGGGAAGAAATATATCAGCCAGAGAGTCATGGACAGCCTGCTGGATAAAATGGGAAGTGAACCTGAACAGGGAAAGGATTCCCCTGTACAAAGCCTTTCGGATCGTGAGTTGGAGATATTTCAGATGATTGGAAAGGGTTTTTCATCCGGCC
>CAYFKW010000065.1:0-1556 GCA_964343845.1 uncultured Desulfobacula sp. | reverse complement strand
GGCCAGATTGCCGGCAAACTAAACCTCAGCGTCAAAACCATCAGTGCTCACAGGGAGCGGATCAAGCAAAAACTTAGTGTTAAAACCAGCGGAGAACTTATCCGTTACGCTGTGCTGTGGTTGGAAACAGAGTTGTTTTAACCCTACTTTTCTGTTTTAAAGATTCCTTTCTTTAGAATTTAGTATGTTTCAAAATCATTCTACCTGGTTAATTTTCATCTTTTTTTGTTTATGCTTTTCAATTTAAAAATTAAAACCATTTTCTACTGTTCTAAATTGTAGAAGTGATCAACAAGATCATCTGCTTGATTTTGAATTGATTCCGCTCCTACTCACATTAGGACATCTCCTTAAGAAAATATAGGGCTCAAATATCGATAAAATTACTGAGGTCCCCGATTTACAGGACTTCTGCCAGCTTTTATCCTTTAGACAATGATTAAAAAGACATGTTCACAACAGCAGGAAATTTTCCTGTCGCTCGATGAGCTAAGTCATTAACCCAATCAAGGAGGGAGAAACAATGAATATCGTTCATAACCTTGAGCAAAGTGCAAAATTTTGTCCGGATAAAACAGCAGTAATATTTGAAAACCAGAAAATATCTTATGAGACACTCCATACCAAAGTCAATCAGCTCGCAGTGGGTATGCAGCGAAGAGGTATTCAAAAAGGTGACAGAGTGGCTTTGTTTATGCCGAATATTCCAGAATTCTTAATCATCTATTTTGCGGCCCAGAAGATAGGTGCTATAGCTGTGGCCCTAAATGTGATGCTGGTGAAAAATGAAGTCGAATATATTCTATCAGACTGTACGGCAAAAATTGTTTTTGCCGGAAGTGAACAGGCTGAACAGATTCCAGTTAAAGAGCTGGAACACCTGGAGACAATGGTGTTAGTGGGTGGGGATGAAAACGATTCCCGGCATATCAATCATATTTATGATAATAGTTTTGAAAATTTTATCGCCCTGGACATGGATGGTGACGATCCAGCTGCGATTTTATATACATCCGGGACTACCGGATTTCCTAAAGGGGCCACGCTCACCCACTTTAATGTTATCTCAAATGTCAATGCAGTAAATTACCATATCGAAACCCGGGAAGATGATATTCTTCACTTGTTTTTGCCTTTGTTTCACTGTTTCGGCCAAAATTTTATCATGAATTCCTGCATTAAAAAAGGGGCAACCCTGGTTATGCATAAAAAGTTTGAACCTGATCCTGTAATAGAGGCAGTCAAGAAATATAAAGTGACGATGTTTTTTGCCGTCCCCACGATCTATATATATTTTTTGAACATGAAAGATGAGGATCTAGATCTTTCAAGTATCCGATATTTTTTCACCGCGGCCGCAGCAATGCCCCTGGAGGTAACTGAGGCCTGGCAGGCAAAATATGGTATCCCCATAAACGATGGATACGGCCTGACTGAATGTTCTCCTTTTGCTTCCTTTAATCATGATTTTAAACATAAACCAGGCTCCATTGGCCATCCGATCGTTAACGGGGAAATGAAGATCGTCGGGGAGGGTGGGGGACCTGTAACCCATG
>CAYFKW010000064.1:6456-6693 GCA_964343845.1 uncultured Desulfobacula sp. | reverse complement strand
GGTAAACACTTACTATTGCACCATGGAAAAAGATCCCGGTCTGGGGGGCAAATATTGCAGGGCCCATGATACGAAAATATATATCTTTATAATAAAAGGATGAGAAGTGCCTGAGATTAAAATTCCCAGACCCTTTCTGCTTACTGTTGATGATGTGGGGTGGTGGAACGGCCGCGACGGGTCTGAAGAAAATCAACCCTTCCGTACCGGCCTGCAAAGGTACCATGTTCCAGACGA
>CAYFKW010000064.1:6137-6358 GCA_964343845.1 uncultured Desulfobacula sp. | reverse complement strand
AAACGGCAAAATGGAACGGACTGAATTCCACACTCCATACGGCCGAATGCGCGATGGTGATGAAGTAAAAAAACATCTGGAATATTTTTTCAGGCTTATGGCCCAAAATTATTTTAGTTCAGATGTGCGGCTTTTTATCCCCCCGGGCCTGAACCATAGTTTCGGATATGGTGACCAGGGATTTCAAACCATAGCGGCTTCATTTGGAATCCGGTTCGTTA
>CAYFKW010000064.1:0-6127 GCA_964343845.1 uncultured Desulfobacula sp. | reverse complement strand
CGGAGGCCTCCCCAGTTTGGGAATGTCGGCTGGGAATGCAGGGTGGTGGCACTGGACAGGGGTGAGGCGCCCATTCCCTGGAACGAGACAGGACCTGTCCCAGACTTTAATCCGGCCCAGGCGATACTTCCCCTGCACTGGGCCAATATCCTTCATGAAGATCCTGATAAAAATATGGATGTGGTGGCTGCCTGGGTAAAGGAAATCGATTGCAAGATAAAGGAACATGATTTGCTCCCGGCCCGGGATATAGCGCAATTTCTCACCCAGTTCCTTAACAGGACCCAATCAAAAATTCAGAACAGGGGAAATACTGTTGTTATTGATATGGACTGGATTAACAAGGTACCGGGTTCGGTGCTCGTTGATTCTGTCTTTTTTTCAGTGAACCTGTCTTCGCAAACCAGACTTGATATGTTCGGCACACAAAAAGTCTCGCCTTCATCCCCCTGGGAAGCACGGTTTGTCAAAGTTCGGCTCCCTGAATCCGGTAAAATAGTTTTTCAATTTAATCAAAACAATTGATTTCGCAGATTCCCTTTTCTCCTCACAAACTAACTATCAGTGTTGATAATAGCGCATCAGATAAATAATCGTGACTTCGAACAAGCCATCTATAGAATTTGCCAGCAATATTTTCAGATACTTTCAACTGTCTGTGATTTATGCACTCTTCACAAAACGAAAAACTTTACGGCAATCGTTATAATTGTTTTTTGCTTTAAACATCCCGGTTAACAATTGTTTGGCTTGATATCCCAAATCATACGATATAATAAAGGTGCCATGGAATTTTTTCCAAAGCAGGGACCTCATAATAAATGTTGTTTTTGCATAAAAAGAATTTTTAATATAAGATTAAGCTTGTAATTTCAATAAAAACTAGAAAAGTTTTGATGTGCTTAAAAACCCGAGACACTGATGGGAAAATTAATACCCTTATTTTAGCCCAACGGTTTTCTCGATTAAATAATAATTAATTTTGTGAAATCATCACCAAATATAAATTTAGTAAATCTGAAGTTTACAGGATCTGACAGCGGTCTTAACGATCTCTTTCAGGACAGTTATTTTCATAAAAATATCAGCCACTTACGCAATTGTCATTTCTATACTATTGGTTTTTATATACTTGCGGGGATGGTTGATTATTTTCTTTTTCCAAATGATTTGTTCTGGCTTTTTTTTATCCGGTTTCTGATAGTGGTTCCAATAGTAATTCTGGGTTATTTTTTTACATTTTCTCCTTTATATAAAAAATTCTGGCACGAGATCACTTTTTTTTACACCCTGCTTACCGGAACCAGCTTTCTTATATTCATAATAATTGCTGAGCAGCCAAAATCTTATGATTATTATGTTGGTGTCCTGGTCTGTATGACCTTTGGATACACCTTCGCCCGCGCAAGATTTATTATTGCTTCGATTGCCGGCTTTATTCTGCTTACAGCCTATTTGATTGTCGCTGTTTTTATCGTAAAAATACCAGCTCAAATACTATTTCACAGCCTGTTTTATTTATTTTTATTCAATTTCCTTGGCATGTTAATCTCTAGGCATATAGAAATTTCAGCTATAAATGATTTTTATCTGGAACATCAGCTTTCAAAACAACAAGACAAAGTCATCAAATTAAACAATCAACTTGAACAACGGGTTGCAGAGCGAACACGTGATCTGGAACTGTCTTACCAAAACCTTAAAATTAAAATTGATGATCTGCATCAAAGTGAATCGGAAAGGCATAAACTCGAAAAACAGCTTCGCCAGGCATATAAGATGGAGGCGATTGGAACTCTTGCAGGTGGTATTGCGCATGATTTTAACAATATCCTTACTGGTATTTTTGGCTATTCCCGTTTGGTTGAATTGTATTTTGATGAGCCTGAAAGAGCAAAAAGATATCTTGCACAATTAGATCAAAGTGCCAAAAGAGCTTCAGCGCTGGTCAAACAAATACTTACATTCAGCAGACAAGCCGAGCAGCAGAAAATTTTATTAAACCCGCACCTGATAGTAAAAGAAGCTCTCAAGCTGCTGCGTTCTTCAATACCGACATCCATAGAAATTCAACAAGATATTATTTCTAAAGCTGCGATCATAGCAGACCCGATCCAGATCCATCAGGTTGTAATGAATCTTTGTACAAATGCATATCAGGCCATGGAAGAGACGGGAGGTGTTTTGACAATAGGATTGCATGAAATTGAAATTTCAGGGAGTGAAGATTTTTATAATCCTGATATGTTAACCGGAAAATATCTCAAGCTTGAGATCAGTGATACAGGACATGGTATAACAAATAAAAATCTGGAAAGAATATTTGATCCGTATTTTACGACTAAAGGATTAGGAAAAGGAACTGGTTTAGGGTTGTCCATGGTTGCCGGTATTGTTAAACAAAGCAATGGTTTTATAACTGTGCACAGTGTAGTTGGTGAGGGATCAGCATTCAAGATCTTCTGGCCTGTCAGTGAAAGCCAAGTTATCTCACCTGTTCCAGAGAAGGAGAGAACAAGTCAATTTAAAGGGACAGAAAGAATCATGCTCGTGGATGATGAGAAAGACATCCTTGAACCATTACAAATAATTTTAAGGGAGCAGGGATATCACATAACAACTTTTACTGAAGGACTCTCTGCATTAGAGGCCTTTAAAAAAACGCCTGAACAATTTGATATTGTTATAACAGATTTGACAATGCCTAAAATGACAGGAGATAAACTGTCAACCGAGATTTTAAAAATTCGAAAAAATATACCGATTATCCTGTGTACAGGACATAGTGATAAAATTTCTGCTGAAAATATCGGTCAGCTTGGAATCAGAAGATACCTTCAAAAACCGATAACTGAACAAAAATTATCTCCTTTAATCCAGGAATTATTGGATCCTGAACACCAGGAACTTAATAATTAATTTGACACAATGATGATGGCTGGCATGAAAAACGCGTCACAATTTTATATGATTTCTGGATAACCCCTATAAATTCGAACTATCTGAATATTCACCAGACAATATTCTTTATCTGCACATCAATTTTTCATTCATAAAAAGCATACCATTACATGCTGATCCAACCTTATCTTTTTAGATCTGAATCGGTTTCCAGGATTCTTATTTGGTCATAAAAATGACGCTGAAATAACAATATTATGACAGGTGACACATCGATGCAGATGGCTTGTAAAGCTTTTCAGGCAAGGCTTAAGAAAAAACATACCCAGAATAAAATTTAAAATTATACGTATGGTATGGTTCATGCAAAAGTAACTGATCGTGATACATTGTCAGGTTAATTTGAAATGGATAAAGGGTATGGTTCACCACCAGGGGGGCAGTAAAAAGTCAAAAACACCTTGCTCATCCTTCGAGGACAAGGAGGAATACAACTGTGGACGTTAAACGGTCTCCGATTCCGGTCGCTGTAATTGGGATGGGTTGTCGGTATCCGGGAGCAGACTCTCCTCTGCAGCTGTGGACAAATGTTCTTGGCTGTCGACGCCAGTTCAGACGTATCCCGGACTGCCGCATGCCGATAAAAGACTATCACAGCAACGACAGGAAGGCATCAGATAAAACATATGCCCGTATGGCTTCCGTGATCGATGGTTTCAACTTCAACTGGTCATCCCGACGGATACCGAAATCGACTTTTCTGGCTACCGATATCGTCCATTGGCTTGCCCTTGAAACAGCCATTCAGGCCATAAGCGACGCAGGTTTTACCAAAGAAAATTTTCCAGGCCGGCGTACAGGTGTCATTGTTGGCAACAGCATGACCGGCGACCAATCCCGGTCGTATAATCTGAGATGGCCCTTTGTGAGAAAGGCATTTCTTGGTGCTGCTCAAACGTGTCAAATGACGTTGCAGGAAACCAGTGCACTGGAGAATGCATTGGAAAGCAATTTTAAATCGGCTTTCCCGCCAGCCAATGAAGACACCCTGGCCGGCGGCCTTTCAAATACGATTGCCGGCCGCATATGCAATTACTTCAATCTTGATGGCGGGGGCTACACAATAGATGGCGCATGTTCATCCTCATTACTTGCTATTGCAACAGCAGCGGCCGGGCTGAACAACGGCGATCTGGATCTGGTCATTGCAGGCGGTGTTGATAACAGCCTGGATCCTTTTGAACTGGTCGGCTTTTCCAAAACTGGTGCTTTGACCGATGGAGAAATGACCGTTTATGATCGCAGAGCCAGTGGATTCATTCCAGGAGAAGGATGCGGTTTTGTCGTACTGAAAAGGTACACAGATGCACTTCGGGACGGCAATGATATTTACGCGGTTTTGAAAGGATGGGGGATATCATCCGACGGCAGCAATGCTGCTATAACCGCACCCAGTGTTCAAGGCCAGTCCCTGGCTTTGGAAAGAGCCTATGAAAATATTGACTATGGAGTTGAAAAATTAAATTTCATAGAAGGCCACGGGACCGGCACGGTTGTCGGCGATCGTGTAGAGCTTGAGGCAATCGCAGCACTGACTCAAAAAAGTTTACCCAAGGAGAAAAATCCCGGTCGTTTCTGCGGTATCACCTCGTTGAAATCGATCATAGGCCACACTAAGGCAGCCAGTGGGGTTGGCGGTTTTATCAAGGCCGTGATGGCGGTGAACCGCCGGATATATCCACCGACTGCAGGCTGCCGCTATCCAAACAAAGTTTTTAATGAATCTGCCCGGCACATCTTTCCCATCCAAAACGGCAAACAGGTGAAATCCGCAGATCCTTTCCGCGTCGGGGTATCGGCAATGGGTTTCGGCGGTATCAACAGTCATGTGACTTTAGAGTCAGCAGGAGAACCAAACTTAAAACTTGAGCCGGAGCTGGAAGAGCGGGCTTTGATGGTTTCCAGCCAGGAGAATGAAATATTTGTATTGAGTGCAGATAGTTTGTCTGATCTGATGGCTGAAAGCCAGAGACTGGCGGACACGGCCAGGGGTATCAGCTATGCTGAATTAACTGATCTGGCTGCAGACCTGGGACGGAAAGTGGATACAGCACACAATCTTCGCGCAGCCTTTACTGCCGGCTCTCCTGATGAACTGGTTGAAAGGCTGCACAAGCTGACATCTATCTTAAAAACCACCGACTTAACTACAGGGAAGTTTTTCCATGATAAAGCACAACAGATCTGGTTGGGAAATGCGGCCATACCACCGCGGGTCGGATTTTTATTTCCAGGCCAGGGATCTCAGAAATTAAATATGGGAAGATTACTGGTTGAGCGTTTTAAATGGGCCCGCGAACTTCTGCGGCTGGCAGATACAGTGTCAGCAGAATTTGGTGCTGCCCCATTAAGTCAATTCCTGTTCCCATCAACTGATCAGGCACTGGACAAACAGCAAATCGATGAATGGTATCATGAATTGTCTCAGACTGCTCTTGCGCAGCCGGCCATCTGCCTGGTGTCCATATTATGGTTCCGCTTTTTAAAAGAGATGGGAATCACACCTGTGGCTGCCGGCGGTCACAGCCTCGGAGAAGTGACAGCTTTTTATGCTGCAGGTGCTTTTAATGAAACCACTCTGCTGCGCTTCGCTTTCTTCCGGGGACAGGTCATGAGTGTGAACAAAAAAGAAGCTGGTGCCATGATCAGCCTGTGCTGCACGCGATCGCAGGTCGAAAACCTGCTGGGAAAAATTTCCGGCGGTTATGCTGCTCTGGCCAATATCAATGCTCCCAGACAGATGGTTGCTTCAGGTGAACTGCATGCTATTGAACAACTGGCCCGACTGGCAAAAGCAGAAGGCATCCCTGCTCAGCGTCTGCCTGTTTCCAATGCATTTCACTGCAATCTGGCATCACCGGCCGCTGAAAAGTTAGCCAGGAAAACTATCCTGCCTGACAGGCTGCCGAAATCCTCAATACACCTGTTCAGTTCTATGGGCGGACAGGAAATTTCAGCCGGGCATGATCTTCTAAATCACTTTGTTTCTCAAATGAAAGCCCAGGTAAACTTTGAGGCGCTGGTTGAATCCATTGCAGGGTGTGTTGATATCCTTGTCGAAGCAGGGCCTGGACGCGTGCTTTCCAACCTGGTTGAGTCAAATACCAAAAACAGCAGCGTTCTCTGTCTGCCGACAGAATCATCTGATTCGCAAACCAAAGACCTG
>CAYFKW010000063.1:6308-6832 GCA_964343845.1 uncultured Desulfobacula sp. | reverse complement strand
GGAAGCAGGTCGATGGTTTCTTTGGGTCTACCTGTTTCATTGACCAGCCGGTCTGCGTCGACAAGCACCTGGTTTAAAATAGAGATACCTTTTTCATACAACTCCAGATATCGGGAGTCTTTATCATGAAAAAATTCCTGGCTTGCAAACAGGTAGCATTCACCGGCAATCAAAGACGCCCTGAGCAACAGGTTGTTCGCAAAATCGTAGCGCATGGCCAGCGATATCCGTTTTTCAAGGATTTCATCACCCAATGATACCCATGCCTGTTTATGTTTCTTTTTCTCTATCTGGCGCTGAACATACATGGCATCAAAACGGTCAAACAGTTTGAAGATGGCCTTTTCCCCTTTGTTCGGGTCTGGGATGGATTCTGCTGCAGTAATAAAAGGCGTGACAGAAGAAAAATAAAGAAAAATTAAAAATGTCAATATTATAGGTTTAAAAAAAATGAATCCATACTTGGGTTTGTTAAGTTCTGCATTTTTTTTCAATGAACAACCGTTGGAGGTGGTATCAAGGGA
>CAYFKW010000063.1:3928-6298 GCA_964343845.1 uncultured Desulfobacula sp. | reverse complement strand
AGTACTTTCATTCTCACAAGGATCTGCAAACCATTTCAAATTACTTAAAATAGAAATCGCTTTTAAGTCAAGAAAAGAAATCGTTTAAAAAGAAGATATATTTAACTAAATTCAATGACTTATTCATATTGCCCCCTGATACACAATGAAGAACGGACAAATGTAAAAGGCGTAAATTAAACAATTAGTCGTAAATATCTAAAAGGCTTCCTGCGAATATGCAGGCGCTCTCTGGTCCACCAAGACGAAACTGCCTGAAACAATAAGGAATCTAATAGCAAATATTTACTTCCAATAATTTCAGATAGTTAGAATATTGAAAAAATGGCAAAAAAACGAGTGGGGTATCTATTGGGTACCTGGAGTTAAATAAAAATGGCCATTTAAGCAGGGGACCAGAAGAAAAAATTTTTGAAAGGTTTTTAGTTATTATGGAAAACGAGATGCCTTTGTGTCGATTAGTTTTTGTTGTTTTTCATTAATGCAAGAATGTGTAACTATTAGGTTGGGCCAAAAGCGATTGCTTTCAGAAGAAGTAAGCATTCGGTCTGAATGAACTTCGAATGTTCAATGATTCCATAATTCAGCACCTTGGCTTTACTCATTTAATATAACAACCAGTCCATACCAGAATTTTTTACTCACTAACCCGGAAAGATACCATAGGTGGATTCTGTGTCTGAAAAATTGGCATATTTCTCAATGAGAATTAACTTTACGGGGCGTTTACTTTCTGGATTTTTATTGTACCGGACATGCCTTTGATATATTGGGTTCCAGAGGAGGCATGCCCCAATTCATACAAGCCTTTTGCGGAACCGAAACTGCCATAGAACATCACCACGTCCCCCCAGGGAGCATAATAGGCCAGAGTCCCGGTCCGGGCATCTGCCAGAGGAGCGTCAGAAGTGTCCAGTTTTTTAGGAGGATAGAAGATTTTTTCATTGTTGCCATAGTTCTCCACCTTGATGTTTAACGGCAGCTGGGCATACAATTCCCTGGCAGCAGAACTGTTGTTGAGCTGGAAAATGGTAGTTCGGTCATTTGCAACAACCTTTATCACCATGGGCTTCTGGTTCACTGAGATGTTCCTTTTTTGTTTTTCAATAATGGCATTGCCAGACATTTTCTCGATCTCTTCTATTCCGGTTAAATTGATACCCAGACGGTGCATTTCATCGCCTGCATAAAAGTCTTTGTACAGCATGAACACATCCCCCCAGGGTGCGTAATAACTCAGTTCTCCTTTTTTCCCATCATGGTAGGCTTCACGTGCTGTCACATTCAGTTTTTGGGGCGGATAGAACATCCACTGGGCATTACGCAAATTGGTCAGATCCAGTTTCAGTGGCAGCTGATTATAAAATTCTTTTGCTGCAACAGTGTCATACAGGTGGTAAATTGCCGTTCTCCCCTTGGATGTAATTTTTACCTGCATATCAGATAACGGTAGTCCTTGTGCCTGGACAACCAGCGATCCCATAAAAAATCCAGTAAATAGTAAGGGAATAATACGATTCATAAAATTTCTCCAAAGGTTGAGTGAGCGGCAGAGGATGGGTCTCTCTGCCGCTGGTGTTTATTACTTGACTGCCATTTTGAGAATTTTGGCAATTCTTTCCTTGGGGTACATTTTGTCCATACCCCAGAGCGTTGCATTGCCGAATGCATTTTCGGCAATAGGATCAACAGCATCTTCCGCAAGACCTGCCTGTGCAAACGTGACCGGTGCTCCTATTGATTTGAACCACTGAGTAAGTTTGTAAATGCCTTTATCACCATCCGCAACATCGAATATATTTTTCGCGAAACGTTCAAACCGTTCGGGCATCTGGCCTTTAATCTCCGTCATCCATGCCGGGAGGACAACCGCTAGCCCGGCCCCATGGGGGACATTATAAAGCGCACCCATGGCATGCTCAATCATGTGGGTGTCATAGGAGTTGCCCTCAACTCCGACAAAAGTATTTCCATTCAGAGCCATGATAGCAGCCCATGCAAATTCACCCCGTGCATCATAGTCATCCGGGTTGTTCATGAGTATGTTTGTGGTGCGCATCACCGTTTCAAGAATATTTTCAATCAAAGCTGCCGTGTACCCCGGAAGGAAGCTGGCGGTAAAATAGAGATCAAGGCAGTGAGAGAATATATCGACTGCGGAATAAGACAGGTATTCCGGTGTTACAGTGGCCATCAAATCAGGGTTTATGACCGATACTTTCGGAAAAAGAAGCGGGGATCCAATGGGGTATTTCTGCTGTGTCTCGCTATTGGTTATAACGCCGTATGCATTCATTTCACTGCCGGTTGCAGCAAGCGTCATGACCGTGAAAACAGGCAGGGCTTCCTTGACCTCGGCCTTGCCCACAA
>CAYFKW010000063.1:2222-3918 GCA_964343845.1 uncultured Desulfobacula sp. | reverse complement strand
CCGACTGCCAGAATCCCCTTAAGATTGTTCTTTCTGACAGTGTCTACAGCTTCACGTACATGGCTGACCAAGGGGTTGCTGATCACGCCGCCCATTGATTCAAAGGCAATCCTTTCATTTTCAAGGGATACGGTGACCCGGTCAAACAGCCCATCTTTTTTGATCCGGTCCGATCCGTGCAGAATAAGTACACTGTCTATGCTGAACTCATCTACATACTGACCGATATGATTTTCTTTGCCCTTGCCAAATTCAATCCGTGTAGGGTTATAAAAAGTATAATCTTTCATGATATCTCCTTACGTGTAATTATCGTGATATATTATCCACTTCTAAACTATCAGTTGATTTGATTTCTGCTGTTATATTGTTTGTCACTGACATGTTCCAGCCATTCGACATTTATACCGTCAAGTGACTCCTGAACGGCTATATGAGTCATGGCGGTATTGGGCGATGCCCCATGCCAGTGTTTTTCATTCGCAGGGAACCAGATTACATCTCCGGGGTGAATCTCTTCGATGGGCCCTCCTTCACGCTGAACCCTTCCACATCCGGCAGTGACGATTAATGTCTGTCCGATAGGATGGGTATGCCAGGCGGTTCTGGCACCCTGTTCAAATGTAACACTGGTTCCGGTTGTACGAGCCGGATCTTCTGCCAAAAGAAATAAGGGGTCAATGCGGACGGTTCCTGTAAACCAGTCAGCTGGTCCATTTATTGAGGCCTGTGTTCCGTTTCGTTTTATCTCCATTATTTTTTATCCTTTCTGAAGTTTTTAAGCCGAATATCATCTGCCATTTAAAATACACCAGTTTATGAAAAACAGATAGCTTGATAGTTCTTAATAATTGCCTGATTGTCCAAAACCTTAATAGAATTATTGAGCCTGTGATAAAAATAATGTAAGGATTATTTTCAGATTTTTTATAGATCATCTTTGTTTTAAAAATGTAAAATACTGATATTTAATAAAATTTGAAATCGAGCCAGCAATTTGTGCGAATATTTTAAAAGCGTATAATTCGACGAATAGATTACCATATAATACACAAATTGCGACAAATATGTTGTTCCCACAACATGGCCGTGTTACAATTTAAAAAATTAAAGATAAAGGTATTGTTATGAGGAAAAATAATGATAATTCGGTGGTGATGCCTGAGAAACTGATGACGGCATCCAAAGCCCTGGCAATGCGTATCGCCAGATGGACCGGAAATGAAAACCAGGTGAATACTGAAATACCAGGCCTCCAGCTTAATCGCTGGCCCATGCCCACAGAACCGACCAGTTATACACATGCCTCGAGTATCTGCCTGATCGCTCAAGGGAGAAAACGGGTGCTGCTGGGAGAGGAAAGTTATGTGTATGACGCGACTCGATTTTTGATTTCATCTGTTGACTTGCCGGTTGTTGCAAACATCCTTGAGGCGAGCGAAGAAAAGCCCTATCTGGGTTTGGTATTGGAACTCGATCTGCAGGAAATTTCCCAGTTGATCGTGGACAGTGGTTTTCCTCTCAACCGTTCGCAGCAGGCACAAAAAGGAATGGCCGTAGGACAACTTACCTTGCCTCTGCTTGAAGCCTTTCAGCGTTTGATTGATTTACTTGGAGAAAAAGAAAATATCAAAATTCTTGCCCCAATTATTAAGCGGGAAATTTTTTTCCGTCTGCTTACAACGGCTCAGGGACC
>CAYFKW010000063.1:0-2212 GCA_964343845.1 uncultured Desulfobacula sp. | reverse complement strand
CAGCATATAACCGCTTCAGGCAGCCACAGCCATCAAATTTCACAAGCGATTGACTGGTTGAAAAATAATTATACCAGCCCCCTTCGTATTAAAGAACTGGCTGCTGATTCCGGAATGAGCAAATCAGCGTTTCATAACCATTTTAAAACAATGACATCAATGACGCCGCTTCAATTTCAAAAGCGATTGCGCTTGAACGAGGCCAGAAGGCTGATGCTCACAGAAAATCTGGATGCCCTTACTGCAACATTTGAGGTGGGTTATGAAAGCCCCTCGCAATTCAGCCGAGAGTACAGCCGGTTGTTTGGGGCTCCTCCTTTGAGAGATATTAATCGTCTGCGCGAAATGGCCTCAGCATAATTGGGGTTAATCCTTTTCTCCCCATGTCTTTGCACTGCGGTTGACCTTTTTTCGCACAATCGACCATGCGTCTCCAACGTTGAACATGGATTCCGGCAGTGCGTTCAGCATTTTTTCATACAGAGACAGGGGAACCGTAAAGGTCAACTCATCCGTTTTCATAAATTTTCTGGCTGAAGGGTCAAAACCACCGAGTACAGCTTTTTCCTTTCCCTGTTCTTTGTAGTAAAGCGGCCAGGAAAGTATGTTCGTGCAGCCGGCTCCGAAGGGGGAAGCTACACTATCCACATCGCCTGTAGTAAACGTTGTCTGGGTAAAGAGGCCGCTCAACACTTCAGGCCGGGCAAAAAAGATAACAAATTCAGGCTTCTGATCTTCTGAAAAATGAGATAATGGTTTGAAAATACAATATTTTGCTGGTGGTTCGCGGGGATCAACCTTATCAAGAAATTTTCTCATGGCCTCCGGAGACGGCAGATATCGCTCTCCATGAACGGGCGTCCCTTCAAATCCTGTGGTCACATAGTGTTCGATAAATCTGAGGTTGGGCTTCATCATGGAGCAATAGAAAACGCCCCCAGGGCACCCATACTCTTCAGTAGAAATATATGCGGCACTGTTTTTTTTCCTGGCCAGCCAGATATTACCGATCACGCAGGAAAACGTCTTCATAACCTCCTGCATGTCCACCTGACCCTGACCTTCCATCTCGCGTGAAATAGTAACTCCTGGTTTAGGGCCAAAGGCTTTTTCCGGTTTGGTGTCATCGTAATAAACACCAAAGGGTTCCTGATCTAAGCCCAGGTGCTCAAGAAATACGTTTGTTTCTTCAAGGATTGATTGAAAATTCATTTTGCCTCCTTTATGTTGTGTATACAACTATTCAGTCATTTTTTTAGGTCTGTCTACTTATCCCTTTTATTTAGATTTGATATGATATGCAGCAGGGCTGACTGGCACGCCAATTGTTCCTCTTTGGTCATGCCACACTGGGCTTCTTTTAAAATGGTCCTTGCAATGCTCGAGCAGCGCTCTGCCGTTTCAAGGACCTTTGGAGTAGGCTTTACCAGCTTTTGTCTGCTGTCTTTTGGATTCGTGGCCCGTACGATCCAGTAGCGTTTCTCAAGTCCATCAAGCAGCCGGCTCACGCTCGATTTTTCAAGGCACAATTTTTCTCCAAGCTGTCCTTGGGTGATGGCACCATCGTTCAACAAAACGAGAATAGCCCCCCATTGTTCAGCAGTCATGTCTATATTCGCCGCTTGGAATCTTGCTGCAAGTGAGTTGCTTAACAGTCTGTTGGCCAATCCGGTTAAATAGCCCAAAGATTTATTGTGATCATAATCAAATGCCATAATTAGTTGTATACACAACTAATTAGCTATTGTCAATTAATTTCAAATAGTTTATTAGCATTCAATTTTTTCCTAATCTAAGGAATTACCCCTTCATAGTGGAGTTTACCCAGATCCTGGATTGAGATTGGTCATAATATTTTCAGATTTAGACTTTATGCAGAGCTAAAGAGGTATGGATGCTGTATAGGCTTATTTTAAAAATTCAATTCGAATTTTGGCCGTACGACTTCCTGCTTAGGCCGCAGAACGTCGCACGATCAATTAATTAGTAACTACCTGAAAATGCGCTAAATCGGATGCCTATTTCAAATATCGATGTAAAACGATGGAAAAATATTATTAATAATTTCAATCATTTAAAAATATAGAAAAATTACAGAAAATGGAAGTGGGGTACCTAAAAGATACCTGAAAGACAAAAAAAGCACTTTAGGAGTCATCCTAAGTGCCTTAAATCACTGGTCGGGGCGGAGAGATTTGAACTCCCGACATCC
>CAYFKW010000062.1:5626-6872 GCA_964343845.1 uncultured Desulfobacula sp. | reverse complement strand
GGAGGATTGATGAAATCTTCAAAATCGATATCAGGTTGGCCTTGGCGAGCGTAGTATGCCGAGAAACGTGCCACCATGTCCTTCACAAAGGAAGGCGAGATCTGAACCGCTGGCTTCTCGAACCTTTCATTGAACTCCTCGCTTGACAGAGATGAGAGTTTTCTGAAATTCAGAAAACCACCCTCAAAGAAGTCTGTTCTGGGGAGCCAGTGATAATAGGCCGACTTATTGTTTCTGCATGCTTTCTCCAGATCTTTCTTCTGGCTGTTGCTGAGACCAGTAGCTGGATGACCCGGAAACAATGAGGTCTGCGAGTCAATTTCCACAATGAGAATTCTGTCCGTATTACATTCGCCGTTATCGCGGATAACAAGGTCGCAGGCTGGATTCATGACCACAAACCTCTGCTCACTGCTTTTTTCCTTAACAACGCTGCCGGTCCGGATTTTGTCGGTGAGAGGCGGGGTCAGATAGACTTCCTCGGGAAAACAGCGATCCCCGTCATCATCAAGAAGCTGAAGCAGGTGACTCAAGGCGTGGCGGAGCAGAGCCTTTTCGGTTCGGGAAGGATCGACCACACCATACGCCACCCACTTATCTTGCTGCGGCAGGAGGTTTTCCCGGAACACCTTGTTCAGTGTTTCTTCGATAATGCCCCGGCCACCCATGATGCGCGTCAGACCGGTATTATGAATCCCCCAGAAACGATCCAGCAGATCGGCATATCCTGCCCCGGGGTCCCCCTTTTTGAACACTCCGATGTAAGCGAAATCCGAATCGGCAGCATCAGGTGTGCCGGTAAGTATGGCCACCGGTATCCTGAAGTGCGATTCAGCAATCCGGCTGACCACCTGGTTTCCTTCATCGCCCTGATCGGCAAGCCTCAGATCTATGATTGCGCCATCAAAGGAGCTATCAAGTTTTTCGAACGCCTCTTTAACGCTTCTGCACTCAACAAGCTCAACCTCGCGCTGCTTTTCGTCCTTGTATCGGGCAACGGTATCCCGGCAGGTGGTGAGGTCCTGGTCATTATCCTCCACAATCAGCAGTCGGAACGCGCTCATTTCATTCACTCTCCGTTTTCGGCTGCAGCCTGAACCATGCTCCCTGGTCAGACTCAAAGGCTTTCAGTTCAAGACCGTTTCGCGTTGCGGCCTCTCCGGCGATAGCCAGTCCCAGTCCGGTGCCGGACGGCTTGGTTGAAAACTGGGGTTCAAAGATCACTTCACTGGCGATCAGATCCGGT
>CAYFKW010000062.1:3270-5600 GCA_964343845.1 uncultured Desulfobacula sp. | reverse complement strand
CTGGCCCTGTATCGCGATAATCGACGTGAAGCAGAGAATCACCATCAGTCACCACCTCAATAGTGATTTCCCGCCTCGGAACCTTCTTCTCGTTCATCCAGTAGATACTGTTGTCAACGAGGTTCGTGAAGATTGCATAGATGTCCTGCTGCCAGGATGAAAACCGGAAATCGTCGGGGCCTTCGACTTTCGCCACCACATGATGCGTCTTCATCTCCTCATCGAAAACGGACAGAGAGTTCCGGATGGTTTTCTTCAGGTCCAGCGGCTTTCTGGCGGTGCGCTTTCCGGCGGCAAGAGGATCAAGCCTGCTGAAGAGCTTCACAAAAACCTCTGCGTTCTGGCCGACACCCTCGGCAATCGGCATGAAGGTTTCAAGCTTTCCGGCATCCCCTGTGTTCAGGAAAGAGTTGTACCAGTAGCGCAGATTAGGTATCTGGTTCCGGAAGTAATTCAGCGGCCGTCTGCCTTCATGCAGGATGACATTGATGATTTTCCCGAGAGTCGCCTGCCCCTGATAAATGGCTACGGTCTGACGGATCTCATCGGCCACCTTATTCTTGTCCTCGGCATCCCGACTAATGATCTCGATGATTTCATCAGCCGTCTTCCGGTCAACCCCCCCTTTGGTAAGCTTCGACCTGATGTCTTTTTTCAGAGCATCAAACGAAAACAGTCGTTCAAGTTCCCTCTCCACCTTGAGTACGGGCCTGCTCAGTCCGGCCTTTTTCCTGTAGTCGAAGCGTCGCTCTTCCAGTTTGGCGATCACCGCCTTGGTGATTTCCTTCAGCCGGGTAAAAACCGTATTCTCCCGGAGTCCGTCCCGGGCGCTCTTTTCCACCAGTCCGGACAGTTCGTCCGACTGAATCTGCACATAGCCGATAGCCTGGTTGCTGCCTATCCGAAGCGAAGGATTCTGGACACGCTGTTCATTGAGTTTCAGCCAGTCGAAGTCCGCGTCACCCAGTGGCCGGATGCGGAATCCGTTCCGGTAGACACCGATGCCGTTGTATTCATTCAGAAGCTGCCTGGCCTGAAGCTTCCCTACATAATTGCCCGATTCATCTTTGAGACCGCGACCAATCAGGGATTCAATGGCTTCCTTCTCGCGGTCATACACCCGGATGTCGAAAACCAGTTCCCCGCAACCGGTCGGCGCACCGGCGTCGAACCGGATTTTCTCCTCCGTGGTGTTGCGGGCTTTCCGCAGCGAGTATGTCAGGGCACCTTTTCCGTCGGGACCGATTCTTCCGGTGATCCGGTAGTCGAAAAGGTCGAAAATCGGATATGGCTCGATGGTTTCGGTGACGTCCTGGACATCAGGGAAGCCGTCAACCTCCAGACTGATGCGGAACTCGTCGTCATTCAGTTCATCACTGATGGCTGCACTCACCGGGGAAATCAGTTTTTTCAGTTCGAAGCGGAGCTTGTCGAACTGCTTCTGGTTCCACTCTCCGAGAAGCTCACCGTCGCCGGTCATGGTCAGCCGGGTTCCTGAAGGCTCTGACACCTCGGCCGTTTCAATAAGTATCTCCACGTCATCCAGATACGTGGCGGCCTCAAAGGTGTTCCACTCGACCAGGAGCGTGGTTTTCTCACCCTGGGGGGTGACCGTTTCGAGCAGCAGGTCCGTGCCGAGAATGGACGCGGCATAGCGGCCCACCCCCTTGCGGCCCTGCATGATCCTGCCGGAAGGGCTTTGTCGCCTGTCCAGCTTGTCCCGTGTGGAAGGCACCATCCATTTGTGGATGACGGTATCCCGTGACATACCGTGTCCATGATCGGTGATGACGATGGAATAACCGCTGCGGTCGGGTTTTGCCCGGAACTCGATATCAACATCCAGCGAATCGGCGTCATAGGCGTTTTTCACCAGTTCCACGACCGCTGCATAGCAGTCCTGAATCAGGTCCCGGCCGATGGTCAGAATATGCCGACCGGCCGGTCGTATCTTGTAGGTTCCGCTTGAGCTCACAACCAGACCTCCTTCAGCTTGTCAGCGATTTTCCGGGCCAGCAGAACAGGCACCGCATTGCCGATCTGACGGAAGGCGGGAGTGCGTCCCGGAACACCGTTGCCGCTCTCAAAGTAATAGTCATCGGGGAATGTCTGCAGCCGCGCCGCCTCCCTGGGCGTGATCGAGCGGTTCTGCTTCATGTCCGGATGAATGTAATAGTGGCCGTCCTTGGCGATGTGCGCGACCACGGTATGGGAAAACGGCAGATCGGACGCGACCACTTTAAACCTGTCGAGAAACGAGTCCCGGTGGCGGTGCGTCTTCAGCCGGTCCGGCAGCGCGTTGTAATCGAGACGGGTCTTCTCCCTGTTCC
>CAYFKW010000062.1:310-3177 GCA_964343845.1 uncultured Desulfobacula sp. | reverse complement strand
GGTAACCGGAAGTTCTTCGTTCCGGATTCCGGCTTCAATCTGCCATGTCCCGCGATACGCCTTCACGCGGCACGGACCGGCAACACCCTCACCGGCACCAATCGCTGGAAGATCGCGGAACACCTCCCGGACTTTTACGCCGGGGTTCCACTTGTCCGGCTCCGGGTAAAATCCGGTGGCCGTTCCCCTTCGTCCGACAAGAATGATTCTTTTCCGGCTCTGCAGTACGCCGTAATCCTCGGCAGACAGGGTCATGTACTCGGTCTCATACCCGCATTCGAGAAAAAGGTCCCTCATGGCGTTGAAATAGAGGTTGCCATCCTCATCCCGCGCGGAAAGAAGACCGGTCACATTCTCGAAAACGAAATATGACGGTTTGTAGCGCTTCAGAAATTCGGCGTAATAGAGATACAGGTAGTTACGCTTGTCGCCCTTCATCCGGTTTCGGTCCCGCGACCGGCCCACGATGGAATAGGCCTGACAGGGAGGGCCGCCGACCATCAGGTCCAGAGCCCGGTTTCCCACCAGGGCGTCCACCTGCCGGAAAATTTCCGGAAGTGTCTCGGCACCGATTTCGGCATTGATGACAGAGCCGACCACCTGCTCAGGGATGTGTTCATAGAACTCCGGGCGGCTGATGTCGCCGTTCAGATAATCCGCATACAGCTCGGTGCGTCCGTGGGCCTTCAGCCAGTGATACGCCATGCGTGTGCGCAGGGTGAAGCAGGCCGCCTGATCCGACTCTACATGCGCGACCGGTTCGAATCCGGCCTGGATGAAGCCTTCGGACAGACCTCCGGCCCCTGCGAACAGGTCAAGAAAATTCAGTTTCCGGTTCATAGTGTGACCTCCGTTTTTCCTTTATCTACCGGGGTCACAGACGATCCGTCGGAACGCGCAGGCCCACCAGCAGGAACGAAATTCCTGTGGTTCTCCGCAATCGTTTTCAGTCGGCCTGCGTTCTTCATCAGCAAATGCACCATCCCATCTCAGTAGTACTGCCGGATATATCCGAACGCTTTGTCGAACAGATCCTGGTCCTTGACCTGGTACTTCACGTAAATCACTTTGCGCAGGGCCTTCTGGACCTCGCGTTCTCCGGCTTTGGTGTTTTGCCAGCCGGGGAACCGGACCAGCCGCACGATCTCGTCAATGTCGGTCACGATCCGCTCGATCACCATTGGCGTCTTGCCGTTCTTCACCTCGGCGAACAGTTCGGTCAGGGCCGCTTTGGCCTTGGCCTGTTCATCGACCGGGTCCACCTGCTTCTCGGCCTGGACGACCTCCCTGGCCAGGGTCAGCAGCTCCTTGAGGAAGTCGAGGCTGTGGAGCAGGCCCTGTTCGTGCCGCTCCTTGAGCTTTTCGAGGCGCTCGCCCAGGGCGACAAACATCGGATTGTCCTTGTGCTTGCGCAGGCGGGCGATGAGCTTGATCTCGATTTCCTTGGATTTCTTGTCCGGGTCCTTGGCATCGAGCAGCCCTTCGAGGACCTCGGCGTCCATCACCAGGGTGTCCAGATCGTCGCGCACCGTCTCCAGATGCACGTTCTCATGGACCAGCTCGATGGTCTTGGCCCCCAGGGCGTGCCAGAGCAGCTTGCCGTTGCCGCTCGGCGGCTTCACCGATTCATAGACCTGGGTCAGCCACTTGTAGTCCTTTTCATAAGGGCCGAGACAGGGATCGGGAGACAGCGCCTCCCACAGTCGGGAGAGCACCGAGTATTCCGCCGCGAATTTGTCCCGGGTCTCGTTATCCGGCAGGCAATCCTGCGCCGCAATCAACCCCTCGTAGCCGCCAACGGTGCGGTCCACGCCAGGGAAGAACGAAAGGCATCTCGCCACCACACCGGGCAGCTCCTTCTTGAGCTCGTCCAGATTGGTGATGACCTTCTGCACCGCCTTTTCATCGAAATCGAGGGCCGTGGCCACGTCATCGAAGATGCCCAGGTAATCCACGATCAGGCCGTGGGTCTTGCCGGGGTAAACACGGTTGGTGCGGCAGATGGCCTGCAGCAGGTTGTGATCCTTCATCGGCTTGTCGAGGTACATCACCTGCAGAATGGGCGCATCGAAGCCGGTCAGGAGCTTGGAAGTGACGATCAGGAATTTGAGCGGGTCAATCGGATCGCGGAAACGGTCGAGGAGTTTTTCCTCCTCGTCCTTGGCCAGCTTCCATTCCGCGTACTGATCGGACTTGCCGCCCTGGGTGTGCATGACAATGGCGCTGGCCTCCGGGCCGACCAACTCGTCCATGGCCTTTTTGTAGAGCACGCAGCATTCCCGGTCGAAGGTCACCACCTGGGCCTTGAAGCCGTTCGGCTCCACCTTCTCCTGGAAGTGCTTGACGATGTGCTGGCAGATGGCGTTCACCCGCGCCGGGGCCTTGATCAGCACCGCCATCTTGGCGGCCCTCTTGGCCAGGTCGTCACGATCCAGCTCGCTCAGCTCATCGGTCATCTGTGAGTAGGCTTCGTCGATGGCGTCCTTGTTGATATGCAGCTTCACGTCCACCGCCTCGAAATGCAGCGGCAGCGTGGCCTTGTCCCGGATCGAGTCCTGAAACGAGTAACGGCTCATATAGCCCTGCTCATCCTCGTCCGCGCCGAAGGCCCAGAAGGTGTTGCGGTCCCGCTTGTTAATCGGCGTGCCGGTCAGGCCAAAGAGAAAGGCATTGGGCAGCGCGTCGCGCATCTTACGGCCCAGGTCGCCTTCCTGGGTGCGGTGCGCCTCGTCCACCATCACGATGATGTTCGAACGCTCGTTCAGGCGGCCGTCCGCCTCGCCGAACTTGTGAATGGTGGTGATAATGATCTTGCGGGTATCGGCCGCCAGCAGGCCCTGCAGCTCCTGCCGGGTAGCCGCTCCGAT
>CAYFKW010000062.1:0-300 GCA_964343845.1 uncultured Desulfobacula sp. | reverse complement strand
TGCGGATGTCCTTTTCCAGGATGTTCTGCAACTCTTGGCGCGTTGCGGCCCCGACCATGTTCGGGATGTCCGCGGCATTGAAGGTGGCGGTGATCTGGGTGTCCAGATCGATGCGGTCCACCACGATCATCACCGTGGGGTTGCCGAGTTTGCGATGCATCCGCAGCTTCTGCGCCGCGAACACCATCAGCAGCGACTTGCCCGAGCCCTGGAAATGCCAGATCAGGCCCTTCTTGGGATAGCCTTTGACCACGCGGGCCACCATCAGGTTCGCGCCTTCGTACTGCTGATAGCGACAGA
>CAYFKW010000061.1:0-7023 GCA_964343845.1 uncultured Desulfobacula sp. | reverse complement strand
ATCCTCTGACAGGTTGATATGAATAGATCCGCCGTCAGGCATGGCATCTTCACTATTGCGGATCAAATTTAAAATCACTTGTCCAAGCTGGTTTGGATCGCCTGTAATTACAACTCGAGATGATTCATAGTCTCTGAAGATGACAACATTGGAATGATGATCATTTCCCTGTTCCCAGCGGTCCAGCCACGAGGTCAGTTCAAGGGTGATGTCAAAAGCGGTGAATTCCGGCATCTTATAACGGGCCATACCCAAAAGATTATCAATTAAGGACGCCATATTTTCAATTTCATCTATAATGTATTCAAGTAATTCATTTTTAATGGCCTCATTCTCAGGCTGTGTGGCCAGATGTTGAGCTGAACTGCTGATAACAGACAAGGGCGTTTTGATTTCATGTGCCAGGACTGATGTCATTTCTCCTATCGCTGCCAGGCTTTCGTTCCGGACCAGTTTTTTATAAATATATTTCATCTCTTCAGCCCTTTCTTTTAACGCCTCATACCGCATGGCATTTTCAAGGGCGACTGTAATTTGGTTGGAAAGGGTGGTAAGTGCGTATAGTTCCCTGCTGGTAAACAATCGGTTGCTTTTTTTAAGGCCGATACAGATTAATCCCTGCATCCGGCGGCCTGATTTTAAACCGATGATCAAATGGTAGCCGACAGCATCGAGTGATTCCAGCTCTTTTCGTAAAACCGGATCTGTATACCCGCCCTGGCAGATTAGCGGCGCGTCCTGATGATGGAGTGCTTTGGTTATGGTTTTCGGCGGCCATGACAGGAAATGGGATCTGGATGATTCAGGAAATATTTTTTTATTGCGGTCGTACAATACAAGGAGGCACGCTTTTTCAAGCCGGAATTCTTCAGGCAGATCAATTGTCACGAGCTCCGCCAGGTTTGACAGGCGGATGGCCTGGGTGATTTTGCTGCTGAATTCTTTGAGCAGCTCCATAAAATCCAGTTTGTCTTTAATAAAGATCCGGTCAATAAGGGTTTTGATCCACTCTTTTCCCGGGCTGAATAAAAACCCGACAGCTAAGATGAAAAAAAAGACAAACCATGATGAATGCTGCAGCTCGAATATATTCCCGAATAAAGAAATTATTACAGCATAAAGCAGGTAAAAAGCACCGGTCAGAATAACATAGGCAATACTCTTACTTATGGTTTCGTCAATATCCATCATCCGGTATTGAATCATGGCCATAAAAAAGGAAATGGGTATGACAGGCGATAAGAGGATCACCCATTTATATTCCACCAGGGGACTGCCGCTGATAAGAATCGGCAGTACAAACAAAAAAAGATAGGGACCGATACCAAACCATGAGCTGACAAGGGGGTGCTTTAACTGGTTTTTGACAATTGGGGATTGCGTGGTCCTGAAATCGTATACAATCTTTGCGTAACTGCCAATGATTACAATGGGGACAAACAACCGGCGGATTTTATGAATCCAGAACCAGAATTCAGAAGAAGACCCGGCAGCAGAAAATGCAACCATAAATGTCACAATTGGCGGAACAGCATAAAGCGCAGAAACTGCCAGGGGCCGATTGGTTAACAATTGGTGTCCGACTGGGAAATTCAGGCTGAAATGCGCCCAGCTGCTGAACATGAGCCAGTTGGCGACAAGGATTGAAAGATACGTGGCAGAGATTAAACCAGGGTCTGAATATCCAAAGTGGTAAGTCAGGTGGTTGGCATTAATGATTGCACTTGAAATAAACGCCATGAAAAATGGAAGGATAGGCTGTTCAGGCGGCGCAAAAAGCGCTGCAGATAATGAGCAGGCAACCAAAGTGACAACCAGTAGATAATGGGACCATGCTTTTTTGAAAATTGCAGTCCAGCTCAGTTTCCGGGGCATTAATGTGACAGAGAAGACCTGGTCGTCTCTATCGATGGTCACAACATAAGGCTGCTTTTCAAAGTTCTTTTTTACGAAATGGTAGTTCAATACACTGTCGCCAGGTATGTTCCACAGCGTTTTTATCTGGTCGCCTTTTTTCAAGGGGCCTTCTGTATGGATGGATTTCAGTCCATCCGGGGTTATGGAAAAATCAAAATTTTCAACCCCTTTGTGATGCGCGACGGATGACAGAAAAAAAGCCCACACCAGGGGAATCATGGCACCAATGATAAAAAATAAATGCCGAACATTTAATTTTCTGGTTTGTGACTGGACAATAATTTTTGGCGTTTGCATCATAGGACCATTTTTTTAGCGTATTTTATTCGTATACTCCATGTGGCAGTCATTTACAAGTTTTCAAAAATTGATTTTCCATACAGGACAGCATCATTCCAGCAGGTCCTGGGCGATTTTTTCTGCCATTAAATCATAAGGGACCAGGTTTCGGAGCCGCCGGCCAGGGGAAGAGAATCTGGCAGATGACGCCGCCCCAGTGGTCTGTAACGATTGTTAGCACTTCATTTTTTTAACATGGTGTGCTCAGTCCCACTTTCGTCAATGAAAACTAAAATTGAATCGGTAAACTTGGAAATTTCATACTTTTTAACTTCACCAATTTCAAGACCACTAATGCTTGGAGCTTTATGAATGATCTTTTCAAGTTTATTGTAAAGCAAACCTTTTTCTATCCACCATTCAAACTCAAGTTCAAATATTAGGTATCGTTTTAACGCACTATCATACCACCAAATTTTAGAACTATTATTGTTAAAATATTTAATTTCTGCATAAGTACCTTTATCTTCCGAGATCCAATCCCCAATTATTTTTTCAGAAAGTGATTTGTCAACAGGGCTCTGTGACAATTTTGATGATTTAGTATTCGACACACATGAAACCAAAAGCAAAGTGACTAAAAGAATAGTGTAAAAAAATTTCATTGTTGTTCCTTTCAGATTGTAAATGCATAACGGATTGAGTTGAGGGGCCGCCGTAGCGAAGCGGAGGGGACTGGGTTCCACTAAACTTAGTTGAGAGTAACACTGTTCTAAAGGTGCCACAAATTTCCGGAAAGCCCCCCCCCAGCGGTCCCTTGCAACGAAGGGTTATAACTTAATTTCGTCGATGGGCAGAATCTGTTTGCCGTGCCGTATTGTTAAAATAGAAATAGTTGTTGGTTCAAGATGATAGATGATTCTGTAATTACCATATATTATTTCACGAAAATTGCTGTCTGAAATTTCTTGTACGATACGGCCGAGTTCAGGAGATGAAATAAGTTGTTCGACTTTGCCAAAAACAGTGTCGAGCCACCTTTTTGCCGCTGAAGGATTATCCAGCGATATGTAATCAATTATTTCTGAAGCTCTTTCAAGAGCAAGAGGCGACCAAATTAACTTCATGATTCAATACGCCCAAGAAGTTTCTTGCGGGCATCATCATGATTTATACCTTCCCCTTTTTGCAATTGATTAAGAGAAGTGCGTATGTCAGTCAAAAGATCAAGTTTTTCCTGCATTAATTCATATTCTTGCACGTCAAGCAA
This sequence comes from uncultured Desulfobacula sp., assembly GCA_964343845.1. Lineage (GTDB taxonomy): Bacteria > Desulfobacterota > Desulfobacteria > Desulfobacterales > Desulfobacteraceae > Desulfobacula. Next base: position 3,557 of record CAYFKW010000061.1, on the reverse strand, counting down.
CACAGCAGCACTCTTGCCACGTTGAGTGATGATTAGTGGTCTTTTGGTTTCATGGACTTGCTTAATAAAAGTTGCCATACCGTTCCGCACTTCCGAAAGCGGCTTTATGTCCTGATCGAATTTTAGTTTTCGCATATCATTCCTCAATGTTAAATTTTTGTACAGTATAGCGTACAACTAATGGGACATGCAAGTATTAAGTTATAACGATTGAGTTCAGGGGCCGCAAAAGGCTCTTTAGAGCCGAGGGGATCAGGACGGCAAAGCGGCTCCTGGCGGTCCTTTGCGAAGGTTATGTGTTAATAATTACTTCTCAAATAACTCTTGGAGTATGTTTAAAACCCTATTTTGTGCTTTGGGATTAATAGTTCCAAGTTTTTTGACAAGCCGTCTTTTATCAACGGTTCTAATTTGATCAAGCACCACTTGGCCTTTTTTATTCTGAAAAGAGCATTGAACTCTTGTGGGATAATTTCTACCTTTCGTAGTCATTGGGGCAACTATAACCGTTCCAATGTGACGATTCATTTCATTTGGAGAAATGACAAGACAGGGACGAGTCTTTTTAATTTCATGGCCGATTGTAGGATCAAGATTGACAAGATAGACTTGGAATCGTTTTATTTCCATTCCCACTCACTCTCGTCCCATTCTGTTTGGATAGATGGTTCTGCATCCAATAATTTGTCATCACCATTGGAAGCCATTTTCTTAAAAGCGGTATCCCAGTTTTTGCGAGAAGATTTAAGTGACTTTATAATTAACGCATTGTTCTGAACAGAGAATTCAACCTCTTCTTCAAATCCGCATTGAGCAAGAATGGGTTTGGGAATACGAATGCCATGTGAATTGCCTATTTTTATGATAGATGCTTTCATTTCCTTTTACCTCATAATTATTAATATAGTGACTACATTGTAATTACGTTTGTGGTTTATGTCAAGCTTTTAATACATAACGGTTGAACTCAGTAGCCGCCCCTTGCGGTCTACTGAAGTAATGGGTTCTGCGTCAATTCAACTCTTGTTGGTTCTTTTTAGTAAAATGTAAATATTTCGTTTCTCTATCTTCAAAGAATCCTTTCTTTATTACAGGCTTATTAGCTTCGAAATTAAAATCTTTACTGATAAAAAGACTGCTTGGGGCATAAGCCTGATTCCTGAATCTGGGATTATTGGTTATTTCAACTTTATGGTAATGTGTGGCCACTTCCTTAGAAAACGAAAATGGCTGATGAACATGAACCGCAAAATAGTAAACTCCCTCATTTATCATGTACAAGTAAAAATTGGGATTATAATCAGGTGCGTACTGTGGATCAAAATATTCATTTATTTCATACCCCAAAACTGATTCTATTTCCTGAACAAATTTACCGAATTCAACGACACAATGGGAATATTTAGGTCCATTCTCGAGGGCCCCTTTGATCTGTTTGTCATTTGCAATGTAGACATAAATAGGAACATCTTTTGTTCCCTGAAAAGGATATTTTCCATTTTTGTGATAATATTTTTCGATTAATTGGCCATAATATTTCAAGTGTTTTAACCGCACAATATCGGCATCATTTTGAAACTCGACACTTGTTTTTATCGGTTCAGGATCTTTCGGTCGCTGGTATCCATATACTTTTCTTAACCCTTCCTCTAAATCCTTTAATCCAAGCATAACTTCATTTCGGGTTATTTTAGATAGGTCTTTATCGAAAATAGTGAACAAAATACTTGAATTTTCAATTTCTAAAGCCTTGATGAAAATGGCTAAAGCATGCATTTGACCTAAACTGTCCCATTCAGTATTTAATAGGTTTCCCAGATCATCTTTACTTTGGAGCGCCTGGTATAATCCATATTCAAAATCGCTAACAAACCCGAAAATCCTCTCCTTAATTGAGGTTGGATCAGTTCGCGAGGAACCCCATAGTAGCCAAGGGCTTGAGTCAAACGAAAAATGTTTTAGAGGTTTTTTCCTAAAATCAAAATAATTATATGATCCATCATTAATACCGTCTTGAACCAACTTTCCAGTGCTGTCATAGACTGCCTCTTTATGACCATCCTCATGATAATATACTTTATTCCCTGTTACACCGTTGAGGTTATGAGAGTAGTGCTCACCGGTGTGTTTTAGGATTAGATAAATTATAGAAAGCTTCTTTTTATCTATTTCACCACTGTTGATTCTATTTATCGTGGTTTGAATGTCCTGCTTTAGCTGACTTTCAATTTGCGTCATCATGCCATTCATTCCAGCTTTTCCAATATTTCCGGATGCTGTAGAAATAAAAGGTTGAGACATAAATAGTATTAACAAAAGATATTTCATGATGGGACCTTTTTAATAACAGGATTCATTTTAGGTTACGGTAATGACGCAGAACGGTTGAGCTCAGGGGCCGCCGAAGGCTCTTTAGAGCCGAGGGGATCAGGACAGCAAAGCCGCTCCTGGCGGTTCTTTGCAGCGAATGTTCTCTCGTTTTTAATATTTACCATTTTTTTAAGAAACCTACCGATAAACTCGATCTATGAAATTTTTCCCTTTCAAAACTTCTGGAAGTGTACCATTAGTCCAATTGACAAAAACCGGTTTATTATGAAGTTTATTTGGATTTATTCTCATTAAAGTGTTTATCCATTTTTGTGTTATTGTATTTACCCATTCAATATCGCCGTCTGTTTTTTTCTTGCTAACAACTGTCACAGTCACTAAACGATCACTGATTCTCAGATAAGAAATACTTTGAACTGTTTCAATGATGTTTTCGCTACCTGAATCCCTCATTTTCGGAATACTAATCCCCCAAGAATAAGAATATGAGTCTTTGTTATTGTTAAACATAATTCTTCCATAAGGAGCAATTTTTCCTGTAATATTTTTATCTTTCTCAGCGCTATTTAAGAAATTAATTTCTAATTCTAATAATCGACTTTGATGAGCTCTAATGTATGGAGTGAACGCCAAAAAATGTGTCGAAAAAATATTTTTGTTTTCAAGATTAGTCATTATTTGTATTTTTAAGTATTGATCCAATCTTGGCATTTTCCCACTCAATATAAGCCTTTTATCCTCATTTGAAATATAACAACCTAAAAGCTTGAAACCTGATGCAAATTTATGGGTAATTTCTTTTGCCACATGAGGAGAAACTGTGCTTATATCATAAAAACCATCAGGAATTTCGATATTGATTTTTCCAGTAAATATATCTGGATCTGGTAGATCATCACTCCAAAAGTACTCATCATCAATTAAAACACCGTTCTTATTGCCGTATTGGTTTTGACCTTTTGATAAATTCTTTAAGCAGCTTTCTAAATAGGTAAATGTATCAAGCTGGTTAAAGATTTTTTCCATTTTTCCTTTTGAAGCTCCTGAATTGAATAAATTCTTTCGTAGATCAGACTCTGCTTGTTTTTTGAGCTTACCGATTCGCTTTAACTCTTTTTTAAGATCGTTTTTAGTCCAATCCTTTGATTTGTAACTATTGCATTTAGCTTCCGTGCACCTTCCCAAAAAATTGGAGCCGGGGTTAAGCCACATTTTTTAGGTTGTAC
>CAYFKW010000060.1:4252-7255 GCA_964343845.1 uncultured Desulfobacula sp. | reverse complement strand
TAATTTTGCATTATAGAGGCTTAACCTCAAGTGTACAATCCTTGGGGAGGATCACTCAGATCTGGGCTAAGGGTCTCAGCCATAGAGTTTTTTTACCCCTAAATTTCTTTGTACAGTTCATAAGAAAATGTTTTCGGACGTTTGGGGGTGGGCTGGCAAATACCGAAGGACTGAAAAGAATCTTGGGGTGTTGCCTCATTTGATAGAAACCGAAGTATATTCCTTGTGTGAAGAAGCCAAAGGATGGCAGGAATACAATTCTTACGAATCAGACGAATTTGCAGCAAGGTTCCACCATCGCCTTGTGGCAATTCATCCATTCTCAAACGGTAATGGTCGTCATTCAAGATTCGTCGCTGATTTGATCCTTGAAAAAATATTTGAACGCCCCCTTTTTTCCTGGGGTGGTAAAAATCTTGTGGAAGCCACAAAAACCAGGCAGGCATATATCCAGTCATTGAAGGCTGCCGATGACCATGACTATTCTCTGCTATTATCCTTTGTACGATCCTGAAAAATAGTTTGTTCTTGCCCTGGATCGAAAGAGCGAGGGATCATCTACGTTTGACCCTTGTGAAAAATCAACAAGCCAAATGAAGCGGGTGATACCGCTTATTTGGAATCGTTGTCAAGGGCGCTACGCGCCCTTGACAATCGTCGCGGATACTTCCGCATGTAGTTCGGCGCGCTGCGCCTCACAACAAGCGGATTCAACGGGCATCTCAGCATATCCAAGACAGGCTTGATACACTGCTTGCCGCTGATCCGCGACGATTAGCCAACACAATGAGGAAATAAATGTCCACTTTAGTTAAAAATGCAATTTCTTTTCTGCAAAAACGCTTTCCAGTAGCAACGGTATTAAATCATGAATATGTGTTCAGTGACCGGTGTGGTAATGAAGCACTTAGAATATGGCCTTTGATTGCTCAAGACTCAAATTCTGGGATTAAACAAAGAGCAATAGCGATAAATAATCTTGGAAGCAAAGGTGAATTGCTGCCTATTTCTAAGGAGTTTAACAGGATATTTCAAGAGCTTGACGGCGCAGTCTACATTAAGATAGGGAATGCTATCAATCCAACTGGACACGAGATTGATACCAACCAAATGACATTTGCTCCAAGGATTATCTTATATACAAATAAATTATGTGCTCCTTTTGAGCAAGTTATTCAAATATTTAACTCGGTCAATTTGTTAATAGATATTGTTGATGAGAGCACGATGCATAAGACACTATTCATATCATATGGCGGTCCAGATGAGAGCGTCGTTGTCGAGATAAACAAAAGCATAAAGTCAAAAGGTGTGAAAACTTGGTTTTTCCCAGATGATGCTCAACCCGGAGCTAAATTACATAGAACAATGCACGAGGGGGTAAATAATCATGATCATGTACTGCTTGTATGTTCTGAGACCTCTTTGAGTCGACCCGGAGTTTTAAATGAAATTGAGAGAATACTGGAACGTGAAGCAAAAGAAGGTGGAGTTGATATACTGATTCCTGTGACTTTAGATGATTATGTGTTCAGTGATTGGGCACCTGATAGAAAAGATATTGCAGATCAAATTAGATCTAGGGTAATAACAAAACTTGATGTCAAGGGACAACAGTTCGAATCTTCAATAGAAAAAATTGTTAACGTTCTTCGTAAATAAATGGCTAACAAAAGTTTCAACCCGACGTTTTTCGCCGCTGCGCTCTGAAAAACGCCGGTTAAACAGGTGTTCATGACGCCTGCGACGCCATGAGAGCTCTTATGATTTTTTTTATGAATATTTTTATAAATCCTCGTAGCAATGGGTATTTGATATGCCATACGACATGTTTTTTAGTACTATAGCTCAATGCAGCGCTGCAATAGTTGGAATAATTGCGGCTTTCATCATTAATTATCTTTTAAAAAGAGAGTCAAATTTTGCATTGCATCGAGCCGATCTAAAGAGTGCTATAGAAGAGGCTAAAGTTTTAGCAAGATCGGGTATACATGTAGATTTTAGGGAATTAAATGAATTAATCTTTATTTATGTAAAAAGAACTGCAAAGAAAGTATTGGAGGAGACTAAATATCTTGATGAACTTAAAAAATTTGAGGACAAAGAATCATGTAAAGCTGACATTGAATTCACACTAGACTTATCACCATTTGATATAAGACAACACCTTAAATGGGATGAGATATTTAGCATGGATATGGCTGGAATTGATTTTGAGAAAAAAGGAATCGAAGAAATAAATAAATTATGGCATAAGGTAATCGAATTTATAGCTGATGTGGAAAGATCTGTTCAAAATTGTAAACGAGTTTCAATAAATGTTAAAACAATGACGCAAAAATCAGTTTTAACTCAAAATGCACTCTTACTCATAGTCGCCCTTTTCTTTATAGGAGTCATTTATCCAATCAGTTTTTTACCAACTACATTTGAAATTTTCAGCTGGGGAGATTTGTCATTTTATGCTGCTTTTGAAATAATTCAAACCCCAAAAGGAATACTTTTATTAGTAATATCATTGCTGTTCTTAACTATCGTTACTGTAATGTATATTAAGAATAATGCTCTGGTTTTTGATCCATCGCACAATGATATAAAAAAACTAAATATTCACAGCGAATATTATCCATATGTAAAGACACATTTTAGAGAAGAACAAGCTCGGTTTTTGTATATCCATTTTCATTTGGCCCAAAAAAAAGACATTATCAAAGAATTAAAACGATTGGAATCGATGTTGCATCATACGATAAGTATTTCATTGTTTGTTAACAAACATAAAAAAGAATTCGGGGAACACCTAACTAATTCCAACAAGAGAAATGCTGACGGATAAAACGCAGATTTCATTAGTGATAAAAATTTTAAGAAGATCTGTTTCAGCTATGCACAAGCATTTTATTTGTACTGAATCTAATTGGGAGATGAAATGTGAAGGTTACTCTACTTAAAATTAGAAATTTTCGCGGCATTCAAAAGGCCGATCTATATTTTTCAGGCCAT
>CAYFKW010000060.1:0-4242 GCA_964343845.1 uncultured Desulfobacula sp. | reverse complement strand
AATGTTGGAAAATCAACAAGTTGTGAAGCCTTGGATTTGGTATTGGGACCGGATCGCTTAAACCGGTTTCCACCTGTTCAGGAATTTGACTTTTATAATGCAGCGTACATTGATGAAGAAAAAAAATCGATCCCAATTGAGATTGAGGTAATTTTGACACAGGTTTCTGAAGAAATTCAACTCAGATGCAGAAATCATTTGGAATACTGGCATAAACTTTGCAATGCAGAACGATATCAGCGGACCCAATCCAGGACCGACACGCTCGACTACTATGCTATGAACGTAATGGAGCAGTTTGAGAAAATCCGAGGTTGGGTAAGAAACGGGGAGGCCAAAGACTTCAACAAGCAGACTAAGACTGAGCAAATCTCCATAGGAACGAGGTATATCCTGGCTGAAGTCCATCGACAACTTTTGATGGATGTGGATGTCCACTTTACAAAAAATGATGCCATTGATCTTCTACACACGGTTGTTCCAGCGGCCTATTGTGATTACGTCTTACTGGATAAACGTTGGTGTACTATCTTAAACAGAGCGGCAAAGAAACTGCGAAAGACAAAGCCGATTTTTCCTATTGCTATAGCGTTTTCGGGAAAAGAAGGCTCGGTGCAAGAGTTCTTGCTAGAACTTGAGGCAAAAGTAAATTGATAGTTGGGATCAGAATAGATTAATTACAACAATCCAAATGAAGACGGATAAACCGCTTATTTGTGATGTTCTTTTTCAGGAAAATTTAAATGAAACTCAAAAGAGCTCACATTAAAAACTATCGTTCCTGCAAAGACGTATGTTTCGAAATAGGATCAATGCAGGCCCTCGTTGGAGCCAACAACGCAGGTAAATCATCAATAATTCGTGCACTTGACTTTTTATTCAACCCGTCTACCACGAAAGTTGACAAAGAAACATTCTGGAATGGCGATACCAATTTGAAAATATGGGTTGAAGCCATTTTCGATGAATTGACTAAAGAAGAAAAAGAAAGTGAAAGACTGAAACCTTTTCTTAGACCAGACAACACCTTCCAAATAGCACGGTCAGCAATCTGGAAAAACGAGGAACCTGAAGAAGGTGCTCCTCCTGATGATGGTAAACCTTCAATCAGCCAACATTTCTGTAAACCGATGCCGATTTATGATTGGCTCCAAGAAGGAAAAATTAACGGCAACAACATAACAGCATGGTGGAAAAACAGAGATAGCTTGAAAGTTAGGGAGGCCAACTTTCTTGATTATGTTGGAGCTTCAAAGCCAACGGTTGGAACCTGGAAAGAGAAGTCAAAAGAATTTATCGAAAATCACCTCACGGGTGAAGATTTTTCTGAAACTTGGAATGATAACCCGCAAGGTTATGCGGGTGTATTGAAAGGAACATTGCCTCATTATATTTTCGTTCCGGCAGTTCGTGATGTTACGGATGAAGCAAAAGTCACTAAAACTAATCCTTTCGGTAAACTTTTATATGCAGTTTTAGAAAGTGTAACAGAACAACAAAAGACAGAATTGGAGATTACACTTGAAAATCTCCAAAAACGTCTCAACCGTGTTGGTGGTGATGATCGCTTAGGTAGTATCGCCAAAACTGAAAAAAAATTAAATAATGTACTAAAAGAGTACATGTCTTGTGACCTTGAGATTGAATTCCAATCCCCAACTATAGAAACGCTTTTAACCACACCACAATTATTTGCAGATGATGGTTTCAGGAACATGGTTTCAAATAAAGGTCATGGGCTTCAAAGGGCAATTATTTTTTCAATCCTTAGGTGCTATTCAGAGTTAGTGACCGGTGACGGTGAAGAGAAAAAGAAACCAATGATTTTTGTCGTAGAAGAGCCCGAACTATATATGCATCCTCAGGCCCAACGAAATATCCGGAAAGTATTTCGAGGTATAGCGAACAAAGGCGATCAGGTTATGTTCTCAACACATTCATCACTGCTATTAGATGTTGCCTATTTTGATGAAGTCATTAGAGTTGAATCCATACAAGAGGAAATCGATGATAAAAAAACCGTCAGGAGTGCGGTTTGGCAGCTCCCTATGGAGGCTATGATTAGGGATCTGAAGGCCAGGCATGGTGTTAGTACGACTGATGATTCTATTAGAGAATTATATTCCCATGCATATCATCCCAACCGCAGTGAGGGCTTTTTCGCTAAAAGTATTATCCTTGTTGAGGGCCCAACGGAACAATACGCTCTTCCAATATATGCTGAAATAGCAGGCTATCCATTAGACTCTTTGAATATCAGTGTTGTTGATTCCGGCGGTAAAGGATCAATGGACAGGCTTTACCGAATTTTTAATGAACTTGGGATCCCTTGTTTCATGCTGTTTGACTACGACAAGGGTAACGGCGACAAACAAATCGTTGATAAATCTGTTGAATTACTTGACTTAGCCGGAGAGAACACTGAACCGCCTAATGACATATTGATTCGTGACAATGTAGCTTGTTTTCCAAACAAATGGGAAACTGACCTTTCTCCTGAAATTCCTAATGTCGATCAACTCACTGCGGATGCCAGAAAGGAAATGGGGCTACATGGGAATTCCGGAAAGCCTTTGATAGCGCGTTACATTGCAAAAAAAATGACGTCTCAGAATCCACCCGTTATTCCTCCTTCAATCAAGGCTATCATAGAGAAAGCTATTGCTGTCAAATGGGATAGATGCTGCCTTTGTGAATTGAAACCGGAGGCATAAAAAGACAATTAAGAAATCGTTAATCTCCTTCTTGTAAGGTGTTGAGAACCATAGAGCAAATTAATTTATTGTGTGTCATATGACTGCTTCAAAAGAACCCGATTATAAAAGACCATTTGATACTGAAGATTTCAGAGGCTATTTCAAATGGACTAAAACATTTTCAAAAAAACTGAATTGCAATCTTTATCATGCGTGTCATCTTAAAGAGTTGAAAAACACTATTGATAAAGATCTTTTGGATTTACGCAGTAAATGGTCCCTAAAGCTACCTACTCACGGTTTGTATTCGGTCCCGGGTTCTTGGGCAGGTTTAAACTATTTTAGCCGAGGTAATAATTATGGGCCATTTCTGATAACTTTTCCGATATCTTCTCTAAATGATAGGTCTTTCATGGTTTTTAGAAGGAAAGGAACAGATAGGCACCGGCATTTCTTCGTGCAGTATGAATCTAAAATTCCAATTTATAGTTTTGGCAAAAAACTTTGGAGAACAGTGAAACCTTCATCTTATTTCAAAGAGTCCGGAAAGAAATCTCTGGATCTTAAAAGAGGGGCCATTTATGATATTGTGATAACTGAGCCACTACCCTTACGGAATGCAACCATTGAGGGAGTTAACCATCCTCAATGTATTCCTGAAAAATGTGATGGGATGAAAAAGCGTAAAAGCACTAAAGTCTTAACTCGGTTAGCAAAAAAACATTTCAGACAACATTTAAAAACGAGCCGTTTTTATAAAAGGTTCATTGAGCAATACCCTGATCTTGAAGGCGAAAAGATTACACTGCCAGAGATCAATTAAAACATGAAAATTAACCAATATAAAAAGGGGACATCCTCGTACAGGGGCGAGTTCACGTTTAACCCTTAATCTAAAATACCCCAACAACGAACATGCTGACGGACGAGCCGCAGATGTTCCAAGTTCTTTTCGTAATTGACCTTCATGAAATTTCTAATTTTTTTAATATGATTAGGTAAATATGAAATCTAAGGTTCGAGGCGAGAAAATACTATTTGCTGTTCTTGAAAAACTTTGCAAACCTGTATTGGTTGAATTAATTCAGGGATATTGACTATGAAATATACCAAAAAATTCAATAAGGAAGGGAATAAAGTTACTATAACCTTAAAAGATGATAGCGTTTTTTGGAAATTGCTTCCCATAATAGACGACGTTATGAAAACAAAGACCTTTACCGTCATTTCAAAACATCAGGTTTATGAAGCCATTATAAACCATGAAGAAGTTGATTTAGATGGATGCTATCTATCAGGATTTTCGTCTGACGAATTTAGGAATCAGTATCCCAATAAAAAAATGATTATCCATCTTAAGGGTGCGGAACAAGCTTTTTTTGAAAATATTGATTTTAGCGGAGCCAGGTTTATTCAAGGAAATATTAATTTTTCTAAGGCTAAGTTTGGAGAGGGAGATGTTAATTTTTCGGGAGTTACATTTGGTAAAGGGTGCACCTTCCCAAAAAATTGGAGCCGGGGTTAAGCCACATTTTTTAGGTTGTAC
>CAYFKW010000059.1:7159-8016 GCA_964343845.1 uncultured Desulfobacula sp. | reverse complement strand
AAGAACAAAAAAAATCATGTGGCAGTGGGTCAGCGAACCCACCTACAATATCTGGTACCTGTCCCCTACTCTCTATAACTGGAAAATTAAGGATTATGCCCATGCAGTTTTCAACCTCTATAAATGGGCCAATGGCGGAATTATATGGGGAGGCGTGTCAATTATAATGGATGAAGATGTTGGGAAGATGACTGATCAGTTCCTTTCATATTTTGAACTGTCGCCCATACCGGTACCGTATGTTTCCAATATATTTATGGAAGGGATAAAAGACCAGTACAAAGGCATGGTATCAGGAAATAAAGTACACTGGAGCAGCACACTTAAAAATCAGAACTGGACGGATTACAACTTTGGTGATCTACTCATGGATATCTCGGAGTATACATTTGGTGCAATGGACGATGCCATACGGCAAAGATATTTTGGCAATATCGATCCTGAAAAAATTAAAATGGGTAAAACATACGACGGTTCAAAAATTCCTCCTGTCCTGCTGATGGGCAACGTCACCGGACTGCAGGATGTGTTAGCTGATGCATATCCGAACTACATTTCTGTTATACGATTTTACACCATGGATTTCAAAGCAGGTGGCAAAGCTGTAAAATATAATTTAAAAAAAGATCCTCCACGGTCAGGCAGACGATGCTTTTTCTGGGAAAAAAGCAGAAACTCCCTTGTTGGGGGGTATGAGACCTACACCAGCTTTGCTCCCGGAGCCCAGATCATCACCTTTGGTCTTCACAGGGATACGCTTAAAGGGTTGCAGTACCAAAAAGGAAACTGGGATAACTATACAGCCAGAACCAGGGGCGGATTAATTCGTAGACATTAAAGTGTGGAAGCAGAGCTCT
>CAYFKW010000059.1:3799-7096 GCA_964343845.1 uncultured Desulfobacula sp. | reverse complement strand
GGAAAACGGTTCAAAGCCTCTTGGTTATTTTCGTTTCTGGCTGACAAACAAGGATAACCCCAGCGGACCGATGATCGGCAAAACGCGTGTGTCTGGTTCGCAGGAATACCGACGCCAGAATCCAATAGCAGAAGTAACACTGAAAACCCAGTACGAACTTAAACTTAAAATTAATGGCACTTATATAACTCCTGAAAGGGATGAGGATCGTTTCTTTATCAACCTGTATTCGGGACCACGGGGAAAAAGGAGTATTGACCCGATCACCCGCCAGCCTGGCGGACGAAAACCAGTAACTGGCAAACTGTCTTCCTTTCCCGAAGACGATACGGTCGTTCAACTGGTGTATGACCGGCAAATTGAAATCCCCTTTGCCAAAGTCAAAAAGAAAGCACTCGTACAGGGCCGGCAATAAACCGTGTTGGAAAATCAACATCCAGGGAGGATAAACTGTGCCAGGAAAAACTTTAACCATGATTATCAAGTATAACCCCACGATGATCTCTATAAGACCATTTTTAACCATTGTTTTCATTTTCCTTATCTCTCACATCTGGTTTCATCCAAACCCTGCTGACGGGGCTGAAGCCATAGACGGCAAAGTAATAGCAGGATCGGTTGATAACCAGATTACCCTATCCTTTGAAAATCCTTCCACGGGTATCTCCATTAAAGACGTCACGCTTGAAGTAGCCCAGAAAGGGCAATGGATCACAAATATTCGTATTAAAGCAGACAGCAGCGGTCCTGTTGCCCCTGGAAAAACGCGCCTCTTTACAGTCCTTTTTGATATTTCAAAAGACGCAAAGGATAAAACCATCGACAAGGTGGTCATGAATATGAGTGCAAAAGGAGCCTTTGTGGATCACCCGGAACAGACCATTGCAGTTCGCATTGAAAAACCGGCAGCCGAGGAAGAAACAGCTGCCGCAACTGCAGAAAAAGAAGGGGTTCCTGTTTTAAAGCTTGTTAAAATTACAGGTCCGAAAACTGACAGCCATGCGGAGTATAATACAGAATATAAGGCTGGAGATACGGGTGTAATATTAACCAATCCTTCTATGGGGCCTGCCCATATCAGCTGGAAAGGGATTTTGCGTATAACAGAGGCCCCCACTGAAATAAAGCTGGGGGAACCATTTGAAATTTCAGCAGAAATTAAAACCAGAAAAAGCTACGACAAAGGTTCTTACTGCTACCGAAAAAAAGATGATGTCATTGTCAGGGGATCTGGAGATTTCAGGTCTTCTGATCTTACCCGTCTAAGTCCTGGCCTGGGGTTCGATGCTAATAACATTGGCGTTGGCGTCAAAGCACAGTCCCAGGAAGATATGCATCCTTACTGTAGCTCCAATAATGTCAACCAAAGGAATGGCAAAGTCCTGGATAAGCCGATTGAAAAGGATGGATCCATCACTCTGAATATCTTTTTCAAACCTGAATCGCAGGATATAGAAGATCGCATTCTTTATACCACACGCAAATATCATTATAAGATAGATTATCAAACTCCTGGCCGTTTGATGTCAACACTGCAGGGCCGGTCCGATTATGTGGAATCCCTTGAGATTAAAACAAATAAAAAAATTGATGCAAAAGGAAACCTGCATTCTGATGAAAAACCAAACCAATTGGCCACATTCTTCCCTAGATTCAGTTGGAGCGGATATCCTTTTTCCTACATTATTCTGGATTACGATCTGATTCATGAGGGAACACCTTATATTAAAACACTACCCGATTTTCCCATACCAGATGACCTGTTGAGACCATCCAGGGTAGGATCCGAACCATCAGGTGGAGAAATTGATTCTGACTCAGATACTTCCGGCAGTGGCGCAGATAGCGAAAATACAGGCTCATCAGGCCGGGAGGATTCTGGCCAGCCCATTGATCCGGATAAACTGGACCCGAAACGTAGGGATGTCAAATCCCTGATCCAGCAATGGACGAATGCGGCGGAACCCCCGCAAAACGCCACCCAGGGAGCCAAGCTTAATTATGATCCTTGGGGCAGAGTGGTTGGCAAAACCGCTGACGGCGGTATCATCTCAGCAGGGCCAAAACCTGCTTATGCGTTGCCAACCCCGGAAGAAACCGTATGGTCCATCAGGGATAAACTGGATTCTGTGAATCATTGTACCCTTGAAGAGTATGTGGTGGCAAAACTACAGAATCAATCCCTGGTTAATTGTCAAGGCCGATACAAAAAGACCCAGGATGATGCAGCAACAAGTGTCAAGGTAAAAGATTTTACAGGACAGGACTTGCCCCAGGCCAGGAAAAAGCTTGAAAAGGATGGATTTAAGGTCCGGCCGGTTGGCGGCAGCCCAGCGCCTTCACCAGATAAAGTGGGCAAGGTCCAGTCCCAGGATCCAGCACCTGGGACAATTCTGAATAAAGGACAGACGGTTAAAGTAAAAATATACGGTCCGGTCAAAAAGATCACCTTAACAGACCTGTCCGGTAAAACTGTCAAAGATGCTAAAGTCTGGCTGAAAACTAAGGGCTTAAAAGCAAAGCTTACAGCAGCAGGACCTGCTCCAAGGGAGAATCTGTCATTAAAAGTTAAAAAAACAGAGCCTGCAGCGGGCAAACAGATCCCCATGGGAACTGAAGTCAAGGTCAGTGTGTATGGTAAATACAGCCTTAATCTGGTTAAGGTACCAGATGTGAAGGGAATGACCTGGAAAGAAGCAAAAATCATTATTAAACGAAAAGGGCTAAAACCCAAACCTGTTGCAGCTGGCAGCGCTCCCACCCAAAAAAAATCTGAAAAAGTGGTCATCACCCAGCCAAAAGCGGGTGATAAAGTCAACTCGGGTAGTGCGATTGAGGTCCATATCTACAGTAAATATGTTTCAGACCAGGCAGGCCAGGTGGCCCAAAAAGACTGCCGTAATGGATACACGTGGAGTTCCAGTAAAAACAGGTGCGTCAAAAAAACCAGCACCGGTGGAGGCGGTAAGCCGGCAAAACCCAGCGGATCATGCAGTGAAATAGTAGGCGTTTGGCAGTTCGATAATGGATATGATGTTCACGCGTGCCCGGAATCCAAATACAAATACCAAAACTCTCAAGGCAGTGCAAAATATCTATATGTTATGAAAGGAAGCCGGATCAAAAAGGCAGGGTTCTGGAGCTGCAGAAAAAAAGAAGGCAAAACAGAAACATCATTTTATCTGGTTGGTGATGATAACTGGGAAGATCTGGTGATGTACAAAGATAAATTAAAAGGAAAAATAAAGAATGGACCACAGATCAGTGGTCGAAAAATAGGTAACATGCCCTATTGCA
>CAYFKW010000059.1:2461-3668 GCA_964343845.1 uncultured Desulfobacula sp. | reverse complement strand
TAAAAAGCTGCGCCCAGTAGGCATGACATTGTATAGCCTGAAACGGATAGGCACTTATAGCTATGGTGGTGCACAGTTTGCCGGGAAAGAATATGATTATTCATTTAATAAATGGCACAGAGGAAATATATTGGCGAGTATCACTTGCGGAAATCTTTCTATAAAGAAGGACTGGGATGAAGAGTATCCCGACAGTTTGGATCGGGTTAAATAATGGTAATATTAATCGACGCTATAAGGATTAGGATGATGAAGAAATCAACCGGTATAATGATGACTCTACTTGCTACTATCATTTTTATAGTAGGTACTATTACTCCATCTGCTGCTGAAACACTCATCAAAGGAACAGTGGTGGAGGTAAAAACCGATATTAAAATCGAGTATCAGGGTAAATGGGCTCCGGAACTGGGAGATCCGGTTGAAATCGGTTTTAAAATAGGAGATGATTTTGCAGCGGTCGAAGGCGATTGGCAAATTGTCCTTGTGGAGCATCAATATGTCTGGGCAGAAAACAAAGGCACAAAAGGAGAAAAACCGGCTGTGGGATACATTGTTAATATCCAATCAAAAGCCCCTTTGGACAGATCAAAGCTGATTCCTCCCAAACCAGAGACAGATGAAAAAGCCAATGCGTTTGCAGGAAAATGGAATACAAATTTTGGGGTTTTAGAGATCTCAATCCAGGGTAATAAATTTACAGGTCATTATCCCCATGACAAGGGTAGAATTGAAGGTGATGTATCAAAAGATGGGACAAAACTTACTGGATACTGGTCTGAAGCACCCAGTTATAAAGCCCCCAAGGATAAAGGGAAACTAATTTTTGAGTTAAATCATGATAAAAAATCATTTGAAGGGGTATGGGCCTATGGTGATAAACAACTCACTCAAGAATGGAAAGGAACCAGGATAGACTAGGTGAAAACATATAAGGACAGGATGATGAGAAAATTAAATGAAATGATGATGATTGTTGCTATCAGTTTGGTTTTTTTTGCCGGAACGATGTCACCATCTGCTGCTGAAACACTCATCAAAGGAACAGTGGTAGAAGTGAACACCGATGTAAAAATCGCGTATAAGGGTAAATGGGCACCAGACCTTGATGATCCGGTTGAAATCGGTTTTCAGATAGGGGATGAGTTTATACCGGTGGAAGGGGATTGGGAAATTGTCCTTGTGGAGCACAAATTTGTCTGGGCAA
>CAYFKW010000059.1:1346-2451 GCA_964343845.1 uncultured Desulfobacula sp. | reverse complement strand
AGAAGGGGAAAAACCGGCTAAGGGATATCTTGTTAAAATTCAATCAAAAGACCCATTTATCAGAGCTGAACTGCTCCCACCCAAACCAAAAGAAACCAATAAAAATGCTCTTCAGAAAGAATCCGTACTATTTGTTGATAATTTTGATAACAATCAAAATAACTGGAAAATCATCAACGCCAAAACTCACGAATCAGCCATTAAGAATGGAACATATCTTATTGAAACAAAAAATGACAAGACAACCTATTTTTTAATAAATCCAGGATTCAAATTCCCTGATAATTTCCGACTGGAAGTCAAAGCCATGTGGAAAAAAGGGATTACCAACTGGCCATTCGGTTTCCTTATCGGTAAAGACAGGAAAAATCAATACCGGTTTAGTATTTCCGGAAAGGGTTGGGCCATGGTCTATTCGAGAAAAAATGGAAAAAGGATGGCACCTTTAATAAACTGGCAGCAATTTGCCCCCAAAAGGGTTCCAGATGGAATCGGTACCATTGAAAACAGTATGATCAAAAAAGGCTGGTTTGTTGGTTTTTTTGTTCAAAATAAGCAGCAGGCCGCGTTTGATGATTTGAAGATTACCAGACTAAACTAATTACAAGACGCTATTTATATCACCTGTCCGGGTGAATACCAAGCATCAAACTATGTCTCAACTTAATTTTTTATAGATTTATAGAATTTCTCTCCAGGTACCCGTTAGGTACCCTTTTGTGCCGACAGCATGCACAACATACTGCGGTTATTCACACCATGCACACTATGCCCAAAACAAATTGAAAAGGATGATCGAAAAATACGCTATGATTTAAAATAGTTATGATAAATTATAAAATCTGTCTGATCCAAAAACAATTTTACTCAGAATAGACATCATCTGCTTTGTCTACCAAATGTCTACCACACCCTCTGATTTCTGTGC
Source organism: uncultured Desulfobacula sp. (assembly GCA_964343845.1). Lineage (GTDB taxonomy): Bacteria > Desulfobacterota > Desulfobacteria > Desulfobacterales > Desulfobacteraceae > Desulfobacula. Next base: position 1,523 of record CAYFKW010000059.1, on the reverse strand, counting down.
ATAATGTGCAACAAAATGTCTTTGGAGTTTATAATGTTCTGCCACGTAGAGGCGAGGATATCAGTCTGTCATAAACAGGAGTGCGAAACAAAAATCATCTAAAAAACACCAACTCAAAAAGATGTAAAGCTTACGGATGCTTTTTGGGGTCAAAGAACGCAACCTTATATTTTGTAA
>CAYFKW010000059.1:923-1336 GCA_964343845.1 uncultured Desulfobacula sp. | reverse complement strand
AAATTAAGATAACCACATTATTTTGACAAGGGCAATTATACTGAATTGTTTTTTTGTGATTTGGGTCAACGATATCGATCGATTGAATTTACCCAAAATTTCAAAATAACAATTATATTTAAAAATGGAAAAGCCCCCGGAAGATAACCAGAGGCTTGATTTTTTTAACTATGGTGTGTTTTTAGATCACGGTTACATTAGCTGCAGCAGGACCTTTTTGACCTTGTTCGATGTCAAAGGTAACACGATCCCCTTCATCGAGGGACTTGAAGCCTGTTGAGTTGATGCCTGAATGATGTACAAACACATCTTTCCCACCATCTTCTAATTCAATAAAACCAAAACCTTTTGTAGCGTTAAACCATTTCACGATACCATTTGCCATATCGGCATTCTCCTAAATAAAAAATAAA
>CAYFKW010000059.1:0-913 GCA_964343845.1 uncultured Desulfobacula sp. | reverse complement strand
TTCTAACTTTGGGAGGTAATCACTGATTTTTCGAGATGTACACCTAAAGGAGGAAACTTATGCACTTCACATAGTGCAATGGAACGTATCATACAGGAAAGATACAGAATGTCAAGAAAATTAAAATTTATTATCAAATTGGCATTTTTTTTGCTTTACGTATTCAACAAATATTTCTACTGTTTCCCACCTTCGGTTAATATGAGTATTATCCCATTAATTTAAGTAGTTATAGAAAAAATAGTGAGTGCATTTATCTATCCCTGGAAAACAAATCAATGGATAGGACAATCAAATATACCGTCATTTATCATTAATTTAGTTGCAATTATTATTAATTCCTGTATTCTTAGTAGCCAATACGCAAGTAAGAGCACATTCCCTGTCAGTTACTTTTCTTTCAGGCAGTCCTCGTTAATTAATTTGTTATCAAACATTGGACATTATCGTAGAATTTATGCTGATTACTAAAATGTGAGAAACAGTATTTAAATTTGATTGATAATTTTTCCAATGATTTAGAATACGCGATTTACTCACCCAACAACATGTTATTGGATTATTAAAGATCCGTAATATGAGTTAGCTGGATGAAACAGAAGGCTAATCAATCTTATAATAAGGAAGTTTAATGACTTTTAGTACGTTCAATTTTGACAGAAAAATTACCGTTGGTATCTCCTCCTGCGGCTACACCCAACCCACGCCAATTCAGAAAGAATCTATCCCAATAATACTTAAAGGAGAGGATATTTTCGGCCTTGCACAGACCGGTACAGGTAAAACTGCGGCTTTTGTTTTGCCGATTCTTCAACGATTGTTAAAAGGACCCAGGAAAAAACAAAGAGCACTTATCATCGCACCGACCAGAGAATTAGCTGAGCAGATTCATACCCATATTAAAAGCCTATCT
>CAYFKW010000058.1:4122-8507 GCA_964343845.1 uncultured Desulfobacula sp. | reverse complement strand
TGGTTATCGTGTCTTTTTCATATACAAGGAAAACCATCATCCTGGACCATACGGCATCTGTTTCAAAAATCGTATCAGATAAAGGTTTCAACGGCTGAAAAGCCATATAAAGCTTATCCACTTCTACAGGGTCAGACGTACTTTTGAATATTTTTCGGCTGGTGTTCAGATGAATCGCTGCTTTCTGCCTCTTATAAATTTGATTTTCCAGTATCCATCCAACAACACCTAAAAAACAATTATTTCGATAAAATTGATTAAACATTTGACCGGTCTCAGCCGTCATATTTAATACCCAGGAAGATTTGTCCTGTTTAATTTCAAACTTTGACAGGTTTCTTCTTTTTATGTAGATAGAACTTTCAGGTATTTTTCTTGGATCCTTTCTTAACCTTTCCCTGATTTTATTCCTCAGGATCTTCCAGTTTCTTTTTTCATTATCGTCAGATAAGGCAGGATTTATTTTTCCGGTTATTTTAATTGCAGAATTAAACATCTGGGCGAGGCGGTTGATAAAAGAACGCTCTAAAACCAGTTTTTCAGATTCAGACCAGTCTGTATATGAAAGCAGTTTTGAGATCTGGTTTTTATTTAATTTCCAGGATGTGATGTATTTATTGAGCAGCTGCCATTTCGGAGTGTTTTTCCCCGGCATTTTTACTGCCGGGTATTCGCACAGCCTGAAAAAAATCGCATTTTTTACCAGATTAAGCGCTTTTGGATCTTCTAATTCATGGAACCTTAATATCTGATCAAACAATGCCTTGTAAGGGTCCACACTATAATCATCAATCCCTGCTTTTGAATACTCTTTTTTAATTTTTTCACACAGCAGCTGTCTCGGCATTTTAGTGCTGAAACCATAGCTGAAAACCATGGTTGCCTTGATAATCGCTTTTACAGAATCTTCCTTTGATTTACATATCTGCCATAAAAGACCTTTCATGACTTCATCAAGCGAAATACTGTCGATCTGACCCAAATCTATTAAATCTTCATTAAGGGACAATACCTGGGCCTTAATCCCTTCAGAATTCAGATCTGTTATAGCGAGCAGATCATTCTGGGTCGGCAGCACAAACCAGACAGGAATTTTTCCAGCAATCATTAAAAAAGTTCTGTAAAACTCTTCTTTTAAAAACAGTTTGGGTGCTGTCAGGGTTTCTTCTCCTTCAAAAGGTGCATAGCAATTTCGTTTGATATCCCTTTTGTCCATGATGAAAAAGGTAACTTCCTGATCAAACTCTTCCCTGCTGTATCTGACAATGCTGTCCAGTTTTTTCTCAAGGTTGTCATACCGCTCTTTAGAAAATCGCTTTTTATCTATAATCACCCAGTAATCAAAATCAGACCCGATGGATTGTGTAAAGGTGCCCAGGCTTCCGATATGATAAACACCTTCTATGGCATGCTCTTTGAGTTTTTTATTTTCAAAAATTGATTTTGGGATAAGATTGGATTTAATGGCTTCCTTGAAAAACCCTGATGCTTCAAAATTCCAGATGCCGTGGCAGAATGTCTTTGAGTCAATATAGCCTGGCTGATCCGGATCATTAATGTGCAATAGAAATGGAATTTTTATAAAAATGTTTAACTTCTGCGGTGTAAAATAGCGAATGGCTTCTCTCATGCGAACAATATTAAAATTTGAAAAAGCGATCCTGTTTTCATTAATCTTAAGCTTGATTTCGTTTAATATGTCTTTTGTTTTAGCGATAGATGGTCCTATAGTATTTTTCAGCTGCTGGATAAACCCATTGAAATGAGTTATAAAAAAGATTATTATCCTTATTATATTGCCGAATACCAAAATTTTTCAAGATTTGTTTTAAAATTTGGAGCGAAAATGACAGATAGCGAAATTCCACATGCTGGTATTGAATTAGACCTGATTGATTTGTCAAAATTAAATAAGCACTCAGCATTTAAAAACGAGCAGCTTCCAAAACTAAATAAATCCGATTACAAAACATTTCTTAAACAGATTTTTCAGAAAATTCTTAAAAACGAATCTTTTTTTTCATCATCTGTCCAAATCAGGGACATAAATAAAATTCTTCAGACCAAATATTCCTCTGCCAGTGATATTGCAGACGTGATTTTAAAGGATGTTGCATTAACAACTAAATTACTGAAACTTGTTAATTCATCATTTTACGGACAATTCTCCCATAAAGGAATTGCAACTGTATCAGAAGCCATGATCATTCTTGGGACAGAAGAAATTAAACTGGCCGCTGCCAGCCTGAAAATCTATGAATTCATGCAGGACATTGCCAATATAACCGTGCTTAAAAATAAAGTCTTAAATGCATTGCAGCGCAGCATCATTGCACGTCAAATTGCTATTGACGAAGGCATCAAAGATGCTGAAGCGATTCAAATCAGTGCCATGCTGTATGATTTCGGCGAGTATATGGTGGCCTTGTTCTCACCCGAAGTCTTCATCAATATTGAAATTCTGGTTGATGAAAACAATAAGACAAGGGAACAGGCATCAAAATCGATGATGGGAATTTCATACAGTGAACTTGGGCGGTTTGTTGCATCAAAGTGGAATCTGCCTGCTTCAATCATTCATGCCATGATCCCGATTACAGATTTTGACAAGAAGAAAAACAGACTGACAATGGAAGAGCTTCAACAATATATCTGTGCCTTTTCAAATGACCTTTGCAATATTGAATTTTCAATGGAAGGAAACGATATCGGAAAACGGATTATCGAAATATCCAACACCTATAAGGACTGCCTTGAAATCCAAAGCTCAAAATCTGTTGACCTGTTAAAAATGTCCTGGGAAAAAATTCAGAAGCATGCTTCAATATTGAAAATCGATACAAAAAACAGATAAAAATTATATCTTTATCCTCATATTTTGGCGTTATTTTAAAAAATAAATTTCAGATTCAGTTCTCCAAATTTATTAGGAACAAAATCAAAATTAAAATTATGGCTTTAGTTCACGGATGAAGAAAAATTTAACCGGAGACATATAGTTAATATTTCGAGGATTTAATTTTTCTTCAAACAAAGAAATCAGGTCAAAAGATAATTTTAAACCATTTTTAATCGTCGATATAGTCTACTAACTGCCCTGTTGTCTTCCTCAGATGCTGACTTATCAGTTTTGAAATCTTCCATAACAACTGGAACCCTAATTTTGGATGATCTGCAGATAAAGCGATTAAACTGTTCTTTGAAATAAAAAATATCACGCTTTCTTCTGCAGCGATGCCGGATGCTGACCTGGGTTCGCCATCAATTAATGCCATTTCACCAAAGGTTTGAGAACTTTTTATCATTGCGACTTTTTTGGCACCGTCTTCTGTATTCTTGAAAATATCGATGGAGCCTTTAACAACAATGCCAAGACTTTCTTCCCTGTCCCCTTCTCTGAAAACAGTTGCCCCTTTTTTGGCCATTACAGGATGGATATAATTACAGATCTTGCGGATATTTTCCCAGGAAAATTCTTTTGCCCATTTGGTTTTTTCTAAAATCTGGGCATATTTTGTATATTTTTCAAAATCAACTTTTTTTTCAGGTGTCTTTTTTGACATATACACCTCTTTTTGCAAGAGAAGACGTAAGTTAAAAAGGTATCATCTTCAGTGTCAATTTTATTCTTTAACGATAAATTCTTCAAGTTTTTTAAACAGAGAATCAGGCCACTCCCTGGCATGTAAAAACAGTTCTTTTTCTTCTTCAGTCAAAGATTCCTTGATACTGGGCGGCAGGCTTTCATAAGACTGTTTTCGTTCTCTGTCGATTTTCTTTTTTTCCGGCATTTTTATTTTCCTGTTTTATAAAAATAATCTTGAAATAATATAGGTGACTGCAGGTTCAACTTTCAGGATCCGTTTCCCAATATGATATGAAGTAAAACCTATTTTTTCAAGGGTCTGTATTTCAAGGTCAATAAACCCCCCTTCCGGTCCGATTACCAGGGTAACGGCATCATTAATGCCCGAAGGACAGGACGCAAGGGCTTTAGGGTGTGCAGTTATGCAACAGGTATTTTCTGCAATACAAGGTAATTCATCTTTTACAAACGGGGTAAAAAACCGTTTAAAAAAAATCTGCGGCAGAATCGTGTCTTTTCCCTGTTCAAGTCCCAGCATCATATGATGTTTCAAGGTATCTTCCTTGAGCAAAGGCGTCTGCCAGAAACTTTTTTCAACCCGCCACGAGTTTATTAAATATATGTTTTTAACACCAAGACAGGTCACATTCTCAATGATCCGTTTTAACATTTTCGGTCTGGGCAGCGCCAAAACAAGCGTCAGCGGCAATGGCTGCGGCGGGTCTCTGTCAAGACAGATTTTCATTTCAAGCGCATCTCTGCAGATATGCGTAATAACACCTGACCCGATGTTACCGTT
>CAYFKW010000058.1:0-4112 GCA_964343845.1 uncultured Desulfobacula sp. | reverse complement strand
AAAAGCCCGCATTCGAGCTGATCATCCTTATCAACCTTGTTTACAGAAACAAGATGCCTGAACCGTCGGCCTTTTACCATCACCTGGTCCTGGTCAATAAAATCTTCTTTTTTTAAAAGAATTAAATTCATAATAAAAAAATCCCCTAAATTTTATGTCAAACTTAGGGGATATAAATAGAATTTATAATTCAAATGTTCTCATGCTGACCACCAGGTCAAGGGCTTCAATTTCCTCCACAACTTCCGGTGGTACAGCGGTATCGGTTTTAAGGAAAATAATGTTTCGGTTACCGTCTTCTTCCCTTCCCACCATCATGCGGGATATATTGATATTATGTTTTCCAAGGGTAACACCCATCGAGCCGATGGATCCGGGTTTGTCAATATTGTGAATCAACCCTAAATGTCCTTCCGGTATAACCTCAAGGCGGAATTTATTGATTCTGACAATCCTGGGATCATCTTTTCCAAAAATAGTGCCCTCCAGGACATTGGTCTCTTTTTCCGAAACTATGGTCATCCGGATCAGGTTCAAAAAGTTACCTGCTTCCTGGGAGGTTGATTCTGAAATTTTAATGCCCAGTTCATTGGCATAAGAAATTGCATTGACAGAATTTACCTCTTCCTGGACAAACTGTGTGAGCAGCCCTTTGATCCCGGCAATAGATATGGGTTTTAGATCCAGGTCCGGCATCTTTCCGATGTACTCGATATCAACTGCCTTGACACCGCCCTTGATAATCTGGCCCTGCATGATTCCCATTTTTTCCGCCAGGTATATAAACGGTTTAAGCTGTTTTAACACTTCTCCAGTGACAGATGGAACATTGACTGCATTGATGACAGTATCATTCAGCAGATAGGCAATAATCTGGTTGGCAGCAGCCACAGCCACATTTGTCTGTGCTTCTTTGGTGGAAGCCCCTAAATGCGGTGTAGCTATGACCTGATCAAGGCTCAGCAGAGGATGATCTCCTGGAGGTTCAGTGGCAAAGACATCAAGCGCAGCCCCGGCAACCTTGCCGGACTGAATGGCATCATAAAGATCAGACTCGTTTACAATACCGCCCCTGGCACAGTTCATGACCATAACCCCGTCTTTCATTTTTGAAAATGCCTCAGCATTCAGAAGATCAATAGTGGAATCCATTTTTGGCACATGAATGGTTATATAGTCGGAACGTTCAAACAATTGATCCAGTTCAGCAAATTCAAATCCCTCTTTTTCAATATGTTCAGAAGAAATATACGGATCATACACAATGACATTCATCTTCAGGCCTTTTGCAAGCCCTGCTGCAATTGACCCGATATTGCCAAATCCAATCACACCAAACACCTTACCTCTGATTTCCCTTCCCTGGAGCAGTTTTTTTTCCCATTTATTCTCTTTCATGGACTGCGTTGCCCTGGGGATATTCCTGGTAAGAGACATCATCATGGCAATGGCATGTTCAGCAGTCGTAACCGTATTTCCGCCAGGGGTATTCATCACTGCTACCCCTTTTTTGGTTGCTTCATCAATATCAACATTATCAAGCCCAATACCTGCTCTGGCAATCACCTTAAGATTGGTCGCAGCATCCAGAATCTCTTTGGTTACCTTGGTGGCACTTCGAATGGCTAATGCATCATATTGTCCAATGATTTCCTTTAATTCTTCAGGGGCAAGTCCTGTTTTAACATCAAGTTCTATTCCTTCCTGGTTCTCAAATATCTCTAATCCAGCATCTCCCATTTTGTCACTGACAAGAACTTTCATTATTTATTCTCCTTTTCAAACGTTTCCATAAATTGAACAAGCGCTTTCATACCCTCTAATGTAGCTGCGTTGTAAATAGAAGCACGGCATCCGCCGACTGACCGATGACCTTTCAGCCCGCCCAATCCGTTTTCAGTTGCCTGGGCAACAAATTGCTTTTCCAGGTCTTCAGACGGCAGTCTGAAGGTCACGTTCATTAAAGAGCGCGAGTATTTCTCAGCAGTGGTTCTGTAAAAAGAACTTGAATCAATAAAATCATACAGCATATCAGCCTTTTTAATATTATGTTCCTCAACTTTCTCCAGTCCGCCCATGTCTTCCTCAATCCATTTTAAAACAAGGTCTATGGTGTAGATCCCAAAACAAGGCGGAGTGTTGTACATGGAATTTTTAGATGCATATGTTGAATACTTCAACATACTTGGCAGGTCATCATTGGCCATATCCAGCATATCCTGTCTTAAAATTACCATACAGGTGCCGGACGGCCCTAGATTTTTTTGTGCGCCAGCGTAGATTAAACCGAATTTATCCATATCAAGCGGACGTGAAAAAATATCAGATGACATATCGCATACAATCGGTATCCCGCTGGTGTCAGGAAATTCATTAAACTGGGTTCCCTTTATGGTATTGTTCGATGTTAAATGCACATATTTGGCATCTTTGGAAAACTCGATATCCCTTGGTATATATGAAAAATTTTTGTCTTCAGAAGACGCAACAACCGTATGGTTTTTTTTAAGTATCTTTGCCTCATTAATGGCTTTTGTCGACCAGGTTCCTGTGTTGACAAAATCAGCTGTATCATTTCCTGACAGAAAATTCATCGGTGCCATGGCAAACTGCATGGAAGCACCGCCCTGTATAAACAGCACATGAAACCTGTCATCCAGACCCAGCAGTCTTTTGGCCCTTTCCACTGCATCATTGATCACATCATCAAAATATACAGATCGATGACTGATTTCAGTAATGGACATACCGGATTGATTAAAATTTAAGAAAGAGGATTGTATTTCTTCAAGAACCTTTAACGGCAGTGCCGCAGGTCCTGCGTTAAAATTGTAAATTCGCTGATCTGTCATTTGTTTTTCCTTTGTCTAAATTTATGCTCTTATATGTTTACAAATAAAAAAATCTAATATCTCACCACATTGTTCCATTCATTACCCCAGAAGGGTGGGAATCTAACAACATTTTGTATGTTTTTCAATATAAAAAAAATAAAAGATAAAAATCAATAATAAAATCAATTAATTATCCATAAAAAATATATTGAGGTTTTCCGCAATTCAGCGTCTGATAAACTGTAAAAAACAGCTTTTTTAATGACATATTATCTAAAATGTCCAATTCCAGTATCAAAAACATCACAATTTAAATATACTACAGCCCACCCTGTCGATATGATTAGCAAGATCGATATTTGAAATGGATTCGTAATGGACAATATCAACATGATACGGGATTAACATCTCCTGGTTAAATTTTGTTTTTAATTGAGTTACAATTTCAAAAGAGAGATTTTTACCTTTAACGGCTATATCAATATCTGAGCCTTTTTTAAAATTACCCTTTGCCCTGGAGCCAAAAATTATAATATCTGTTACATCATTAGACTTAAGTATTTCTGATCGGATCATGTCGATTATATGCGTTTCTAATCCAAACATCATTCTTGACGCAAACTAGTATAAACCTGCAAAATGGCATTATAATATTTTTGACTGATCATTTTTACTGCCTGCTTAAATATATCTTCACTATAGGTATGTGCCATTAAATTCCTCTGCTCCATCATTTCAAGCCAAAGCGTCCCATCCTCAATTATGTCATATTCAAACGCCTTCTTGATAGCTTCCCTTGGAAATTTGACATCTACATTTTTTGATTCCAGGAAGTCTTTTAAAGTTTTCCAACCCAGTTCAAATGTATATTCAAACCGCTGGACCATTCCTTCTTTTTCCAGATCAGATAATGTATCCAATGAAAGAACAGCATTTTCGAATTGTTTAAATGCCTTTTCAAAATTTTGAAAGCGCTGCTTCCAGCGAATGTCCTGTAGATTGTCATCCATAAAATTTAACCGCCTTAACCATGATGTAAGTATAATCTACAGTAATCGAACCGGACCAAAAAGTAAAAGAGTTTATTTATTTGAAATTATAACGATTGCCATAAAGTTTTTCATTTTGTGAAGAGTGCATAGATCACAGACAGTTAAAAGGGGGTGTGGTTGGAGTGGCGTTAAATCAGCATTTTGGCAGGAAGCCTGAAAATGCTGATTTCAGCTTTTTAACGAACACGACGTTCGTTAAAATTTAATGACAAGTACACCCCTTTCA
>CAYFKW010000057.1:0-9067 GCA_964343845.1 uncultured Desulfobacula sp. | reverse complement strand
AATTTGATATTTTTTCCATGCCTCAATCTAGCAAATTTTGCCAACATTATCAGGTGTTTTTTTGAAAAAAATATTATAAACTAGTGCCATTCGGGTCAGACCCCAATTTTCGCCAATTTTCGATTTTCGCTAAATGAAAAACCATGAAATTCTCAAGGATCTCAAAAGATAAGCCCAAATAACAGATTTCTAATATCAATTCGAAAAGCACTGAAAAGCCCTTCGTTTTCAAATCCATACAGCTTTTGCGGAAACTATTTCAGACGCTTTATAGGACCGGAGTGGTACCGGAAGATTTTGGGTCTCAATGCCAAGCCTGTTTTTTCAACTTTAGGGATTTAGCGCACAATTAAATTTCCTGAGCAGCAACTAATATCCTTTTTTCTATTACTGTTTATGCTAAAAAGGGTGAGCGTATTTTACATAAAAATTCTCAATAAGATATTAACACAGGCAAGCGCATATATTGCCGGTAATAGCATTGCAAAGACAAGCTGTTTTTTATTTACTATTACCTCCTGTAAGGATTGCTGCCCCTTTTTTAAACCAGAATATAACCCCGTTAAAAGAACAACTCCCTGTATCAACGGTATCCATTCTGGAATAAAAGGCTTAAAGTGGACATTTGCCAAGTTAAAAATATCCCATCCCAAACCTAAAGGATCTGAAAGTATAGAAATAACATATCCATAATTTATCATTATCGCTGGTAAGCTGAATGCGATCCATGCAAATATCCCAACTGGGATTAGTATATAAACCGATTTAAATATCAGGGACTTATCTGATATGGGTTTTTCAGCCAATCTGTTTGAAATTTTACAGAAAACAATGAAAAGAAAGGGAAACACTATCAATGCAAGACTCCAGACAATACTTGCGAAGAATAGGAAATTGGTGAGATTACCTGATTCTGTGACATTGGCGGCATCCTTGATTTCCCCCCATGGGCCGAGCATGACCGTGCTGAATACTATGGCCACAACAAGCATGATGATCACATTGAACACCTCATCATAACCTTTAATCATTCTGTCAGAACCAAAGGATCTGAGAAAGATCCCGATATTATCTTTTGGGCAGCTTTTTATACATTCTGTGCAAAGCCCGCAATCCGTATTCCGATCCATCTTTCCGATATATTGATTCCAGGGGCAGGCCCAACCTTCTGGGCTTCCAACCAGACAGGATTTTATTTTATGTTTTTTACATACATCTTTGTCGATAGATCGAATTTCAGTCATTGCAGCCATAGAGTAAGTGCCTAAAAAACCACCAATTGGACATAAGTAGCGGCAAAAAACCCGCTGCCGAAAGATCATTGCACAGATCAGGGTTACCCCCAGGATTAGCAAAAAAACAATGGCTGTCGCTATTGGTCTAGTGATCAGGATCATTCCAAACGAAATTAATAATAAAAATAGTACGTTTTGAAACCATATGTTCTGCAGTTTTTTTGGCCAGTCAAGCTCAAAGCCGGTAAAGCGGTGGTGAAGCTTTTTAAACATTTTCTGTATAAATTTAACCGTAGCAATTCGTTTTCTGCTCAACCACTCTGCAGGCGCCGGCAATGGGCACATAAAACACCAGATCCGACCGCCGAACGGTACCATGATTGCTTTTAATAAGAACCACCACAGTATCCAGACAAATACAATTGAGATATTCCTGTTTCCCACCGGGCTTCCAATGAGACTGGATAGGATAAACACATAAAATACGATTAGATTGATAATGACAAAAAAAAGCTGCAGGTTTCGTAGCTTAACCATTTTTTTAAAGATGGGAAATTTCTCCATCAGGTTAATTCTAAAAGGTCTTTTACTGGGTGAAACATTAACATACCCCGTTAAAAGGATAAAAAAAGTTAACCATACCGACATTGAGACAGCAAGATAATAAGGTGTGTTAGGAGTGACGATCAACTCCCCCGTCATAAACGGATGCAGGTTGCCGCATGTTTTGGTGCATCTGAAGATAAATTTTCCTGGCTTGGTAGCGGTAAATTTAACAGAGGATACCCGGCTCCAATCCTTTTTTAAAGGATCTGAATGATCGCTGGTGTTCGAGGTTCTGCGAAACAATGTCCCTTTTTTTGCTATTAAATCGATGGGATATCCATCCAGATGAAATCCGTGCATAACATCTGTAGATGAAAATTTCAGATTGATTGTATCCCCTTTTTTAACAACTATTCTTGATGGGGAATATTTAAATTTCTGGGCATTTACAGATATGAACCGTGTTCTTTTCTGTCGTGGCAGAATTTCAGAGGCGAGCGGTATAATGATAGCAAGTTCAAGACTGAAAATTATGATAAAATATAATTGCTTTTTTGTCATTTTTCATCAACGATCAAATACCCTTGCATGGAATGATGAATATCACCACAAAATACATTGCATGCGAAAAGAAATGTTCCTGCCTTATCAGCGTTGAATTCAGCATAGATTGTGTTGCCAGGTTCAATTCCTTTAGAAATGAATATTTCATATCCTTTCAATGTAAACCCATGAGTAACATCAGCGCTGCGAAGTTTCAAAACTACATTATCATTGAGATTCACATGGATAACCGGTTTTTCTCTTTTTGTCCTGTGCTTGACTGCTGAAAGCATGTCCCAAGCTTTTACCTCTTCAAGTATCCATCCCTTCTGGGCATGTCCGGTTAAAATAAATTCCCGAGTCTGATCCGATATAATTTCCGGTTTTAACGATTGATCGTAGGCTCTGATCCCAAATGGTATGGAAACAGCTGTCACAAGAAGGAGCAACAGGATATAAGCATCTTTATTCATACCGTTATTTTACATTACACAAATTGTTTTGCATTGACATAGATCAAGTTTGATATAAAACAAAAGGCAGGAAAAGCCCCCTGCCTTTTGATTCTTTTTGATTCTTTTTCTTAAAAGGAATTACCAGGCAATGCCATACCAATTTACCATGGCTCCAATCAACAGAAAAAGACCAATCGCAACCATGGTATATCCGAATATGAAAAATACAGCTTTTTGAGGAACGCCTGCCTCATCTACCAGCATTTCATCCAGTTCACCTGATTTTTTTAGTCTCTCAATCCATGATGGTTTCTCATCCTGAACTGTTTCAAGATCAGCACTGCCTTCAAACATGGTGCGGTCCATCGGAAAATTGTGCCTCCTTAAATGGGCAATGAAAAAGTGGATTATGAAGACATGGGCCATGGCAAGAATGGCTTCAATTCGATGAACCCAAAGGGCCACGTTTATACCCCATCCTGGGATGTATCGAGTTGTCACAAGTGGAAACGCCATCATCAGGCCGGTTACCCCAATGATGACCATACCCCAGAACACCGCCCAGTAATCAAACTTTTCCCAATACCCCCACCGATCAAATCGGGGCATTTCTCTAAGGCCAAGAAACCAGCCGATATGTGAAAAAAAATCAGTGATATCTTTTGGTCTGGGCAACAGAGAGTCTGGACCAGTTATGTTATCAGGAGTCATTTTAGTTAATAAATAGACCGCGTGGATAATAAATCCCAAGATCAAAAAATAACCTGCATATTTATGGATTAACAGTGCAGATTCATACCCACCAAAAAGTCCTGCGAGCCATCTGCCCCAACCCGATGTGATATAAAGTCTTGACAGGCCGGTCGCCCCAAGAAGCAAGAACGATATCATCAGCAAAGAGTGAAACAGGCGCTGAACAGGTGTAAACCGTTTGATTCTTTTTTTTACGTCATTCATTTCGGGTCACCTCCTTTTTTGGAAAGAAGCTCCCTTAGTCCCCACAAAACCGTATGCGGCAGGAATACAACAAAAGTTCCTACAGCAATGGCGATCATTATCCAGAAGGCATAAAAAAGAACCGGAAATGTCTTTAAAGTCCCAGCCATGGACGGATTGGGCTCATGGATCACATATCCTGCAAAGGAGGCACTGGCACCTTCATGGCATTTTGAACACACATACGCATGTCTTCTGATGGGATTCATCGGTGAAAAATAATGATCAATGCTTGCAATCGGTTCTGCCCCGTGACACTGTCTGCATGTCAGATTCGCCCGTACCGTGTGGATGCCTCTTGTCTGTTCAACATGACATTCCTCGCATCGCCTGTTTTCATAGAACTTGATCCCGGCATGGGAATCAGACAGCCGAGAGGTGTTCCGAACGGATGCGCCCGTTGGACTGTATGTGAAGATCCCTTTCCTAACGTTAGGGATCTCCACAAATGGTCTCTGATGTTTGGGTTTGGCTTCATATTCTTCATAGTAACCGGTACTTACCTCATATTGCTTGTACCTCATAATACTTGAAGCCACTTCATCCTGTGCCCGGATAATTGAGGGGAAGAGACCACAGGTCACAAGGAGACCAGTCAGTATGAGCGCGTAAAACAGTTTTTTTTGCGTCATATCAGACTCCTTATTCTTCTACCTCGTATATTTATATTCAATCGGCTCCACAGTTTTCCCAACTGGTTTTGGCAGAACAGATAACCTTTTCCATGCTGTCTGCAGTTCTTCCAGGTTATCATTCTTATGCTTGTGACAAGTCTGACATGAATTGGGTACCTTTGGATTTTTCAATGTATCTTCAGGCAACAAGGTTACGAATACATGGCTGTGTATATCGCCCGATTCAGCACTTTTTGCAATCTTAGGCATATGACAGCCGACGCAGTTTGCAAATGAATGAATTGAGTGAGCCATGTTGTTGTTTACCTGGACATGGCACTGGAAGCATTGTGCCGATCCTGGTTTAGCCGTCTGAGATCGGGTCTGGGGCATGCCGATCTGGTGGACATAATGGCAGGATGTGCAGGTGACACCTTCAGTCGAGTGTTTGGACTGCTGCCAGTCTATAAACTGCTGATGATGGCCTTTTGAAAACTCATTGGCATAGACATGCTTAACATCCCCTTTTTCAAATGAGGTCGAAGTGTAATAGGCTGTCAAAGCCTTTCCCGGTTCATACCCGACCGGCCAGCCAGAACCCTTTTTCATGGTGGCCTTTCCCCGGTTGTGACAGGCTCCACATATCTGAGCAGCCACACCCATGGTCAGCTTGGCTGGGTTTACAATTGTATTTCGTTTTTCAAAGACTTCTGTCTTCGGTAATGCCGCATGCCAAGAACCTTTTCCATGACACGCCTCACAGCCGACACCGGGCTCTGTAAATGTCTTTTTGTCCAGATCCACACCAGTTGCATGGCAGCCGCCGCATTTCAATGCCCATGGTCTTTTGTCCCAGTCATGTTCATGATAGTTGACCCACCGACCGGTTTCGGCATTATATTGAATCGGAGAGATATAAAGTGTCCCATCTTTTTTGACAATGAACCTTTGTTTCCACTGACTGCCGATGGTGTAGAGAATCTCGTCTTTTTTCGGTACATAGATCTGATCTGCTGGTACTTTTAACTTATCACCCAGTTTCGCCAGGTCTTCACGAATCTTTTTTTCATTAATGGGTACAATGATGGCGTCTTCATTCTTTTTGGCATCCTGTAACATCCGGCTGTGCAAAGTCATCTTCCATGAATCAAAGTGCTCCAGATGACACATTTTGCAAGTGTCTGATCCGACATAGGCTTTTGGCTGAGAAGTGACGGTGGTCACATCAACGGCTTGTTCAGACCCGCAGCCTACAAGTGCAAAAACACCAAAAACGACCAACAATGGTGTCAGTACGACAATTAATAAGCGTTCTTTCATATTTCCCCCCTCCCAAATAGAAATTAATGAAATGCTAACACTTTAGACATACATACAATGGGAAACCCGGACAAGAGAAATGTATTTCACGGATTCGGGTCAGCCTGTGAAGTAAAATTCACATTTACAAGAAGCGGTGTAGAAAGAATTTGAAGATCTTGATTTTTTAACTACCGTTCAGTAATCAATAATAAGAGTAAAATAAACGATTTTTATACAAAATACAAGTGTTTTAATATGGTTAGTTTTCCTTCATTCGAAAATTTGGACTTGATTTATCCGTTATATTTTTTTTATGGGTTGGCTTTTCTTTTTTTAGGCGCATCCATCGGCATCAAAGACATGAAAGGCAGCCATTTAAAGATTGCAGGTAATCTATGGATGATATCGGTATTCGGGTTTACACATGGTACGCATGAATGGATTCAGCTTTTTCTTATAGTTCAAAAAAAGCTTTTTGGCATTGAAAACATGATTTCAATTCAAATTGCAAGTTATGTCATTGTACTGATATCTTTTTTATTTCTTCTTCTGTTTAGTTTCTCTTTGTTGAACAAAATGAATGAAAAAAAAATCTACCAATGGCTTCAGATAATCAGTGTTTTCTTCTTTTTTGTTCTGTTATTTTATGTGGGCCAGCACGATTTTCATAAAGACCCTTCTTTATTTAACAAAGTGGATGTCATTTCCAGGATCAGCTTCGGGTTTTTAGGCAGCTTTCTCACAGGGCTTGCTTTCTTCCTTTATGCGGTTCAAGTGAGTAAAAAAATTCGATTTATTTCGTTATATTTTTTCCTAACTGCTTTAGGGTTTTTTCTATACAGCCTGTTTGCAGGAATGATGTTCGCCCATCACAAGCCAGCATTTTTACCGTTACCTATTGAATTTTTTCGTGGTCTTTGCGCAGTTATGATTACTTATTTTTTAATGAAAGGACTGAATATTTTTGACATTGAGACCCGAAGCAAACTTGAGCGGCAGGTTCGTGAAATGGCACAGTCAGAAAAGATGGCCACCCTAGGTCAGCTTGCAGCCGGGATTGCCCATGAAATAAATACACCATTAACCAATGCATCCTTGAATATTCAAATGCTTATTAACAGGCCTGAGAAATACCTGGTTCAACCGGAAAGGATGGAGAAAAAATTACAGTCAATTGAAAGAAATATCGACCGGGCATCATCAATTGCCAAAGAACTTCTGAGATTTTCGCATATCAGGGAAACAGATTATGAGACCCAGGATATCAATCAAATTATTTTAGATGCATTATCCGTACTTGAATACAGGCTAAAACATATTCGCGTTAAGAAAAAATTTGGTGATGTGCCGTTAATACAATGTGACCCGGATAAAATAGAACAGGTCATAATTAATGTAGTTAACAACTCTATAGAAGCGATGAAAGACAACAAGGAAATCACTATTTTAACGCAGGCATTAAGCAATAATGTCATAATTGAAATTACAGACAATGGCGCTGGCATCCCGGATGAGTACATTTCCAAGGCGTTTGACCCCTTTTTTACAACTAAGAAAATCGGTCAGGGAAGCGGTCTGGGGCTGTCCATTTGTTTCAGCATCATCGAACAACACGATGGCAGTATCAATTTCAGCAGGCATGATACAAAAGGAACAACAATCATTATTAAATTACCCATTAACAGAGATAAATAAACGGAAGAAAGAGAATAGACCCATGAAACAGATATTAATTGTCGATGATGATTCGGAAGTCAGAGAAAATATTGAAGAAATACTTAATGATGAAGGGTATATCACAAAATCCGCATCTTCTGGTAAGGGCGCAATTGAAGAATCTCAAAAACATCAATTTGATTTAATACTGCTTGATTATATGATGCCGGAGCAGACAGGTATTGATGTTCTTTCAGAGCTTAAAAGAATTAATCCAATGTCGAAGATTATCATGATAACTGCTTTTGCCTCCATCGAAAATGCCGTTGAGGCTATCAAGAAAGGCGCACACGAGTATCTTGCAAAGCCATTCAAAATTGATCAACTCGTACTACTGATCAGACAGTTGTCAGAGGAAATCCGATTTGAAAAGCAGATACGAAAAACGGATATGGAAGACACTTTAAGTACATTATCAAATTCCATCCGGAGAGAAACCATTCGAATGTTCAGAAAAAGGCCCCAGCTGCGATTGATGGAGATTGCACGGGAGCTCAAAATTGAAGATCACACTAAAGTTGTTTTCCATTTAAGGTCTTTAAAACAAGCAGGCTTGATCAAACAGGAAAAAGACAAATCATACATGCTGACTATCGAAGGCAAAAACATATTAAAATGTCTGGATCTTCTGGAAAATTTCATGGCGGACAGCAGTATACAGTAAATCACAGAAGACCGGTTATCAGTAAAACCTCAATCCCAAATATGAGTTTTTTTCTGCCTCCGGTCTGATAATACTGACCGGAGGTTTTTATTTTGTGAAATATTGTAACCTTTATTTGAAGGTGTCATTTAAAAATGACAAAAATCTGGACCAGGAAGCTTTATCAGCCTTTTCCTGATATCTGCCTGAACCGAAAACCGTAAAGGCATGGGGTGCTCCACTATACGTAATCATTTCATGAGATACTTCAGCTGATTCAAGCTCTTTTGCAAGTCCGGCAAATTGATCCATTGTAATGGCAGTATCTGCCGAACCATGGAATACAAGAATGTGGCCTGTGGTATTGTTATAGCTTTGGTTTTCTGGTGTTTCAAGGCCGCCATGAAAAGTTACAAATCCTTTTAGATTTTTCCCTGAACGCGCCCATTCAAGAACAGCCGCACCTCCGAAACAATAACCCGCAGCGACGGCATTTGTCGTGTCTGCCCCCAGAGATTTGGCTTTTGCAAATGCACCGTTCATCAATGTTCTCATCATTTCCCGGTTTTTGTAAAGTGCACCTGTATGCTGACGTTTGTCTTTCACTTCAGTCGGCCTGATCCCTTCTCCAAAAAGATCAATCGCAAAAACAGTATAACCCAAACCAGCCAGCATATGAGCCCTCTTTTTTTCATACTCAGTCAAACCATCCCAGTCATGTATTAAAAAAACAACAGGTGATTCTTGAGATGGGGAAACAAAATATCCCTCGTAAAATTGATTATTTATCTGGTATTTAATCGATCGCCCTTGGTTAGCATATGATGGGACTACAAATAATCCGACCATTATTAATACAATTATTTTTTTCATAATATGATTCTCCTCGAATAAGATTAGGCTTAGCTTACAATATGTTAATGCAGGATTTTAGATCGTCGAGTGAAAAAGTACTGGCCAGGGCATAGATCACAGACAGTTGAAAGGGGGTGTGGTTGGAGTGGCGTTAAAACAGCA
>CAYFKW010000056.1:6131-9410 GCA_964343845.1 uncultured Desulfobacula sp. | reverse complement strand
TAGTGAAGATGCCATGCCTGACGGCGGATCTATTCATATCAACCTGTCAGAGGATATTACTTCTGAAGAAAGCTTTATTGATATCCTGATACAGGATACCGGACCTGGCATTGACGATGAAACCATACCTGAAATTTTTAAAAAATTCTTTTCCACCAAGGAAAACGGACTGGGGCTCGGCCTTGTATTATGCAAACAAATTGTTCAAGCCCATAACGGGACTATTGCCATAGAAAATGCGAATCCTCATGGGGTTGCCGCTGCTATCAGGTTACCCAGGGAGCCCTATCCGCATCAAGTAAGGTAATTTTTTCAGGCTCATGGCAATACAGATAAAAAATCAATAACAACACCAACAGAGGCGTAAAATGAACGATTCGTTTAAAACGACATGTCTTGGGAATACGGGGCTGACCGTTGGCCGGCTCGGGCTTGCTGCAAGCTATGGCGCACCGGCACAAGCGTTTGAAGAAGCGTTTGAAAAAGGGTGCAACTATTTTTATATTGGCTCGGGCCGTCATCGATCCGGCATGAAAACTGCCGTCAAAAACCTCTGCAGCCAAGGTCAGCGGGATAAAATGGTCATCAGTGTTCAAACCTATGCCAGGTGGGGATTTATGACTGAATTTTTATTCAAGCGTTCTTTAAAATCGTTAGGGATCAATTCTGCCGATATTCTCATGCTGGGGTGGCACAACAGCGAGCCCTCTTCCAGCCTGATAAATTTTGCCTTAAAAATGAAAGAACAAGGATATTGTAAATTTATCGGCATGTCCGGACATAACATTTATTTGGTTAAGACGACATATTTCTCCGGAAATGGCGAAAAAAAATATCTTTGATGTGTTTCATATCCGATATAACCCGGCACACAGAGGCGCTGAAACAGAGTGTTTTCCTTTATTGGAATCAGCCGGTTCACCAGGTATAGTCTCCTATACGGCAACCCGGTGGGGACATCTTTTAATGGCCAAACACATGCCCAGCGGCTTTGCCGCATTAACGTCAAGTGACTGCTACCGGTTTTCCTTATCCCATCCAGCTGTGGATATCTGCCTTACCGGCCCCAGAGATATCGACCAGATGCGGTCTGCCCTGACGTCACTCGAACTGGGACCACTTGATGAAAATGATTTGACAAGGATAAAAACGATTGGCGACCATGTTCATCAACATGCCAGAAGTTTTTTTTCGTAAAGAGTGACCATTGAACCTGCCCTTTTAGTTATCAGGGTATAAAAAGGTTTATTTAATAAACAACCTATTGTAGTATAAAACAAGTTTAAAGCTGAATTAATCTTATCTAATAAAAAAAATAGCGTTAGGACAGACAATGGCCATCCACAAACCAGAAGAAAAAGCCAAAAAAAAAGCCTTTAAGATTGTTATACCTGATGACCTTGTAGAAGATTATATGAAAGCCAAAAAACTGGCCAAAAAAAAGGGCATGATTTTCGATATCAAGCCTGAAGTGATTAAAGCAATTAAAAAGGCGGTTGATGAGGCATTAACTGAACTTGAATAACCGCACTGTATCCAAGTACAAAAAAGTTTTAAGTATACAGAGCGTAACATGAGCGTTTCTCTATTCACTGCATACACGCTTTTGATTCCAACCGGCTTTCGATACAGCCATATTAACGAGATAGACTGCCACCTTATTTCCGATTCAATTGGAGACCTGACATGTTAGAAACTGCTGATGCTGGAAACCATGACATCCTTAAACAATTACTGGAATTAGAATATGATTTTCCCGGCCGGATTCAACCGCTGGCCGGGGAAAATGAAAATTTTCTAGTTACCAGAGATGATAACACACAGGCTGTTTTAAAATTAGCTGATAAAGGGACAACAGCAGGGATGATTGAACTTGAATATCTTGCGGTGGAACGGCTCATCGATGCAGGTTTAAATCTTCAGCTGCCTAAAATCATCTTAACGCGGATCGGATCTGTTCAGGCCTGCCTGGTGACAGAAAAAAGGCAGGAAATCCGCGGGCGGCTCCTCGAGTTTGTTCCCGGCAGAGCCTGGCGTGACGCATTACCGGCCGGGCACGATCAATTTGAGCATTTTGGTACAATTTTAGCCAAAATGAATGACGCCATGTCATTTATCACTCATCCGGATGCGGGAAGAACCCATCAATGGGACCTGACACAAGCGGAACAGCACCGGTCAAAGATCCCATTGATCACCTTATCTGAGCAGCGCCAGATCCTTGAATGGGTCTTCCATTTGTATGCTGCCATTGCCAGGCCTCTATTTAAACGCCTGCCCACATCATTGATCCATGGAGATCTAAACGATGACAATGTTCTGGTTGCTGACGGGAAGATATCCGGAATCCTGGATTTTGGAGACTGCCTGATGAACCCCATGGTGTGTGATATTGCCATTGCACTTGCCTACCTTACACTGGAAGAAGAAAATCCGCTTGAAGCTGCGGCAGCTATCCTGGGGGCTTACCATAAAATACGTCCGCTGTCCATGGATGAGATAACCGTCATTTTTCCTTTAATGTGCACCAGGCTTGCCGTTTCTGTCATTATATCAGCACAGCGGAAAAAAATTGATCCAACCAGGAAAAACTGGTTTGTATCTGAAGCAACCGCATGGAAAAACCTTGAACTGTTTTCTACCATCGGTCCGGCACAAGCTGCAATTATACTGGCAAGCCGAACCAGCCTTGAGCCTTTCTCAGATCGGGGCGCCTCTGCAAACCTGCTGTTGAACAGCCGGCACAGGATGATTGGTCCTTCTGTGTCCACCGCCTATGAAACACCTGTAAAAATACTGCATGGGAAAGGGCAGTATCTTTATGATTACAATGGCAGGCCATTTCTTGATCTGTATAACAATGTCTGCCACGTGGGCCACTGTCATCCAAAAGTGGTGCAGGCCGGCCAGCATCAAATGGCCAGGCTGAACACAAACACCCGTTATTTATATGACGGTCTTACAGAATATGCCCAGAGGCTTTGTGATACGCTGCCAGACGGATTGGACACCTGCTTTTTTGTTAATTCCGGCAGTGAAGCCAATGAACTGGCACTACGTATTGCCAGGACCTATACAGGACAAAAAGACATGTTAGTCGTTGATCATGCCTACCATGGACATACAAGTTCAATGATTGATATCAGCCCCTATAAATTCATGGGTAAAGGGGGAAAAGGAGAACCTGAACCCTGGGTTCATATTGTACCGGTGCCAGATGGATATCGGGGAAAGTTCAAAGGCCAGGGCAGCGAAACCGGTATGGCGTATGGCGAAGCC
>CAYFKW010000056.1:4462-6121 GCA_964343845.1 uncultured Desulfobacula sp. | reverse complement strand
AAATCATTGATACAATTAAATCACCCATTGCAGGATTTATAACAGAATCTCTTCTGTCCTGCGGCGGTCAGGTGATCCCTCCTCAAAAATATCTGGAAACCGCTTTTGCCCATGTTAGAAATTCGGGCGGGCTCTGTATTGCAGATGAGGTTCAGACAGGCTTTGGCAGAGTTGGGGCTCATTTCTGGGCATTTGAGCTCCAGAACGTGATACCCGATATTGTGGTCATGGGCAAGCCCATTGGTAACGGCCACCCCATGTCTGCTGTAGTCACGACCAGAAAAATTGCAGACATGTTTGCCAATGGAATGGAATTTTTTTCAACCTTTGGCGGTAATCCAGTCTCCTGTGCAATCGGGATGGCTGTTTTAGATGTTATTGAAGAAGAAAACCTGCAGGCGCGTGCAAAAGAAACAGGCGGAAAACTGCTTGAAGGGCTCAAGAAACTTCAGGAAAAACATGACATCATAGGGGATGTAAGAGGTATTGGGCTGTTTATAGGTATTGAACTGATAAAAGACAAGGAAACCCTGACGCCGGCCACCCATAAAGCATCAGAAATGGTAAACCGCCTGAAGAACAGAGGCATTTTACTCGGAACTGACGGACCGTTCAATAACGTGATCAAAATCAAACCGCCAATGGTAATTGACCAGGCTGATGCTGATATGTTTATCAGGGTGTTTGATGATGCTTTGTCCAATATGGAGAACGCTTCCTGATCCTGCTCTGACATTTGACAGAGAAATTTTCTGATACAGCCGATGATTGGTCAGGAGGTTGCCTGTCATTAAATTTTAACGAACGCCGTGTTCGTTAAAAAGCTGACATCACCATTTTTATGACGTCCTGCCAAAATGCTGATGTAACGCCATTCCAGCCACCCCCCTGACCAATCATCCAAGATATAGTATCTTTACAAAACGAAACGCTTACTGGCGGTCGCTATAATATCTTCACCAAACAAAAAGCTCAGTGGTAATCGGCATATGCCGCAAAAAAGCGTTGATTCACTTTCTGTTTAAATTTCAAGATGTTAAAGCTTTGTGGCCCAGATAACGATAATAGAATAAAGGAGTGTTCAGATAAACCTATGTTTTAGAGGCTGACAGGATGGAAGACATATCAAAAATATACCAGGGTGATTCCATTCGCCAGGACAAACCCAGCATTACTTCTTACGAAAAAAGAAAACAAAAAAAGAAGAGGCATTTTCACCAGGCAAAAAAACACTTTGATGAATTGACTAAAATCGTGGATGAAACCCACAAGGAACTTGAAGAAAAAGAATCCCCCTTCAGGCTCTGCGTTTATCAGGAAGGAGAAGATATCTTCATTGATATTGTCACCATTGACGACGCAGGCCATATTGATAAAACATTTAAACATGATATCTCGCATGATGAACTTGAACATCTTGTCCACCATATTAAAAGCGGCCGGGGACTGATCCTGGACGCGGATGTATGAAGCGAACGGGTAACGGTCTTGTCTTTTTAAAAAAAATCAAGAAACAATTTATATTCATCAATTCCTGATCTCCACAAAACAAACCCCTCAATGAAAAACGGTTAAAAAAAAATTACTTTTGAGAAACGCCATAAAATGATAAGACCAGGCAGCCACTTTAAAGGAGACCAGAAAAAATGAAACAAAAAG
>CAYFKW010000056.1:2746-4452 GCA_964343845.1 uncultured Desulfobacula sp. | reverse complement strand
TATTACCCTGAAGATTTCAGTCATTGTTACGGATGCGGCAGCCTGAACAACCATGGACTGCAGATTAAAAGCTATTGGGATGGGGAAGAAAGCGTTGCCAGTTTCATACCCAATGAACATTATATGGCGCTTCCGGGATTTGTATACGGCGGACTTATTGCATCGTTAATTGACTGCCATTGTACGGGCACAGCCGCGGCTGCCTCTTATAAAAAAGAAGGTCGGGACATGGCGACAGAACCTGTGCTTCGATTTGTTACCGCCTCTTTAAAAGTCGATTTCCTGGCGCCCACACCCCTGGGACCGGAAATTGAAGTCAGAGGGAACGTTCTCGAGGTCACTGATAAAAAAGTGATTATCGAAGCCCGCGTTATTGTTGAGAAAAAAACCTGTGCAAAGGGGCATGTAGTGGCGGTCAGGATGCCGGAAACAATGATGGCAAAATAGTTCGGCAGAAACTATTCTATCCCCACATAGACTTTGACCTCACCTGTTCCCGGGTTATAGTATTCATAGTCTGATATAAACGTCCTTTTAAAATCGCTCTGCCAGATCTGCTGCCACACGCCGATCACATTTTCTTTGCGCCGGGCTGTAAAAACTGCATATTTCCCTGCCGGGGCCACCACACTTTCCATGTCACCTGATCCCGTCCGGGACTGCGTCTGCGCGCCAATAACAAATGAATACCTGCCATTCTCATCACTTTCATACTCTGTGTAGACTGCATAAAGCCCCTTCCCTTTGACTTTATTGTCAATTCTGTCCAGTGTATTTTCAGTCATAAACTTTTCCCATGTTTCAGGAATAATTGTCATGCCCTCTACATTATCTGTTCTTGTTTTGATACCTGTAATAATCGTGTCTTTTTTTTGTTCAATCCTGTAATCCATTTTTCTGCTCCTTGTATATCAAGTTAATCAATCCGGCTGATCAGGCCTGTTTGATTTATACAGGTTCTTAAATATGGATTCTTGACATTTTGTATCATTATGTGACGATTTTGAGAGGAATATAAATATCAACGGCAGCATCTTTGCCCTCTAAAGTACGCTGGTCATATATTTCAAAGTCAATGCCGGATTCTCTCTGGTACTCGGAGTTCGGCAGCCAGTTTCCGTAGATATAGTGCCAGGTGCTGACCACTTTTTCCGGCAGGGGGCCGCGGGCTTCAAAAACAGCATAATTTCTTGGTGGAATAACATGCATGTCCAATGTACCGGGAACGTTTTTTGGCTGATCTGTTTCATAGGCAATGGTGAATTTAAAATTATTATGCACATCCAGATTTGAATATATTCCGTAAAATTTTTCAGGATGGATAATACCTGGAATGTGCTGGAACAACTGGTTTGAAAAAAAATGGTTCATGAAGCCGGGAATATCTTCTGCAGCCTGATCATCTTCAAGACCTGTATTGATACTGAATCCTGTCACGACAAATTCATTACAGGTCACAAATCGTATATGAACAGGATCTTTTGAATACAGATTTTTATATCGCGGATTATAAATGTCTATTTTTTCAAACAGGACATGTTCCCTTTTTGTTTTCCTGAATTTATAGGGTGCCATGCCATACTCTTTTTTAAATGCCCGGGTAAAGGTTTCATGGGTCTGATATTGATATTTTAAGGCAATATCCAACACATTTTTGTCAGAACAGATTAATTCATGGGCAGCAGCGCTTAATCGCCTTTTTCGAA
>CAYFKW010000056.1:0-2736 GCA_964343845.1 uncultured Desulfobacula sp. | reverse complement strand
GTCATAAAAGCAAATATCCTGTGAAAATGTGACAAAGAACTATATGCTTTCTGAGAGACATCCTCGAGAGAGATGGGATCAGACAAATTATTTTCAATAAAATTTATTGATTGCTGCAGTCGCGAATAATAATCCATTTTACTGTCCGTTACAGTCCCTTATCCCTTGGGGCCTGCACTTTTTTTACCTGCCTGTTAATGGGCGGCCCAGGCTGTAAATCTGGCCGCAATTCTCATACGGCAAGGCATTTTCAAGATTTTTTATCTGATCAAACTGATCCCTTATTTCTTCTGCCGTGATCTTTCTTTTTGTGTCGCCGATACACACCCCTTTTCCTGACACCATGGCTGAACGGGCAAACCATCCGGCGCTCATTGTAAACATCATGCCGGATTCTTTCATGTCTTCTGAACACAGCCAGGTGACGATCGGCGTATTAAACGCCGGCTTGATTCTTCTGGCAACCTCATCCGGGAATACCCCCCTGGTCATACCGGTATCTGCATTGGGTGCGACGGTATTAATTTTGATATTGTATCTGGCAATTTCAAGTTTCAGCGTATTCATTATGCCGATAACCCCCATTTTTGCCGCCCCGTAATTTGACTGGCCAAAGTTACCGTACATGCCTGAGGATGATGCGGTAAACACCACTCTTCCATAATTATGTTCTTTCATTACTTTTACGGCTGGCTGAGTCACACAAAACGCTCCTTTTAAATGGACATTAATAACATCATCCCATTCTTTTTCCGTCATCTTTAAAAAGGTTCTATCCCTTAAAATCCCTGCATTGTTAATCAGGATATCCACTTTCCCAAAATGGTGCACTGCTGAATCAACCATTGCTTTGCCGCCCGCCATGGTGGCGACTGAATCATAATTTGCCACGGCTGTTCCACCCTTGCGTCTGATCTCATTGACGACCTTATCTGCTGTCTTCTCTCCATCAGGTGTCTGACCGATATCATTGACAATGACGTTTGCCCCCCGTTCTGCCAGGTCTAATACATACTGCCTTCCGATTCCCTCTCCTGCGCCTGTTACAATGGCAGTTTTATTTTCAAATGTAATGGAATTCATTCAACCTCCAAAAACGAAACCAATTTTTATGTCAGCTTCTTTTAACTGTTTCATTCGTCATATACCAGATTATCTTAATATAGTAACAAAAGATTCAAAAACTTATAGCACAATACCCCAAAAAAAGTGTATGCTTACCTATCATTTTTTTTACTAACCCCATTAAATATTCCGGAGGTGTTTATGAAATGCCATGAAGTTGATTATGAAATATTTGGCGATGATATGCAGACGGTTGAGGTGGAACTTGATCCTGGTGAAACCGTTATTGCAGAAGCCGGCGCCATGAACTGGATGGAAGACGGTATCTCGTTTGAAGCTAAAATGGGAGACGGTTCCCAGCCGGACAAAGGGTTTATGGGAAAACTCTTTGATGCGGGCAAACGTGCCATCACAGGCGAATCATTATTTATGACGCATTTTACCAACCAGGGACAGGGTAAAAAAAGAGTGGCATTCAGTGCACCCTACCCTGGAAAAATCATCCCGGTAGACATGGCCGGCATTGGTGGTGAACTGATCTGCCAGAAAGACGCTTTTTTGTGTGCAGCTTTGGGAACCCAGGTCAGTATTGCGTTTAACAAAAAACTGGGCGCAGGTTTTTTTGGCGGGGAAGGGTTTATTCTCCAGCGTCTTTCAGGGGATGGCATGGCCTTTATCCATGCCGGCGGCACAATTGTAAAAAAACAATTGCAGGGAGAAACCATCCGGATTGACACGGGCTGTATTGTTGGGTTCAGCCCTGGAATTAATTATGATATTCAAAGAGCAGGCAATTTAAAATCCATGTTTTTCGGTGGCGAAGGTCTGTTCCTTGCAACGTTAAGCGGCCATGGTACGGTTTTTCTTCAAAGCCTTCCGTTCTCAAGACTGGCGGACAGGATTCTCCAGCATGCGCCCTCTGCAGGCGGCAGCAGTAAGGGAGAAGGATCTGTTTTAGGCAGTATCGGCCGGATGCTGGATGGTGACTGATCCTGTAAGGGTATTTTTTTATAGACCTTACCCCCTGGCAACAATTTAACCGCATTCCGGCTGCAGAAATACAGGTCCGCAAAAATCACAGGTCCTGTGGATAACGGCGGCCTGCCACATTCTATTTTTAAAAAAAGATGCATCCGTTTATCCAGGGAATCTTTGCTTGACATCAATCCCCTATTGAGTAGACTGTAACAAATTTGAATCATTTGGCTTTTACAGAATTTATAATTTGATAAGGCATAAAAAATGATTAAAAAACCTACCTACGAAGAACTGGAAAATCAAATTGAAGCCCTTAAAACCGACGCGGCCAAATCAAGAAAAATAGAAAAGATCATTGAACAGCAGAACCTGTTGATGAATCGATTGCTGGATAATCTTCAGGTGGGCGTTTTCATGGTGGAAGCACCCTCTGGAAAACCGCTGTTTGCCAACAGGCATGCCATGACCTTACTGGGAAAAGGAATCATGGAAGATGCAAATCAACATACGCTTGCAGGCGTCTATGATGCTTACAGACTTGGGACGGATGACCTATATCCGGCAGAGCAGATGCCGATTGTCAAAGCCCTTAAAGGAGAGACTCACTATGTTGATGATATGATCATCGCACACCCGGACGGATCAAAGATCCTTCTTGAGGTGTTCGGGACACCGATCAAAGATAAAAATGGG
>CAYFKW010000055.1:0-9826 GCA_964343845.1 uncultured Desulfobacula sp. | reverse complement strand
GGGCCAGGCAGGCGCTTTGTAAAAGCTTACTATCATTATTCACCGCCGATTGCAGATACCATTGCCAGGCATGAGACTCTCCGGTTTCTTGTCCGGATCGGGTTGATTCCTTTGATCCTGTTTGGATATCTAACCGTCTATGCAACCCCGGTACAGCAGGGTGTCATTTTCATTATAGCGCTTGGTATGATGGTTATGGCAGTGATGAAGACTGTAAACTGCTTGAAGAATAAAAAAGCGCCGCAGCCTGACCGGCGCCTTTTTTGAAAGGCATGGCTAGACCGTCATAATACGCATGCTGATATCTACTGATCTTGCCTGGTGGGTCAATGCGCCGCAGGAAATCACATCAACCCCTGTGGCTGCAATCTTATTCAGGGTTTTCAAGGAAACATTGCCTGAGGCTTCTACAACCGCCCTTCCATTGATATACTGGACAGCTTCTTTCATTTGTTTATAATTCATATTGTCCAGCATAATCACTTCAGCCCCTTCTGCTACGGCTTGTTTGACCTGGTCAAACGTCGTGACTTCAACCTCTATTTTCATCAGGTGCGTTGTCCTGTTCTTAACTGCTTTTATGGCATTTTTGATAGAGCCTGCAACAGCAATATGGTTATCTTTTATCAGGATCCCATCGTATAATGACATCCGGTGATTGTGTGCACCCCCTGCCCTTACCGCTTCCTTTTCAAGACTGCGCAGACCTGGTGTTGTTTTTCTTGTATCGGTCAGTCGAACCCTGGGATCGTCCAGTTCATCTGCATATGTCCGGGTCAACGTTGCAATCCCGGACAGCCGCTGCAGAAAATTCAATGCAACACGTTCTCCTTTCAACAACGCCAGAAGATCCCCCTGGACTTTAAAGAAAATCTCTCCTTTTTTGATTGAATCCCCATCTGAGAATGATGAAAAACAGTCACAATTTGAATCTAACAAGTTAAAGACTTTTTTGGCCACCTCTATCCCAGCCAGTACAAACGGTTCTTTGGCAACCATGATACCTTTTCCTGAAAAGGATTCAGATAAAATACACTCTGTTGTAATATCCCCCAAGCCTGAATCTTCAAAAAGGGCCAGCCTGATGATGTTTTCAATTGTATTCATAATCAATCATTTCATTTTTTGAATTCTTTCAAGGTTCTCCTGGAGTTTCCTGTTTTTTTCTTCAAGATCTGCATGCTGGTGTGTAACCTTCTGGATTACCTCCTGGGGCGCCTTTTCAAGAAAACTCTCATTGTTAAGTCTCTTTTGTACGGACAGCAGTTCCCTGGTATTTTTCTCAAGTTCTTTTTCAAGCCGTTGAATCTCTTTATCAAAGTCAATCACACCTTCAAGAGAGACAAAACAGGTGGTATCTCCCATAACAGTCGAAGCGCTGGAGGCAGGAACCTTATCTGCATCACTGAAATGCAGGCTTTCCAGCGTGGCTAGATTTATGATAACGGATTTATTTTCAGCAATAAGGATTTTCTCTTTTTCATCTTCTGTCTGGGCCAGCACCTTTATTTTCATTGACGGCTGGATATTCATCTCACTTCTGATATTCCGAACCCCTGAGATCAGACCAAAAATAAATGGCATTTCTTTTTCAGCTGTTTCATCCTGATGCGCCTGATACTCGTCATCAGAATAGGGATAGGAAGCGGCCATGATCGACCCGTTGGTTGCTGGAAGAATCTGATAGATTTCTTCAGTAACAAACGGCATAAAGGGATGGAGCATAATCAAAATGTCTTCCAAAACTTTTGACAGCACGCTTCTTGCGGCATCTCTTCTTTGGGGGCCCTCTTTCTCATAAAGACCTGGTTTTGCAGCTTCCAGATACCAGTCGCAGAACTCATGCCACACAAACTGGTATACTGCAGAGGCGGCCTCATTAAATTTATATGTTTCAATACCGTCTTTTACAGCCAGCGAGGTCTGTGCACACCTGGAAAGAATCCATTTTTCCGTCAGGTTCAGTTTACCGTATTCCATGGCTGTATCCCTGGGTGTAATATGCATCAGGGCGAACCGTGCCGCATTCCACAATTTGTTTACAAAATGCCGGTACCCCTCAACCCGTGATTTTGACATTTTCACATCACGGCCCTGGGCAGCAAAAGCTGACAGGGTAAACCTGAAAGCATCTGCGCCATATTCATCTATCACCTCTAACGGATCAATGACATTGCCCACAGACTTGCTCATTTTCTTCCCATGTTCATCCCTGACAAGGGCGTGAATATAAACGTCGTCAAAAGGGACTTCATCCATAAAATGGATGCCCATCATCATCATTCTGGCAACCCAGAAAAACAGGATATCAAAACCGGTAACCAGTACATTTGTCGGGTAAAAAGTTTTCAGCAGGCTGGTTTCGTTGGGCCACCCCATTGTAGAAAACGGCCAGAGCGCACTGGAAAACCAGGTATCCAGGACATCTGTCTCCTGTACAATCTCCTTTGATCCACAGGCGGTACAGCAGGCCGGATCAGTTTCTTCGACAATGACTTCACCGCAATCTGAACATTTCCAGACTGGAATTCTATGGCCCCACCAGATCTGGCGGGAAATACACCAGTCCCTGATGTTGTCCATCCATTCAAAATAGGTTTTGGTCCAGTTCCCGGGCAAAATTTTCGTCCTGCCGTTTCGAACAGCATCTGATGCTTTCTTGGCAAGAGGGGCAACCTTTACAAACCACTGCTTTGAAATGGAAGGTTCTACAATCGTCTTGCATCGATAACAATGCCCCACACTGTTTTTCAACGGTTCCTTTTTCTCAAGCAGCCCTTTTTGTGTCAATGCTTCCAAGGCTTTTTCCCTGCAGTCAAACCGGTCCATTCCATTGAACTGGCCGGCACCTTCCAGCATACATCCGTCATCATCAATGACTTTTAATTTTTCAAGTCCGTGCTTCTCTCCCAGGTGGAAGTCATTGGGGTCATGCGCAGGTGTTATTTTCAAGGCACCGGTTCCAAATTCAGTGTCCACATATTCATCCCGGATAATTGGAATAACTCTGTCTGTCAGGGGAAGGTTGACCTGGGTCTCTTCAAGATCTTTGAACCGGTCATCCAAAGGATTTATGGCAACCGCCGTATCTCCAAACATGGTTTCAGGACGGGTTGTTGCAACGGTCAGTCCCTGTTTTCTCCCCACAAACGGGTACCGGATATAATATAAGTACGTATCCTGTTCTTCATGCTCGACCTCAAGATCAGCAAGCGCCGTTCTACAGCGGGGACACCAGTTTATAATATATTGATCTTCATAAATCAGCCCTTCTTTGTACAACCGGACAAACACCTTTCGCACCGCATCTGAAAGCCCCTCATCCATGGTAAACCGTTCACGATCCCAGTCACAGGAAGCGCCCAGCCGTTTGAGCTGGTTAATAATGGCACCCCCGGATTTCTCCCGCCATTTCCAGACCTGCTCGATAAACGCTTCCCTGCCGATCTGGTCCCGCGTCTGCCCTTTTGCAGCAAGATCTCTTTCCACTACATTCTGGGTTGCAATACCTGCATGGTCTGTTCCAGGCATCCATAAGACATTATATCCCAGCAGCCGTTTGTATCTGCACATGATATCCTGGATCACATTGTTCAATGCATGTCCCATGTGTAAGACACCTGTGACATTCGGGGGGGGGATTACAATTGAAAAAGCTTTTTTGTCACTTTTATCTTCTGCCCTGAAAAATCCACTATCAACCCAGTGTTTATACCACTTTTCTTCAATACCTGATGGCTCATATCCTTTATCCAGCGAACCAGACCCCATAAATCAACTCCTAAAAACCCATATTAATAGAAAAAGGGGATCATTTGATGAATCCCCATAACCGTTTTATATAAAATAACCTAAGTTTACACGTTACCGATCTGATCAAGGTCTTTCTGCAGGCTCTCCTTGATCTCGGTAATTTCTTTTTCAATAACTCTTTCTAAAACCTCAAACAAAATCGTCTCGATTTTATCTGCAAACTTTTTTTCAATCACGCGCTCTATGGCAGCATCTAATTGATCAGGACTGACATCCGGATCAGCTACCGGCACCTGCACAGCCGCAGTTTCAGCAGGCTCGATTGCCGCATCATCCTTAAGTGCAGGTTCCTCTTCTGATACAACCGCCTGTGCCGGATCCTCTTCAATTTCAAGCTCAAGACCTTCATCTGACGGGCTGGTCTCATCCACAGGACTGTCATCCTCAAAATTAAAATCTTCATCTGACAGGTTTTCTTCTTCCATGCTGCTGTCAATTTCAAGTTCAAGATCTCCATCAAAAGAAGCGGTGTCATCTGAATCGCTGTCAGAGTCAAACCCAAAATCATCATCAATATCACTTTCTTCTTCAGGTTCTTCATCCTTAACAATATCCAGATCCAGATCTGTTGTGCCTTCCTCAACAACATCTGTCAATTCAATTACATCATCTTCAGCGGCTGGTTCTGAACCTTCTTCCACAACATCAGTCAGTTCGATAATGCCTTCTTCTGTATCACTGTCATCTGAAATCGTATCATCCCAATCATTATTGGTCATAAAGGCCTCACTTTATTAGATATTAAAACCATTGTACTGCCCAATATCTTCAGTTTCCAAAAAGTACCAGAGCCAGATCAAAGTGTCAACTATTTAAACAGGCAGCACAAAGGGGGCAAAGGCATATACACGGCATCTGCAGTATTTGCGACAGAGCTTTTTGTTTTGTAACTGTTATAAAAAACTCATTTACAACCGTGCCGCTTTGGTCTAAAAATTCAGGTAATGCAGAAATTCATCATCCAGAAAATTGATTCCGTGCCGGCCCAAGCACTTATCACCGGCCAGGATGCCAGGCACATCTCCAGGGTCTTAAGACACTCAGCAGGGGATCATATCACTGTTACCAATGGTAGAGGCCAGGACTTCAGTGCAACGATCACTGCCATATCTCCTTTAACGGTTGAGCTCAGTATTACAGATAAAATTGAAACAATGACTGAATCACCAATTGATATCACGCTTTGCTCGGGCATGCTCAAAGACAAAAAAATGGATTTTATTATAAAGCATGTCACCCAGCTTGGAATATATAGATGGATTCCTTTTTTTTGTGAACGGTCCATCCCCTCCCCTGATGAAAAGCGACTGGAAAAACGCAGGCAGCGGTGGGAAACCATTGCAAAGGAATCATTGAAACAATGCGGCAGAAGCCTGCTCCCGGAAATATCCCCCCCTGTATCTTTCAATAAACTGTTACATATCTCTGCTGATTATGACCAGAAAATTGCCTTCTGGGAGAATGAAACAACCCCATTGTCCAATTTAAAAAAACAACCCTCAGGGCAAAAAATTATAATCTTAATCGGACCTGAAGGCGGGTTCTCAGCAGACGAAATACAGGCTGCTGAAAAAAATGGATTTTCATCCTTTTCTCTCGGCCCCAGAATTTTAAGAGCTGAGACTGCGTCAATTGCCTGCTGCACCCTGATTCAACACATGTTCGGGGACATATAAAATCACTGATTCCAAAACATTTTCCCTTGACATAAAACCCTAAAAAGAATATATAGCCTTCTGTTGTTTGGGCCCAGGTAGCTCAGTCGGTAGAGCAGGGGACTGAAAATCCCCGTGTCGGCAGTTCAATTCTGTCCCTGGGCACCACAACATAAAAGGCTTTCAGCGAATTTTGCTCAAAGCCTTTGTTGTTTCTATGCGATATTTTACACACATTTTACACGTTTTTCATTTTCTTCTTGTTTGAATAGTTTGAGTCTAACTCCATCAATATAAGTTCGAATCATAGCCACCCAGCAATTAATGACAAAAAACTTTCAACGACAGTTTGTTATCACCCTGATTTTATTTTTTTTAGACGCCATGATAAAAATTGGACTACTATTAAAAGAATATACAGGATAAAAGATATTTTTAATATAAATTCCAAACTCAATACTGCGTCATATCTTAAAGAAATAATTGAACTATAAAATTACTTGATTAGCGCCATTTATAAAACGCAGGGAAAAAATATTTGTCGTTGATCAGTTATTTTTTTATGAGAGAGTCGAAGGGGGTATAGGCCCCTTTTTAATTATAGTTAAACCAAAGAGTATAAGCACATATTATATGTGGCCATTTTTTTATTTGGAAAGTATCTTATAAAACTTGTTGATCTTCACGACTTTTTATTTTTTGTAAACATATAATATGGTTTACTGTATTAATAAATTTTGACAGGTTTATATGTTTAATTTATCTCCAAGTAAGTTGACTGCCATGCCTCGGATCAAAGGATTACGCTTGAGTGAGTAAATAAAGAAATCAAACGCCGTACCAGAGTTGCTTCATTGTTCCCAAGGGAAACGGGTAGAGCCTATTTAAGGATGAACGGCAATGACTTTTAATCGAAATTACAGAAACAAAGGTTGCTTAATCCCGAACCACATACTTATTTGTCTTAAAATCTGTCGTATGGCATGAATTATATTGTTATACTTTACTCAATTTTTGTTGTATCCGAATTGGCCTCTTGAAAGGAAAACTTCTTTCCAGTAGTTTTCTCTTTCAATAATAACTTTATCATCCACTTTCATAGAACGGTATTCTATCAATGATAGTCTGAAGTTGTCCTTCGCATAATTAAAACCTTTTTGTTCTATGACCTTAGTAAGTTCATCATTCCATCCATGCCCTGTTCCAATATAGCAACACCATCTCGACCAAATACCTGATTCTCCATAAGCTGAACCAACATATTTTTTACCATTACTTTTATCCATAATAACATAAATTCCCTTTACATTTTCTAAAGCCCCTTTCCAGTCAGGCTTTTCATTTTGAATAATAGGAATTAATATATTAAAGTCATGATTGATATTTTCATAACCAGGAAAAAGTGCGCCTGAATATGGCTGTCTCAAAATTTCAGCGACTTCCATTTTATCGATATAATGCTCTAGATAAAACGCCCTTCCTCTTGACGGTTTTTCTAGTCTTACTTTCAGCCTTCCTATATACGCAGAATATTCATTTAACTCTTTAATCTCATAGCTATGACTCATAGGGATATTGTTTCGTTTTATAACCTCATAAATACCTCCGAACAGCCACATATCTGTCTCTAGATAAAAATCAATTAATGAAAATATATACTGACGAGAAAACTCATCCTTATTATTCCGCCAAGTATTCCAATGAAACCAATCATTCTTGTTATTCACATAAACATCCAAGGGTTGGTTTTCATGATTCCATCGAGCAGCATGAAATTTAAATTTCTTAGGATCATCTATTTTAATGATCTTTGTAATTGGTATTTCGGTCATAGAATTGCCTCTTTATAATATAACAAGTTGGTGTATTATCTGGAGTTCATTAGATCGTGAAAAAATCACGGATAATTAAAAAACTAACCTTAAATTTCGTATCAATATTTCTGAAGTCTGTAAAGGAAACCAGCAATTCAACTTTGGTAGAAATATAACTAATTGTGATGGGATATGTAAAAATAATTCAAAATGGCGAATATCCTTACCCCAGCACAGAATGGAAGGGGGGAAAATTATATATACTAAACGTTGATTTCACTCAAGCTGAAATAGGAAGTCTTTAGCCAGTAGTCAACACCCCCCCCTAAAAAAATTCTATCAAAGATTGAAACGATTAAATCAAGGCAAACCGGAGTGTCGTTTTTGTATAACTTATCAGCAATTTAATAGGCATTTTCTTTGACCATTCCATCAAGCTCAATTAAATCTGCATGGTTAGCAAACATAATTTCACCAAGTATTTCTGTCGCTGTAGCCTCATACACAACACCTGCAAGCCTCCAACTCACCACTTCGGCCTCGGATTTAATAAGTGCAATTGCTGGCGCACCGCTAATTCCACCCATATAATATTTTTCAGGTGGGAATCCTCTTCCTAAGACATCCTTCCAGTATTTTCTGTCGAACGAACAACCGAAGTGTCTACTACTGATTGTGCTCACTGGGGTATTAAAACAGTAATAACCAAAAGAGTAATAATCATCTTCCTTACGTAAACGTTCTAATCCAGGAAACCCTGAGACTACAACCATATTTCCTTCCTTAGGCCGAGGGGGAGGCCAAGATTGATTACTGCCA
This sequence comes from uncultured Desulfobacula sp., assembly GCA_964343845.1. Lineage (GTDB taxonomy): Bacteria > Desulfobacterota > Desulfobacteria > Desulfobacterales > Desulfobacteraceae > Desulfobacula. The sequence continues at coordinate 1,725 of CAYFKW010000055.1, read as the reverse complement.
CGTAAAGTGTTAGCTCCTATTAATTCAATTTCATCCTCCGATATTTCAAAAGTTGCTATATCGATTTCCTTAGATTTTGGAACAGAAATTAATCGGTCTTCAAAATTAAAATCAATTTTGGATAATTGGCAAAAATCAACTTCGTTCTTATTCTTTTGTTTTAGGTAGGAGCGATACACATGTGCTGCAGTAACTACAAATTTACGCACATCTGTGTCCAAAATAAATGCTGTCCCATTTGCAGTTATTCCCGAATCACTGTTCCCCCAAAAAATTGGAATCGAATAGCCTACGGCAATTTTTAAATACTGCTTTACTACTTCTTCAGGTTCTTCTTCTAAGGTCGTATTCATGATGCCTACAGATTCTAATCACTCACGCAATTTTTGCATTAGTATGATTAGCCTTTTGTGATTGTTTTTATTAGAATGGAATGTCATCCCCAATAGATAACGATGACGTTTCACTCGTGATTTTTTCTGGTAATGGTACTTTGTAGATAAGCAATAAATCTAGAATATCATTTCTGTCCATGAACAAAATTTGACTTCTTTGGGAGGCATCAAGCCTTTCGCCAAGCCAATTTTTGGCTTGTTTAGTTATTTCACCTCCAGCAACAATAATAGCATGATCCACAAGACATCTTTTGTTAGTTTCTGGATCAAAAACCATATGGCCTAACATCATCTGAATTTCTGAATGTAATTCTGAAATATTCGTATTTTTAGTTTTTGCAGCAGCATCTAATTTTCCTTTTTTCACCTGAATACCAAAATATAAATTATGAAAAGTTGGCAACCGATACTTCATCCATACGTCTTTGCCATATTCAAGAGATTTGTCTTTGTGTCCTGCTGCTGTAATTCTCTGGAACCCTAACTGGCGGAACATTGGTAATAATACATCTTCTGTGAATTCATCCTCAGAAGCATTATCAAAATATTTTTGTAGTTGTGAACGAATTTTTCTCTCTTCAGGGGTCCACGCTCTTTGAGGAGCTGTAATGCCAAATGAAGATGCTTTAGTTTTAATGTTCCTAATCTGACAGGTATTTGATTCATCATAAAATGCCTCGAATCCTTCACGATTGAGGCTGATATTCAGCTGTTGTAATGCATTCGATCTGCCAGCATCTTCGTTTAAAGCATCAGACCTGTCCATTAACTCTCTAATTACAGCTATGAAGCCCTCGGAAACAAGATGATGATTAGCTGCCGGCATTGACAATATTTCCTCTATCACTTCAACGACCCACCACTTTCTAGTACTACCGTCATGAATAAAACAATCAAATCCACAATCTTCAAAGAACTCTGTCAGGTATGAGCTCGAACGATAAACGAAATAGCTTTTATCTTGATCAAAATTACCGCAAATCATATCAGCTATCTCGTTTAGAGTTTTTCTTTTAAATTTTTTCATCATTATCTGCTCATTTGTAAGATAGAGATATTTTAAATTTTTATATCATAATGTTGTCCAGGCAGCTAAACATGAATATGATTTTATTTTTTTAGATATCAATGAGGTATCTAAATGTAAAGAACTATCCTGCAGTGATCGGATTCTATAAAGAACCTGAGTTGTAAAATCATGAATGCTTGTATCAAGTGACTTTAAATTATATCAAAAAACGATTTGCTTTATTTTAGTATTATGACAATTCCATACTGTAGACTATGTCTATGAACTGAACCGCTTCGCGGAAGTAGTTGTCTCCACCAT
>CAYFKW010000054.1:0-10017 GCA_964343845.1 uncultured Desulfobacula sp. | reverse complement strand
TTTTGGAAGGGTTTCTGCGTCGAGTTAATCAAAGGTCTCACAGAATAATTTAAACCCGGTTGTTGATGATGCAGATGCAGATGCAGATGGTGATGGATTTACCAATTATGAAGAATACATGGTAGGAACCGGTGCATCAAACAGCGGGCCTGATAAACCTGTACTGCTCAGCCCTATAGACAATGCTTCAGACATTGTCCTGACACCGAGCCTCCAGGCAGACGCCTATATTGATGCTGAAAACGACTTTCATACAAAAACCCAGTGGCAGATCAGTACAGACCCAACATTTGCGGATGAGCAGGCCATTGTTTATGAACTTGAATCTTATGAAGTTTTAACCCGCCTGGATCTTCCCCAGTTTATTATCGATGCCGGAACAACCTATTATTGGCGGCTCCGATATTTTGATGATCAGAACAGCCAGTCTCCGTGGTCTGATCCATTTTCATTTACAACACAGGCGGCAGACCCTGAGGATACAGATGGGAACGGTATCCCTGATATTCAGGAAATAACCAATGGCGTCATCGACCTGAATGAAGACAATGTTATGGACATTGCAACGAGCACTTATAAAATGGTGGATAACGGAGATATTCAATTTGCCATGGAAGCGTCTAATAATGTTCAGTCTATTGAAAGCATGAAACATATGGACACAGATGATATCTCAGATAATTTTGGAAAGCCTTCCAATCTTCCTTATGGTTTGATTCAGTTCAGAATCAAAGTCAACAACGTTGGGGATGCGGCCATTGTAAGAATATATTTTTCAGAAGCTGTTGGGCCAAACTGGTATAAATATGACCTCCTTAATGGATGGACTGAATACTCAGCAGACTATCCAAACAATTTCCAGCTCAGTGCTGATGGAAAATCTGTTCTTCTTCGCCTTGTGGATGGCGGAGATGGAGACAGTGACGGTGTTGCAAATGGATATATCGTAGACCCATCCGGACCTGGGGGCGTTCTGTCAGGTATTTCCAGTGTTGGTGGTGCTGGTGGTGCTGGCGGCGGAGGCGGGTGCTTTATTGCAACCGCTGCATTTGGTTCTCAACTTGAAAAGCATGTCCAGATCCTCCGAGATTTCAGAGATTTCTACCTGCTGAAATCAAAAGCTGGTACAGCATTTGTCCATGCATATTATAAATATTCTCCGCCTATTGCTGATATCATTGCAGAAAATAAAGTCCTCCGCGCCATTGTAAGGGTTGGACTTATGCCGCTTATCGCCTATGGTTACATTGCCGTTTACTTAACGCCGCTCCAGCAGTACACACTCATTTTATTCAGTCTCTGTCTGTTGGGATGGGGGTCTTCAATCTATGTGCGCAGACAGTTGTCTAAAAAAATGCTGGCTGTATGATATGATAGTCAGCAAACTGTTATATACTTACTGGTCCATGCCGGGTATTTGCTGTAAAGAATGGCAAAATGCAATGCATCGCGACGTATTTTTCCCCCATTTTGACTGCCTGGCCGACAGCCAGGGGCCACATTTTCATCACCCCCGCCACCTTTATATTTGCCTACCATTTTTCGGATCACATCATTGATCTGGTCCGGAGATACAAATCCCTCCAGAACTTCACGCGGCTTGCATGGCAAAGACTTTATCTTTTTTGAAAAACCCTGGATCGGAAACATCATAGAAATTGCCAGGCTTATACAAAAAACTATCATACTGATTTTCATACTGGCTCCTGCAGTGTCAGATTGATTCTCTACCCAGCTTCCCTTCTGCTTCCAGTTCATCTGCAACAGGTTTTAAATCAAGAGATTCAAGCGTCTTTCTTGTAGGATACCCTGTTCGTTCCTCCCACCCCTGAAACCGGTAAAACCGGGTTTTAAAATCTTCAAATCTATCTTTTTCAAAATGCCTTCCAGATGTAATCACATAGTCCCATTCCCCGTCAACCATTCCAGGCATATATTCAGGATACCCCGTATGTGTTGAGCCTGGTGTTGTATAAACATAATCTGCAAACTGCACCATATCTCTGTGTCTTCCCTGAAGGGTCCAAATCGAATTGTCCAGGTTCCAGATCTTTTTTCCCAGGTTAATCCCGTCCAAGAAGGTAAACCCTCTGCCGGTTACGGCATTGAAAAACTTTTGCTCTCCAATACCGGTCAAACCGGTTTTTTTGGCTGCATAAAGATTTATAAAGTCTGGCCAGCGGAAATCGCACAGCTGGGCAGACTGCTTCCAGAAACGAGTATAGTACCGATGCCAGGATACCAGTTTAATCATGTGCGCCGAATACATATTGGCCGAACTGAAGTCCAGCATCTTCATGTCGCCCTGAAAAGGTTCCATTTTATCTGTAATCATTTTAACAATAAGTCCGGAAGGCGGCAGCGGTTTATTGAACTGCTTAAAATAGGTAGGGAATGCCCTTAACATATCAAAACAGTGCTCATTTATATCCCTGTCCCCAAAAATAGTGCCGTACCCCCAATCCAGCTGGGATCGTTCCAGCTTGTGCTGCGGCAACCCCCAATGGGGAAATTTGAGGATCCCGGTTTTTAAATCAGAGGTTTCTCCCTCAAGGCGGCCCCATTTTTTTGCAGCCCTCACAAACCCTTCTGCCAACGCATCCCCAAACGGATGGGGATTGCCTCTGCCGTCATTGCGGTATGAGATCGCATGAACCAGCTGCTCGGCATAGGACAGCTCTCCATACTGCGTAACATCAAGCGGGCAATCGATCTGTTTTCCAAGGACACCTCTGTCCCAGAGTGTTTTTAAATACAGCTCGCCCACAAACATTTCTGCTGCATTCAGGCCGTACCGGTTAATAAGATCAGCAGCCTTTCGCTGGATGAAAAGCGTCTTGCCCAGATAATAAAACAAAGATGTATAACAGATGGCCTCATTTCCAATGCCGTCTTCATACCGTCCCCGGCATCCGGAAGGACACCCCATGCAGGCCTGTGGCCGCTGGCGGATTTTAGGTCTGCCATTTCGATACAATGCCATTGCTACGGGTGGGCTCTGAAACCCTGTAGTAAACGTATCAATTTTCAAATTTTCCAGATCAAATCCAAACTCGTTTTTCTGCCAGAGTCTTGCCGCCATCAAGGCTTTTGGGTCGTGAACATGAATACTGCCCGTGCCGATCACACTAATGGCCTTAAGTCTTTTTTTCCCAAACACAGCTCCAAAACCGCCCTGACCGGCACCATTGCCTGCATCATGGATCAAACATGCCATACGGCTTAAGTTCTCGCCTGCAGGGCCAATGGCCAGAACAGCAGGACGCTGAGTTGTCATATCCCCTTTTTCATTAATCTTCACCCAATCGCCGTAAACCCCTTTTCCGGCCACCTCACCCCAGATAATTTTTTGACATTCCCATGTATCGGTTCCCCAGAGTCTCAGTGGGGCACATTCTCTTATCTGCACATCATCATTTCGGATATCCAACCAGACCTGGCTGTCGGCTTCACCCTGAACAGCAATACCATCCCACCCCGCATATTTGAGCATGGCTGAAAACCGTCCGCCAAAATTGCTCCTGGTAAACCACCCAATCGGAAGGGATTGAACACCAATGCCCTGGATCTCAGTCCTGGAAGCGCCTGAGGGCACCAGTGTTCCGCACAGGGGAGAACTCATGATGGTAATTAGATTTCCAGGATCAAATCCATCTATGGTTTTATCTTTAACCATATCAAAAAAAAGGGCGGATCCCATTCCATGCCCTCCCACCCATTTTTCATACTTTTTCGTCGGAATGATGGAAATGACCCGGGTGCTCAGATTCACACTCAGTATCTTGCCTGCATAACCATTCATACAAACTACCTTTTTGATATTCTGACCGGTTAAACCGATACAGAGAGGCGACTTATGTGTTTTGATACCCTAATTTTATCCAGTTTTCATCTCTGAGATTCACGTTATAACCAGTGTCCCCATCCTGGATTGGAAGTTCTTTTACAAACGCAATGGCGCCAACCGGACAAACTTCCACACAGGCTTGTTTCCCCTCTGGCCCTCCCCCCTTTTTATCCCAGTGAAAAGGGGCATTTGCGCACAGATCGCATTTACGACTTTTCAATTCCTGACTAAACGTCCCGTCTTCCATGACGATAAGCCTTGCCGGCGTATATGGACAGGCATCAAAACAACTGCCGCAGCCTGTACACTTTTCCTTGTCCACCATTCTCACATTACCGAATTCTTCGCTGGCATTCAGTGCATCTTCAGGACACGCTGCCACACATTCAGGTGATTCACATTGCCGGCATTGGGCAATGCTGAGATCCTGCGGAAACTTTTCAAAAGAGTCCTGCAAAATCTGTATCCTGGACAAAGAGGGGCTCTGTACCCCTTCCTGGACAAGGGAACAGGCCAGCACGCAGCTCATGCATCCCTGACATTTTTCCACATCCACGACAAGATATCCGTCAGATATCGCCACGGTTTTCAAATCATCTTTCGGCCCGCATCCCTTAAACAGAAAACAGCTGCTCCCTATTGCAAAAACAATGGTGCCGGTACATTTTATAAATGCCCTTCTGGAAAAAGTCTGCTGCACTTTATCTTTATTGGCTGTCATTTTTTTTATCCAATGAATTTATCATTACAGCATCTCCAGATAATAGTGTTTTGATTTGAGTATTTCAACCAGCCCATCTTCACCTGCTAAATGCAGCATGCCAACCAGAATCAGTTCGACCTCTTTTGTCGTCAGCATAGTTTCTATTTCCGGTATCCATTTAAGATTTCTTTTTACCATCATATCATTGTATATGTCAGGGAAATCTTTTTTCAGCGGGATAAGCTGTTCTTTTTCAAGCGTCATATGATCCCCGCTCCGCCAGGCTGTTTTCAAGGAAGCCATCAATTTTTGCATCTGTTTCATATCCGCTAATAAATAGGCAACAAATTTATTTTCATTTCCAATTCCCATGTTGGAAATAAACGACAGCTGGTCTTGTACCGTTTCCAGTTGACCCACCAGTTTTTGATCATTCTTTGCTTTCAGAGAAAAAAATTCATCTACGCCTGTTCCCGTAAGACCAAGCCGCTGCAGCTCGACCATCGCCATGAAAGACATCAGCATTCCTGGTTTGTAAACCATGATGTTGTCTGCAGGGAGCTGCCGGTCGATAAAATATTGTTTTAAATTAAAATATGTTTCTTTATTTAATATGGTTTTTAAACTGCGCCCATCTGTATACACAAGCTCTTTTAAAATTATTTGCTGGAATTCAGGGGATTGGAACTTTTCTGTATCTGTCTCAAATACAATGATAGAAGAATCGTTATAAGCTTCTTCAAAAACGTCTGGCAATGGGTAGTCTGATGGACTGAGAACATGAACGGTCCCGCCAATGTATAAATAATGATCCCCTTTTACAACCTTCCATACCGGCGATCCTCCTGCCACGGCACCGCCCGCAAAAATAAACAGCCATATAAAAAGTAGAAATTGCACAGCGGATTTTCTCATTGTTTGTGCCTTTTAATTTTTTTGATCAGTCCTGGTGCGCTTGTTCTTAAATTCCATTCATATCATTTTGAGCTGTTGCACACAATGTATTATCAATAAGGGTTAAAGACGGATTCTTGCTGCAGGTTATCTGTTGCAGCCATTTTTTGTATTCAGGATTATTTTCAGTCTTTTTTTCATAAATCCTTTTAAAAAACACAAACGCCAGGTGGGAACCAAATCCAGCCGCCATGTGAAACCCGTATTCATAATCCCCATGGGGATTTCTGTTTAAATTAAGATCTTTAAAATCTTCCGGGATCCGGGTCAGGTTTGCAATAGGAGGGGCCTTTCCTTTTTGCATGGATTTTACCAGGACAGCATCTTCAATCCCAGCACCCAGTGTATGGCCAGTAAACCCCTTGGTGTTAGAAATCACCACTTTTTTGTAATGATCTGGAAAACTTGTCTTCAAAGCCAGGACTTCTGCATCTGCACTGCCGCCCCTGGCAGGCGTATAGGTCTCATGGGACATTAATAAAAGCCGGGAGGTATAATCTTCCTGATCAAGGTTATACATCGTTTCAATCCTGGATAAAAAACGCTTCATTTCATCTGCCAGATGTTTTACATCAATATTCAGCGCATGGTACGCACTGTTGGCAAGATGCGTCCCCATTAATTGTGCCTGCCCATTCAAGCCTCTCTGTTTGACACAGGCTTCCTTTTCCAGAATAACGGATACAGCTCCACTTCCAAGAATGGTCCCATTCCGGGTTTCATCAAAGGGCTTTGCAGCTTCGGCAACCGTTTTTTTAACAGATCCGGCACCAAATGCTAAAAAGGAAGTCCCAATCCATTGATTATGGGCAGGTGAAGTGGGAGATTCTCCTCCAATAATAATGACCCGGTCACACCGTCCCCTTCTAATCCAGTCTTCTCCAACTGCAATGGCCTCCGTTGTGGACGCACAGGCGCCGTTGACATTCAGGTTAGGGCCTTTTGCCTTGATATACTGTGCGAAATGAGCCGCACCTAGAGGACAAAAATTCAAGATGAAATTCCGGTCAAATTGATATGTTTTATATTCATTTCTTTTTTCTGTGACTTCAAAAAACCAGGCGGTAATTTTCTGTTTCACCTCCTGATTTTTGACAATTTCCATTAAATGATAATACACATTTTCAAATTCTTCATATGGATTGATATAAAATTTATGATAAAAGAACTTCGTCATTTCGTTAATAATGGTTTCACTATTTGAAAACACAGAAGACAAAATAACACCTGTTGAGTCCTGCATCTCCCTGGGAAGCACATACCCGTCCGGTATTTTTTTGCCGGTCGATGTTTCTTTATACTGCATCACCAACGGGATGCTGGCATCTTTTAATGCTTCAATCCCGGCACCAATCGCCAGGGCCATTGCCAGATCATATTCATGTTTAATGCCATATTCATCCTGGAGGTCAAAATACCCAAGCTGACCTGCCAGCTGAATCACATCCTCAGTGCTGTTAATTTCAACAAACCTTGCATTGCCATCTGATTCCTTTAAAAGCCTGATTACATTCTTATCTGCCATTTTTTTCTTTTCCCTTAATGGCAAGGGTTCAATCATGTTGGTGCCCGCAATAATGGCATCAAAATTTGAGGAGGCAAACACCTGTCTGCCTGTTCCAGGCAGCCCGACTGCCACGCCTGGAATCAGTATATTTCCTGAATAAAAACTGAATGTGTCAATTGATCTGGCCGCTATAGCGCCGTTTAAATCTTCAGTGTTGTTCAATTTTTGTTTTTCCAAATTTAACACCTTTAATATGTTACAGATAAATCAACAGGTTAACCTGTTTTTACAGTCACTCATACGCACCGCATTAAGTTATTATTATCACTTTTTAATGTGTCTTCAAACGTTAAAACATTATTCCCGCCTAATAATTGATGTTTGTTTTCTGCAACCCTGGGTTGCTTTTTTCAACACCTTTATTTTTTATGGGCAAACCTCCAGGAAAAAGATGACCCAAGTTTTTCAGATCCTCCCATGCGGACTGCTGCAAGAAGAGCTGACGATGACCATTCTTCCATTCCCGCTTTTGTTTGGAAAAGCTTACTGGTAATCTCTATAAATGATCACTATTCAGGAACAGCAATATGGGAAGTGTTACAACAGTCCTCAAAAACAGATTTCTTTTTGACTGCAGATAAAGCCGAGCATTTGAGAACAATGTATGGGGAGGAGGTTTTCACCGATTGGAGATGGCACTGTTGAGTATAAAAACTGATGCGCCAGAAATTGATTTTTTACAGAACGGTTTATTAAAACCTGAGTTGAATAGAAGTCATCTCAAAAATAAAATTTTGGTACAAATTCAGCATCAGGATCGATAAATGAGACGGAAAAAGAGATCAGGCCAAAAAATATGTTTAAGATGACTTCTAATACCTATATAGGCATATCAAATGCACCTGGCCCGACTTTCCATCCGTCTTCTTCTTTTACAACTGTGAAAGTTGCTTCAACATCATTCTCTTCTATTAAACCAAAAATGTATCCAACAGCCCTGAACAGAGGATTGATACTGCGGATCGTTGTGGCAGTAAAATGAATTTTAGCAGATGATTCATCCTGATCTATGACTTTGGCTTTCATATTCGCCGGAAGCATCTTTAAATAACAGATGCTGTAGCCTCGATCATGTGCCTCAGCTTCTCTTTTATCGAAAAACTTTTCAACCAGATCTTCTTCGTCTTCATTCATCTTGGCATCTTCACTCAGATAGTCCCCTAATGAGTCTTCCAGCATAAAATAGGCATATGCAAATTCTTTTGCCACTTTTGTGGGTGAAGAGTCACCACCTTCGGCCAATACAGAAGATGCTGTCATGCATAAAAAAATAAATAAAACAGTTAAGATTGATATTGACTTGTATCCCTTTTTCATTCGTTTTGATCTCCTTTTTCAATTTTTTTAATGCTATCAGTTACCACAAAATGCCAGACGATACAAACCAATAAATTCAAAAATATGAATTCAGCAATAACGCATTGAAAAAAAAGACAATAAGAATCCTAAGATGATTTTTTCCCGTTCACGACCAATGCCTTGAACTGATCTAATATGGTATCAGCTTCTTTTGAAAAGGGAGGGTGCCCGCCTTTATTTTTAAGTGCTTTACGAAGTGCTGATTTTAATCCCAGAAGATCATAAATTGATTTTGGGGAATATCCTTCCCCCCTCAGAAGCCTGAATGTTTCCCAGACGCTGACCTGCGGTTCATGATATCCATATTTCACCTCTTCTACCATTCTCACCATCAATTCAGATGCCTGGGCAGAGTCCATGGTATCGTGTTTCCAGGTCAATGCCAACCCCGTAAGGCCGAACCTGTCCTGGTCATCGGCCACACCCATTTCCTTAGAAAAATAGAACAAATTGGGTTGGAAAAAAGGCAGTTTACTTCGATTTACTAAATCCAGCGTGTCTTCAAAAGTCTGCTGGGTCTCACCTGGAAAGCCCAGGATAAAACCGCCTTCACCATATATTTCACTGGCATTCAATCGTTGAATTGCATCAATCACCTGTTCTCTTTCCAGACGTTTATCCATATTATCAAGGATAATCTGACTACCAGACTCAATCCCCATGTTTACGAACTCGCAACCTGCCTCCCGCATCATCGGCACCATCTCAGGTGTTAAGGAACCAGCCCTGGCATAGGTCGACCATGTGAATGTAAAGCCTTCGTCAAGTATCATTTGAAGCACTTTTTTCAACCGGTTTTTATTGGCGGTAAAATTGTCATCTGTAAATCTGACATGCTTGACAAAACCTTTTTCCTGGATTTGTCTGAGTTCATATCTTAATGCGTCAAGGGATTTATAATGGACCTGCGGACAAAGCTTCCAGCAGGTACAAAATTTACACCTAAAAGAGCATCCCCGGCTGGTGGTCACCGGAACTGTCCGCCGTAGATACTTTTCCGGAATATCACCCCACTCAACACAGGATCTGTCCATATCCAGCGCCTCGATTTCACGCGGTGTAAATACCAGCTCCTTATTTTCATCAAATGTGGCCAGGTTGGGGACCTGCGTCATATCTTTTCTGGTTTGAAGGGTCTGCAGGGTCCGAACAAGGGTTTCCTCACCTTTAAACTCAACAATAAAGTGGTCTACCTTGCCATAAAAGGTTTTCAGCCATTTCATGGTCTGAGGGAACACCCCATGCCCTTCATTCAATACTTTTTTTACCAGGAGCCCGCCGGCAATAATGGGGACATCAGGATCGATCGATTTAATCTGGCTTGCCATATCACCGATTTCATCCAGGTAAATAAAATTAGAAGAAATGCAGATGGCCAGCGGCTTTGAATCAACCACAGCCTGAAGATCAGCCAATGAAAAATTCTGTACGATATGGACATCAAATCCATGGCGGGACAGATATTGATACAGGTAAATTCCATTAAGGGTTATCATCTCTGCATGGGTCAGATACTGGTGTGCATTATGGGGATGAACTGAACCGCTTCGCGGAAGTAGTTGTCTCCACCATCGTGCTCTATTCAAC
>CAYFKW010000053.1:10665-10874 GCA_964343845.1 uncultured Desulfobacula sp. | reverse complement strand
GAGACAGAGGGAGAAGCTGGGGTGCTCCATGCACTCCAGAGCGCTGGCGTGGTGTTTCAAGCGCTGAACAGCTTAAAGCTAAGTGGCTGGAGTATTGAGGGAGTCTATCGATGTCAACGGCAACAGTAATTTGGTTGACCAACCCCTTCCAGCCAGAGCGAAATAAGCAACTGTACGATGTCCCAATTAACAAAACCATCGCCGATTGG
>CAYFKW010000053.1:6837-10591 GCA_964343845.1 uncultured Desulfobacula sp. | reverse complement strand
CTGCCCCAAGGTGGCGGCGGAGGCGGGAATAAAATTCTGCGCTCGGTATTAACGATTGCCGTCATGGTTGCTGCACCCTATGCAGGGTCGGCGCTTGCTGGCTCTTTAGGTATTACCAGTACGGTTGGTACTGCGCTAGTCACTGCAGGTGTAGCGCTGGCCGGCAGTGCCCTAGTGAATGTGCTAGTGCCCCCACCTATGCCATCACTCGGTGGTAGTTTTGGCAGCGCCGCGGCACCCAGCCCGACCTACTCGCTACAAGCACAAGGAAACCAGGCACGCTTGGGCCAACCCATTCCGGTGCTCTATGGCCGCCATATTATCTACCCCGATTTGGCAGCAACACCCTATACCCGTTATGAGAACAACGACCAGATACTCTATCAGTTGCACTGCATCGGTCAGGGTGAATATGACCTGGAGTCAATCCGAATCGAAGATACCCCAATCAGTTCATTCGAAGAGATTGAGTATGAGGTGTTAGCTCCAGGACAGACTATCACCCTCTTCGATGCGGATGTAGTAACCGCACCGGAAGTGGCAGGTCAGGAACTTCTTTCCACAGCGAATAATGGTGACTGGATAGGCCCATTCACAGCAAACCCGGCTGATACACAAGCGGAACGACTGTCGATTGATATTTTACTACCTCGCGGGCTCTACTACGCCAACGATACTGGCGGACTCGAAACCCGATCACTCAGTTGGCGCATTGAAGCACAAACCATCGATGATAGTGGTGAGCACCTGGGAGACTGGTTTGTACTGGGGGAAGAAAGCCACAGTGCGGCTACCAACAGCGCACTCAGATTTACTATTGATTATCCAGTCACACCGGGACGCTATTCGGTGCGAGCAATTCGGTTAGATAACAAAGACACCTCAGCTCGTGCTGGGCATGAACTGCGCTGGGGCGCCCTCAAATCAAATCTGGTTGGCCAACCTGATTTTGGCGATGTCACCCTGTTGGCACTTCGCATGAAAGCGACCGACAACCTATCGCAACGCTCTTCTAGGTTGGTGAACTGTATCGTCACCCGGCGGTTGCCGACTTGGGATGTGCAAGCGCAGGAATGGACAATGCCACAAGCAACACGCTCCATCGCGTGGGCCTTGGCGGATCAATGTCGAGCTACTTATGGCGCGGGCCTTGCTGACACTCGTCTCGATCTGCAAGCACTCGCAGAGTTAGATCAAACATGGAACTCCAGGGGTGACTGCTTTGATGCTGTGTTTGATCAAAGCGTGACCGTGTGGGAATCACTCAGTCGAACCGCTCGCTGCGGCCGGGCTGTCGCCTATATGCAAGGTGGTACAGTGCGCTTTGTGCGTGATCAGCCTAAAACCATTCCAGTTGCACTCTTTTCACCACGCAACATCGTCAAAGGCAGCCTGCGCATTGAATACCTAATGGCATCAGACGATACAGCCGACAGCGTGACAGTGGAGTACTTCTTCTCCAAAACCTGGGCGCGCGATGAGATTACGGCTTCTCTTAGCGATAACACCACCGCTCAACCTGCAAGGGTTCAACTCTTTGGGTGTACTGAGCAAGCACAAGCCGAACGTGAAGGTCGATACATGGCGGCCGCAAATCGATATCGCCGAAAACTGATCACCTTCCAGACAGAGCTAGAAGGGCTAATTCCAAGCTACGGCGACCTGATCGCCATCAGCCACGACATGCCAAGCTGGGGCCAAAGCGCAGAAGTGACAAATTTCGAAGGCCAAACACTAACACTCTCGGAGCCAATGAGCTGGTCAGACGGAAACCACTATATCGCGCTGCGCAAAACCAACGGCGAAGTAAGCGGCCCTTGGCCGGTAACGCCGGGTGAAACTAGCAATCAGGTAAAACTACTAGAGCCTGCCGACATCACCCCTTACATAGGCGAGCAGCAGGAGCGCACACACGTAGCATTTGGATTAGGGGAGCAGTGGGCAACCCTTGCCCGAGTTACGGAAGTACGCCCCAGAGGTGAAGTAGTAGAGATACGGTGTGTAGCAGAACACCCAGCCGTTCATGACTAGAACCAAACACCACTATTTAATGGAAATGACTATTTGAGGGATTGCCCATGGAGCCCAAACAAACCGACCAACACGAAGCGACCATTCAAGTACGAATGGAAGATTTTGATGACCTACTGGAACAAGCGGCAGAGCGCGGTGCCGAACGTTGCCTTGCCCACCTTGGCTTAGAAAATGGCCATGCCGCCAGGGACATTCGAGAGCTACGCGACCTGCTAGATGCATGGCGAGATGCGCGTCACACCGTATGGCAAACCGCGATCAAGGTGATAACTACTGGGCTATTGGCCGCATTAATTGTAGGCATTGCGATGAAACTGAAACTCATGGGAGGTTCCCAATGATCGAAACGCTTCTGGGCGGTTTACTGGGCGGCGCCTTTCGCCTCACCCCCGAAATACTAAAATGGATCGACCGCAAGGGCGAGCGAATACACGAACTGGCGATTCAAGATAAAACTATTCAACTTGAGCAACTGCGAACGCAACACGAACAAATAACGGAGGCTACAAAGAAAGAGGCAGCGATCAAAACCGCAGAGCTGAATACCTTTCAGAGCGCAATTAACTCACAAGCCACTATCACTAAGGTCGGTTGGGCCGATGCACTTTCAAAAAGCGTAAGGCCCATAATCACTTATTGGTTTATGGCACTGTACTGCGCATCAAAGACAGCGTCCTTTATGTTCGCATTTGAGGCCGGAAATAATTTCAACTCAGCCGTCCAACAAGTTTGGACCGAATCAGATCAAGCATTGTGGGCGGGGGTATTAAACTTCTGGTTCTTGGGCCGAGTGTTTGAAAAGCAAAAATGATTCAACCTTTAATTCTATCACCTGAACCCTTTCCAGCAACCGTCTGAAAGATATACTTGAAGTAGTTCGAGACGGACATCTCGGCAATCATCTTTGCATCAGACTCAGCCAATAATTCCGGAGTGGACATGTCGATCTCATTAACCTGCGATAACCCTGTAATACCGGGACGAACTGTAAATACCCCGTAGCGATCACGTGCTTCAGTAAGCTCTTCTTGATTAAACAGGCCGGGACGTGGCCCAACTAGACTCATCTCACCTTTAAAAACGTTCCAGAGCTGGGGCAACTCATCGAGCTTGGTTCGACGAAGAAAGTGACCAAAAGGGGTTATCGAAGAAGAGCTGGCAAGGTGACTAGCTACTGATACAGTGTCCACCTTCATGGTCCGAAACTTGACCAAAGTGAATGGCTGTTTATCACGCCCCACCCTCTCCTGCCTAAAAATTGGCGACCCTGTGTCAAACAAACCAATGGCCGTCAGCACAAGGAAAATCGGTGCACCAAAAACTAGCCCAAGAAGAGCAAAAACCAAGTCAAAAAAACGGATCAATAGAAACCTCTATTACTTTTCTTGAGACTCGAAACACTGACGCAAGCCCTCTTCGACTGTAATCGGAGGTTCCCATCCAAGTAGATCGCGAGCTTTAGTTATATCCACCTGCAAAGAACCCAACAATCGCTGCGCCACCGCCTTTTTACCCAACAAGGTAGCGCCGAGCATCAACAGGGGTGCCGGCACCGGAATCAATCGCGACGGCTTACCCATCGCCTTAGCTACCTCTCGCAGCAATTCAGTTGTGGATAGGTCATGCCCATCTCCCGCCAGAAAAACCTCATTGGCCGCTGCTGGATGGTCGATACAGGTAATAATCAGGTCGACTAAATTGTCTAAGGCTACAAGTGAAC
>CAYFKW010000053.1:0-6706 GCA_964343845.1 uncultured Desulfobacula sp. | reverse complement strand
AATAACCACCAGTTCCATTCCGGTTTCACGCTGAATATCCCATAAGCCCTGTTCGGCTTCCCATTTGGATTTGGCGTACAACTCAGCGGGATGACACGAATCTTCTTCGGTGAATGGCCGGATGTTGATATTGCCATTCACTCCAATTGAGCTGATAAAAATAAAACGCTGCACTCCGGCCGATGCTGCCTGACGCGCAAGATTGAGAGTGCCATCTGCATTCACACGGCGGTATTCTTCCAGCGGATCAGCAACTTCATCTTTAATGACATGAGCGCGAGCAGCCGCATGTATAACAACATTTTGACCATCAACAGCGGCTGACCAGTCCGTGCTGGCATCCAGACCCTGCACACATACTACGTGAGAAGCAGATATTTCAGTAAACTGTCTCGAAGCGGCGGTTAGATTAATCCCCACCTTACCCTGCAATGATTTTACAAGCTGTCGGCCCAGGAAACCGGTAGAGCCAGTAAGAAAGATATTAGATCTCATCTAGCAGTCTTCAGTATATCCAGTAGGATTCATACTCTGCCAGCGCCAGGCATCCGCACACATGCTATCAAGATCCAGCTGAGGCTCCCACCCTAGAACCTGTTTTGCAAAGCTAGGATCGGCAAAACATTCAGCAACATCACCTGGCCGCCTATCGGCAAAGACAAAAGGTACGGTTCGTTTCGACGCTTTTTCGAAAGCCGAAATAACTTCCATCACGGAATATCCGCGCCCAGTACCCAAATTAACTGTCAACACACCGCTGGACGATAAAAGCGAGCTCAAGGCACAAATGTGTCCCTTAGCTAAATCCACCACGTGAATGTAATCTCGCACGCCGGTGCCATCGATCGTGTCGTAATCATTACCGAAAACGGTCAGCGACTCTCGATATCCCGCAGCCACTTGCGCTACATAGGGCATCAGATTATTCGGCGTTCCTATTGGATTCTCCCCTATCAAGCCAGAAGCATGAGCACCAACCGGATTGAAGTATCTTAGAACTACAACAGACCAATCGTTATCACTTAGGGATACTTCCCGTAAGAAATTCTCTACAACTAATTTCGTCGTCCCGTAAGGATTCGTTGTAGAGGTCGAGCATGACTCATCCAACGGCAACGTCTCCGGGACGCCGTATACGGTAGCAGAGGAGCTAAAAACGAGCTTTTTACAATTATACTCAGACATTACCTCTATAAGGGATACGGAGCCACCCACGTTGTTATCGTAATACCGCACGGGATTATCGACAGACTCACCAACGGACTTTAGACCTGCAAAATGAACCACCGCTTCGATTTTAAATTTCTGAAAGATCTCTCTTAAAACTGAGCGATCTCGGATGTCGCCATTTATGAACTCTACACTGCGTCCGGCTATCACTTGAACACGCGCTAGAGACTCACTAGATGAGTTTGCCAAATTATCAACAACGACCACATCAAATCCGAGGACTAACAACTCAACAACTGTATGGGAACCTATGTAACCGGCACCGCCCGTAACAAGAATCATCGATGCCCCTTATACAACCACTTGTAAAAAAACTTCACTGGTAACCGAGAGAGTACAAAAAGCATGTTGGAGCGGATATTATTCTCACGCAGAGCCCTAAGCTGCTCTCTTGAAGAAAGCCAATAACTTTCGAAACCTGATGTGCTTATGCCGCCTTCACGCATCCGTACAAGTGTTTTATCGATCTTACTGAAAGGAAGATAATTGACTTGCAAAGCACGAACAAACCACTCGAAATCGGCACCAATCTTATACCCCAACTTATACTGACCGACCTGTTCGTACGCAGAACGCCTTATAAACGCAGCCGGATGTGCAGGCATGAAGCCAAACCGCAGCTTCCAAGGCTTAAATTGGTAAGAGGAATAGAATCTCACTGGATCGGCGAGATTTGGTGGCGATACAAAGTCTACATTACCGAATAACAACTCTGCGCCAGGGCAGTCCGAAAACTCCTTAACAACATTTCCAATAACCTGATTATTCACATAGAAATCATCGGAATTGAGTATTCCAACAATATCTCCTGTGGCCGCAGAAACCCCCTTATTCATCGCATCATAGATGCCCTGATCAGGGCCATGAATCACGCGCGTAATCTGCCCTTGATAAGAATCAATAACGTCCAAAGTCTCATCCGTTGAGCCTCCATCTACAACAATATACTCGATCTCTGGATACTCTTGAGAAAGAACGGACTCGATTGCAGTAGAAATAAACTCCCCGCTATTGAAACAAACTGTAATGATAGATACCTTAACACTTTCCAACTGCGCCACCCCGTACACCAATCTGAAACGCATCAAACAATTTTTTCTTATGATTTTCCTGAGAAAATCGAGACCAGTATCGTTCATTCAATTTTTTGCCCAAACTGGCC
The DNA here is from genome assembly GCA_964343845.1 of uncultured Desulfobacula sp. Taxonomy (GTDB): domain Bacteria; phylum Desulfobacterota; class Desulfobacteria; order Desulfobacterales; family Desulfobacteraceae; genus Desulfobacula. The sequence continues at coordinate 4,314 of CAYFKW010000053.1, read as the reverse complement.
CTTTCAATCTGCGAAAGCTGAGCGAAACGCCTTACACAACTGAGCAGACTATCGGGATTTTTAGGCTCAAAGTAAAATGGGTAATCATCACCCAACATGTCGCTAATCAGGCCAACCTTGGTTGTAATAACAGGCGTACTTACCAACATTGCTTCTAGAATTACCGTGGGCTGTCCCTCGTTCCAAGAAGGGAAAATCAAAGCATCAGACTGCGAAAGTGCCTGAAACTTATGAAGGCCTTGTATTGGACCATTGACTACAACAGATGACGGTGCTACTCGTCGCAGCTCTTCCTCATTACCATCAAACTCGCCGTAACACTGTACAAACGAATCGGGTAGGAATTCAAATGCCGCAGTGAGATCGTATATACCCTTTGCTTTGTAGTAATTAGAGAGATAAATAAAGCCGTTCCGTCCCAAATTTGCATTAGCTTCGCAGATTTCACCCTCTTCAAGAACAGTATTCTCAACAACTGAGATAGTACCGCGGAAATATTTGGACATCTCATCCTTTTGCTCATAAGACAGAACGATCAACCGATCTACACGGCGAAAACAAAGACCGATCAAAAAGCGGACCGTTCGGCCAGAGCGGTAGAACTCTACGAAGTCACCGCGATGCAAATGGCAAGCTATAAGACCTGTCTTACCCTTGCAAAAAGCCATAGCTTGTATCAAATTTTTTAAGATACCGAATGGGCTTAGAGAGACGACGAAGTAAAAACACTCATATTTCTTTACACGGGACTTAAAGTAAATATGCGAAAACAATAACAATGTACGATAAATTTTAAGGCAAGAAACTCTTCCAATCGATCCAACATCACTCTGCTCAGCGATAGTATCGACTTGTGCAGCAGAAGATTTCTCAAGGCAATCGATATTCAACCGATTGGCGATGCTAATACCATGCACGACGTTAGGATACAGCTCCCCAGAAAATAGAACATTCATGATATTAAACCTTAACTCGAATCTTAGATGTCAAATAACATAACAAGGCGCCAAAAAAACATATTTTAAATAGAATTATAGGATAATAAGAAAACCACCGAGGAAAAAATACCAAAACCAACAAACCGTAAATTTGAAAGAAGACGCTAGCCGAAAAATATGATTTTCTTATCGCTAGACCAACAAAAACACCAAACAATACGGGACCAAAATAAGATAACCAAGCAAATGAGAATGCCGATATGAGCCCTCCCCCACCCGATAGAGCGACATCCCGTCGATAACTTGCCAAATTATAATAATCAGGTAGCCAACTTGTTGGTAGCAGAGCAAATACAGCAAGTATGAAAGAAGAAATTCGAGTCTCTATACTCAAATACCCATCATTTACTAATCCTACCATTCGCTGACTGGATTGATAAACATCGCCAAAAAGAGACGACTCGTATTCTCTTTCGCTGATAAACGAAAAAACCCTGAAGCTGCCGATATTATCAATCAGCTCTAGATTCGCACGAAGCTCTCCGAAAATGGATAATATTATGTACCCAACTAACGAACCTATGACAAACATAAATCTACGACGAAGATAATAATCTCTAACAACGTATACATACAACAATGCGATTATGAGAACTTCTATCCTACCGCCAAATAATAAGGTTTTCAGGGCGTATGCGATCATTAACATAAAGATAATGATTCGCTGAATTCTGCAAGACGGATTCGAGACAAAAAGGAGGGCGAGAAAAATCGGAATAAAATATTCGTGCAGAGTGGATTTTTCTAACTGCCCTGTGCCATAGCTCGCGTTCAATAAAGTTTCTCCCCTAATTCCGAAAAAGAGAATCAAAACCAAAATAAAAAAATATAACAAAAAAAATCCAAGACTCCGATTTCTTCCGTAAATCTTAAACCGATAGACTGGCTCCTTCAAATTTCCAAGCCCAATAAATAAAGAGACCAAAAAAAGCGAGTTCACAATCGCAACAGCCGAGAAATAAAAAGGAGTTTGGTACGAAAGATGGTAAGATATAAATTTTTCAAACCCAAAAAACCAAACGGGAACAAAAAGAAACATCAATGAAAAAGAAAATAAAATAGTAATGGAAAGCGATCTATTCCAAAAGAACGCTAAAATCAACACATTCAACGCTATACTCACAAGACATGAAACAAAATATAACTCATTAAAATGACTTAGAGTCTGTAAAACCGTTAAAATAAGTAAGAAGCAAGATATAATACCTTTATTAACATCATATCTAAAAAACATTAGTTGTGATCCACTGTTATGCGACTTAGAATTTCTCTACATCGATCAGTAACTTCAGCTCCACTTTCAGTAACTCGCTTCAGGCCAGCCTTACCAACCCGTTCACGTAAAAGATCGTCACTAAGATAAAGCTCAACCTTCGTAACAAGCTCATCTTTATCTGTAAAAAAATCTGCCTCTACTCCAGGGGTATACATCGAAGCCAACTCCGGCGTATATTCACTAAGCATAAGAGTCCCAGTAGCCGGGATTTCAAAGTTTCGTCTTGTATATTGTATAAGTATCATTATTTTTCTTAGACAAAAATGCTAGTGCTATTTTAGATCTATTTAATACTACGTTGTAATCATCGAATATCGGCTCAACACTCCCCATATATTCATATAGCTCAGGGTAGTTACTGGACCGCTCCCAATCAGTACCGAATAGTTTAACAACAAAACCTTCACGACATAGCTTTAAAATAGCTTCGTCTCTCCCATCATCCTCAAAATGACCTATAAAAACAACATCGTATATCTTATGATTTGGAACTATACTTTCGATAAAATAATTATAATCAGCTACATAATATGGCTTTAATATAGAGGTGTTCGATATACCTATGGATGCATAATCTGATATGTTTTTTTTCCTGTAACAAAAAACATGGTCATATAGCGACAAGCATTTCTTGTAGCTTCGCCAGAAATAAAATGAATAATCCGACGAAAATGGGTCGTCATTATTGTAGCCAAAAACACTGGCACACCCATCGACTTTCATAAAATCAATCGTACGTGGACAAACATGAGTACCTCTGTAGATAAAGACCAAATCTGGTCTAAACTCAAGATAGTCGTTGATAATTTTCTGTTGTATTTCCTTTAAATAGCGGCCAAAGCGGAACTTATTTTGAATTTTCAGCGCCACTATCGATAGCCCACCCAACAAGCCACTAGATCTACAATACAATTTATCCCTTACTTCTTTAGACCACTGCGTTACTAGTACTTCATGGCCGAGGTTGTGAAAGCCGATCTTAAGGGCACTACCGTAAATATGACTAACATATCCATCTTCAATAATCTGAATTCTCACACATATTCCTTTCAATTAGCTTTGAGATTCTCTTGTAAAAAGCGAAGAACGACAGGAACACTATTACATTGATCACAAGCATGCTTGATGCCGCACCAATAATTCCGTAAGCACTTATGATTAAATATGCAACAATCGATGAAATAACAATATAAAAAACATTTAGGTACAACATCCCTATCATAAACTCAAATTTAATAACTATATAGCTATAAATTGAGGCCAGACTATTAAAGTAGAATCCTAAACATAAAACCGGAAGTAAGGCATAAACTCGCTCATCGAGTCCATTAAATAAAATACTGTAAGCCAGTGGAAATACCAAACCAAGTCCAGCCCCGAACAATAAATAGATACAGGTTATATATAAAATCTGGCTTTTTACTATTTTGTTTAGTTCTTTAAAAGACTGAATATAGTGGAGTCGTGAAAAGTACATGGAGTTCAAAGCATAAATAAACGGAAGAACTGACCCCGATACTAGAACTCCAAATTTATACAACCCCGACGATTCCACATCAAAAAGCCTTAGCACCAGGAAATCCACATTTGCATAGATTTGACTAGATACCCCTGAAAGCCCTAAAGTTAAAATTAACGATAGAATTTTCCTGCTAAATAAGTTTTCACAAGCTCGGCTTGACACGGCTTGCAACGAATATGCGTAATAATAGGTCAATAAATATGATAACGCCCAACTAATTAAGTAAAACGTCGAAAATTTGAGCAAGCCATCGACTCCAAACAGAGCGCAGATAACCAATAACATTGAACCTTGGATTAGCCTTGGCATTACCGTTAACTTATCCAGACCGACTACCCTAAAATGTATAAGGTAGAGATTAATTTGCGATTGGAAAAAAAATGAAACCAAAAGGAATATTAATACTAAATAACTGTATCCTTTGATAATAAAAAATATTAATATCGGTAGTGCTACTATTACCCACACTAACGCCTTAAATTTTAAGGCGTCGTTGAACGAAGCCGCTACGCGGCAGG
>CAYFKW010000052.1:0-10926 GCA_964343845.1 uncultured Desulfobacula sp. | reverse complement strand
AACAGCTTTAAGTTCGTCAGCAGGTATCAGCGCTACAATACTATCGCTCAAACAAGTGGCAGTAGAAGACATAACGGCCGGATCAACAAGTGAAGACCAGCCGAAAATGCTGTTATCCGTTATAAATTCAATGGCAATGGGCCGTTCAAGCTCTTCAATATGCGTGTTGATATACTCCTCATATTTGATGTCCTTTGTAATGATCTCTTCTTTGAATAAAATACTTAATTCAATATCTCCCTTAATCAACACATACAGGTATTTGGCAGGTTCATTTTTTTGAAAAACAACACTTCCCTTGTCATACGTCTGGATAAAACTGAATGCTTCGATTTCCGCTAATCTTTCACTGGAAATGTTCGAAAAAAAAGGGAGGTCAGAAAAATTAATGTTTTTGTCCATAACCAACTCCTCTCAGGCCATAGCCTGTAATCATGTTTTGGGCCAGAATGGCAAACTTAAAAAAATTGCTCCTGTTCAATATAGACTGAATTCATCAGACATATATGTATGTTCAATTTTCTGAAAGGTGCATCTGCAATGATGTGATCAGCCTGTCCTGAAAATCAGTTATAAAAGAATCTGGAACATCTTTACTGGAAGCAGAATACCTTTTATTCTTTTTTATGAATATAAACTATTTTAACGCTTTTTGCATTAATATCATGCTGCCTGTTCAATGAAAACGTAAATTCTCAAAATAACTATGTATGCTTTTTGTTAAATGCTTTTCTGACAGCCTGCCCTAGTTTTAATTTATCAAATGGTTTTTCAATAAAGTCTGTAATCCCGGATAGGTCTGATTTTTCACTGAAGATGGTTTCGTTAAACCCGGAAAATAAAATGACAGGCATGTCGGGCCGTATCTCAAGAATCTGTTTTGCCAGATCTGTACCGGTCATTTTAGGCATGGTCATGTCTGTTAAAATCAGGTCAAACTGGTGGGGGTCAGATTGAATGACAGCCAGGGCATCTATCGGGCTTGTCTCAGAGGTGACTTTATATCCAAGTCTTTCCAACATCTGTTTTCCCATATTGGCCAGTGATATTTCATCATCAACGAACAGGATGCGCTCATTCCCTTTGTCAATTATTTTTTCCTTTTCCTGTTCGTTGACAGGGTCTTCTTTTCTGGCTGGAAAGAGAATTGTAAAGCATGTTCCTTTTCCCTGTTCACTCTCGACATATATTTTACCCTCATGATTATTGACAATTCCGTGAACAACAGCAAGCCCCATACCTGTCCCCTTATTCACATCTTTTGTTGTAAAATAGGGATCAAATATGTTTTCAATAATCTGGGGATCAATGCCGGATCCTGTGTCTCGAACGGAAAACTTTACATATGCGCCATGTGGAAGATCAGAAAAGTGTTGTGCTGTGCGGCTGTCAAGTGAGAAATTTTCTATACTGACGGTTAATACGCCTCCTTTATCTGACATCGCATATGAGGCATTGCTGCACAGATTGATAATGACCTGATGCAGTTGTGTCGGATCTGCAAGGATTGAATAACAGTTATCGGGGATATGTTGAAATATTTCAACAGATGTCGGAATAGAAGCCCGTATTAATTTTATGGATTCTTTGAGTATCGGAACAATATTTAACGGTTTTCTTTCATGACGGGTCTTTCTGCTGAAGCTTAATAGCTGTTTAATCACATCCCTTGCCCTGAGGCATGCTGTACGGATTTCTTTCAGGTTGTTGTTGGCCGGGTTCCATTCCGGGACATCATCAAATGCCAATTCTGTGTTTCCCAATATAATGCCGAGAATATTGTTAAAATCGTGTGCGATCCCGCCTGCCATTGTGCCGACGGATTCCATTTTCTGAGACTGGCGAAGCTGATCTTCCATCTGGCGTTGAGCCGTTATATCCCAGAATATTCCCAGGATTCCGACTATCTGCCCATGGTGGTCAGGTACAGGTGTCTTCACGGTTTGAACAATGAACTTTTTGTTTTTATGAATATATTCTTCTTCTATGTGTTCGGATTTTTTGGATTCAATGATTCTTTTGTCATCGTCTCGATATTTTTGTGCCAGCTCTTTTGGAAAAAAATCATAATCTGTTTTTCCAATAATTTCATCCGGATCAATATTCAAATCCTGTGCATAATTGTTATTACACACCACATAGACAGAATGATGGTCCCTATAAAATATCTTTTGCGGAAGATGCTCAATCAGCATCCTGTATTTTCTTTCACTATCCCTTAACGCGATTTCTGCTTTTTTTCGATTCGTAATGTCTCTCAGCGACGCTAGAGTAAACATTTTCCCATCCAGGAAATAGGTTGAAACTGCTACCTCCACATCAAATTCTGATGCATCTTTTTTTATACACCTTGTTTCATAAATTTTGGGTGCATTTCCACTTTCCCTGTTTTTTATATAATTTCCAACTCTTTTTCTTTCACTTGGTGCAACGCTGTCAAGAACGGAAGTATTTATCAGCTCTTTTTCATCATCATATCCAAACATATCAAGAAAGGCCTTGTTCGATAAAATGTAGATACCATTTATGGATACATTGATCGCATCTCTAGAATTTTCAAAAATAGCTCTTAATCTTGTTTCGCTTCCCAGCAGGGCGGTCTGGACCTGTTTTCGTTCTAAAATTTCGTTTTCAAGCGCTTGAGTCCTTTCGTAAACCCTTTTTTCAAGATCAGCGGTTATGGATCTGTTCAGTTCTCTTTGACGCTGTCCTTCAAAAATGACAGCAAGCATGGTGCAAAAGTTTTCGATAAAAGGGATATAGGGTGAAAAAGACGCTTTGTCTGTAAGATGAAATTTTAAGTCTGCAAATTTGATACCTTTGTTTTTAATACTGAAGGTGTGGAACAATTCCTTTTTGTCCGATAAGCCATTTTTGTCAGAAACATTTTTATCGTGCAGTTGATATGTAATCTGTTTAACACCCAGTACGTCCTTAAGCCCATGGCAGACAAATTTGAGCATTGATGTTTTGTCAGGCAGCTGGGCAACCACACTCTGCATAAGTGAAATCTGACCTAAAACTTTTCCTGACAGATTGTTTCGATCAGGCATCCTGTTTATGACCTTTTAAGTACGCTTCAGGCTCAATAAAAAACGGGTTGTTTACAACAGATCCATTTACAATCATTTTCGGGTGAACCTTTAAGACTTCCATGATGGTGGCACCGTCAAAAGCATTGGCATCATATTGACAGACAGAGGTGACAGGATGGTCTTTGACAAGCATGCTGACCCTTGATTCGTATTCACATAACCTTTCTCCGCCTGGAACATCTTCCACTTCAGGAATCATTTCCCCAATAACGCGGGATGCAGGAAATCCCATTCCCAACGAATCCTTGTAAAAACCTTTCAGCGTATTCAGCATACGATCAGGATCAAAAATACCATCCTTGAAATAAACCTCGGTTGTACCTGAAAGTGATATGGCGTTGTTCGTTTTTTTGTCATTATAGGAAATGTTGTTATCCTTGAAAAACTGTTCAAGCGATTCTTCCGTTGTTTTCCCTGAAAAACAAGCGGCCCGTTCACCGGCTTTAATGCCACTGAGCAGAAATTTTTCTAAAGAATCTTTCCGCTCGGTCTCATCTGTATAAATAAGACACATGTGGGTTCCGACCGGGACCTTTTCATCCGTAAACCCTAAGGAAACGTGCAAATGGTTTTGGCACATGTTATTCTCCTTTCCATAAGATTAACTGCTGCATACAGTTTAACCTGTTCTGATATTCATTGGGGCCTGAAAATCAAATGGAGACATATCAAAGCCTTTATAAAGGAGCCTGAACAAAAATCAGAGATTCAAATGAGGCAGATTAACCTGTTGCTGTTTGGGTATAATGTATGGCTTCTGAATCAGATATCAACAATTTATCGTATAATAGTCAAGATTAAAGTTTAAAAAACGCACATTGAAACTATCACTGTTGGATGCAAAAAAAAATTATCCTGTGACTTTCCTGGAGTGTAAACAAAGTATTGTAAATCAGGTGTTTAAAACGTATAAATTTTTAAGTGGTGCCTGCAGCTGTTTATAAAAAAAGATCGATGATGCAGACGATGGAATCGTCAGGAGATTCCAAGTCCGGAAGGAGTAAATAAGATGCCGTTATCATTTAATTCTACAAGCCATGGCAGCATAGCATTTGGATTTTTTAATATTGAGTCGGATATGCTGCTGTTAGACAACTACTTCTTTTTTGCAGATCAGTTCTGCAGCTGGTTAAAAACAATGGCAGGTGAAAGAGAAAATGGATTAAAAAGATTTGTGTTTGACACCTATGTTATCCCAGATCCAAAAGACATCGGAGATCTTATGGGTGCCATTCACGGGGTACGGTTTACAGGGTTTATCGGTGACCTTTATCGGCTTTTCCCTTTTCCTGAAGCAGTAGAAGATTTCAAACAGAATCCAGAGGGGTATCAAACACAGGACATCGTCCGGTCAAAAATAAAAAATGTTTCTGAAAGATCAACGATCTGTTTTGATTTTTTAAAAAATAAACAAATACAAATAGGTCCGTATATTTTTCATAAGAAAGTGTTTCACGAGCTGATACAATATGTGTGGAAAGGGGGCTATCCTAGGTGGAAAAATGAGGTGAGACCACAATATGTTGATGAAATGAAAAATTGTATACAAAAAAGTGATAAACCCTTTTTTAAAGGGGTTTTTCATGATAGAAGATTTGATGAATAGCAAATGTGTTAATTTTAAGCCCGGAGGAGAATTTTTATGCCGATCGCAGATAAAATGGTGAAAATGGTTGAAGCCGCTTCCATGATTCGAAAGATGTTTGAAGAAGGGATTCGGATGAAAGAAAAGTTTGGTGCAGAAAATGTTTTTGACTTTTCGCTTGGGAACCCGGATGTGCCCCCGCCTGCTGTTGTGAAAGAAACGCTTTTGAATTTGATCAACAATGAGAATGTTTCTCATGGATATATGCCGAACCCAGGCTTTCCACATGTGAGACAGTCAGTGGCAGACTACCTGAATAAAGAGTACAATGTCGGACTGACAGCAGACCTTGTCGTGATGACAGTCGGTGCAGCCGGTGCTTTAAATGATACATTGCGTGCGTTGTTAAACCCGGGAGAAGATATTTTAACGCCGGCACCTTATTTTGTCGGGTATAATCAATACGCCTTTGTCGCCAATGCAAATTTAAAAACAGCCCCGTCTCTTGATAATTTCCACCTTGACCTGGCTGCCATTGAAGCATCCATAACAGAAAATACAAGGGTCGTGCTGATTAACTCTCCAAACAATCCAACCGGTACAGTTTATACAAAAGAAGAGTTGGATGGGTTAGGCAAAGTGCTGGAAAATGCCAGCACTAAATTCGGGAAAAGAATTTATCTGATTTCTGATGAACCTTACAGAAAAATTGTATATGATGTAGAGGTGCCGTCTGTTTTTGATGCCTACCCCCATACCATTGTACTGACATCTTATTCAAAAGAACTCTCTCTGGCAGGGGAGCGGATCGGTTATCTTGCGATTCATCCAGATGCTGAAGACGCGCCCATGATTGCCGGTGCAGCAGGTGTTACAAACACCATGATGTATGTTAATGCACCTGCACTTTTCCAGCAGGTAGTCGGACAGCTTCAAGGGGTTACTGTGGATGTAAACATTTATCGTAAAAGAAGAGATGTGTTTAGTAAAGGACTCAAAGCGGCAGGTTATGAGTTTGATGTACCAGAAGGTGCTTTCTATCTATTTCCAAAAAGCCCGATTGAAAATGATGTAGAATTTGTAAATATTCTAAAAGACAATAATATTCTGGCAGTGCCCGGAGCAGCCTTTGGTGGCCCGGGTCATTTCAGGCTTTCCTATGCAGTCCCGGATAAAACAATTGCAGATTCTATAGAAAAATTCAAAGATGCGATAGACAGTGTCACATAAGCAGACAGGTGCAGCATAAAAATCAGATAGTTATTTTTGTCAGCAGACAGCCAGCCGTAATTTCATAGGATTTCGGCTGGCTGTCTGCAACAGAAGAAGCAGTTAAACATCCACTGGCATAGAGTCAGAAAATTCGTTAACCATCTGCAATACCCTTTGGCCAGTAAATTTCATAGTGTCCTCCATATCCGATTTTTTATAATTCACTTTATATCTGACCTTCAGTTTGGAAATAAAATTAAGAAAAGATCTTTTTGTCCCTTGTGTTTCATACACCAGGCTTTGTTTCACCTTTTTTAAAAATGTCCAAAACGATTTTGGTACTTCAATATAAGAAACACCGCCTTGAGTTGTGTTTTTAATATATAGTTTATAGGGACCAAAATGATTTAATGCAGCTGACACCCCTTTTTCTCCATGGCGGATGGAGACCAGGAACCAGCTGTTGTCTTTAACGCATGAATTGCTGAAACCAAAAATATTCGCCGAAGGAAAGAACAGTTCCCGGAATCTTTTCATATTTTCTACAGTACCTGAAATATCATTGGATGTTATTGATTCAAGTTTAATGAACTTGACAATCCATTGATAAAAAATATCAAAAATCAGCATATCTTCATACTGTTCAGGCGGATGCCTCAGGTTGCGCCAGAACATTGCAGCATACCCGTAGAAAAGGGCTTTGCACATTATACGGCGGTGATCATTATTGTGCATGTACTTTAAAGAAAAGTTGGCACTATACTCAATCAATATTTTTAGCAGGACTTTTAGAAAAACAGGGTTTTGATCATGGTTCACATGTTTTAGATAAATCGGCAGGAAAGCAGCATGTTCCTTTTCTAACAGGCTGTAGGCTCTGGGCAGAATCACCCAGGATTTGTCAATCTCATTCACCAAATTCTCCACAAATACAGCATCAATTTTTTTGGTGAACAAATTGTAAATTTGATAAGTATTCAGTTGTTTTATTTTTTTTAGGTGGGTTTGTTTTTTTTCTTCCCTGAGAATAAATGCTTTTCGTATTGTCCTTAACTCCTTTTCAAGATTTGGGTAAAAACAATATGTCTCATCAAATAAAGGCCCCATGGTTTCCCAGGCGGGTGCTGTCATTTTAAACATCAGTGATATGAGCGGTTTTCGAAACCCGATTTTCACAAAAGTCGGCACAATATGGTGTGTAAAAAAGAAGTCAAACCATCTGCTCAGCATAACCTTGTGCAACGGTCTTGAAAGGGTTTTGAATTTATACCATGATCTTGTTTCTTCTATGTCCAGTATAGAATCATAGATATTGTTATGCGTTATCGGTTTCATGTTTCTATCTTTAAACGTCTTCACAAGTTTAAATACTGCCTTTCAACCGGCAGAAACAGGGTGTCACTGCCGGTTGAATGATGGATAATTTTTAAGCATATTTACAATTCTATTCCAAGGCGCTCCCAAACCGATTCCCCATCTTTAATTTCACTGGCTTTCAGGTGCCGGTAGGTAGAAAGGAGAAAATATGCAAGGGGCAGTACACCAAAAACAATAATAATGGTGTCTGGAATTGCCCGCATTGTTCCAAGGAAAACCACAGGCGCTTTTTCAAAAAAATCAGCACTTCTGGCGACCCAGAGGCCCTCTTTAAACGAAGCCCAGACCTGCATTAAACCAACAGGAAGCAGCGTTCCAAAGGACATTAGCAGTAACCCGCCATTTAATCCGAAAAAAGACAGTTTCAAGAGTTTATCATTCCAGTGCTGCCTGTCGACCAACCCTCTCCATGAGAAAAGTAAAAGTGCAATTGAAAGCATGCCGTAAGTTCCGAACATGGCTGTATGACCATGGTGCATGGTCAGATAAGTGCCATGCTCATAAAAATTAATTATTGGAAGATTAATTAAAAATCCAAAAACACCAGCCCCGAGAAAATTCCAGAAAGAAGATGCAACCAGGAAGTACATCGGCCATTTATAGGAAAAGGTTTTACCTGCTTTACGGATGGACATGTATTCTTTTAACCCCCGGACAATCAACAGCAACAGCGGGACAGGTTCCATAGAAGAGAAAACCGACCCCAGCCCGACCCAGAAAGAGGGTCCGCCATACCAATAATAGTGATGTGCCGTACCGATAATACCGCTTAGAAATGTAATTGCGGCAGTAAAGTAAGCGACCCTTAAAGCGGCTTTTGGCGTAACAAGGCCCATTGCCACCATTAAAAGGGCAATAACAGCAATACCAAAGAACTCAAAGATACTTTCTACCCAGAGGTGAACAACAAACCAGCGCCAGTAATCAGCAAGGGTCAGATGGGTGCCAGGTCCATAAAACAGACCGAAACCAAAAAATCCAACAACTAAAACAGCACTAAAAACATAGAACCATATTAGAGAAGAGAATTCATCCTTATGAATACTGAGATGATATCCAACTCCGCGATACACAATGAGAAGCCAGAAAATCAAGCCCCCGAATAAAAGAATCTGCCAGAGCCGCCCCAATTCAAGGAACTCCCACCCCTGATGTCCGAGCCAGAACCATAAATCTCCAAGCATCCCTTTGATACCAAGCACTTCGCCTGTAAGACTTCCGACAGCGACTAAAAGCACAGCAACAAAAAGGATTTGAACCAATATTCCTTGTTTGGCAGGCTCTTTCCCTCCGATAATTGGTGCAAGATAAATCGCAGACGCTAACCAGGTCGTTGCTATCCAGAAAACCATCAATTGAAGATGCCAGGTTTTAGCCCAGCTATATGTGATTATTTCTGAAACAAACGGGAAGAAAAAGCTGCCTGGATGAATCGTGTAGTGTGCTAACAGGCCGCCAAAGGTTGTTTGAACCAGAAACAGCAGGATAACAACAACAAAAAATTTAGCTGCTTTAAGCTGACTGGATGTCAATGGCATGTCGATGAGTTTTTCTGATAAAGGTACGCCTTTTGCTTCGCCGTACCACATGCCGTATTTGTGAACCCAATAGATAAAAAGCCCTAACACTAGTAATAAGGCTAAAATGCCGGCAATAGACCAGATATAGGATTCTGTACTGGCAATATTTCCCACCCGGCGATCCGGCGGCCAGTTATTGGTGTATGTATAATCTTCACCCGGCCGAAGTGTTGAGGAAACCCAGGCGGTCCAGAAGAAAAAACGTGAAACCTGGAGCCGTTGTCCCTCATCTTTAATAGTGTTTGGCAAAAATCCATAGCGTTTTTCACCGTCTTTAAAAATTGTGTTCCAATGATCTTGAATCTTTTCTAAGGCTTTCTCTTGCACGCCTGACAATGTCAAGATGCCTGTTGATGCATCATATCGATTCTTTTTTATTTCTGCTTTTGTCTTAACATCAATTATTTCTTTTTGCATGACAGTAAGGTTTGTATACGGGGTTTGATATTCTTTTTGTGCAAAATAATCTCCTGCTGCTTCTGCCATAATATTTAAACTGGCAGCAGAGAACTCTGGTCCACGTTGAGACCCATGGCCCCAGACAGCCCCGTGATCCATTAGACCATATCGCTGGTAAATGCCCTGTCCGGCAATAATATCCGATTTTTTAAACAGGATATTGCCTCCATGTCCCTGCACAATTTCCGGATAAGGCGGCAGTCCCTCTTTCATCTTTGAGCCACCGAATAACAAGACGGCCATTGCTGCGAAAAAACAGATAATGCAAGCCCATTTAAGTGAGTTTAGATTCATATCCACCTCCTTTAAAAGATATTCATCTTATTGTGATGCCTTTTTAAGATACACAAGGCAAACCAAGTTGAAGGGAGAGTATTATTGGACAGAAGAGGCGGAAGTTCAAAAAACAATTTAAATCATCGGATAAGGGTTGCAATTCAAAATTATACTACCCCTTATAACCATTTTTATAGCACAGCAGATTATAATTTCCTTGATTTAGATCAAGAGATTTCGATCATATTTTAAATATGATAATTTTTCAGTAATTTGTTAACCTAAATCGAATCGATTTTCACACTTCATCAATTGGGTTGCATGGTTTGCGGGTACAAAAAAGGGTCTTATAAAACCTGTGCATGATGGTATTGGATTCCTCAGATTTAAGGGTTGGTTGTTTTTCAGGAATCAGTGCCTATCTTTTTATTAAGATGCGATATGAGTTATGGTAAAAAAGTTTGTCGCCAAGAACAAAAAATGAACTGGACAGGGACAGCATGCGGTGTTTAAAAATAATCATCATACTGCTGGTGACAGCTGTAACATGGATTTCAGCCAGCACGGCTGTAGCCTGGACCCGGTATGGACACGGACACCACCGGCATGATTTTTACCATCCCAGGTACCACAGCCATCATGGGTATATTCATGATTTAAGGCCGATTTATTCAGTGACGTACACAGAAACGGACGGCTGGGATTTAATAGAAAAAAATCAATCCCGCAGGGCACTTGATGTTTTTGAAAAGCTTTCAAATGAATCCCCTGCAGCCGGGGGACCTCAACTGGGGATTGCTATTGCAGCAGCAGAAACAGGAGAGTTGTCAAAAAGCGTTACAGCCATGAGACTGGCACTTAATTACAATCCAGGTGTCCTCAGGTTTTTTGAACCGGAAAACTGGTTAAAAATCAGGCTGATAAATCTGGTGAAAACAATCAATAAACACCCCCGGCGCCTCCAGAACCAGGATGCCTATTTTATGATGACTGCCTTTTATTATATCCTCAAGGACAAAGATGCCTGTCTTGAAGCTGCCCGCCTGGGGAGAAAAGCCAATGATACCACTGACAGTGCCTTGAATCTGTTTTATATGGCAGAAAAAGATGACTGGAGATTTCACTGAAGTTAGGGGTCAAGTCTGCTCTTGGCTCTTGATTGAGACAACAAGAGCCAAGAGCAGACTTGACCCCTGATTGACCCCTGATTAAATGATTAAAAAACCTCAGGTGTTACAATACTGCCGTGTTTTTCTTTTAATGCCGTTAATTCTTTTTTCTGCTGATCCAGGATCTCAAACAGTGTCCGGGGGATTTTCTTTTCTTTGCCATAGGCCTCCTG
>CAYFKW010000051.1:11436-11653 GCA_964343845.1 uncultured Desulfobacula sp. | reverse complement strand
AGCCTATCTCATCAGACTGGCATGAAAAGCGCCGTTGTATATGGCGGTGTAGGAAAGTCACCTCAAATCAAAGCAATTCGCTCAGGTGCTGAAATAATCGTATCCTGTCCCGGTAGATTACTCGATCTTTATAACTGTGGCAGCATTAGTTTTAATCATATAGAAGTCCTGGTTCTAGATGAGGCTGACCACATGTTTGACAAGGGCTTTCTTCCAG
>CAYFKW010000051.1:7507-11336 GCA_964343845.1 uncultured Desulfobacula sp. | reverse complement strand
TTCAAATTAATTCTTCATTGCCGGCACCGACCATTTCTCATGGACTTTTTATTATAAAAAAAGAGCAGCGAACTGCATTGCTTAAGATGCTTTTCAAGGGAAACCACATGAAAACCACCCTTGTGTTTACCAGGACGAAACATAAGGCAAAAAACCTGGCCCGGCAGTTAACTAAAGCCGGATTCAGCGCCACATCACTTCAAGGAAACCTTTCTCAAAACAAAAGGCAGAAAGCTTTAGAAGGATTTAGAGATGGTATTTTTAATATTTTAGTCGCAACTGATATAGCAGCTCGCGGCATTGATATCCGCGGTATCTCTCATGTAATAAATTATGATTTACCAGATACTTTCGAAACATATACACACCGAACAGGGAGAACTGGGCGGGCGGATCAAAAAGGTCAAGCATATTCCTTTGTCTGCAGGGAAGACCGTAAAAAAGTCCGTTTACTTGAGAAAAAGATGGGGAAAAAGATGCAGCATTTGGCGCTCCCTTCCATTCATCAAACAGTTTCAACCAAAAATCCAGATCATGCAAAGACCAAGCCCTCCCATAGAGAAAAACAGCGGCAATGCTCGTGGTCTAAATCATTAGTAGTAGCATAATATAAAATAAAAGGATGAAAAAATGACTTTTCGATCAAGTTCAAAAATCGGTCAAAGTAAAAAAGAAATAATGAAAATCATAGAACAAATTGATGCTGAGAAAAATCAAGCTGAAAAACCAAAGGCAAATAGAGAAGACACGGCCTCCTACTTTTTATCGAAAAATCGTGAACAATTTAAATATTCCGAATAGTGAATAGGCTGGAGGAAATGAAAATACTGATTGTAACCTATTCCCGATAGCCTCAGAAAAGAAAGGAATTGCGAATGAATATTTATGTTGGAAACTTTACAGAGCAAGTGACAGAAAACGATATCAGGAAAATGTTAGAGGCATTTGGTGAGGTAAAAAGCGTAAAAATTGTAAAAAACAGATTCAGTGGACGATCAAAGGGCTTCGGCTTTGTGGAAATGCCAAACAATTCGGAAGCAGATAAAGCCATCAAAGCCTTGAATGGCAATGTGATCGCAAAAAGACCAATAAAGGTGATTCCAGCCGCAGCATATGGTATTATTCACACCATGCACAAAACAAGTTGAAAATGGCTGATTGAAAAATACGCTATGATTTAAATTAGTTATGGTAAACACAACCTGAAAATCCAACAGCTTTGGGAATAGGATGTCGTGAGTTCAAATCTCTTCGTCCTTACCAGATTATCTATAATTACAAGCGGTTATGGGTCACTCTCAACCGCTTTTTTTATTTATTTTCCCCTCCAGCTTCTCAACAGGCACCCACTCACTTTTAATTGCTTTTTTTACCTCTTGCAATTATAAAAGAGCCGGACGCAAGCCATACATATTTTATTTATTTCTTTTGCCTGCTTACATAGCTGCCTGTCATAATTACCATCCCTTCCAGGCAGGTATTCAGAAAATTCAATTGATTGGAAGATCGGGGCCTTATCTGTCATTGCAGTCTCAGGACACACCTTCCTGCAAAATTGTTTACAATCAACACAGGGATCAAAGGCGATGGGTCCGGTGGATTTTATATCAGCATCAATCAACAGAGCCCTGAGTCTGACTCTAGGGCCATAGGACGGAGTTATAAGCAAATTATTCATCCCTATGCAGCCAAGCCCGGCAAGCACTGCCGCATCTTTGAGAAAAAGTCCTCCCTTTTCTACGTAATAATGACATTTATGCGTTTTCAATTTCAGTTGACTTTCAATCTGCTCACTTGTCCGATGAATGATTTCAATCAAAACACGATTGCCGGGTGTTCCTCTACCGTCCCACCAGTCAAGTTCAGGTTTTTCCTTCGGATGGTATAAGCCAATGACAAGAATAGCATTTGATGATGCCGGCCAATGAAACAATTGATTTTTTGGCAGGACATCATCACCTTTTACTGTGCCGACACCTGAATAATCACCCAGTTTGCTATAAATTGTGTGTGATGGAGATACATTCAGAGATCTCATGCTTGCAATCCCGGCAAGAGATGCCCCGTTTTCAATCGCAGTATCAATCAACCACTTTCCAAGATCCATTTTCCTCTCCTCTATTCTATTTCCGGGAACAGACCCTTTTCATTAAGGAATTCCATTACTTTTGGGTCTCTTCAGCTCCCAAAGAAACCGCAGCAACGCAGATTTGCAATATCTCGTCAACAATGGTGCTGCTTGTTGCTATGATCTAATTAGATAAAAAAAGAATAACTTATGCATTCAACATGGACTGAGCCGCGCTTTTGCCCGGAATCTGTATAACTGGTTCTACCTTTTTTAAATCAGACAACGGGATATGACATTTGATCATATGCCGGTCTGAAATCTTTTGGTCGTCTGGCATTTGTGTATCGCAGATCTCTCCTATCCGCCGGTGACAACGGGTACAAAAAGGACAGCCCTGAGGTGGATCCAACGGACTCGGCAGATTTCCTTCAAGTAAAATTTCCCGTTTTGTAATTTCCGGATCAGCAATGGGAACAGCTGAAAGCAACGCTTCAGTATATGGATGGTATGGAGGAGAAAACAGCTCTTCTGTGGACCCTCTTTCCATGATATGGCCCAGATACATGACAATAATCCGATCAGCCAGATACCGGACGACACTCAAATCATGACTGATAAAAAGAAGGGTTGTTTTATGTTCACGTTGAATCTCCATTAAAAGCTCAGTGACTGCAGCAGCAACAGACACATCCAAAGCAGACACTGGTTCATCAGCAATAACCATGGAAGGATTTCCGGCAAATGCACGGGCGATGCCGATACGCTGCTTCTGACCGCCTGATAACTGGCCTGGCATCCGATAGTAAAAATCCCTCGGCAGTTTGACCGTATCCAACAGTTTCATGACCATTGCATAAATTTTATCTTTATCTTTTTCGATCCCGAACATTTTGATCACCCGGGATATCTGACTGCCGATCGTCTGGCTGGGGTTTAATGTGTCAAAAGGATTCTGGAAAACCATCTGCAGCGAACGGATCTGGTTTTTGGAGCGATCATTGACAGCAATGTCAGAGATCTCCTTTCCCCTGTGATGGATTTCGCCTTCCGTACTTTGCTCAAGCCCCATGAGCACTTTAGCAAAAGTGGATTTACCGCATCCGGATTCTCCTACAATAGCAATAGTTTCACCTTTTCTGGCCGTAAAATTCAAATCTTCATTTGCTTTGACGTGTTGAACCCTTTTCCCTGAAATAATGGCACCAAAAGAATTGTCAATAACACGGTAATATTTTTTTAATTCTTTTACATTCAACACTCTTTTACCGAATTCTGAAGCTGTCTTCACTGCCTGGCTTGTTCCGTTTTCCGAGTGATCGATATCCTGCCATTTCAGGCAGCGCACCCGGTGATCTGTGCCATTGGAACGGACAAGATCCATAGGGACAAGGTCCTGATCACACAAGCCGGATTCAAAGAAATCACACCTAGGTCCGAAATAACAGCCCTGAGGCCGGTCAAACGGCAGGGGTAACTGGCCTTTAATCGGTTTGAGAGGCGCAGCATGCTTGTCTGCTGAGGGTAATGGAATACATCCGAAAAGTCCATGGGTATAGGGATGCTTTGGAGATGAAAAAAGTTCCTGAATGGAGCCTTCTTCAACCACCTCACCTGAATACATTACAAACACCCGGTCACAGGTTTCCAGTATCAGTCCCAGGTTGTGTGAAATATAGATCTGTGACGTGCCATATTTTTTACTGATCCTGGATATCAGTTTAACGATGCCTGCTTCCACAGTTACATCCAGCGCTGTGG
>CAYFKW010000051.1:5547-7497 GCA_964343845.1 uncultured Desulfobacula sp. | reverse complement strand
CAGCGAAGGGTTTGACAAAAGAGCCATGGCAATGACCACCCGCTGCTGCTGACCACCTGATAATTGATGCGGATAAGACTGCATGATTCTTTCAGGATCTGGCAGGTTCACATCATCAAGCATGGAGACTGCTTTATCCCATGCTTCTTTTTTACTGATCTTCTCATGGGTCATCGGGACTTCCATCAACTGGGTACTGATGCGGAGGCTTGGATTCAGAGAAGCAAACGGTTCCTGATAAATCATGGCAATATCAGACCCGCGCAATTGGCGCAGTTCTTCCTTTGACATGGTCATCATGTCTCGGCCTTTATATTTGATACTGCCCTTTTTAATACCGCCATTGACTCCCATGTGCTGCATAATCGCCATGGCTACTGTGGATTTTCCGCACCCGGATTCCCCTACAATACCTATGGTCTCACCCGGGTTAATAGTCATGGAATAATCCACAACCGCCGGTATTTCCCCGGCACGTGTATAGTATGAAACATCAAGGTTCTGTATATCAAGAACCGGAATTACATCACTCATTGTATCAATCCCTCAGAGAAATATCTCTCAAACCATCTGCTAAAAAGTTAAATCCCAGGATTAATGATGACAGCGCAAGGGCTGGAACAACCATCATGTGACCGGCAAAGCTGCCCAGTGGCACAGCTTCCTTTATCATCAATCCCCAGTCCGGGTCTGGCGGCGGCAGTCCCAGGCCTAAAAATCCCAGTGTGGCAATGGCCACAACGGTATACCCCAATCTCAGGCAGGCATCCACGATCAGTGGTCCCCTGGCATTGGGCAGAAGTTCCAGGAACATGATCCGCCAGGCTGTTTCACCACGGGTCTGGGCCGCGGCAATATAATCCCTGGTTTTTAAATCCAGTACCAGTCCCCTCACAATCCTCATGATCCCGGGTGCTGAAGCAAATGTCACGGCAATAACTATATTAATCCCTGAGGCCCCAAGGTAGCTTACAATAAGGATATAAAGGATCATGACCGGGAAAGACAAAAGAATGTTGGCAACAAATGAAATGATTTCATCCCACCATCCTCCCATGTACCCTGCCATGGTTCCCATCACCATCCCCACAACATAGGCCACCATAGTTGCCAGGGTCGCCCAGATTAAAACCCGTTGAGATCCCCAGACAACACGGGAAAGAATATCCCTGCCTTTATGATCAGTTCCCAGCCAGAAATGAGTACCATCCGGTGACGTTGACGCAATTTTCTGAAACGGTGCTATGGGTTCCAAAGGATCGTGAAGTGGCAGAATGGGTGCGATAACAGCCATTGTGACCCAGAAAAGAATCAATACAGTACCGATCATCCCTATAGGAGATTCTCTTAAAAGGCCAATGCCTTTTATAACTCTTTTCAGTCGTGACGGGCGTTTAATATTTCCCAGGTCTGTTGTCATATACCGATTCCCTTATGTAAACCTGATCCTCGGGTTTAAATAGGTATACCCGATGTCTGAAATAAACTGGGAGAGCACTGCGACAAATACAGCCGCCAGCGTACAGGCTTCGATCACATAAATATCCCCGAACAGTGCTGCATCCAGCAGCAATTTACCAAAGCCTTTGTATGCAAAAAACACCTCAACAACAATTACACCGGACAGCAGCCAGTTCATCTGTAGAACAATAATTGTAAATGGTGCAATCAGGGCATTTCTTAATGCGTGTTTTAAAATAACTGTTCGATATGGCAGCCCCTTGAGAATTGCAGTCCGTACATATTGCGACTGCATCACTTCTGCCATTGACGCTCGTGTCATCCTGGCCACATAACCAAAATCATACAACAGTAAAACACTTACCGGCAGGATCATCTGCTTCCAGTCAAATCCGTCACTCATGGCAGATGTGCCTGGCAGCCAGTTCAATGTAAAGACGAAAACAGCGGTCAGAAGTGTGGCTGAAGCAAACTCCGGTATGGACGTTG
>CAYFKW010000051.1:793-5537 GCA_964343845.1 uncultured Desulfobacula sp. | reverse complement strand
AAGAGATTACCCGGTCCTGGATAGACCCCTCTTTCATTCCGGCAAGAATGCCGAACGTGAGCGACAAAGGAATCATAAAAACAAAAAGACATAGTGCAAGAATACCCGTGTTCATCAGCCTGGGCCACAACACTTCTGCAACAGGCACTTTCAGTTGGAGTGACTTTCCAAATCTGCCTTGAGAAGCATTCGCAGCCCAGGTAAAATATCGAGTCAGGAAAGACTTATTATACCCATTTTCATCAAGCCAGATTTCACGCTGTTCTGTTGAAGAATATGGCCCTAAAACTTTGCCGGCTACAGCCAGTTTGTCAGTTTCAAATATGGCAAACAGGATAAAGGACACAATGGCCATGATGAGTACCATAGCAGCAAACCGTCTGACAATCATCAGCAGCATTCGGCATCCTCCTTTAAAAGATACCGAACTGATTTGTCATTATGCATCCCACGCCTTCTGTGTATAAAAATCACTAACGTTTTCCTAACTGTCCAACCATGTTTTATGAAACAGGTGATACTGAGTTGGATGAGGGAAATAATTTTTTACTGTTTTTCTTGCAACACAGAATTTCGGAACCCAGACCGGTTGAACCATAACAGCATCATCCTGCAATATTTTTTGGACATCTTTCATGGCTTTACTTCTCTCTTCCGGGTCTACTATGGCTTCTGCTTTGTCCAGGGCTTTGTCGAATTCAGGATTGCTGTAGGCTGTCTCATTCCAGGGGACACCACTTCGGTATCCAAGACTTAAGACCATGATTCCAAGCGGGCGGTGGGTCCACTCTGTCATCCCGAAAGGTGTTTTATCCCAGATTTCCCAGTATTTTGATGACGGCATCACGTTCAGGTTCAGTTTGATTCCGGCTTTTGCCAGCTGTTCCTTGAAGATTTCACCGCACTGGGTCTGCCAGGGGCCGCTGGTATTCCCAATATCCATTGTCAGCTCGATACCCTTGGGGTAGCCTGCTTCTGCCAGCAATTTTTTTGCTTTGGCAATATCCTGTTTTGGTTTTTCAAGTTTATAATACTCCGGATGGATCTGCGCCACATGATGATGCTCCCCATAACCAGTCAACCCGCCAAATATCAATTTGGGGTAAGCATCAACATCTGCACAGGCCTGAATCGCCTGGCGCAGTTTTTTATTGTCAAACGGCTTTTCAGTAATTCGCATCCTGAGACATTCGGTAATGGTGGTAGTGGCTGAGTGAATATTCGTGTTCGGCAGGCTTTTGGCCATCATCTGGGATGCAATGTCAAATTCATAAATCGCATCAACCTGACCTGAGGCATAGGCGGCAAGCATAGCTGCTGAACCTGATCCATGATCAAAATATCTGATTTCATCCAGGTAAATGGGGCCGCCGATATAAGGATTATCCAGTTTTTCGCCCCAGTACGGTTGATTTGCCCGTTTCAATATTGCCCGTTCACCAATCTTGAATTCTGCTAATGTATATGGGCCTGTTCCAATTGGATTTTTAGAAAAATCCCTGCCGTTCTTTTCAAAATCCCGATGCATGATCATGGTCGGGTAATTGTACAGGTTTTCAGGAATCGAAAGTTGAGGAGACTTGGTTCTCAATATTACCGTATAATTGTCAACTTTTTCGATTGCGTTTTTAATCATCCGTTTAGACATGACCGGTTTACCGTCTTTGTCTTTTTTCCCGGTATCGAACGCTTCGACCATGGCTGCAAACAATCCAATATTGGATGACCCGGTTTTAGGATTCAGCCAGCGTTCAAAATTGAACAGAACATCATCTGCATTGAATTCATCTCCATTATGCCATTTAACCCCTTTTCGAAGCTTGAATGTCCACTCGGTTAAATCGTCGGAGGCTTTCCAGCTCTCTGCCAGATAGGGTCTGCAGACGTTATCCGGCCCCCACATGGTCAGGTACTCTCCAACATGTCTGGCAACATTCGATTTCTGGACCCAGTCAAATGTGGCTGGATCTGTCATTTCCTGTACTTCCATGGAAATTTTTAAAATACCGCCTTTTTTCGGTGTTCCTGCATGGGCCTGACTAACCAGTCCCGGAACCACACCGGTAAGATTTCCGACAATCGAAAAAGCAGTTGCTGCTGAAAGGCCCAGCAATGTGCTGGTTCGTAAAAACTCGCGCCTGTTAATCTGCTTTTTTTCCAATTTGTCAATAAGGCCTGGGATTTCACTATGGATTTTTCCCAATTTCTTTTTATTCATTATCAAGCGCCTCCTTTTAAAAAAACTGCAATTTATGTGGTAATTACATAGGATACTAAACAAATATAATGTTCGAATTAGTATCGTATTCACAATAAAAAGTCAAATTTCATAATATCATTCTCAAGAAATTATTAGTATAATATATTAATTTAATAAAATTATTTTACTTTTCAGGTTGAAAACTATTGATCAATATTATACATAGAACACTAATAATCATTTAATAATTTTAGCTATTTTGATTTTATTTTCTTTGTTTTATTAGCGCCTTATGAATCAAAAAATGATTGACACACCTAATCAAATGACTGGCGTTTGGTTAACCGGACATGGGGGGCCGGAAAAACTGGTTTATAAAAACGATATCCCCGTGCCCTTGCCTGGCAGTGGTGATGTATTAATAAAAGTTTCTGCAGCAGGTGTGAATAATACAGATATCAATACCAGAACAGGATGGTACTCAAAGACCAGTCAACTGGAAAAAGATGCGAGCTGGTCCGGACAACCGATTCAGTTTCCGTTAATCCAGGGATGTGATGTGTGTGGGTATATCGTTGGTGTTGGAAAAGGTGTTTCTAAAAACAGAATCGGTGAAAGGGTTTTAGTTGAACCCTGTTTAACCTATTCAGGCGGAAAATTATTAAAAGCCCCTGTTTATCTGGGTTCCGAGTGCGATGGTGGATTTGCCGAGTATACGGCTATCTCAACGCATCATGCCCATAAAATCAACTCTTCACTGTCAGATACAGAACTGGCATCCTTTCCCTGTTCCTACTCAACCGCACAAAATCTTCTGGATCGGGCAAATGTAAAAAAGAACGAATTCATACTTGTAACAGGTGCCTCAGGTGGTGTTGGGTCGGCTGTGCTGCAGATTGCCCATACGATGGGTGCACATGTGGCAGCTGCCTCAAAACCTTCTAAATTTACTGCAATTAAAAGACTGGGAGCTGAAGTCGTTTTTGACAGAAAAGAGAATCTGTATAAAAAATTTGGTAAAAACAGGTTTGACGCTGTTATAGACCTTGTTGCCGGCCCCTCATGGCCGCAATTCCTGGAAGTTCTGAAGCCTGGAGGACGATATGCTGTGGCAGGCGCCATTGCGGGACCTCTTGTCGAACTGGATCTGAGAACACTGTACCTGAAGGATTTGCTGTTAATGGGATGCACAAGGCTGTCAAAAACCATATTCAAATCTCTTGTGCAGCTAATTGAACAAAATAAAATTATACCTTTGATCGCAAAAGAGTTTGATTTATCAAAAATACACGAAGCCCAGGAAATGTTTGCCAGGAAAAGGCACATTGGAAAAATAGTGTTAAACGTTTAAGTGGCCCTGTTATTTTTTAGGTCTGGGTTTTTGGTCAGTAAACGTTTCCTGTAAAAGAGGCGGCAGGTCTTTAATCACCTCATTTCCTTTTTCAGTTAAGATCACACTGACAGAACGCTTATCATCATCTCTTCTTTTCCTTATTACGTAACCTTTTGTCTCTAACCGTTTACAGATATCTGTAATGGTAGCCTGTCGCAAACTGGTTATTTTTGACAAAGGTGTAATACTTACCTCACCAAGGTTTGCAATTTCCTGAAGAATAATCAGTTGTGGGCCTGTCAATCCAAACAGTTTATTAAGTTTCCTGGAATGGATATCAATCGCCTGGATAATTTTCCTCATTGATACGAGCAAATCCCTGCAGCGCTGTTCATTTAGCTGTTTATTCAACATTCCCTCTTTTAAAAAAAATCTTTTAAAAATTTAACTTAAATTATTTCTCAATATCGGGCAACAAATTTTTTCTCAAGCACTCTTTAAATACCCTTTTCCACCGACGGTATGCAAAGCATACTGTATTATTCACATTATGCACGAAACAAATTGAAAATGAGTGGCTAAAAATTTGAAATAATTTAAATTGGTTATGATAAATAAAATCTAAAAATCCAACAGCTTTGGGAGCATGATGTCCGGAGTTCAAATCTCTCCGCCCGACCACACTTACTGATCCTTTTCAAACTTCCTTTAAAAATCGAAAACAACAAACAAAAACCATACTGTAGAATCATTCAATGAATGACTTGTCAATTAGTAACCAAAGCGATATGTTTTTTATGTCTTTGATATTCTTGGAATAGTTTAAGTTAAGGGGATGGACTATGAAATACAGAAGGCTAGGCTGCTCAGGTTTACAGGTTTCCTCACTTGCTTTAGGCACAATGAATTTTGGCAACCCCACTGATAAAAAAGAGGCATTTAGAATCTTGGACAGTTCAATAGATGCTGGAATTAATCTCATTGACTGTGCTGATATATATAATAACGGAGACGCTGAACAAATACTTGGAGAAGGGTTACAGATAAATTCTCACAGAAAAAAAATTCTTCTGACTAGCAAAGTATACAACCCTGTCGGATCAGGCCCAAATGATAGAGGGAACTCACGGCATCACATAATAGAAGGCTGTGAAAAGACTCTGAAACAATTAAAAACAGACCATATTGATATCTATTACCTTCATAGAACA
>CAYFKW010000051.1:302-783 GCA_964343845.1 uncultured Desulfobacula sp. | reverse complement strand
CTGTGTCGCAAATTGAGTCTCTTGAAGCATTAGAGCATCTTCGACGTCAAGGAAAGATTAGATATGCCGCATGCTCGACCCATCCAGCCTGGAGAACTGTTGAGGCTATTCATATTGCGGAGCGTTATGGTTATCCAAGATTTGTTTGTGAGCAGCCGCCCTACAATCTTCTTGACAGACGGATTGAGAACGAAATTATACCTATGTGCCAACAATATGATTTGGGAATTGTAACGTGGTCACCATTAGCACAGGGATTGCTGGCAGGAAGATATCTGGACAGCCCGCATTTTCCAGATGGAAGTAGAGGAAGCCTAAACAACTTTTTTAAAGAACGAGTCAATGAGTTGGGGAAAAAAGTTGGAAAAAAATTTGCAAGCCGTGCAAATGAAATAGGCGTTAAGCCGAGCCAATTGGCAGTTTCATGGGCACTTCATCAACCAGGTATTACATCAGTTCTGCTTGGACCAAGCCAGAAGCT
>CAYFKW010000051.1:0-247 GCA_964343845.1 uncultured Desulfobacula sp. | reverse complement strand
ACTCTGGTCCCGCCAGGACGCTATGTCACAAGTTTTTTCAACACGACAGACTGGATGAAATCAAAAGGAATATAGCATATCTAAAATCCAGAATAATTTTCAGGGACACAATCATCAACCGCATCAATCAGATGATCAATATCAACGATCACATCAGCATATTCATAGTTTGTGTTGTCAAACCCGCAAACAGAACAGACTCTTGTATGGGGAGATAACAACATGCCGCAGTCTAAACAAAAGTCTT
>CAYFKW010000050.1:0-12951 GCA_964343845.1 uncultured Desulfobacula sp. | reverse complement strand
ACAACCTAAAAAATGTGGCTTAACCCCGGCTCCAATTTTTTGGGAAGGTGCACATGCCCGTTTGAGGTGAAAACCTTGGAACACGCATCAATCCGGAATCTATTACGACCCTGATCCCTGGTATGGTTATGGATGTTTCTGCTATTGAGGTGGAGATGATAATCTTGCGGTTCCCGGTTTTTACAGGCCTGAATGCGTGACGCTGTTCTTGTTTAGACAATTGGCCGTATAATTGTATTATTGAAGTTTGTTTCACCTGTTCTTTCTCAAGGATTGAAAACAATCGTTTAATCTCTTTCACCCCTGGCAGAAAAACAAGGATATCACCTTTTGTTTCTTTTAGCGCCCTGCAAATGGCCTGCCCTGTCAAGTTTTCTATTGAAACTGCTTTCTTCTGCTGTCTAACCGGTGGTAAATACATTGTTTTTACTGGATAACTTTTCCCTTTTGAGATGATCGTCGGGACATCCCCCATAAAGGATGAAATACGGGATATATCCATTGTGGCAGACATAATCAGAATACGGAGATCATCCCGGAATGCATTTGCCGAATCCAGGCAGAGCGCCAGCCCCAGATCACTATGAATACTTCTTTCATGAAATTCATCAAATATGACCAAACCCGTTGTTTCAAGGGATGGATCATTTTGAATTTTCCGGGTAAAAATCCCTTCTGTCATCACTAAAATTTTTGTTTTTTTTGATATTTTCCGATCCAAACGGATCTGATACCCTACGGTCTGGCCCAGGTCTTCATTTATCAAATCTGCCATATGCGATGCACAGGATATGGCGGCCAGCCGTCTCGGTTCAAGGACAATGATTGATTTATTGTTCATCCAGGGTTCATCGACCAAGGCCAGCGGGACCCTTGTGGTTTTCCCTGCACCTGGCGGCGCTTCAACCACTGCACGCTTTGATCGGCCAAGTGCCTTTTTAATGAATGGGATATGTTTCTGTATGGGTAGCGTTTTGCTCATTCAATATCACCTTCAGCACATCATGTGCCTCATGGGTTCAGCCGGGCTGAACAATACTTGCAGTAAACCGCATCTTTGTCATGCCCGTCTGCCATGCACTCGGGGCATGCCTGAGTGGTCACCTTTTTCTGGCCGGTCAGTCTTAATTCAGTTGTGACAATTCCAGTTGGCACTGCAATGATGGCATAACCTAAAATCATTATTATTGATGCCAATGCCTGTCCCATACTTGTTTTTGGAGATATATCGCCATATCCGACTGTCGTCATGGTCACAATCGCCCAGTAAACACTTCTTGGGATACTGGTAAACCCATTTTTTGTTCCTTCTATGAGATACATCAAAGAACCGAAAATGATGACTAGGGTCAGTATGGTCAATAAAAAAACAAGAATTTTTCTTCGACTGGCTTTAAGGGCTTGAACAAGGGTAGATGCTTCCCCGATATATGGTACCAGTTTAAAAACACGAAAGATGCGAAGGACTCTCAGCACCCTGATGACAATCAGATACTGACTGCCTGGCAGCAGCAGGCTTAAATAAGTCGGTAATATGGAAAACAGATCAACGATTCCTAAAAAACTTGTTGCATAATTCAATGGTTTTCGGACACATAAAAGTCTCAGGCCGTATTCTATTGTAAACAGCAGCGTAAATACCCATTCTATTCCATATAGATAAAGACCGTATTTTTCGCTGAATGCTGCCACACTGTCCAGCATCACCACCAGCACACTGGTCACAATGGAAACTATTAAAATAATATCAAACCATTTCCCGGCAGCTGTGTCTGCCTCAAAAATAACCTCGTGAAGCCTGTGTTGAAACAAAGTTGATCTTAACGGTTTATTTTCCATTGGCAATACTCCATAACGCCTTTACTTTAGGGTTAAAAAGATTTTTTTTTCGCGTACAAATTCCTATAATAAACGGAGGAAGATCCGGGGTTTCTTTAAGAATTTTTACCTGATCAACAAATGGGCTTTTTTCCAACACCATTTTCGGCACAAGCCCGATACCACAGCCCAGGCTTACCATCACAATAATGGCCTCATTTCCCGCCACCTGGGAGTAGATCTTTGGTACAAAATTTTCTTTGGCAAACCACTGATCAATTCGATCGCGGCTTAACCCATGGTCCGGGATAATTAACGGGGTCTGCTCCCAGTCCACACCATCCTGTGACCGAACAACAATATCTGGATATTTTAACGGCGCTATAATTACCAGGGGGGTCTGGGAAAGTGTTTGAAATTCCAAATCCTTTGGCAGAGTGTCAGGCAGCGCGGCAACCACAATATCTGCATCCTGATTAGACAGTTTGAGCAGGGCTTTTGCAGGATCACCTGTCTCAAGGTGAATTAATACATTGGGATGCGCGCGCCTGTATTTTTCCATTATGCCTGGCAGGATGCCATATGCAGCTGTCACTGAACAATACAGGGATAGTTCACCGCTGAGTGCTGTATCAGATGAAATGTCATCATTTAATTGATCAAAGCGCTGGATCACATCATCTGCATATTTTTTAAATGCCAGGCCTGCCCGAGTCAATTCAACGGTCCGGTTATCCCGGACAAACAGCTTTTCACCTAAGTCTGCTTCAATTCTCTGAATGACTCGTGTTAAAGCAGACGGGGTAATAAAACAGGCCTGACTGGTCCTTGCAAAATGCAAGGTCCCGGCCAGGTGTCTGAACAGTTTTAAATTCCTGATATCCATTGTTGTCTGATTTTGTTACCCAATTTGTAAACATAACCCATCATTTTCTGGCCTCAAAGCTTATTCTTTTTGTCAATATATGCCATTGTAAATTAAAAAACTGCATAATAAAAGCTTTATATTTCATTTTTTGAAATATAAAATTGCAATTAATTCATTTGACGCAACAATAAAAATCATTCATTAATACAAGAAGTTAATAATAATTTATACAAAAAAAGGAGAGCATCATGGGCCAAAACTATTTCAGCAGTCTGTCATTAAGACGACAGCTCGAGGAGCTATCTCAATGCCGTTTTGTGGATCCCTCAGAATTTAATGGTGTTGAAGCATTAAAGGGCAAAAAGATCGTTATTGTAGGATGTGGTGCCCAGGGCCTTCACCAGGGCCTGAATCTGCGGGACAGCGGCCTTGATGTTTCCTATACCCTTCGAAATGAAGCCATCGAAGAAAAAAGGCAGTCCTATAAAAATGCAACTGAAAATGGATTTAATGTTGGAACATATGCTGAACTCATACCCAAGGCCGACCTGTTAATTAATCTGACACCAGATAAACAGCACTCGAATGTCATAAAATCTGTCATGCCGCTAATGAAGCAGGATGCGTGTCTGTCATACTCACACGGGTTCAATATTGTCGAAGAAGGTATGCAGATAAGGAAAGACCTCACCGTTATAATGGTGGCCCCCAAGTCTCCCGGGACTGAAGTCAGACAAGAGTACAAACGCGGGTTTGGTGTCCCGACACTGATTGCCGTCCATGGCGAAAATGACCCTAAAGGAGAGGGTATGGAACTTGCCAAGGCTTATGCCAGCGGCACAGGCGGGGATCGTGCAGGGGTGCTTCATTCTTCCTTTGTTGCTGAAGTGAAATCTGATCTCATGGGAGAACAAACTATTTTGTGCGGCGTGCTCCAGACAGGGTCACTGCTCTGCTACGATAAAATGATTGAACAGGGTGTTGACGCTCCCTATGCATCAAAACTGGTTCAATACGGCTGGGAAACCATCACCGAAGCCTTGAAACATGGCGGCATCACCAACATGATGGACCGCTTAAGCAACCCTGCCAAAGTTAAGGCCTTTGAACTTTCTGAAAAAATTAAAACACTACTGACACCACTGTATAATCAGCACATGGACAATATCATGTCTGGTGTTTTTTCTTCCACCATGATGGCGGACTGGGCAAATGACGATGCAAACCTGCTGAAATGGAGAGCAGAAACCGCTGAAACCGGATTTGAAAAATCCACATCAACAGATCAGGACATTACTGAACAGGAATATTTTGACCATGGAATCCTCATGGTGGCATTTGTGAAAGCTGGCGTTGAGCTTGCCTTCGATACCATGGTGGCCACAGGAATTGGTGAGGAATCTGCCTATTATGAATCGCTTCACGAACTGCCGTTGATTGCCAATCTGGTGGCCAGAAAAAAATTATATGAAATGAATGTGGTCATCTCAGACACAGCAGAGTACGGCTGTTACCTGTTTAACCATCAGGCGGTTCCGCTGCTGGGTGATTTTATGAAACAGATTGATACAGATGTCATTGGAAAAGGAATGGACACCCAGGACAACGGCGTTGACAATATCAAACTGATCCAGGTGAACGAAGCCATCAGATCCACTGCCATTGAGTGTATCGGAAAAGAACTCAGGGCCTACATGGGTGCCATGAAACCCATTTATTAATACAGTTTAATCCCAATTTAATCAAAAGCACCGTGGGTCATAGTGGTCCACGGTGCTTTTGATTCTGGTCGATTATAACGCTTCTTATACTGCTGTTCCTGAATAATGACAGGTATATCCCTGCCAATCATCGGCTGCACAGCAAAATCCTATTGGCAGATGGTATCGTTTATTTTAATATCAAACAATCCGGCAAAAGACACTTTTATGTTCTGCCCGAAGATGGTAAAACCATCATCAGGGACAGCTTAAAATTATGCAATTGAATACACTGATCGAACAACTTACAGGTTAAGCCATGATATTTTCAAAAAAATTTAAAAAACTTACACCCTATGTTCCTGGTGAACAGCCGGATGATACAAAGTATATAAAACTGAACACCAATGAAAATCCTTATGAACCATCACCCAAAGTAAGAGAAGTGTTAACTGCATTTAACCCGGAAAAACTCAGATTGTATCCTGACCCATTATTTAAAAATTTAAGAGAAACACTGGCGGCCAAGTATGGTATCCGTCCAGGCCAGGTGTTTGCGGGAAATGGGTCTGATGAGGTCCTTTCATTTGTCTTTTTTGCCTTTTTTGATGCTGTAAACGGTCCCCTTCTTTTTCCTGAACATACCTATAGTTTTTATCCTGTATATTGTGATTTTTATGACATCCGCTATAAAAAGGTACCATTGAATTCAGATTTCTCCATTAACGTGAAGTCCTTTCTTGCCATTGATAAAATGAATGGTTTGATTTTCCCCAACCCAAATGCACCTACCGGTATCCTCATGCCGTTAGAAGCAGTGGAAGACCTGCTGCAGCGGTTCCCTGAAAACAGGCTGGTCGCCATTGATGAAGCCTACATTGATTTTGGTGGTCAAAGCGCCGTTCCCCTCATTGACAGGTATGAAAACCTTTTGGTTATTAAAACGTTTTCTAAAAGCATGTCACTTGCCGGTATCCGTCTGGGGTATGCTTTGGGCAATGAAAAATTAATCACTGCCTTGTTTGCAGTTAAAGATTCTTTCAACTCTTACCCTATCGACACACTAACCTTAAAAATTGCTGAAGCTGCTGTTTCAGATATGGCCTATTACCAAAAAATTAATAACAAAATTATAAACACCCGTAACAAATTGACACTTGACCTGGAAGCAAAAGGGTGGGAAACCCTCCCCTCAACTGCCAACTTCATTTTTGCCAGGAAACACGGATTAACAGGTGACGCTATTTACCGAACACTCAAAAAAAAAGGCATTCTTGTCAGGCATTTCAATCATGAAGGTATCAAAGATTTTGTACGAATTACGATTGGCACTGATAAAATGATGACCGCATTTATGTCAGTGCTAAACACTGAATTTTTCAGGCGCCTCTAATCAAAAATGATCTTATTCAAGATAAGTCCAGAGGATGGTGCAATATCCCGCAGGGGTTTGCTGGCATGACCTTTAAGCGATTCCGCAATTGTATCCAAACCAATTTCGCCCCTTCCAAGGCGAACCAGCTGCCCCATGATCAGCCGGACCTGATATCGTAAAAATCCTTTTGAGTGGATGTGATATGCATAGGTTTTTTGGGGAAAGAAATTTGCTTTGAATACCTTATTTTCTTCTATTTTACTGACCAGTACTTCCCTTTTAAAACAGGTACCTGGTTTTGGTTTTGTACAGTATTGTTTAAAATTATGTTTTCCTTCAAACAGCAATGCACCCTGTTTCATTATACCAATGTCAAGATTATCCTGAAAGCAGCTTAATAAGGATGCACAAAATGGATGACCTTTCTGGCCAAAAGCAAACAGGTACATATATGCCTTAAGTTTTGGCGATTGAATAATGTTAAATTCTTTATCTTTTTCTTCAATATAAATCACCTTAATGTCATTGGGCAGATTCTGATTAAAATCATTGCGCAATTGATCAGGGTCCAAAAATTCAGGAACAAACAGCTCAAATGCTGTATGATTGGCAGACACTTTTGCATCTGTCCGGCTGGTCCCTAAAATTTTAAAGTTTGAATGACCCAGAAC
This sequence comes from uncultured Desulfobacula sp., assembly GCA_964343845.1. Classification (GTDB taxonomy): domain Bacteria; phylum Desulfobacterota; class Desulfobacteria; order Desulfobacterales; family Desulfobacteraceae; genus Desulfobacula. The sequence goes on along the minus strand of CAYFKW010000050.1, from coordinate 6,519 downwards.
ATGGGTGGCTGTTTTTTCAATCATCAGCTCAATGGTTTTTAAATCCGGCTGCTTCTGCCAGCCATGATACCTGTAGCCTAAGTACTGAATGTGAACTAAATAGTAATACGTTCTATTCATGTGCCACCTATTAACATGATCAGCTAATCAGTTCTACTATTTTCCTGGATGTATATTCCCCAACATCCGCCAGCCCGTCAATAGGCATGAACTGGTTTGCATTATTTGAAAAAAGGCACGTAACAGAGGCTGGAAAATCCTCATCTGCTTCATAGAAAATATAGCAAAGCGCTATTTTCGGTAATGGATAAACAACAAACGAAAAATCACCGCCTGTACCATTCGGGGACTTCTCTCCTTTCAGTGCTTTGGTAATTTCAAACACATTGTCTTTAATTTTTGCAACATGGGGGACGAGGAATTGTTCGGTATGGGTGGCAAATGCACCGATATAGGGCATACTGTCAGGGAATTCTTTAAAAGATTTCAAAGGTGATACGATACAAACTTCCGGGTTTGCAGTTAACGCATACAGTGATATTAAAATATAAAAAATAGAGGAGTGTTCATTCTGTCCGAGCGTGATCCTGTCCGGTTCAATCACACATGGTTCTCCAAATGCATCAAATGTAAATCTCTTCCCGTCTTTTTTGCCAAAAAGATTCTTTTCAAGATCATCCGGCAAATTACTGTATAACCGCTTCAGATTGTCCTGTACAATTTTTGCGTAATTATCTGTCACTTCAAGCCTCCAATATGTTATTTATGGTGTTTAGGTTTAAAAAATTTTTCAATTCTTTTGAAATCAGCGTCCCTTTGGATTCACCTGATAAATAGGGGCGGGCAGCATTTCTGATGTTACAAATAGTTGACCGCTTTTGCCCTCAATGCAAATGGCTTCTCTTTGAACAAGTTCTCCCATGTTTGGGTCCGGCAGTATAATGCGAAGTGGGGAGTGTTTGAACACCGCTTTCCATGACTTATTTCCCAGCCGTTTATAGTAATATGCATCTTTATACGTTAAAATAATCAACTGGGTCCCGTCATAGGATAAATCCATTGCTGTTGGCCAGGACATACCTTTTCCGTATCTGCTTTTCAAATCTTCTTTGGTTGGGGATGGGATATTTCTTATCTGTGCAATTGGTCTAGCAGTTGCTAAAGGCTGGTTATCACTTTTTCCCATAGAGAGTTCGTAAAGAATTGGAAATTTTGTCCGCTTGCTCAATAAAAGAATTCGATTGTTTCTTGAATCAACAGCCATCGCTTCGCAATCTTTTGGGCCATCCGTATATTTAAAGTCTTTCCGCCAGGCAGCCTTTAGAAGAATTTCATCTTTCATTTGACGATTTTCAATTACGGGTTCTTTGACAGCATACAAAGAACAAAAGTCCCGTTCTGCCCGATTGTCTCCCACATCTGCAATCACAACATAAACATCATTGTTATTTTTATAAATTGAAAGATCTTCCCAGTCGTTATTTTTTGCATTTTGAATCTGAAATGTTGCCAGGGTGTTACCTGTTTTTGAAACCGCAAATAAGAGCGGCCTGTTTCCACCATCATTGATGACCCATAACACTCCCTCATTCATGGAAGAAGCAGCCAGTCCGGATATTTCTTCCATCAAAGGGCTGGTAATCATCCCCACTTTTTTTGCCGCCTCATACGGTGCGGCACTTAATGTGTCAGGCATTACCCTGTTCCGGGCCAATCCAATTTGAAGAGGCACCAAAAAAATACCCAATATAAACACGACCATTCTGTTCTTTATCAACATTTTAAAAATGGTTTGAAAACCCCTGTTCCCCACTGTCATCAGACCAAATGGTTTACCACCGGATTAAATTGATTTTAAGGTTTCAATTATCTGTTCCGGCTCAAGCCTCAGCGTATGATTGACCTTAATAAAATCCAGGATAATATTTCGATCTTGATTAATCACATATGTTGCTGGTACGGGCAGTTCAAAACTAGTGTCACCATTCGCTGCAGGCAGATCAATACCGAAATTCGTATATACAGGCCGCAACGCTTCCGGCAGGGTAAATACCAGGCCAAATTCTCCAGCCACTTTATTGCCCAGATCACTGAGCACATGGAACTCAAGGTTCTCTTTTTCCTGCAGCGTAAGGCTTTGATCCGGCAGTTGAGGGGAAATGGCAATAAGGTCTGCACCCAGGGCTTTGATGGTTTGAAGTTCAAGCTGCAACGACCGCAGCTCTAAATTACAATAGGGTCACCAGCTTCCACGATAAAAAGAGATCACCATGGGCCCCTTTTCAAGAAGCAGTTTTGATGAAACAATGTCGCCTTTCGCATCCCCCAGTTCAAAATCAGGTGCGGTATCACCTTTTCTCAATGACTGTGCTGTAATATTGGCATTTTCCAAGTCCTGCATCGCACCCGCCATAATCGCTGCTGTTTCTTTTGGAATCATTGTCATTGACTTTTCCAGCATTGCATTTAAATCATCCTGCAGTCCCATGTTATCCCCCTTACTTTTATAATAATTTACTTTCTTGAAACCGGTCTTTTATCATACATCCAAATTTGTTTCAGCTAAAGGATATTCTTGACTTCAAAAATATGATTTCCTACAAATCTATTTTAGTCCATATCAACCAGAGGCGAACCAGGAGAAAATAAATGAAATTCGGGGCCATGAATTTTCCAGTCACATCAACACTTGACGAACTTAAAAAAGTATCTGATTTGAAATTTGACTATTTTGAATTATCAATGGATCCGCCCTGCGCACATTATTCAACTATTCTTGGAATTAAAACTGAAATTCTTCAGGCTTTGAAAAAATATTCCTTGGAACGGGCATGCCACCTTCCCACATTTGTCTATACTGCAGACCTTTCACCAGATATTCGAAGCGCCTCGTTAAAAGAGATGCTCAACTGCCTGGATGCCGCGGCCGAAATCGGTGCAGAAAAGGCCGTCCTTCATCCAAGTTTCACCAGCGGGTTAGGCCCGCTTGTTATTGATACAGCCAAATCGTACGCCCATGAAAGCCTGTCTGCAATTTCAAGAAAAGCAGACCGTCTGGATATTGAATTGTGCTTTGAGAACATGTATCCAAGATATCACACATTTTTTAATCCAGACCATTTTGAGACTGTCTTTAATGAATTTCCCAGATTAAAAATGACACTTGACACAGGACACGCCAATATCGGTGATCCTGATAAAAATAGACTGTTTCAATTTATTCAACGGTTTCCGGAAAAAATAGGTCATGTTCATATCAGTGATAACAACGGAAGGTCAGACGAGCATCTAAAGGTGGGCAAAGGAAATATAAATTTTAAAAAATTTATAACCCTGCTTAAACAAACCGGTTATAATGATACCATTACGTTTGAAATTTTTTCACAAGATACAAAGGATTTGGTTGCAAGCCGTGAAAAAATAACAAAACTGATAAAAGGCAGTTGAAAGAACAGCCCTTAAGCCAATGGCTCTGGCAGACCCGGATTATTATTCACATTACTTGTTCTTACTGTCTGCCTTTTTAAACTAGGAGACTGCCCATGCATTTAAACAACAAAGAAATGAGCAAATTCATATTTTCCATCCTGTCAGGCTCCCTTGCTTTAACATTTTTTATCACTGTCTGCATGGCACAACCACCTGTTCCTCAACCGATTGTTGATACAGGTCAGATTCAATGTTACGGCCCTTATGGAATAATATCCTGCCCAATTCAGGGTGAATCCTTTTATGGACAGGACGCTCAGTATGAAAGCAGTCCTCCTGATTACCGGGACAATGGGGATGGTACGGTAACCGATTTTGTTACTGGGCTTCTGTGGTCGAAATCTGTAAATAAAACAAAGGTCAGTCTTTGTGAAGCGCAAAAAACTGCCGACAAGATGACGCTTGGCGGGTATACTGACTGGCGCCTTCCCAATATTAAAGAATTATATTCTCTGATTAACTTCAGTGGCAACACGGGCAGTGCTGGAAGCGGAAATCCTTTAAATGCCATTCCGTTTATTAATACTGATTACTTTGATTTCCGGTTTGGCAATGTTCACGCCGGCGAAAGATATATCGATGCCCAATGGTTGAGCTCGACACGATATGTCAGCACAACCATGAATGGGAGCATGACGCTGTTTGGAGTAAATTTCGCTGACGGCAGAATTAAAGGATATGGATACCAGAAAAAAAACCGCCATCACACCCAAAAAAAATTCTTTGCCCGATATGTCAGGGGCAATTCTTATGGGCAAAACATTTTTAAAAACAATGGAAACGGCACCATAACAGACCAGGCCACAGGTCTGATGTGGATGAAAACAGACAGTGGCAGAGGAATGAATTGGGAACAGGCACTGGCGTTCGCTGAAAATATGAAATATGCCGGGTATGATGACTGGCGCCTTCCCAATGCAAAAGAGCTTCAATATATAGTGGATTACACCCGCTCACCCGATACTACGGACTCTCCCGCCATTGACCCTGTTTTCCAGACATCGGCCATCTTTAATGAATCAGGACAAAAAGATTATCCCTATTTCTGGACATCAACCACACATCTGGAAGGTCGAAGGCCGGGCATCCAGGGTGTGTATATCTCTTTTGGCCGGGCCATGGGAAAAATACGCGGCCGCATAATGGATGTCCATGGAGCCGGCGCCCAGAGAAGTGACCCCAAAATAGGCCGAGGCGGTATTTCAAGAGGTCCTCAAGGGGATTATATCAGAGTGTACAATTATGTGAGACTCGTCCGCGGGGGTGGCGTGATTCAAAATACAAGCCTGCCTTCAGCCAATAAAAATACATACCCATATTTTATCAAAACAATAGACGATACATCTGAAACCATTTATATATCAGAAACGGCTGACAAAGATAAAAATGACATGAATCAGGACCTGGCAGGGCATCCAGATGAACAACGGCACAGGTCACCCCTGGGAGGTGAAGGTTTTATCAACCGGCTTGATTCTGATGGCGATGGACAGATATCCTCATCGGAATTTGATGGACCGCCACAGCATTTCAGACATTTCGATCAAGATGGCGACGGATATATTTCTGAAGAAGAGGCACCCACAGGGCCGCTGCCAGGAAGGAAACCTCATCGGCCTTAGATGAAACATATACATAAGGTTTAAATGAGCGTTCTGATTTAAACCCTTTTGTTAATTCATCTGTTTAATACGTGTTATTCCTTTATAACGACTACCATTCGGTTGTTCGTTTTGTAATGATTAAAATCCATTATCAAAAACAAACACAGGATTCTAACTTTGATGATATTTAACACCCTTAATTTACTGAACTCTGAATTTACATATGAAATATAAACACCTGCATGTGATATATCACCACTGCCGCTTGTTCTACTTTTTTTACGAATACAGTTTTTTAATGTTTGTGATATTATATTATAAATTCAGTTAGTTATAATAAATTCATCTGTCAGGAACCCCGTCTGGCAGATAGAACACACACACTGCAACCCCCCTTCTGCTCAAGCTCTCAGCCCTGCTTATTCAATTTAAAAGCAATTTTTATCGATGAAATGTCAGAAGTTAATGATTGTCTCACGACCTCAGTATATTGAAAAATCTAATGATATCAGTCAGTTATATTTCAAAAACTTCTTTGGCACGAAAATTGTTATTATTATAGGCAACTTTTTAAAACACTCAAAAACAGCTGATAAAAATATAATGAGGAGACCATGAATAAACAATTTACCCAATGCCTGATACTGATTTTCTCACTATTATTGTCAGCTTCTTATACGGTTGCTGCATCTTTAAACTGGAGTGCTGTCGAATCCACACAAAGTTGTGTGATTGCGGGTTACAAGGTTCATTACGGGACTGTTTCAGGTCAATATACAGACAGCATCGATGTTGGCAATACAACAACTTATGATCTTGACCTTCTGTCTTTAGTACCCACTCAGACCTATTATTTTGCCGTCAGCGCATATTCAGATTCAAACCTTGATGGTTCAGTATCTCAACCAGTTCCTTATAGAGACAGCCCTGAACTAGATGGAACACCGGTGATTGATTATACCGGCAACTCCTTTGATATAACATTTAATGAAAGCGGTATGCAGGGTGCTTTCACAAAAGAAAACTATTCTTTTAGTCCGGCACTTTTGTTTGATGATAACTTTGGCATCACATTAACCGGCAAAACCTACCGCCTCAGAATGGACGATATTCCAGCCCAGACTATTATTACCATTTCTTTCAGCAATATTACAGACAACAAAGGCAATGCACTTATCAACACAACCATTAAATTGAACGATGATGATGATGACAGCATGGCCGATGACTGGGAAGCAGCATACGGTATTGATTCTCCCTTTTCAGATGCTGATTCAGACGGGATTGAAAACCAGCTTGAATTCACATCTGGAACAAATCCGTTGAGCACAGATACAGATGGCGACGGCATGGACGATGCCTGGGAAATACAGAGAGACCTTTGATTAATTCCATTTTTATCAATCATTTCTTAAATTAATGACTT
>CAYFKW010000049.1:1264-14418 GCA_964343845.1 uncultured Desulfobacula sp. | reverse complement strand
CGATGATTGGCAGGGGGTTACTTGTCATTAAATTTTAACGAACATCGTGTTCGTTAAAAAGCTGACATCACCATTTTTATGGCCTCCTGCCAAAATGCTGATTTAAAGCTATTCCAACCATTCCCCTGCCAATCATCTGTGCAATACGAAAAGTTTACTGGAAAACTCTATAAATGATCATTGTTCAGGAACATTAACACGAGAAACATTATAAAATATATCTTCTTCACAAACCCGAGCACTTACCGGTAATTACCATATATTGTTCAATGATGTTTTGTTCAGAAATGGAAAGGGATTTTCTCTCTTATATTTTTTCAGTATATTTACAGGGTAGAACAATGATAAATTTAGCGCCCATATCTGGTGGGGATTCTACAGAAATCCGGCCATTGTGAATTTCTGTAATGATAAAATATGATACAGACAATCCTAACCCTGTCCCCAGGCCAACAGGCTTGGTTGTAAAGAAAGGTTCAAATACCCTTTTCTGAATTTTGGCATCAATACCTGGGCCATTGTCTTCAATTTCAATTCTAACCTGGTTTTTTTCTCCGTTTATTCTTATTGTAATGGCAGGTTGAGATGTCATTTTTTTCTCAAACAGGGCTTCTGCTGAATTTCGCAGTATATTCAGCAGGACCTGCTGTATATTGCTGCCATTGCACTCTACATGCAGGTCTGTTTCATCATATTCACGAATAATGGAAATTTTCCTGAAATCAAATTTTTTCTTCAGGTCATAATCGTTTCCCGCAATTTCAATTGTATTATCAACCAATCTTTTCATATTGAAATTGGATGGGTATGAGTCTTCCTTCCGGCTGAAGGAGAGAATATTTGCAACAATTTCAGCAGCCCTTTTACCAGCGTCTCTTAAAGATGAGAGAAAATCAAAAATTTTTCTCTTTTCCATGTAGTGAACAATGGATTCCATTGGAACACCAATTTTTTTTGCAATTTTCTGATTTGCCGGTATGTCAGCAGAAAGCCTGTTTGAAATAACCTGGGCATTCTGCATAATACCGGCCAGAGGATTATTTATTTCATGGGCCATGCCTGCTGCAAGTCCGCCGACAGACAGCATTTTTTCAGATTGGATAAGGACTTCCTGTGTCCGCTTTTGATCCGTTATATCTCTGACCAGGGTCATGATGACATCTTCCTGGTTAAACTGTATCACATTTGCTGACATTGATCCTGTGATGGTGACACCGTCTTTGGTTCGGAATTTAGCTTCAAAATTCTTTAAGACCCCATGTTTAATCAATTTAAACACCAGATAATCTCTATCTTTGATGTCATCCCAGATATTCAGCTCCACCGTTGTTTTGTGGATAGCATCTTTTCGTGTATACCCTAAAATATCTGTAAACCCCTTGTTAATATCTAAAATCATTCCATCAGAAATCCGTGTCAGCATCAATGAATCAGGGCTTGTCATAAACGCAGTTCTGAATTTTTCTTCACTTTCGCGCAAGGCAGTTTCAACTGCCTTTTGTTCACTGATATCCCTTGTAACGCCTTCTACACCGGCAACATTTCCCTGTTTATCTGTAATAAAAACGGCATTGGTTGAGGCCCACCAGATCGAACCATCTTTTTTCTTTAACCTGGCTTCAAAATTTCGAACACGACCATTTGTCATCAATTCATCTAAAAAATCCTGCCGTTCTTCCGGGTATGCATAGACTTCTTCTGCCATTTTCATACCAATGGCCTCCTCAACCGTAAAACCGGACAATTCATAGACAGCTGATGATATAAAGGTGATGACACCTTGCATATTTGTTCGGTAAAGAAGATCAGGCGTGTTATCAACAAGCGTCCTGTATTTCTTTTCGCTTTCCTGCAATGAAAGCTCTGCTTTTTTGTGTTCGGTGATATCCCGCGCGATGCCGCGAAATCCTCTGGGATTATTTTCAAGGTCCCTGATCAGGGCAATAGATGTTTCAATATACCTTTTCTCCCCGCCTTTGCGTATTAAAACCCAATCAAATGTTTTTGACGGTTTGCCGGTTTCATACACCCTGTTAAACGTGTTAAACACCTTCCTGGCTGTCTCTTTTTCCATAAATTCCCGATTATTCATGCCCAGCATCTCAGTTTTTTCAAGTCCTAAAATCTGCTGCATCGCATGATTAAAAAAGACAAAATTGCCTGCAAGGTCTACTTCATAATAACCTTCTATAATATTATCCAGTATGGTTTTGTGCTTTTCCTGGCTTTGCTTGAGTTCCTGCTTCAGCGATTCATATTGTAAAAGTTTTTTTTCAAGTATTTCAACTTTCTGCTTTAGGTCATCATATGAAGGTTTTCTGGGCATAGTCGTTTTAAAGGCTTTCTATTTTGAAAACTTAGGGTTTTGTTGTCTTATATCATATTTTAATGGTTTTTCTCAATAAGCACCTAAATTTATTCATAACATCTGGATGTGCGTCATCAGGCTTGACGACCGGCATACAGTCTGATGAATGGCACAGGTCAGACCTGGATAAAAATGTATCCGCCTTCTGCATATCCAAAAAACCTGAAGATATGGTTATAATTATAAGACAACCCCTTGTAAAAGATATCAAAATCGACCTGGTAAGGATATGCCTGTGACGGGTCTACATCAAGGATTGTCACCTTTCTGGATGCCAAATCAAATCCACCCACAGGAGAAATATGAGGGATATGGAGTTCTGGGATAAAGCTTCCCTGATCAAAATGAGAAATAATAAGGCAGTTTCCCTTTGTTTCAAACTGGTGAAGCCTGTTGTAAAGGGTTTGTTTGATACGGCCTGATTGATCCGGGTTTTTTGACGCCTGAACAACGTCGATTGTTTTATATGGGATATCATAGGCGTTTAAGCTGCTTTCCAGCACTCGAGCTAATGTATTCAAGGGAAGCCCTCTTCTTCCTTTATACCCATTGTCACTCATTCGTTCCTTCCAATGTGCTGTGGTTACTCTTTCTAAAAGGTCCTTCTGGGTGACAGGTGCGCCATTAAAAGTTCCAGATGTTTCAAGGAGTACATTAATAACACTTGCAACGGTTGCAACTGAACAGGAAGATTCATGGAACTGCTTGACATGATGGTTAAACAAACCATCTCTGATCCTGTTGCCGTCCGGAATATAAGGTTGTTTAATGTAGACGGCGCTATCTGCTCCGAACGCGCCTTTTTGAAAAAGCTTCTGGAAAAGGAACACGACATAAAGATAGGGGCGAATGATCCACCGGATCAACCAGCTTAACACCTTCATGACTCCTGCCTATTTTTCTGCACGATTAAATATGTCTTTTAAATAGATGCCTGTATAACTGCCAGGTGATTGAGCAACCTTTTCAGGCGGGCCCTGTGCAATAATTCTGCCCCCGCTGCTGCCGCCTTCAGGGCCTAAATCAATAATCCAGTCTGCTGTCTTAATGACATCCATATTGTGTTCAATAATGATCACTGTGTTCCCTGCACCTGTCAGCCGGGTCAACACTTTCAGGAGCAGTTTTACATCCTGAAAATGTAATCCTGTTGTGGGCTCGTCAAGGATATAAAGGGTGTCGCCTGTATCCCGTTTGGCAAGCTCCCTTGCCAGTTTAATCCTTTGTGCTTCTCCGCCAGACAGGGTAGTGGCCGCCTGTCCCAGTTTGATATAGGAAAGCCCTACATCCATTAATGTATCTAGAATATTGGTAATCTTGGGATGATTTGAAAACAGATCTCTGGCCTGCATAACAGATAAATTAAGAACATCAGATATAGAGTGATCCTTATATTTGATTTCCAGGGTTGCCCGGTTAAACCGTTTACCATTACAGACTTCACAGGGGACAAAGACATCAGCTAAAAAATGCATCTCTACCTTAATATACCCATCCCCTTTGCATGCTTCACATCTGCCCCCTTTAACATTAAAAGAGTACCGTCCCTTTTTATACCCTCTTGCTTTTGATTCCGGCAGCAGGGCAAAAAAATCACGGATATGGTCAAACACCTTTGTATATGTGGCTGGATTACTTCTAGGGGTCCTGCCGATCGGCTTTTGATCAATATTAATAATTTTATTCAAATTAGACAGACCTTTCATTTTCTCATGCCGGCCGACGGTCATCTGTGATTTGTGCAGCTTTACTGCCAGGGCTGGATATAAAATCTGATTGATCAATGTTGATTTGCCGGCCCCTGACACACCGGTAACAGCCACCAGCAGTCCGATTGGTATTTTAGCTGTGATCTGTTTAAGGTTGTTTTCTGATGCCTTTACGATTGTAATCCAATGACTGCCCTGGCGTTTTGGTGTTTTTCTCTTTTTGGGAATTTCAATCTGTTCCTGGCCGTTTAAAAATTTGCCTGTAATGGATACAGGGTTTCTCTTTATCTGGCCTGGTGTCCCCTGCGCAACAATCTGCCCGCCCAGGTGTCCGGCGCCCGGGCCGATATCAACAATCCAGTCTGATTTTTCCATGGTCTCCTGATCATGCTCCACGATGATCAATGTATTGCCGATATCTCTTAAATGATGGAGGGTCTGAAGCAATTTAATATTATCCCTTTGATGCAGCCCGATGGAAGGTTCGTCCAGGATATACAATACCCCCGTCAGTTCCGATCCCACCTGAGACGCCAGCCGGATCCGCTGGGATTCCCCCCCTGATGGTGTGGGGCCGCTTCTGTCAAGAGAGAGGTAATCCAGACCGACATTCACCAGAAATCCAAGCCGGTCCGATATCTCTTTGAGCAATTCCTCGGCAATCAGTTTTTTGTTCCCCTCCAAGTTCATTTTATTGATAAAATCAAACGCCTCTTTCACTGTCATCGCAGTGACATCAATAATGGATTTTTTCCGGATATGGACATGGAGGATCTCATCCTTTAACCGCCTGCCCTGACATGCAGGGCATGTGGTTGCTGTCATAAAAGCAGAATAGTACTTTTTCTGGCCTTCAGATTTTGTTTCCCTGTACCGCCGCATCAGCGTATGGATCAGTCCTTCGTGCGTCCGGGTAAATTCTCCCTGTATTTTTGCCGAATTCCAGCTGACAGTCATTTCCTTTTCATCAGACCCGTACAATAATAAATCTCTATGATCTTCAGGCAGCTTTTCCCAGGGGCAGTCAAAGTCAATGCCCCACTGCTCCTCCATTGCTTTAAGCTGGCTCATTCCCCACGAATTATCATTTTGATATCTGGGTTTTTTTAAAAAATAATTTTTCCAGGGAATGATGGCGCCCTGTCGGATACTCAGCTTTTTATCTGAAATTATTTTATCAGGATCCATTGACAACAGTGTACCGATACCATTGCAATCCGGGCACATGCCCAGCGGAGAATTAAATGAAAAAATCTGGGGGGTGAGTTCAGGATATGCTATACCGCAGCAGGATCTTGCTTCACTCATTTTTAAATCTTCTCTGCCCAGCATATGAACAATGATTTGACCATTGCCCAGCTTCAGCGCATTTTCCACAGAATCGGTCAATCGTTTTTCAAATTTCTGATTATTGTTAACGACCAGTCTGTCGACCACAACTTCAATATGATGTTTCTTGTTCTTGGCAAGTGTCTGTACATTTTCCAATTCCTGGACAACACCATCAACCCTGACCCTTGCATACCCGTCCTTCTTTAATTCCTCAAGCCTGTCCTTGTGTTCTCCTTTCCTGTTTTCAACAATTGGAGACAATATTAGAATTTTTGATTTTCCCGGCAGGGCCAGGATCTGTGACACCATGCTCTGGGCATGACCCCTTCCCACTTTTTCCCCGCATTTATAACAGTATTGTGTTCCCACCCTTGCAAATAAAACCCTCAGGTAATCATAAATTTCTGTTATGGTGCCAACAGTTGATCTGGGGTTTTTGCTGGCAGCTTTCTGTTCAATGGCAATGGTGGGGGAAAGGCCCCTTATGGTGTCATATTTTGGCTTTTCCATCTGCCCTATAAATTGCCTGGCATAGGAAGAAAGAGATTCCACATACCGACGCTGACCTTCTGCAAAAATCGTATCAAATGCAAGGCTCGATTTCCCTGAACCAGACACACCGGTAAAGACAACCATCTTTTTTTTAGGGATATCAACGTCAATATCTTTCAGGTTGTGTTCCTTTGCTCCCTTGACAATAATCCGGTCAAGCTCCTTTGAATTATTGAGTACATCTTTTTTATTTTCCTTGTCCGCCTGAACGATTGAACTGTCTAATGAACCGCCATTTTTCATAGGAAATTTTTTAACTCCTGAACTGCTGTTTTTGTCATTCCAATAGTATAAAATCATAAGCATGCAAGAATAAATATCAACCATAATTTATCAATTTTCATGTCACCTCCGGCCATACCTTTTAATGAAACTAAGAATATTTATACCCTTTTTTGTTTCTATCTGAACACAGACATTGTCAGCCCGGATTTATGAACCAGATGGTGGATCAGGGTTGATTTTACCGCCTGGCTTTTGATAAGAATAAAGACCATGAATTCAAAACAAACATATACGTTGGCCTATTCCAGCTGCCCGAATGATACATTTATTTTCAAAGCGCTGGCAGAACAGCTTATTGATCTTAAAAACTATACGTTCGATATCATCCTTGAAGATGTTGAAACTTTGAACCAGCATGCCAGCCAGGAAAAATATGATATTACCAAACTGTCGTTTGCCGCATTTGGGAACCGCATGGATTCCTATGCCCTTTTGCGGGCGGGATCTGCCCTGGGGATGGGCTGCGGTCCCCTGATCATATCTGACCCGGGAAGATCCATTGATGATAAAAAAACCCCCACCGTGGCCATTCCTGGTTTGGGAACAACCGCTTACCACCTTTTTAAATTTTATATGGAAGACCTTTTTCCAGGCCAGGCCGTAAAAATCAGCCCCATGCCTTTTGAAAAAATTATGCCTGCCGTGGCTGAAAACAAGGCTGATTTTGGTGTTATTATCCATGAAGGCAGATTCGTGTACCAGACAATGGGATTTGAAATGAAAGCCGATCTTGGTCAATGGTGGGAGGACAGAACATCGCTGCCCATACCGCTAGGGTGTATTGCCATTAAACGGGATATCAGCCCCGGGGTTGCCTGTGAAATCCAGAACCTTATTAAACAGAGTATCGATCATGCATTTATAAACCCTGATACGGCATTTGATTATATTAAGCAGCATGCGCAAGAAATGGACGACGAGGTTATACAGCAGCATATCCAGCTATATGTAAATGATTTTTCAAAAGATATCGGGAAAAAAGGAGAGACCGCCATTACGACTTTTTTTGAAAAAGCCCGGGCATCTCATTTAATGAAAAAAAACAACAACCCCTTATTTGCTTGTTAACATGGTGTTGAATACCAGAAAAATATTTTTAAACGATATCTTAAAAACAATTGACACCTTTCACATGCTTGAAAAAGGAGACAATGTCTTGATTGCTGTCTCAGGCGGCCCGGATTCAACGGCGCTGACCCTGTCTTTGGCGGCATTGAAAAACAATTTCTGCATAACCATCGGCATAGCCCATATCAATCATCTGCTCCGGGGTGCGGCATCGGAAAACGATGAAGCCTTTACCAAAGCATTTGCTGAAAAACTGGACATCCCCTTTTACGTCAAACGCGTCGATGTAAAAGCGTATGCCAGTGCCCATCGGTTATCCATTGAAGAAGCCGGGCGAAAAGTAAGGTATGATTTCCTGTATCACATATCAAACCGTTTTCAATACAGTAAAATTGCCACAGGTCACACTAAAAATGACAATGCAGAACAAGTATTGATGAACGTGTTGAGAGGATCCGGCCCCAAAGGGCTTTCAGGGATTCCACCTGTAAGAGAAAATTTATATATCAGGCCCCTGATTCATATGACAAGGGATCAGATACTTGCATTTTTAGACGATGAAAAACAACAATTTGTCATCGATAGTTCAAATGAAGATATGACATATCTTAGAAACAGGATCAGACACGCTTTGCTGCCGGAATTACAGTCAGAATACAATCCTGAAATTGTCGATTCTCTTGACAGGCTCAGCCGGATTTTAAGGCTGGAAAACGATCATCTCGAAATTGAAGCCGGGCATAAATTTAATCACTGCCTGCTCACATCCGGCAGCACCAGTATCTCTTTTTCAATCTCAAAATTGGCAGCCCTGCCGATCCCCCTCTTTTATCGGGTGATGAGAAAGGCAATCCTGAAGGTCAAAACAAATTTAAAACGAATCTCTTATGGTCACATGAATGACATTTTTAACTTCTGCTTTGACAGTTCATCCGGAACCAGCATTGATCTGCCGGATCAAATAAGAATTTATAAAACTGGCGATAGTATTCTGGTTAAAAAAGAAGCCCAACCCTTACGAATAATTGGGAAAAAAGAGAAACAATTACGGCAGATGGCAAAAAAAAAACAAGAAAAAGAAAGGTAAAACTTTGACTTGTATATTCAGATTTGATGTTTATATATTATTTAGTTTTAAACGACAACTGCAGTTAAAGGAAAGGAAAGGCCTTGAATCAATTTTATAAAAACATTTCTCTATGGCTTGTGATCGTCCTCATGATGGTCATGCTTTATAATATATTTAATCAACAACAGGTTGGACAGGTCGATATCGGATATTCAGAATTTCTCGCCATGGTTGAAGACGGCAGAATACAGAGTGTTGTGATCCAGGGGCAGGAATTATATCTTACCGATGCAGCCGGCGCCAGGTATAAAAGTTTTGCACCCGATGACGGTGAACTGATCAGCTTTCTTCGATCAAACGGCGTGACCATTAAAGCCAAACCACCTGCTGAATCCTCCTGGCTGATGAACATTATTGTTTCCTGGCTCCCGATGATTGTCCTTATTGGTGTGTGGATTTTCTTTATGCGTCAAATGCAGGGGGGTGCAGGCGGCGGGAAAGCATTGTCTTTTGGAAAAAGCAGGGCTCGGCTGCTGGATGACAAGGGAGAAAAAGTGACCTTTGCAAATGTCCAGGGTATTGATGAGGCAAAAGAAGAGCTCAGTGAAGTTGTTGATTTCCTGAGAAACCCTGCCAAATATACACGGCTTGGCGGGAGAATCCCTAAAGGTGTATTGCTGGTCGGGAACCCTGGAACCGGTAAAACACTTTTATCAAGGGCTGTTGCAGGAGAAGCAGGTGTCCCGTTCTTCACTATCAGCGGATCTGATTTTGTTGAAATGTTTGTCGGTGTGGGCGCTTCAAGAGTTAGAGACCTTTTTGCCCAAGGCAAAAAAAATGCCCCGTGTATCATTTTTATTGACGAAATTGATGCCGTGGGCCGTCAGAGAGGCGCAGGCCTGGGAGGCGGACATGATGAAAGGGAACAGACCCTGAACCAGCTGCTTGTTGAAATGGATGGATTTGAATCCAATGAAGGAGTCATCCTCATGGCTGCTACAAATAGAGCGGATGTTCTTGATCCTGCTTTACTTCGCCCTGGACGGTTTGACAGACAGGTTGTTGTGGACATGCCGGATATTAAAGGACGCGAGGGTATTTTAAGGGTTCACATGAAAAAAACGCCGCTGGCAGATGACGTAGATCCTGTGATTCTGGCAAAAGGTACCCCTGGTTTTTCAGGTGCTGATCTTGAAAACCTTGTAAACGAAGCTGCACTTCTTGCTGCAAAACGGGATCACGAAAAGCTGACAATGAAGGACTTTGAAGACTCTAAAGATAAAGTTTATATGGGTCTTGAGAGAAAATCCAAAGTCATTAAAGATGACGAGAAAAAAACAACTGCATATCATGAAGGAGGCCATGCCCTTGTTGCGCGATTCCTCCCGAATACGGATGCGGTCAACAAAATTACGATTATTCCGAGAGGTCGAGCTGCCGGTGTTACATGGTTCCTCCCGGAAGAGGGTGATTTTAAATACAAAGACCAGCTTGAAAACGAACTTGCCATTGCCTTTGGCGGAAGGGTTGCCGAAGAAATCATTTTCAAGCGTATCAGTACGGGGGCATCCAATGATATCAAACAGGCGACAAAGCTTGCAAACAGCATGGTTCGAACATTTGGCATGAGTGATAATCTGGCCCCTCTTTCTTATGAAAACCATGATGACAATATCTTTATCGGCAGGGAAATGACCCAGGCCAAAGCCTATTCAGAAGAAACAGCAAAAAAAATTGATGCTGAGGTCGCCCTGATCATTGAACGGGCATTTCAAACTGCAAGAAAAATCCTTGAAGAAAACATTGATATCCTTCATGCATTAACTGAACTGCTCATTGAAAAAGAAACCGTTTTAGGACCAGAGCTTGATGACCTGATCGCTGCCTTGCGGCCTGATTTCGACTTTTTGGGAAAAAAAATGTATATACTGAGCCGGAAAAAACGGCTCAGCCAGATGATACAATCCCTCCTGAGGATGAAAACAAAGACAGTTATGAAATTATAGATGATGAGGAAGATATCACTGATATTTCAGGCAACAATGATCTTTCTAAACCAGATGATGACACATAACGCCACGGGGCAAAAATAAAAGGTAAGCCATGCTGCCATTCACACTTGAATTTGGTAAATTCCGCCTGGAACTTGGGAAACAAACCTGCATTATGGGGATTTTAAACGCCACGCCAGACTCTTTTTCAGACGGCGGAAAATTTAATACATTTGATACTGCGGTGAATCAGGGGATCAAACTTTCAGAAGATGGTGCGCATATCCTTGATATCGGCGGTGAATCATCCAGGCCTTTTGCTGCCCCGGTTTCAGAACAGGAAGAGCTGGATCGCGTCATACCCGTTATTGAAGCGTTATCCCAACGCGTTGACATCCCCATTTCCATTGATACAGTAAAATCAGGGGTTGCAAAGGAAGCACTGGATGCCGGGGCTGCCATCATTAACGATATCTCCGCCTTTGAAAAAGATCCTGCCATGGCAGATCTGGCAGCCCAAAGAAATGTTCCTGTTATACTGATGCATATGAAAGGAACACCTGAAACCATGCAGGTAAATCCAGATTATGATGATTTAATGATTGAGATCACACAGTACCTGGAACTGAGGGCTGCATATGCCATGGAAAAAGGCATACAGAAAAACAATATCATATTAGATCCCGGCATCGGGTTTGGAAAGACTGTTGAACACAATTTAGTGCTGATGAACCATCTTGACAAAATTACTGCCCTTGGATTTCCAGTGCTCATGGGGCCTTCCCGAAAGTCATTCATTCAGAATATCTTAAGTAAAAACGAATGTTCTCCCATAGGGCCGGACCATATAAAAACAGAATACGGCACCATGGCTGCCGTAGCTGCATCTGTTTTAAACGGTGCCCATATTGTCAGAGTTCATGATGTTGAAAAAGTCACTTCTTTCACCCGTATCATAGATGCCATCAGGAATGCATAAGCTTAAGCATTATTTTAAAGCTTTAATTCTTATTCTCATTCTATTCTATTTTTCAGGATGTACAACAGAGCCGATCGAGACAGATCTGCTCCTCCCTGTAGACTTTTCTAATGTTCCGGAAAACATGGTGTTAACACACTTTCATACAGATAAGATCGAAATCAGGATCCAGGCAGACCCAAAGTTGATGGAACTGATCAATAAAGACAATACCCGTTATCCGGTTGACCTTTATACTGATCTTGAGTTTGACCCGGCCGGCGATTCCGATTCCATTGAGCCGGGTGCATATCTCATCCCAGTGGAAGAAAAACGGATTCCAATGGATCCGGCAATTAAAATTTTAAGTATCAAACCATCCTATCTCAGTGTTCAACTTGAAAGAAAGATTAAAAAAACATTCAAAATAACAGTGCCGTACATTGGGAAACCTGCCAAAGGGTATATTGCTCTTGAGGCGGCAACAGAACCGGCAAATGTTGAGTTAATAGGGGCTGAATCATTAATTCGTTCAATTGATGATTTAAAAACAAAACCCATAGATCTTACAAATACAAATGAAGGTTTTAAAAAAAAGATCCCGCTGGATTTAGACAACCCTTCTATTATTTCTTCATCTGACCCGATCATTATTGTCAGTGTTCCCATACAGCAGCAGCTGGTTTCAAAAAAAATTGAACGTATTCCCATTCAGGTATGGAACTCTACTTCTAAAGTAAGCATAGAACCTTCTGAAATTACCATTCAGGTTAAAGGTCCCTTTGAAACATTGAGCAATAAACTAGTGATGGATCAAATTTACTCGTTTATTGATCTGAAAGGAATTGCGCCTGGTGTATATGCCCGTCATGCATATATCAATATCCCTGCAGATTTGATGATGACATTTGCAGATCCGCAAGTGTTTACCGTAAAAATAGAATAAAGGAGAATGCCAATGCTTCTTGTGATCGACGTTGGAAATACAAATACGGTTATCGGTGTTTATAAAAATGACATCCTTAAATTTGACTGGAGGATTAGAACCGTAAGGAATGCAACAGCAGATGAATTCAATGTGCTTGCCAATTCGCTTTTTCTTGATAAAGGGATGGATCGTAAAAAAATTAAAAAAATTGTTATTTCTTCGGTTGTACCCTCTTCCGTCCCAATTTTAAATGGATTCTGCGAGCGTTACCTCAAGTTGACCCCTCTATGGATAGATTCAGAATCGGTTAAAAAGCTGATGCCAATTCTTTATAACAACCCCAATGAAGTGGGGGCTGACAGGATTGTGAATGCCGTTGCCGCGTATCAAAAATACAGGACTTCACTCATTATCATCGATTTTGGAACTGCGACAACGTTTGATGTCATATCTGAAAGAGGAGAATACCTTGGCGGTGCAATTGTACCTGGAGTGATGATTTCTTCTGATGCCCTTTTTCAAAAAGCGTCAAGGCTGCCTAGGGTCGAGATTTTCCAACCCCCGGAAAAAGTGATAGGTAAAGATACGATTGAAAGTATTAAATCGGGGATTATTCATGGGAATGCATCAATGGTGGATGGCATGGTTCAGAGAATTGCAAAAGAGATGGACTGTTCCCCGAAAATAATTGCTACCGGTGGGTTAGCTCCTTTAATCGCTGATATTTCCGATACCATCGAAATGGTTGAACAGTCCCTGACGCTTGATGGATTAAAAATTATCAGCAAAGAGATATAGTACATCATTTTATGACTTCTTTTTTCAGAAAAATTCCGCATCAAGCATTTGGCAATAAACCTGTTGTTGTGATTCGGGATATTGATGCGGTTATTC
>CAYFKW010000049.1:0-1254 GCA_964343845.1 uncultured Desulfobacula sp. | reverse complement strand
GTTTAAGGCCAGGGCAGATAAAACAGGCACTGTCTGCGGTGCGGTGATTAAAGCAGAGGTCCATGGGTTGAGAATGAAAGATGTTGCCCCTGAATTATATAAAAACAGGGTCCGGCATTTTTTCATCGAAGAATTGATTGAAGGTATCCGTCTGCGGCATATTTTACCTCAAAAAGATGCCAAAATTTATGCAATGGCAGGTCTTTTGGAAAACGAAGAAAATGATTTCCATTCCTTTGGAATCACCCCGTGCTTAAATTCAATCCATCAGCTTGAGCGATGGAACCAATGGTGCGGTCTGCATGGCAGGCAGCATGCAGTGATCCATCTTGACACGCATATGAATCGGCTCGGGCTTCTTGATAATGATGTGGATTTCCTGTCTAAAAATTTTAAATCTCTTACATCAGATATTATCGTTGATTTCTATATGAGTCACTTTTACGATATAAAGGGATCTGATCATACCAATTGCTACAGACAGCTCACCGTTTTAAATTATTTTCTTGAAAAACTCCCGAAAGCTCCCGTTACAATGGCCTGTACAGATTCCACAATCCTTTTGGACAACCCGACGTTTAATATGGATATGATTCGACCGGGGATTGGACTTGTGGGTGGTGCTCCTAACGCAGCAAGCCCCATCTCGGAAAATGCAAAACACACCATAGAAATTTATGCAAAAATATCCCAGATTAAAACAATCAACAAAGGACAAACAATTGGGTATGGCGGTGCATATACGGCAAAAAGGAAAACAAAAATTGCATTGGCTCACATTGGGTATAAGGATGGATATCTCAGATTTTTAAGTGAACTTGATGATGACCCGAAAGGCGCTTTCATGTTTATTGACAGATATAAAACCCCTGTCATCGGTAAAATATCCCTGGGCATGACAACCATAGATGTCACAGATGTGCCAGACACTGTTTTAAAAAAAATCGGGTATGTAGAAGTTATTGGCCCAAACGTTGATTTAAGGGTGCTTGCTGATAAAATCGGATGTTATGAAATCCTGGCTTCCCTTGGCAGACCCAATTATAAATTTGCAGATTATACCAAAACTGAATTTAAAAAAAGATTCAGTACTGCCCTTAAAAAAGGGACATAATTCAATTTATGTCACTGCACTGTACCCTGGTCTTCAAAAAATTGTTCAACCTTACCCTTGAAATACTGACCAATTAAAGTATAAGATCTATGAACTGAACCGCTTCGCGGAAGTAGTTGTCTCCACCATCGTGCTCTATT
>CAYFKW010000048.1:5074-14625 GCA_964343845.1 uncultured Desulfobacula sp. | reverse complement strand
ACAGCAGCAGAAAAAGGGGATTTTGATCTTGTGGTAACGCATCATCCGCTGATGATGACACTTGAACCGTCTATTGATTTCAGTACAATGCCCGGGTCTGCCATTGAAACAGCAGCAAAAAATAACATAAATATTATTTCAATTCATACAAATCTTGATAAAGCAGATAACGGTTTAAATGACTATTTCAGCGATAAGATAGGGATGTCGGATACAATAGTTTTACTGGAAGATGCGTTGCCGAAAAACAAGCTGCAGGATGCCGTTGGAATCGGAAGGGTCGGGTTCCTGGATTCTGATATTCCCCTTAAACAGCTTGTGTCAAAGGTTAAAAAGATATTCAAGCTCACACATATAAGGGTGACCGGGAATATGGCCATGCCTGTAAAAAAAATTGCCGTTTGTACCGGAAGCGGTGGTTCCCTTGTGGATGCGTTTTTTGAATCGGGCGCTGATGTTTATATCACGGGCGATATAAAGTATCATGAGGCAAGACAGGTGGAAGAACATAAGAAAGGGCTTATAGATGTGGGGCATTTTGGATCGGAACATATTGCAGTGGATCTGATTGCAGACCGCCTGGATGCCGTGATAAAAAAGGCTGGATTCAATGTCCGCATTGAAAAATATAAAAATGAAAAAGATCCATTTACCATAGTTTAAGGATGACATTATGAATGATATCTCCAAACAGGATATAGAAACGCTGGTTAAACTTCAGGAAGCTGAAAGTGAGATTGTCAGGCTGAAAGCTGTTCTGGAAAAGGTTGAAAAAGAAAAAGCAAAATTAGCTGGCAAATTAAAACAATTTGGGGCCGCTCTGGAAGAAAAAAAGGATAATTTTTTAAAGGCTTCCTCTGGCTGCAGAGATATAGAAAGAGAGATTCAGATTGTTGATGAGCGGATTGTTAAAAGCAATGAAAAGCTGAGAATGGTTAAAACCAACAAAGAATATCAACTGCTTTTAAGAGAAGTAGACGATAACAAAAAGCGAAAGGATGCCTTGGAAACGCAGTTATTGGAGTTCTTTGAAGAAAAAGAGAAAATGGATGCTATTGTTCAGGAAAGTGAAAAAGAATTTAAGCTTCTCAAGGACCAGATAGAAGCTGAACAGGATGAAATTGAAAAAAAATCTATTGACGATCGGGAACTTCTGGATGAATTCCTGGAGAGACAAGAGGATATTGGCAAAAGCCTGGATCGGTCACTGATGGACCGATTTGCCAGAATATCGAAAATGAACAAGGGACTGGCAGTAGTTAACGTACAGAATGAAGTGTGTATGGGATGTTTCATGAACATACCGCCTCAATTATACATTGAGGTTCAACGGGGCAGTTCATTGATTTCATGCCCGCAATGCAGTAGGATTCTATATTATATGAACACATAAAAACATGGGTCTGACCAGGTAAAACGATCGCTGGGTTTTAACCTGGAGGAAAGTCCGAACACCATAGGACAGGACGCTCCATAACGTGGAGTCGCGGTGACGTGAAGGAAAGTGCAACAGAGAGCAGACCGCCCCGCTGCTCACTCAGAAACGGCTTTAGGGAAATTATAACCAAAAGGTGAGTCAGAGTGAGTAGCTGGGTAAGGGTGAAACGGTGCGGTAAGAGCGCACCAGTTTTCCGGGTGACCGGAAAAGCTTGGTAAACCCCGTCCGGTGCAAGACCAAATAGGGAAACGATTGAGGGCTGTCCGTCCAAGTTTCCGGGTAGGTCGCATGAGGTGTGCGGTAACGTTCACCCAAGATGAATGATCGTTGATCTGTCTGAGGTAACAAGGGCAGATAACAGAATTCGGCTTATTAACTGGTCAGGCCATATTTTATTGTTAGAAAAACAGGAACGTATGTATGAGCTTTACCTGTGACATCTCTTTTAAAGAGAAAGCAAATATCTTCTCTTTTGAATATTTAAAATGCATTCTGTTTATAGCTGAACTGGATGATGACGACTATATTTTTACAAAAAAACTATATTCAAAATTAATTACAACCTCGCGTATCTTAGAAGATTTTCTGGATTTCCATGGCGCAAAAAAAAATACAGAATGGGTCTTCTATCGTGAGTTATGTGCAACCATCCGCCATATATCCCTGGCCTGCTATTCCCAGCGCCATATTCTCAACCGGTTCAAATTTTATTCATTTGAACAAAACCGTTATGAAACTTTCAGGCTGGAAGCGTTCGATACCTTGAAAATACTACAGGAGTCCATAAAATTTGCTGTTCCTGTGATTTTGGATGAAGCCCGCCGGCTTGATATTAATATTCCTGAGACAGGGTATAATTTAAGCTATTTCCCAGGGATTTCCTCAACACAGCAACTGGATCATAATATAGATGATTTCAATGTCAAAGATCAGCAGAAAAAAAATCTGACAATGATTTCCAGCGAATTTCTGGAAGTGGTAAAAGATTTTGATCAATTTGCATTTTATGAACGCTATGATCTTAAAAAAATAAATGAACTTGTTCCTGAAAGTATTAATGAAGTTGTCATCAGACGATATGAAATGCTAATTCACAATATCCAGTCCTCTTTTGATTCATATGTTGTGAACACAAAATCGTTACCTGAAAACCAAAAGCTTGACCAGCTGAGAAGTCATTTCTCTGTTGTATTTCACATCCTTCAAGTCATGGGAAGGCTGCTCCATTTTTATGAACGGCATCTGTATGATGTCGGGTTTAAAGATGTCTATAAAAGCGTTAGTGTCTCCTTAACGCAATTAATTGATCCGGATGTTTTACTGGACAGAGCTGTCAACTTCTGTTTGTTTTATGCATGGAAATTTTTATCTTCAGGAAAAGATCTGGCCCTTGTCATTTTAAACGAAAACATGGAGACGTCCGTCACAGAGGTCGGCATACCTAAGGATCGCGGATTTCACAGCCGTCCAAGCCTTCTGGTCGCAAAAATAGTCCAGCACTATGGCGGCGAAGTCAAAATGCTGGTGAATGATGATGTTTTTGATGCTTCAAGTGTTTTAGATATCCAGTGGGCAGGTGGTAAGATCAAAAAGGAAAAGATAGAAAAAGTAAAATTTAAAGGAGACCTGCGCGCATTAAATGATCTGGAAATACTGGCCAGTGTAAATTATGGAGAAGATCATATGGGCAAAGGAATCCCATTACCCAGAGAATTGTCATATTTAATTTAAAATGGAATCCACTCAGAATTTTGCTCTTATTGTCGCAGCTGGCAGGGGACTGCGGATGGGGGCAAAGACAAAAAAACAGTATCTGGACCTGGATGGCTGTCCTGTTCTTACCAGAACACTCATGATCTTTGAAAGGAATCATTGTATCAGTGAGATTGTCCTGGTTATACCGAAAGAAGATGCTGAATATTGTATCAGCCATATCATAGCGCCGTTTGGCTTTAAAAAAAAGATTCATATTGTATCGGGAGGCCTGGAGAGACAGGATTCAGTCATGAACGGTCTTAAGTTTCTTCAAAAATCTGAAAATGTACAAAAAGAGTCAATTGTGCTGATTCATGATGGGGTTCGGCCCTTCATAAACCAGGAGATAATTGAGAACTGCATTCAAAAGGCAACGGAACATGACGCATGCATTCCAGGGCTTCAAATAACCGATACTGTAAAACGGGTCAGTCCGGATCTTACGATATTAAACACAGTGGACAGGGAACGTTTGTATCATGCCCAGACCCCTCAGTCATTTAAATTAGAACTGATCGTCAAGGCATATGAGCATGCCCTCAAGCAGTCTTTTGCTGCAACCGATGATGCATCAGTTGTAGAATATTTCGGCGGCAGGGTTCATATCATCAAAGGATCCATTTTTAATATCAAAATCACGAAACCGGAAGATCTTGTGTTGGGCGAATCAATACTTGAAAACATAGCGGTTCCTTGACTATACAGCCAGGCTTTCCACCAGGAACAACCGGCTGTAAAATTTGCTGACCAGTGTATTTAAAACAGATATAATTATTGTATTTATTCTTTATATATCTTTACTTTGAGCCTAAATTATGAGACATTTTGAGGAACACAGTTTTTATAAATCTGTATCTGGTTTGTCAAGCAGTTTGCTATTGACTTTAAAAATAAGTTAAGCATAATAATAAACATTGTCTTAATCCACGCACAAAACCCGGAGGGACCACAATGGCTGAAAAACCTGCAATAAAGATTGGTTATCTGAAAATTACAGATCATCTGATTCTTGGCGTTACTGACCTTAAACTAAAAAAGGGAATGGAAAATTTTGAACACTGTACACTTGAACCTGTTGTAAAGAACGGATGGAACGAAGTTGCTGATGCACTCTCAGTTAAAAGCCTTGATGGCGCTCTTATCCTTGCCCCGACTGCCATGGATTTATTTAAATCCGGTATTGATTTAAAGCTGCTGCTTTTCGCACACAAGTCAGGAAGTATTCTGGTTAAAAGTAAAAATGCCAATATAGAAAAAATTGAAGATTTTGCAGGTAAAACCGTCCTCATCCCGTATCAGCTTTCTGTCCATAATATGCTGTTTCACAAACTGCTGTCTGAAAAAGGACTGAAACCGGGAAGAGCAACTGAAGAGGGAATTGATGTGACCCTTGAGGTGGTGGCACCCTTTCAGATGCCTGAAGCCATCGAATATGATGAAGATGGTGAAATTGGCGGATTTATCGTGGCAGAACCCTTTGGTTCACAGGTTATTGCAAAAGGGCATGGTGAAGAATTCTATCTGTCAAAAGATTTATGGCCCAACCATCCCTGCTGCGTTTTTGTCATGCGAAATGAGATTATTGAAAAACATCCTGAAGCGATTCAGGAAATATGCAACAGTTTCGTCAAATCTGGTCTTGCAATTGATGCGCAGCCAGACTCAGCATCCGTTATCGGCGGTAACTTTCTGTCTCAAGATAAAGAGGTTATTAAAAAAGTATTGACCGATCCCCCGGATCGTATACTGACAGGAGAACTTTTCCCAATTGTAGATGATCTTGAAACCATTCAAAAATATATGATGGATGAAATGAAGATCATGACAAGCCTGATTGACCTGGACAAGTTCGTTGATACGAGTTTCGCAAAAAAAGCCGGGGCTAAATAGGTTAAGATAATTTTTTAACTGCTGTTTCAAACAGTTGAGTCAAAGAATTTTCAGGACGGATTTTTTATTCCGCGGATTCGATAAACTGATACACCTGCGAAATCGCCTTCTGGCTCCATTCAGGTTTCCCGGACAATGTCTTAACGTTGTTTTTGTTTAAGATTTGTGTGGTATCCTCAACGCTTCGCCCGTCTGTTTTAAATCCTAAAATAATATTCATGACCTCAGCTTTGTATTTTTCCAAATCTTCTTCAGGCGTGACATCTAATGTGATTTCAGGGGATGCCTCTGCTTCTTCGGTATCAGGTTCTGCAGGTTGTTCTGTATTTTCATCCCCAGGTATCGTATCTTCATCAATTGGTTCCGTTTCCTTAGATGGAGGCGTATCAATCAATTTTGACAGGTCATCCATTTCATCAGGCTTAACTGCTTCATCCTGCTCAGGATCATTTGTGTCTTCTGCAGTTTGAGATTCATCGATCAGCAAAGACAGATCATCCATCTGAACATCATCTTGCGATGATGTTTCGCCAGTCTCATTTTTGGAAGTATCTGCTTCAGATGCCGGTTCCGTTTCAGAAGAAGGCATATCAATTAGTTTTGACAGATCATCCATATCTTCTGAGGGCCGGTCCGCATCTGAATCCTCCTGCTGGTCAATTAATTTTGATAAGTCATCAAGTTCAACAGGCGGTTCTCCGTCAATTTTATCATCAGGGTCTGTGGTATCTTTTTCTTCTTCCGGCTGTGGTTCAACAGGGTTCTCATCTGCATCTATCAATAATGACAAATCATCCAATTGATCCAGTTGGGTTTCAGATACTGGTTCTTCTTCAGGTGTATCCCCATCGTCTTGACTGTCATCATCAAGCAGTAATGACAGGTCATCTAATTGAACGTCATCTTCACTCAAAAGGTCTGCGGCTGATTCATCATCAATAAGTAAAGACAGGTCATCCAACTCAACTTCCCCGGAAAGGTCACCGTCAACGGTTGACACCGATGCCTGCTCATGTTCCGCAGCCTTATTTTCTACCTGATCTGTTTCAATTTGTATTGACGCGCCATCTTCATCAATTTCATCATCAGCAACAATGGCGGCTGCTTCATGAACAATCTGCTGCGTCACAGGTTCGCTGGCCCGCAGCTGATTCATCTCCTGCAATGCATGGGCAATGTTGTTCATTGCTGCTGCTTTTTTTTCTTCAGCCTCAGCTCTTTTTTCAATGGCAACAGCTTTTCTTTCTTCTGCAGCAGCTCTTTTTTCATGTGCAACTGCGATTCGTTTCTGTTGATCCCCAATATCATTGAACAAAGATTTTAAAAGGGTTAATCCGTCATTGCTTAACCGGATATCTTCATTCCCGGATGTTTTTTCAAAATGATTTAAAAGATCACCAGGATCAGTCGTCTCCATGGCATCCAGCTTGGCCTCAATGTCTCCTGGAAGCATTCCCATATCCAGGTTTTCCTGTATGATGAACAAGGTTTTTATGATAGTGGCCGGGTATAACCGCTGACCGTTAATTAACTCAGAAGGCATCCATTTTTTAAACCGCTTCAGTAAAAATTTTGCAGTGGCTCTGCCTGTATTCAACTCTTTTGCAATGTCTAAAACAGATAATAAGTTTTCCCGGGTCATTTTCCCCTCATTGTTGTCTGATTAATTGAACATAGTTTGAATCGACAGTTTAAGTCCGTTAATTGAATTTTTAACGATAAATAAAAACCTTGTATATTTGAAAAAGCTGCATCAAAAAATTTATCGCATGATCTATATTTATCATATTATAAAAAGAACCAAAAGATTATTATAAAAAACAATTTTATTTTGAAAAAGACGGTGAAAATAAATTACTCATTTTGAAAGTAAAGTTTCGTAAAAAAAGAAAAGAAAAACAAGTAAACAGTTTGACACTGATTTTTTATATTGCTATATTTAAGGTAACTTAAATTACAAATCGTAATTCGCTCTGCTTAATAGTGATCAATGTAAATGCAATTTCTAACTTATTAAAAAAATCTGCCAGTGGCAGAAAGTGAAAAGAAATTCCAATCAATTTTCAAAGGCAGCATAAGCCTCCTTGCTGCCCAGAGGAGGGTAAAATGGCCGGCAAAGCAAATCCAAAATCACTGATCAGTCATGTTGATGAGGTTAAAAAAGGAAAACGAGTATTTGAAGATGCCTTTCAGGGTGTTTCCAGAATGATTCTTGATGCGGGCATTCAAAAGATTACCGTAAAAGGTAAGACAACCTATCAATTTGATATTTTCAGCCAGGGAAAGAAGCATCTGGTCGGAATGTACGATGAAATAAACAGCTTTGTCTCATTTGTAAAAGATGCATCTGAGGGTGGGTCTTCCAGGGAAATGGCATTTGTTTTAGTGGGTGAACCCGGCAATGGAAAAACCTTTTTTGTGGAATATCTGTGCGCGCGATACAGGGAATTTTTGAGCATTCCACAGAACAAAAAATACACATTCAAATATATTAATCTGGACAAACTTGGCGGGTATGGAAAAATTGATACTATTGAGTCACAGACTTATGAAGACCCGATGATACTGGCGATGAGTCTTTGTGAAACAAAAGAAAAATCAAAGGAATTTCTGGCCAAAAAATTTAAATTCACCGATAAACAATTAGAAAGCCTTTACGAAAAATACCGGCCGTTGGGCGCCTGCTCTGCATATATTCTTAACCAGATTCGCGAACATACAAACAACAATATCAATAAAATGATGTCGTTTGTAGAAATCACGCCTGTACCATTAATTGAAAGCCTTGGCACGATAACGGGCAAATATCCTGCCAAAGATAAAATTACATCCTCTGCAGTGGATCTGATGGGTGAAGAATCAATTCAGCGACTGCTTCATATTTCTGATTCAAACAATCCGTATCGGTTTGATTTAAGGCGGGGTGCGTTAGCCAGGGTTGCCGGCGGCGGGATTCATTTCAGTGATGAAATTTATAAAAACAAAAAAGATCTGGTCCAGGTGTATCTTGGTGTCATTCAAAACCGGATGATTGAACTGGACGGATTCAAATGGCCGATCGATTCCCTGATTATCGCAACGAGCAATAATTCTGAGTTTGATACGTTTCTTTCCGAAAGAGAAGAAGCCCCTATTGTTGACAGGTGCAGAATTTGTTATGTGGCCCATAATACTGATTATAAAATCCAGGCTACCTTGACCAAATATGCGGTTGGAACAGATACAAAACGGTCGCTTGACTCAAAAGTGCTGCATCAGGACCCGAATTTGAACTATGCTGCATCCGTTGGAGTTGTACTAACACGGCTGCCCCGTTCTGACAAATTAACGCCTGTTGAGACCATGAAGCTAGCAGCCGGAGAGGTTGCCGGCGAAAAAAGTTTGAAAACCCTTGCAGAATTAATTGACGCATTAAACCAGGACACTGATATTACGAAACGTTTTGGGCAGAAGGGCCTGGGACAGCGAAATCTGGGACGGGCCATACAGCTTCTCCTGGAGAGCTCTGAAACAAATGAAGGCCAGTGCATGTTTGCCCTGGATATTTTTCATGCACTTGAAAGAACAGTTCTTGATTATGTTCAGGAGCCGTCAGACAGGGCAAAATTCATGGAAGATTTAAAAATCGCCAGGGGATTATACCGAGAAAGAATCATGACTGAAATGTTTAATGCATACATGGATGAACCCCTTGCGATAAAAAAAGATGTTATGAATTATGTCAATATGATTATTGGTGTGGATGCAGAGCATCTGGGCCCGGACATGATGTGGAAATACAAGGATCCGCAGAGCGGGGAGCTGAAAGCACTTAAGATAGATGAAAGGTATATTAAAAATGTGGAAGAACGACTGGGCCTGAAAACCGAAGAGCAGAAGGCCTCTTTTAGAAATTCAATTCGAAAGATTTATGGCCAGAAGCTTTCTGTTGATTCCAACTATGATTTTATGGATAACCTTGAGCTGGTAAAAGCCATTACAGATGTCCGGCTGAAGTCTGATATAGCAGGTGCCGGATCATTGATCGGAGCGCTGGCAAACCGAACCAATGAAGAGAATCAGAAGCTTTACGACAGAATGATTTATACCATGAATGAAAAACTAGGGTACTGCAGGACATGTGCCCAGAAGACAATCGAATACTTCTGTAGTCAAGAAGATGATAAATAAAAGTCTTATTCGATGGAACCAAGGGAGGTGAATAAAGATGATAACCCTTGATGAGCTTCTTGAAAGAGACAGAAGAAGAGAAGAAGACGGTTTTAAAAGAAAAATCAGGATTGGACGGATTGTCAAACCAGGGTCTGGCGGGAAAGATAAAATTATCATCGTACCGACCACGGTTGAAGAAAAGTTTGTTCATGATGAAATAAATCTGGACCAGCATCCTGATGAAGGAGAACCCACGGGCGGGACAGGAGAAGGCGAAGAAGGCGATATCATAGGGGAACAGCCTGTCCGGCCGGAA
>CAYFKW010000048.1:0-5064 GCA_964343845.1 uncultured Desulfobacula sp. | reverse complement strand
GGAGAGGGTCCAGGAGAAGGCCCTGGTGAAGGTGAGGGTGGAGAGCATGAACTTGAATCCAATGCCTATGAACTTGGAAAGGTGCTGTCTCAGGATTTTCAATTGCCCAACCTTCAGGATAAAGGAAAAAAAAGAACCCTTGCAAGATATGTATACGACCTGACAGATAAAAATAAAGGGGTGGGTCAGGTGCTGGATAAAAAATCCACGCTCAAACAGATCGTTGAAACCAATATCACTCTTGGCAATATTCCGGATGCCAGTAACATTGATACATCAAAATTTATTATTTCTCCCCAGGACCTTGTTTACAGAATTTTATCCAGGGAAAAAGATTATGAATCCCAGGCACTTGTTTTCTTTTTAAGAGACTATTCCGGTTCAATGGGAGGCAAGGTAACGCAGGCAGTTGTTTCCCAGCATGTAATGCTGTATTCGTGGCTGCTGTACCAATATGAAAAGCAGGTTGAAACCCGGTTTATCCTGCACGATACTGAAGCAAAGGAAGTGTCTGACTTTTATAAATATTATTCCTATAAGGTTGCCGGCGGAACAAAGGTCTTTACTGCATTTAAAATGGTCAATGACATTGTAGAGAGAGAAAATTTAGCGCGGGACTACAACATCTATGTGTTTCACGGCACTGATGGAGATGACTGGGACAAGGAAGGCAAGCAGACCATAGCAGAAATTGAAAGAATGTTCACCTATGTTGCCAGGATCGGTGTCTCAATTGTTGAGCATACCTATGTAGGAAACAAGCAGACAGAAGTCGAAAAATATTTAAAATCTTCAGGTGTATTAAACAAGCACAGCAATTTAATCAAGTTGGATGTCATGGATGAAAATGCAGACGACTCGAGAATCATTCAAGGTATTAAACGGCTGATTTCATAAAAGAGATGCCGCTAACCTGAAAGTGAGATAACAATGGAACTTGTCAGTCAGCATGTCAAAGGTATCATGGAGGAATGCAAACTAAGGGCCCGTGATCACGGGCTGACGTTTGATGATGAAACCCTTGAATATATAGTGACCAACCGGGACATGATCGAACTCAGTCCGAAAGTCATGATACCAACGCTGTACGATTACTGGGTTCATGATGTGCGGGTGTTGTCAGGGAAAGGCATGTATGAAGCATATCCGTCCAACCCTTATGAAACAGTGATTAATACCCGGCCGGCCATTTCTTTTTACAATGATAACAATCCTGACTGGCTGAACGTGATGATTTTTTATCACGTATTGGGGCATATCGATTTTTTTCAGAACAATCTTTTTTATAAAAACACATGGGATATTGATTTAACCGGCCAGGCGTTATCAGATAAGCGGCTGATTGCACAGCTCAGGTCTGAAAAAGGCAGGTGGGTGGATTACGCGATTGAATTTTCACGCGGCGTTGACAACCTTGTAGGGTATCAAAGAGAACTCAATCGCCAGTTGATGAAAGATACCAGCCAAAAAATGGATAAGGTAGATTTCTATTTTGATGTTTTTTTACAAAAAATAAAAAATGTAACCCATCATCAGTATTTAAAAGAAATCACAAGATATAATAATTTAAAAGACAGTGATGAAGATTTCTTTGATTTTATTGTCAGCAAATATCCTGAGTTTGATGAGTTATATAAAAAAGAACTGACCGTTGATGTTAAACCAGAACTGGATGTGGTTGAATATATAATCAAGTACTCGCCTTTTTTAAAGGAAGATGAAAATCAATGGATCAAATCTGTTATCCAGATTGTCAAGAATACATCCCTTTATTTTCAACCGCAGATCAGAACAAAAATCATGAATGAGGGTTGGGCAAGTTATTGGCATGAATACCTTTTTATGAGGGATGACAGAATTTGCGGGCATGAAGCCGACTATGCCAAGGTGAATGCCGGGGTAACATCAATGCCAAAGGTTGGATTGAATCCATATGCGCTTGGCATGCGACTGTTCCAGCATATCAAAGAGATGGAAGACAAGGGCTGTTATTCATTTGACTACATGTTTTTAAAAGATGAAGTCAAGAAAAAGAAATATAATAAAAAGAAGGCCTCAGGCGGAGATGCCATATTGAAAATTCGTGAAAATTTCAATGACTTCACATTTATCAATACCTTTATTGACCAGGAGTTTATTGCAAAACATAATCTTTTTGTGGCGGGAAAACGATTTAACAACAAACGGATGACATGGCAGTATTTTATCAAGTCAAAAAGAGCAGAAGATTATAGGGATATGATTATTGATACATTGTACCACCCGCCGGAGGTATCGGTTAACAGAGCCAATAGTAAAAACGGCGTATTGTATCTGGACCATGCGTTTGAAAACAAACCCCTGAAAACAGATTATATTGAAAATACCATGATCGGGATTGAATATTTATGGGGAGGTCCTGTCCATCTTGAAACAAGTGAGCCTGTCATGTCGGGAAAAGCAGCCACTGCATATTCGAATTTCTGGGATCCGGCATCAGCCAAATCCGGAGAGCAGAAGCCGGTTGAAATCAAATGGAAAAGAATGCTGTATATTATGGAGAACCGTAAACTGCATAAACGGGAGTTATAATTTAAAATGGAAAAAATGCCTGAGCCTAAAAAATCAGTTAATCAAACACTTGATTTTCTCGATAAAAATATAACTGATTACCAGCGGCTTAAACCTGTTCCGTTTGAAGAATTCCTCAATATTTTAAACAATAACCCTTCCCAGATTTTACGGAATATCTTTCAAGCCTTCCACGACATGATAAAAAGCTATGTTGATGAATCAGAGGACACCATCGCAGGTGATGTTGATAAATTGGTATTTACCAATTATGACTGCTCCCGGCTGTTTGTCGAAGATTCTGAAAATCCTTATTTCACTGACATGCTGTTTGCCAACCGCTTCATGAAGCAGATGGAGTATCTGCGTCATGGCGCACAGCAGAACCGGATCTATATTTTTTATGGGCCGCACGGCTGTGGAAAGAGTACCTTTTTAAACAATCTTTTAAAAAAGTTTGAAATCTATGCCAATACAGAAGAAGGGTTAAGATATGAAATCGTCTGGCGGTTGAATATTAAAAAATTAAGGGACAAAGATAAATCCCTGTCTGTCTCAGCATTTGAAAAATTAATTCACTATGTTGAAAAATCCGATGACCCGCAATTTAAAACAGGATCTGCTGAACCCCTGTTAACAGGATCAGACGTTGATTATATTGAAGTCCCGTGCGTGTCCCACGATAATCCTTTTCTGGCCATTCCCAAAGATCAGCGGAGAGTGGTGCTGGATGAGCTGATTAAAAATGATGAGTTTAAATGGCGGCTGTTTACTGAAAAAGAGTATGAATGGGTATTCAATGAAGATGTCTGTACGATCTGTTCATCCATTTACCAGGCATTGTTGGAACGATTAGGCAACCCGTCTGAAGTGTTTAAAATGCTCTATGCAAGGCCTTATTATTTCAACAGGCGCCTTGGAAATGGTATCAGTGTTTTCAACCCTGGAGACAGGCCGTTAAAACTGAACATACTGTCTAATGAAATGTTGCAGAACAGGATTAATTCACTTTTTCAGGACAGTAACTTGATCAATTACCTGTATTCCAGATTTGCAAAAATTAACAACGGTATTTATGCGCTTATGGATATCAAGTCTCACAATATCGAGCGCATGGTAGAACTTCACAATATTATCAGTGAAGGACTCCATAAAGTTGAGGACATAGAGGAAAGGGTTGATTCCTTGTTTTTTGCACTGATGAACCCGGAGGATAAAAGAAGCATCCGGGATTTTCCGTCTTTTGAAGACAGGATTCAGTATATAGATATCCCGTATGTCCTGGATGTTAAAACAGAAGTTAAAATATACAACAATATTTTCGGGCGGCATATAGAAGGCAGTTTTTTGCCAATGGTCCTGGAGAATTTTGCCAGGATTATTATCTGTACCAGGATAGGTAAAAAATCACTGGCCCTGGCTGAATGGATTAAAGATCCTGCAAAATACAAGAATTTCTGCGATGCCCAGCTCATGCTGCTGAAAATGGAATTGTTTTCAGGCAATATTCCTAAATGGCTGGAGGAGGAAGACGTTAAATCCCTTGACAATAAAATGCTTAAAAAGATCATTGCCGAGTCTGAAATATATGGAAAAGAAGGGTTGTCAGGACGGGATGCCATTAAAATTTTTGACCAGTTTTATTCAAAATATGCAAAAGAAGACCGACTGATCAATATGCCGGATTTATGTACCTTTTTCAATAAACTGGATGATCAGTCAAAACGGATGATTCCCCAGGGGTTTCTTGAGTCTTTACTGCGGATGTATGACTACAGTATCCTCCAGCAGGTCAAGGAATCCTTGTATTACTATAATGAGGAACAGATTGCAAAAGACATAAAAAATTACGTGTCTGCCGTCACAAATGAATTTAATTCCATTGTAAAATGTATTTTCACCAAAGAAGAGATACATGTCACAGAGGAATTTCTAGAAAGCATTGAAAACAGGCTCCTTTCTGAAAATATGGACAAGAAAAAACGGCAGGATATTAGAAATGATGTGTTAAAAGAATACACCACCCGCACACTCACGCATGAAATCATGATAGAAGGCAAGAATATTACAGAGACAAGATTGTTCGAATCCCTGTATGACCGGTATGTGCATAATTTGAAAAAAAGAGTATTAGAGCCCTTTATTCAAAATGAAAACTTTAGAAATGCGATAAAAGATTTTGATACTGATAAATTCAAGGCGCACGATAAACGGATAAAAAAAGATGTGAAGTTCCTTCTGGAAAATCTTTCCAAAAAATTTGGGTATACCATGCAGGGTGCGAACGAGGCATGTATTTATGTTATTGACAATGATCTTGCCAACAAGTTCAAGTAGAAGCCCTCTCAAAAAAATTCTTTGGCCCAATCTCTGTGTCTATAACGATTGCTATAAAGTTTTTCGTTTTGTTAAGAGTGCATAGATCACAGACAGTTGAAAGGGGGTGTGGTTGGAGTGGCGTTAATGACAAGTACACCCCTTTCAACTGTCGAATGTATCTGAAAATATTTCTGG
>CAYFKW010000047.1:7057-14667 GCA_964343845.1 uncultured Desulfobacula sp. | reverse complement strand
TTGTTCCTATGTTCACATGCGGCTTCGTCCG
Organism: uncultured Desulfobacula sp.; assembly: GCA_964343845.1. Classification (GTDB taxonomy): domain Bacteria; phylum Desulfobacterota; class Desulfobacteria; order Desulfobacterales; family Desulfobacteraceae; genus Desulfobacula. The sequence continues at coordinate 14,636 of CAYFKW010000047.1, read as the reverse complement.
CTCAAATTTCTCCTTAGCCATTGTCTTAATTCCTCCTGCCGTCACTTTGGAGCCCATGACCGGAATTGAACCGGTGAACCTCTTCCTTACCAAGGAAGCGCTCTACCGACTGAGCTACATGGGCCCAAAAAAGGGCGATTCAAATTAATTTAATTATTTAACTCAAACCATTATTATAAGCGGAGACCCAAAGAATGGAGCGGGAGACGAGGTTCGAACTCGCGACATTCAGCTTGGAAGGCTGAAGCTCTACCAACTGAGCTACTCCCGCAAATTAGAAACTAAAATAGCTAAGAACCGAACAGATGATTCGCTGTAACCATCTGTATTAGCTATGTAGTAACGATCCACGCAAACAATCCTTAATGATCTCCTACACAACATACTGGTGGTGGGGGGAGGATTTGAACCTCCGAAGGCTGAGCCGTCAGATTTACAGTCTGATCCCTTTGACCACTCGGGAACCCCACCATATTTTCCTGGAGCCGATACCCCGAATCGAACGGAGGACATTCTCATTACAAGTGAGATGCTCTACCAACTGAGCTATATCGGCTCATCTTATCATTGCCGCAAAATGAATCACGGCAAAAAGACCGAGAGATAATATCAGAGCGACACAAGATAATCAACTCTAAATTTCAAACATTTTTAATCTTACAGATCAAAATATCAAGCTTAGCGTCCAGTTTATCTATATTTGCTTCTATTATCTTTCATTTTCTCTGAATTCTGCCCATTTCACCATCCACGCAATAAATCACTCTGAATAATTCATGATAAATATTAGGGGCTGAAATTCAATAACTTATAAATATACAAAAAATTTTAATATATTACAAGATTTTTTTCACTGCCTGTCTATTCATTCAGGTCATCAGGTGATTACTGCGGGAATTTTCATACTGAATGTTTTTTTTATGCAAAATGTATACTAAATATATATTACATGAATCCGAAAGATTATTCCTTTTTTTTAACCTGGTCGACACCCGGTATAATTTCATTTAATCCTGGATCTCAAAATGACGGCACTGATGAAAGCCTGAAATTTTCTTTTATCCATCAGTTGAAATGCCTCTGTCTTTAACACCACTTTTCAATGATGAAAATCAACTTCAAAAATCTCCAAAATTCTTGATAATCGCAGTAACACACCTATTTATACCCTTGACAAGAACCCTCTAATTATATAATAAATCCACCAAACCCTGTTAACGTTTTATTTAAGGAGTGCTATGTTTAAACACACGCTTGCGATCATCTTAATCAGTCTATGGATCACAGCAGGATGTCAGCACACGAACAAAACCACTTCCAAACCTTTTGTTAATTCGAATTCACTGCCTTTAAACAAATCGAACAATACGGATTTGCCTGACCAGCAGGATTCTAAAGAAAGCAGCATCACTGTTGAAACCCTGGAAGATGACGATACGGTTCCAATTCATATTTCCACCGGCTCAACAGCCAAACCGCCCCAAGCCGGCCAATCGATTTCAGTAGAAGAAAAAGCATCGGATATCCTGGCACAGGAGAAGATTGACCAGGCGTTGGAGCTTTGCAACTATGCCCAGCAAATGTGGGAAAAAGGTAAATTAGAGGAGGCTGTGGCCAACCTTGATTCAGCATATTATTCCATCCTTGAGATCGATTCAGATGATCATCCTGAATTCAACCAGCAGAAAGAAGATATCCGGTACCTTATTTCAAAAAGAATTCTTGAAATTTACGCGTCCCGCCAGATTGTTGTCAATGGCCAGCACAATGAAATACCCATCACCCTCAACCGTTATGTAAAGGCCGAGATAAAAAGGCTGACAGGTCCTGAACGAAAATTTTTCATTGAATCACTTGAACGGTCAGGAAGGTATCGGCCGTATATTGTTTCTGAATTAAGAAAAGCAGGACTGCCTGAAGACATCTCGTGGCTCCCTTTAATTGAAAGCGGGTTTAAAATAAGAGCATTATCACGTGCCAGAGCCCTGGGATTGTGGCAATTCATCCCGTCAACAGGATACAAGTTCGGTCTGAGCCGGAATTATTATATTGATGAACGCCTGGATCCGGAAAAAGCGACAAAAGCGGCTATCAGCTATCTGAAAGAACTTCACAATCTTTTCGGGGACTGGACAACTGCTCTTGCAGCCTATAATTGCGGGGAATCAAGAGTACTGAGAATTATCAGGAAACAAAGGATTAACTATCTCGATAATTTCTGGGACCTTTACCAGAACCTTCCAAGAGAGACATCGAGATATGTGCCACGATTTTTAGCCACACTCCACATTGTCAACAATTTAGACAAGTATAACATTCATGTTACCCCCTTTCCCCCCATTGACTATAAAGTCTGTGAAATAAAAAAACAGGTTCGGTTGAAAGATATTGCCAAGGAGATAGATGTAAAGACAACGGTATTAAAAGAGCTGAATGCAGAACTCAGATATGCACTTCTGCCGCCTGAATCTTATCAGCTCAAAGTGCCGGAAGATAAAGCAGAGATTTTTTTATCCAAAATTGATACCATTAAGACAACCTATTCTCCTCCACCGATGTTTGTTTATCACCGTGTTAGAAGAGGTCAAACCCTGTCTGGTATCGCTCAGAGATATAAATCTTCCATCAGGGCCATACGAAATGCCAACAATATCAGGGGGAACCGTATCTATGCCGGCAAGGTGTTGAAAATACCCAGCAGAAGCAATGATGCTGGTGCCAGGGCAGTTGCCACACACCCGATTCCGCCTGGACAGACATTGAGGTACACCGTTCGACAAGGTGACAATCTCTGGAACATCGCCAGAAAATTCGGCACAACGACAAAGCACATCATGGCAACCAATGAACTGTCCCGTACCACATTGAGTGTCGGGCAGACCCTGTATATTTCATCAAAAAAACAAGCAGCTGCTTCTAAAAAAGGACTGCCTACCTATCAGGTACGATCTGGTGACAGTCCATTCTCAATCGCAAAAAAACACAACATGAGCCTGAGAAAACTCCTTGCCTTGAATGATTTAAACAAAAGAAGTAAAATATTTCCCGGACAAACGTTGATTGTAGAATAAATTTCAGCCCCCGTAGCTCAGTGGATAGAGCATAGGATTCCTAATCCTTGAGCGCAGGTTCGATTCCTGCCGGGGGTACCACGTTTAAACAGACTGCGAAACACATGAAACATTATCCCGCCAAACCGGAGCTTTTAGCACCTGCCGGAAATTTTGAGAAACTGGAAATTGCCATACACTATGGAGCAGATGCCGTGTATCTTGCTGGGAAACATTTCAGTCTCAGGAATTTTTCCGGCAACTTTACAGATGAAGAACTGTCTGATGCTGTTTCCTATTCTCATAAAAAAGGCGTCAAGGTTTATCTGGCATGTAATATTTATTCCAGGACTAAAGAACAAAAGAGCATTGAAACTTTTTTAAAAAAAGCAGGAAGAATTCAACCGGATGCTATTATTATTTCTGACCCCGGCATTATACGAATGGCCAGAGCAACCATACCTCACATTGACATCCATTTAAGCACCCAGGCAAACACAACAAATTTAAGTGCTGTACAGTTCTGGGGTGACCTGGGGGTAAAAAGAGTCAACCTGGCCAGGGAATTGTCTTTATCTGAGATAAAAAAAATTGCGGGAAACACAGGAGTGGAAACAGAAACCTTTATCCATGGCGCGATGTGTGTTTCGTATTCCGGACGGTGTCTTTTGAGCAGCTTTTTAAGCGGCAGGGACAGCAGCAGAGGGCTTTGCAGTCATCCCTGCAGATGGAAATATTCGGTTGTAGAGGAACTTCGCCCAAATGAATATCATTCCCTTATGGAAGACAACCAGGGCACATATATTTTCAATTCCAAAGACCTGTGCATGCTTGAGCACATCCCTGAATTAATAACTGCCAATATCACATCCTTAAAAATTGAAGGCCGAATGAAAGGGATTAACTACCTTGCTTCTGTTGTTAAAACATATCGCGAGGCCATTGACACTTACATCGCTTCTCCTGAGACCTATCAATTAAAACCTGAGTGGCTGAATGAGCTCTATCAGGTGTATCATCGAGACTATTGTACCGGGTTTTATTTTAATAAACCAGATGAAACCTTACCCAATTACAAGAACATTCACAAAGGGAAAATACACAGTTTTATTGGAAAGGTAATGTCACGTCTGGATAATCAAACCTGTGAGGTCGGCATCAGAAACAAAATCACCAGAGATGACGTTGTTGAGGTCATAGCGCCCAATGGTCTTCCAAAACAATCAAAAATACTGAACTTGCTTGACATGAATAAGGAAACAATGGAATGTGCCCATCCAAATACTCAGGTAATCCTCACACTTGAAATTCCTTGTCAACCCAATGATATCATAAGAAAATTATAAAAAAAATCCTTGTGATTTCACCATTCTTAGTTTGACTTTTTATTCTATCTTCTGTAGATTATTCAATATTAGGCAATTTTTTACCATTTCGGTGCTAAAACCCTTTCAGGAGATTTAATATGTTTGAAGATGACGAGACCCTACAAATGTATATTGAAGAATCGCTGGATCATCTCGGTGATATTGAAAGTGATCTTTTGACGATTGAAGAGGCTGGAGAAAACATTGATCTGGACCTGGTAAACAACGTCTTCAGGGCTGCCCATTCGATCAAGGGTGGTGCCGGTTTTATGGGATTGAATACCATAAAAGATCTGGCCCATCACCTGGAAAATGTCCTGGGTCTTGTCAGAAACAAAGAACTCATCCCTGATTCTGAAAAAGTCAGTGTTCTCCTGAAGGGATTTGATGAACTGGAAAATCTTTTAAATAATATCGAAACAAGTAATGATCAGGATGTTTCAGATCACATCACAGCACTAGAGAATATTACGAAATCCGGGGTACCGGAAGAACAGCAGGATATGGTCACAGAAATTGTTGATATCACTCTCCAGGATGGCAGGGTGTTTCCTCAAATTTCTCTTTTCGAGATTGAACAGTATAAATCAGAAGGGAAAAATCTGTTTCTTGTTGAATACGATTTAATCAATGACATTCAACGAAAAGGGAAAAACCCCATTGAAGTGTTAAACAGTTTGCAGAAGACAGGGACCATTATCGATTCCAGAATTGACTTTGATTCCGTAGGCCTGCTGGACCAGAGCCCTGCGAACAGAATCCCTTTTCAGGTTCTTTTTGCCTCTATCATTGAATATGATATGACCGAGACCCTTTTTGATATTGAGAAACAGTACATCCATGCCATATCTGATGACATGATAGTCAAAACAAGCGTTGCAGATGTTGGAGCAGAACCTGCAACCATGCCGTCCAAAGAAGAACAGGCAGGTGCGTCACCTGCAGTTGAAACACCAGAGCCAGCGCCTGAACCCGTTGCTGTTGAACAGCCGAAACAGGAAACAGTCGCCGCACCACCGCCACCCAAACCTGTTGTAAAAGAAACGCCTCAGGTTGTTGCAAAGGCAAAACAGGCACCAGATGAAAAGAAAAAAGAAGTCAGCATCAGTGCAAAGCCGCAAACGTCACTCAGGGTAAATGTCGGTCTGCTAGATACCCTTATGAACCTTGCAGGCGAGCTTGTTCTGAGCAGGAACCAGCTGTTACAGGGGATTACATCTTCAAACATTAAAGCAACAGAACTATCCAGCCAGCGCATCGATATGATCACGTCTGCAGGAAGCGATCATGAGAACACGAATGCAGCCCATTGGAAATATTCTGAATAAATTTACCCGGGTTGTCAGAGATCTTTCCCAGCAGTTGGGCAAGTCAATTGACCTCGTTATTGAAGGTAAAGAGGTAGAACTTGATAAAACAATTTTAGAAGCCATCAATGATCCTTTAACCCACCTTGTCAGAAATTCGGTTGACCACGGCATAGAGACCCCTTCTGAAAGAGAACAGAAAGGTAAAAAGGCCACAGGCAAAATCACTTTAAAAGCATTTCATGATGCAGGTCAGGTCAACCTGGTTATCTCAGATGACGGTAAGGGCCTTGACCCGGACAGGATTGCCATTTCTGCTGTTGAAAAAGGCCTTATGACCGAACAGCAGGTGGATGAGATGACAGACAAGCAGAAAACTGAATTGATTCTATTACCCGGTTTTTCAACGGCAAAGGAAATTACAGATGTGTCCGGCCGGGGTGTTGGAATGGATGTTGTGACAACAAACATTGAAAGCCTTGGCGGTATTATCGAGTTGGATTCGACACCAGGTGAAGGCACTGATATCCAGATAAAACTGCCGCTTACCCTGGCCATTATCCCAAGCCAGATTACATCAGTTGGTGATGAAAGATACGCAGTGCCGCAGGTGAACCTGAACGAACTATTAAGAATACCGGCCGCCCAGGTAAAAGATAAAATTGAAAAGGTCGGTGATGCTGCTGTTGTAAGGTTAAGAGGAGAGCTTCTGCCCTTGCTGGATCTGGCTGAAATGCTTGAGATAGACAGGGTATATACTGATCCGGACAGCAAAGAAGAACGCCCGGACAGAAGGCAGAACGTTGCCGATAGAAGATCTAAGCAGCACACACTGACAGAAGATGGATATGTCATTGAAGCATCCGACCCTGAAGAAAACCTCCCTGAAAGGGAACAGGAAGACAGAAGATATCATGCCAAAAGTGCCATGAACATTGCGGTTGTTTCTGCCGGCGCGTTTAAATATGGCCTGGTTGTTGATAAATTGCATGACTCAGAGGAAATTGTTGTCAAACCAGTTGGACGGCATCTGAAAAAATGTACTGCCTATGCCGGTGCCACCATTATGGGGGATGGAAAAGTAGCGCTTATCCTTGATATTTCCAACCTTGCACAAATGGCTGAGCTGGCTGCTGTCTCTGAAGCGGGACAAAATGCCAGAGAAGCAGAAGCTGCTGCAGAGGCTGCAAAAGACAGGGCTTCCATGCTGACCTTTAAAAATGGTGAGAATGAATACTTTGCCGCACCGCTTAATATTGTTGAAAGAATCGAAAGGATTCAGACATCAACCATTGAGCCTATTGGCGACAGAAAAGTTGTCCAGTACCGTGGTGGTGCGTTACCGCTTTTTGAACTGTCACAAGTATCTGATTTCAGCCCCCTTCCTGAAAGGGAGCAGCAGGAGGTTATTGTATTTAAGATTAAAGATAAAGAGCTGGGGCTGATGGTGACACCGCCGGTGGATGCCCTTGAGGTTAATCTCCAGATTGACGAGAGCACGTTAAAACAACCTGCCATAAGCGGATCTATGATTATTAACGAACACACAACACTTCTCGTTGATATCTTTGAAATGGTAAAAATTCTAAACCCTGAATGGTTCAAGGAAGAAGCAAAGGTGGCTGCCGAGATGGCGGAATCCGGGGAAAAAATAATCCTGTTTGCTGAAGATTCTGCCTTTTTCAGGAACCAGGTAAAAACATTTATCGAAGAAGACGGCTTCAAAGTTATTGAGGCAGAAGACGGCCTTATTGCCTATGAACTCCTGAAAGAACGCGTCGATGAAATCGATATTGTTGTTACCGATCTTGAGATGCCGAATATGGATGGATTTGAATTAACCAAACGCATTAAA
>CAYFKW010000047.1:0-7047 GCA_964343845.1 uncultured Desulfobacula sp. | reverse complement strand
TATTCGCATCTGGATGTTATTGCATTGACCTCTCTTGCCAGTGAAGCCCATATTGAAAAAGGGCGGAAAGTAGGGATTGATGAATATGAGATTAAACTGGACAGAGAAAAATTAATGAAGGTTATAAGGGAACGATTGGGTATAACCAAATAAGATAACTTTTTAGGTTTTCTAAATTTAAGGAGAAAAAAATGTCAGAAACAACAGCAGAAATCTCTTCCGAAGACATCGAATTTTCGACCTTTTATGTTGGCGGGGCACTGTGCGGAATAGATATCCTTAATATACAGGAAATAAATAAACATTTTGAAATTACCAGGGTTCCTCAGTCATCCGATTATATTGAAGGCATCCTTAATTTAAGAGGAAGGATTGTAACCATCATTGATTTAGGGAAGAAACTGGGGCTGGATCCAGTCAATAAAGATAAAGATAATAGAAACATAATTGTCAATTCTGAAGACGAACATATTGGACTTCTTGTTGATTCTATCAGTGATGTCGCACTTGCCAAAAGAGAAGATATAGAACCTGCTCCTTCAAATATAGGCGGTGTTAAGGGTAAATTTTTCCAAGGTGTCTTAAAAACTGAAAAACAGCTCATAGGAATTCTTGATATTGATGAGGTACTAAAAGAATAATGGATAATATCAGAGCCCTTGTTATAGATGACACGATCGTCTATAGAAAAATTGTAGGAGATGTACTTGCGGAGACACCTGGGGTTGAAGTTGTCGGGACTGCCAACAATGGGAAAATTGCTCTTTCAAAAATTGCCGCCCTTAAACCTGATTTGATCACCCTTGATATTGAAATGCCTGAAATGAACGGTATCGAGGTGCTTCAGGCGCTGAAAGACCAGCCGGATGCGCCTGTTATTATTATGTTGTCCACACTGACCCAGCAGGGCAGCGAGATGACCATAAAAGCACTTGAACTGGGTGCTTTTGATTTTGTACCGAAGCCGAGCGAAGGTAAAATGGCCGAGAACCTGCAGAAGGTCAGGGACTCTCTTTTACCTATTATTGATACCCTGAAACGCCAGAAACAGACACGGCTTAAAATAAGGGAGAAAGTAAAAGCTAAAGCTGCTCCCGGAAAAACGGTTGTAAAAGACACCCCGGCCAGACCTGTCCATAAAGCAGTCATCAAATCAAATTCTGAGATAGTGGGAATTGGAATTTCCACAGGCGGTCCCAATGCATTGACACAGATGGTACCCATGCTCCCTGCTGATTTTCGCGCCCCCATTTTAATTGTACAGCATATGCCGCCGATGTTTACAGCCTCACTTGCACAGAGCCTGAACAACAAATCGAAAATTGAAGTTAAAGAAGCAGAAAACGGCGATAAATTACTGCCTGGAAGAATTCTGATAGCACCAGGTGGAAAACAGATGAAAATTATTGCCGCGGCAGATGGTATCACAAGGAAAATTAAAATTACGGATGACCCGCCGGAAAACAGTTGTAAACCGTCTGTTGACTATCTATTCAGATCCATTGCACAGCACTATGTAGGCAGATCAACCGGTGTTATTATGACAGGCATGGGAAATGACGGTTCAAAAGGACTTGCTCAGATGAAAAACAACGGCAGCATTATTATTGCCCAGGATGAAGAGACTTGTACCGTTTTTGGAATGCCAAAAGAACCAGTTGAATCTGGCATTGCTGATATCGTCGTCCCGTTGGAAAAGATTGCTGAAGAAATATTAAAGACAGTAGCCTCTTAAGAATCCCAAATAATTTACCAACAAAAATTATGGCAACGACAAAAGTAACCCCAGAAGAGTTTAAACAGTTTTCAAAATACATTCTTGATATTTCAGGGATTGCACTTGATGTTGGTAAAGAATACCTGTTGGAGACAAGGCTTAATCCGCTTATCAGCAAATACAATTGTTCTTCCTATGCTCAATTGCTGCAGAAATCAAGAACTGATTTTAAAAAAGAGATTGAAAATGAAATTATTGATGCGATTTCAACCAATGAAACTTATTTTTTCAGAGACAAGTCCCCTTTTGAACTGCTGCAGCATAAGATTTTCCCGGATCTGATAGATAAAAGAATGAAAGACAACCCGTCAGCAAAACCGTCTATACGATTGTGGAGCGCTGCAAATTCTACGGGACAGGAAATCTACAGTATTGCAATGTCATTGATTGAAATGGGGGTTACTCCTGATAAATATAATATTATGCTGTTTGGTACTGACATTTCTGATGCAGCGATTGCCCAGGCAAGTTACGGGCTTTACAATAAGTTTGAAGTGGCAAGAGGGCTGGATCAAAGACGGTTGGCAAGATACTTTGATAAAAAGGATGACCGCTATAAAATTAAAGATGAAGTCCGGGTTATGGCCCAATTTAAAAAAATGAACCTGATGAAGCCATTCATAGGCATTGGAAAGTTTGACATTGTACTGTGCAGGAATGTCATGATCTATTTTACCAGTGAAGACCGCAGAAGAATTTATACCAATATTTCAAAAGTGATGGAACCGGATGGATACCTTTTAATCGGCTCAACTGAGTCCCTTGTAAATGATGTCGATCTTTTTACTTCCAAAAAATATTTGAACTCTGTTTTCTATCAATTTAAAGATTAGTTGAGGATTTATTATGGGTGGAATTAATGCAAAAGAGTTTATCGATGAATTGATTTTTTGCCTGAATGAACAGGATGTGGTGAAAGCAAAAGCTTTGCTTCAATTTGCATCTGATTCTGATGTGGATGCGCAGGTGCAGAGGAAAGCACTGATAGAATTAGCCAAAGCACCTGAAAAGGTCGTATTCCCTTTGCTTGAGTACCTTGTCAAAGTCGATATATCAGATCCCAAAATCCAGGAATCATTATATGAACTCATTCTTGATAAATCATTTGGGAATACTGATCTTGTCATAAAATATATTACAGAAAATGAAAAAAAAGCCAGGCTGTTATTTTTAAAGGCTGCAGGAGAGCTTCTGTTAACCGAAACAGCGTCAACCCTGCAGAAAATAATTACAGATGATGAGGATAAAGATATTCTTGTTGCTGCCATCACATCCTTAGGAAATTTAAGACTTCCTGAATCATTACCTGTATTTTCAAAAATGGCAGACCAGCCTGAACTTGAAGTGAAGCAGGCTGCTATTTTTGCTATATCTGAAACAGGTGGAAACGATGCCATCGATCAACTGATGGGATTTATCGGGGCAGACGAGGAAACCAACAAACTGGCAGTGGAAGCCTTAGCAGAAATACAGGATCTGTATGCCCTTGATAAATTGATAACGCTGTTAAGTTCTAAAGATACAAATGTCCGGGACACAGCCATTGACCAGATTATGAAATTAGGGACAAAGGCCACTCCTATTCTGACCAAAGCTTTTCAGAATGCTGAAGCCGACTATCTGGTCCATCTGGTGACAACTTTAGGGTATATCGGGGATCCTGCAGCAGTATCCCCCATTCTTGATATTGTGAATACCCAGCCGGAAGACGCAAATATTCGGCAGGCAGCATATGAGGCGATGGAACGGATTCCCTCTCCAAAAACTGCGATCAGTTTAGTCCAGGGGTTGCAGGATCCTGTTGAAGCGGTTCGGATGAGCGCTGCAAGAGCCATCGACAAAAACCTTTCCAAGGCGTTGGTTGCCGGATTAAGAAATGTTGTAAGAGAAGGGTCTGATGAATCCCAAAATGCTGTTGCCGCTTTAATCGATTCAGATGCGAGCAATATTTTTAATTTCCTTGCAGAAGAAGAATCTTTTATGGACCTTGCCGAAACCCATGTCACACAAAAGGCAGATCCAAAAACAAGAGACACGTTCTTAAAAAAAATGACCAGCATTGGCCAGAAAGATTTTGCCGAAAAAGTGGCTGAAAAGGTACCTCAAAAGGATACTGGCAAAGAAAAAGAGACTCAGATTTTTGTTGTAGACGATTCAAAAATGATGCTCAAGCTCTATCAAAACAAATTAACCGCACTTGGATTTAACCCGGTTACGTTTGACCGGCCGGAGGATGCCATTCCTGAAATCATTAATAAAAAACCTGATCTTGTTATTACTGATTTGAATATGCCAAATATCAGCGGGCTTGAACTTACTCGCGAAATCAGAAGAAAATTTACCCGCCAGGATCTGCCCATTGTGATGATCACCACTCAAAGTGATTTTGTTGAAGAAAAAGACGGAGATATTAAGATTGATGATTCTGTGTTGACAAAATCAGGTATAAACAAAATCCTCCATAAACCATTTACTGATGACGATTTTAAAAAAGGTATTGGTGCCTTTATTAAATTATAATGCAGAAACAAAATTGGATTTTATTTTCAATCGCCTTTGCTGGAATTTTTTTTGGAATTCTGGCAGGGGCCTTTTTCACTCTTGTTCATGACCTGCCTCAGATAAATCACCTCAAGCAGTTTAAACCATCCTCTGTGACAACTGTCTTTTCGTCAGACAGACAGATTGTGTCCAGATTTTATATTGAAAAGCGATTTCCCGTATCTATAGAAGTCGTCCCCAAAGACCTCACCAATGCCCTTATAACGATCGAAGACAGAAACTTCTTTTCTCACTCTGGTGTAAACCTGAAAGCCATCATCAGGGCAATTATATATGATTTAAAGGCAGGCAGTTTTAAACAAGGCGCAAGCACGTTAACCCAGCAGCTTGCAAAGACCCTTTTTCTGACACCTGAGAAATCTATTGTCAGAAAAATAAAAGAAGCCATTTTAACCATCCAGATTGAACGGCGATATACAAAAAATGAAATCATGGAATTGTATTTAAACCTGATTTATCTTGGCTCTGGGAACTATGGCGTTGAAGCGGCCTGCCGAGCATACTTTGGGAAATCTGTAAAAGATATCACGCTTGCTGAAGCTGCATTGATCGCTGGCCTGCCCAAAGCACCTTCTATATATTCACCGCTTAAAAACCTGGATCTGGCACTGAAAAGGCGGCAGGTTGTTCTGAACCAGATGCTGGCCACAGACATTATTACACAACAGGAATACCTGCTGGCCAGATCAGCAAAAATTCCTTTGCCATCCCTGCATCCGGACCAGGGTAAAGCCCCATACTTTATCGGGTATATCAAGCATGTTTTAAACAACCAGTTTACTATAGAAAAGGTCTTTTCAACAGGATTAAACATTCATACTTCTTTAAATTTAGAACTCCAGGAAACCGCTAATAAATCTGTTGTAAACCGGATGGGTGAACTTGAGGCCCGAATGAAGGCTAAAGGACTGGACCCCTCTAAAGCCCAGTGTGCAGTCATTGCCCTTGATATCAAAACAGGCGGGATTTTAAGTATGATAGGCGGTAAAGACTTTAGCATAAGTTCCTACAACAGGGCTGTTCAGGCAAAACGCCAGCCAGGGTCAGCATTCAAACCATTTGTTTATGCGGCTGCAATTAATCAAGGTTTTTCTCAAGCTGACATTATTTTAGATGCCCCTTTATCCTATCAATTGGAGAACGAAAAAACATGGCATGTAAATAATTTTTCCAACACATATTCCGGTAAAATGACATTTCGAAAAGCACTTGCCTTATCAAAAAATACGCCTGCTGTGAGACTGATGGAAAGAATCGGACCGACAACTGTGATCGATCTGGCAAATAAGGCTGGAATTTCATCTCATCTTTATCCAAATCTTTCTCTGGCCCTGGGAACGTCTGAAGTCAGTCTGATGGAGCTTACAGCTTCATATATCCCGTTTGCAAATATGGGAACAAAAGTGGCCCCTTATGCTATCGAGAAAATTACTGATGCAGACTCTCGTATCATATACAAGAACATTACAAATAAACAATCTATCATGCCAAGGCAGACCGCTGCCATTATGACGGATCTCCTAAAAGCGGTTATCCGTGAAGGGACGGGAAAAAAGGCATTAACCATACAAAAAGATATCGCTGGAAAAACAGGAACAACAGATAATTTTAAAGATGCCCTGTTTATCGGATTCAGCCCAAAAATTGCTGCCGGCGTGTGGGTCGGGAATGATGATTCAAAAACACTTGGAAAATTTGAAACAGGAGCAAAGGCTGCGCTGCCCATCTGGATTGATTTTATGACGCATGCGACATCAGATACATCCTATCAATATTTTGATATACCAGACGGTACAAAAATGGTATATATGGACCCGGACACAGGCAGCATTACAACCGCCGGAACTAAAGGAAAAGTAAAAGCATTAATGAATGCCAAGGATCTCAAATGATAAGAAAAGCAACGCTTGATGATGTAAACATAATTTTCACTCTGCTTCAAATTTATAGTAAAAAAGGGGAGCTGTTACCGCGGCCGCTCCACAAAATATATGACCATTTAAGGGATTTCTGGGTGTTTGAAGACACCAGGGAAAAAAAAGTCGTTGGGTGTTGTGCCCTTCAATTCTGTTGGGAAAATTTAGCAGAGATCCGTTCCCTTGCAGTTGATCCAGACTTTACAGGCCAGGGCATTGGTACGGCACTGACCGAAAGATCTATACAGGAAGCCGTCTATTTTAAAGTGACCGATCTTTTTACACTGACATACCGGCCCACTTTTTTTGAACGCTTTGAATTTTCACCCATAGATAAAAATGAACTGCCCCTTAAAATATGGGCGGACTGTATCGGATGTGTCAGTTTCCCGAACTGTGATGAGATTGCCATGCTCAAAAAACTTTAAAAAGCAGGACAATGAATTTGTATTTGTTTTCTTCATTTTTGCTGAGAACAAGGCAGGGGGTGGAGAGAAGGTTTGAATGGATTGGGTTTCTTCGAGCGGCAGGACGCATTCTCACGTTTCTGCCTCACTGATGAAAAAGGATATTGCTGCTAACTTCATACAAATTCCGTTGAATTATAGTCTATTTGGTTTTAATTTCTTAGAAACAGTCACTTTAAATTAATCGATAGGTTGACAGTGTTTATTCTAAATATGACACGCCGATTTCGGTTTTATGGCGCCTACTGTTTATTGGATAAAAACCTTTATATATAGAATTTGCCAGAAATATTTTCAGATACATTCGACAGTTGAAGGCGGTGTA
>CAYFKW010000046.1:0-15199 GCA_964343845.1 uncultured Desulfobacula sp. | reverse complement strand
AGTTCAATTTTGTGTTTTTGGAAGGGTTTCTGCGTCGAGTTAATCAAAGGTCTCGAAGAGATGAATAATACAAACCAATAAGCAATAAAGCATAACATCCTGTTTTAACAAGAAAATTATACTCGAAATAAAAAGATTTATTTGAAGACAATGAAGAATCGCTCATACTTAATCGTTCTTTTTTAAGGTTTTAATTTTTTCTTTCAATATCCACCACAAAAAAATTGGAGTGGATTTTAAATTTCTTTCCCACAACCGTTTTGGTTCTTTTAAAAACCTAGGCAGCCACTCAAGTCCTAAATTAATCCAAAAATCTGAAGCTCGTTCTTTCGTGCCCGCATAAAAATCAAATACAGCACCAATCGCCCCTATAAATGGGACATCTAACCGATCTTTATTTTGATAAATCCATTTTTCCTGCTTTGGAGCTGTCATTCCAACCCAAAGGATATCGGGTTTTGCTTCATTCACTGCCTCTACCATTTTGATATTGTCTTCCTTTGAAAACTCTTTTTTAAATGGAGGAGAATAGGTACCGCAGACTTTGATATTAGGGAATTCACGATTTATTCTCATTTTAATTAGATCAAGTACTTTCTGGCTGGAACCAAGAAAGAAGTAACTTATTTTTCCCAAAGTTTCAGCTTTTTTATTACACTCCTTAAAAAAATCACTCCCTGACACTTTCGTATATATAGGTAATCTTAGAAACTTTGCAGCCAATATGATTCCTGTCCCATCAGGCAAAATGATATCTGAAGACTTCAACGCTTTCTCAAACAAAGGGTCTCTCGCTGACGTTACCAGTGAATGAGGATTGGCACACGACATATAACGTCCCCTACTTCCATCCCCAATAAAATCAAAAATTGCTTCAATATCTCCTAAGCATCCTCGATTACTAATTTTATAATTAAATAATTCAGTAGTGCTCATAGATTGTCTTAAGTCTTTTTCAACTATGCTTTAACCCGTTTCTTACTCCATTCTAACAGCACCTCTGAAACTGAATACCGGGACAGAGGACGAAACATTTTTTTGATGATCCAGTCACTATGGAATTCCGAGTAGGTGACGACTTTACAACTCTTCCAGATCATCAATCGAGAAATTATTCTTAAATATTCACTTTTCTTACTTAAATACGTCCAAAAATTCGGAGGAGGTTTTAGCTTTTTGCAAATAGTTTCAACCTCATTATAATATTCATCTTCATGAACAATTGATGTTTGTTCTTGCCTTTTCTAAAACCGGCTAAGGGTGCTGTAACACTATATAAATCTGCATGCTTTGCAAATCGGGTCCACAGTTCAAAATCTGCTGCATATTTATAATTAAGGTCTAACCCTCCAACTTTATCCCACAAGCTTTTTCTCCAGAACATGCTTTCCTGCTGTAAATAACCCGCAAATAATGATCGAAACCAACCATTCCGAATGTACTGGGTTGGATATGCTGTCCCTGAATTCGAAGAAACTTTTATAAACTGTCCTTTTTCATTAATATACGAGGGTTGTCCGATAATCCAGTCAATATGAGGAAATTTTTTAAAAATTTCAGTAACGACTGACATTGTCCAAGGATAATAGATATCATCTGCATTCAACCATGCCATTATTTCTGTATCAACATATTTAGCACCCTTTTGAATACCAAAATACATGCCATCATCTGGCTCAATAATAAATTTTTTAAATTTACTTTTGACCTTATTCAAAATAGAAACTGTTCCATCAGTGGACCCAGCATCTACTATAATATGGCAGAAGTTTTTATTATTTCGAGAGTGAATTGATTGAATGGTTTGGTCTATATACTCCTCACAATTATATGTTGTGGTAACTATAGAGATATATGGATTCATAGGCATTACTTATAAATGAGTGATCCATATATTAGATCGCATTTTTGGGCAATGATTGACCAGTCATATTCATTTTCAACTTTCTGTCTTGCTTTTCTGGCTATAGTTTTTCTCAAAGATATAGACCCAAACAGCATGTTTACACAATCGGCGAATTCTGCTGGAGTATCTGCTAACATGATATCCTGAGCATTAGTAACGTTCAATCCTTCTGCACCAACTGTCGTTGAAACAACGGGAACACCTGCTGCCATTGATTCAAGTATTTTAAGTCTAGTTCCACCTCCGGACCTTAATGGTACAATTGCAACTGAAGCTTTTTGGTAGTATTCAAACACACTGTCAACCATACCTGTAACAATAATATCCTTGTCATTGTGCTTTTGTAGGAGTTCTCTCCTGGGGTTCCTGCCAACGAAACTTACCCGAGTTTCAGGGAACTTTTTTTTAATTAGTTGAAAAACATTATCAATAAAATACATCGCTCCATCGTGATTCGCCTCTGAATCCATTGAAGCAACGAAAATCAAATGGTTTGTTGACACTTGCTTGTTATTTAAACAAAACTCAACTTCTTTTGTACCAACCCCATTTGGTAACACTTTATAATTTAAATTAGGTCTATCCCTTTTCAATATTTTTTTATCTATATCAGACATTGTGATAACACAATTATATCTTTCTATTGCTTTTAGCTCCCATTTTCTAAATTTGAACTGATTTATTAAATAGAACAATTTCCTAACTCCAAATGACAATGTCTTAATAATCCTTTTATTTCTGATATAATCAATGTTATGCATGACTAAAATTGAGGTGATTTTTTTTGAGAATTTGAGATAATCCATGTAAATAGTTAAAGAAGAATGCTCTATTTGAACAATATCGAAATTAATCTCACGGCAGAGTTTAGATATAACGTCTGATATTTCTTTAAAATATATAGTTGAAAGACTGATGGGATATTTTGAAAAAAGAAAGGGCAATATCCACCTAATTCTTTCTACTATAGATTTTGGGCTTGGTATGTAAACATCGTGAATACTTTTGCAATACTTTTTTAATTCAGTCACCCCTTTTTTTTCTTCTTCCGACATTGTTCTGCACACTAAAGTAATATCATGATGCGATAAATGCTTAATAAGGTTAAAAACTCGAGTTTTCTCTCCATCATTTACGGGGAAAGGACAAGTTCTTGCTATCAATAATATTCTCATTGTCAAAAAATTTTACCTTCCAATAAACCAAAATCAAACTTCTGTGAGTTCAAGTATCCCCCATAAATTTAGATGCGGTATATCAACGCACAAGTATTTACCCTGATTGTATATTTGTAACTCTTTAATAGCCTGATCTGGTTGGAGTTTGCTATTTTTTTCAATAGGAAATTGATAAAATTTAGCTCTTTTAAAGTTATAGTGTGAAAATCGTTTTTTTAATAGTCTTATAGTAAAATGATTTTTTTCTTTCATACTCCTTGTACCATAAAAATAATCTCTATTCAAAAGGTGGATAGCTATAGATATTTTGTTCTCTTTTTGTCTTTTTCTCGGTAAACAGAAAATTCCCTCTCCCGCCTTCTCAAGAATACTAACCTCGCTCAGGCTATTAATAAAATCTTGATCAATATTTCTCAAAACTTTTTTACTAACCACTATCTTTTTTGATGATGAAGTGTTTAAGCTTTCTAATGTATCGTTTGAAATATATTTTGGTAGAACAAATATTAATGTATTTGCATTTCTGCTTTGGTTCGCATTAAAAATTGCTTTTTTAAATCCATCGACGACCATAATGTTAAAAAGAACACCCTTATCTATAAAGCGTTCCATTAACTTATATAATAAAGATTTATCATGAGGATCTTTTAGAGCATCTTTTGGCAAAATTAAAGAATAAGACGAAATAGTTTCATAGTCGTCCAATAAATTTTTATTATCTTTTATCCATTTTGCTAATCTAGAATAAATTGCTTTTTCAGGAGTATATTGACCGCCTGGTATCCACGTTTTCAACGGAAAATTCATATATTGACCAGAAGCATATGCTTGCGAAATCCAAGAGCAAGCAAGTAAATGATCATTGTTTTGCTTAACAGACACCCAATCTTTTCCGTAAGCTGTTGAAAACATTGGCAAACCTAAGGATTCCGCCATTTTATAGATCACAATTGGTCGGATAGGAACTTTACGATTGGAAGCAAAATGATTAATTTCAGCAGATATAAAATCTAATGATGTTACCAATGGCAATGTTTTCCAGTCTCCCGGTGAGACATTTGCAGAAATCATTAGATCATTATTCGATTTTTCTCTAGCATAGGTGATGATCTCTTTTACCAATTTCGCAGTAGAGAGCAGTTTGAATTCTTGATATTCATACCAAAGAGATTTGGATTTAAAATTTAATACCTTAGTATTGGCAATATAATCTTTATAGTTAAAAGTATTGATGTTTTTTATATTATGTTGCTCTAAAAAAAGTTTTGGTTTCTTTTTTAAATATTCTTTAAAAGCGTTGATACTATAATCTGTGAAACAGCCTTGTGGATAAGATTTTATTAAAGTTGAATCCATAAGAGCTCCATCAAAATGAATTGACTTTGGATCTGTTGAAATTAATAGTTCAATTTTTTTCTTTAACCATTTTTTATACCCGGGATCATTGACACAAGCCATCGGTACTTTTACGCCCATCGACTGTCTCCATGGAACACCAACAACATTACCATTAATATTTTTTACCGCTCTTTTTTTTATTTTATTATCAAATTTAAAACTGTTATTCGAACCTCTCCAAATTTCCCAAAATAATCTATTACAAGATGCATTCCATTCATTTCCACAAATTATATATTTTCCGCCTTCTTGAATTAATGATGTATCAATGCTGAATAGTTTTAGGTTTGATAATCGATATACCTCAAAAAGATTCTTTTGCTTTTCTATCTCGATTGAAATTGGATTGATTTGGCTTCCCCATGTAATACAATCTATAGGATAATTTATCAATTTAGATAAGTCTTTTTCATTGTACATTATTGGAATATCAGATTTTGAAAAAAAACTTATACTATTACTAATGTTTTCATCCTTGAGGCTTTTACCAAACGCTGGAAAACATATTAGTAATAAAAGACAAAAAAAGTTCATGTATATTAAAAATATTTTAATGTACATTTCGTTAACCAAAACCTTAAAATAATATTTAATTTTTCCTGATCATAGAATTAATAAAGTCTAAACTTTTAAATTTAGCTTTTAATCTATATCTTTCAAAGCTGCTAAGACCTTTTTTTTCAATTTCTTGTATATTCTCAATCATTTCATCATCGAAATGATTTCTCCAGTCTCCTATAACACCCTTTCTAAAAAACCTCTCTTTTTCTTCCTTATCTTTTTCATTCCATTTTTCTCTGAGTCTATTAATATTAGTGTTTTCTTGAATTCTTTTTACATCAAAGTCGGACAAAGAAAGCCCGACAAATGAACCAATTTTTTTGACCTCTGCAAAATAATCCTGCTTTAATTTCTCATAGGATGTTTTATATATTATTGGTGATTCCGTTTCCCATACCTTATGATAATTTCTTAAAGAGTCAGCTACATATCGTCCTCTCTTCCAATAATACTCTTTAAAACTTCCTGAAAATTCACCTCGTCTATAAAAATAATAATATCCTGAGGTGACCGCATCTTTTATCTCTCTGTGTACATTAATAACAACAACATGGTCACTTTTTAAAATTAGATTTCGATATTTTTTTTTCCCAAAATGATTTTTTGAAATATAGAATTTATCTTTAATATTAACTTCTTTAATAAACGCCTTCAGCTTATTAGGATGAATTGAATTCCCAGTTCCCCAATCTTTTGTATTATCATATCTTTTTGGTATTTTCGAATATTCAATCATTGAACGGAGTATATTTGCCACCCAAGTTGAACCACTTCTAAATGCACCATTTGCTATAATCAGCATTAACCACCCTTTCGTGAATCTTTAATTATATATTTTCTGATACCAAATAATGATAATGAACACTTATTATTGTTATTAAGCCAAGTAACACTCTATTTATCTTTTCCATTCTTTAAAACTTGATTTATCAATTCAATGAGCCCTAATGAAATAGAAATAACGATAATATATTTCCCCTCCATAATTCTTGGACTTACCATAGAATGAGGGATGATTGAGATAAAAAACAATAATGAACCTGTATAGATAGGCTCAAAATAAGTGTTCACACAAAGTTTCATCCCTCTAATCCCCTTTATAAAAAAGACAACAATTAGCAGAAAGTATATCAACAAACCAACAATTCCCAGTTTAAAAAGAATATAAAGATATCCATTATGAACATATCCCCACTCACCTAACCTTTTAGCTTTTCCTTCTTGTTTAACAATTATTCCTTTTTGTGTGACCGCACCAATTCCATGACCGATAATTGGCCTTTCAAGAAATTTATTAAATACAATTTTGGCTTCTTCTAATCTACCAAGAGTTGAGCCATCACGAGTTATTTCCTCAGGTTTTATTGTAGTAAAGCGATCAATTCCAGCTGTTAGATAATTCCTCGTAATCCCCCCTAAAAACTCCATACTTCCCATCGTGATTAAAAGCGTTCCCAGTATCAAAAAAATCATACTGATTTGGAAAAAACGCTTTTTGGATTTAAAACTTAAAAATGGAAAGATCATAATCAGAGCTAAAACAATTGAAAACCATGTTCCTCTGTTAAATGAAAAAAAAAGCCCAAATAACAGTAAAAAAATTAAAACAATTTTTTTCGTTGAAATTTTTATTAATAGAGAAGCAAAACAAATAAAAAAGGCTAAGTTTATTGAAGAAAGCCCTTCTGACCCGACTCTAGTTATACCTGTTACCTCTTCATTTAACGTATTTAACGTTTGTACTTTACCTGATAAAAATACGATTCGATCTCCTATAAAAATTTGTAGTAAAGAAAGTATAGAAGTAATCGAGGCAAAGAGTAATAAAACAAAAACAATCTTTTTGATGTTCGATTTTTTTGACTTCAAACTTAAAACAACAAAAAAAAGAATATATAAAAAAAAGTCTCTTGATTCTCTTGCTGCTCTATGGAATCCAGTTTCACCCAGTGTGGCATTAACAACGCCTATTAAACCTAATACAACGAATAGCCCTAAAAGAATCGCCCCCCAAGACCCTTTTAATGAATGTTCCTGGTTCGAAATAATCTTTATGAATGATAGCAAAAGGAGCAAAAAAAATGACAAATCATGAAATCCTAAACTGCTCGCTCCTGCGACATCAAGTGTTGGTAATAAATTGGAATCAAAAAACGAGGCACGAAGAAAAATTTGTACCCCAAGTAGTAAAATTATAGCGTTATCTATCATAATCTAAGAACTTAAAAATTATTATAAAATTCAAGACCGAATTGTTCTGTAATTTTCAAAACCGTATTTATTTCATTTTTTGAAAGCCTTTTTTTCCAAACCATTGCCATTTCTTTCGTATTTCTATTATGGTCTGATGTTATATTGTCTTTAAAGGTTGCTTTATCATTTATACTTTCAATTAATTTCTTTTCTACATTGCTATCCCAATCAAGCTCAATCGCATTAAAAAGTTTTCTAAATTCATGTAACGGATTGATACAAAGGTCTTCATATCGAGTCCAAATAAAATCTTCCCCTTTACTCATCTGAAATAAAACATAGTATACAAGTCCCCAGAGAACAGATGCTTTCTCAATATTAATGCCTTTATAATTATATTGTTTGATAACATTTTTATAAGGATCAAGATAATTTTCCATCAGCTCTTTTTGAGATAGGAATAGATTAAAGTCAAAGTCCCACCCAAGCTTTAAAAGGCTAGAAACAAAACCTGCTGGATGCCTCAAAACTATCACAGCATCCAAAATATACATGCTCGTTAACCATTCTAACAGGAATGCTGCTGTTGGATCCTTTATTACATGCCGATGATGTATCCCATTAAACCACTGTCGTGGTTCACTATAGTCAAAAACAGAGCCAGCGAACCGTCCTTTAAATAAATTATCAGTAAATGATTTATAAAATTGACTTTTTCTACCTTTGGGGATAAAAAAGTATTGCTGAGGCATTGTGTTTACTGTGTCTGGGTTATATGGTTCACGCCAATACATAACTTTGCATGCCTGAGAAATGATTTTGCCTATCCATGAAGTGCCAGATCGGTGTATACCGGTGATAAATACACTTTTTAATTCTTCGCCAGAATACCTATTCCTTTCTATAACTGTATCGGGAATAAGTTTCTTTAGCCCCCTTCTAACTGGGCCTAACTTTTTTAAATAACCAAGTTCCATAATCTTTCAATGCTTAAATATTTTTGGGTTCAAAAAAGTTTAAGTGCGACTCAATTCTCTGTATATGGATATAGTGTTGGAAACCATTTGTTTAATTGAAAAATTTTTTCTAATCTTTTTAATTGACGCTTTACTTAAAGAATACGTCAATCCGGGGTCGTGATATAGTTGTTCCATCTTTAAAAATAAACTTTCCCACTTCTGGGGTGGAATAAGAAAGCCATTTTTCTCATTTTCAATAACTTCAGGAATACCATTTATTCTTGATGCTATTGCGGGGATACCCATTGACATCGCTTCAAGCAATGTGAGGGGTAGTGCTTCAAAAGTAGAAGGCATTAAAAGCACATTTAGAGCAGCATATACTGCAGGCATATCTTTTTGAAAACCTGCAAATATAACTTTAGAATCGATACCTTTTCTTTGAGCTATATCAATCATTTCCTTCTGCAATTCACCATCCCCAATAATCATGAGTTTCACATCATCGTGTTTTTTAACCATTTGTGAAAACGATTTCAAAGCAATTTTGTGACCCTTTTGTTCTGTAATACGACCAACAATACCATACACAAAATCTTCTGATGCAATTTTATATCGCTCTCTAAAATTTACAGGAGATTTACTAACATTAGTCACATCAAACAAATCTGTATCGATACCATTATGCACAACAGATATTTTTTCGGGTTTTATTTTATGAATTATCTCCAAATACGGCTTGTTTTCATACGAAACTGTTATTACTCGATCAATAAATATTGTGTCCAAATGCTTTAAAGGTGAATGCCGTATCGAAGGGCCGAACATTGGTAAGTGTTCAGTAGTTATAATATTTTTGACACCTGCAATTTTTGATAATGTAGCAACGCCATGAGCACCCCATGGACCTGGAAGATTAATGTGAAAAAAGTCAGGCTTTATTTTTTTTAACTTTTTGAACAAATCTCTAAATCCATTAACTTTGTACCACCTTAAATTGCTTCGGTGCAAACTCTCCTGAAAACGAATATTGTCTCTGCGTAAAATCACCGCGCAGTTGAATCCATTCTCTACACATCCTATTGCTAAGGTTTCTAAATATTTCTCAGCCCCCCCATAGTCAGATGAATTTGAATAATAACAAATATTCAAAGTTTATAAATCCTTTCCACTAAACTATCTCTTTTTTAAGCCCATAGATTGAAATAATTGAAAAGGCCAAAAAAATTAAAAATGAAAGATACATGAATGGATACAGCCGAAAAATGGCCATTATAACAACAAGGATAAATCCGATAAAACATCCCCATCCTGAACTACCTAACCTTAAAAAAAAATTTGCATAGTTCAAATAGAAGTAATTAAACAAAAAACTCAAAATAGCACAAAAAAATGCGATATAGACAACCCCCATATATCCATAATAGGGAATACATAAATAGCTTGTTATAAAAGAAAAAGAGGTAATAATGACATTAATTTTCAAAGGCGCCGAATTATGACCGTGGGCCACAAGTGAAAAACCCATAACTGCAGAGCAAAATGAGAAGACACAACGGGAAACCATAATAAACGCTGCGAGTGAAACTGTTTTATATTCAGTTGAAAATAAAAATGTGATAACCTGATTTCTGGTAATAAAAAACACAAAAGCTCCAAAAGAAAGAGAAATAAATATAATGGTGATAGATATCTTTAACAGTTTTTCAGCTTTTTCCTTATGAGTTTTTAACAGTTCAACGAGCTTTGGAAAATATACTGAATTAAATATCTGACGTAATTGGTCTATAAAAGCAGAAAACTTTATCGCAATATTATAATAGGCAACTGCTGCTGGATTTAACATGGCTGCTATTAGGAGTGTATACCCTCTGTCATAAAAATTTGAATATATTTGGTTTAAATATATCGGGAGACTAAATTTTAACAAGTTTCTTAAAAAATTAAATTGAGAAAAAGAGAGTTCCGTGATTTTAAAACCATTATATAATGAGTGAAGTTGGAATAGTACCGCTATCGTATTAGACAAAATAACTGTCCAAAGAAGCCCTTCAAACCCAAATTTGAAAAAGGCAACTAATGTTAATGCAAGGACAATTTTCAAAGCACCATTCAATGTATTTGCTAACGATATAGATTTGAATTTTTTAAATCCCTGTAGTGGATAATTTAAATAAAAAAATACTGCGTATGAAATACATACCCATATATGCATTAGCTTGATCTCAACGAAAGAAGTAACACTATTTATAAAAATAGTAACAACTATGACACTCAACAAACAAACTAGAAAAAAAAGAATAGTAACAGAAGAAAATAAAATTTTGTTTTTCACATCCTCTTCTTCAGCAATAAATTTAACGATAGCTACATTGGTGCCAAATCCGGCAATGCTTGTGATAATTCCAGCAGATGCTACAACTAAAAAGTAAATTCCTAAATTGCTTGTACCTACAAATCGTGTTGCAATAACAATAGTTATAAATCTCCCTAATGATAAAAAAAGCGAACCGCCACCAACATTCGCTAATGATTTCAAAAATTCAGATTTTAATATCATATAAATAATCTTGATGCTTGCAGATATAAAATTAGATTTTCAAGAAAAATAATATCCGATCTGGTTCGATATTTTTTCGATCTGTGGTAAAATATATTCAATTTCATTTTTTCTTTTTTTTTCCCACTTATTAGGATCTGGTCGTGAAATTGTCGTACAACTTAAGTGCGGGGATTGAAGATAGTTTTCTATCTTTTTTGTCAAATTAAGATTGAATCTATGGGACAGCATTTTAATTATGGATAAATTATCATTCACTAAATCTTCGTATCTTATTTGAATACAGTTTTTAGCATTTTTTCTAAAAAAGGTTAGTGGATATTTAATATGTTGTTTCCAACTCCAAGCACAAATCTCATTGATATTTTTTTGAACAACATCCTTCCATCCTGGTGCAGCAGGATAACTCCAATGCTGTATTTTAGCATTAGCAATCGAGCCTATCATTGTTGTCAATTGGGGTTTTTTGAAAGTGTGGTTCCATCCTTCTATCATACTACTTATTACTGCGCGAGGGTCTCGTAGAAGAAATATATATTGTGCATCCGGAAAAGCACGATCAATGAAATCTAAATGAAAACAATTCGCAATAGTTTTATCAACATATTTTAATGGCTTACCAAACAAATGTGGCAAAATTGAGAAACCTGGGTTTAGCTTAAATTTGTTTAACACTGCCCTTGATCTAATAGCTCTTTTATACTTATAAACATTTTGCCTTGTCGCCTCATTAGCATCAATGTAATCTGAAGGCTCTTCCAGCCTTTCATATGGAAATTGTTTCCACCAAAACAAATCCGCCTCATAGCTGATATGAAATAACTCCCTAAATTGTATCAAACAGTCAAATAAAAAAGTTGACCCCGACCTTGGTGGCGCAATAATAAAAATTGGCTTATTAAAGCTTTCAAAGGGGAGTAAATCTTCTAATGTGTTTTTTACAAAGGTTAGGGGGAGAGGTAATGCCATATCTTTTTTAATTCAATTACTAATTTTCCCCAACTGATGACTAAACCAGTAATACGTATTTTCAATTCCATCTCTTAGAGATATCTTTGCCCCCCAATT
Organism: uncultured Desulfobacula sp.; assembly: GCA_964343845.1. Taxonomy (GTDB): domain Bacteria; phylum Desulfobacterota; class Desulfobacteria; order Desulfobacterales; family Desulfobacteraceae; genus Desulfobacula. The sequence goes on along the minus strand of CAYFKW010000046.1, from coordinate 3,376 downwards.
TAATTTTTTAAGTTGCGAAACATCCAAAAGCTTCTGGGGTGTTCCATCTGGTTTAGACGTATCATAAAAAAGGCTGCCCTTAAATTCAACGATATCTTTAATGATGTGGGCTAATTCTTTAATCGTACAATCAACACCTGTTCCTAAATTTACAAAACAGGGATTTGGATAATTTGTAAGATGTTTTTCAACATCATCATCTGAAAGGTGCATGACATGAATACTGCCATCTGCCATATCGTCTACATGCAAAAATTCTCTTCTGGGGGAACCGGTTCCCCAAATAACTACTTGTTTTTCATTGTTAATCTTTGCCTCATGGAATTTACGGATCAGGGCGGGCAGGACGTGTGAGGTTTCAAGATCAAAATTATCATTTGGGCCATACAGGTTCGTTGGCATGACTGCTAAGAATTTTGTTCCATACTGGCGGTTATAGGATTCACACAGTTTAATGCCTGCAATTTTAGCAATGGCGTAAGGTTCATTTGTGGGCTCAAGGATTCCTGTTAATAGATGTTCTTCTTTCATTGGCTGTGGTGCATGCTTTGGGTAGATACAGGATGAACCTAAAAAAAGAAGCCGTTTGACTTTGTTCAGGCAGGCCGCATGAATGATGTTGTTCTGAATGCTTAAGTTTTCATAAATGAACTGTGCAGGATAGGTATTGTTGGCATGTATGCCGCCAACTTTAGCAGCGGCAAGAAACACATAATCTGGTTTTTCTCTGGAAAAGAATTCATTCACAGCCTGTTGATTAATTAAATCGATTTGAACCAGGGAAATCGGTTTGCCTTTTTGTTCAGGAAGAATTTTTGTATGGTAGCTGCCGATCAGGTTTGTATATCCTTTTTTCAGCAGGCTGCGGATAATGGCGGAGCCTACCATACCAGAGGCACCGGCTATAAATATTTTATCTGATTTATTCATTTTTATTAAACACCTTAAACCCTGCCCTTTGAACGAGTTCGTCTTTTTTCGCTTCTTCAAGATCTTCCCTGGTCATTTCCTTTACCAATGTTTCAAAATTAATCTTTGGTTCCCAGCCGAGATTTTTCTTTGCTTTGGACGGGTCCCCAAGCAGTGTTTCCACTTCTGTAGGGCGAAAGTACCTGGGATCGACTTCAACAATAGTTTTGCCGTTTGCGATATTGATGCCTTTTTCCCTGATGCCTTCTCCTTCCCATTTAATGGCCATACCAAGCTCTTTTGCCGTCATTTCGACAAATTCCCTGACAGAATGCTTCTCCCCTGTGGCAATCACATAATCCTCTGGTTCATCCTGCTGCAGCATGAGCCACTGCATTTCCACATAGTCTCTGGCATGCCCCCAGTCACGATAGGCATTTAAATTACCCAGATACAAACAATCCTGCATCCCTAAGTGAATCCTGCAAAGGGCACGGGTGATTTTACGGGTAACAAAGGTTTCACCTCGAAGGGGTGACTCATGGTTGAACAAAATACCATTACAGGCAAAAATATTATATGCCTCCCGGTAATTCACCGTAATCCAGTAAGCATACAATTTTGCAACAGCATAAGGCGAACGAGGGTAAAAAGGTGTTTTTTCTGTCTGGGGTGTCTCCTGGACCTTACCATATAATTCTGAAGTTGATGCCTGGTAGAATCTTGTTTTTGATTCAAGTTTTAAAAGACGGATACCTTCTAAAAGACGCATGGTGCCCAGTGCATCTGTGTCTGCTGTATATTCAGGAGATTCAAATGAGACTTGGACATGACTTTGGGCTGCCAAATTGTACACCTCATCAGGCTGAACTTCCTGAAGAATGCGGATCAAGTTGGTTGCATCTGTTAAATCACCATAATGAAGGGACATTTGAGGATGATTTTCATGGGGATCCTGGTATAAGTGATCGATACGGTCAGTATTGAATAAAGAGGCACGCCTTTTAATGCCGTGAACCTCATACCCTTTTGAAAGTAAAAACTCTGCTAAATATGCACCGTCCTGACCTGTAATACCTGTAATTAAGGCTTTTTTCATATTATAACCATTCCTGACTCTTTTTAATCTGGTTTTAAGATTTATAATCTATATCAATTTAAAATTATTTGAGCAATTCGTTCAGCTGCCCTGCCATCCCAGAATTTTGGTTTTTGGCCTGTTTTCCATTTGTTGTTCATTATCTGGTCAAACGCTTCCAGCATTTTTTCCTTAGAAGTGCCTATCAGCTTATTGGTACCCCGGGTTATCGTCACAGGCCTTTCCGTGTTTTCACGAATAGTAAGGCAGGGAATTCCCAAGGCTGTTGTTTCTTCCTGCAGACCACCGGAATCTGTCAGTGCGAGTTTTGCATCTTTCCACAGGTTTAGAAATTCCATATAGGAGAGTGGTTCAGTTAAGGTCATTGCATTTGGCGGTTTAATGCCGAATCTGTCCATATTTTTACGGGTTCTGGGGTGAATCGGAAAAATCAAAGGCAAAGTCCTTGTTATTTCTTCAAACCCTTCAAATATTTGCTCAAGGATCTGCCTGTCATCCACATTTGACGGCCTGTGAAGGGTTACAACGCCATATGACCGGTTTTTGGATTTATATTCTGACAGTTTAAACTCTTTGGCAGGCATCTGGTCCAGTTTTGACAACTGATAATATAGATTGTCAATCATGACATGGCCGACAAAATGAATGGCAGCCTCTTTTTTGCCTTCGTTTTTAAGGTTGACCATGCCCTGCTCTTCTGTGACAAAAAACAAATCAGAAATCGAATCGGTCACCATCCTGTTTATCTCTTCCGGCATCTTGAGATCAAAACTTCTTAAGCCTGCTTCAACATGTGCGACGTTGACATGCATTTTTTTGGCAACGATTGAACAAGCCAGGGTTGAGTTGACATCGCCTACAACTATGACGAGATCCGGCATATCATTTTCGCAAATTGTCTCGAACTCGACCATGATTTTCGCTGTCTGCTGGGAGTGGCTTCCCCCGCCGGCGCCTAAATGGTAATCTGGATTTCGTATTCCTAACTCTTCAAAGAATATATCGCTCATGTTCTGGTCGTAATGCTGGCCTGTATGAACTATTTTGTACTGGATCTGGTCAATATCCTCGAAAGCCCTTGCTATAGGTGCTATTTTCATAAAATTCGGCCGTGCTCCGGCAACGAGAAATATTTTCATTTCCATTTCCTTTTTCTAAACAAAATGTCTTTATGGATTTTCTGAAAGTCAGGTGGTTCAGATCAATAAAACAAGACAGCTCCGCAGTGTCGATTACATAGATAATCGATCTGTGTGCAGATAAACCATTTTCTCCCCTAAAAGGCAAGCAATTAGTGGGCCAAAGCACATAATTGTTGATCAGCGTGCAATAATGACCCCTTTATAAGAAAAACAGCGTCGAAAATTG
>CAYFKW010000045.1:12925-16152 GCA_964343845.1 uncultured Desulfobacula sp. | reverse complement strand
TTTTGAAATGATTCCTGTTCTATTTTAAAGCCGTGTCTTAATGTTTTACGTGATTGAAAGGCACGGGTATAAAACAATAAAATTGTCGATAAGATTATCGATAAAATGATAATATATGGCAGCATCTTCCTGTATTTATTTAAAACATCAAACATATTGGCCGCCTTTTAACAGGATTGTCAGCTTAAACCGAATGTGTGCGGTTTTTTTATCTTGTGCAGCTGTGTTAATTGTAACGTTCATAAACAGGGGCTGTGATTCAATAGAACGTTTAATCTTCTCAACATTTTTAAACGTATCTGTTGTGCCGGAAAGCACAACGGTATTTTTGTTCACATTGAATTTTGAAATATCTATTTTGACCGACGCTGGGATACTCTCAGATAGAATGCTTGTAATTTCGACCACTTTCGGAGTGGCGTTTGACTGACCAGCAGTCTTAATGTTTCTGGATTCATTTATTTTTTCTTCAACAAGACGCTGCATCTGAAGCAACGGGTATTTTATCTGCTTTTGTTCTGGAAAAGTTGCTTTCACAATAGCAGCATTTTTAGCTTTTAATTTTGCGATATTTTTCTTCAGAATGCTGTTTTCCAGATAGATGTCCATTAGAGAAACACACAAAAGGCAGGTAAGAAGGAAAACAGTACTGGCATACTTAAGGATACCGGTTTTTGCAAAGGAATAACCTTTACTTTGCTGAGTGCAAAGATTAATGGCGCTGTTTTTAAAACTGGAAGAAAGAAAATTAGTAATTAACCGGGATGAATTAAACTCTTTCAGGCATAAAGTCCTGCTATGTGAAGTGTCTGATTTAGAGAAAGATTTTTGATATTTGATAAATCTGTCCAGCCTTCTATATAATTTTAAAATACCCTTGATTTTGTTTTCTCTGCAGACAAATACATCAAAATGTGTGCTCAAACCCGTGTTCTGTTTAAACCCAAGAAAAGTTTGTTTTATAATCTCTGATAACTTTTCTGTGGGATACAGCGACGATGGAAACGAATAAACTGAATAAGGCTCTTTACTGTGTATCAACGTAATAGTGTGCTCTTTGCGGCTCAAATCCAGACATATATAATTTTCTGCCTGGGGTTTTTCTACCTGGATTGCTTTTGCAGTTATATATCCCCTGGGTGCGATCATATCAGCCTTAAGCCCGTGGGCGTTTAATACAGATAAATAATGTTCTATATCTGAAGATGGTGCAGAGGCAGTGAAAACATTGATGGTGCTCCTGCTGTTTAACTGTCCTAAAATTTTAAAGTCTGAAACATAAGAAATATCAGCAGCAGGCAGGTAGGATTCTATTTCCAACGGCAGGATCTGCTTTATTTTTCTTTTGGGTAAAAAAGGAAATTCAATATTTCTGAAACTTACAGAAGAGGAGGGGATCAACAGCACAGCGCTTGAGCAGATTGAAAAATCAAAAATTGTCTCAAGCTCGGTCAGGGCAGCATCAAAAAGGTCGTCAGACGGTTTAATCCCACCAAGATTGTTAAAAAAGATCCGTTGATATTCTTTTATATAGGTCTTTTTTAAAACTGTTTTTAATACTAAAGCAGTTAAGCTTTGTTTATCAATGTCAAGAATAAGTCTCAAGCCTGCTCCATTTAAAATAATACTAACAGCATCAGTAAAAAAATTCTAATGCACACCAAAACCAGGCGTTCAAAAATTGACGCATCCTGCCCATGGATCTTCAATTATATAATTTTTGCAATATCGATGCCGGTAGTTGAATTGCGGGTTTCATAAAGACGATATTAAAAGTTTAATCTATATAACCGATTGTTATTATATGGATTTTAAGGAATCGTTTATTTCTGGTACTGCTTATTCAGTTTTTTAAAACCATATTATACTAAAGGAGTTTTCCGCCATTGAATTGACGCATGAAAATTCGGATATTTTAATAACAATATAGAAAATTTATTTTCATTATAAAGACAGGTAATGCTTTAACTCGAATTTAAACAGACATCCGTATCGGTTTTCAAGCGGGAATAAGCTATTTCTATACATTCTGAAAAGGTGTTCTAGAGATACCGTCAGCAATAGCGATGCTCCATTGCTGACGATGATTAAAAAGGGTGTACTTGTCATTAAATTTAAAAGAACGTCGTGTTCGTTAAAAAGCGGAAATCATCATTTTACTGCTTCCTGCAGAAATGATGATTTGACGCCATGCCAACCACACCCGTTTCAATCATCTATGTTGTTCAAGTTTTTCGAAGTGAGAACCTCATTCGATTTCTATATAAAAGAGTTGGTTCTTATATTTAGAAAAAGTAGAGTTCTGCGGTATCCGTAATACTGAATTTGATTTGACGATTTTTCATTTCTTTTTAACTTAAAATTACAGAAAAGTTTACTTAAAATAGAAAGGTGGCACGAAATTAGCAATAAAATCTGGAAGGATGCTGGAATGATTGCTAAAATAGTGGTATGGTGTTGTTACAGTTCAATTTTTTCAAGTCAATCTTAGAGGAGATCTCCCATGCCGGCGTATAAATGTAAAATTGCCGTCAGTGAAGGTAAACTGGTTGAACGCGTCATTCAATCCAATTCACTGAATACAGTTAAAAAGCAGGTGTCAGAAGATGGGGGATTCCTTATTGAAGCAACCAAAATGTCTGGATCATCATCTTTTGCATCTTTATTTGATTTTAAAAGAATCAGGCCCAAACAGTTTTATTCTTTTAATAAAGAGTTATTGACGCTGCTTAAGGCAGGGCTGCCGGTTGTAATGGTATTTGACGGTATTATTGAAAAACAGGATGAAGGGTTTTTTAAACGGATTTTAAAAAGTGTGCGGACAGATATTTCAACAGGAGAATCTATTTCCAGTGCGTTTGAAAAATATGAAAATATTTTTTCTCCATTATATATTGCAGCACTGCGATCAGGTGAAGCAGCCGGAAACATATCCAATGCTATCGAGGAGTATCTTGAGTATTACGAACGATCGATTCAAATCCGTCAGAAATTAAAATCTGCCTCAATTTACCCGATCATACTGGTGTTTTTTTCTCTGCTGGTCATTGGATTTTTAATTGTATTTGTCGTACCGACAATTACAGGAGCGTTTATTGAAACTGAATCAGACCTGCCTTTATTTACTGCTTTTTTATTACAGCTCAGCGATATAGTAAGATCTTATTACTGGGCCCTGCTCATTGGAATCCCAGCTTTTTTTATTCTCATTTACCGCTATTTTAAAA
>CAYFKW010000045.1:12124-12915 GCA_964343845.1 uncultured Desulfobacula sp. | reverse complement strand
AGACCGGAAAGATGCTGTTTGATACCATCAGTTTGAGACTGCCTTTTTTCGGTGAACTGTCAAAGATTTATTCCACTGCTCTTTTTTCGTCTTCCTTATCCACTGTTTTAAGCGGAGGAACCCCTTTAAATCAGGCGTTGAGCATATCAAAGGGCCTGGTCACCAACAGCTATCTGCAGGCCGGTATTCAGCATGCCATGCAGGCGGTCGAACAGGGGCAGGGGTTCACACGTGCGCTGATTGAGGTGGATGTCCTGCCGGATATGGCACTGAGAATGATTTCAGCAGGTGAGGAGGGTGGAAGCCTGGATAAAATATTAAAGGATGTTGCACAGTTTTACGAAAAGGAATTAGAGTCCAGACTGTCAATGATTACCTCTGTTATTGAGCCTGCATTAATGGTGATGATGGGGTTTGTGATTGGATTTATCATGCTGGCTATGTACATGCCGATTTTTCAACTTGCAGGGAATATGGGATAAGAAATGGTAACGTATAATCTTAGAAAAAAGAAACGAATTGGCGAGCTTGCTGTCGATTTAGGGTTTATGACCGAAGAGCAGAAAACAAATATTCTTGCGCAGAAGAATATTTCCGGCAGGATGTTGGGTCAGCTTTGCGTTGAAGAAGGGCTTATTACAGATGAACAGCTTGCGCAGCTTGTCGCTGAGCAGTATTCATGTCAGTATGCCAGAATAGACAGCATGGATGAACCAGAGCTTCTGCAGTTGTTAAGTGTTGATTTTATCGTTAAAAATAAAATTATCCCGTTCAGCTTTTCAAATAATCAC
>CAYFKW010000045.1:0-12114 GCA_964343845.1 uncultured Desulfobacula sp. | reverse complement strand
GCTGTGTCTGATCCTATTGATTACTATAAAGTGATTGAAGAAATTGAAATCCTGCTTGAGTACGAATTCTCCTTTGTCATTGTCAGCAATGAAAAATTAACCCAGTTTTTGAATAAACTGGAATCGTCCCGTGACTTTATTGATGTGTCGGATGAAATGCGGCTTTCTGTTGTTAAAGAGTCTGACAAAGGCGATTATGAGATTTCATCTGAAAAAGTGGTGACAGAAGAAAGCCCGATTGTAAAACTTGTAGATTCAACTATCCTTGATGCCATTAATAAAAACGCAAGTGATATACATTTTGAAGGATCTGCCAGAGGGCTTATTATCCGCTATCGGATTGACGGTATGCTTTATCAGATAACCGATCCCCTGGATATGGGTAATATGGGACCGGTCATTTCCCGGATAAAAGTGATGTCTGAGCTTGATATATCAGAAAAAAGGATACCCCAGGACGGACGGTTCAAATTAAAGATCAAAGACCGGCTCGTTGATTTCAGAATATCTGTTCTGCCCACAATTTTTGGTGAAGACGCTGTGATCAGGATACTGGATCAGGAAAGGATGGCCCCGTTAAGAGGGAATCTGAGCCTGAACGAAATGGACCTGGAGAGAAAAGAACTGTTCAGACTCAGACGGCAGATCCGGGCACCTTACGGCATGTTTTTAATGACAGGACCGACCGGCAGCGGAAAGACAACAACGCTTTACCGGTCATTGTCCGAGGTTAACAATAAAAATACAAAAATAATCACCATTGAAGACCCGGTTGAATATCAGCTGCCGGGCATTACCCAGATTCCTGTTAATGAAAAAAAAGGATTAACCTTTTCCAAGGGTTTAAGGTCCATTTTGCGTCATGATCCTGACAAAATTTTGGTTGGTGAAATACGGGATCCTGAAACAGCGCAGATTGCGCTTCAATCTGCTTTAACCGGTCATCAGGTTTTTGCCACGGTTCATGCCAATTCGTCATTTGAAGTGATCAACCGGTTTGTACATATGGGTATAGAGCCCTATAACCTTGTATCCGCGCTGAATTGCATAGTTGCACAACGGTTGATCAGGGTGTTGTGTGACTGCAAGATTGAGACACAGATGCCGGACAATGTGTTTGCAGAATCCGGACTGAACCCGGACAAATTCAGGAATATTTCTTTTTTTAAGGCTTATGGGTGCGAAAATTGCAGGGGAACAGGATATAGCGGGCGGAAGGCGATAATTGAGCACGTTGAGCTGGATGGGGATATGAGAGAGATGTTCATTAAACAGGCATCAACTTCTACGTTAAAGGACTATGCCTTGAAAAAAGGTGTTGTGTTTTTAAGGGAGGCGGCCGTTAATGAAGTGATGCTAGGCAGAACAACAATGGAAGAAGCAAACAGAGTCACGTTTATTGATCAGGATGAAGCATTATGATGTTCTCTTTGTTCAATAAAGAAAAAGCAGGTGTTGAAATATCATCTGATCAGATCAGAACCGCATCTGTTATTGAAAAAGACAGTCATTACCTTATTAAGCATATTTCTGATGTCAAAATTCTGCCAGGTATTTTAAAACCGTCTTTTAAAATTAAAAACATCCTTAACGACAAGGCTTTTGAAGACTGCCTTACAAAAAGCCTTAAAGATTTACCATCAAAAAGGATTACACTTTCCCTGCCTGACGCTGCCATAAAGGTGTTTATTAAAAAATTCAAGGAAACACCAAAAGATCCTGCAGAGATACAGGAAATGGTATCCTGGAGTACGGCCAATTCATTTAATCTTCCAGCAGAAGACTTAAGAATTTCTTATGAAAATATGGGAGTGAATTCAGAGAACAGCCATGTCTTTTTAATCGCTCTGGGTCTTGAAGAGGTCATTGCACAGTATGAAACTTGTTTTAAACATATCGGAAAGGTTCCGGTTGTTATTTCACCTGCAGGGCTGAACCAGTTTAACTTTTACTCTAACCTTATCCCGGAATCAGGCACGATCGCCTATCTCGGATTATTTGATGATTTTTTAAATATATTTGTTTTTTCTCATGGTCTTCCTGTTTTTTATAAACTTATTAAAAAAGGGCTGTCTGGTAATGAAGATGAAAGTGCTGTAAATGATGTTGACCTGTTGATCCAGTACTATAATCTAGAAAATCCAGATCTTGAAATCGAAAAATTTTATGTGGCCTCCAATATAAAATCCGATATGCTGATTGCCCATATTTTACAGGATTTCAGCCATGTTTCATCCAATATTGATTCAGATATGGTAACTGAGCACCTTTTGCAGGAAGGTAAAAATATTGAATTCAGTATTTTAGATGAGACGAAACTTATTGATTTTAATGAAAAATTTAAACTATACTTCAAAAACAATCCTTTGCCGTTCTATACGAGTGTCTTAGGCGCAGCAAAAGGGTTTTAGGGTCCCTGCATGAAAACAGTTGCCATAAATCTAGTACTGAAAGCAAACACACTTGAAAAAGTATATCTGGGTATTATTGCGCTGGCGGCTGCTGTGACACTGGGTATAACGGTTTTTACCACGTCTGATTATTTTTCAAACAATGCTGTTATACAAGAATATGAGAACCGGATTCAGCTGCTCAACCAGCGGGCACAAAAACAAATTAAAAAAGCTCAACAGCCCAAAGTGGATCTTCAGGATCAGAAAAAGAACAAAAAAGATATGGCCGTCCTTGTTTCAGCAGTCCGGGACAGCCTGTTCCCTCATATTGAGATACTTTCCGAAATAGAGCAGAAAAAGCCTGATAAAGTAAACATTAATGAACTTGTTTTCTCAGAAAATTTAAATACAGTAACGCTTAAGGGGGATTCAAACTATATACAGGCGATCACAGAGTTTTTAACTGATATGGGTAAATCCAGCCGGTTGAATATAGAATTGTCCAGGGTAGAAATTAAGGAAAATAATGTTATTACCTTTGAATTAACTGCCAAATGGGAAACAACATAAAATGACCAGAAAATTTAAGATAATTTTATGTGTCTGCGTTATAACCATATTGTGTAATGCGGTCATAAAGTTTTTGGTTATTGACAAGCAAACCTATCAAATATTAGTTCTGCAGAAGGTCATTACTTCTGCAAGAAGCGGTAAATACCTGACATCTGAAATTGCAAAGCCTGATGAATCAGATAAACTGACTCATGTTCAGAAACTACTGCGGCAAATACCCAGGGAGGATTTGTTCACAAGCTATGCAGACACCATTCGAACCATGGTAGAAAACAACAACCTCAAGCTGGATAATACCCTGGCGTTCAGGTATGCGAAAACCGACCATTCGGAACTATTAAAATATGATACCCGTATCGTGATTCGAGGTACCTATTCAAAACTTAAAAGCCTGTTATCAGATATCAACAATATACCAGGGTTAATCTCAATTAATTCTGTAAGAATACATAGAGATGATGCTGATGCAGGGCAGATTTTATTAACCGTAAAGATTTCTCTTTTTTTTAGAAGCGCTGTTGCATGAAAAAAAATAAAAACATACTAATTTTAGCTGCTGCACTGATGGTTTTAGGGGTGTTGATTATTTACAGGATACTGAACCCATTTACGCAGCCAACAGTTGATAAACTGACGTTTACAGGCAAAAACAATACAACAGCTAATGACAGCCGCGTTTCAAAAAAAATGAATATCAGCCAGAAAGATCCTGTAATTTCAAAATTTTTAAATAAAAAAGAAACCACCGGTAAAACATTTAATGATCTGTTTTCTATTTACCATCCACCGCATAAGATGGGTAAAGACTTTAAATATACAAAAACTCAAACAGATGTTTCTGCTGTTCAAAAAAGACCTTTTATTAAGGACCCGGCCCAGATCAAAAAAGAGCAGCTTCAGAAGGCAAAAGACTATATTACATCCTATACGCTTTACGGGAATTATGAATCCGAAAATACCAGGGCAGTATTTCTGTCCAAAGATAAACTGGTCCTCCTTGCAAGAGTAGGTGACCGTCTTGACGGGAAATATTTAATTAAAGATATTCAGGATACGTATATTAAGTTCAAAGCATTAGATCTGAATGAGACAATCCATCTCGATATAAGGGAGTTTAGCGATGAATAAGCAAGCTTTGTTCACTCATGTTCTTTTGATTCTTTTCATGTCAACTGCTGTCCTTTTCCAGGGATGTGTTTCAGGCAATGTGAACCAGCGTAAGGCAGAACAATTTTTTGATGATAATAATTTTGATGCAGCTGTAGAGCATTATAACAAAGCGCTCCAGGAAGATCCTGAAGACCTTGACCTGAACCTGAGGTTAAAAAATGCAAAGCAGCAGGCATCCTTACAACACATGAAAAAAGCTGAAGAATTTATCTCAAGAAAATATTTCAGGGAGGCCATTGAAGAGCTTCAAATCAGTATAGCTTTTTACTCCAGCAACCACAGGGCCATTGAACTGGTGGATAAAGTCAAAACAATGAAAGAGTCCTTTCACTATACCAACAAGGGCAAAATGCAGATAAAGACAGGAAATTTTGAAAAGGCAAAAAAGTATTTTCAAAAAGCTGTTGAGCTGGATCCGGAAAACAAAGAGGCATTGTCCGCTCTTGAAAAATTCAAGAAAGACCCTTCACTCCAGCCGGAATATCGTTTAAAATTGAGATCAAATGCCCCTATTTCGTTAAAATTTAAAAAAACACCTATATTAAATGTATTTGAGATTTTATCAAAAATTTCCGGCATCAATTTCATTTTTGATAAAGATCTGAAAGAAACCAAAGTAACGCTTTTCATGACCGATGTAAAATTTGACCGATTCCTTGATGTCCTGTTGAAAACAAATTCTCTCAGAACAAAATTAATCAATGAAAAAACAATGCTGGTTTATCCGGATACGCCTGCAAAAGCAAAAGAGTATGATGATCTTTATGTGAAAACATTTTACCTGTCTTATTTAAAAGCTAAAAATGCTGTGGCGATTTTAACAAAAATAATGAAAACCAAGAATATTACTGCCAATGAAAAATTAAATGCTGTCACTATCCGCGGCCAGAAAGAGACTGTTGCGATGGCTGCAAGAATACTTGAGGCCAATGACAGAACCCCTTCTGAAGTTGTTTTGAATGTAGAAATCATGGAAGTAAAAAGAACAAAAGAAAAAGAGCTTGGACTGTCCATTTCCGATACCATTACGTTTGGTATGGGAGAAAGCAGTTCAGGTATTGATGACAGCGTCACCGGGTTTGCTTCATTTGGATCAATTAAAGATATCAGCAAGATTACCAGCAGTGAGCTGTACCTGTCATTGCCGACAGCCACATTGAAACTCTTGAAAAAAGACGGGGATACAAAAATTCTTGCCAAACCCCAGGTCAGGGTCAGCAGTTCTGAAAAAGCCACCATACTGATTGGTGAAAAAGTGCCCTTGAGATCCAACAGAAAGGTACAGACGGACGGCACCACTACGTTTGATTATTTATATCAGGATGTGGGTATTAAACTGGTAGCAGAGCCGGTTATCAATATGTACGGCCAGGTAACGCTGACGCTTGCTATTGAAATTTCCGCATTGGGAACCAACGTGGGAACAGTAACTGATCCGCAGTTCTCAATCCAGACACGAACCACCAATACGTCTGTCACCATTAATGACGGCGACAGTGTCATTATCGGCGGACTGATTGAGGATGATGACAGAAAAACTGTTCAGAGAATACCTGGATTTGGGGATATGCCGATTTTAGGAAGGATGTTTTCAACTGAGGACAGTGAAATTGTTGAAACCGATATTTTAATGACCATTACACCCGTAGTGATACGGCATCAGGACATTCCTGAAGTCAATATTTCTGAGTTCTGGTCTGGTAATGAAAAACAGGTTTCACTTGAGATTCCCACAGAAGAAAAAATTATCAAAGAAACTGATTTTACAGATATACCGGACAGAGATTTTATCCAGGTTGTTTCCGAAGATCAGTTTCTGCCAAGTGACAATTATTTCAGCATCCAGGTGTACTCCACAAAGGGGAATACAGATGCACAAAATAAATCCAGACGATATGAAGACCTTGGATATAAAACCTGGATCAGGTCGGTTAACATACAAGACAAAGGTTTATTTTATCGTGTTTTTGTGGGCCAGTATGATTCGTATCAAACTGCCAACAATGAGCTGCTGAAAATGTTAAAGGACGAAAATTTTCCAAAAGACATTGTTATCGTTGACAGAGATTATGTTTACGGTCAATAAAGAATCCGGATTTACATTTATAGAAATGATGGCAACCGTTGCCATTATCTCTATCCTTGCGACAGGAATACTACCGCTGTCCCAGGTGGTATATAAAAGAACCAAAGAACTGGAATTAAGAAATAATTTACGGGTAATTCGAACGGCCTTGGATGAGTACAAAAAGTTGGTAGATCAAAAGATTATCCCTGTCAGTGCGACTGCCAGCGGGTATCCTGAGACACTTGAAATCCTGGTGACAGGCGTTGATCTGCAGACAGCGACCGGTGAAAAGAAAAAATTTTTACGGCGGATTCCAAAAGATCCAATGACTGAAGACGGAGAGTGGGGACTTAGGTCTTACACAGATGACCCTGACAGCTCAATCTGGGGGGGACAGGATGTGTATGATGTGTACTCTTTAAGTGATCGAAAAGCTTTAGACGGCAGTTTCTATAAAGAGTGGTGAATATGACAGACAATAGAGGATTTTCCCTTATAGAAATGATGACGGTCATCGCCATTATCGGCATCCTTGCCACCATTGCTGTACCGAATTATTATCGATCCATGACCAGAAGCCGGGAAGCAACCTTGAGAAACTCTTTGTTCGTCTTAAGGGATGTGATTGATCAATATTATGCCGATCACGGGGATTATCCAGACACTTTGGAAACGCTTGTGGAAAAAAGGTATATCCGGTCTATCCCGGTCGACCCCTTTACAGGCAGCAGCGAGTCATGGATTTTAATTCCCCCTGAGGATGAAGGCCTTTCAGGTATTTATGATATCCACAGCGGCAGCGATAAAATAAGTCTTTACGGCGGTATTCCTTATAATGAGTGGTGAGAAAGGATTCACATATATGGCAGCCCTGCTGATGATTGTTGTTGTTGCTACAGGTTTGATGGTGGTTCAAAAGCAGTGGAGCACCATAATGAAACGGGAAAGGGAAAAACAGCTGCTGTTCAGGGGAACCCAGATTATCCAGGCTATCGAATCCTTTTATGTTAATTCACCCGGCCAGATCCGCCAGTATCCACGCAGTTTTGACGTTCTTTTAAAAGACAACCGGTTCCCAACGCTTAAACGTCACTTGCGAAAAAAATTTAAAGACCCCATGACGGATGATGGCAGCTGGGGTGTGATATATGATGGTAAGGGCGCTATTAAAGGTGTTTTTACGCGCCATCAGGGAGAACCCATTAAAAAAAGAGGGTTTCCAGAAACCTATAAATCTTTTGAAAACAAAAGCAGGTACAGTGACTGGAAATTTATGTTTGAACCCAAAAAGGAGACAACATCATGAAAAGTAAATTGATTTTATTTTTTATCTTATGTTGGACATCTTTTGCCTTTGCATCTGACATAACAGACAAATTTGATGAAGAATATAAGGCACTGCTGCCGCGTTACAACAGCTCTGTGGATTCTGATTATATTTATGAACAAATTGCCCTGAGCGGTGAATATACAGTGAAGCTGTTAGATCAGATCAATACGGATAATGCGCAGCTCAATGAAAAATTTGATGCATTGAATGAAAAGCTTGATACCCTGATAGACCAGAATAAAAAATTAATTGAACTGCTTAAAAAAAATAAAACACCTTAATTTATTAAAATATTAATTTTTAATATTTATGGTTAATCCTTCTGAAAAGAGAGTCTTGTTTTTTGATAATATCAGGCTGCTGCCGTCAAGCAATAAAGGGAAAACATGAAAAACCATCACTCCATCCTCTGCGGATAAATATTTGGTTATATCTAAGATCGAAACAAAACAGGTTGTTGTGACATATCATCCTTACAAACTGAAACTGTAACAGCACACGTTATATTCCAGGGAAATTCCATAAATTCAATTTTTTCGTTTGTTTTGAACGAAATTTCAGTTATACTTTGTGTAATCCAGGATCAAAAAATACGATTAAATTGTCTCAATTGATTTTATGAGCATCATAACGTAAAAAAAAGATTATATATGTACTCCAGTACCCCATTACAATATTTAAATGATATCTCTGCCTGGATATCCTGTGTACAGGATGTCAACCAGCTGCCGAATCTTATTGTTGATACTGCAGCACGGATGATGCATGCAAAAGCAAGTTCCCTGATGCTGGTAAATGAGGATATGGAGACCCTTCGATTTGAGGTGACAACCGGTCCCAAAAGTAAAGAAATAAAGAAACATGTCCTTAAAATCGGTCAGGGTATTGCCGGGTATGTTGCCAAGACAGGCGAATCCCTGCTGGTCCCTGATGTTTCCAAAGACCAGAGATGGTATAAACCCATCAGCGATGACATACAATTTCAAACCAAATCTATTGCCTGCTCACCCTTGAAAATTAATGCAGAAATCATCGGTGTTCTTCAAATAATTGATAAAGCAGATGGGAATGCGTTTAATGAGGACGATCTGAATATCTTAAATGTATTTGCCAATGTTTGCTCTGAGGCGATTTACAGTGCAAGAAAAGTAAAAGCGTCCCATCTTCAGTATCAGGAATTGACAGATCAGGTGTCTGAAAAATTCCAGATCGTAGGCAAAAGCCGGGAAGTTAAAAAAGCGATTTCTGACGGGCTCAAAGTTGCCGGTACCAATGCCAGTGTTTTGATCCTGGGGGAAAGTGGAACCGGCAAAGAACTGATGGCCCGAATGATCCATATGCAAAGCGACAGAAAGGAATTTCCCCTTGTGGTATTAAACTGCGGGGCATTGACTGAAACGTTGCTGGAAGATGAACTTTTCGGACATGAAAAGGGCGCCTATACAGGGGCTGTTACTCAAAAGAAGGGGAAATTTGAAATTGCTGATAACGGCACCCTGTTTCTGGATGAAATCGGAGAAATGAGCCTGAATATGCAGACACGGCTCTTAAGGGTTCTCCAGGAAGGGGTCTATACAAGAGTCGGTGGTACCAATTCCATATCTGTTGATGTGAGAATTATCTCTGCTACAAACAGGGATATAGAAAAAATGGTTAAAGAGAAAAAATTCAGGGAAGACCTGTATTATCGATTGAATGTTGTTAAAATAAAAATACCAACCTTGCGCCACCGAAAAAAAGATATTTTGTTATTGTCCTATTATTTTCTTGAAAATTTCAAGCGGGTGCAGGCCAGACCTGAACTCGAATTTTCGCAGAAAACGCTTAAAACGCTTGAAACCCATACCTGGCCAGGGAATATCCGGGAGCTTAAAAATGCCATTGAACGTGCTGTAATTATGTCGGACGGCCCTTTGATATCACCGGATGATCTGCCGTTTACTGCCGGCGATAAAAGCAGGGCCGTGCCTGTCAGTAAAGATTTAAAACAGGCTGTGCTGGATTTTAAAAAAGAACTGGTTATTGATACGCTTCATTCTGTACAGGGGAATCGAACAAAAGCCGCTAAAATACTTAAAATTCAGCGAACTTATCTTTCCAGGCTTATTTCAGATTTAAACATCAGGGATATTTGAGTTTGCCTTCTCATTCAATATTCTGTAATATACAGGGTGAACTTTTTATAAAAAACCGCATCTTTTTGGTAGGATGCAGGTAATTTGTACATGTATGTGAGGTAAAATGGAAAAAAAAGAGACAAAACCAGCTCCCCCTCAGATGAGTCCGTATGTATTTACTGTTCTGTTGTTTGGTTTCGGCCTGTGGTGCTTATGGGACGGCTGGCTGACTTCAGATCCTGAAATGATGGAACATGCAACGTTTAACAGAGTGCTGAGCGGGATTCTGCTGCCCTGGGGTATCTATGATTTTTTTAAGCAGAAAAAACTTCAGAGAGCCAGGAAAGAATCTAATGATTAACCATTAATAACTGTCTTTTATTCAAAAAAGATCCATTCCATTTCTTTTTTCATTCCCCCCAGAATTTACAAGATCTGACATTGGTATTTTTTTAATTGCGTAAACTTAAAACTATTGATAGGTAGAAACCTTTTAATAGTTGAGACAGGGATTCTTTTACCATAATGAATTCAAATGAAATAAAAAAACGAAGAACATTTGCGATTATCAGTCATCCGGATGCCGGCAAAACCACCTTGACTGAGAAACTGTTATTATTTGGCGGTGCCATCCAGCAGGCAGGTGCTGTTAAATCAAGAAAAGCCCAGCGGGCAGCGACCAGTGATTTTTTATCCATAGAGCAGGAAAGAGGCATCAGCGTCTCCTCTTCTGTGATGAAATTTCATTATAATGGATACGAGATAAACCTTTTGGACACGCCAGGGCATAAAGATTTTTCTGAGGACACTTACCGGGTTTTAACAGCAGTGGATTGTGCAGTCATGATTATTGACAATGCAAAAGGGGTGGAACCCCAGACCCAGAAGCTGATGGAAGTGTGCCGGATGAGAAACACCCCGATTATCACCTTTATTAATAAACTGGACCGCGAAGGCCTGGAGCCGCTCGAAATATTTGAAGATATTGAGGATAAGCTTCAAATCGAATGTGTACCGTTAACCTGGCCCATTGGTATGGGAAAGCGATTTAAAGGGGTATATAATTTTGAAAAAAATGAACTGGGAGTATTTTCTCCAGGGTATACACCAAAAAACAATGATGGGGTGTTTTTCGAAGATCTTACTGATTCGGCACTGGATGAACTGCTGTCAGAATCCCAGGCAGAGCAGCTCAGAGAAGATGTTGAACTTATACAGGGTGCGTCTGAACCATTTGATCTTGATCTGTATTTAAACGGGACCCAGACCCCTGTTTTTTTCGGATCAGCCATTAACAATTTTGGCGTACGTGAAATGCTGGATGCATTTGTTAAAATAGCGCCTCATCCGGGAATCCGGAAAACTGCCACAAGAGAAGTAGATCCTTTTGAAGCGGATTTCAGCGGATTTACCTTTAAGATCCAGGCAAATATGGACCCGGAACATCGTGACCGCATCGCTTTTTTCAGGATTTGTTCAGGAAAGTTCACCAAAGGGATGAAGGTCAGGCACCATAGAATTGGCAAGGATATTAAAATATCCAATGCCACTATTTTTATGGCACAGGAAAGAAGTAATGTCGATGAAGCTTTTCCAGGTGATATCATCGGTATTCACAACCATGGCACAATCAAAATAGGGGATACATTTACCAGCAAAGAAAAATTGAAATTTTTAGGAATTCCCAATTTTGCGCCTGAGCATTTCCGGCGGGTTATTTTAAAGGACCCGATGAAAGCCAAAGGGCTGCAGAAAGGTCTGCTTCAACTGTCGGAAGAGGGGACCATCCAGGTATTTAAACCTTTGACTGGCAATATGTATGTCATGGGCGCGGTCGGGGTGCTTCAGTTTGATGTGACCATGGCAAGACTGGAAGCTGAGTACAAGGTAAAGGCTGGATATGAGACCATTGATCTGTCTGTTGCAAGGTGGGTGACGTGTGATGATGAAAAAATACTAAAGGCGTTCAAAAGAAAAAATGAGTCCAGTCTGGCTTTGGATTCTGAAGGGTGGCTGACGTTTTTAACCACGAGTGAATACCAGCTGGGGTTTATGATGGAAGAGTGGCCGAAGATTCAATTTCATAAGACACGCGAACACAATTAAAATGTGTGATCAAAGGCAATATTTTTTTCAGATTATTGCGTTGGATGCAAATTTTAATCCTCGAAATACTACTTGTATTCCTCCGGTTAAAATTATTTTCCGCCTTATACTCTAATAAAACCTTTTACCTTTGATCACACATTTAAATGAGTAAAAACCTTTTATTGTGATAAATTAACCAGTTCTGAACTAGACTTTTTAGCTGATCAAAAATGAAAAAGTTTTAGTTATTATTGTTGATTTCAGACATCGAAAAAATGCTTATTGAGGTAAAGCCTCTCCTATATCTGTGATTTATAGAATTTGTCAGAAATATTTTCAGATACATTCGACAGTTGAAAGGGGTGTACTTGTCAT
>CAYFKW010000044.1:0-16177 GCA_964343845.1 uncultured Desulfobacula sp. | reverse complement strand
TTGAATAGAGCACGATGGTGGAGACAACTACTTCCGCGAAGCGGTTCAGTTCATATATCTATAGTTGACCTGAAGTTATTTCTTTGATGTTTCCAACCGCTGTATCCTGAAACGTTCTTTTTTTTAATTATTTTTTAGGGAGGATGTAATGGCGCAAGCAAAAAAAAGTGTTTACATTAAACGCTCTCCAGTTGATCGACGATCACCTGTGGACCGAAGAATCCTTGATATGGGCCCAGGATATCCAGGCCGTGAAAACAGGGCAGGTATGAAAGAAAGAAGAAGGGGATGGGAAGACAGATACGGCTGGGAGAGAATCAGTAAATGGAGTAGTTCACCTATATATTCTGATTTACCATAAGTGTAGTTTTTAAATTAGTATTTTCGTAATTGATCCTGAAATAAAGCATTAACCTAACCTAAGAAAAATCGTATCTAACACAACTGCATGCGTCCTGCATGCAAGCGTACTGGTGTGTATAATTCACACCTTTTCGTTGTTAATACCTGCGATAAGTCTCAAAATAAAATAAAAATAATCCCATCTTTTTTATCAGCCAAATGAAAAATATGGTTTATAGCTTAATTCACCTGCGAAATAAGGCTGCAAATGGCCTTTTTTATTGAAATTCGTTGTGATTTTATGTTAAACAATGTCTATGCTTCATCCATTTTCCGAAAACAAACAAAGAGGACAAAAGAGAACAGTATGAAAATATTTGTAACAGGTGTTGCAGGGTTCATAGGATTTAACCTGACCGTCCGCCTTTTGAAAGAAGGCCACCAGGTTATCGGGATCGATAACCTAAATGACTATTATGATGTGAATCTGAAAAAAGCGAGACTTGCCATCATTGAAAAAGAAAAAGAATTCAGCTTTGTTTTAGGAGATCTTGCTGATCGTGATAAAATGGAAACTGTTTTTCAAACCCATCAATTTGACTATGTCGTTAATCTGGCTGCACAGGCAGGCGTCCGCTACAGTATCGAGAATCCAGCGTCCTATATCGACAGTAACCTTGTTGGGTTCGGCAATATCCTGGAAGGGTGCCGGCATTCAGGTGTAAAACATCTGGTGTATGCATCTTCCAGTTCTGTATACGGGCTGAATACCCATATGCCGTTTTCAGTCAGGCACAATGTGGATCATCCGATCAGCCTTTATGCTGCCTCTAAAAAAGCCAACGAATTAATGGCCCACACCTACAGCTATTTGTATAAACTTCCAACAACCGGCCTTAGATTTTTTACCGTCTACGGCCCATGGGGAAGACCGGACATGGCACTTTTTCTATTTGCCAGGGCCATTATGAAAGATGAACCCATAAAAGTATTCAATAACGGAGACATGCAAAGGGATTTCACCTATATTGATGACATCGTAGAAGGGGTTTACAGAACAATGAATACGATTCCAACGGCAGACCCTGACTGGACATCAGAAACACCAAACCCTTCAAGTTCCTGTGTCCCTTATAAGCTGTATAATATCGGGAACAATAATCCTGTCCCGTTGATGTCATTTATAGAGGCCATAGAAAAAGCGATTGGCAAAAAAGCGAAAAAAGACTATTTACCTCTCCAGCCGGGAGATGTACCAGCCACCTATGCAGATGTTAATGATTTAATAAAAGATACAGGATTCAAGCCTTCTACATCGATTCAGGAGGGTATCAACAATTTTATTAAATGGTACAAAGACTATTATAAATAAAAACAGACCTGGAGATTTGTTCAATGGATAAAAATACGAAAATTGCCGTAATTGGACTCGGATATGTTGGATTGCCCTTAGCCATTCATTTTGGAATGAAATTTCATACCACAGGTTTGGACTTGAAGGAAAGTATCATTGGAAACTGCAAGAAGTTCCAGGATCCCACCGGTGAAGTTTCTACACAGGAATTTGAAAACGCAGTACATTTTTTCCCCACATCTGATCCCTCACAAATCAAAGATGCTGATTATATTATTGTGGCTGTGCCCACCCCCATTGATAAAGCAAGAAGGCCGGATCTGAAATATATGGAAAGCTCTTCTGAGACAGCAGGAAAATACATGAAAAAAGGTGCAGTCATTATTTTTGAATCAACCGTATATCCCGGTGTCACAGAAGATGTCTGCGTCCCGATTTTAGAGCAGGAATCCGGGTTTACATGGAAAAAAGACTTTAATGTGGGCTACTCTCCGGAAAGAATTAATCCAGGCGATAAAGAGCATACTCTACCCAAAATAGTAAAAGTGGTTTCCGGTGATACAAAGGAAACCTGCGATAAGGTGGCTCAATTATATGAAACAATCATTGATGCAGGTGTACACAGAACCGAAACCATAAAAGAAGCTGAAGCTGCCAAAGTAATTGAAAACACGCAAAGAGATCTTAACATTGCCCTGATGAATGAGTTGTCTCTTATATTCGATAAACTTAATATTGATACAAAGAATGTCCTTGAGGCAGCAGGATCTAAATGGAACTTTCTACCGTTCAAACCCGGCCTTGTCGGCGGCCACTGTATAGGTGTGGACCCGTATTATCTGACCTTTAAAGCAGAATCTGAAGGATATCATCCCCAGATTATATTGTCCGGGCGCAGAATAAATGACAACATGGGCAGGTTTGTGGTTGAAAAGACAGTTAAAATGATGATCAATCAGGGCTTAAGCATCAAAGATTCAAAAATTGGTGTGTTGGGTCTTACGTTTAAAGAAGACTGTCCAGACTTAAGGAATACTAGAGTAATCGACATCATAGATGAGTTAAACTCTTACGGCACAAAGGTGCTTGTTCATGATGCCATTTCCGATCCAAAAGAAGCAGCGATATATTACAATGTTGATCTGTGTGAATGGGATGAGCTAAAGGATTTATCAGCACTCATCCTTGCTGTGCCGCATAAGGAATATTTACAGAAAAATCTGTCAGAATTAAAAGAACTGCTTCTCCCTCATGGATGTTTAATTGATGTGAAATCTGTATTTGATCCTGAAGATGCAAAAGAAATTGGATTGAATTTCTGGCGGTTATAAAAAAGGAAGAGGTAATTAAAATTTGTGATATTCAGAAGAGTCCGTGGGTCCTGTAACTTCAATAGTCATATAGTCTAAAAAAAACCAGCCGGATTTTTTAAAATCCGGCTGGGTAAAATGTACGCTTTATATTGTAATAAATTAAACCTTCAAATTCCTTCGTGTTAATCCGGCAACTCCGAGAAGTCCGACACCAAAGAGAATCATGGAGTGAGGCTCAGGTACAGGAGCTACTACTTCAACAGATGAAGCAATATAGTGACAATCTGGGTCAATGCCAATACCAAATGAATCACCATCTCTAAAATAAGATAAAAGGTCTGGATTGGTTATCCTAAAAACAAGGTCATACCTATCATCAGGTTGATCATAACCGTCTTGGCCATGATCATATTGCCATGATCCTAAAAAGGTTGCGTTGTATAGTGACCAATCAGGTGACCCAGTGTTCTGAAAGTCATCGCCCCAATCAAGTCCCAAGTGTTCTGGTTCATTAAATAAATACACTTCCAAAGAATTTGCTTCTTCTGTAGTATCATAAATTCCTCTGAACACAATATCAATAAATTCTGTTGAACTTGACAGATGTGGGATATCTTCTAATCCCCAAGTATAGTAGCGTTGGTGTGACAAATATGGGTTTTCTGCAGCAATTATAGAATAATTATCAGGGATATTATTCTCGTACCATCCAGCCTCTTCCTCAATAACTGTACCGATTCCGCTTCCTGGTTGAATAACAGAAGCGTTACTCAAAGATACAATGCCCAATAATAAAAATGGGATTGCAAATAATAAAAATTTGTTTTTCATCAAATTACTCTCCTTAATATTAATAATAATTCATTCAAATGTTAAACTGATCTGCAAGTTTTGTACCGCTGGCCTAATGATAAGTGTGTGTTTGTTTGAATGATCTTAAAGACAGCCTTTACTCTATAATAGTAGGATGTTTTACCTGACTGAATTATAAGAGAAATTTCACAATTTATAGTAGCTTTTTAAGCGTTAAAATTTTTTTTTTATTGTATTAGAATTGTTTTTTCTGGCTAAAAGGTAGCATTTCCTTTAGTGGAACTGTTACAAATTTTTCATAAATTGTGAAAAGTTTTTCATAAAAAAAATGAAATCTATAATTTTCTTCATATGCTAAAGATAATTTTGGCAGGGTTTCAATAAAATGAATAGAATATTTTAAAGAAATGAAGTAATAAGAACCTTTAATCAATAAGTTAATCTAATGCATGTGAAACGATTTCATATGTATTCCTGGAAAGGTTTTGTTTTGATATAATCCGTTCCAGTTCTTTTTTCATTAGGCTTTTTCGTTTGTTATCATACTTTTTCCAGTGATTAAAGCAGGAAGATAATCTCCCGGCAATCTGGGGATTTACGCTATCCAGAATAAGCAGTTGATCTGCAACAAATACATACCCTTCTCCGCTTTCATGATGAAAACTGAAGTGGTTTTGCATGGAAAACATACCTATTAGTGATCTTACTTTATTAGGATTCTTAATTGAGAAATCTTTATGTTTAATAAGGCGCTTAACTATACTTAATGTGTCAGGAAGACTTGATCCTGCCTGGACCATAAACCATTTATCTAATACAAGTTTGTCATGTTTCCATTTAGAATAAAACAAGTCCACAGCGAATTGCTTATTTCCTGTATCAATTTCTGATAAAATTTTAAAACAGGCCAACTCATCTGTCATGTTTTTAGCCTTTTTATAATGGTTCATTATCAAATCAGTAGTATCTTGTTCATTCAAAGCCCCCAGATATGATAAGCATAAATTTTTAAGGCTCCTGTCTGATCTTGCTTCATACGATATGCTGAAAGGATCTGCATGAGAACATAAATCAACAATCTTAAGAAATTGTTCTTTAAGCTTTTTTGCAATATGCTGCTTTAAATATTTTCTAGTTTCGTGAATGGCTTCAACATTAATTAATTCAAAATGATCTTTTATTTCACTTTCCAAAGGCAGTGATAGCGTTTTTGCTAAAAATGAACGATCAGTTTGATTGTCCGTTAACGCTATTTTGAAAGCATCAATTAGGGAAGGGGAGACAGATAATTCTTGTGGAGCCTGCTGAAATGCAGAAATGAGTTTTTTTATTTCTTTTATAAATAAACTCTGGGCAGCATCCCATCGATTAAAATCATCTGTATCATGCGCCATTAAAAACGCAAGTTCATCATCTGAATAATCGGTTTCAATTTTTACAGGTGCTGAAAACTGTCTGAAAATGGAAGGAACACTGTTTTCTGGCATATTTTCAAACTCAAACGTTTGTTCATCAGTTTTAAATTCCAGTAAAGAACTGCTTTCAGGCGTTATCTCGTCACCTTTATGATCAAAAAATCCAAGATTAATGGGAATATATAGCGCTTTTTTCTCTGATTGATTCCGATCAGGATTAACACTCTGTGTAAAAGAAACAGCGATCATACTTTCGAGTCATTTTAACGACAGGGGTTCCAGATTGAGAATACCACAAAGTGAACTGTTCAAGATCAAGCCCGGATGCCTGCGCCATAACGTCTACAAAATCCTCAATTGTTACTGCCATACCATCAAATTTTTTAAAATATAAATTCATACCTTTTAGGAATTTTTTTTCACCGATAAGTTGATGAATCATCCGGACAAGTTCAGCGCCTTTTTCATAAACCGTCATGGTGTAAAAGTTATCCATTTTTATATAAGATTCGGGTCTGACAGGGTGGCTCATAGGACCGGAATCCTCCGGGAATTGAAATGCACGCAAATTCCTGACACAGGAGACCCTTTTAACGCCTCTTGAATTCAAATCCGATGAAAATTCCTGATCTCTGAAAACTGTCAATCCTTCCTTTAAACTTAATTGAAACCAGTTTTTAAGTGTTACGCGATTGCCAGTCCAATTATGAAAATATTCATGCCCGATAACACCTTGAATATTATAATAGTCTTCATCCGTAGCCGTCTGAGGATTTGCCAGAACAAATTTGGAGTTAAAAATATTCAGGCCCTTGTTTTCCATAGCTCCGGCATTAAAATCATTAATCGCTACAATTTGATATAGATCTAAATCATATTCAAGGCCAAATCGTCTTTCGTCCCATCCCATTGCATCTTTCAAAGATTTCATTGCATGACCGCATTTATCAATGTTTTCTTTTTCCGAATAAATTTTCAAATCAACGATTCTACCGGATTTGGTTTTGAATTGATCATGTATCCATTCAAGGTCCCCTGCAACAAGCGCAAAAAGATAACTTGGTTTTTTAAACGGGTCTTCCCATTTGACATAATGCCTGTCATCACCAAGGTCGCCGGACTCAACTAAATTTCCATTGGAAAGCAGAACCGGATATTTGGATTTATCAGCAATAAGGGTGCAGGAAAAGATAGCCATTACATCCGGACGATCTGGAAATGGAGTAATTTTTCTAAACCCTTGAGCTTCACATTGGGTGCAGAAAATTTTTCCTGATTTATATAACCCTTCAAGCGATGTATTTTTATGAGGTTTTAAAACAGAGGTGATTTCCAGTTCAAATTTATCAGGCGTTTTAGCTAACTTAAAATAGTCATTTCCAACTTCATATTCCCTTGGGAGCAGCACCATGGAATTGGCGATAACAGATGTAATTTCAAATTCTCCTTTATTAAAAACAAGAGAAGTAGTTTTATCTGCAATTTCAAGGTTTTTGTGAATGTTTAACTGTGAAGTAACAATTGTTTGATTATCCTTGATATCAAACGTTAAGTCCACTTTATCAATGATAAACTCATATGGCTTGTAATCTTTAAGATATGTCTTTTTGGGTTTTTTCATAAACCAAAAATTATATCCAGAAACCATAATTGTCAATTAGAGAAGTTCAGATATGCTTCAGAACTTTTGATAAAAAAAATAAGAAAAAGGCAGCCTCTCAAAAAAACATAGTAAAAGACTGCCTTGAATATTGAAGTTTAAAAAATTATTTGATGATTTTTTTTCGCCCAATTCCTGCAAGACTGATAAGACCGATACCAAATAGAATCATTGTCTGCGGCTCTGGGACAGGTGCACCAACGAGTTGACTTTGTTTCAAATCTCCGTTCTGGCTTAAATTTATGACCTGTATATCCCAACCCTCAACAGAAAAATCGAAAAGATCAAAAGCATCAGAGTCAAAAATTCCAACTGAAGCCAGCAGGTTTAAATTGTCTGTAAGGGCATCTTCCAGGCCAGAGTCCCCATTAAGGAACTCATCCTCATTGAGCCAAATAGCATTTTGAACCATATCATGTGCATCTGACCCAAAAGAATCAAATGTACCTTCAAAGTAGGAAGCGTATAACCATGTGGTATAGTCGTCAACTGGGTCTTGCCAGACGCCGGAAACCAATGTCGCTCCTTTTTCTGCACTGCCTCCGCCTTCATTCGCGTAACCTGCAACACTGTCAACATCGTAAATTCCACCTGGGTTAAAATACTCTGTTCTTTCAACACAAAAAGATTGATATGTCTGCCAGTCTCCTGTTAAATCCATATTTGTCATGGTATATTGACCATTCACAACTGTCATTTGTACAGTATCAGTATCTGTAATCGGTAACGCCCAAATTGGCCCTGTAGATATTAATAACAATCCTGTGAGAATAAAAAGCGATAATAATCTTTTCACAACAAAACTCCTTAAATAATTTATAAATTCGGTTCTGTAACAGAAAGAAACCTTACAAAAACTGTGCCAGACAAAAACATTCAATCTTTACGGGGGTTTCACAAATTATAGGCTTAACTTCTTGCCATTTAGGGACTAATCATATGAAAAAGAGTTCATAAAAATAAGAACTTTTTTACATAATTTTCAGAACAAAAGTTCTTAATACTATTTTTTTAAAGTTAATTTGAAAAAATGTTATTTTAAAATGTTTTAGATAAAAGATTGTGAAGCGTATCGTAATCTGCCACAACGGATTGGACGCAACGGGTGACAATTTACGTCAATTATGAAGCTAATTTGTCATTCTGTCATGTAAATAAAATAATTATTAAAAGTACGAAGATTGCAAAAATGAATTGTTCGTTTTGATAGGTTTTTTTTAACCAACTGATTTTAAAAGAAAAAGGAAACAGTATTTTTAGTTCAGGTGATAGATTGTTTTAGGTCTTTGTCCATGTAGGATGTAAACATTAAGTTTTGGTATATAATTTGCAAAAAGCTTGGTGCGTTAATTTTTTAACATTGTGCAAAAAAGTAAAATAATTGTATCTGAATCCAAACAATAGGTAAATTTATAAGTTTTTGAAAAGGGCCTCTATTCGTATATAAAAACTTAAAGGCATTGACAAAAAAGCCTTTATAAGAAATACTATTACCTCCTTTCAATCTTTTTTGGATGCTAAAATTTAGGGAGAATTTAAAAGCAAAATATGGTCGATTCTCATAACCAGGCAACTGGAATAACTCCAAACCAAATAATGGAAATAATTATCAGGCGTCGATGGATTATCATTGTACCATTCTGTATCTGCCTGACGCTTGGTTTTATTTATACACTTAATTCAACTCAGACCTATCAGGCATCAACAACCATTCTTATCCAACCTCAAAAAGTGCCGACGGAGTTTGTTCAATCAATCGTTACAAGCGATCCTCAGCAAAGAATTAATACAATTAAGCAGCAAATCTTAAGCCGGACAAATCTTGAAAAAATCATCCAAGAATTTGATCTTTTTAAAAACGCCCAAGAAATGTTTGTTGAAGAAAAAATTAATAATTTGCGCAATCGTGTTGATGTGAATGTAAATAGATCCTCCCGATGGGGTTCTACAGCAGTAGAAGCTTTTTCTGTTGCTTTCAAGGGCAGCGATCCGAAAACTGTTATGAACGTTGTCAATAAACTTGCCAGCCTTTTTATGGATGAAAATCTTAAAGAAAGAGAAGTCCAAGCTGTTGGTACGAGTGAATTTCTAGAAGCAGAGCTCAAAAAAATTAAAGATAGACTTGAAAAAAGTGAAGAAGAGATTTCAGCATACAGAGCAAAATATATGGGCGGTCTGCCTGACGAACTTGAAAGCAATTTAAGAACACTTGACAGGCTGCAAGAACAGCATACAGCAGCGCTGGCCGCTTTAAGAGACAATCAAAATGCAGCAGCTCTTTTAAAAACTCAAATTTCAACATTGAATGAATTGGCACAGAATAACACAGTTACACTTCAACCTGGCGGTACATTGACAGAAACGACAATTCTCTCTAGTGCTGAGCAGCAGTATGAAACTGAAAAACAGCAGCTGGATGAATTATTATTAAAATACACTTCTAAACATCCTGAAGTGATAAGGCTGACAAAAAGTGTTGCAAAATTAAAGGAAAAACTCGATAAAGAAAATCCGGAAAAGCAAACCGATGGTCAAGCTGCAGATGGCAGCACATCGAGGTCTTCTCAACCCAATATTTTATCGCAGCAGCAGATTGATCTCAAGCAGATCGAAAATGAAATCCGTGATGGAAAAATCGAGATCCAAAATATTCAAAAAACAATGCAGGTTTATCAAAAAAGAGTTGAGGATACCCCAAAAAGAGAACAAGAACTTCAGATTATCCTAAGAGACTACAACGATGTAAAAGAGAACTACAGTTCAGTTTTGGAACGAAGGTTGGAAGCTGAAATAGCAGTGAATATGGAAAAAAAGCAGAAAGGCGAGCAATTCCGTATCATCGACTATGCGCGATTGCCTGAAAAACCCATATCGCCTGATATCCAAAAATTGATTTTATTTTCAATCGTTGCCGGCCTTGGTGTTGCCGGGGGGATTATTTTTTTGCTTGAGTTTGTAAATCCAGTCATACGGACAGAAGATCAGATTCGAAATCAGATTGGCATTCCGATTTTATCTTCAATTCCCCAGATAGAAAAACCTGGAGATGCAGTAAAAACAAAAATTGAAATTACAGTGTTTGCTTTGTTTTTAGTTTATGCTTTTTTAATTTTTATTTTATTTGCATTTACTTACGTAAAAGGGATTAACAAAACGCTTAATTTCATTCAAACATACATTTAACTAATGATATTTGGAGTATACGATTGGGAAAAATTTTTACTGCTCTTGAAAAAGCAAAAATAATTCAAAATAAAGATCAAAACATTGATAAACAGATGGATCCCCTTCCTTCACCGTTACATTACCATGATAAAAAAAATGAAGAAAGAGTTAAAAATATTGAATCAACTATCAACCCGATGCTGATCGCAGGACTTGATCCGCAATCCATAGAAGCAGAGCAGTTCAGGCAATTAAAAAACAATATTTTATTTCCAGAAAAAGGAAAGCCGGCTAAATGTATCATGGTTACAAGTGCATTACCGAGTGAAGGCAAATCGTTTGTGTCTTCCAATCTTGCCATCAGTATTGCACAGAATATTGATGAGCATGTGCTTTTAATGGACTGTGATTTAAGATCACCATCCATATCTTCATTATTTGGCATAAGCGAATTAGCAGAAGGATTAAGTGAATACCTTTCAGAAGCAAAACCATTATCTTCGCTGTTGGTTAGAACCGATTTCAGTAAGCTTACGCTCCTTCTCGCAGGCAAGATACCGGCAAACCCTTCAGAACTCTTATCCTCTGAACAAATGAGGAGACTTATAAAGGAAGTAAAGCAAAGATACAATGATCGATATATAATTATTGATACCCCGCCACCTTACTTAACGTCTGAAACAGGAGCCATAGCAAGGCAGGTTGATGGAATTATAATTGTTATTCAACAGGGCAAGACACAAAAAAAAGATGTTATCAATATAATTGACATGTATGGAAAGAATAAAATATTAGGGGCTGTCTATAATTTTGCCCAAAAAGGTCTTGGGTATGGATATGGAAAATACGGTTATGGTAAATATGGCTATGGAGTAGAAAATGCTTAGACTGCTAAAGCAGTATTTCCCCATACGAAACATCCTTTTTTTTATTTTTGAATGTTTAGTGATCTTTTGTTCCATCTTTTTGTCTGCAATGATTTTAGCAAAAACAAATTCGCTTTTATTTGACCTGATACTATTTTTAAAAATATTGTTGATTACAATAATTTGTCAAGCATGCCTGTATTACAATGATCTTTATGATTTTGAAATTGCAATTTCAATTCCTGAGGCAGTTATTAGACTTCTTCAGGCACTAGGCATTACCTCTATTGCCCTGGCAGTCATTTATTATTTTTTTCCTATAACCATGATTGAACAGAAAGTCTTTATTTTAAGTGTAATCTTTTTATTAGTTTTTATTATTGGATGGCGGATCGTTTATATCTGGATTTTGAACAAAGGGTTCTTTAATGAGAAGATTATTATTCTAGGATCAACAGATTTATCATTTGATATTATAGAAAAAATTCAAAACTCTATAGATTGCGGTTATGAAGTGGCTCTTTTGATAAAAGATTCTAATAATGATGATATCAAAGAAAAATTATTAAAAGATATACCGATCAGTGAAAAAAAAGAAAATTTTTGTTCAATTGCATTAAACATCGCTGCTAAAAAAGTTGTCGTAGCGTTGACTGAAAAGAGGGGCTCTTTCCCAACTCAGGAGCTTTTAGAGTGCAGAACTCAAGGCATTGAAGTGCTTGAGGGCAGCTCATTTTATGAAATGCTGACAGGAAAATTATTAGTAACCAAGATCAACCCATCCTGGCTGATTTTTTCTGAAGGCTTCCATAAATCCAAATTTAAAACTTTTCTGAAACGCATGGAGGACATTATTATTTCAAGTATCATGTTGATTTTACTTTCTCCTTTACTATTGCTGACCGCCATTTTGATTAAGCTTGATTCAAAAGGACCGGTGTTCTTTGCGCAGGACAGGGTAGGGCAGAATCAAAAAGAATATATGATGCATAAATTTCGATCCATGGTTAAAGATGCAGAAAAGAAAACAGGACCTGTCTGGGCTCAGGAAAATGATCAAAGAGTTACCAGGGTAGGTAAAGTTATCAGAAAATTCAGGATAGATGAACTGCCCCAATTATGGGATGTTCTTTTGGGACGGATGAGCTTGGTGGGGCCACGTCCTGAACGTAAACATTTTACGGATGAATTAGGGAAAAAGATTCCATTCTATAATGAACGATTTAAGGTAAAACCAGGGATTACAGGATGGGCACAGATATCTTATGATTACGGCGCAACAATAGAAGATGCTATCGAAAAACTAAATTACGATCTTTTTTATATAAAAAATTTATCCATAACAATGGACCTTGTTATCATCCTCAGGACTGTAAAAACAGTTATATTTGGCAGGGGTGCCAGATAAAACAGTATTGTTTTTATAGTTAAAATTTTTTTTGTTTACGGTCGATCAATGTAATCGAAAGGGCGGAGCTATGACCTTATTTTTTAATTTTAAAAGACATACAATCCTTTTTTTAATCATTGCATGCTGTTTCTTTCCTATCACCACCTACCCTCAAGTAATCCATACAGATTACAAGATCGGTGTAGGTGATATCCTGAGAATTGATACCTGGAATGAGCCAAATTTATCATTAGAACAAGCAATGGTCAGAAGTGATGGTAAAATAACATTCCCTTTGCTCAATGATATAAAGGCACAAGGCATATCTACCATAGCTCTTAAAAAAGAGATCGAAGAAAAGCTAAAAGAATTTGTAGAAACACCCAATGTTACAGTAACACTGGTGAATCCTGTCAGCCAGAAATTCTATATTTTAGGAGAGGTTATAAATACTGGTGAGTATCCAATTGTCAAAAAGCTGACCATTATGCAGGCCTTTGCACTGTCCGGCGGATTTACAGAATGGGCGTCTAAAAATAAAATTATCTTAATTCGCAGGGCTGATGGAAAAGAAACAACTACTATCATAAAATACAATGACATCCTTAAGGGTGATTTCAGCAAGGATATTTATTTAAAAGCCGATGATACTATCATTGTTCCCTGATTATTGTAAAAAAACTTTTTGGAAGGAGGTGTCGTTTGAAATTAATGTGTAAAAACAACTTCGGATTAATTAAATTTTTGATTACATTATCCATTATTCTTATTTCAGTAGCGCCTGCTTTTTCTAAAGTGCAAACTCAGTTTGTACCGTCTGTATCAATTACAGAAGAATATACAGACAACTACAATCAAACACAAAACAATAAAGATGATGAATTCTCAACTATTTATAGAGCAGGATTCTCGTTTGGCCTTATCGGTAAAAATGCTAACATGTTTTTAGGTTATACCCCTCAATATACAGATTACAATACATACAATGAAAATGATGCCTGGCGCCATGAAATTTCTTTGGATGCCATGATGGAGATGACCGAACATACGACGTTAACATTTTCCGAGAGCTTTGTTAGAGATTTAAACAGAAGTGATCGAACAAACAATTTTGAAGAGCATGATACCAATACAACATCAGCAGGCCTGTCATATGACTTTGGAGAAAGAGATACCGTCGGTTTTAATTATGAGTATTCATTTGATAAATATGAGAATCCTAATGCAGATGAATTCACAACCCATAATCCCTCAGCGTTTTTATCATATTGGTTCACCTCTCAATATGGTATCCAGCTTAACACAGCATATGAAAAAACTGAATTTGATGTTTCAACAGATGAACCAAAAACCATTTCAGGTGATATAAGATTATTGAGAAGCATGACAAGACACCTCGATATCTATATCGCCTATGCCCACACAGACACAGATCGGGATTCGGGAGATCAGACTATATATAATCCTTCTGCTGGTTTTAACTGGGAGCCCACAGAGGATTCAAATATCAGCTTGGGGATTGGTATGCTTTTCCAAGACTGGGAGAATCAGGAGGATTCTGAAACCGTCTTTCTTGAATTGGATGCATTTAAAACTTTCAATTTTTCAAGAAGGGGAACACTTTCAATTACAGGCTCTTCTGGCTATACCCCCACAAGCACGACTGCTGCAAGTCTGGGATATGAGATTTATTATCAGGCCGGTGCGTTATTATCCTATAGAATCACAAGGAGACTAACCGGAGAATTAAATTCTACTTATGAAATCAGCCAATTTGAAGATCCTAGTGTAGATCGTCAAGATAACACAATAGGCCTTGGTGCAGGATTAATATGGTCTCCTCTTCAATGGCTATCGATAAATTTGTCTTACTCTTTTATAGATTTTAATACAGACGATAACGTAAGAGAAGACTACCAGGAAAATGTTGTAAGGCTAACTGTCAGCATGACACCTTCACGGCCAGTAAGGTTTCAGGGTTCCTCCACGCCAAGATCAACACTGGAAGACAGACTTTTTGAATAAAATATATTTAGGATAAGTATATATGAAAATTACAATCATTGGTACAGGTTATGTAGGGTTAGTTACCGGTGCCTGCTTTTCAGAAATGGGAAGCACAGTAACATGTATAGATGTAGACGAGAAAAAAATTAATGATCTTAAAAAAGGGATACTGCCTATTTACGAACCCGGTCTTGAAAACCTCGTGATCCAGAATTGCAAAGAAGGTGTATTGGAATTTTCAACAAACCTTAAAGATGCCTCAGAAAATTCAAATATATTTTTCATTGCAGTGGGTACGCCACCAGGTGAAGATGGATCTGCCGATCTTCAATATGTCCTCCAAGTGGCAAAGCAAATCGGTAAAAACATTAATGAGTACTCAATCATTGTGAACAAATCAACCGTACCCGTAGGTACGGCAGATAAAGTTAAAAAGACCGTTCAAGAAGAATTATCCATTCGTGGACTCAATATAGAGTTTGATGTGGTTTCAAATCCGGAATTTTTAAAAGAAGGGGCAGCAGTCAATGATTTTTTAAAACCTGATAGAATTGTAGTTGGGGCAGATTCAAAAAAAGCTGCCAAAATTATGAAACGATTATATGCGCCTTTTTCAAGGAATCGAGATAAATTAATACTGATGAATGTCAAAGATGCAGAAATGACAAAATATGCTGCAAATTCGATGCTTGCTACAAAGATATCTTTTATGAATGAAATTTCAAATATCTGTGAACGCCTTGGAGTAGATGTTGAAAATGTCCGGAAGGGCATAGGCTCTGACAGCAGGATCGGTTATTCTTTTATTTACCCAGGCTGCGGCTATGGCGGTTCATGCTTTCCCAAGGATGTTAAAGCGCTTATCCGCACAAGCCGTGATTCAGGATTTGAACCTGAACTTTTAAATTCAGTTGAAAAAAGAAACACAATACAAAAACGCCTCCTTTCACTAAAAATTAAAAAACGATTTGGCGAAAACCTGTCGGGTAAAACTTTCTGTATCTGGGGTCTCTCGTTTAAACCTGGAACTGATGACATGCGGGATGCTTCCTCTTTAATTCTCATTGATGATTTATTAAAGGCCAATGCTTCGATAAATGCATATGACCCTGTTGCTATGGATCAGGCAAAATTAGAATTTCCGGAGGAGTGGTTCAGCAACAATCAACTGACCTTTTCTGATAATCAATATGCAGCTGTTGAAAAAGCAGATGCACTCATCCTTGTAACTGAGTGGAAAACCTTCAGACAGCCTGATTTCAGTCAGATGTCAAATAAGATGTATCAGAAAATTATATTTGACGGCAGAAACCAGTATGATCCCGAAGAGCTAACTGAATATGGCTTTGAATACCATGGCATTGGAAGAGAAAAAAACAATACTCCTGACCTTTGATGTTGAAGACTGGTTCCAGGTTGAAAATTTTAAAGACTATATCCCTTTTTCAAGCTGGGATTCTTATAACTTGCGTGTTGAGAAAAATACGCATACCATTCTCAACCTCTTAGATTCTTTTTCCTTTAAACCAAAAGCAACCTTTTTTGTCCTTGGCTGGATCGCTAAAAGATTGCCAAACCTTGTAAAAGAAATTTACAGGAGAGGCCATGAAGTGGCAAATCATGGTAATCTTCATCATTTATGCACCAACCAATCTTCACAAGAAATTATTGAAGATTTAAGAATCAGCAAAGAATTGCTTGAAAATATTATAGGAAATCGAGTTCATGGATATCGCGCACCAAGCTTTGCTATAAATAATGATATCCTTAAATTGGTTAAACAAACAGGGCATCTGTATGAGACCTTTGATTAACTCGACGCAGAAACCCTTCCAAAAACACAAAATTGAAC
>CAYFKW010000043.1:0-16731 GCA_964343845.1 uncultured Desulfobacula sp. | reverse complement strand
CCTAATCGCTATTTAGCATATAGGGGTGTCCGTTTCAACTGGGGGCCATTACACAGGACTTGAAGGGAAAAACAGTGAAGATGTGGATATCTATCATTTAGATTCAGTCAATATTGATACAGAAATGATGAACCTGATGGAAAACAATCTGAAGTATCGAATCACAACTGAAATGCTGTTGAGGAAAATGAAGGTATTGCATTATTCAATTGATGAGGGAGGGAAATAGTCAATGGACCTTTTAAATGCATCAAAAATTAGCGGAACAGCGCTTGCAGCCCATCGGCACAAGTTGAATGTAATCGCAGAAAATTTAGCAAACGTTGATACCACCCGAACCAAGGAGGGCGGCCCTTATAGAAGAAAAATGGTAGTGTTTAAAGCAGAAGATATTGATTCGTTTAAAAGTGTGCTTGAAAAGAAGGAATTAAACGAGCAAATGTCAGGTATCAAGCTTTCCCCAATTGAGTTTGAATCTGAAAAAAAAGAAGATAAAGGGTCTGGTGTAAAAGTTGACCAGGTTTTGCGGTCTGAAGAAAATTTCAGACTTGTTCATAATCCTGCCCACCCGGATGCAGATCCAGACACAGGATATGTAAAAATGCCGAATGTGGACCATTTAACAGAAATTGCCGACATGCTGGTTGCCAAAAGGAGCTATGAAGCAAGTGCGACAGCTCTGTCTGCTACCAAAGATATGGTTTTAAAAGCGTTGGAAATTGGCAAGTAAAGAATAGAGGAGGAAAAGGATGACCGGGATAAAAGGAATTAACAGAATATCCTTGAATACTGAGCCATTACCCAGCAAAATTAGTCGAAGGAATCCAGATTTTGCAAAACGGATAGAACAGGCAGTTAAGGATGTAAATTCAAAACAGCATGATGCAGATCAGGCAATTGAAAAGGTGATTAAAGGAGAATTAGGAATCCACGAGGGCATGATGACAATCGGGAAAGCTGAGACCAACTTAAAAATTTTGGCTCAAATCAGAAACAAAGTCATGACAGCATATAATGAAGTCATGCGGATGCAGGTATAAGTCTTTATACTTGAATGGAGTGATATGAGGTCATGAATCCCGTCATTGAAAGAATAATAACAACTTTTAAAGAATTGCCTTTGTCCAGAAAGATTGCACTGGGAATTTTTGCCATGGTTCTTATTGCAGGTTTTACAACCATGTTTATCTGGGCAAATAAGACACAATTTAAGGCAGCGTATTCCAGCCTTACAAAAGAAGATGCTGCATTGGTTGTTGAAAAGTTAAAAGAGAGTAACACGCCGTATCGACTCACAGGAGACGGCACGACCATTTTGGTACCAGAAAATATTGTGTATGATACAAGGCTTTCAATGGCAAGAGAGGGAATCCCTAAGGGTGGTGGCGTCGGGTTTGAGATATTTGATAAAACAGAATTCGGTACAACTGAATTTGTTCAAAAAATAAATAAAAAAAGGGCCATACAGGGAGAGCTGGCCAGAACCATCAGTGCATTCGATGAAGTGAAAACAGCCCGTGTAATGATTGTCCTGCCCAAGGACTCCGTGTTTGTTGAAGAAGTCAAGAAACCGTCAGCATCTATTTTATTGGAATTGACGGCAGATCTTGAAAAAGACAAAGTAACGGCCATAGCTCATTTGGTGGCAAGTTCCATTCAGGATTTAACCCCGAAACTGGTTACCATTGTTGATACAGCCGGCAGAATTCTTTTTGAAGGGAAATCAGAAGAAGAACAGGCCAAGATAACAGCACAGAATCTGGCAGACGCTCAGTATCAATATAAAGTCAGGTTTGAGGAAAATCTGACAAGGCGTATTCAAACCATGCTGGAAAGAATCGTTGGAAAAGATAAAGCCATTGTCCGCGTGACATCTGAAATGGATTTTTCCAGAAATGATATGAATGAAGAAATATATGACCCGTTTGAAAGGGGCGGAGAATTTGTCAGAAGCCGTAAAAACAGGGCAGAAAAGCTTTCTACCTCTAAAGAAGACATTCCAATTCCCTCAACTGTTAATCCGATCGTAGGTGAAGAAGGTCTTTCAGGTGAACAGAATAAAGAACTGGTCAATAAAAGTGATGATATTTTTAATTATGAGATCAGCAAGAGAATTAGAGAAACCAAGAAACCGATGGCTGTGCTTACGAGACTTTCAGTCGCTGCTGTTGTAGACGGGCTTTATGAGTATAAAACCGATGAAAATGGGAACAAAGAAAAAGTTTATGTCCCGCGTTCTTCTGAGGAGATGAAACAATTTCAGGATATTGTTATTAAGGCAATGGGGTATAATGAAGACAGAAGTGATCAGGTTTCCATGGAATGTTTTCCGTTTGCGTCTATTGCTGAAATTGATACGCAGCCTTCTCTTACAGGGATAAAAAAGATTCAAAAAGAGTATGGCCGGCTGCTTACAAATCTGCTGATCGTCCTGGTGTTGTTCCTGCTTGTCATTCGACCCATTATAAAAACGGTTAGGGAAATCAAGACAACTGTTGAACAGGAAGCGTTACCTGGGCCTGACGAAACAGCGCTGATTGAAGAGGAAGAAAAAGAGCTTGATTTCATTGATATGGACGGTAAACAGCAGAAAGAATACATGGATCTGATGACAGAACAACAAAAAGAGGATTTCCTGAAAAAGATGAGCACCTCAGAACGCGCCTCATATTTGACCAATATGTCCATGAATGAAAAAGCAAGATACTATGCTGAAAAAGATCTCACAAAAACGGTCAATATTCTTAAGGGCTGGATTAGTGAAATTGAGGAGGAATAGATATGGCGGATGACGTAGAAGCTGAAAAAATATCCGGTCCGCGAAAGGCTGCTATTTTTTTAATGTACATGGGAGAAGAATATGCTACCCAGGCGTTTGAAAAAATGACTGAAATGGAAATTAGTGAAGTGGCTTTTGAGATGTCCTTGATTGATCAAATTACACCTGAAATGCTGAATTCGGTTTCAAAAGAATTTGTCGGCACATTTGAAGGCGAATCAAAAATGATTGTTGAAAGTGATTCCTTTATTCAGAATGTTGTAAAAAGCACCTTAAAAGATAAGGAAGCCCGAGCGGTTCTGGAAGATCTTGAAAAGAAAAAACAGGATAAACCGTTTATCTGGAGCAGGAATGTAAATGTGGGTACTCTTGCAGGATATATAGAAGGAGAACATCCGCAGACGATCGCAATGATCCTGGCCCATATGCCATCTGAGATATCATCAGAAATTATCATGTCTCTTCCCGAAGAATTAAAAGGGGATATTGCCATGCGGATTGCGAGACTGGGGCAGATTTCAGAAGATGTTGTCAGAGATGTTGACAGGGCCTTAAAACTTGAACTGAGCGGCGCTGTGGGCCCGGGAGGAAAAGCTGGCGGACTGCAGGTGCTGGTGGATATTATTAATGGTGTCGATAAAGCAACAGAAGATACGGTCATGGAATATGTTGAAGAAGATAATCCAGAAATGGCAAATGATATCCGTAATTTGATGTTTGTATTTGAAGATCTGACAAGCATTGATGATATGGCAATGAGAGAAATCCTCAAAAAGGTAGAAGGCCAGCAGTTAACATATGCTTTGAAAACAGCGACAGATGAAATGAAGGAAAAGATATTCTCTAACCTTTCCCAGCGGGCGGGTGAAATGCTCAAAGATGATCTTGAAGCCATGGGACCTGTTCGACTGGCCGAGGTTGAAGAGGCACAACAAGCAGTGGTACGAGCAGCCAAGGAACTTGAGGCTGATGGTACCATAACCTTAGGGAAAGGAAAAGATGATGTCCTCGTCTGATAATGGAAATGATCAATTTGAACCCCTGACGGTAGGGTCGCTGGAAACATTAAATGAAGAAATTTCACATAAAACTGAAGAAACAGAACCTGATTTTAACCGATTCAAAGCATTATTTGATATATCAAAATTTGAAGAAGATGAGTCGTATGTATTTGAAGCTATTTTCGATGAGAAAAAAGAACAGGAAGAGATTGTCTTTAAACCTCTAATTGATAGAAAAGAAAAGCCGTTTCATGAGGACGGCAAGGTCAATGAAGCGGCAGAACAAGAAAAAGAATCATTGGCAGTTGAAGAACCAGAAAAACCTGAGCCCACCCCTGAAGAAAAAGGATATAAAGAAGGATTTGAAAAAGGTCATGACAAAGGGTTCGAGGAAGGAAAAACCTTGGGGTATGAAGAAGGATATAAAAAAGGGGAAGCCAAAGGGTTGGAAAAAGGAGAACAGGAAGGCCATGAAAAGGGTCAGGCCAAAGGTTTGGAACAAGGATTGAAAGAGGGTGAGGAGAAAGGATTAAAAGAAGCACAGGAAAAGGCTGTTGATATATTAAATTCACTTGAAGAATCCCTGCGGTCTGCAGATATGGTTCTGGATGACCTGGTAGAAACATATGAAGAAAGAATAATCTCATTAATACAACAAATTGCAAAAAAAGTAATTCTATCGCAAATAGAAATAAATGATGAGATCGTCAGGAATATGGTTTTAGATACGTTAAAACAGCTTGTTGAACCAGAAGAGATTACATTGAGTGTGTCACCAGAAGATTATGAATATATTGAAATGGTAAAAGAAGATTTTTTTGAACAGATCGATTCATTAAACAGCATATCAGTTCAATCAGATCCTTCAATACAGAGAGGGGGATGCAGGGTTGAAACAAGCACAGCCTCAGTATCTGCAGATGCTGAAGCCAAGCTGGAAGCAATTTTCGAGGCGATGAAAACGGCAGGAGCGTAAATGACCATTGAGCACTTGAAAAAAATAGATTTTGATAAATATGAGAAAGCAGTTGATCAGTGCGTCACTGTCCAGCCTGAAGGAAGGGTTTCTCAGGTCATTGGACTTATTGCAGAGGGTGATAGTCTGGGCCTGGGAATAGGCAGCCTGTGCAGTATCATCAACGATCAGGGCAATGAAATAAAAGCTGAAGTCGTGGGGTTCAAAAAAGAAAAAGCCTTGTTTATGCCGTATGGAGATATCAGGGGAATTAGCCTCGGCAGCCGGATTATTCCGTTAACAGCTGTTCAGACCATCGGGGTTTCTGATCATCTTCTAGGCAGAGTAATAGATGGTATGGGAACTCCGATAGATGGGAAAGGGCCGGTTGAAGTTACACAGGATTATAGTTTATATGGAAAACCCATAGCGCCGATGGACCGAAAACCCATTGACGAGCCCTTGGATGTTGGTGTGGCTGCTATTAATAGCATGATCACCCTTGGAAAAGGTCAGCGCATAGCAATTATGGCAGGTTCCGGTGTTGGTAAAAGTGTATTAATGGGGATGATGACCAAACATACCAGTGCAGATGTCGTTGTCATCGGTCTTATCGGGGAAAGAGGCAGAGAGGTAAAGGATTTTTTAAACGAAACACTGGGGGAAGAAGGTTTAAAAAGAGCTGTTGTGGTTGCCGCGACTTCAGATTCCCCCCCCCTGGTAAGGATAAGAGGGGCATACCTCGCCACGACGATTGCTGAATACTTTCGAGATCAGGGGAAAAATGTATTATTAATGATGGATTCCATCACCCGTTTTGCAATGTCTTCAAGGGATGTCGGGTTGGCTGCAGGTGAACCGCCGACGTCCAGAGGATATACGCCTTCTTTTTTTGTTCAGATTCCATTGTTACTTGAACGAGCAGGTAACATGCAGAATGGCGGGTCAATTACTGGTATCTATACAGTCCTGGTAGAAGGAGATGATCTGAATGATCCTGTTGGAGATACGGTTCGGTCGATTGTAGACGGACATATTGTTTTGTCAAGAGACCTGGCCAATAGAGGCCATTATCCTGCAATCGACATTTTATCAAGTATTTCAAGGGTGATGCGGGATGTCAGTGAAAAAGAACACATTGCCTTAAGGGATAAAGCTGTCAGCATTTTATCTGCCTATGCAAGTGCAGAGGATATGATTACCATTGGTGCCTATGTAGATGGTTCTGACCCGGATGTTGATGAAGCAAAACATCTGATGCCCGGAATTATTAAATTTTTAAGGCAAGGTGTGAATAGAAAAGTAGATATACAGTCAAGTATCGATGGATTAAGAAATGCATTGGGAATAAAGTTAGAAGAAAAGAATAAGTAATGAAGCGATTCGAATTCAAATTACAGCCGCTGCTCACATATAGAGAATATCTGGAAAGGCTTGCGCAGCAGAAGACGGCAAAGGCACATCTGGATGTGAAAAACTGCGAGGATCTCATTGCACATTTAAGGCAGACATGGGATAAAAATTCAGAAAAAATGGATGGAATTGTCGGGGAGGGTGTGAACGCTGCTGAATTTAAACGATATTATTATTATCGTGAGTCTTTAGAAAACGATATAGAAGATGAAAAGGTAAAGGAACTGCAGTTAAGGGAAACACTTAAAAAAAAATTATTAGAGTTGAAGAAAAAAAGTGTTGAAAAAAAAGCAATGGAACTCTACCGTGAAAAATTAAAAACTGAATACAATCAAGAAATCATAAAGGTCGAGCAAAAAGAACTTGATGAAATTTCATCTCTTAAAACAGCAAGGAAGTCATCAGATGAAACCGTATAAGAAAGCAGGCTTGATTTGTACTGCATGTATGATGCTTTTTGTATTGTCAGGGCCTTTTCATTTTCATAATAATGGGTTGATATTTTTCGGATCAGAGGCATTTGCAGCAGACGAAGAAAAAAAAGAAAAAGATGCTGAAAAAAAAGAAGGGGAGGGTGCAGAAGAAACACCATGCCCGGAATGCCCGGAGTGTCCTGACCCTGCCAAGGTAGTACTCAGAGGTCTTGAAGAGAAAAAGACACTGGTTGAAAAGCAACATGCAGCCCTTAAACAGGAAAGAAAAGAGCTGGAAGTATTTGAAGAACAGATTGATGAAAAACTTGAAAAACTGAATGTTTTAAAAAAACAGATCGATGAAAGTATGGCGCTTCTCCAAAAAAAGAAAAGCCAGCAGGAACAGGATAGAGAAGCAGCATATGAGGCCAAAATTGGAAGATTGGTGAAAATGTATGCAGGGATGAAACCAAAAGCTGCCGCCCAGATAGTTGATAAAATGAATTTGGAGGTTGCACAGGAAATTTTTTTAAGAATGCGTGAAGCATCTGCATCTCAAATTTTAGCCTTTGTTGACAGTGAAAAGGCGGCCAAAATAAGCGAACGCCTGGCATTTAAAAAAAGATAGACTGCCAGAGATCTTCAAAAAAAATCATCAACCCAACCCGTCCTTTATAAAAAAGGATTTTTAATGAATAGTCATCTTGTTTTCAGCCCGTTTGCCAAACCTTTTGTGCCCCTGGGAATTGCTCAAATCAAATCCTATGTTGAAAAGAAAAGTGCGTTTACGGTGACGTGTTCTGATTTAAACCTCCTGTACTATAAACTCATAACAGAAGCGGTAAGAAAAGATCATCCGGACACTGGTTTTTTCCCTAAAGAGCATCGAAGAGGCTTTATAAAAACCATGGACCTGTTTGAGAACAGTGAAGCTGCCATATTCAATCAAGCTGAATTTGATCGAGCAGCCATTTTTTTTACCAATTGTTTTAAGGCCATTAACCAGTTTTTTCAAAAGATCTGTCAAGACGCAGTACAGAAAAATAAAGGCGTGCCATTTTTTATACCAAAGTTTATGAACCTTCTATTGGATAGTGAGACGGAGGTCATTGGATTTTCAGTTGTGTATCCGGAACAATTTTATGTTTCAGCTCTGATTGCCAAACTACTCAAGCAGTCAAAAAAAGATATTAAAATCGTTTTTGGCGGCGATACATCTGGAAAGTTGTACAAAGATTTTCTGGCAAACCCATTTATTGATTTTGTGATAAGAAGTGAAGGAGAAAAAGCGTTTTTAGACCTGCTGAATTCTCTTGAGAACAGCCAGGGCCCCGGTGAGATTTCAAATTTGGCATTCAAAGAAAAATCAAGAATAAAATCCAATGAACCAGCACTCATAAAAAACTTGAATCATATTCCGTTTCCTGATTTTTCAGATTTTGACCTGAAGGGCTATTTTAAGCCTGACCCAGTTATCCCTATCCTTGGTTCGAGGGGATGCTATTGGAGAAAATGTTCATTTTGTGTCCATTATAAAAGCCATCTTCTTCAATATCGAAAAGCTGCTGTTAAACGGATAGTGGATGAACTTGAATACCATGTCAAAAATGGAATTCGATATTTTGATTTTGTTGATGAAATGATACCGGCGTCCCGTTTTCGACAGATCAGTGACGAAATTTTAAAAAGAGGTCTTAAAATCAATTATTATGCACTGGCAAAGCCAACGGATGACTTTAATGAAGATGTGTTAAACAGGATGTATAGATCCGGCTGCCGATATATCATTTGGGGTGTCGAGTCTGGTTGCCAAAGGATATTAGATTTGATCGACAAAGGTACAAAAATTCAGGATGTATCAACCGTTTTAGCTGATGCGCATGCGGCAGGCATTAAAAATCATGTATTCATCATAATTGGATTTCCAACAGAGACAAAAGAGGAATTTAAAAAAACGCTCACCTTTTTATATGAACATCAAGACA
Organism: uncultured Desulfobacula sp.; assembly: GCA_964343845.1. GTDB lineage: Bacteria > Desulfobacterota > Desulfobacteria > Desulfobacterales > Desulfobacteraceae > Desulfobacula. The sequence goes on along the minus strand of CAYFKW010000043.1, from coordinate 8,185 downwards.
GTATTGACGCCATTCATGACGGCATTTTTGGATTACAAAAAGGCTCACGAATATTTAAAAACCCAAAGAAATTTTCTATAACAAAAATATGGACATCCCTGTCTTCAATTTATTCATTACAGTATTGTGTTTCCAAGGGGTTAACTCCCAATGATGCAACGGCATTAAAAGCATTTTATGCGGAGAAGTATTTTCAATATTTCAGTTTTTTCTCCACTACATTAACATCATTTCGAGATCATGCATTACTTATTTATTCAAACCCGGAAAAGCTTATCCTGAATAAAAATGGAATAGCAGTACCCGACTTAAAAAATATCTGGCCGCCACCGCAAAAGATCTTTCACTAATACAATCGAACCTTTTTTTATCTCATGACATGGTGACAGAAATGTCGATCATATGTCATTCATAGTAAACATTTTTTCACTGTGGGTCTATGTTGGATTTGAGTATCAACCTTTGCTGAAATTACCTGAACAATTATCAAATTCTTGTCCAAATAAGATGATCAGGTAATATTTTCCCACAGGGTTTTTTTGTTGGGAAATATATTCCAAAAATTATCCAATATTTAAAAAAAAATGTTTTAAGAAAATAATGTAACATATTGAACTCAAATAATAATTTTTTGTTCATTTAAAAATGGCATGATCATTGCTGTTATAATTCGCAAAAGAAATATATGAATAAGGTGTTTTATGAATTTTACTTTCTCAGATGTCAGCAACTCTTTTTTAAGCATGGTTCAGCAGGATCTTCCAAGGGAGCTCATGGTGAATTCAGAAAATGCAGGTTTCAAGGACCAGATGTTTGCTCAAAAGCTGAGCAGAACGATAAAAAAGTCAGGAAGCCAGAAAGATGAAATACCGGTTCAGACAGAACCGGAATTGGAAACAGCAAAGGCTGAAAAAATTCTGAAATCTTTATACGATAAATTGGGTCAGGAAAAAGGGACAGGGTATGTTTCAGCACTTAAAACTATCTTTTTACTGTTGTCAAATGGTGATCTTAAGAATGTTTCAATCGATTCTGACGGGCTGGCTGCTTTAAAGAAACTGCTGCTTAAAGCCGGTTTTAAAGAAAATGAAATAGATGACCTGATGTCAGAACTGTCAGAAAAATTAGAAAATGATTCACTGACATTAAATGATTTTTTTGATTCACTATTTGATCTTGAAGTTGATACAGCCTCAGAAGATGATCAAGAACCTGAACACTATCTTGAAATGTCGGCTGTTCCGTTTATAGAATCCATTTTAACTTCCCTGCATGTTCCCAAAGAAAAAATTGAAGAAATTTTAATTGCGGCAGACAGAGGTGAAAAAGGTGTCAGCCTTGACGTAATTCTTGAAAAGCTAAGGTCTCTGCAAAAAGAATCTTTTTATACTCACACCCAGTATAAGACATCTGAAGGTGATAAAAATTTTGATTTATTACTGAAGCAACTGGGTGTTGAACACGGGTCGCCTGAACCATCCCGACTGGGTCTTAATGAATTTGTTGATGCGCTCACGAAGCTTCATCAGAAAATAACTGCACAAGGAAATGCAATTGAACCACACCATCATCAACCGCAAAACACTATGGGTGATGAGAAACATTTCGAGTTTTTTAAAGCACTTTTTAAAGGGGTGGAAATTAAGAACCAATCAGGGGAAATAAACGCATTTAAATTTTCATATGAGCAAATAAAAGATCATTTTGAAAAAGAATTCATCGTGCCTGGAAATGAAAAAGCAAACCGAAGTGGTCTTTTGCTTGATAAGAAGGCAATGCTGGATGCGGGTAAAAATTCGAAAAATGGATTTAAAAATGTTGACGCCTTTTTAGATGGCAAGAAGGAAGGTGTGTTTGAAATAAAAGAACAGTTGAAAAGTACACGTGGTGGTATAAAACAGTTCAAGTCTGAGAATGCCAGGCTTTTTGATCAGACTCAGATATCAAGTGCAGATGCCAGAACAGGAGAAACACAACCAAATTTAGGGTTGCTGAAGACCAAGGCCACCTTTAGAAATCTGCCAACCTATGTCACACACCAGGTAAGCAAAAGTATTGTAAGGGCAATCAATCAAGGTGAAAATACATTAAAGATACAGTTAAAGCCGCCAGAGCTGGGGCGCCTCGTGATGACCATAGACAATACGGGCAGCAGCATGAAAGTCAGCATTATGACTGAAAATCATGCGGCTAAGGAAATATTAACGTCAAATGTGAATGAACTGAAAACAGTGCTTTCAAATTCAGGTGTAACCCTGGAAAAGTTTGAAGTTGATATGAACAGTGATTTTAAACAATCAATGGCAGATGCAAAAAATCAAGCAGGAAGTTCAGGGAAACGGCATCACAATAGAGAAAAAGGTTTGTTTGACTCTAATGGTGAAAGAATAACCGATCCCGTAGAGATTCTCAACACAGTCAACCAGGATGGGTCACTTCATTTTGTTGCATAGAAGGAGATAACCATGGCAGTAATATCTACAGGAAATAGTTCACTTGACAATATCACCGCTTCCTATCAATCGAATCAGGCGGAAAAAGCATCAAAAGAAGATGCATTAGGGCGCGATACCTTTCTAACCATGCTGGTGGCACAACTTCAGAATCAAGACCCTTTGAATCCCATGGATGGTACAGATTTTTCCGCCCAACTGGCTCAATTTTCTCAGCTTGAACAACTCATTAATCTAAATGATTCAATGGAGATGCTTGCAAATTCATTCACTGAAAATTCTGAAGGCGATGTCATGGGTTACCTTGGAAAACAGGTGACAGGTAAAGTAGATAGCATGAATGTCTCTGAAGGTACTGTTTCAGGTGGGTTTTACAACCTTGCTGCACCTGCTGATGTGATGATCACCATAACAGATGCAGATGGCAAAACAATAAAAACCCTTTATGAAGGCCAGCAAGGTTCTGGATCTCACCTTATTGCATGGGATGGGACAAATACTGCTGGCGAAGCTGTTGAAGACGGCACCTATAAATATACAGTTATGGCAAATACAGGCTACGGGTTTGCCGAAATCCCCTCTACAATCACAGGAAATGTTGAAGGTATTACCTATAATAATGGTAAACCTTATCTGGTTGTTCAAGGAGTTCTTCTTGACCCGAATTCTTTAACAGCAGTAATCGATCTTGAAAATAACAATGGATCTATCTCTTCTGAATCTGCTTTAGACTACCTGGGTAAAACCATTACGTCTGGGTCCCCGATTGTTTTAATGGAAAATGGTTCTGTTTACGGCGATGAGTTAGGCTTTCAATTAGATACTCCAGAAGATGCCATTATAAAAATCTACGATGCAAATGATCAGCTTGTGAGAACGATGTCACTTCCTGCTGAAGATACAGTTGGTGGAGAAAATTCGATCCATTGGGATGGAATGGGTGATTCCGGTTATAAGATGTCAGACGGATTATATTACTATACGGTAACAACAGATTCAGGATATGTACAAACGCCTTTAAGTGAAGTCGTTTCCGGCATTAAATATGTAAATGATACTCAATACCTCGTCCTGAGTGATTCAGGAAGACTGGTTTCATTGTCAAATATTACAGGAATTAACTAGTTTGAAAAAAATATACAGCATATTAATCAACAATGTTGAGTTTTAATAAATAGGAGAGGGATTATGTCTTTATCAAGTTCACTTTTTACAGGTACCAGTGGATTGAAAAATATGGGAAATGCGTTGCAGGTTGTCGGTAACAACATTTCCAATTTAAATACCATTGGGTTCAAAAAAGGACGGACAACCTTTGCAGATACCCTGTACGAGAGTGTTGCCACTCAAGCAGGCGCAGCTCAGATGGGGCGTGGTATGGCTGTTGGCGATGTTTCTCAGAATTTTGACCAGGGGTCATTTGAATCCACGGGCAATACCACAGACCTCTCCATTGGCGGAGACGGCTTTTTCATCATGCGCCAGTCCAACTCTGAAAATACCTTTTATACCCGTGCCGGCAACTTCTTTTTTAACAAAGAGGGCATGCTGGTAAACCCGGAAGGCTATATTGTCCAGGGCTGGAATCTGGACGAGGAAACCGGGGAGGATGTGGGATCAATAACCGATTTGGTGCTTTCTGAATTCACGAGCCCCCCCAAGAAGAGTGAAGAAATTACAGCAATTACCAACCTTGATGCTGATGCAAACTCTAAAGCCGTTGTTCTTTCAAATGTATGGGATTCAGGTGAGACAACCTATATCGGTTCAGGCAGCTATGAGTACCAGACAGTAATTAAAGCCTATGATGCCCTGGGCAGCACCCATGACATCTCCATCTTTTATGATAAGAAATCCGGTACAACATGGGAATATATTATTACCTGCAACCCAGATGAAGACAATCGAAATCTGGTTCAAAACACGGACTCAAAAGGCCTTCTTGCAAGAGGAACGATTAAGTTTTCACAGAGCTCTGGTGATATTCTGGATTTTACAATGGATAAATTTACAGGAAGGCTGGGTAATTTTTCTGCAAACGGCGTGAACACGGTTGACGATGTGGAGTACAATATCGCGGATTATGATGCACTGGCACTGGATGGATATGGATTCAGCCTTGAATTTGATGGATCAAACTGGGCATTTACAGACACCAACGCAGATAATGTAATTACGGCAGTTGACCTGCCTGACAATTATGCAAACGCAAAAATAGTATATTCGGATAACCAAACTATTCATCTGACTTTGACACCTGATGACGCAGCTGATGTAGAACCTGATTTAAGAATACAGTTTGCCCAGCCTGCTGTTGCTACAGATTCAATCGGGTTTGATGTGAACAATCAAAATGACCTTCACACTCAGGGAATTGAAGGCCTTACTTACATGGGTGATGCTGCAAATGACAACACCACCCTGGAGATTAATGATCCAGGGGTGATGGATGAGGATTCTTCAGGATTGGGTATTATATGGAACCCGACTGCGGAAAGATGGTATTGGAGCAATCCTGATTCTGCTTATTCAGCTGGGACGTTGGTATCAGGTGTTACAACCAATAGTACTGGATCCGTTGCAACAACAAGTTCAGCCGCAAGCTATACAAATGTTGGCGATTTGACAATGGTAGCGTCGGATATCAGCCTGATGTATGACGCAAGGTTTGGTACCTGGGATTGGAATATGCCGATCAAGGATGCAGATTTTGTCAATGAAACCTTTACCTTTTCTCCAACCAACGATCCCGTCCTGAGCATTATATCGTCCGGTGCAGGGACAATTGGCCAGGGGGTTATGGCAACAGCAACAACAGCAGGCGTAGCTACAACAGTTACTCTTGAGTGGAGCGGTAGTGCCTGGAGTGCCAGTGGTGCTGGCGGCAGTACCGGGTTGGCCATTGTTACGGCATCAAGTTCAAACACCCAGGTTCAACTCCAGATATGGGAAGGAACAAATACAGCCAGTTCCAACGTTATTCGGTATACGTTTGGCTCAACCCTGACCACGGTTGGAAGTCAAACAATTTCATTTCAGCTCGATCCTCAACCACCTTTGGAATATCCAAATGCTGTTATCGCAACCAATGGGACGTTTACGACAGGAATTTCAATAGATTTTGATGCGGATTTAACTAATGATATCGAATTTAATGTAACTCAGGGTGGCGGTGTGATCGCACATACCAATGCATTTAGATTTACAACCAATCCAAATCGAGTGCCATTAGAGTATGCCAATGCAACACTCAGAGGCGATCAGACACAAGCGATTATTGATCTGGATGGTTCAGGCAATGATTCAGATAATGAGGACATTGTTTTTTCATTTACCGACCCGCTGCAGTTTGGAACCAGTACCCATCCTTATAATGATAGAAGTGAAATATCATTTGATATAAAGGGGTCAACCGCGTGGGAGACTATAACCAAGGATCAAATAAGGAATACGGGCTATTATGAATTTACAACAGATTTTCTTGGCGGTGAATTCGGGACCACAGAGACGGATATCGCTTTTGATATTGGAACCCGGTATGATGGAACCAATTTTGTAAATGATTCATTGTCCTCCACGCAGTATTCAAAATCCTCATCCACAATTTTCCAGGATGCGGATGGGTATGCGGCTGGCGACCTTCAGAGTGTAGATGTCGCGTCAGACGGTATCTTAACTGGTGTTTACTCAAATGGACAGCTGATTCCCCTGTTCCGGGTGGGCCTGGCGAAATTTTATAACAATTATGGCCTTTCAAATGAAGGTGGCAACCTTTTCAGGGAGACGCGTGAGAGTGGGGGGGCCATCACCAACAAACCTGGAGAAAATGGATTGGGTACGATTGCACCTAATTCACTTGAAATGTCAAATGTAGATATTTCAGAGGAATTTGTACAATTGATTACCCAGCAAAGGGGATTTCAGGCCAATTCAAAAACCATAACAACGGTTGATGATATGATGAATACGGTTATCAATATGAAACGATAAATAAACGACATCAGCCAATAAACGATCTGATCAGGGGGAGTCAAAGGGGTAGCAGCCTTTACTCCCCTGTCATTTTTATGACGATTTAGCGTGTTGGTTGACATTTTCATTTCTTCTCTTTGTTACTTTTAGTTCACAAACAGAGAATTTTTACATTCCATGGATTAAATAAAAAGCTTTACAAATTCTGGTGACAGTATTTATACTTGGCTTTAAAGACAACCTCATCTCCACCATACTGATAAACATGAGAAACTGGTCACGCTTGGCACAAGGATTGCTATTTCAAAGTTACAGCAATAATATTAACGCAAATAAATATCAGGAGATATTTTGACTGAGGATGATGATATCTTAGAAGCGATGGATGACGATTTTGATGATGCGTCCATGGAAGATATTTTAGACGATTCACTGGATGATCCACTGGATGATCCATTGGATGATACATCAGATGATTTAGAAGACGCCATAGATGAGTTGGATGACCCATCAGGTGACATGGATGACGCTTTAGAAGATATGTCAGGATCTTTGGATGATGTTGATAATCAAGAAAAAGAATCGGTTGTGAAAAAAATTATCCCAAAGATCAAAGAAGCATTAAACCGGCTGATGGAATCAAGAAAAGCGATCATTATTACAGCAGTATCGTTCGTACTTTTTTTGATTGTTTTCGTTGGGGGAGCAGTATTTTTCTTTAAAGGCGGACCAGAACAAGCCCCAAGGCCGGAAAGCACAATGGTCACCGAACAGGAAATAAAATCGACACTGGCTGGTGGCACAGATCAAGTGATCTTTGAAGATATCGTGGATTTATTACCCTTTGAAAGAATTGAACTCAAGACAAGTTCGACAATGGCACTGATTAATATGAATTTATCTTTAGAGTTAACAGATCATAGACTAAGAAAACAGATATACACAATGGAGGACCGAATCAGGAAAATCATTGAGGGAGAGGTGGGACAAATGACCTGGTTGGAATTGAGGAATCCAGAAGGGAAAATTTTGTTAAAATATAATTTGCTCAAACGGATTAATTCGATTTTTCCCACCCCGACAGTTAGAAATATTTATTTTACATACTTTATAATGCAGTGATTCAATTATGAGTGAAATACTATCACAGGACGAAGTTGACAGTCTATTAGACGGTTTAGATTCAGGAGAAGTAGAAACTGAAACCGATGTGCCGGCCCCTGAAGCGGTAGAGGGTATTATTGTATACGATTTTACCAGTCAGGATAAGGTTGTCAGGGCAAGGATGCCTACCTTTGATGTTATTAATGAAAGACTTTCAAGAGAAGTTCGGGCAACACTGTCCTCTTTACTCCAGACCAATGTGGATGTCAGCGCCAACCCCTTTGATACATTGAAATTTTCTGAATTTGTAAGAAGCCTGCCTGTTCCGACCAGCCTGCACGTTTTCAGGATGGAGCCGTTGAGAGGGCATGGTCTGATTGTCTTTGAAAGTCAGCTTGTGTACAATTTGATTGATACCTTTTTCGGAGGGGAAGCTTTAGGGAAGGCCAGAGTGGAAGGGCGGGAATTCACAACGATTGAAGAGGTAATGATTAAAAAAGCGGTGGTCGCTGTTCTTAAAAATATTGAAGCATCCTGGGCGCCGATCGAGCCTGTAAAGGCTTCTTTAATAAGATCTGAGATGAATCCCCAATTTACTGCCATTGAGACCTTTGATTAATTCCATTTTTATCAATCATTTCTTAAATTAATGACTT
>CAYFKW010000042.1:6973-17396 GCA_964343845.1 uncultured Desulfobacula sp. | reverse complement strand
ATAAAGTTTTTCGTTTTGTGAAGCGTGCATAGATCACAGACAGTTGAAAGGGGGGTGTGGTTGGAGTGGCGTTAAAACAGCATTTTTGCAGGAAGCCTGAAAATGCTGTTTTCCGCTTTTTAACGAACACGACGTTCGTTAAAATTTAATGACAAGTACACCCCTTTCAACTGTCGAATGTGTCTGAAAATATTTCTGGCAAAGTCTATATTTCTTTTTTCAGTGATTCGATTTTTTTATCCTTTTCCTGCCACAAATCATTTAACCATGCAAAAAAATGGTCCTTATACTGGGGATCATTAAAATAGTCTCCTGTCAGGGCGCCTGTGATTGGCAGCACTTCAAATTTAACAATAATTTTTCTTACCCGGCCGGAAATGTATTCCCAGAAAGTGGGAATTTTATCCGGATAAACAATGGTGACATCAATGATTTTATGAAGGTAGTCTCCCATGGACCCTAAAACAAAGGCAATTCCCCCGGCTTTAGGATTTAAAAGATGAGAGAAATGACTGTTCTGCGACACTTTTTTTTGAGGTGTAAACCGCGTGCCTTCAACAAAATTGATAATACTGACAGGGGTATGTTTGAATTTTTCACACGCTTTTTTCGTGCTTTCAAGATCTTTGCCTTTTAAATGGGGTTTTTCTTTTAACAATGCCTTTGAATAGCGTTTCATAAATGGGAAGTCCAGCGCCCACCACGCAATCCCTAAAAAAGGAACCCAGATCAGCTCTTTTTTCAAAAAAAATTTCAGCATGGGTATTTTTCGGTTCAGCGTTGTCTGCAGGGCCAGGATATCCACCCAGGACTGGTGGTTGGAAAGAACAAGATACCATTCTTTTTCTTCAAGGGCTTCAAGCCCCCTGATATCCCATTCAATGTTGCAGAACAATTTTGAATTAAATGAGTTGATACCGATCCACAGCGTGGCAATGGAAATTAAAATTTTATCCAGGAAAACAATAAAAGAGTGAGAAGGAATAAAAAATTTAAAAAAAGAAAGCCCGATTAAGGGTATGGATAAACAAATCGTATTGATTGTATAGAGTGATATGGATAGAATCCCTTTGAGTGTGTACGGTAAAAAGCTGAGCATAGGCAGTGTTAATCTTTTTTAAAATTAATGATATGTTTTTTAATGGTGCGTCTGTCCAATCCTGTCCGCCTGGCTACTTTTTCATAGGTGCCAAGCTGGTCATATAATAATTTACAATAGCCTGATACCAGTTTCCCAACAGAGATATCCTGGTCACGAACACCTTGCGTCAACTGCTCTGTCAGGGATAAGGTCTGTTGAATATCCTTTTGCTTGCCTTTATAATCCCGCCGTAATAAAACACTTCTGACGCATTGCTCAAGCTCTCTTACATTTCCTGGCCATTGATAATTCTTTCCAAGCTGCCGGTCAATAACTCTTTTTACTTTTTGATTGAGTTTTTCAGAGTGGATGCCTGTCATCCTCTGGATGGTAAAGTTTAAAAGATCATCCAGTTCTGAAGGTTTTTCCTTGATTCTGGTCCGAAGAGGGGGTACCTCAATAATGTCAGAGCATAACCTGTAATAAAAATCATCTCTGAAAACCTTACCGTCGATGATGTCTTCCTTGGGACGGTTTGTAGCCGCAATAACCCTTCCATTAAACCGGGAAGTTTCATGGGTTCCGACTGGTGAAAAGCTTCTTTCCTGAAGGACCCTTAATAATTTAATCTGGACATGATTGGGGATTTCACCAATTTCATCGAGCAGAATGGCACCATACCGGCTGCATCTGTCAAAAACACCCTGGTAATCATCTACAGCACCTGTAAACGCACCTTTTGTATGGCCGAACAGCTCTGATTCAAGCAGGGTTTCAGGATACTGGGATAGATTGAGAGACGAAAAAGCCCTTGTAAAACTTTGTGTAAAACATTTTTTTTTCTCATCAAAAGGAATATACCCGCTTCTGCCGATTGCTTTGGCTGCTGTGCCTTTTCCCGTACCGGTCTCCCCTAAAAGCAGGGTTGAAAAATCTTCCATCTTATTCCATAAAAACTGATTGTATAAATCAATGTTGTACGTGAATACATTATACCATAAGTGTTTTTTCAGGTTTTTCATGCAGGGGCTGCTCCCCACAAGGGAACTGGAAATAAAGTAGAACGCTCGTCTGAGTTGATATGATAAGGAAAAATAATGAGAAATATGCTTGCTGCTAAATCCCTTGGCATGCAGCATGTGCATGGCCCCGTCGGCAAAAGGGACGGAAATGGATGAATCCTGGGCCGTTATTTGATTTTTAATCAGCTGGTCAAAATCATCCCTGAATTTATGAAAGATGTCAAAGAGGAATACAATGGTGATAATTTCCTTGTCCTGGCCATGATAGGCATTAATATCAGCCCGACCCTGGACTTCAAGTCCCTTGATCCGGCGGTCCACTTCTTTAATGCACTGGTCTATGCTCTCTCGCCTTGAGGCAGAAGGAAAAAGTCCTGCAATTTTTAAATCCAGCTTTTCCCTTAATTCACTGAACGGATTTGCAAACGCTGCATTGTACACTGTCCTGAAAAAGTGGTGTTCTTCTGAGCTGAGGGTCGCTTTTTTCAATTTAAATTCTCCAAAGAAAAGCTCGTTAGTGTGCATTTTTGTACACTCAATGTGCACAAAATGCAAGATAAAAAGCAGTGCAGGTGAAAAATTAAACCATGGCCTGAATGATATGGGCTGTTAATTTAGGTGGTTATATCTTTTCCCTCCTTTGGCACACTTATTGTTATATATAATACCGGTAAATCGAAAAATGAATTTTCATGACTCTTTTTAAGCAATATTAAAAATTAATGATGGAGAAAAATTATGATTAGAAGAATACTGAATTCAAGATTGCCTTTAATGGTGTATAACCCGGTAAAGGTGTTTGATATAAAGTATTTTAAAGAAATTTTCAATGCTGGCGCTCTTCCTGTGTTCGATACAGAGTTTTTAACCCATGAACAGATCCTTGACAATGCAAAAGCCCTTTCAAAAGAGGCCATATGTTTTGGGGTGCGGCTATCTGCCTATGATATCGGTTTAATAGAAAAAATTAAGCAGCAGCAGATCCTGAATCTTGATCTTCTCATTACACCATTTTCAAAAAATGACACACCGTCTGATTTTTCCAATTTTTCAGATACAAAAATAATCCTTGAAATAAAAGATATTAATTTTAACGACAGCATAGACGAGATGGCACCGCATGCCCTGATCCTTAAAGGAAACGAAGCCGGTGGAAAGGTCTCCAGATATTCTTCATTTATCTTGATGCAGTGGTATCTGCAACACAGTGATATCCCTGTCTTTATCCATGGCGGTGTCGGGAAATACACTGCAGCGGGCATGTTTGCCGCTGGCGTGTCCGGTGTTGTCATGGACAGTCAATTCCTGATGACAGATGAAGCACCGGTTTCAGATAATTTCAAAAAGCTTCTGGGCATGGTGGATGAAAGCGATTCAACCGAGATTGAGTATGAAGGCAGTGATAATTACAGGGTATTTGCAAAATTAGGAACAAAAATAGTCAAAGACCTGAAGCTTAAGGCGGTTGAATTAAGAGACGATCCACAAGGCAAAGAAAAGCTGTATGACCTGATCTCCCAGAATATACCGGCGTTTAATAACGATGACGTACAATTTATACAGTCACTTTTTTACCTGGGACAGGATGGGGTTTTTGCAAAAGATTTTGTAAAACATTCAACTTGCCTGGATGATATTATTTCAGACTTTTTTAACACAATAGGTGACAGTTTAAACTATATTGATTCTTTTGACCCTGTAAAACCGGGGTCTCCCTTTGCCAAAGACCAGGGGACAAAGTTCCCGTTAATTCAAGGCCCCATGGCAAATATCTCTGACAATTCCGATTTTGCCAATAAAGTTCTTGAGCAGGGTGCACTTCCCTTCTTTGCCGTGGGGAGCCTTCCAGAAGATTTAGCAGATAATATGCTCCAGGACGGTAAAAAGAAAGTGGATGTTTTCGGTGCCGGCCTTGTTGGTATTGAGGCATTCAACCCTATGGTGAAAAAGCACCTGGAGATGGTCAAAAAATATAAAGTGCCGTATGCACTTTTTGCCGGCGGGATTCCGTCCCAGGTGGCAGAGCTTGAAAAGGCCGGCACAAAAACCTATCTTCATACGCCTTCGGTCTCGATGATGGAAAATGCCCTGAAAAATGGATGTAAACGGTTCATCTTTGAAGGCGGTGAAGCCGGCGGTCATGTGGGAACACTTTCTTCCATGGTCCTCTGGGAAGATGCCATTGCAACACTGATCAATAAGGATTATGACCTGTCTGATCTGTACCTGGTATTTGCCGGTGGGATCTCCACATGTTTTGCATCGTTTTTTATCTCAGGGGTCACCTCTTTTCTTGCTTCAAAAGGGGCAAAAATAGGGCTTCAGGTCGGAACGGCCTATCTTTTTGCCGATGAAATAGTGGCAACAAAAAGCATACAACCCCAGTATCAGGATATCATTATCAATGAAAATGAAACCATGGTCATTGGGAAAAGCCTGGGACTGTGGTCCAGGACCGCACCCACTCAATTTGCAAGGATGATGGTTGAGAACGAAGCCAGGATGTTGAAAAACAAGGAAAGTCTGGAAAAACGGAAACGAAGTTTTGAAAAACGAAACATTGGATCGCTTCTTATCGGTGCCAAGGGGTTTTTACCGGATTTTAAAAATCCAGGGCCTGAAAATTATACCTGGTTTAAAGATGAAGAGCACAAGGAAAAAGGTAACTTTCTGGTGGGTGACAGCCTTGCATTTTTTAATGGTTCGGTGACCATAAAAGATATCCATGATAAATATTTTGAAGCAAAGTCAACACTTTATAAAAATATAAACTGCCTTGAAGTCTTCTCAAGTCCACAAAATAAAATCAATGATGAGATTGCTGTTGTCGGTATCGGGTGTACATTGCCGGATGCGGATAACCCGGATACTTTGTGGGAAAATATCCTGAGCAAAAAATACTCGATTTCTAAAATGCCGGCATCCAGGTTTGATTATGATCTGTACTATGATCCGGACAGGAGTGCTGAAGACAAGACATATACAACGCTTGCAGGACATGTCTCTGATTTTGCGTTTGACGGCGACCGGCTCGGGTATTCAAAAGACAAACAGAAAAGACTGTCTCGAAGTCAGCAAATGGTGCTGCAGACGGCATTCAAGGCAGTAGAAAATGCCGGACTGCTGGGGGAAGATAATCGATTAATCTGTGATGATCCGTCAAGGACAGCTGTGATTATAGCAACCTGCCTCTCCAATGAGCTGGGAAATGCCCTTCAGTTCAAGTACTGGTATCCGGAACTTGTTTCCATGATGGAAAAAACAGAACAATTCCAGGCGTTAAGTGATGAAGAAAAAGAAAGCATTAAACAGGCTGTTTTAGAGGGTATGGAAGGTGACAATCCAGGGTATGATCCGGTTCATGGTATTTTGTTGAATATCGAAGCATCAAGGATTGCACGGGATTTGGGGATCCGGGGTGCAAACTACATTGTTGATGCAGCCTGTGCATCTTCAGTAACAGCCATTGATGCGGCTGTCGGCGAGCTTTTATCCGGTGAACATGATCAAGTGATCGTGGGAGGGGTGAATACCCATCTTGCCCCGGAATCATTTATCGGGTTTGCTAAAATGGGAACCCTGTCAGAAGTTGGTTCCTATCCGTTTGATCAACGGGCAGACGGATTTATCCTGGGTGAGGGATCTGTTATTTTTGTATTGAAAAGAATGAAAGACGCTATCAGGGACAACGATAAAATATGGGGTGTTATCAACTCAATCGGGTCGAGTTCAGACGGGAGGGGCAAAGCAATTGCCGCACCAAACCCTGACGGGCAGAAGCTGAGCGTCCAGCGTTGTTTCGAGGCTATACGACCTGACATCAAACCGGAAGACATTGGATTTATAGAGGCGCATGGCACCTCAACGATTATCGGGGATGAAGCAGAACTGGACACCTTGAATTCTGTATATAAAAACAGCCATGCAGGTATCAGTTCAATTAAATCACAGATTGGACACCTTTTGGGGTGTGCCGGCTCTGCCGGGCTCCTGAAAGCCCTGTTGGCCGTAAATAAGGGAATGCTCCCTCCGAATGGGCAATTTGAGACACTTTCTAAAAATCATGATTTAAAAACGTCTACTCTTTTCATTGTAAAAGATACAAAGGAATGGGAAAGTGAAAAAGAAACATCAAGGAAGGCTGCTGTATCATCCTATGGATTTGGCGGGATCAATTATCACATTGTCATCGAACAGATGACACAGACCTATCAGGCGCTGCCAAGAGATATTTTTCAGGATACAGACTATGATTTTAACGACGACAGGATTGTGGTCGCCGGGCTGGGGGTTTTCCTTCCAGGCGCTAAAAATACCGAGGAGTTCTGGAAAAAATTACAATCAGGGAAAAAACAATTATCCAGAATCACGGCAGAACATTTTGACAATGATGCGTATGCCGCCCATGACAGCACTTCTTTTTACCATCTTCCCAAGGTAAAGGCAGGACTGGTCAAAGACTATCGGTTTAACAATCTGAAATACAGAATGCCGCCGATGATGGTTAAATCCATTGAACGGGGGCAGATTTTCGGACTGGAGGCAGCCAATGAGGCGCTTGAAACATCAGGTCTTTTAGACCAGTTGAATGCAGCAAATAAAGTTGGGGTCATTTTAGGTACAATTGCAGGAGAGCGCCAGAGCAAAAATGTGTTCAGGATTCGAAAACAGGTGGTTGCAGATGCCATTAAAAACTGTTTAACCGTGGATGACAAGAAACGGTCACAACTTTCCGATCAGGTTATGGAGGCCATCCGGACAGCTATTCCTGAAAACAATGAGGATACAACGCCGGGTCTTTTATCAAATATTATTTCAGGCAGAATTGCAAATTATTATGGATTAAACGGCGCCAATTATGTCATTGATGCGTCTTGTGCGTCTGCCTTTATTGCCATGAGAAATGCAGCAAGAAATTTAAAGCACAAGGACCTTGATTTTGTCCTGGCCGGCGGGGTGGACTGCAACCTTTATCCTGCAGTTCTTATGGCCTTTAAACGTCTTGGGCTGTTATCAGCAGGTGACTGCAACTTCTTTGATTCAAGAGCAGATGGGTATGTAATGGGAGAGGGTGCTGCCATTCATATCATGACCACCTATAAAAAAGCCAGGGAATATGACCTGGAAATACTGGGTGAAATTAATGACTGCGCCGTCAGATCCAGTGTGCCGGATCATTTACTGGCGCCGTCAGAACAGACGTTTGTTTCAACCATTAATGAAGCCTATTATAAAAGCGGTATCCGTAAAAGAGATATCAACCACCTGGATCTTTTTGCATTTTCCAATGTGTTTGGTGATATTGTTGAAAAACAGGTGATCGAAAACTGTTTTGACCATGAGATGCGCTGTGGGAACATCAAAGCGCAGTTCGGATATTTTAAAGCAGCCAATCCAGCAGTTGCCATGGCAAAATTAATGCTCATGAATAAGCATGGTAAACTCCTGCCAGACCACAATTACGATCCTGAGCATTCTGTGCTGAATGATTGTAAAATTTTAAAACCATCCCAGCAGATAGAAGGAAGGGCAAAAGGACAGCCGTTTCGGTTTGCAGCCAATGTAAATGGCATCGGGGGCAATCACTGCCATATGATTATGAGCACGTTGCCTGCAGTGCTTGACAGAAAAGAAGACTCTGCAGAAGAACAGTTCAAAGCAGCATCAGGGGATGATATTGTATTAATTGATCATGCATACTCGTCAGACAACAGCGGCAACAAATTGCGGATGGTTGCACTTCTTTCCGGTCAGGGCGCGCAAAGAAATCACATGATGAAGGACCTGTTTGAAAAAGAGGCCCATATCAGGCAGATCATGGAAACAGGCGAGAAAATTTTTGTCGAGGAAAGAGGATATTCATTGCTGGACATGATGTTTGGTACGGATGATGCCATTAACTCAACACAGAACACCCAGCCGGCAGTTTTCCTGTCTTCTGCTGCTGTTTACAGCAGGCTGGCGCAGGAGGGGTTCTCACCAGACTATTTTATCGGGCACAGCGTAGGAGAATACACAGCACTTTTCTGCAGCGGCATGCTCTCTTTTGACGAAGCCATGCGGTTAATCATAAAGCGGTCTGATCTCATGCATGAAGCCACGTTAAAAGTGCCTGGCAAAATCATGGTGGTATTTAAAAATGAAAAAGAAACAGAACATCTGATCAGGAACTCTTTTGTCTCCAATATTTTTATTACCAATAAAAACAGTGAAAAACAGACAGCCGTATCAGGAAAGGCCGGGGACATTGAAAAGTTTTGTACATTCTTGACCGAGCAGGGCGTGTTTCACAAAAAACTGAACCTGACAGGAGCGTTCCATACGCCGCTGCTGAAAGAGGCATCAGAGAAACTGAGAAAATACCTTGATACACTCGTGTTTAATGAGACCCGGTTTGGCCGGATTATCTCCAACACAACTGGCAGGCCCTATCCTGAAAGGCGTGAGGAGGTAAAAGACCTGCTGGCAAAACAGATTATCTCACCTGTTGAGTTCATCAGATCCATAGAAAATGTATATGTCTCAGGCCGGACGCATTTCATAGAGATTGGCCCGTCAAGACTGCTGGCAAATCTTTTGAAGAACATCAATATCGAAAAATACGGCACTGCCGTATCAGTGGATGCAAAAGTCGGAGAAATCAAGTCTTTTGAAGCCTGCAGAAAATATCTGATTGACTGCAACAGCATTTTTGTATCAAACCCTGCAATGCCGGTTGAGATGCCGAAACCGCAGGAGGAACTGCCGAAAATAGAAGCGTCTGAAGATTTTGAATCCTTTAAGCAGAACAATCAGAAACTGGTCGATCAAATCCTGTATAAAGAGTATCAGCGCCAGAAAAGAGAAAGTGCGATTGATGCTATTGAACGATACAATTTTAATACCAGCAAAATATTGATTTCAGGGGTTTCAGTCGGCCTGCCGGGAAAAGCAAGACGCGTATTTGCAGAAGATAATTTTGATGCCATTTTAAATGGTAAAAATTTTATCGATCTTCTGACTTCAGAAGCACAGGAGAAATTTACAGATAAAAATATCACCAAGCTTTACAAGCAGCCGGATGGAAATGCCAGGTTTGTCCAGATCACGAAAACAGAAGATGTTATACATCTGGCAGGCCAGTTAGGGTATTTTGATCTGACAGATGAATATGGCATTAAAGAACAGTATGATATCAGTATGGCCCTGGGTATTGCAGCAGGTATTGAAGCGTTAAAAGACGCCAATATCCCCCTGGTAATGCAGTACAAAAAGGTGAAAGATGGAAAGACCCTGATCCCTGACGGGTTTGCACTGCCAGTCGAAATGCAGGAAGACACCGGGGTCATTATCACATCCTTATGGCCCAATGGTGAAACACTGATTTCAGAGCTTGAGAAATATTTTTATGAAAAGCTGTTCCTCAAACCCTATGAAGAGTTTGAAAATATCTATTATTTCCTCATGGAAAAAATAAAGGATATCGAAGTAAAAGAACAGTTGACAGAATGGTTTTTTAAAGCAAAATCCAGAAAACGCTCAGATGTTGATACCTATAAATTTGACAGAGAGTTCCTGGCCAATGCCTGTCCACTGGGGTCAGCACATCTGGCTCAGATTATTAAAGCCAAAGGACCGAACACGCTTGTCAGTTCGGCATGTGCATCCACAACCCTGGCCATTGGCATAGCCGAAGACTGGATCAGGGTGGGCAGGTGTAAAAGAGTACTGGTGGTCGGCGGTGAAAATGCGACATCTCCACGGCAGAGCCAGTGGGTCGGGTCGGGCTTTCTTGCACTTGGTGCGGCAACCATCAAAAAGAGGGTTTCAGAGGCGGCCAAGCCTTTTGACGAAGACAGAAATGGAACAATCCTGGGATCTGGCGCAGTCGGCCTTGTTGTTGAGAGTGAAGCCTGCGCAAAGAGAAGAGGAATGAATGGCCAATGTGAAATCCTGGGTACGCATATCGCCAATTCTGCATACCATACGTATAATATAGATGTGCCCCATATGTCCCATGAGATGAAAAAGTTTATTAACAAAGTGGAGAAGCAGAACGGCCTTAAAAAAGAGGACTATGCAGATAAGCTTCTTTTCATGTCCCATGAAACATATACCCCTGCAAGGGGGGGGAGTGCCGATGCAGAAGTGACCGCACTTGAAACAGCCTTTGCAGACCATTTAAATAGTATCTGCATTTCAAATACAAAAGGATTTACAGGCCATACACTGGGGGCAGCCATCGAGGACGTTGTCCTGGTCAAGGCACTTCAGAAAAGAAAAGCACCGCCGATTGCAAATTTGAAAAAGATTCCCGACCATTTCAAAAAACTTATTTTTT
>CAYFKW010000042.1:5456-6963 GCA_964343845.1 uncultured Desulfobacula sp. | reverse complement strand
GTCAGGAAAAAATTACATCAGAATATGGTCTTCATCTGGCTGCTGGATTCGGGTCGCATTTTGCTTTTATGTTTGTCAAGCGAATTGAAGAAAACCCGGTAGAAGGCAACCAGCGGTATCAGGAATGGCTCAAAGAAATAACAGGCACAGAAAATCCGGAACTTAAAGTGATTGATAATACCCTTTGTGCTGTTGCCGGTGGTGAACCATTACCTCAAATTCGAAAGAAACCTAAAAAAGACGTTAAAAAGATAGAAACACCGGCTGCACCTCCTGTCGCCGCCATGCCTGCAGCACCGGCACCGGCAGCAGTGGTGAAAGAGGCAGATATAACGGATACGCCGGAACCTGCTGCATCACCAGCCAAGTCTCCTGCTGCGGCATCATCAGGCAGGAATATTCTTGAAACCATTAAAAAGATTATCGCTGAACAGACAGGGTATACACAGGATATGCTTGAGGATGAGCTTGATTTAGAAGCAGACCTTGGCATTGATACGGTAAAGCAGGTTGAAATTTTTGGTAATATAGCGTCCAGCTTTGGATTTTCAGTGCCGGATGATTTAAAACTTCGAGATCTGAATACTATTGCAAAGCTGGGAAATTATATCAGTGAAACAGTGAATATCACAGATGGTGCGGCCCAGCCGCAGGAAGCAGTTCAGGAAGTGTCACCGCTTCCGCCCCAGGAAACAGCGGCACAAAAAAGTGAAATCCCACCTTCCAGTGCATTGGCCACAATAAAGGATGTGATTGCCGAGCAGACAGGATATACAGCAGATATGCTTGAGGATGAGCTTGATTTAGAAGCAGATCTTGGCATTGATACAGTAAAACAGGTTGAAATTTTTGCCAAAATTGCTGCGACGTTTGGATTTTCAGTCCCGGATGATTTAAAGCTCCGGGACCTGAATACCATTGCAAAACTCAAGGATTACATTCATACGAGAGTGGGGACAGGGGATGCTGTAAAGGAAATATCCCGGCAGCAGGAAACACCTGCAGATGCGCCAGTGGTGAATCGTTCAGTACAGGACGCGGCCCAACAGGTTAAAAAAGTGATTGCCGAGCAGACAGGGTATACAGAAGATATGCTGGAAGATGGGCTTGATTTAGAAGCAGATCTTGGCATTGATACGGTAAAACAGGTTGAGATTTTTGCTAAAATCGCTTCCACCTTTGGGTTTGCTGTGCCGGATGATTTAAAGCTCCGTGATCTGAATACCATCGCAAAATTAGTGGATTATATTCATTCAAGAGCAGCCGGGTCTGTTCAGGATGATTCCCATATAACTGAATCTGAACCAGTACAGGCCGGTGAACCGGTAGAAACGAGCGCACAAAACCAGCAAGAAGATGTCATTGCAAAAGTCAAAGAGGTGATTGCTGCTCAGACAGGGTATACGGAAGATATGCTGGAGGACGGGCTTGATCTTGAAGCAGACCTGGGTATTGACACGGTGAAACAGGTGGAGGTGTTTGCAAAAATTGCCGCTTATTTTGGATT
>CAYFKW010000042.1:0-5446 GCA_964343845.1 uncultured Desulfobacula sp. | reverse complement strand
TAAAACTCCGGGATCTGAATACCATTGCCAAACTGTCAGATTACATCAGCAGTCGGGCAGGAAAATCAGAAAAGGAAACGCAGGCGGATGATGCTGCGGTTGAAGCGGCTGAAGACTCTCTAAAGCCCGCCGTACCTGATACACCGGCAGATATGGATGATGAATTCCCTGATCCTGCGTCTCCCATAAAACGGTTGACTGTCAGAGCGGTTGAATCTGAAATGCCGGAACTGGGTAAGAAAGACTTTAAAGGCAAAAAGATCATTGTCTCCCTGGATAAGCACGGGTTTGCCAAAGCAGTGATTAAAAAAGTGAAAGCCGGAAATGGGGAGGTCATCACCATTGGATCCCGAGGCGCTGATGTCAATTTTGACCTGACTGATGTTAAGGCCACCCAGAAACAGGTGGAAGAATTCAAAAAGATGGTCCCGGAAGTGGATGGATTCATACACCTGGCGCCGCTTGATTTTTATTTTGACAGGAAAAATGGAAAAGGGGATTCAGATGAGGCCCTTAATGCAACCATTAAATCGTTCTTTGTAATGATAAAGAGCCTGTTTGAAATGCTGGATAAAAAAGACACTGTTATTGGTACGATAACATTTGATTCGGTTGTCCTGCCCTACAGGGAAGGCTGTGGTGAGATTCACCCCATGTTCGGCGGGCTTGCAGGGCTGTTGAAGACAGCTAATAAAGAGCTTGTGAACACAAGGGTGAAGGTGGTTGATTTTTCATACAAGCAGCCGAAAAAGAGTATCCCTAAAATTACACAGACACTGATAAATGAACTTCTCTGTGATGATCCGCGATGCGAAGTCGGGTATAAGAATAAGAAACGCTATGTGATCTCCATGGCCCCGTCTATTGCAGACAGGACACAGCCGATTATATCCCGGAATGATACCATGCTGGTCACAGGGGGCGCAGGCGGTATAACGTATGAGATCATAAAAAAGGTTGTTGAAAAGTATCAGGTGAACCTGGTTATCCTTGATATCAACGATATCTACAGCACGGATGCAAAATTCCTGGATAAAGCATCAACACAGCCGGAACTGATGGCACTGTTAAAAGATGATATGCCCGGTGTAAAACCCGTTGAAATAAAACGGGCACTGGACCGTTTAATGCGGGTTCGTCAGTCCATTGATAATATAGAATATCTTCAGTCTTTAGGTGTTAAGGTAGACTATAACTGCGTAGATGTGACCGATGAAAAAGCGGTAAAAACTGTGGTGGATAAATACGATAGAATTGATGGTATTTTCCATGCAGCCGGTATGGAGATGAGCCAGTTTATCGCTAAAAAGGAACTCTGGTCTTTTGAACTGGTTGTAGATGTAAAAGTCAAGGGAATGAGAAATCTTCTTAACGCGTTCGAAGACAGGGACTACAAATACTTTTTTACCTTCTCATCTGTGACTGCCAGGTTTGGAAATGAAGGGCAGGTGGATTATACAGCAGCCAACGATTACCTGGGAAAAACCCTGTTCAGGCAGCAGCAGCTCCATCCGGACAGAACTTATAAAGTTTATGCCTGGACAGCCTGGGGCGGGGTTGGCATGGCAACCAATCCAACAGTGAAACTGGTATTGGAACAAAGAGGGATCCAATTCCTGCCCATGGAACAGGGTGTGAAGTTCTTCATGGCAGACCTTTTAGACAGGACAGAGTCTGAAATGGTATTTTCAGGACTTGATTACTCTTTTGATATTGATGGACTTTTAGGAGATCCTGGGGATATCCGGTACCCATTCCTGGATACACCTGTTGAAAAAACCGAGACTGGTATCACGTATTCACGGGTATTGGATATAGAAAGGGATCTTTTCCTTCATGACCATACAATGGAGGATGTGCCGCTTTTCCTTGGTTCTACCGGTATCGAAACCATGGCTGAAGTTGCCAGTTCACTTTCCGGGGAAAAATCCCATTTTGTGGCGCTGACCAATTTTCAGATTCCATACGGGATAAAGCTTTTAAAAGGCCGCCCAAAAGAGCTCCTGATTTCGGGGAACAGTGAGAAAAAAGGGGAGTTTGACTGCCGCATAACCTCTCAGTTTAAAAACCCAAAAGGCATGGTGATGGGTGATCCGAAACTTCATTATGAAGGCAGATATACCTTTGCTGAAAAGCCGTTAAAAGCAAAAAAGATCACCCTGCCGGAATTTAACCCTGTTTCTTATGAAGGGGAGCTTGACACACTGGTATATAACCCGAAACGGTTGTTTATGTTTGGCCTTTTCGGAACCATTGTCGACATCAATTCTTTTGACGGCACAACCCTGGTCACCACGGTAGAAGATACAAGTCAGAAAGAATTCTTCAGGGGTGTGAAAGATCCAAACTTTGTGGCAGCACCCGTACTGGTAGATGCCATGTTCCAGACAGGCGGTCTCCTTGAATTTTTTACGACATCACGAACTGTTCTGCCATATAAGATAAGGTCGTTAAAATTTTATAAAGATGTTGAAAAAAATAAAAAATACTTCTGCATCACCCGGAAGAAAGCATCTGGAGAAGAAACCAATACCTATGACCTCCAGCTGGTTGATGCCAAAGGCAATGTATTTATTGAAGTAGACAGCTTTGAAATGGTAAAACTCAATCGCTTGGATCCTGAGGACAGGATTGTCGACCTGGTAGCGTTCTCGGCAGCAGATGAAAAAGTGAAAACAAACGTAACTTAAGACAATGATCCCCCTTCCTGCCGGCAGATAGTGGCAGGAAGGGGCTTTTTATACTGCATTATTTTTTTTTGCGTTGTTTACAATGTATTCAATTTTATTTGTGACATAGTCATTGGCAGAAATAAGATTAATTGTGCTCCAGAACATTTCTTTACCGTATTTTCTGGCGATAACACCAAACACCTCATCTAAAAAATCCCAGGGATATCCAAGTGTTCCGTCCAGTTCAATATTGATCCTGTCATATATTTCGAAGTTTTCATCCAGAAACTGTTCCCTGAATTCTTCACCTGAAAACTCACAAATCCTTTTTTCCCGGCCGCCGATATACTTGCTGAATTCTTTGCTGATATTTATGGTCAGTTCTTTCATATGCTGCTCATCTGTTTTTATTAGACCTGTTTAACCTGAAACATAAGAACTCTTTTTATGATGGGAAGTTTTTTTTGTCAATCATCAGCTGTACCGGAAAATCTTTTTGGCAGCCAGGTCAAATTTTCTGACGGCCGCTTTTTTCAATTAAGGCATGAATACTCTCAACATATTCTAAATTCTGACACGGCTTTGATAAATGATCAATAAAAGGATCTTTTTGCTTTAATTCTTTTATCGATTCAAGAAATTCTATATTCCCTGAAATGAAAAGGATGGGGATGGTTTTATTTTTCTTCCGGATGTAATCATACACATCCAGGCCGTTTAATTTTCCAGGAAGCATATAATCAAGGCTCACAAAGTCGTATGGATTTCGATCAAATAAATCAATCGCCATCTGGCCGTTGTTTGCCAGTCCAACCTCATGATGGAAGGGAGGGCTGGTTAATACCCGGTACTGCACATCCGCAATATCCTGCTCATCTTCTACAAGCAGAATATATTTTTCAGTCTGCAGCGTGGATGAATGAATTTTTTCCTTTTCTTTTATGGTTAATTCCTGTTTCAACACCGGCAGGCAGACAGTAAATTTTGTGCCGATGCCAAGGCTTGATTCAACTTCAATGGTTCCTTTATGCTGTTCAATGTACCTTTTTACATTGGACATGCCATATCCGGTTCCCTTTATCGTTTTTTCATAGGAGCCGGATATGTCGCTGTCTCCCTTCAATGTAAATGAGGGTTCATAGATACTGTCAAGATACTCTTTGGGAATACCGCAGCCATTATCCTCAATATTAAAACAGATCTGACGGTCGGAACAATATGTCCTGATGCATATTTTAGGGGATTTACATAAGCTCAGTGCATGAATGGCGTTTTGGATCAGATTGACAATGGCATGTTCAATCATGCCGGGATCCGCAAGTGCTTCAGGTACACCCGGCCTGTCCTCCCTTACCAATTCAATGCCTTCCAGATCTTTCTGTAAGAGGTTGATTACCAGGTCGATTTTTTTATTGATCCGGAAAAATTCCTGTTTGGGTTCCTGATCTTTTGCAAAGGCAACCAGGTTTTTTGTCAGATTTTTCCCCCTTACGGTCTGCTCGTATATCAGGTCTAATGCCTGTTTTGTATCAGGTTCCTTGCAGTTGATGACCGCAAGCTGGGCATTCCCCATAATCACCCCCAGGACATTGTTAAAATCATGGGCCATCTTGCCGGCAAGCTCTCCTACCATTGCATGTTTTGCCTGGTCTGCAGCAAAATTTTGAGCCTCCATTTTTTCTTGTTCAGCTTTAATCCGGTCCGTGATATCGCGCAGGGCTGTAATTCGAATGGATCTGCCGTCTATGTCAACGATTCTGGCCTGGATTTCACAAGGGAATGCAGAACCGTCCTTTTTCAGGGCCATGGACTGGTAGACACCTGTATAGCCGGACATTATTTTCTGTTTAACATTTTTTCTGTAATCCGGATGAATCCATTTGGTGCCGGGCTGGCCAATGGCTTCTGTGTCAGAATAACCGAACATTTTCTGGGCGCTCATATTCTGGCTGATGCAGATGCCTTTCTCAGATAAGAATATGGCTTCAAAGGTTGCATCGGATAATTGTTTGTATTGATCTTTGCTCTCCTTTAATTGCTTCTCCATCTCTTTTCGATAGGTAATATCCGTAACAACGCCTTCAATGGCAATGGGGCGGCCGTTCTCATCACGGATCAGTGTGTTCCGTTGATTCAGCCATTTTTCCTGTCCGGATTTATGAAAGATTTTATACTCATAAAAAGGCGGCATCTTCCCGGATAGCAGATTTTCCCATTCATGTTGAAAGTAATCCTGGAAGTCCGGATGGATGGTCTTTTTAACATGCAGTGGGCTTTTATAGATTTCATCGGGTGTATAGCCTATAATTTTTTCACTTGCATGGCTGACATACTCATAACTGCCGTCGGGTAAAGACATGCGATAGATCATGTCGACCGCATTATCCGTTAACCGGCGATATTTTTCTTCACTTTTTTTCAAGGCTTCCTCTGCCAGTTTTAATTCAGTAACATCCCTTGTCACTCCTTCAATCCCTAAAATACGGCCTTGCTCATCTTTATAATAATGGGCATTGGCAGATGACCACCATATGGAGCCGTCCTTGCGGCGAAGCTGTGCCTGGAAATTTCTTGCTGTCCCGTCTTTTTTTAACAAGTCAATCAGTGTTTGCCTTTCTTCCGGGTTTACATACACATCTTCTGCCATCCTGAGCCCGATGGCCTCTTCTTCTGTATATCCCGTCAGCCTGTAAACCGACGGAGAAACAAACACGATAACCCCATTTTTATCTTTGATCGGTGTCCCGAACACCTCAAGAAGGATCTTTGATCCG
>CAYFKW010000041.1:17371-17777 GCA_964343845.1 uncultured Desulfobacula sp. | reverse complement strand
TCGAATGTATCTGAAAATATTTCTGGCAAATTCTATAACTCAAAATTTTATCCTCGACCTTGAACCAAAAACTCATTTTTGAGAGGGCTTCCAGAGTATTGCAAAATGTCATTGAAATTTTTGTTAAGGCTATTATTGTTCTTTGAACGGTCAACTTCACTGCCTTTCAAATCCTGTATTTTACTTAGATTCCAATGTTGTTTCAGATGGTTGAAGTGGTAATGGTTTGAACGGCGTTAAATAAGTGTTTCAGCAGGACGCGTAAGACAACACTTATTCTCGCTTTTTAACGGACACGATGTCCGTTAAAATTAAGTGAAAAACATTACCACGAATACCATCTGGTGATTGATTATAGCGTTTTTAAAATACAGAGATAATATGTCAGGTTCTTTTATTCTCCAAA
>CAYFKW010000041.1:0-17361 GCA_964343845.1 uncultured Desulfobacula sp. | reverse complement strand
GGTCGCATAAAGCCTATCTGACAGCTGAGCTGTTTAAAAAAAGTTCAGTTTCATTGGTTGTCATTTTAAAGGATCAGAAAAAAGCCTTAGCCTTTATAGACGAATTGTCATTTTTTCTGCCGGAAAAAAAGGATCAATTCATATTTTTCCCTGGATACAATATACTGCCGTTTAAATCCCTGTCGTACCATAAGGAAACATCAACTGACAGGCTGGCTGCTTTATCAAAAATTCTTCATTCAGATTCTACCCCTTTTATTGTTGTGACAGTTGTGGAAACAATTTTACAAAAGGTAATCCCAAAAGCAGGGCTTAATGAATTTGCAGAAATCGTTATTGCAAATGAAGAGATCGATCGGGATGCGTTAATCCTTAAACTTGAATCCGGCGGCTATACAAAAACGTCCCTGGTTGAAGACCCGGGTGAATATTCAGTTCGCGGCGGAATCCTGGATATTTTTTCCCCTGGAGAAACATATCCTGTAAGGATTGAATTTTTCGGTGATCTGGTTGAATCCATTCGCTATTTTTCGACCTATACCCAAAGGGGAATTAAGGAAATCTTTGAAACTGTTATCATACCAGCCACTGAAGCGGTTTTAACAAAAGATAATATGCCGCATATCTTTGCCCGGCTCAGGCAGGCAGGAGCCAAGGCCGGACTTGACGCTTCAAAAACAAGGGATTACATCAACCAGATCAGGGAGTTCGGCCGATTCCCTGGTATTGAAAGTATGTTATCTCTGGTATACGATCATCTGGGCACCTTTTTTGACTATATCTCGGATCAGTCAATGATCGTGATGGATAATCCTGATGAACTGGATATCTGCGCAGCGGATTTTGAAAACAAGGCGCAGTTAAATTATCAAACAACGGCAGATGACAGCCGGTTGTGTGTTGAACCGCATTCAATTTACTTGACCTGGGATACGGTTAAGTCTGGTATTGTGAAAAAACACCATGTTTCTTTTTCTCAATTGCATATACAGGACCGTCAATTCGATCCTGAATCTAAAGCTTTTACCTACGAGGTGCAGACCAATGCCGGACTGTCTTCATCTTTAAAACGGCAAGGCTCAAAAGAAAACCCCTTAAAACCGCTGGTAGACTGGTTTGATAAACAAGTATCCTCTTATAAGGATGTTTATTGTGTGATCAGCCAGGAATCCCAGTCAAAAAGATTGCTTGCACTGCTTCAGCCATACGGGATTGAGCCCCGGTTCTGCGATACATTCTCTCTACAGAAAAATAAAACCAATCCAGAAGTTTTTTATCTGTATGGCGGCATATCAGCTGGATTTATATTAGAAGACAGGGGTTTTTCACTGGTAACTGAAAATGAGATTTTCGGAAAGAAACGGATTCGCAGACAAAAAACAGCCAGGCGGGATTTAAAAACTGAATTTATCACTCCTGAGGAGTTAAAAAACGGCGATATTGTTGTTCACGCTGAACACGGCGTCGGAAAGTATGACGGGCTGCATAGTCTAAAAGTCGATCATATCACCCAGGATTTTATCCTTATCCTTTATCAGGATAATGATAAATTATATTTACCTGTAGACCGGATTGAAATGATCGGCAAATATATTGGTGTGGATGGATATACCCCCCTGCTGGACAAAATAGGATCCAAGGCATGGGGAAAATCAAAAGCCAAAGCAAAGGAGGAAGTAGAAAAACTGGCTGCAGATCTTTTAGATCTCTATGCAAAAAGGAAAGTAAATGAAGGATTTTCATTCAGCAAACCCGACAATTACTATAATGATTTTGAAGCATCATTTGTGTATGAAGAAACACGTGATCAGCTCAAGGCAATTGATGATGTCCATCTGGATATGGAGGCTGGAACACCAATGGACCGGCTGGTGTGCGGCGATGTCGGGTACGGCAAAACTGAAGTTGCCATCCGCGCTGCATTCAAAGCGGTAAATGACGGCAAACAGGTGGCTGTTGTGGTGCCAACCACTATTTTGGCAGAACAGCACCTGGCAACATTTAAAGACCGGTTTTCAAATTATCCCGTCAATATTGAATGCCTGTCACGGTTCAGAACGAGAAAACAGCAGACTGAAATTTTAAAGGGACTTAAATCAGGGCTCGTAGACATTGTTATTGGAACGCATCGATTACTGCAGAAAGATGTGGATTTTAATTCGCTGGGCCTGCTGGTGATTGATGAGGAGCAGCGCTTTGGCGTCAGGCATAAAGAAACATTAAAAAAGAAAAGAAGCACTATTGATGTTTTAGCTTTAACTGCTACACCGATTCCAAGAACATTGCATATGTCCCTAACAGGCATGAGAGATATCAGTGTTATTACGACCCCCCCGGCAGACCGTCAACCGATTGTTTCTTATATTTCCAAATATGAAGATACCATTGTAAGAGATGCTGTAAAAAGGGAACTTGCAAGAAAGGGGCAGGTCTTTTTTGTCCATAACAATATTAAAACAATTTTTAAAACAGCTGAAAAGTTAGAAAAGTTAATACCGGAAGCTAGGATAGGCGTGGCCCATGGCAGACTGTCTGAAAATGATCTTGAATCAGTGATGCTGCAGTTTGTGAACCTTGAAATCGATGTGCTCGTCTGCACAACGATCATAGAATCCGGCCTGGACATTCCTTCCGCCAATACGATGATCATAAACAAAGCGGAGCGGTTCGGCCTTTCCCAGATTTACCAGTTGAGAGGACGCATCGGAAGGGGCGATTACCAGGCCTATGCCTACTTATTTATTTCGGATGAAGGACGCCTGACAAAAGATGCAAAAAAAAGATTATCCGCATTAATGGAATACAAAGATCTGGGATCCGGTTTTCAGATTGCCATGAAGGATCTGCAGATCAGGGGGGCTGGTACAGCCCTTGGAGCATCACAGTCCGGGCATATTGCTGCGGTTGGGTATGATATGTTTCTGAAACTGCTGGATCAGGCAGTTCACGATCTCAAGGGGGAAGACATAATTGAACCGCTTGAACCTGAAATCAATGCAGCCATGTCTTCCGGGTTTCCTGATGACTATATTGAATCGGTTGAGCAGCGGTTAACCATATATCGAAGGCTTTCCAGAATTAATCGTATTCCGGATATTTCAGATATGAAACAGGAATTGATCGACCGCTATGGGAAACTGCCAAAACAGGCAGAGAATATGCTGTTGAAGATAATGCTTCGTGTGTTGAGTATAAAGGCTGGTGTAAAAAAACTCGACATTACACCCAACACTTTAACCCTGACTTTTTCCGAAAAGCATAGGTCCAAACCGTTAGATGCGCTGAATGCAGATTTAAAAAGCATTGCAAACTATGATTTCATAAAAAAGGACAGCATCCGTATTCAACTTGGCAGAAAAAGAAACAAAATCTCAAAAGCCCTTCTTGAAACGCGTAATATCCTTAAAGCTATCGCGTAGATTTTTTCCACGAACAACATTTTTGTTTACACTGTCAAGCCAATTTGTTATGTAATTTTAAACTACGACTTTAAATTTGCATAAAATGTTTATTCAAAGAGAAATAAAAAAAACTGCCTTAAGCGTGTTAAAAAAATACCCTGTATTAACTGTAACAGGTCCAAGGCAATCCGGTAAGACAACTTTTGTTAAACACATGTTTCCGGATTTCCATTATGAAAGCTTAGAGGATCCTGATGTTAGAGAAATAGCTCTTTCTGACCCTCGAATGTTCTTAAAAAAAGCAAATAAAAAGAATATGATTTTAGATGAAATCCAGCGGGCCCCTGAGCTGATTTCATATATACAAAGTGTTGTTGATGATTCTGAAAAATTAGGGATGTTTATCCTCACAGGGAGCCACCAGTTTGATTTGATCCAAAATATTAGTCAATCATTGGCTGGAAGGACAGCAATTTTAAAACTACTTCCCTTTTCAATTTCTGAATTATCACAAATGAAATTAACTGAATCGTTAAACCAGCATATACAAGAAGGGTTTTACCCTGGTGTTCACGACAGAAAAATTGATCCGGTCATTGCATATAAAAATTATTTTGAGACATATATAGAAAGAGATCTAAGGCAAGTTATCCAAATTCAAAATTTAAGGTTGTTTAGAAAATTTGTTAAACTGTGTGCAGGTAGAATAGGTCAACTTTTTTCTGCTAGCAGCCTAGCGAACGAGACAGGTGTTTCAGTTCCTACTATAAATTCATGGATTTCGATACTTGAGACATCTTTTATAATTATGCTTCTTGAACCCTATTATACAAATACGAAAAAGCGATTGATTAAAACCCCGAAGCTGTATTTTTATGATACTGGTCTTGCATCATACCTATTGGGGATTGAGAACCAGCTCCATCTATCTCGTGACCCATTAAGAGGAAGCTTATTTGAAAATCTTGTCATAATGGAACTTGTCAAAAAGCGATACAACATGGGGCTGGATCATAACTTGTTCTTTTACAGGGATAGTAATATGAATGAGGTGGACATCCTTGTTAAATCTGGAGACAAGTTTAAAGCTATTGAGGTTAAATCTGCGGAAACTTTTCATAAAAGTTTTTTAAAAGGTTTGAGTTACATTAAAAAGATTTTTCCACAGAACGTTGAGGCTTCATATGTGGTTTATTCAGGGGAAAAAGAACTAAAGGGAAAAGAATTCAATTTAGTAAATTATAAAGATCTATCTAATCAGGTTTAGCCCAAAACTTTTTGCAACCTCACGCGCTTCTCGAAATTCTTTTGGTGTTATGGGTTTAGATATAGAATCTACTTTATGTGCATCTCCCATTGGTCGATACTGCGACATCACATTCACATAAGTGTTTTCTGAAATTTCCTGTTTAATAAATTTCATGATCTCATAGGTATCTGCCATATTATCCGGCAGCACCAGATGCCGGACAAGAAGCCCTGAAACAGCAATCCCGTCACTATCCATTTTCAAGTCACCTGTCTGGCGATGCATCTCCTTTATAGCCAGTCTTGCAGTTTCAGGATAATCAGGTGCGTTACATAATTTTTTTGCAACATCCGAATCCCAGAATTTAAAATCCGGCATATAAATATCAATAGTACCTTCCAGTATTTTCAGGGTTTCGATGCTTTCATACCCTGAGCAGTTGTAAATAATGGGCAGATCAAGTCCATGGTCAATGGCAATATCAAGGCCTTTTAAAAAGAAAGGTACAACATGGCTTGGGGTCACCAGATTAATGTTGTGACAGCCCAGTTTTTTCAGATTAAGCATGATGGATGCTATTTGTTCCGGGCTTGCTTTCCGGCCTTCTCCTTTAAAACTGATATCATAATTCTGGCAGAAACAGCATTTTAGATTGCAGTAGGTAAAAAAAAGAGTGCCAGATCCTTTATGGCCTACCAGCATGGGTTCTTCACCAAAATGAGGTGCGAAACTGGAAACAATTGCATCAGCGCCTGTAGCACAAACACCACACTCGTCAGACAGCCTGTTGACCCTACAGTTGCGGGGGCACAAGGTACACTGTTCTAAAATTTTATATGCCAGTTCTATTTTATTGGCTAAAAGGCCTGTTTTCTTGGTTTTTAAGAATCGGGGTTCATAAGGCTTCATAAGGGTTTAACCGTTAAGTGAAATTTTTTTTAAAATAATCCTTTTCATTTTTAAAAGATTTAATATAATAAGTCAAAATTTTCTGAATTCGTTCTATATTCTGGTGGTTTAATTATTTCGAGAGACTTCTATCTGACTAGTTTTTTATAATCTCAATCTTTTACCGGAGGTGAAATTATGAAAGCTTTATTCAAAAAAGAGTCATTGTTTTTAAAAAAATTTATTCACATTCTTAATCAGGCAATGATTCCCCTTGAAATTATTGATACCAATGGAAACAGATACTCGACTGCACAGGAAAATATAAAATACAAACTTTTCATAAAAGATAGAAAATTTTTTAAAGCCCTTATTTCACCTAATGCCTTTTCGCTGGGAGAAGCATATGTCAAAGGATATTTTGATATTTCAGGCAGCATAAAAGAGCTTTATGAATTGGTTTGCGATACAATTCTGAATAAAGATCAGCGGAAAGGTGTACTTAAATTTTTATCCAGATTTTTTGTTAAAGCCAAAGAAAAAGAAAAACAAAATATTGAATACCACTATAATGTGCCCAGTGATTTTTACCGGTTGTTTTTAGGGAAAACCATGGGATACACCTGTGGATATTACGCAAATGAAACTGCCTCAATGGATGATGCACAAAATGAGAAAATGGATATCATTTGCAGGAAACTCAGACTGAAAAAGGGTGAAAAACTTCTGGACATCGGATGCGGGTGGGGCAATTTCGGGGTTTATGCAGCAAAGAATTTCGGCGTTGACGTCACTGGAATCACCTTGAGCAGCGAACAAAAAAAATATGCAGAAGAATGGATTCAAAAAGAAGGGCTGTCCAATAAGATCAGAATCCAGATTTTAAATTACAGGGATCT
Source organism: uncultured Desulfobacula sp. (assembly GCA_964343845.1). Taxonomy (GTDB): domain Bacteria; phylum Desulfobacterota; class Desulfobacteria; order Desulfobacterales; family Desulfobacteraceae; genus Desulfobacula. The sequence goes on along the minus strand of CAYFKW010000041.1, from coordinate 10,924 downwards.
TGGTACTGAAGAATATGATAAAATTTCATGTATCGGCATGTCAGAACACGTGGGAAAGGCCAATATGGAAAATTTTTATAAAACAGTTCACAACAGCCTAAAAAAGGGCGGGCTTTTCATGCAGCACACCATCACAACCAATACTTTTCGAAAAAAAGGCTATGAAAATTCTTTTTTAGACAAATACATGTTTCCAGGCGGTGAATTGATGTTTGAACACGATCTGGTCAAGCTGGCAGCATCTGCCGGGTTTGAATTGTTAACTGCGGAAAATTTTAGACCGCACTATGTAAAAACGCTCAATGACTGGATCATCCGGATGGAGAACCAGAAGGATAAGTTGATTAAAATAGTGGCTGATAATGTCTACCGCATTTATCATGTTTTCTTTATCGGATCATTGATATCATTCAAATCCAAAGAGATATCTTTGTTCCAGAATCTTTTTTATAAAACAGAAACCAATAACTCCAGTACAGACTGTTTTTTAAGTCCATATTCTCGAAATGAAAAAAGAATTACCTGATATTGATGAATTTGAACAGATCATATTTAAAAAGAAAAATGCGTTAAATCACCTTCTCTCATTTTCATTAAGCGTCCTGGATGCAAAACATGTAGGTTTATTGCAGGGAACCAATAAGACCTATAAGCCCTTTTTACCGCCGGACAGGTGGGACAGAGGCGTAATGCATAAATTCAATGGCAAAGGCATTCAGGGAATGCTGCTGAAATATTTCGGCACCATCTTTGTGAAATCAAAAGGATTGTCTCCAGTTAAATTATATAAGGACAACCAATTTGGAGAAAAAGTAGAAACAGACGGTATTATTTCCTATGTGTTGAGAAAACACACAGAGTTCTATAAAAAAGGTGTTAAAATATTAATCATTGATAATATTCGGGATGCCATTAATGGAAACAGCAATTATTCCAAAATTTCCATACTTTCTTACAATGGAAAAAATTTCAGGCCCCTGCCTGATCTTAAAATTAACAATACAATTGTAAAATGTTTCAAAGCCAAAAATTTTGTTTCGGCCTATATTCCAGATTACGGGGCCATTGTCTTTAATACGATCAATGAAACGCTGCTGGAAAAAAAGGATCAGGCGTTTGTTAACAAGGACCAGTTAAAAAACCGGCTGAACATGATGATCCACGCAATAGAAATGGCCTCTCTTGCTTATATTGGACTGGCCAAAGGCAGACAGGCAGCTCACCTGATATGGCGCAAGGAAAAAAGTCTTAGAAAAGCTGCCCTGAACCTGAAGGACAAAGAGCTTCAGTTGAATGATCAAAAAAGATATTTAAGGGCTGTGGGAGCTGTAAACACAAAACAGCTCAATATGGAAGCCGTCAATATAACCAATGGTGTATATGCGTTCATGGACATGGTAGGATCAGCAACAATTCGAAAAAATTTTTCACCCCGTGATTATTTTTACATATTAAATTTTTGTCATCAGATTGCAGCTGATAATGCATCCAGATTTGCATGCAGGGTAGACAATTTTATGGGGGATGCAGTCTTTCTGGAAACTGCTACACCATTTGATGATGCAGCAATGCAGTCTCAATTCATGATACAGGAAAGAATAATGTTGATGGTGTTTGCACTGGCATCAACATTCAAAGAAATGGATCAGCTCAAAAAAGGGTGCCATACAGCACTGGATGAATCAAAAAGGGTTGCCATGCTCATGGACACTGCAAACGTAGATTTGTCCTACAGGGCTGGTATGGAAACCGGTTCGGCAATGATCGGGCCTTTAGGCAGCAATAAAAGGCGAATTGTAACAGCCATAGGCAAAGCTGTAAATAATGCATCCCGGCTCGAAAGCACAGGGCATAAAAATGGAATTCATATCAGTAAGAAAATGTTGAATCGACTGAAAAACAGTTACATTACAAAAGATACGCCCCACCTTTACAGCATTGTATCTCAAAAAGTTGATATCAATTCAGAATCATTGCTAAACGGACTGGCATTTTTTGATGCCTACCAATCATATTTTAACCTGAATGGAGATGTATTGAATGAAAACAGCAATATCTCCTATAAAGAATTTTCACAGGATGTGACCTATTTTATCAAATGTGTATAAAAAATTTAATTTTAACGCTGAACATGGCACTGAAACCGTGTTTTTAAAAAAAAACTTAAAAATCAGGGTTTACACTTATTGCAATGATCACCATTTGATGGTATGTGAGTATCAAATTGTCTTTTTCTGCTGAAGCGTCTTTCTAAATCCACAGGCTCAGCTTTCATAAAAAGATAATTTAAAAAATCGTATTTGTTCGTGTATCAGTCAGATTTTTGATTGTAAGACAAATGATAAAGGAACAGGGGATGAAACGTAGAATTGTTCACCTTTTGGGGGCGCTTATTTTATACAGCATTTTTAATCCTGTTTGCGCGCAGTCAGACTGCTATTCTGATCACATGGAAAGCGTGTATCCAGTTCACACTATTGTTTATTACGGGCATTTTACCAGGCTGGCCCATGCAATAGAGTATCTTCTTGCAAATTCTCCTCACGGACCCAATCCGTTTACCAGGTATTTAGATTATTGTGAAGGAAATACAGGGTACCATTCAAACGGTGTGGTAATAAGACACACGCAGCATGAGATAGCATATACATCTTTTAATGCAGCATATACCGGTCCAACCCCTGTTGATACTGATGGAGATGGAATTTTAGACATACATGATATAGATGCAAAACAAACCCAGAAAAAAGATCAGGGTATGGTATCTGGTCAAAATCCCCTGATATGTAAAAACGACATGGAAAACTATGTCTCCAATCCAATTAATATTTTCAATGGCAACAATTACGAAGAAGAAATCGATCTGCTGTTCCCGTCTGCTTTTCATGCAGGGTTTGTGTTTAAACGCCACTATAACAGCGTGAGCACAGATGACTCACCCATGGGGTTTGGGTGGCGTCATAGTTATAATTTTGTCATGCAGCCAAACTTTGGCGGCAGCGACCAGCTCATAGAGATCATTGACGGCACAGGCAGGGGGATCTATTTTGATGACAACGATACTGATGGTATTTATACAGGTGCATTTTCAGAAAACAGTACCATTACAACAGACATGGATGGTCAATATGTCTGGACAAGGGAAGACGGCACCGTGTATACATTTGACCCGGCAGGACTGCTGGTGGCAGTTACAGATAAAAACGGGAATGTTCAAACCCTTGCCTTCAATCAGGACAACCTGTTAGAAACCATAACAGATCAAGCCTCAGACCGTATGTTAACCCTGCACTATACTGCATCAGGGAAAATTGATCATATCACAGGCCCTGTCACACCTTCAGTCCCTGATGGTGTATGGGTATCCTATACATACGATGAAAACAACAATCTTACAGGGGTCCAGTATGCAGATGAAGAAAACAGCTCTCCTGCATCAGGGTTTGACTATCATTACAATGATACAAATGATGTGAACAACCTTACCCAAAAAAATGACCTGACAGGTACGGTTTTATCCTCCTGGGAGTATGATAACCAGGACCAGGCCATAGAGAATATGAACAATAAAGGGACGGGCGCATTTATTGATTATACAAATCCAGATGAAGTGATTGTCACAGACGTTTACGGCATTGCCGCCACAAAATATGTCCAGGAAATTGCCGGCAGAAAAAAAGTAACCACGACATCCCTTTCCGCTGGCTGCAGCTCCTGCCCAGATGGTATCTACAAGACATCTTATGATAGTGCCGGCAACCCGACCCAGCGAGAATACCATAACGGCAGGATAGACACATACCAGGATTATGATGCTGAGAATAATCCGCAGACCATTGTTAAAGCAGCCGGTACTGCGGATCAGAAAACAGTTCTAAAAACCTATCACCCTGCATTTTCAACACCTTTGACCATCATTGAAAAAAGTGTTCTGGCAGATGAATCAACCCCTGATAGAATAAAAAAGACCATCTTTGACTATGATGATCCGTCAGATCCGTCAGATACGGATATCCCTAATGAGAATCCAGCAAATTTAATCTGTAAAATCATAGAAACCGGATTTACATCAGATACATCAGGCATGATTGTACCCTATGAATATACAACCACCTTTGCTCATACTGCCAAAGGCCAGGTCGCATCTATAGACGGCCCCTTAACAGGACCTGCCGATACCATTCATTTTACATATGATCCATCAACAGGTGACCTGCTGGCCATTACCCATCCCATTACCGGCAGCATCACAATGACCTATGATGCGGCCGGCAATGTGACAAGTACAACAGATTATAATGGTGTTGTAACAACCTATACATATGACGGCAGAAACAGACGGCTCTCATCTGCGTCAGGCTCCAGCATGTCAAGCCTGTCCTATACAGCAGCAGGCAAACCATTGACCGCCACTGACAGATCCGGCAGAACGATGGATTACACGTACAACCTTAAAGGTCTTTTGGAAAAAATCATTGCATCAAACGGGGATTACCTGTTTTTCTCATATGATGTAAACACCAACAGGGTTGAAGACTCAATTTATTCATCCCAGGGCATGAACACTTTTTACAGGGGCTATGATTTTGGTGATCCTGTTACAAATCCTGACCTTGCAGCCGGCAGACCCTGGAAAAACCTTCAAAGAAACCAGGCTGACACAGGTACCATAGAAACGGTTTATACCTATAACCGCGGCAATGTATCCGGTATCACAACCCCTGATAACCTGGAAACTACCTTTGAATATGACATTTTCAGCAGAATCACAGCTCAAACACGGATAATGACGGATTTGTCCCTACAAACAACAACCTTTGAATATGATACCCATGACAATTTAACGAGCATTACAGATGCTGAAAATCATGTCACCACCTATGTATATGATGATCTGAACCGGTTGATCAGGACCGTGTCCCCTGATACAGGTACGACGCGATACACTTATAATGAAACCGGCAATGTAACAGCAGTCGATCAGAATTTAAAATCCATCCGCTACATCTACGATACACTGGGCAGGCTGACAAACATCGATTATCCTGCAGATGCTTTGCAGAATGTAACGCTGACATATGATCAGGGCACTTATGGTATTGGCAGGTTAACCAGTATCATCGATCCCTCAGGTTCATACAGTTTTACCTATAATCCTTCAGGCTTTCTTATTGCTGAAGAAAAGATCATCTCCAACATCACCTATACGACCCAATACACCTATGATGCTGCAGGCGTTTTGACGTCCATAACCTATCCTTCAGGCAGGATTGTATCTTATCACCTGGATCAAACCGGCAGACCTGATACAGTGACAACAGTAAAAAACAGGATTGTTCAAACCATAGCAGATAACATTGTTTATCAGCCGTTTGGCCCGTTAAAGGCTTTAACGTTTGGGAACCGCAAAAGCTTAACCATGGACTCAGATTTGAACTATCTGGTTAAAACCATTGAATCAGACACACTGATCGATCTTGAGTGCTTTAGAGATGACCTGGGAAATATTTTTACTGTATCAGACAATTTGATTCCAGAAAGAAGCCGATCGTTTGGGTATGATGATGTCTATCAGCTGGCCACAGCATCCACGCCCCTGGGAGACTTTGATTTTACCTATGATGATGTGGGTAACCGCCAGACAAAAACCCATGATGCACTGACCACAACGTATTCTTTTATATCCGGCACTAATCTTTTAGATGATATTACAGGTCCAGTGCCTGCAGGTTTTACCTATAATGATAATGGCAGCATAATAAGTTCAGGCACAAGAGAGTATTTTTATGATCTTAATGAACGGTTAATCAGGGTGGAAGACCAAAGCGCAGTGATTGGGCAGTATACATATAATTCTTTAGGGCAGAGAATAGAAAAAACAGTCAACTCAGTAACAACCATCTATCATTACGATATCCACGGCAGCCTGATTGCAGAAACAGGCGCAGACGGGATACCGCACAAAGAATATGTTTATCTTGGAAACACCCCTTTATCCATGATAGTGTATGGTCCAGCAGATTATCGTTCAACAGACTTAGATCAGGATGGAGATGTGGATGGAGGGGATATTGCTCGCTCCACCGGTACAGATCTATCATCCATGGCATCAGATTTTGGCAAGGTTTATGATCCTGAAACAAAGATGTATTATTACCATAACAGTCACATTGGAACACCGGTCATGATGACAGATGAAAATGGCGCCATTGTCTGGCAGGCAGATTATGCACCGTTTGGTTCGGCTCATATAGTTTTAAATACAGTTGAAAATAACCTCAGGTTCCCGGGCCAATACTATGACTCCGAAACTGGACTGCACTATAACTACCACAGATATTATGATCCCGACACCGGCAGATACCTGACGCCAGATCCTATTGGGTTGGCAGGAGGGATCAACCCCTTTGTCTACTCTTACAACAACCCCATTAATGCCATTGATCCATTGGGACTCTTTACGTCAAATTTCCAAGGAAATTGGGTGATAAATCAGATGCAAAGGGATATGGAGCATCTCGTTGAAACCAAAGCAAAACCTGCAGCTAAAAAAGCAGCAGTGGGATTTGGAGTCACAGTGGGAACCGTTGCTTTGGCTGGCGAATTGGGGCCGTTAGCTCCTATCGCTGTTCAGGGAATAAAAACTGGTGCAACAAGTGCATATATGGCTGCGACAACTGCAGTTGTTCAGAAGCCGACTCTTGTAAAAGATACTTGGGATTTTTCCTCGGGTCTATTATTCAAACCGGGAGAACCTGAGGGGGTCTATTCACATCTTAACTCTTTAGGAACTTTATTGGGGACAGGGATAAAATCAATTTACAACTATTTTAATAGTTTTTTAAAATCGGAAGATGACCCATGTGATTAATATATTCTCAAGGAATGTCAAACCATATGCTGATAAAAAAATTATACCCAATAGTAATCATTTTTCTTGGAATAGTGATATTAATTAGTGATCAACCGTTGGAAAAGAATGGTGTCTTTTTCGATTTTACAGAGATAAAATTTTATATTGGTCCATTCCTGATATTTTACGGGATATACTGGTTATGGCTTCTTTATAAGAAGAAATAATATAAAGGAATGTAATTAATTAGGGGAATAATTAGGGGGACACCATACCTAAAATTAGGGGGACACCATACCTATTAATTCGCAAAACAAAAGTAGCGTTTGATTATTGGATATGGCACGAATAGCAAGGGTAGTGGCCCCAAAGATGCCACATCATATCACGCAGCGAGGGAACAGGCGGCTGCAGACCTTTTTTTCAGACCAAGACTATTTGACTTATATTGATTTGATGAAAGAATGGTGTGATGTCTATGGTGTACAGATCTGGTCATATTGTTTAATGCCGAACCATGTTCACTTAATTGCTGTTCCATCAACTAAAGAATCGCTAAAATCAGCTATTGGTGAAGAACATCGAAGATATTCCAGAATGATTAATATGCGTGAAGGATGGAGAGGTCATCTGTGGCAGGGGCGGTTTGCATCATATGTTTTGGGTAAAACACATTTGTTGGCCTGTGCCCGTTATATTGAGATGAATCCAGTAAGAGCCAACCTTGTGAAAGATCCTGTTCAATGGCGATGGAGCAGTGCTAAATCTCATACATTTGGCAGCAGAGACAAACTTGCCAATACAAAATATTTGAATCAATTAGTTAAAGAAGACTGGAGTGATTTTTTATCGAAAGGTATTTCTTCTGAAATAAGGAATCGGCTGCAAAAACATGAAAGAACAGGACGACCGCTGGGAAGTATGGAATTTATTTCAAAGTTGGAAAAATCCTTGGAGTTGAGGCTGAAACTTAAAAAGCCAGGTAGAAAGCCAAAAAAATGAGAAACATCAGATTGCTTTAATAGGTATGGTGTCCCCCGAATTAAAAATTAGGAATGCAGCACAGTGATGAGTAGAGCAGTTTTACATAGGAGAAAAATTTAAAATGGAACCTGAAAAATTTAAATTATTATTTATAGTCACGCTAATTTTATCTTTCATTTTATACATCATCATAGTTGTTTACAAAAAAAATAAAGGGGAAAATGCCAAAGATGCATCTTTTCAGTTGAAAAGTAGTTTTCTCATAATTTGTATTATCGCTTCCTGTTTTTGGTTTGACAATATTGATTTAAAAACTAAAATTATTATTACAACTGTTGCTTTTGGATTTGGATTGTTAGAATTCTTTTTTTTTAAAGTAATAAACAAAAATCCTAATGAGAATTCAAATATTGAAATAGATAGAACTAAAAATGTCAACTTGGGAAAAAAATGTAAAAAGTGAAATTTAGACAAATTAGAGGGACACCATACCTATCATAATTAGAATTAGGGGGGACACCAATTAGGGGGGACACCATACTTAATTAGGGGGGACACCATACTTATTAATTCGCAAAACAAAAGTAGCGTTTGATTATTGAATATGGCACGAATTGCAAGGGTAGTGGCCCCAAAGTTGCCACATCATATCACGCAGCGAGGGAACAGGCGGCTGCAGACCTTTTTTTCAGACCAAGACTATTTGACTTATATTGAGCTGATGAAAGAATGGTGTGATGTCTATGGTGTAGAGATCTGGTCATATTGTTTAATGCCGAACCATGTTCACTTAATTTTATTCATCCAAAGACTGTATAAAATTCAAAGAATGCCTTTCAAGCTCCTCCATTAAGTGTTTTGTGTTTTCCCCTGGTTTTCCATTCCCGATGGCTGCTTCATCAACCTTAATTACAGGTACAATGCATTTGTTTGTCCCAGTAATAAAGACTTCATCTGCAGAAAGAAGCTGTTCAAGTGTAATTGCTCTTTCTTGAATTTTAAAAATATCTTTTGCAAGCGAGAGAACAGCCTGCCGTGTAATACCATTAAGGACACCTTCTTTAGGGGTTGCCAGCGTATCATTGAAAAAGGCAAACAAATTGCTCGTGGTTCCTTCTAGTACTTCCATTTTAGAATTTACGTATATGGCTTCAATAGCATCATGCTGCTTTGCTTTTTTTAGAGCCATGGCCGCAGGGATATAAGAAGTTACTTTTGCATCTGGAATGGTTCGTTCGCTTAAATGAGTTATAACCTTGACTCCATTTTCATACCAGGACTCCGGCAATTCCTTCATATCTGTTACAAGAACGATCAAGCGTGGTTTGCCATGGGGATAAAAAAAATCAGGACTTGATCCGCCGGTGATGACGATTCTGATATTGACTTCATTTTCAAGTTGATTCTTTTTTAAAGTTTCAAGAACAATGTGAATCATATCTTCTTTTGACCAGGAAATGGAAAGTCCAATTTCTTTTGCGGAGTGTTCAAGCCGATGGATGTGTTCGTTCAAAAAATAGGGGTTCCCTTTATACGTCCGCATGATATCACACACCCCATACCCCCTTAGCACAGAAAGATCATCCACGGGAATCATTGCTTTGTCTGCTGGTACATACTGACCGTCAACATAATAAATCTTCATCTACCGAGTCTCCTTGAAGTTGGAAATAGAATGTCATATAGTAAACATAAAAAAATTTCACAAGAAAGATCAAGGAAACAAAAACAAAATGAATGTGTTTTTAGGCATGCAATATAACATAAAAGGCCTTTTTTTGGCCTTAAAAACCCCAAAACTTTTATGGCTGGGTATACTTCGATTCTTTGTTGTATTATTTTTCACATTGCTGTTATCCGGTCTTATTTTATACTGGCATGACGCCATATTGAATTTAATTTGGGATATGCCGGAATCCGGTTGGCTTGTTTATGTCTGGAAAACGGTGTCATGGATTTTATCCTTTTTTTTGTCTGCTGTTGCAATGGTCCTGGCATATTTAATTTCTCAAGTATTATTCTGTGTGTTTATCATGGATTATATGTCCAGGATTACAGAAACAATTGTTTCAGGCAAACAGATTGAATTTCAACCAGAATCCTGGACAAGCTTTTTTTTGTATCTGATAAAGCAGGAAATCCCAAGGGCCATTATCCCTGTGGTAATTACCCTGCTTGTTATGGTAATCGGACTGTTGACACCTCTGGGACCGGTTATTTTAATCCTTTCCAGTATTACAGCTGCTGTCTTCTTAGCATGGGATAATACAGATTTAACGCCTGCCAGAAGAATGGTACCGTTTAATGACAGATTTGGTTATCTTAAGAGAAATATCTTTTTCCATATCGGGTTTGGCATTCTTTTTTTAATTCCATGGGTAAATATTGTGTTCTTATCTTTTGCACCTGTGGGAGCGACAATGTATTATGTTGAAAACGAAAAAGCATAGATATTATTTTAAAACACTTTCTCAAAATTTTTCCTGGCAAGGGTGCCGGCATAACCTGCAGAAAAGTATCACCGCACACCTTAAGTGAGCTGGAAATTATTCTTAGGAATTGGTATGGTAACAGATCCTAATTTGGGAACAGCGTTAATTTGGAAAGGTCTTCTTTATGGACGTGATCTGCAAAGAATCAACACAAAAACAGGCCCAGGAAAAAATGCAGGCTGCTGAACAGGAAGAAGAGGTAATTGTCTGCGCCTACTGCAGCCACCCGATAACAGATCCTGAAAAACAGATTATCGTAAATGATTCATTTCGTCATGTGTTTGCCAATCCCCACGGTATTGTCTTTGAAATCGGATGTTTTTCTCAAGCCAGAGGAACAAGACCCACATCCATCCCGTCATCTGAATTTTCCTGGTTTGTCGGCTTTTCCTGGCAGATCTGTGTGTGCCGCTATTGCTCGACTCATTTGGGCTGGGTCTTTACCTCTGATTCACAAAAATTTCATGGACTTATTCTTGAAAAATTAATTTTTCCATAAAAAAGTTTTGACAAAAATCGAAAATTTTATATAATAGGATAACTAATAGAAGAGCGTTTAATCGATTGTCGCATGCATACAACTGTAAATAAGCAC
>CAYFKW010000040.1:15845-20775 GCA_964343845.1 uncultured Desulfobacula sp. | reverse complement strand
TAGGGGGGTCAAAATTGGACGCTGACGGGGGGTCAATTTTAAACGCTGATTGACATGGTCCGAGCCCTGCGCATATCAACTGCCATTCAAAGCAGGTAAGAAAATTGTGTTTGATAAAAGACATAACCATCGCTATAATTTTATTTGATTACTGTCTCGAACTATCAAGGATTTGTCTTACTACTTTTAGTAAATTCTCAACTGACAGGGGTTTATCAAGATAGGTTAATTCTTTCAAATCATTTGACTCAATTTGGTCGAGTTTCTCATTATACCCGGAACAGATGATAATGGGTATGTCAGGCTTTATTTCCAGTATTTTTCTGGACAGCTCACTGCCAACCATACCCGGCATTGACATGTCTGTAATCACCAAATCAATGATATCAGGATGAGATTTGAAGAACCCAAACGCTTCTTGGCTGTCTGTTTTAGCAGTAACCGTATACCCAGCTTTTTCAAGGACCCTGACATTTAATTTTACAATCGATTCTTCATCATCAACAAACAGGATATGCTCATTTCCCCTATATACCTCTCCTTTTTTGTCATGTTCTGTTTTAGGCGTTTCAAGTTGATCAGTAATGGGGAAAAATATGCTGAATACTGTTCCATTTTCAGTATCGCTTTCAACATGGATACCACCTTTATGGTTCTGGACAATACCGTAAACAACAGCCAATCCCAAACCTGAACCTTTCCCTATGTCTTTTGTGGTTGTGTAAGGTTCAAAGATTTTATTTTTTATTTTTGCCGGGATACCAACACCAGTGTCTTTAACACTTAAACACAGGTATTCGCCAGGAGCTAAATTCAGTTTTGACGGCGGAGTTTGTTTTTTTAAACCGAGGATAATTTTTCCGTAATCCTCTACAATTGCATGATAGGCGTTGGTACAAAGGTTAAGGATAATTTCATGAAGCTCCGAATCATTACACAAGACAAAATCATTCCCGTCATAAAGGTCAAGCATCATCTCAATGTTTGCAGGGATAGACGCCCTTAAAAGTTTGTAGGATTCTCTTATAATAGGCTGCATGGTGGCAGGTTTGAGTTTGTTCTCTTTCTGCCTTGAGAAGAGCAGGATGCGTTTTACCAGATCACTGGCCCTTTTGGCACCAATCAGTATATCTGAAAGGTTATCCTGAACCGGATGGTCGTCCGGCAGGGCATCCTGTGACAGCTGGGCAAATCCCATAATCGGAAAAAGAATGTTATTAAAATCGTGTGCTATACCTCCGGCCAGTTGTCCAATCGACTCCATTTTCTGAGCCTGTTGATACTTTTTCTCCATTTCTTTGAGTTCAGTAATATCAGTGGCAATTTGAAGTCTAACCAATCTTCCATCCGTCCATTCTATTGCACGGTCATGGTTTATATACCATCTGCCGGTTATGGGGTTTTGATCCTGCCAGATAAAGACATCTTTTGGGTTCCCATTTTCGTCGACCAGTTTATCATTGGTACAAACAGAACAGGGCCTGGTCTCTCCTCTAAAAGCCTGCCAGCACTTTTCTCCAATCAAATCTCTGCCAAAGCTGTTGATCATAAAGTTATTCATAAATAATATTTCATATGTATCCATATCAGATACATAAATCGTAGCATCGATACTGTCTAAAACAGTTAAGAATCTTTTGTGGGAAATTCTAAGTGCTTCCTCCGCCTTTTTACGCTCTGAAATATCAATCCCAATTCCTACTTGTGTTCCATCATCAAGTCGTATATTAGACCATTCAGATTCAATAATTTGGCCTGTCTTAGACGTGATACTGAATTCTCTCCATTCTGTAGATGCCTTTTGCATATATTCAAACACCTTCTGCCTGATTTCTGGGTCAGGATATACTTTTTCCATTATATCGATATCTTGAATTTCTTTTGTGTTCCAACCTGTTTTTCTCTCAAATTCGCTATTCAGAAACAACAAGTTGGCATTTGGATCGTAGCGGGTAATCATTATTGGAAGCCGGTCTACAATCGTTCTGAACAAAGAACGCTCTTTCTCTAGTTCTTCTGTCTTCTCATCAACTATCCGTTTCAGCGTTTTATTCCAGAAAAAGACAGTCAAAATCAGCAACAGTGACACCCCGGTTATAGAAAAAACGATAATCCAAAAAATTTTACTCTGGAACACACTCTGCTGCCGAATATATATCCATCTGTTAAAAATATCGTTTCGTTCCTTTTCAGATATTTGCGCCAGACCTTTTTTAAGGATACTATTCAGAACTGGCCAGTCTTTTCTGGAAGCAAAAGCGAGTCTGAATGACAGGTCTGTTTCGCCAGCAATTCTCAGGTTGGTCACTCTTTGTTCTTCAATTTTGATGGAAGCAACAGTCAAAGCAGTTATCCATACATCTGCTTTTTCTGTGAGCAGATTGTTCATTGCAGCATCTGCATCAACTGCCGGCAGCTTGTTTATCTTGCTGTAGTCCTTGGCCAGGTAATCGTCTATCACCCATCCTTTTGTAAAGGTGACTACCTTGTCCTTCATATTGTCCAGCGACAGATTCCCTCTGAAATCATTTCGTGTAAGGATTACCGTTTTGATAATGATATACGGTTCGGTAAAGAGCATCCATTTTTCACGGTCTTTGTTTTTTGTAAAGGTGCATAATACATCTACTTCTCTATTCTTTGCCCTGCTTACAACCTCATCCCATGTTTTTATTTTAAGGATATCAAATTTAAAATTAAGACGTTTTTCTATCAGCCTAACGTAATCTGCTGCCAAACCTTTGAATTCACCATTCTCATCAAGGTAATCTATTGGTCTTGCATTCGGATCATGAGCCAGCCTTATTTTCCCATTATGCTTGGAGAGCCATTCTCGCTCCTCTTTTGACAATGGATCTGAAGTTCCGTTAGCCAGGCATATAGCCGAAACAAAAAAGAACAGTGCAATCAAAACACACATGCTGATTACATCAAGAAAATGCCTGAAAACTTTCAAACCAACCATTTATATACACCTCATAAATCCGATCATTAATTGATTGTTAAATGTCAAAGGTTTCTCCTGCCAGATATAAGGCAGAACAACTGACATCTAAAAATTTTATAATGGAAGAACAATAATAAAAGTTGTTCCTTTGCCATGGTGAGACTCAATGTTAATTTTTCCTTTGTGGCGGTCAACAACAACTGAATGTGAAATAGCAAGTCCTTGGCCAGAGCCTTTCCCAATTTCTTTTGTCGTAAAAAATGGATTAAAAATTTTATCAATAATTTTTTGTGGTATACCCGTTCCATTGTCAGAAATCTTAATTTCCGCCAAATCACCATTTTTTTCTGTGCTGATTTTTATTTCTCCTGCTTTTGATGATTCTAATGCAAACTTGTCTGAGATGGCATGTACTGCATTTATTACTATATTCAATATTACTTGATTTATTTCGTCTGGATTACATCGTACTAAAGGAAGGTCATGTGCTAATTCCAAATTCATATTTGCTACATATTTCCATTCATTTTTAGTTACAGTACATGTAGTTTTAATACAATGGTTAATATCTGTCAAAACTTTCTCATGGCTGCCTGGATGTGCAAATTCTTTCATGGATTTTACAATTTTACCAACACGCTTAATTCCTTCTCGGGAACTATTGATTGCAATCGGAATTTCCTCAACAAGATAATCGACATCTATCTCATCAATAAAAGATTCCATTTCATCAATTGAAGCAGGGTCTGCTTTATTGACTTTTAAATTTTCTAATAATTTTTTGTGATTATTAACAACGCCTGCTAAATCTTCAAATGCCTCTTTTAAAAAATCTGTGTTATCCCCAATATACTGTATAGGAGTATTGATTTCATGTGCAATACCTGCTGCAAGCTGTCCAATAGATTCCAGTTTTTGTGATTTCGCGAATTCTTGATGAAGCTTTGCTAAATCTTCTTTGAGTTGTCGTTCTTTTAATACTCGCTTTGCTCTTAATAACAGTTCTTCAGTATCAATTGGTTTTTTTATAAAATCACTTGCACCGAATTTAATGAATTGAACATATTCGTACTGGTCAATCTGACCGGTTATTATAATTACATCGCTAGAATATTTACTTTTTATAATTTTTGTTAGATCTATACCATCCATTTCAGGCATAGAAACATCAGAAATAACCAGATCATAATGATCTTTATCCAGGCATTTTATTGCCTCTTTTCCATTAAAAGCGATTTCGGTCCTGTAACCAGCGGTTCTCATGGATTTTTCGATCAGTTTTGTTATCAAATTTTCATCATCAACAATTAAAACACCTGTTTCTTCCGCACCTTTCTCTCTCATGCAGTTATTATTCCTTTTTTATTATTCCTGACTGGAAAGCAAATCGTTTACAGCTGAAATTAACTTTTCATTATCTACCGGTTTTGCGAATGTGTAGTCTGCACCAAATTTTAAGGCCATATCCAAGTAACCATTTGGTACGATAGAACCTCCACCGGATATGGCAATAATTTTAATTTCAGGATAAGCGGCTTTAATTTCTCTTATGGTTTCAAGACCTTCCTTTCCAGGCATTATCAAGTCAGTGACAACGAGGTCGGGAGGCGTTTTCTTTATGATCTTCAATCCGGAACGTCCATTGTCAGCCACAAAAACTTGATGACCTTCAAACATGAGACTTTTTAAAAGTAATTTTTGAATCGGTTTTTCATCATCAATTATAAGTATACTTTTCATCATTCTCCTTTCGGTGATTATCAAGAACGATTTTGATCTGAGAACAAAAATTATCTATATTAATGGGTTTATGGATCAATGTTTTTACCCCCAATTTTTTTACTGTTCCTTCATCAACCTGGTCACTATACCCAGTGCATAAAATCACAGGGATATCTGAACGAAGCTTTAATACTTCTTTAGCCAGATCCAACCCAAGCATACCTGGCATGGTCATGTCAGTTACTATCAGGTCAAATTTTG
>CAYFKW010000040.1:11628-15835 GCA_964343845.1 uncultured Desulfobacula sp. | reverse complement strand
TTTGATTTAAACATTTCAAATGCGTCTTGACCATTTGCCATAAGGGTTACTTTATACCCAAGCGGCTGCAGTATTTTTTCCCCAAGCCTTCGGATAGACTGTTCATCATCAACCAGCATTATTCTTTCAACTCCTTCAACTTGCACAGGCTTTTTTGATTTAAATTCTTTTTGTTCAATCTTTGTTACAATGGGTAGATAAACAGAAATTGTTGTCCCTTTATTCATTTCACTTTCAATATCGATTTCTCCACCATAGCTTTTTACTATTCCATGAACGATGGACAACCCAAGGCCAGAACCTTTTCCAACATCTTTTGTGGAAAAATAGGGTTCGAAAATTTTATTCATGTTTTCTTCAGATATACCACTACCGTTATCTTTAACTTCCAGCAGGAGGTGATCTTTTTCTGGTAGATTGAACTTTTTGGGCGGCATTGTTTTTTTAAGCAAGAGTGAAATTACTCCGCCTTCATTTCCCATTGCATGGTATGAATTTATTGCCAGATTCATTACAATTTCATGAATCTCGGATGAATTTCCCATCACCTGTATAGCGTTATCACAATATTGATGATCAATCTCAATGTTTGATGGAATGGTTGCCTGTAATAGTTTAACCGTTTCCTTTACTAATGGTTCAACCATGATCGGCTTCTTTTCCATCTCGATTTTTCGGCTGAATAATAGAATTCGCTCCACAAGCTCTTTTGCTCTTTTGGCACCTTGAAGAACATCTTCAAGATTTTCTCTAACTGAATGGTTTTTTGGAAGCTCTTTTATGGATAATTCTGTGAATCCTATAATCGGATAAAGGATATTATTAAAATCATGAGCGATCCCCCCTGCAAGAGTTCCTATTGACTCAAGTTTTTGTGTATGAACTAGACGCGCCTGCGCTTCTTCTTTTTCTGAGACGGCCTTCAGGTAATCTGTGATATCTCTGTAAATTGTCATTTTAGAAAGATTACCGTCTATTTCTACGGGCATACTTGTTATTCTAAAAGTTTTGTTGTCCAATGGACTGAGTACTGTTTTTTCAATTGCTTTATTGGTTTGTAACTTATCCAAATCACACCACTTACAAGGTTCATCAAGGCCATGAATCACTTTGTAGCAATTCTCACCTAAGACAGCTTTTCCAGTTCGTTTTTTCATGGCTGGATTCATATAGATAATTTTTCTCTGTAGTGAACAGATATGAACTGGATCAACCATGGCTTCCATCATGGAACGATATTTTTTTTCACTTTCTACAAGGTTTTTCTCAATCCGACGTAGTTCGGTTATATTTTCACCGGCACTGAGTGTGCCGGTTATTTCCCCATCATCACCTTTTAACAGAGCATTGTGCCATGCGATCTGAAAAAGCTCTCCATTTTTAGAAACCACTGGATTTTCATAGTATTCAACAGCATCAATGTTGCCAGATATTATTTCTTTAAACTGAATAAAAATTTCTTTTAAACCTTCTGGTTGCGGTAAAAACTTTGCAAACCAGTTTTGCCCTATTATCTGACTCTCATCCAGGCCAAGAATCTGGCATCCTTTTCGATTTATCATTGTTACGCAGCCATCCACATCCAACGCCACTATAATTGCTTCTACCGTGTCCAGATATTTTTGAGCCCGGTCTCTTTCATTACAAAGATAGTTTTCGTAAGCTTTAAGTTTTGTGATATCTCTTCCAACAGATTGAAACTCTGATAATTGGTTTTTACTGTCAAAATAAGCACTGTTGATCCACTGTCGCCATTTTGTTTTACCATTCGTATCAAGTTCTTTATGTTCGATTACAGCAGTATCATTCTGAGGCGTGAATAAACTGAAATGCTGATGAAGTTTTTTATGCACATCCCCTGGTATCAGATTCATAAAATTTGTTCCAATCATCTCACTGGGTGTCTTATTCCAGTTTTTTGCATATGCGTCATTAACAAAGCTTAAATGATAATCAGGAGTGAATCGGCAAATAAGATCAGTTTGATCTTGAACAATTGATCGATAATGTTTTTCGCTGATTTGAAGTTTGTCAAATAGAATACTGTATGGCTTTTTTAGACCAGAATGAATCAATGCTTCGTAAATAAAATAAAAAGAGACGATTTTAAACATATGTCCCAAGACATTTGAAAAACTATATACAGTGACATAAAAAGTAAATGCCAGCTCTGCAAATATCGTAAACCAAACAGCGGATACAATACATTTATAGACATGACCGTCTATTTTTTCTTTATTTTTACTCAGGGCAATAAAAGAACTAAAAAGAATTAAGCAAATAACATATTCGCTTACTTTTTTGAAGAGCGTAATGCCTGTCCCTTCAACGTAGCAAATGGGGAAAGACTGCCAGTAGAATATAGATAACAGTCCTGAAACAGAGATAAAAATATATACACAAAAAACAGGGACTATTTTAATTTTTCGATTGATAAGAAAAGGGAACGAACAAAGTGTTATGCTCTCTGTATACCGGGCCAGTATCCATAGCTGTGCTGCTGTATTCCCTCCCATCTCATTTCCTAGAATACCCATCCCTTTGTAGCTTAATGTGTAAAACATATCCAGCAATCCGATAAACAAATAGGCGATACCGATAACAATAAGTGCTTTGTTTAAAACTTGATGTCTTGTATTCCAGAGCACCATAAACAATGCAAATGAAACCGCGATAGAGATGAATTCAGCTATAGTATGAAAAACAAGAAAGTTCCATTGACTCAGGAAAAACAGAAAAGATAGAATAACGAAACCCCAGAAAACACGAATCCATTTAGCATTCTGTGCGATGTTTTGTAACGAATTACTAATGTTATCTATTTTCAGCTTCATTTTACTTCGATTGTTTAATAGTTTGAATTAATTATAAAATTCAGGAAATCGAGATTTAATGATGGCGATTAAAAAAGAACAAAAGATCGTATTATTTTATAATTTCGATAAGTTAAGTTAAAGAAACAATAGCATAATTTTTAACTTATTACAAGATAGTTATTTTGTTTCATTTTAGGGTTTACTCTTATTTGTTCTGTTGATTTTTACGATGCTTAAAAATAACGGTCATTCTCTAAAAAGCCTTAAAATAATTTCTCATGGTGCGTTCTGAAAATCGGCGAAATATCATCATATGGGTGATAAACTTTTTTAATATCTGTTTTGTATGATAAATACCGCCTTTAAACCGCAAACTCAATGGCGTCATAACCATTTAAATCTATTTCTTTTCTTGCTTTCCATAGGTTAAAATTGCCCTGCATAAGTAACCAGCTTTCAGGCGATCTGCCTAAAACGACTGAGAGCTTTAATGCCATAGCGGGTGAAACATCCGTTTTACCATTGATTAGCCGGCTAACTAATCCTGGGCTTACTTGTAAGTTTCGGGCCAATTCATTTGAACCAATATTAAAAGGATCAAGGTATACTCTTTTTATAAATGCTCCTGGGTGCATAGGGTTATGTTGTTGGATAGTCATTTTTGATCAAATTTCTTCTGACAATTATGATTATGCAAACTTTTTGTATTTTGCCTTCGATTCCTTAAAATTGGAGGTCACAAGTTGTGACCTCAAGTTGTTATCCTCTTTTGCTTTATTTTTGTTTTGAATCAACTTTATTTTTCAAGTTTTATTTACTTGATGAGCATTCATGATATACAAGGCTTAGTCTTCCATTAAAAAGCCCATTTGGAGACCCAAGCCTATAAGTCAAACCACCAATCCTTATACACAAAGCGTCAATATTTTTTCTGTTACCGAAATTATTCCCCTTTGCAACCCAACTGACAGTAACAATATTATCTGGTTTGATATTATGCTGAGAAATTGTTTTCTTCCCATCTTTGAACTTAGTATTATTCAAAATATTAAATTCTCTTGATCCTCCTTGCGGATACTCTAAAGTTAATGTGTTGTTGTCTAAACTCTTCATTTTTCCTGCTGAGATAACTAACGACCCCCAATTATTATTGTTAACGACATCATCACCTGTAAGTCTTATAAAGCTGTTCGCGAAATGATCGTCTTTTGCTTTTTCAAGGTCTATAGGACCCGTTTTGCCTGATTTGTCTCCCATAACATCTACAAGGTCTGCGTGATAATGATTTTTAATATACGAAAACTGATAAAAATCTTTTTTAGCCAATTTTGAAAAAGTGGGCTTCAAATATTTCCCACTTCTATCGAGTTCGTCCATATAATATGTTGAAC
>CAYFKW010000040.1:9331-11618 GCA_964343845.1 uncultured Desulfobacula sp. | reverse complement strand
CCTTTGGCCCGAGCTTCCTTGTCACCTGTTTCCAAATTAAATAACTCACTATATCCGTTATTCATATCCGCTGATGTATAAGATAGTTTTAAAGTGCAAAAATACCTCATCTGATTCTTTACAAAGACACCTATTCTTTCCCATTTTAATGTATCTCCGTTTTTCTCTTTTGTTTCTCGAATGAGTTTTCCTTCTGATCCATCAATCACAATAATTTGTCCATTAACATAATCATATCCAGCTTTTGCTTTTGTCCCATCTGTATTAGTTCCACTCCAAATGGTTAAAGTATCACCCTTTTTGCTAGGAACAGATATTGGATTTGATTCATTTGATTTTGTAATATACCTTTTAGACGCTCCATAAGAAATATTAACAGAAAGGCATATTATAACAAAAAGTAGTAAACAAAATTGCTTAAATAACTTTGAAACTATACCTTTATTCATTTTTCCACCCCTTTGGATTTTAGAGTTTAACTTTTTGGTGCAGCTTTCCGAAACCTTATCACATACTCTGCTTCGATAGTATCGGTAAAAACCCTGATTTTTAAAATAATTTTGGACAATTAGAAGTTGGTCTTCATCTGATAATGTAGGTTATGTAAACTTTTGGTGTTTTGGGGCTGATTCTTAAAATTTGGAAAGCGGACTAACAGATAGTCTGGGGTGAATTTTAAGTCGAAAAATACAGATCCGATAGGTAGTAGCCCACGCCTAAAGGTTTCATCTGGTATCATTGATAATCTGAATGATTAAAGACAATCCAAAATAGGATAATAATCATTGAGTCATGCAAATTGGAAAATTTAATGTTTATCGTTAAATCGGTCCTTTTTGTCAGGCACAAGATGTTGTGGTTTTAGAGCTTGGTCAAAAAGCGACTGATTATAGACACATCTGTCGCTTTGCTATTCCTCAAATCCATGCCTCATTTTGTTCACAATATTTCATGTATCGGAATGGTATCTTTTGAATAATTAACCCAAGCAAATCTTTTGTGTAGGATAATTAACCCTAAGTTTGACAATCAATTTGTAGGCGTTTAATAATTTTGCCATTACAAAACTGACAAACTGAATACTAATGCAAAAATTATAACTCCTATACGAAGCTTGTCTTTTTTGTGCCCTCTGGTTACCCTTTATTATCAGAAACACAAAGTGTCAGATTAATCGAGGACTCTTCTGTCCTCCAGGGCGATCAACAAAGCACCAATAGCATTACCCACTTCATAGTGGTTAGGAAAAAAAACTTTGGTTTTCAGCCGCTCTCCTACTATTGGAAGGAGGTGTTTGGCTGCCGCACCAATGCCGATAATGGGCATTTTTAGTGTAAAATCAATCGTTAGAAATTGGTGGTTTTTGCTTTTTACTAAAAAATCAGACATAGACAGACCCAATTCTCTACGAATGACGTGAGCCAAAATCGATTCTTCAATATTCTGGGCCGTCGCATCGATCACTTTTTCACAAAACTCATCCGATGTCAGGTTAAGTTTCTCTGCAAGAAGATTAGCAACGCAGATTGCAGTGTTTTGATCACCAAAATTCATTTGGCCCAGTACATGGAGTGCATCTGTTGGGGTGAAGCCTGCCTGTAAGATCAAGCCTTGTTTAAAGAAATCGCTTACCTTTTGTTCAAGTGTAAATTCAGTAAAATTCAATTCCTCTTTTAGATCGATAAATGATGCCCCTCCCTTCTTTTTTAACGCTGAGATCAAAGGATCTGATTCATCATACCGGCAAGAGCTGTTTTGATTGAATACCAGATAGGTATGAAAAATATCGTCACAGATCCAATTTATGGCGTCTGGCAATCCGGGAACCATGGAAACCGGCATAACTCTTTTGGGTCCCACTTCGATACGATTTCCTTTCAATGATACCAGACTGTCACCGCCACACCCTACCGTATACATATCCACAGCATTCACATGAGTTTGCCACTTGCCGATCTGGCAACCGTCTTTACTGATAATTGGGTGGTTGTTGCGAATGATGGAGATGTCAGTTGTAGTTCCGCCAACATCAACGATAATGGCGTCCGCCGTTTGAGAAAACGAAGAACCGTAGCAGATGGAGGCTGCCGGACCGCTGGCAAACGTATCAACCGCATGGTTGACTGCCTTTTTCATATCCATGGGATGACCATCACCGCGGATAACAACCAGCTCCTGGGTCAAAGACAAATCGGCTAATGCATTTTCAACACCTTGCAAAAAGGATTGCATAGTGGGTAAAAGTCGGGCATTGAGGACTGTTGTTGCTGCACGTTCGTGGACACCG
>CAYFKW010000040.1:0-9321 GCA_964343845.1 uncultured Desulfobacula sp. | reverse complement strand
TGTTTAACGCATTGTATATTTGCTTTCATTTTTCCTTCCTTTCTTTCTTTTTTTGCCACTTTTTCATGTGCAGGGTTTTTAATGCTCATGGCGGCTGTTACTGCATAGGCATCAACATTATCCTTAACAAAAAGCACACGATCATAAAGCATTTCAATATCCAGGTTTTTTTCCTCTTCCCCCAAGTAATTATGGCCACCTTCGATGTGGGATATGGAAACTGCAGGTAATTCAAAATGCTTCACCGGACCAATAACAAATAAAGCCACCCTGGCGCCATGGTTTTCGACTACGGCATTGGTGGCAAGGGTTGTGGAAACAGCAATGGTAGTGATTTCAGAAAGGTTGAGGTTAAGTTCAGAGAATAGCGATTTTAGCACCTTGCTTATTCCAATTCCTAAATCCGCATGTGTGGAAGGCGTTTTTGCTGATTTTATAACTTTTCGGGTACTAATATCTAATATGACAGCGTCTGTATATGTCCCGCCTGTGTCAATACCCAATCCATATGATTTACTCTTACCTGTTTGTAACATGAATGCTCCTGCGAATTGAATTTTTTTCTATCTAATCAGGCACCGGTTTAGCTCACTCTCAATATCACTCTGTTTTTTCCAGCCAGGATTGCCGATAAAGACCAGTTGTGTTTTCATCGGCATACCTTTCTTTTCAAAATAAACATCAATATCAATCCAATTTCCCACCAGGTTGAGAAGCACGAGGGGATTTTCAGTGTCATCCCAATATACAAATCCCTTGGCACGAATAATGTCCGGGGAGATTGTTTCAAGCAGTTCCTTAAATGCTTTTTTTCTCAATTGTTTATCTGAAACGAAACTCCAGGACTCAAAAACCAAGTCATGGGGTTTATGTTTTACCGACATTTTTTTTTCGGGAATAGCTGATAATATTTCTATTCCTTTACTTTCATGGTGATGGGCTTCATGCACATGGACATCCATAGATTGATCCTGAGGATCTGTCCTGATCTCAGGCAAATCTTTGAATCCCATGACAAGATCGACTGGAATTTGACATCGAACAGATTCCAACATCACTGTTTTAGGCGATATTTTTCTAACAAACTGTTTAACATTGTCCAGTTCCTGGGCATCTATGCAGTCAATTTTGTTCAATATCAGAAGATTTGCCGCTTTGATTTGACGTTCGGCCAGGGCCTTGTGTTCATTATTCTCAATTGCCATTAATTGGCTTGCGTCAACCACTGTAAATAAGCCGTCCACATGCATATGAAAGTTTAGAAATGGTGCCGACAAAGTGCTTAGTACTTGTGTAGGGTCTGCAGCACCGCTGCATTCTACAATTACATAATCGGGTTTTTCGTCCTGCTTCATTAAATTTACTACGCTTGAAAGCAGGTCTTTTTGGATGGTACAGCAGATACAGCCACCGGTCAGATTCAGTTTAAATTCTTCCCGGCTTTCGATTAGATCATTGTCTATGTTGATTTTGCCAAAATCATTGACCAGAATAGCAATTTTCCGGTCCTGGTTCTGTCGGATAATATGATTGAGCAGGGTGGTTTTTCCTGCGCCTAAAAAACCGCTGAGAATGGTAAATTTAATCCTGTCAGCCTTTATTTTTGCTAAATCGATCATAGTCTATTACCGCAATTTTTGCAGATACCATCTATGCGGACTTCCACCTTTTCAATTTGACCTGGAAAGGTTCTTATGAAGTCATCTATATCGATATTTAGGCTTTCAGGACTTAAACAATCCATTTGCCCACAGTTGGTGCAGTAAAAATGGGGGTGAGGGGCGTGGTTATTGTTTGGAGCAAGTCCATAATAAAACGCCCGTCCACCGGTACTGATCCTTTCTACAATCCCATGATCCACCAAGAGGTCCAGTATACGATATACGGTCACACGGTTTATACTGTAGCTGCGTTCAAGCGTACTAAAAATATCCTTGGCAGACAGTGGAAAGCTATTGTTGCCGATTACCTCCAGGACGCGCTTCCGGTTGTTCGTAATACTTAGATCCGCACTTGATAATAGTTCTTCATAATTGCATTGATGACACATAAACAGACCTACCTTACCTTGTTTTTATTGAATTTAATGCGCTCAAAAAATAAAGAAATAATGAATGCTGTCCCGGACACCATGATGATGGTCGCTCCTGATGTTAAATCATATTGGTATGACAACCATAACCCAAGCAAGGTGAAGACAGATCCCAGCACACTTGAGGCCACCATCATCTGGGCCAGAGACTTTGCGTATTTTTCAACAATGAATGGTGGAATGGTTAGAAGGGCTATAACAAGTATAAGACCCACCACTTGAATAACCAGAACAATGGTTACAGCCAGCATACCAATTAGACCAAAATAAAGTGCTTTTACTGGAACCCCACGAATTTTGGCAAATTCTTCATCATAGGACATGGCCAGCAGATCAGGGTAATATAAAAAAACAAGAGCTGTAATTACAACACCGACAATCGTCATCACTACCAGATCGGATGCTGGAACAGTCAGGATACTGCCGAACAAGTAACTCATCAGATCGACATTGTAACCAGGTGTGAGGTCGAGCAGGATAATACCGAATGCCATGCCAACTGCCCAGATGACGCCAACGATAGTATCTGCACGGTGTTTCACCTTATGGCTGACAAACGCCATGAGCATGGCAGCTGCAAGGGAAAAACCGATAGTGCCTGGTAAATAGGGCCATTTAAAATAAAAGGCAAGCCCAATCCCGCCATAAGCCGCATGAGCAATCCCGCCGGAGAGAAATACAAGTCGATTGACGACCACAAGTGTCCCGATAACACCACAAATAATACTGGCAAGAAGACCTGCAACCAAAGCATTTTGCATAAAATCAAATTGTAATGCTTCAATCATGGTTGTGCTCCTTGTGAGACTGTAACACCCGGTGTGGAAAGCCGTGGGCGACCAGTTCAACCGGACACTCTTCCTCCACAGTACAAGAGTACATGGTCTCCAGCATATCGCCTGTGATTTCAGCCTGGTCATGGTAATGCAGGCGCTTGTTCACACAGGCTACAGCATTCACATACCGGGAAATCACCAAAAGATCATGGCTGACTACAAGAATAGTGATCTCTTTGTTCAGCTTGGCCAGAAGTTCATAAAATTCTGCCTGGCCTTTGGTATCGATACTGGCGGTTGGTTCATCCAATAGCAATAGTTCCGGCCTGCTGACAAGCGCTCTTGCGATGAGCACTCGCTGGCGTTGACCGCCTGATAATGTTCCAATTTTTTTATTTACATAGTCGCCCATTTCAAGCCGATCCAGAGCCTCCAAAGCTGCCTTTCGGTGGTCTGTCTGGTTTCGCCTGAATCTTTTTTTAGGATCAAAGGTACCCATCAATACCACATCAAGTGCTGAAATGGGAAAGCTCTGATTCATATGTACATTCTGGGGAACATAACCGATACTGGAACCGTTATCTCCCGGTGGCTTTCCGTTTATTTTAACAGTTCCCTGATCCGGTGACAGAAGACCCAGCATTAACCTTATCAATGTAGTTTTCCCGCCACCGTTGGGTCCAATTATCGCTAAAAAATCTCTATTTTTAACTGTTAAATTGATGGATGTCAGTATTAGTTCCCCACCATAAGCAAAATCAAGATCGTTAATCTCAATGATTGACATCACCCATCCTTTATTGAAGTATGTTTTATTTCAATACCGTTTTAAACTTTTCTGCAATCATCCGCAGGTTATTCATCCAATCCTCTGCAAGAGGATCGGCATACGCCACCTGTCCACCAATTTCGCTTGCAACGGTCTTGGCACTTTTAGTTGAAAACTGGGGTTGAACGAAAACAACCTTGATGCCGTCTTCTTTAGCATGCTTGATCAATTCTTTTAATTGAGCCGGTTTGGGATCCTTACCTTCGATTTCAATAGGAACTTGCTTGAGTCCATAATCATGAGCAAGATAACCCCATGACGGATGAAACACCATGAATTGCAACCCTTTTTTCCCGGCAAGAATCTGCTTAAGGTCTTGGTCCAACGCATCAATTTTTGTTACAAACGAATTGAAATTTGCTTCATAGGCTTTTTTATGTGATGGATCTGCTGCCTGGAGAGCCTCCAGAATTGTTTTTGCCTGAATTTTTACCAATTTCGGGGAAAGCCAGATATGAGGATCAGGACCGGAATGATCGTGATGGTCTTCATCCTTGTGGGCCTCTTCGCCATGATGCTCTTCATCATGGTGGTCATCATCTTTATGTGCTTTCTCATCATGGTGCTCACCTTCATCATGGTGCCCATCTTTGTGTACATCATCGTGATGCTCTTCCTCATCATGATGATGCGCTGCCATTTCAATTTTATCAATTCCATGATCGGTATGAATCACTTTCATGTTTGGATTTGCAGCAGCAATTTTTTTCAGCCATGCATTTTCAAAAGGAACGCCAATGGAAAAATAGAGTTTTGATTTTGAGAGGTCGGCCATCTGCCTGGGCTTGGGTTCATAGGTGGCTGGGCTGGCGCCAGGTTTGACCATAATGTTTACATCCACCAAATCTTTGCCAATTTGTTGCACAAAATATTTTTGCGGAACAATACTGACAAACACGGATAATTTTTCAGCAGCGTGTGCTGAACAAAATGAAAAAACCATTAGTAAAACTATTAACAGCAGTCGTATATTCATTCTTTCTATCTCCTTTCCCGTTTATGAGATGATTCCATTACAACCTGATATAATATTATGTAACATAATTGCATTTGATATTTATGACAAGACTTAAATCATAAAATACTTTAATTTGTATTCCATAAAAACCGGGCCCGCTTATTCTGAACTGTTTTTACCTGTAAATAAGAACGAGCTGATATGATGTGTCCGTTTTATCAGATAAAAACGGATAAGAAAAAAGGCGTGTTGAAAGTATCGAAACAACACGCCTTTGAAACAATTTGGTGGGCCTAACTGACCTTCAAAGCCATCTCCTTGCCGCAGCAGGATAATGGAACGCTGCAAGCATCTTCTGAACCTTCTGTACAAGTGCAAGTATTTTTTACCTCTAATTCAAGACCACAGGCATCACAAATATAAACATCTCCTTCTTTCATATTGCAACAATTTGCCATATTAAGACTCCTTTCATATTTTTAATTAAAATTTATTGAATAATACACTTAAATATGTTTTATTATATGCAATTTATTTACATTTGTTGAATAATGCAAGGATTATTTATAGCCTTAAATAAAAATTCATGTTTTCTACTGTTCTTAAAAATTAAAATTGACATGTTGCCATCAGGTACATTTATCAATCGAAGGAAATTTTTATCTGACCTAACTTAGATATAGCAGAAGCAAATATAATGAAAACGAACGACTTTAACTCTCTTGAGCAGCCCTTTACAATAGCTTCGGGCAACAGTATTCAAAACCATGACAGGGCCCCTGATAAAAACACAAAAGGTCTGTATGCCCAGATTGCTTTTCTCATTTTAGGCCCCTACATTATTTTTTTTCATACTGAGCCGGATGCAGTAACGACATTTGCCATCATTTTCAGTTCAATTGTTTTAGAAGCGTTTCCTTTCATGTTGATCGGTGCTCTGATCGGTGGGTTAATAGAGGTATTTGTATCCAGAGATGCCTTGATTAAACTTCTCCCTAAAAACAGGGTGTTGTCTATTATTCTGGCTGGATCACTTGGCATCATATTTCCGGTCTGTGAGTGTGCCATTGTTCCTGTGGTTCGTCGTCTATTGGGCAAGGGCATGCCTTTGGGTGCAGCCATTGCTTTTCTTTTAGGAGGACCCATTGTCAATCCCCTGGTATTTGCATCCACCCTGGTGGCCTATTCCTTTTCATGGGATGTCGCTTTCTTAAGATTTTTCGCCGGATTCGGCATTGCCATAGCTGTGGGGCTTCTGATTGATGGGATTTTTACCCGGCAGCAGGCATTGGTCGAGAATCCAACCCAAGAGGTTTGTGGATGCGGGCATGATCACCATCACCATTCACAAGGAGAACAAGGCAGTTTCAAGAACCGTTTCATGGGGGCGTTGTCGCATAGCGCACAAGATTTTTATGATATCTGCAAATTTTTAATTATAGGGGCATTCATTGCTGCGGCTCTTCAGACTTTTGTACCCCGCCAGGCACTTGTAGCAGTGATGACAAATCCATTCAGTGCCATATTTTTAATGATGAGCCTGGCAGTGATGCTTAACTTGTGCAGCGAGGCAGATGCATTTATCAGCGCTTCTTTTCAACCCATTGGCATACCGCTTTCAGCCCAGTTGTCTTTCATGGTGTTAGGACCCATGCTGGACATTAAGCTGATTCTTATGTACCTGACTGTTTTCTCAAAAAAAATGATCATTGCACTAACGCTCATAATACTCTTTATGGTTAGCGCAACCATGCTTCTTATGGAGCTTTCGCAATGGATTCTAAGGGTTTAAAAATGGGCCGATTATTCAATTTTCTTAACATCGTACTGCTCATCTGGATAGGAACGTTTATCTATTTGATTATAGATGATAACTATACCCTTTTTATCAAACCTGAATTTGGTTTTTTAATTTATGCCGGTCTTTTCATCTGTTCTGCCTTTTTTATCAACGGGATATTGAATCGTCCCGATAAAATAAAAACTGCAGAATTAATGAATGGTTTGATTATTCTGATGCCCGTTGCTTTTATCTTATTATCCGGGAACCAAACATTAAACAGCTATGCCCTGACAAAGCGGACACTGATGTCTCCGAATCTTAACCAGCTTGACACAAGTTCCGGTTTAGAAGATTCTAAAATTCACAAAGCAGGCACTCCGATAGATGTAACATTGTCACAGCTCCTTCGAAACTGGGCATCTTACAGCGGAAAACAGGTCTCCCTTGAAGGACTGCTTCATCAGTCATTAAAAGATAATGATGATTATGCCCTGGTATTTAAATACTTAATTTCGTGTTGTGCCGCTGACGCCATTCCTGTTGGAATATTTATCGATAAAGAAAGAACAAACGGCTTGAACGATGATGACTGGGTAAAAGTAACTGGGGTTGTAAACCTTGCTAAAATGGATGGGAATGATATCGTTATCATGTCTCTTGACACCATTGAAAAAACTGCACTACCTTCAAAGAATGCAGCCTATCTGTTTTTTTAAAAGTGCAATCTAAACTTAAAATCCATTTTGCTTTTGGGGTTTTTTAGACATGCCTAACAATCAAACATTCTTGCATCAATATGACTTCTAATTATATCAGAAAATGTTTTGCTTTGTATCTGTATCTTTAAATTTTTTCACTGTTGACTATGTCTATCATTGGTGATGACATCAAATCCTGAAATAGCAATGAATAACAAAAATATTGTGTGTGGTCGAATGCTTAGTGCAAGCATCTCTAATTTGAATTTTTAGGGATATCCATGTCCCATAGTATCAAATAAGATTATGAGATTTGAAAACACCTGAAAATGGTGCAAAGAGTGGCATATTTTCTGCTTTTTTATCGTTGAAGATCCTTATTTTGTATAATTATATCAGTATGTCTACAACTTGACGAATGTGTTTTAAACCTGAAATGAAGCTTGTTTGAACATAGTTCCAATTTGGAAATGGGGTAAATCAAGAGTACCCTTGGGGTCACCAAGCGAATTCAGGGTTTACAGTTTAATGCTGTAAGCCCTTTTTTTGTTCTTCAATACTGGTAGGTAAAGAGGGTCTACACTTTTTTGAAAAAACGAAAAATTCTTAAATTTAAGGCTGTTTCACAAATTTTAGGGAAAAGTCAGCTAAAACTACAATGCGATTACTTATTACCTACAATTTTCAATTTGCTCTCTCAGCTTATCATGATCTAGGTTTTGCCCGATCAAGACTAGTTGATTTTTTTTCTCTCCTTTCCATTCCTCATTTTCAAAGCTGAGTCTTTTACCACAGAGATGAAAAATATGACGCTTGGGGCTTTCTTCAAACCAAAGGATCCCTTTAGCACGAAATACGTTTTCGGGTAGCTGATTATCCAGGAAGTACTGGAACTTTCGCATATTTAATGGGCGATCGCTTTGAATGGACAAGGAGGTAAAACCATCATTTTCTAGATGATCTGATTGATAGTACTGGAAGTAGTTTATAAAATTTAATGGGCGATCGCTTTGAATGGACAAAGAGGTAAAACCATCATTCTCTAGGGATTCTGATTTAGCACCTTCGAAATATTTATCAGACTCAAATAATCCCACACTTAAGATCAAGGCTAAAGGAACTTCAGATTTTTTAGCACGTAAAACCCTGGCATTGTTTTTGAAATTTCTGATTTTATTCTCTAAGGAATCGACTTCTGCTTTATCGACTAAGTCAGTTTTATTGAGAACAATAATATCTCCATATTGTATCTGACTCTCCATTGCTTGATAATTGGACGAGGCCTGACCATAGTTAGCGCAATCAACAAGAGTAACAATAGAGTCGAGACGGGTCATATCCCGTAACTCTTTTCCCAAGAAAGTTTTAGCAATAGGAAGAGGATCGGCTAGTCCTGTAGTTTCTACTAATAAATAGTCAACCTTTTCATCTCTTTCTAGTATCTTAGATACCGCATTAATCAGATCTTCATTAATGGTGCAGCATATACAACCATTGGTCAGCTCCACCATATCTCCGTCGGTG
The DNA here is from genome assembly GCA_964343845.1 of uncultured Desulfobacula sp. GTDB lineage: Bacteria > Desulfobacterota > Desulfobacteria > Desulfobacterales > Desulfobacteraceae > Desulfobacula. Next base: position 661 of record CAYFKW010000040.1, on the reverse strand, counting down.
GAGACAATCAATTCATTATCGATTCCTATCTCACCAAATTCGTTCACCAAAACTGCGGTTTTTAATCCCTCTTGGTTACTCAAAATATGATTAAGCAGAGTAGTTTTTCCGCTCCCTAGAAATCCTGTAATGATAGTTACTGGTAAACCTTTTTTTTGTGTATCCATGTCAGATTTAGCTTTAGTAAGGGATAGGAACTTGCTTTTTGTTAAAGAAAGTATCGAAAATCCCTAAAGTTTAAAATATTACTGCTCCCCTGATACAAGCACAACATTTTGTGCTTGTATCAGGGGAGGTCTTCTGACTTTCGTGTTAACCATTACCTTTAGCCTTCCCAGTTTGAACCAGTGGCATGAATTAAAGATAATGTCTCCGATTACAGCGGCGGGTCCGTCCATGATTTTCACAGGGTTCCCTATTCAGCCGGTATCTACGGCACCTGAAATCAAGCTATTTATTTCAAAATATAAGTTTATATGTCAAGATTTTTTAAGTGACAGTAAATATTTTTTATACAAGAATTATTCGGAGTGCGTGGTTAGACTCAAAATAATCACTCTATTTGAAATTAAGAAAATAAGATAAAATTATCAATAAAAAGGAAGCGTTTACTAATAGAAGAGCGTTTAATCGATTGTCGCATGCATACAACTGTAAATAA
>CAYFKW010000039.1:0-24923 GCA_964343845.1 uncultured Desulfobacula sp. | reverse complement strand
CAAGTCATTAATTTAAGAAATGATTGATAAAAATGGAATTAATCAAAGGTCTCAAGACAGCTGTGTCAGCATGTTGTGGTGAATGTTGCAAAATTTGTTGCCATGCAGAAAGACAAGAATTTAAAAAGGATCATATCAAACTGCAATATTATAAATGCAGATGGCATGCCGCTAGTGTGGGCCTCAAAATTGATAGGGACATCTCTGCCCTGCCGGGTAGCTGGTGTTGATTTGTTTCAAGAACTTGTTGCCGTTTGTGCAAAAAAAAAATACAGGCCCTATTTTTTCGGGGCAGAACAATGGGTCGTTGAAAAAGTTATTGATACATTTATTAAAGATTATCCTGGCCTTGAAGTGGCAGGTTTCAGGAACGGTTATTTTGATGCCCCAGAGGAATCACAGATTGCAGAGAATATAAAAAACAGTCATGCAGACATGTTGTTTGTTGGATTTTCTTCACCCATGAAAGAAAACTTTTTAAACAAATGGATGGTGAAAATGCAGGTACCGTTCTGCATGGGCGTTGGCGGCAGTTTTGATATTGTGGCCGGTAAAACCCGAAGGGCCCCGCTTTGGATGCAGAATTCGGGCATGGAGTGGTTTTACAGGATTCTGCAGGAACCAAAAAGGATGTGGAAAAGATATGCCAAAACGAACCCTGTTTTTATATGGATGGTTTTAAAAGAATTGGTTAAACACGATATCAGAAAACTACAAAAAAAAGGATTAAAATAGCAGGGTTCACAGGTTTTCAGTTCCTGCTTTAAGGTTGATGGTTGTCCAGGAAACAGAATTTAATCTCATCGTATTATGCTCAAGAACGACATTTGATCCTGATACAAAAAATCGAGTCCTGGATGTTATAAAAAATAACAGTATCAACTGGGAGGCTGTTTATACCATCTCGATAAAATTCGGTTTGTTAGGGATAGTTTACAGATATTTAAGAACTGAATTTTTTTCTCATATACCTGATCAAATTCAAAAAAAATTCCACAGATACTATCTCACTGTTGCAGCACGAAATGCTTTGTTAAGCAATGAGCTGTTAAACATTTTATCTGTTTTTGAGAAACAGGGCATCCTGGCTTTACCATTAAAAGGTCCTGTTCTCTCAGATACCATATATGGGGATGACACGTTAAGGGTTTCAAGTGACATAGATATCTTTGTAGAAGATACAAAGGCTGTAAAAGCCAGAGATATCCTTCTTTCGCTGGGTTACATTAATGCAGCCCCTTTAGACAAAAAATATGATTCATTTTATCTGAAAATTGAATACTCGTTTAACCTTATAAATCCAAAAAACGGTATCAATGTCGATCTTCAGTGGATGTTGCTGGGTATCTACACACCTGCCCCTCTTACAATCAGTAAACTTCAAAAGGATTTAACTACCCGGCAATATGGCGGTAAAATCATTTATCAGCTTTCAAAAGAAGATTTACTGTTTTATTTATGTGTTCACGGTACCAAGGATGGATGGGGCAAGTTCGAGTGGATCTGTTGTATTGCTGAACTTTTAAGAAATTCAGGCAGGCTGGACTGGGAAAAAGTTTATCTCAGAGCCCATAAAGAGCGTTGTTTTAAAAAATTCATGCTTGGCCTGCACCTTGCCAATAGGACATGCAATGTTCCATTACCTGAAAAAGCAAACAAATATATTTCAAAAAATCACAGCCTTTCAGAAATAGGACAGATGTTTATCAATTTGCATTTATATGATGTGCCGGTTAAAGCCGGTTTTACTGATAACAAAAGGTTTGCCAGGTTTCATATCCAGGTACAGGATTCTGCCCTGCAGAAACTAAATTATATTTTCAGGCAATTATTCAGGCCTGTTCACAAAGATCTTGAACTTATAAAATTCCAAGAACGATTGACATTTTTATATTATTTTTCACGCCCATTAAGACTTCTATGGGAAGCAGCTCAACTTTGTCTCAAAAAAATACAACATTAACCTTTACCGTCTAATACTGAGAAAACTGAGGAAGCAAAATGCTTAGAGAACACGGCACCCTGACCCTTGATATGCAAAGAGCAATCGATATCGGTTTTACTGCGTTTTCATTTATTGGTGCATATCATATAAAAAATTTCCTGTTGCCATCCTCATTAAGAGGGCTGACAACCGATCCAAACTACTACATTGTACTGCTTCTCATTATTATTTCATGGTACATCTCTTTTAAGTGGATGGGCATGTATATCTCTTACCGTCAAAAACCATTCTGGCAGTTCTTTGTTGCCATATTAAAATCCAATTTTATGGGAATGGTTGTCGTAAGTATTTTAATGTACCTTTTACATATCCAGGGCATCAGCCGGCTATTGATGGGCATTTTTCTTATTTTAAATATATGTTTATTGACATTATTCAAATATTCTATTTTTAAAACTTTAGAAAAGGTACGGACCAGCGGGCTTAATACGCGAAATATCCTGATCGTGGGAAGTGGAGAAAGAGCACAGCAGGTTATCAATGTGGTAGAAAAGGACAAAGCAACCGGGTATAAGATTCTGGGTTGTTTTGAAACCCGGAAAGAAAAGCTCGGACAGGATGTTTTCAATAATCATAAAGTCATCGGGCTTGTTAAAGATCTTGAAAAATATTTAAGAGATCACATTGTGGATGAATTAATTTTTGCCAAGTCTATAAAAAAAATTAAAAATGGAGACCGGTATCTTGCGTTTGCCGAGAGTCTGGGTATCAAAGTCAGGATCATCCCGGACTGGGGATTGCACTATCTGATGTTCCGGCCGAATATTGCAGCCATCCAGTTTGAAGAATTTCTAGGGGTCCACACCATGGCCCTTCAATCGACGCCGCAGAATGAAGGAAAGATGCTGATCAAGCATGTGGGAGATTTTGCGGCTGCCGTTGCGTTAATAATAATTTTACTGCCCGTTTTCATTGGCATAGGCATTGCCATAAAAATTTTTTCCAAAGGACCTGTTTTCTACAGCCAGGAAAGACTTGGCCAGAATGGCAGACGGTTCAAGGTGTATAAGTTCAGAACAATGGTTGAAGATGCAGACGAATTGTTAAAAGAACTTGAAGAAATGAACGAAGCTGACGGACCTGTTTTTAAAATTGAAAATGATCCCAGGATCATACCCCACATCGGTACTTTTTTAAGGAAAACCAGTTTAGATGAACTGCCGCAGCTTTTTAATGTTTTAAAAACTGAAATGAGCCTTGTAGGACCCAGGCCCCCGATTCCCAAGGAAGTGGATGAATATTCTGTCTGGCACAGGCGACGGTTATCCATGAAACCTGGAATGACCTGCCTCTGGCAAATTGCTCCCAATAGAAATGACATCAGCTTTGAAGAGTGGATGAAACTTGATTTAAAATATATTGACAACTGGTCTTTGTTTAACGACTTTAAAATTCTTCTGCTGACTGCCAAAGCCATGTTGACCGGATCGGGCAGATAGATGCTGCACCATAAGATTTCTTCTGCAAGCGTTATGAAAGTCAGAAAGGCAAGAAACAATGAAAGGTATTTGTAATGAAGCTGGTATCAGATACATTATTACTGTCCAGTGAAGAAACAGGAGACTTTTTAAAAAAAGCGCATGAAAAAAATATTCCATTTAAATTTACGGCCCGGGGAATGAGCATGTCTCCCTTCATTTGCAGCGGAGATACAATTACGATTCAACCGTATCTGAACCGAAAATGCCAAATTGGTGATATCGTGGCTTACATAAATCCTGATACAGGTCACCTTATTGTTCATAGGATTATTAAAAAAAACAAGGAACAATACCTGTTAAAAGGGGACAATAAATACCATCCTGATGGATACTGCCCCCAAAAAAATGTATACGGATATGTAAATGAAGTAACCATCTCAATAAAAAAGTTTACGCATTACCGTAAAATCATCAGGAATGGGTTTCTTTTTTTCGGCAATTTTAAAAAAGCCCTGGCTTTTTTAAGCCTGTATAACGTGACAACCCCTATTTGCAGAGCCGCCAACAAAGTACTAAATGAAAAAATATACTAAATATTATCGTGTGGCTGGTATAACGGTTCAAGTCGATTCAGACTTCCCAATGACAAAAAAAACGTTTCAGCCAAAATTCAAACTTTTTGAAGTCAATTCTCCAGGTGAGGATACCATTTTGATTCATCACCATTTCCATCCACCGGATAACGCCACATCTTTCGATCAGTCACACAGGGTCTACAAAGATAATCAATGGGAAATTTTCAAGACCGAAAACATGTGGATTTACAACTACACTCCCATATTTGAAAAAACAGGCTTTCCTTCGATTGGATTTTTCAACCTGAGCTTTACCTGCAACCATATTTATGTAGAGAATATCAGTAAAAAAATGTATGAAAATTATTCTTTCCCATCCTTAACACTTTTTAATAATGATCAAGTTCTTTTTTCCAGACTGCTTGCTGATCGAAATGGGATTATTATTCATTCCAATGGATTTGACATAGGCGGTAAAGGAATTTTATTAACAGGTATCTCTGGCGCAGGAAAGAGCACTTTGTCAAAAATGCTGAAAAACCGCGGGCACACCATTCTTTGCGATGACAGGATGTTTGTGGTCCAGAAAAAAGACAGGTTCAGGATCCATGGCAGCTGGTGTCATGGGACAGAACCAGATGCTTCTCCGGGCAATGTTCCGCTAAAGGCCATTTTTTTTCTTGAACAATCAAAAAAAAATACAATTGAGCCGATTAAAGATCAGAAAATAGTTGTTGAAAGATTAATCCAGTCTCTTGTTAAGCCAGTAATGACGCATACAGGATGGGAGAACACTTTTGACATTCTCAGCCGGCTGGTCAAGCAAGTGGTCTGCTACAAATTAAAATTTGACCTGACTGGAAAAATCTGCGAAACAATAGAAGATCTAATTGGGGAATAAAAATGACAACTTCTGTTAATACAAAATCATTTTATATTGTGGCAAATGATGTAATCGTAAAAAAAATCGAAGACGAGTATGTGATTGTCCCCTTAGTGTCCGGTGTTGGAGATCTTAATTCAGAAATTTACTCATTAAACCGAACCGGTTCCATCCTGTTTGAAGCGCTGGATGGAGAAAAGACTCTTGAAGAGATTATCCAAATGCTGTCTGAAAAATTCAGTGCACCTAAAAACCAAATTCTCAAAGATGTAAAAGAGATTATCCACGATCTCTTGGAAAAAGGTATTGTTAAAGAAAAAAAATAGTTGTAATATAGTGGCACGATAGTTGCTTTATATTCTCGGTAGATTTAAAAAATTTTATAAAACTCAATAAGGAGTTCGGTTATGGAAACACCTAAATCAGAAAAACCAAAATGGGAAAAACCAAGGTTGACCGTAATTTCATCAGCAGAAACCAGTGAGAATGTGTTATCGGGATCAAACCCCTGCCCTCCTGGTGTTGATTGTGGCCAAGGTCCAGGATAATTATCAAATATAATTGTAATAGAATATAAAGCAATTAATTATAAATATGAGGACAAAAATGAAAAAATTTTTAATTCTACCAATTTTTTTAGTATTATTCTTATCAATTCAGGCCCATGCATTAGGGGTTTGGCCAGCCAGTTGGGGCCAAGGTTTTCAAGACGTCACTGTATACGCACCTGGCTGGGCAGATGGAGATGATCCCGATATTGGTACGGCTGGGCTGTATAGACTGTTCTTTTATGAAGACACAGACTTCAACAATTCTCCTTTATTATATGAAAGTTCCGGTTACTGTGTCGAGCCTTTTAACGGTGTACTGCAAGGAGAAGCAGAATTAATTTCAGTCGCCCCTGAATATTTAGACGCTGCCTGGTTAATGGATAAATACTTACCAAATGCAAATAGTGTTGAACAGAGAGCGGGTCTGCAATTGGCAATTTGGGAAGCGCTCCTTGATACAGGTATAGACATCGAAGACGAGGGATCAACTGTTTTTGATGAATATACTGAATACATGAGGTTATTTAGCATTGATCAAGCAACTGATGAGTATGCAAGTTTTACAGGTACTGGGTATTCAATCGTTCATTTTATTAATAATTCTGCGGACAACCAGGATATGATAGTCAAGAATCCCGTACCAGAGCCTGGTACCATGATGCTGTTTGGCATTGGCCTGCTTGGTTTAACTGCAATGGGACGAAGAAAAAACCAGTAAAATACACTTTTTAAATTAATTTAAAGACAGAGGGAACAATCCCCTCTGTCTTTTTTTTTTGTTTGATGTATAATCTTTTCTCATGGCTCCCAGCTCCCTAAATACCAAACTCAAAAATGCCGTCCGGATTGACCGGGCCATTAAATTTGTATGGGATGCATCTCCTTTCTACTCCATCCTTTCAGGCATTGTAGTCATCATATTAGGAGGACTGCCGTTAATCTCTTTGTACCTTGTAAAATTGATCATCGATTCTGTTACAGGAATGGGTATCAATCCGGGCACAAGCCTGTTTGACCAGGATTTTACCAGGCCTTTGTTATACATTGCAATGGCGTGCGGCATAGGGCTTTTAGTCGCATTTTTCAACTTTTTATCTGAATACCTGAAAAAAGCCCAGTCACTGACGGTTGCTGATTATATGTATTCTGTTCTGCACAAAAAATCCAATCAGATCGATCTTGCATTTTTTGAGTCTTCGAAATACCGGGACACCTTATTCCGGGCGCAGCAGGAAGGTCCGTACAGGCCGACAAGTATTGTAAACGGCCTTTTTATTGCCGGGCAGAACAGTGCCTCTTTTATCGCAGTTGCCGGGTTACTGTTTATGTTAAACCCTGTCCTTCCTGCCATTATGATCCTGGCAACGATCCCCGGTGTTTTTTTAAGATTAAAATATTCGGGAAAGATTTATGCATGGCAGGAAAAGAGGACTGAAGACGAACGCCGGTCCTATTATTTCCACTGGATGCTGACCGGGGATTCCCATGCAAAGGAGTTCAGGCTGTTTAACCTTGGCAATTATTTTATCGACCGGTTCAAAGCCATTAGGAAAACGCTGAAAATAGAGAAACTCTGGTTTGAAAAACGAAGGGCCTTTGGAGATTTTTTAGCCCAGTCAAGTGCAACATTAGCGGTGTTCGGCTCTTTTATTTATATTGTGTACAAAACCGTTCACGGCACCATTACGCTGGGTGACATGGTGATGTATTTCCAAGGGTTTCAGCGCGGCCTTGTATATTTGAAGACCCTTCTTGATACCGGGGCCCACATGTATGAAGACAATTTGTTCCTATCCCATTTGTACACGTTTTTAGATAACAAACCAATAGTTGTTTCACCCAAAAATCCAAAACCTGTGCCCAAAGATTCTCAAAAAGGCTTTAATTTTAAAAATGTGAACTTTTTTTACCCAAATTGTGAAAAAAATGTGCTAAATTGTATAAATTTTTCCATAAGACCAGGAGAAATAGTCGCACTTGTCGGAGAAAACGGTTCAGGAAAATCAACGATCGTTAAATTATTATCACGGCTTTATGATCCCCAGTCAGGAGACATCTTTTTTGAAGGCCGCAACATAAAAGAGTTTGACATTGAAGCATTCCGGAAAATGATCAGCATCGTGTTCCAGGACCATAACCGCTACCATCTCTCTGCAAAAGAAAATATTTTTATCGGCGACATTGCACAAGAAAAAAATTTAAAAGGCATCAAAAAAGCAGCAAAGCAGTCAGGCGCAGATAAAAAAATCAAAGCACTTTCCAAACAGTATGAAACCATATTGGGCCGATGGTTCAAAAACGGCGAGGAAATCAGCATGGGTCAATGGCAGACAGTGGCCATTGCCAGGGCTTTTTTCAGAAATGCCAGCCTGATTATCCTTGATGAACCTTCCAGCGCTTTAGATCCCAAAACTGAAGTAAACATATTCTCGACACTCAGACAGCTTATCAAGGGAAAATCTGCCTTAATTATAAGTCACCGGTTCTCAAGTGTAAAAATGGCAGATAAAATACTGGTGTTAAAGGACGGGCAGATTATTGAACAAGGTTCCCACAAAGAGCTGATACAGCTCAATGGCACTTATGCAACCCTGTATCACACTCAGGCAGACAGCTATATCAATCCATAAATCAACATTCTCTGTCTGATAATAAATCAATCTTGAATTCTTTACCCCATGGTGTATTTTTTGTTGAAATAGACGGTTATTTCTTATACGCTTCACATTAATGTAATGTTTCATACAATTTTAATGCTGCCATTCATTCAGGAGGTATTGCAGTGATCAAAAGAAGTTGCAATCGATTTAGCATTCCTGGAACAACCCTGTTTTACAAAAGCAAATCATCATTTTTCAAAACGCACCACTACTCAGACAATTATTTTCCGGTTATCAATTTAAGTAAAGGCGGCATTAATTTTCTCTGTAACGAAAGACTTGAAGCCGGAAAAAGCATTATCATCAAGATAAACATTCCCGGCGAAGATCTGCAGCCTGAAATTCTGGCTGATGTGAGATGGATATCCCGAAACCCTGAGCAGAGTTATAAATACCAGACCGGCATCGCCTTTAACGCTTATGGAAATGGGAAAAATGAAAACTCCATGGAAATACTTTCCATGCTGGAATCCATAGAAAAAAGGGAGAATGAAAAGCTGTAGCACTAATTTTGCACAAAATTGGGTAAAATATGTCATATTTTATAACATATTTTACATAAAAAACTGGAAAATAAAAAAAGAGATCCATTGTGGCAGGGTTTTTCTATTGGCACACATATTGCTTTATATTATTTCAAACTGCCATGAAACAAACATATATCTAAGGAGATATTATGAAACATATTCTTTTAACTACGATTATCGCTTTAAGCTTTGTTTTGATCTCGTCACTGAGCTTTGCCGAAGAAAAGCCTTCATGGAAAGATGATTTTATATCTGCCCTTGTTAAAGGGAAACAAGGGGTTGAAAACCCGACAGAAGCATTAGGATTTACTCCCTCAGAGGCAACTGTTCTGGAACAGGCCATCAAAAAAGCAATGGGACAGAACGCGCCTGAATGTGAAATGATGACAACTGCTGTTGATCTTAAATACAGCCCTTATGTCGTTCTTAAAACAATGGCTAGCACAGGTAACAAGATCGGTTTAACCCAGCTGTGCATGTGTGCCACTGAACATGGGATTGAAAAATCAACCATTGCCAGTGCCACAGAGGATGCAACAGGTCCTGACGGAAACCCCGTTTTTTCCAGGGAAGAGATTACGCAGGCCCAATGTTATAGTGAACCTGTGGTTGAACTTTTCAGGAGCCAGGCCCCGAAAATACCTGTTTCTTTAGACCTTCCCAGAGATGAGCAGCCCACAGGAGAAGAGATTACTGAACGTCCGGAAATTCCCAATGGTGATTTTTCCAATGGTGATTTTGATACATAAGGATAAGGTATATTTCGAATCTTAATTTAATACCTTTATTGCCAATAAAAAAGCCCTGGACCTTTGTTCCAGGGCTTTTTTTTATTGACAACTGGATTTACTAAATACTAATCTATTCGTAATTTATTCAAAATACATAGTTTTTTAAGACTGTCTAATCGTAAAGCCAAATTTGCGGGGTGCAAAAATGAGATCCAATAGAAATATCCTCCCATCGATTTTCACGATTCTTTTTATTTCCCTCCTAATAACTGCTCTAAATGCGGCAGAAATCCCGCCTGTTGGTCAGAAACCAGGCCCTCTGCCTGCTGGTGATGAAGAAATCACTGCAGATGTTTTTGGAGAAAAAGGGGGAAGATATCACCCTTTCCTTCTTCTGGAAGGTGTTTATAATGATAATTTTTTTGCAACAAATACTGATACAAAAGATGACTTTATAACGACCATTGCACCGGGCATTTGGCTAGCATTCCCGGCAAACAGAGAAAAACTGTTATCTATTGACACCAGCACCACGTCACCAGGCGGTCTCAGGCTGAGCCGCGTCAAGCCGGCCGCAACAAGACGGTACCAGACTTATTTCCTGTACTCCCCTGAATTTGTTTTATACTCCAGCCATTCAACACATGACCATATCAATCATAAAGCAGAAGCCCTGTTTCAGTACAATTGGGATTCCGGCATTTCCTTTGATGTCATTGATATTTTCCGCGACAGAGAAGAAATTGCAGGAAACGGCATCACTGATACGCTTTACAGGCATCAGGACAATCTATTGGATTTCATCACATCCTATAATGCGCCTTCCGGAAAACTTAAAGCGGAGCTTCACTACTCTAATTATGATCTTGATTATAAAGATGAAATTGTTGAATACAGGGACAGGAATGACAATACATATGGTATTGCCGTATTTTATAAATTCTGGCCCAAAACTTCCCTTTTTGCAGAGTACAACTACGCAGACATTGATTATGATGCCGGTATAACAAATGACAGTGTCGAACACAGGTATTACGGTGGTATTCAATGGGACATGACCGCAAAAACAAGAGGGACCTTGAAGGTAGGATATATCGATAAAGACTTTGACCTGGCAACAGTTAACGATGAAGACGATTACTCAATTGAAATTCAAACCCAGCATAACTTAACGACGAAGAGAGCGCTTCAGGTAAACGGATATCGAAAATTCCATGAATCAGATCTTGCCAATGCATCCAGTTACCTGTCAACAGGCATTGATATCGGACTAATGCAGCGATTCAGGGAAAAATGGTCCGGGACCCTGAATGTATTGTATGAGAACAATGAATACAATACGATTGACAGGGATGATGATCTGTTTGGTATTGGTGCAGCAATCAGATTTGAACCAAGAAAATGGTTGATTTTTGATTTAGGATATCATTTCTATAACAATGATTCCAACCTAAATGGGAATGATTATGAAATGCATCAAATCTATCTCAGAGCTTCTCTTTCAATGTAATAGACAATGATGAAAAAACTGGTATCCAAACAACTCGTTATATTTGTTTTCCTCCTTTTTCCGGTCATCGCCTTTACTCAGGAATTTACTGTTGGTGAGGGAGATGTGCTTGATATCAATGTGTATGAAAACGAGGACCTGACCACAACCGTAAGGGTGAGCTCAAGCAGTACGATTCGTATCCCACTGCTCGGTGAAATCAGTGTAAAAGGGCTTACTGTTTCCCAGATTGCAGCCAAGATTGAAGAATTGTTTGCTGATGGATATCTGGTAAACCCGCAGGTGGATGTTTTTATTTCTGAGCATAGAAGCAAAAAAGCGATTATCCTTGGCCAGATTAAAAATCCAGGACAATATGAATTGAGAGGAAAAATTACTTTTCTGGAATTCATTTCAAAAGCAGGAGGACTGACTGAAGATGCCGGCAGTACGGCAATTATCAAGCGTACCAGCGGCACTGACAGCGGAAAGAATAAAATTGTTGTCGATCTGGAAAAATTGATTAAAAAAGGAGAAACATCTCTCAATTTATTGATCCGCGACAATGACAGCATTTATATTTCAAAAGCAAAAACCTACTATGTTTCAGGAGAAGTGGTAAAGCCGGATTCATATAAATTTCATCCTGATCTGACCGTGATTAAAGCCATAACTGAAGCAGGAGGGTTTTCCAAAATTGCAGCCCGGGGAAAAGTAAAAATCATCCGGGTGGTAGATGGCCAGAAAAAAGTATTAAAAAATGTTAATATGGATATGCCGATCCTTCCAGACGATGTGATTGTGGTGCCGGAGAGTTTTTTTTAATGATCAATGAAAAACAAATTCACTTAAGAGATTATTTAAGGGTTATTGATAAAAGAAAATCCACTGTTTTTACCTTTTTTCTATTAGCATTTATTGCGACCATCATTATTACCTTTACTGCCACTCCTCTTTTTATGGCAACAACAAGTGTAATGATTGAAAAAAACACTTCTGACTCCATTACAAACACGTATCGATACACCCCCTATGATCCTGAATTTCTGGAAACCCAGCACCAACTAATAAAAAGTGCTGCTGTTGTTGAAAAAGTGGTTGCCAGTATGGATCCGGAAAAATTATATGATTCTTTTTTCGATCCATCCAAAAAGAAAGTATCATATGTCAGCCGTTTAAAAAACTGGGTATCTGACAAGTTTAAGTTTTTAAAAGAGATGATCGGTATCGATAAAATTTTCTCAAGTTCAAAAGACAAAACTAAGCATAATATCCCAGCCATATACAATGTACCGCTTACAAAAGCCCAGGAATTAGAGAATGCTATAAAATTAGGCATTTCAGTGACACCTGTTATTAATACCAGAATTATTCAGATTGGATATTTATCAGACAACCCTGTCATTGCAATGCGGGTGGCCAACTCGGTGGCACAAGCCTATATTGATGAACTGGTAGACATGCAGATGGAAGTATCCGGCTACAGTATCGGCTGGATGAAAAAGAAAGCGGATATTCAAAGACAAAAACTTGAGGAGTCAGAAAAAGACCTGCATGACTATAAAAAAAGACATGACATTGTCACTGTCGAAGACAGACTGACCGTTCTACCGGAAAGGCTTTCCGATCTCTCCAAGAATTTAACCCAGGCAGAGACAAAACTCAAAGAAAGGCGAGCGGTTTACAATCAGGTGAAAAATGTTAAAAAGGAAGCCCTGGAAACCATTCCTGTCATTATTGAAAACGCTTCTGTTGATGCGATTAATGATAAAATCCTTATTGCAGATCAAAAAATTTCTGAACTCTCTAAAAAATATGGATACAAGCATCCAAAGATGATTGCAGCTCATAACGAACTGAACACTTTAAAAAATAACAAATATAAAATTCTGGAAGCAGCTGTGCAGGCCATAAAAAATGAATACCTGCTGGCCAAGTCAAATGAAAGGGATTTAAAAGAACTGCTTGAGCAGACAAAGTTCAAGGCTGCAAGGCTTGGAGAAAAATCAATTCAGCTTGGCATCCTGCAAAGAAAAGTGGATACCAACAGGTTTCTTTATGATGCTTTGATAAAGAAAATAAAGGAAAAGGGCATTACTGAAAGGAGTCAGACAGTAAATGTCTGGGTAATTGAAAAGGCTCAGTTGCCAAAATTCCCAGCACTGCCAAAGAAAAAGAGAAATATTTTTTTAGGCTTTATTTTAGGATTGCTGGGCGGGATTGGCATTGCTTTTTTCCTGGAATATCTTGACAACACGGTTAAAACACCCGAGGATGTTGAAGAAAAATTTGATATCCCCGTCATCAGCACAATTGACCTGTTTAAAGAAAAAGATGAAACCATTGTACAGAATGTTCTTTCCGACACATCTTCTCTCATTTCTGAAAGCTTTAAAGGATTGAGAACGTCTATTTTTCTTTCTTCAGCTGACAATCCCCCGAAAAAAATACTGGTGACCAGCATGACACCGGGTGAAGGAAAATCCTCTATTGCTGCATGCCTTGCCGCATCAATCGCACAAACCGGCAAAAAAGTGTTACTGATTGATGCAGACATGAGACGCCCTGTTCAAAATAAACATTTTGAAATTGAGAATACATCTGGCCTCAGTTCTCTTCTTGCAGGTGTGACCGAAGAAAAAGACAGCATCCAATTTGATATCCTTGAAAATCTAGATCTGATCTGTTCAGGTCCTATTCCACCGAACCCGTCTGAGCTGCTGAGCTCCCACAAATTAAGTGATCTGTTAACCCGGTTTTCCAGCACTTACGATATGGTGATTATAGACACGCCGCCTTTAGCCAGCGTGACTGATCCTGTTATATTAAGCCAGAATGTTGACGGTGTTATCATTGTCACGTGGTCAGGTAAAACGACTTTTGATATCCTGGGAAAAGGCCTCAAACAGATGCAGGAAGTGAATGCGCCGCTTACTGGGTTGGTGCTGAACCGGTTCAGTGCTAAAAAGACCGGATATTACTATAATTATGGTGACTATTATTATTCATCAGAATCATAATTAACATGTCTTTGAAACTATCAAAAAACCTGTTTTTTTTCACACTTGTATTTTCACCAATCGCTTTTGGGACAACTGAACCCTGGTCCTATGCCATAATGGAGACCGCCACCGTTCTGGCCTGCTTATTTTTCTTTTTCAGTATTTTAAAACACAAGAGTGATCTATACCAGGTGCCTGGCCTTACCCCGCTCGTACTGTTTCTTTGCTTTATCCTTGTCCAGTTGATTCCATTGCCGCCTTTTATCGTTCAACTGTTATCCCCCAATGCATTTAAAATTCATGAGGCCACAAAGCAATTATCTCAAATTGATTCCTGGATGACCATTTCATTAAATCACAAGGCCACTTTATCTGAGTTTTTCCGATACACAACGTATGCCCTCTTTTATGCTTTAACCGTACAACTGCTTCGAAAAAAGGAAATGCTTCAGGCCACGGGTATTATCATTACAATTTTTGGGGGGCTTTTAGCCTTTTCTTCTATTTTACAGTTTTATCTGACAGAAGATGTGGTTCTATGGTTCAGGCGATCACCGTACAACTCCATTGCTGTGGGGCCGTATGCCAACCATAATCACTATGCCGGGCTGATGGAGATGATTTTTCCAATTGTTCTTGCACTTTTTTTGTTTTATCGGCCAAGAATCGGTAAATCATCACTGGTCAGAGGCATTATAGAAATTTTCAGCAATGAAAGAGCCAACATTCACATTTTAATTGGTACTTCAGCACTATTAATTGTTGTGTCAATTTTTGTCAGCCTTTCCAGGGGCGCTATGATCAGTTCCTGCCTGTCACTTATTTTTTTTACAATTTTTCTATTCAGACGTAAAATCAGTAAAGGAAACACCATTCTGATGATCGGTGTGATTATATTGACATCACTGATCATCGGCTGGTTTGGATGGGACCAGATATTCCAAAGGTTTGCAAGCCTGAAAAATGCCCAGGGCATCATTTATGAATCAAGACTCGATTTCTGGAAAGACACCAAGGATATTGTTACAGACTATAAAATCACCGGCTCTGGAATGGGAACATTTCGACACATCTACCCCTCCTACCAATCATTTACCATCGGAAACGACCGCTCACTGAATCATGCACATAATGATTATCTGGAGCTGTTATCAGAGGGAGGGACCATTGGTTTCATACTGGCCGGCTGTTTTCTGGTTTCAGTTTTATACAAGACGTATGCTGTTTTTAAAAAAAGAAGAGATGCGTTTTCCATATACCTTTATATTGGTTGTATTACAGCTTTAGTGTCCATTCTTTTGCACAGTTTTGTCGATTTTAACATGCATATCGGTGCCAATGGGCTCTGGTTCTTCCTTATTGCAGGAATAGCTGTCTCTGCCGCAAATACGGGTATCAGAAAGCAAAGCAAACCCACGAGGCTTGTGCCAGTGACGTCTAACGTAAAAAAATGGAGCAGCTGTATTTGTATAACCATTTTTTCTATCCTGGCATCAGTGTATAATATCTCAAATTTATTGGGCATATTTTATTATTCCAATATAAAGAATTATGTTTTCAGAAAAACAACACCCATCCATATTATGCAGAAAATCGATTCAGTGGCTGGTTTTGCATCCCGCATTGATCCTTTGACAGCAGATTATCCCTTCTTGAGGGCAAATCTGGCCTGGTTGACGGATCAACCTGAGACAGCAAAACACTTTTTTATCAAATCAATCCGTCTTGATCCCCTGAATGCTTATTACTTAAATCGATTCGGTCTTTTTTTAAGGGAACAAAAGAATACAAAATTGGCTGGAATCACTTTTAAAAAAAGTATGATATATGATCAAACCTATGCTGAGTATATATACCAGTATGCAAACTGGCTTTTGTCTCAAAACAATTTTGAGCTGGGTTTGAAGCATATGCGGCAGGTACTTATGTTAAATGAGACGTATTTCGACAAAGTTCTCACCGCAATGATCGTTGCCGGTATCCCAAAAAAAGATTTAGAACAAACTATTCCGGATATGCCAGGTCCAACCATTGAATACGCAAAATACTTAAACCGGATTGGGTTGGTGGAAGATGCGAAAAGCAAGCTGATATATACACTTGATTTATTAGAAGTCAGCAGCCAGATAACTCAACAGACGACATATGGTCAGAAACAGCATCTTAAAGACATAAAGAACAAATATGTTGAAATCTATCAATTTTTTAAAAAAAAGAGGGATACCAGGAATACAATGACCGTATTGAAAAGAGCTGAAATGGTTCTCCCTTTTGATGCATCAATTAAAGTTAAGCTTGGTGATCTGTATTACGACCTTGGCATCTTTTTTAAAGCTCAGGATAAATATGAGCATGCCCTGTTATTGGATCCGGGCAATAAAAGAGCATTAAGCATGCTTAAAAAAATCAATCCGTAACGTGCTTTTCTGCATATTGTGCCATGACTTCATGAATCCGCTGGGGTGGGGAAACTTTAAAATAATGTTCTACAATAACATGTCCTATTTCGTGGGAAACAACTCTGATGGTTGCATTATCAGCTGAATAGAACACCCGGTCTCTTGAGGGGGAATAAAATGCAATATAGCCGGGCGCCATCTTATAGATCCGCTTAAAATCCTGATCAACACCCTGGACATCGGGTCGGATCATAATTGAAAATTTAAGTCCTGTCGGAAACATATCCAATACAAGCATTACTTTTTCTACCAGGAAATTAATTTTATCAATAACCTCTGATTCTATCGTGTCTCCCCCGCTCCTCGGCATTCTCGATGTCAACCGTCCCATGTACAATTTATGGTTGAACTCTCTTAAATCATCCAGATTCTCATATGTAATAATGGCATACTTTGATTCAAGGTCAACCGCATATGAATTAAATGCAAAGAGGGCGCCTTCTCCCAACAGAATCACAACACATATAGCGATAAACCGATTCATTAAAAGATCATTCCTATAGCTTTTCTCTTGAGAATGTATAATCATTGATCAGGGTCTGGATATTTCTCTGACTTTCCAATATTTCATTAAGAAGCGGATTAAATTCGTCATTTTCCAATTCTGACTCTTCAAGTACCTTCCTCAATTGCAGGGATGAAACTGCAATATTTGAATTAAAGTTCTCCAGAATTGACAGTTTGTCACCCAGGATAAAATTAAACGCATTGATTTTCTGGGCCAGGTCCTTGCCTTCATCTTTCTGGCGCAGGATAATTTTGTTTGAGATATCCCCATCTATCATCTCGTCAAGAGATTTTTCAAATCTGTAAAACGGCCCGGCCACTCTATGGGTTAATAAAAGGGTGATAATGACCACAGCACCGCCACCTATAACGACAAACAGCCATTGTGTGCTTAAAATCTTTTTAAACAAAATGCCGGGTGTGATTCCCAGCTGCAGGTTGTAATTATCGTAAACAATGGAAAGTGTATTTGAAGAAAAAAAACTGAATACGCCGATAAAAAGGATACTCCCAATGGTCACCAAAAGAAAATAATTAAATATATAACGGCCTTGGAATTCTTTGTTGATAAAATAATTTCGTCGCTTGTATGGCATATGGCTATTCATTTTTCCTCCAAATTTCTGAATTTTCTCTAAGGGTATCAGCCCATTCATTCAACACCTGTTCTTTTTTCTTATCTTCAAGAAACAACGATACCCGTTTTATGTCAAATCCCTGTTTTCTGCCTGATGTCTGCATCTTCTTTATATCGTCAATTCTGTAGACCAATACCCCGAAATCAGTTGCGACAGGTCTCGACAATTCACCTTTTTTTAGATTCAGTAATACAAATTTTACATCATCTGACAGGTCAATGAATTCAGATATGACCTTTTCAATGGTCTCATTTGTTTTGTTTTCCGCATCCTTTATACTTGGATATATCCATTTGGTAAGGACAAATTTATTCTGAAGAAACGTCTCGTATTTTCCAATTTCATCACTGGTAACATCAACCACAATTGAGTCCAGTTTTCGATCCAGAAGAATTTTAATCAGCGATTGCTCATAAAACGTTTCAACAGATTGCCGGAAATTCTCTTCTGTATTAATCTTCATTTTAATTGCTTCCTGGATCAGGAGCTGTTTGGCAATGACTGATTCAATAAATTGTTCCTGGCCCATATAAGAAGGTTTTCGATCCAACATCTTTTTAAATTCATCTTCTGAGATGATTCTGTCATTTACAGATATAAAGGGTTTAGAAATTTCAATACGCGTATCAAACAGCCCATAGGCTGCCAAAGCGGAGAAAACAATCACAATGGCAATAATGTAATAAATATATTTCATCTTTATCCATCCTTGAATTAAACCTAATTATCAACGATCAATCGGCCCGTATTTCTTTCCACCTGGATACATCTGTCATCATAGAGCCTTTGCATACAATAGTCCTTAACGTTTGTGATTTCAAGTTCGGGCAGGTTATTATCTTTCATCCACTTCCGGATAAGTGGCAACTGTTCGGGATCTTCTGCCCTGGCCGTAAAAATCTTGACCCTGATGCCATTATGAATCATTTTCTTTACAAGAGCTAACATTTCAGGCACTGGTTTGCCTATTTCTTCCAATGAAGACATCCGGTCATAATGGGCCAGGGTCCCGTCAAGGTCTACACCGGTCCACGCTGCTGGGAGTTCTGATTTTGAAGCACCAGAAGATATAGTCTCGTTCGAGCTTGCCTGCCCGGAAGAATTGATTGAATATTCTTTAGAAACTTCCTCTTTTGCTTTTTTTAAATATTTTTTTATTGAATTTAGCATACTCATTTATATAATATAAACCATATCGAAAACAAATAAAAAGGGAGACTTCTGTTGAAAAAAATTATTTTCCTAACTTTAATCTCTTTATGTGTCTATGCATTTATACATGCTGAAACAGAGAAAGAATTATTTGACACGGGCGTTCTCCTTTTTAAACAGGGACAATATCAAGCGGCAATTGACAGCTTTTCAAAGCTGATCGAGATTAAGCCTGACAATGCCGATGCCTATAAAAACCGTGGTGTTTCATACATGAAACAAGAAAAATTTGATCAGGCCATCAAAGATTTCCAAAAGGCAAAAGAGTTATTTCCTGAGTTAAAAGGTCTCTACAGCAACCTTGGTGTGGCCTGGTATTATAAAAAAGAATATCAAAAGGCGATAAACAATTATAATATTGAAATTGAAATGGCCCCTGAAAACCCTGTGGCTTATTTTAACCGGGCATTGTGTCTTGCAGAGCTGAATAGAAACTCGGAAGCATTGGATGATCTGGCAAAAACACTTATAATTCAGCCTGATTTTTACTGGGCGATTTGTTATAAAGCTGACTTGCTGGCGCTGGAAGGTGACGATGCCAAAGCTGCTGAAGCCTATGAAGAAGCGATTAAACAAGATTCAAAAAACACCTATGCCATAAAACAGCTCTCCCGGTTAAGACAAAAATTAAAGGAAGAAGAAACCCTGAAAACAGTCTCAGCCATACCGGTTGAGACCCCCCGGAAAAAATCCGGTTATGCACTCCAGGCAGGTGCTTTTCTCAACCATTCAAACGCAGACCGATTAAAAATAAAACTGATGAACCATGGATTTGATTCCAGCGTATTAATTTTAAAAGATTCCAGCAACAGGATGTGGTATCTGGTTAGGGTTGGAAATTATGACACCCATAGTGATGCCAAGGAAGCCTCTTTATCCTTAAAAAACAAACTGGATATCAAATCAATCGTTCGACCAGCCGGTGATTGGTAGACTCTTTTTTTGAAACGCTATACAGAAAATCGGATATTAAGGATATCACCATCTTCCACAATATAGTCTTTGCCTTCTATATAAATCTGCCCTTTTTTCTTAAGTTCTGACTCACTGCCAGCACCCATCAGTTCCCTGTATTTGAATACTTCAGCCCGGATAAATCCCCTTTCAAGATCAGAATGGATGACACCCGCTGCTTTGGGTGCCTTAAAGCCTTCTCTAAGAAGCCATTGCCGGACTTCATCTTTACCGACCGTAAAAAAGGAAATCAGATTCAAGGATTTCAAACACAGCTTTGTCAGACTTTCAAGCGCAGTTTCTTTAATGCCGAGATCATCTAGAAATTCATTTTTTTCTTCCTGGGTGTCCAGCATGGCGATTTCAGCCTCTACTTTAGCAGAAACGAGCATGAATTCAATTTCATCGGTTTCACAGCTCTGTTTAAAAGAGGCCAAAAGAGATTCATTTTCAAGATCATCTTCAGATACATTCACTGCAATGACTAATTTTTTCCTGGTGATAAACGGATAGCTTCTGATCATTTTTTCTTCGTCATCAGTAAGCGGAATTAATCTTAACGGCTTTTCCTCCTCAAGCACTGCTTTTAATTTGTTCATTAGCGCCAGTTCTTTCTGCTGATCTTCATCTTTTATCTTTTTAACCATTGCCTCTAAACGCTCAATTCGTTTTTCAATAAAAATCTGATCATGCAGTATCAATTCTGAATTCACTGTCTCAAAATCTCTTAAGGCGTTAACAGAACCCTGGGAATGATAGATCGCATCATCTTCAAAGGCCCGGACCACATGACAGATGGCATCCATATCAGCGATATCTCTGAAAATGTCACCTGTTGAAATCGTCTCGGCTTCGAGTTTAGGAAGCAGCACAAGGTCAATTCTGGCTTCTACATTTTTTTTAGGATCATACATCTCCACGAGCTTATTAAACCGTGAGTCTATAATGTCGGCTGCGCCTGGAATGGGTTTAAATGTCTTTGACGGTTCTGTAATTTCATTGCCTGTTAAGATTTGAAACAATGTTTTTTTGCCTGTCTGCGGCAGTCCTATAATTCCGACCTTCATATTTTATTCCATTTTAAAAATTAAAATTTTACATCAAAGGGAATTTAATATATCAAATTTATACAGATTTAAATAGTGCAAATAAAGGAGTTCCCTTTGCTGGTAGAAGATAATTACACCCCTCCCATCTTTTTTCAAAACGGACATGTTCAAACAGTATTTCCGGTTCTTTTTCGAAGCATTAAAGGTGTTACCTACATCAGAGAAAGAATACAAACCCCTGACAACGATTTCATCGACCTGGACTGGTCAGCACGCCAGAACAACAGGCTTGCCATAATTTCTCACGGTCTTGAAGGCAACTCCCATCGTGCCTATGTCAAGGGTATGGTAAAAGCGGCAAATGAAAGTAATTGGGACGCACTTGCCTGGAATTACAGGTCCTGCAGCGGTGAACCGAATCTTAAACTCCGGTCCTACCATAATGGCGTGACAGATGACCTTGGCTGGGTCATACAGCATGCCAAAAAAAAATACCAATACAAAGAGATTGCATTGATCGGCTTCAGCCTCGGCGGGAACTTAACCCTTCTTTATCTTGGGAGAGAGATACCTGACCCTTCAATTAGGAAAGCTGTTGTATTCTCAGTCCCCTGTGACCTGGCGAAAAGTGCTGAAGCATTAGCTAAACCTGCGAACGCATTATATATGAAACGATTTTTGACCCTGCTGCACAAAAAGGTTAAGGCAAAAATGAACCTGATGCCGGATCGAATCAACGATAATGGCTATCACAGGATAAAAGACTTTAAAGCATTTGATGATCGATACACGGCACCGATTCATGGATTTAAAAATGCTGATGATTATTGGGAAAAATGCTCGAGCAAGCCCTATATCCCGAACATTAAAATTCCCACCCTTATAATAAATGCTGCCAATGATCCTTTCCTGCCCAAGGCGTGTTTTCCCAGGAAAGAAGCCAGAATGAATAAGCATGTCACACTTTTGATACCAGCATCAGGGGGTCATGTGGGATTTGTCGCTTTTAATGCCCAAAACCGCTACTGGTCAGAACAAATCGCTGTTGGCTTTTTAAGCCGGACAAGATAATGAGAAAATCTGCAGGTCAACCATACCCCTGTCAATCATCCAGGATATATATAACGATTGCCATAAAGTTTTCGTTTTGTGAAGAGTGCATAGATCACAGACTATTGAAAGGAGGTGTGGTTGGAGTGGCGTTAAAACAGCATTTTTGCAGGAAGCCTGAAAATGCTGTTTTCCGCTTTTTAACGAACACGACGTTCGTTAAAATTTAATGACAAGTACACCCCCTTTCAACTGTCGAATGTATCTGAAAATATTTCTGGCAAATTCTATAATTGTTTTAAACAAAAATCGTAAAAGCACTTTGCATTATTCAGTTAGCATGATATGCAACCAGTGAATATATAATTAAATGTTGTTTGATCCAGAATAAGTTCTGGATCAATTGCACTATCTAATTATTCCTGGATTGTATTAGCTTATGAAAGCATCAGATTTCCTAAATAAAGAACACTCTGAAATTAATTCACAGCTTTTTGATATTACATCTAACAGGGACAAAAGAGATAGAAGATTAATCGTTTTTTCAAGTATATTTATTTTGGCTGTCACTTTACCTTTTGTCGTTTATTTTTTTTTAAGGGAAAATTTCATTTTATCATTAATAGAAGGGTGCTTTTCAGCAGCTCTCCTCCTGGTTATTTTATTTTTAAATAACCATATCAAAATTGCAAAAGTTCTGTTTTTACTCTCATGTATTCTTTTTGTTTTTTTTGTTACCATTTTAGTTGAAGGCATAGGCGTCAATACGTTAAATGCGAATTATTTTTATTTTCTGCCGATTATCGCAGGATCATACTATCTTTTTATTGATACGAATAAGGTAACAAGATATTTATCAATTTTTATTTGTATTTGCCTGTTCATAGTTATTCACTACCAATTAATATTTTTTGAACCAATTTTAACCATAAATAAATCAACGCATCTTTTTGGCAGACACATGGCAGTAGTAATCACATACTGTTTACTGGTCATAATTGGTCAATCCTTTATCAAGAGCATAATTGAGACTGAAAAAAAATTAGTGTTATTAAATAATATGCAAGAAAAAATATTAGATAAAATATTGCCAAATGGCATCGCCGGCAGGCTAAGAACAGAAGGGAAAGGATTCTTTACAAAGCACCAGACGTGTACTGCCCTGTATGCTGATATTGTAGGGTTCACAAAATTGGCAGAAAAGATGACCGCCAGAGAGATTGTTCTATTCTTGAATGACATTTTTGGAAAGTTTGATGATTTAACAACTATATTTGGTTTTCAAAAAATCAAGACTATCGGCGATGCATATATGGTTGCCTCATGTTCGCCAGGCATGAGTAACCAGGAACATGCAGATGCCATTTTAGAATTATCATTCAGATTTCTTGAAATCCTGGATAAATATGAAAATTTAAGTATTCGAATCGGTATCAATTCAGGTTCGATGATAGAAGGAGTGATAGGGGAAAAGAAATTTACATATGATTTGTGGGGCAAAGCAGTTGTATTAGCTTCAATGATGGAGGAAAACTGTATACCAGGATCAATACATATCACAGAAAACACGTATAAGTTATTAAAAAGAAATTATACAGTTAAAAAAAGAATATTAAAAATTGAAAACAACCAGGAAATGGTAACATACCAGATCGAGAATTGAGAGTAATTCAGGCAGAAGAATTATGACAGAATTCAAATCCAATTATATTTTTCATGATACGTCATATCTAAAATCTGAAAAAAAGAAATACACTATTTTTACCAATATCTTGTTAATTTTGATTTTGGCAATGTCTCTGATTTGGTTTGTTTATGGCATTTTACATGGAATATATATAATGTCTGCTATGAATACAGGCGTTATGATTGCTATGTTTCTGGCTGCCTTTTTTAACAGAAAAGGCTATTATGTTACGTCATTAAATTTGATTTCATTTATAGTGCTCGCCTGGATTATTTTAAGTGTAATTTTTTTTCAAGGGACAAATAACACCCCTGTTATCGGTGCTCATCACTGGCTTTTAGTTTATGCCTGTTTAATGCCATTTTTTTCTATTGGAATTAAAAATAATTTTATTTGGATTCATTCCGGAATAGGGTTGTTAATTTTAATTGTAATGGAGTTCAATTTAATCCAGATCAACCCTCTGATCATCGATGAGAAAGCAGTAAAATTCAATAACCTGTTTACACCAATTGCAATTGCAGCCTCGCTTGTCCTGATTAGTAGAATTTTTGTAAATAAAATAATACATGCTGAGAACAAATATTTCAAAACGAATAAGCAGCTCGAGCTTTTATTGAAAAATATATTACCAAAGGAAATTGCGCAAAGAGTTCTCAAAGAAAAGAAAACTTTCGCAGAGGCTTTCAGTGAATGCAGCGTCCTATTTGCAAAGCTTACCGGCTTAGAAAATTCCTTAGAAAAAGGCAACACCTCAGATGCAATGTTGACATTACATGAAATATTTTCAAAGTTTGATGAGATTGTTGATAAATTCTCCCTTGAAAGAGTAAAAACAATTGGGAATTCTTATATGGTAGTTTCAGGTGCTCCAGAAATTAGAGAGGATCATGCGACTGTTCTGGCCAAGTTTGCACTGGAGTTGAAAGAATCTGTTAAGAATTATGACGGTGTTAATATTCGAATAGGGATTAATTCAGGCCCGGTTGTTGCCGGATTGATAGGAAAGACTACGTTGATTTATGACTTATGGGGAGATACAGTTAATGTGGCGTCAAGGATGGAGTCTACAGGTATCATTGGAGAAATTCAAATTTCAGAAGAAACAAGGCAACTTATCTCTAGCAGATATTCTTTAGAAGAGAGAGGAGACGTCAGCGTTAAAGGAAAAGGGAAATTAACAACCTATCTAATAAAAAAACATAAGAAAATTACAAAGGTGAATATATAAAAAGAGTATAAGTCGTGATTTGATCTGACAATCTCTGTTAAAAAGTTTCAATTAAATTTCAAGATAAACTATATATAATGGTCTGCCAATTTATGCATGAGGAGAATCAATTATAGACATTAAGCACGCCCAATTGCACAGCGACTGCTAACTTTTACAAAATTTTTATATTACTTTTTTACAGTATTAACAGAGATTATCAATAGAGATATTACCAGAAAGACAGAACAAAACACGGTAACACCCTGCCAACCATATGCAGACCAAACCGGACCTAAAAAAAATGAAGAAA
>CAYFKW010000038.1:0-33461 GCA_964343845.1 uncultured Desulfobacula sp. | reverse complement strand
AATTTTCGACGCTGTTTTTCTTATAAAGGGGTCATTATTGCACGCTGATCAACACCTTTGGATGGCCGATCTTTAATGAACCACCCAAAGGCACCTCTTCTTTTTTTGTGATTTACGAAACCTTAATTGAAGAGATAACTGATATTTTTTTGAAGTGTTTTATATAAAAAATTGTCTGTACCATGCTTATTAATTAAGATTTCCATGGATTGATCATAATGTAAAAGTGCCCGATCCCATTCACCATGCTGCGTATAAAGGATGCCAAGATTATTCAGCAACTTAGCAACCAGGCAATCCTTTTTAAGCTTGCGGGCAAAGACGAGCGCATCCTGGAGATTGCCAAATGCAGAATCAAAGTCTCCATTATTACCTGCATTCATTCCTGCACGGCTCAAGCTGCCAATAAGTTTAAGCTGCAGTCTTAATTCTTTTAAAGATAATGGTTTACGGTCTGTCTTTTTTTTATGCATTTATTATCTCCTCTGTCCACTCATGTATTTCTTCTGTTTCTGGTTCCCCATCTATTCTGAGAGAATCACATACCAATGTTCCCCCTAATATTGAAATTCGTTCTTCTATTACATCCACAGCACCGCAAAAATATGTATAAGCGGAATCTCCACATCCAAAAATGGCGAATTTTTTACCAGAAAGAGACACATCATTAGACAAGTCTTTATAAAATGACTCAAAATCTTCCTGGAGTTCAATTTCATCTTCTCCCCATGTGGAGCACCCCAAAAAATAAAGGTCATAATTTTTCTCCAGGATATCAATTGAAACATCTGATACGTTTAAAAGTGTAATGGTATAATTTTTATTTTCCAAGAGCTCACCAATGGTTTCTGCGGTATACTCAGTATTGCCAGTGGTTGATCCATAAATGATTATGGCACTTCCCATAATCTCACCTCATATCTACGATTTATAGTATTGTTTTGTTAATTTAAAATGGTATCACTTTGCGCTGTAAAAAGAGCATTCGAAAGAGCTGATAAGCTTGAATTACCTAGTATTTTTAACTGTTTGTTGTAGCGGTTACACAGTTTTTTTACTTTTAAACATGCATTGTGGCTATTGCAGTTAACCGGGCAGATAACAATATCTGATCGTTTTACTCTAGCTTCAAGGTTAGCTGCAGTGTTTTTTAAATAGCCATCATGGTAATCAAACTTGCCGCCTGCCTTCTCAACAATATCTTTATAAAAGGATTTCATCTTGGTCATACCACCAATCATGAAAACTTTTTTGGCACATAATCTATATTGGTCACAGTTCTCTTCAGAGCAATTTTCCTCTGAACAATGATTTTCATTAAGGGCATTGTAAGGGCTGAACGCATTAAATCCTTCAATCAATTCCTGTAATTGATTCTCAAACAGCTCTTTTTCTCTTTTAGCACTGAACAGATTAATTTGAAGGGATCGCTTTTCTCGTTCCTTAATTCTTATTTTTTCATCTTTTCTTTTTAGCTGTAGCTCAAGGTCGTGGATCTTTTGCTCTAATGATTCCAAAGGCTTTGGAGGACCGTGAAAAGATGATAAGTTTGATTCCAGTTGCCGGATAGTTTTCTTCATTTCCAGATTTTCTTTTTCAAGTGCCTGAATTTTTTTATGGTTTGTTTTCTGAATTTTAATAAGTTGTCGGATACCCTCTTTTTTCTGATGTGTTTTTTTTCTCTCCTTTATGATCATTTCATCTGCTGAAACTAGTTTTTGCCTGATATCATGTATCTGCGTCATGTTCGCATGGGCTTGCATATGCACTTCGCCATAAACATCATGAAGCAACTCTAAACTTGTGTCTTCATAAGCGACAATGGCATACATTAATGGTCCAACATTGCCCTTGTTTATCTGTTCTTTCCAAAATTCTTTGATTTCTTTTTCTGTTTTTCCGTGGATGCTAATCATATACTTTCTGGCTTTACTGAATAGAAAATTATTCACTTTAATGGACACATTGTTTTTATCCACAAGTTTAGACATTAATCTTTGATGGTATTCATACGGCTTCATTCTTTTTGTGTCGTAACCGCATTTTTTTAAAATCTGTTTGTGCTTTTCCACAGAAAGAACTGCACCAATTACAGGACATCTGAATTGGGATTCAATTTCCCATATGGGCATGAATTTTGAGAATATCTTGTTCATTCTTTTTACATCCTTGCTTTTATAGACCGGGTTAACTTGCAAATCATCTTTGAATATTGTTTGAATCTTAATTTTGCGACAGCTTTGAGTTTATATTGACTTTTGATGAACGGCAGGCACAATTTTTACAATTACCAGAGCAACGATGCTTTTTGGTCATTTTCCCTTTTAACAGAACACACCCCTGGGGAATGATATCCTTTGCATGACGGCCAGAAAAATGAAGCCGTGTTCTAAACTTTCTTTGAGGCAGGTGGGTATTTAAGATTTCCCGGCCAAAAGGAATCGCCGAGGTGACGTTTGTTGTATCAATAAAAACAGCTTTGAAAATATTTTGTTTGTCCTTTATTGTTTGAATAAGTTCAAATGCAGATGATCCATCAAATATGCCATGAAGATTGATGCGCAGATCATGATGTTGATGGTGGGTTTCCAAATAAAAGTTGGTTTTCATAATTCCTCCCAAAAGAAAAAAATTCAAAGTTTGCTTCAGCTAACTTTTTGGAGTTATAAAGGCTAAATTTTTAGCTGTCAACAAAAAAGTTAGTCAAAGCTAATTTTTTTCAAAAGAGAATGTAAAAAGTTTTTTATGTTCAAAAGTATTTTTATAAACCAATATGGCATCATCAACTTGATAATTTTTATAATATTGGTTAATAACCAGGCTACCCGTAATTGATTTAAAAAAAGGGAAGACTAATAATGGTTAAGTCAATTAATAGATATACATATCCGGCGGCTATTTTGATTGTTTTATCTGTCCTATGGGTACGGGGTTTCTGGCCACCCTCATGTGTTTATCGCCCAGGAATCAAAATTAAAGGCTTACGGTTTTCACTCCCAGACAATTTATTCTGGGATTTTACCCCAGAATAGTGTCGTTGTAAAAAATGCATAATAATCTGGAAGATTCAGAATAAATTCAGGTGAATCCGGCAGGCATAATTTTCTGAATTCTTTCTGGTCGTCAGAAGACAACTCAAGTTCTACATCTGGCCAGCGCATATCAAAAATACGGACTAAGGCATTTTGTACTTCACTGCTTAACGGGGAAGAAAAACTATCAGCAAAAACTTTAGCCCTTGGCTCCTTAAGTCCTAACTTGTGAAACCAATTCAGTGCTCGGAAGAAGTGTGTTCCTGGATTATCCCCTTGTACAAACGGAGCGATACCAGCAGATGTTGCCCGCAGACGGGCTTCCAATCGGGGGTATCCGGGAAGCAGGTTCTCAGAAGACCAGGCAGAGATGGCTATAATTCCCCCGGGTTTCACAACACGGGCCATTTCCTCCATCAAAGGCAGTGGTTTCCATGGTCCATATCCAACACAATCGGCGCTCCACGCCCAGTCAAAAGTATTGTTGTCAAAGGGAAGGTGGGCGATGTCTCCTTGGTGAAGTGTAATCCGCTTTGACAAACCATTTTGTTTCACGATCTTCTGGCCATGGTTCAGAAAATCAAATGATACATCAACACCAATAACATGACCAGTGAGTCCGACCGCTTCAGCCAACTTCAGGCATTGAAGACCAATTCCGCACCCCGCATCCAACCCTTTGCTTCCGGAAGGAAGCTGCAAAGTCTCAATTTCTTCACAAAGGATGGACGCCCTGATAGGGTTAACCACTATAAGGTTTTGCATGTAGGAATTTGCATCCATTATTTTCTGTTAACCTTGTAATATGTTATTTTATAAGAAAGCTTATATCTATATTTTATCATTTTTTATATGGTTTTATTTGAGTGGCCTGCATCATATATCCAATGTCGATATTGCTTGAACCGTCCACCAGATATAAATCCTTAGCCAGGGATTTAACCTGTATCATTCCTGTAACCATTACAGGGTCGAAAAGCCCTTTGTGTTTAAATCCTTTTTTAGCTGAGACTGAAACATGCACAATCTGATTCGGCGGGGGGGGTGGTGCGTGGATACAGGCACCGACATATGGAACGAGAAGGAATTCAATGACTTTGGAACCAGACATTTCTAACGGCAGCAGATAGCCTGGAATGCTGACTTCCTGACCATTTAGGTCATTGACCATCGAAGATTCAAGCAGCTTCCTTTTTTCCATGATTTCTTTGATATCTATACCTGCTTCTTTAACCTCCAACATTGCTTTGTCGACCATTTGATATATTTCTTCTGATTCTGAGTTTCGTTCCGGCAAGTTTTCAATCATGTATATAAGCCAATTTGCGGCACTGCGCTGTTCTTCTGTTAATCCCTGAAGCGGGTCATCAGACAACAGCTCCGATGGTATCAGATCTTCCCAGTTTAGCTTGCGGACCTGTCCTGTGTATAATGGCTGTACTGTCAGCGTAAATATAATTAATATGAGAGCTGCAATTATTTTTTTCATTCAGTATTCCTTATATCCGTATCATCATTCCATCTGCCAAAGAGTATCTGTAAATCCGGTAACCTGGAATTAACCCAATTAAGAACCCGGCTATGCACACAACACTCGTTAATATCATTTCATAACCGGTCAACCCGCCTATAGCAACATAGAGTCCAAATTTAGACAGGATTAGCGGTTGACTGGCGATGAGTAATAAATAGAGCAGGCCAATACCTGTTAATATCCCTGTAATGGTTAATATTGCAGATTCACCAACGATAAGTGAAAACACATGCAATGGCCGGGCACCAACAGATCTTAATATGGCCATTTCCCTGCGGCGTTCATTCAGGCTGGTCATAAGGGATATCAGCATGCCTGATAGTCCGACAATTACAACAAAGCCGGAGACTGCAAGTAATGCCTTTTCAGCAATTCCGATAAGATCCCACAGTTCTTGAAGAGCAGCGCCAGGCAGTATGGCCAGAAGTGGTTCCTTTGAAAAATTGTTAATAGACCGTTGTACATTAAAGGCAGCAATACGGGATGTTAAACCAACAAAAAATGCAGTGATACTTTTTGGTGTCAGATCCCTTGCTGAGGCCATCTCTTTGGAAATTGACATTCCTGGAATCGGTGCTCCTTTGTTCCAGTCGATATGAATGGCCTCTATCCCTTCTAAGGGGACGTGAAGCGTCTGGTCAACCGGAGTTCCAGTCTTTTTTAAGATCCCGACCACATTAAAAGGTTTGTCATCATGTGCGATGAAACTCACCTTGCCTGCCCCGTGAGAAATGATGATTGGGTCATTGATTTTATATTTTAATACACGGGCTACATCAGCCCCTAGCACCACATCAAAAATATCGTTAAAAATGCGGCCGCTGATGACTTCAAGTTTTCGTTTGTCTGCAAAACGGAAGTACTTAAAATAATTTTTATTTGTTCCCATAACGCGGTACCCGTTATGGGAATCACCCAGAGATATCGGAATTGTCCATTTAACATTCGGGTTTTTGGCAATATCAAGATAATTTTTCCATGAAATGTTGTTTGTTGCATTGCCAATACGAAATACAGAATAGAGAAGAAGCTGCACAGGACCAGTCCTGGCCCCGACAATCAGATCTGTTCCGGATATAGTGTTGGTAAAGCTCTGTCTGGCCTCCTTCCTGATACGTTCAACCCCCAGTAGTAACGTCACACTCAATGCAATGGAAAGTATGGTCATGACAGTCGTGAATTTCCTGTTTTTTAAACTTTTAAGGGCAAGGTAAACCATGATTATTTATCTTCCTGACTCTGAGGATCCGTTAATTGGCAACCCTGATTGATATCATTAAGTTGGATGATTCTGTCAAACAATGGGGCAAGGGATGTATCGTGACTGACAAAAATCAGTGTGCTTTTTTTTAACTTGCATTCTTTGAATAAAAGGTTGATAAAGGCTTCTCTATGCCCTTTATCAAGCGATGATGTTGGTTCGTCCGCAATAACGATATCCGGCCCGCCAATTAGGGCACGGGCAGCAGCCACACGCTGCTGCTGCCCCATGCTGAGTTCGGTTGCATTTTGTCCTGCTGCTATTTTTTCATTGAGACCTAATTTTCCCAGCAACCGGACAGCCTCATTTTCAACACTTGCAGATTGGTTTGTAGCACGCTCTCTTCTCAGTACTGAAAAGCGGCAGGGAAGGGTGACATTTTCTACTACTGTCAGATAGGGAACCAGATTGAACATCTGAAAAATGAAGCCGATGTGATCCGCTCTGAAATTATCCCTTGCTGCTCCCCCCATGTGGTTAATCTCCTGACCGGAGACGTTTACAGCCCCGCTCCGTGGTGTGATAATTCCGGCAATGAGACTCAGTAGTGTTGTTTTTCCACTACCGCTGGGTCCAGCGATGAAAATACGTTCACCCTGTTGGATATACAGGTGTTCAATATTCAGGATAGGTATATTTTTATTCCATGAAAAAACAACCTCAGACAGTTCAATGATCTGTTTTTTGTTTTTGTTCTCAGAAGCGTTCATCACAAATGTCAAATATTATATCTCCTTTGATTTATACCTAAAAAGTAATTCTGTTATTTTTGAGTGTGAGATTCATAGCTGTCTGTTTAGATCCAGTCAGAACCTGGACTTCAATCTTTTCGATTCCTTTGAACTGTTCAAAAATATTAACCTCCATGTATTTAAGATCTTTGGGGTGGTTACAGTGAAAACGATAAACTGCTTTAAATTCACTGTGCTTTTCACTATGGGCATGATGATCTGCATCTTTTTTTTCGTGCTGGTCATTATGATCGGCTTCATCCTCTAGATCTGTGCTTATCACAGATTCTTTCAGGCGAACATCAGCACGTGAAGATAAAGTGAATAATTTTTCTCCAGCTTTAAGAAAGCTGATGGCTTCCTCTACTGCTTTTTTTTCTTTTTCATTTTCAGGGATATACTCAAAACCAACAATATTTGCCGCTGGACTGTTAAATTCAATATATAGTTCATTATTATCCAATGCCACATTTAGTTGAGCAATACCATGGACATGGGGTCCGTGGTGATGGTCTTCCGAAGCTGCTGCCTGTGAATTTAAATTATAAAACAGCAACACCGTAACAAACCAAAATCGGAATATAAACTTTATCATTTTCTTATTATTCATTAATAATTCTCCTGTTACCTGTTTAATTCAGGTGCTAATCTAAGTAAATTCGAACTGTCATATAAAATGTTAATGACAGAGCAAATAGATCTTATGAGGCCATGGAGAAAAAAGGAGGTGCTCTTGGATCAGCATCCCCTGAAATGGATTTTACAATCAGCACTGTGTTAGTAGTTTTTATTTTACAGAAATGTTGATCCACTTGGCAAGTATCTACTGAAAGGCCATGATAAAATTGATTGACTGATAAAAAATCACAAAGGGGGCATGGATGATCTTCATCTTCCGTCAGTTTTTCTATATAATTATTGTGGTAATGGTTTAGGGGATGGACATTATCATCTGGATGTTCATGGAATAAAGGATGGAGAAAAGACAAGCCCGCCGAAATGTATAAAATTATAAGGGTTGCATAAAGCCTGAGAAGCGTATGATCAACTGATCTTATAAGCATGTTTCAAAAAAATAATTCATAGTAAATAAAGTTATATTGACTTTAAAGAGATACACTGTTTAAGGAAATATTTTATTGGCTAAGTGTTTATTTGTCAATTATCATTGTTTCATCATAATAAAGAGCTGATATTGCTCACTCAAATTTTGATACACTTGTTATCTGGGATCTGGAAGTCAAATACAGTATACAATATCAGAAAATTATTAAATCAGGCTGGGACTGCAATGCCCCTGTAATTGAAGCTGATAATTTTAAGGGGGCTGCTGTAAAGCTCCTCAGATTGTACAATCTTGAACCTGCTTTCTTTAATCAGTCTGGATATATCCCGGTTCAGATGGCATCCACCGCTTACTTTTTTCCAGACCGGTGTGATCCGGTCCTGCCACTTGTTTATGATTTCATCCGGTGCTCTGCCATGTTCACAGAATATGAATGCCCCGTCAGGTTTTAAGACCCGTTTAATTTCCTTGAGTGCATTTAAAACATTAGAAATTGAACACAGAGTATAGGTGACCAGTACGGAATCCATGGAATTATCTTCAAGCGGAATATTTTCACCTGACTGTTCTATGAATTCTACATCAAAAGGCATTGTATCTGCTGCCTCTTTTGCAGTCTTTATCAGCTGTTTTGAAGGATCAAGTCCCCATATTTTCTGAACTTTTGGCGGATCATAATGCGGCAGGTTCAGGCCGGAGCCGATACCGACTTCCAGGATTCTGCCTTCAGCTAAAGGAACCCAGTCTTTTCGTACACGGGTAATTTCATCCTGAGAACAGACCCAGTGGGTTAATTGGGGCAATACATATTTATTGTAGAGATTCATATCTTAATGGTTCCCTTGTCAGTCGACTTTGATGGTTGTCATCATTCCGGATTCAGCATGTGTCTGAATATGACAATGGGTCAGCCAGATCCCTTTGTGTTCGGGGATGAATCCAATGACAACCGTCTGCATGGGCTCTACAAGTACGGTATCTCTTGTAAACGGTTCCACATGTCTTCTGCCGTTAATGGATAGCACACGGAAGAATGTACCATGAATATGCATTGGATGGAGACGGTTACTTCTATTGGTAAATTGAATTTTTACTGGTTTTCCGATGTCATACTCAGCTTTATCAGCATCAGGCCATAATTTCTGATTCATTGCCCAGCCAATACCAAATTTACCCCCCCGGACCGCATTTAAATCCCAGTTCTTACTTATTGTTTTCCCTTTGAAAAGCTGTTCCGGGATAAAGTTTTCAGCTGTTGGCGGTGTGAATTCCGGCGTAGGAACAGCAGGAACTTCCCTGACTTTTATTTTACCCAGAAGGATTCTGTTCCTGGTAAAGGTATCTTCCAAGAAAAATGTTTTCCCGGCCGAATCAACAGGTATGGTAATATCTAAATCCACCCTGTTGCCTGGGGAAAGAGGGAAATTCTGATACTCAAAAAAAGAAGAAACCGGGCGGCCGTCTACGGCTGTTACGGTGGCGGGCAGGTCTTTTAATGAATGAAGAAAAATTCTTGCATTGGCCCCATTGATCAACCTTAACCGTATTCTTTCCCCGGGCGAAACCAAAAGTTCAGGCTGAACAGCACCGTTTATTGTAAAGACATTTCCCCACCTGCCTTCATGCATTAAATCGGGATGGATATTAAAATGGGGATAAATTGTACCATCTCTTTGCATGCGCCAGTCGTCCAGCAGCCAGATAATATCCTGCGACCATGGCTGGGGACTGGTTTCTTCTACGATCAAGGGTCCTTTGAGTCCCCTTTCCAATTGTTCTCCGGAATTGAAATGGGGATGATACCAGAAGGTTCCTGCTTCTTTCAGGTTTAAGCGGTAGGTAAAAGATTCACCTGGCTGGATCGGTGCCTGGGTGACGCCCGGGACGCCATCCATTGCATTGTCAATCCGCAGGCCGTGCCAATGGACACTGGTGGGTTCGGCAAGTGCGTTGCAAAGACTCACAACCAGTACCGATCCCTGTTTCCCCCTTAAAACAGGCCCTGGAACCTGGCCGTTATAACTCCACACAGGTGTCTGTGTTTTAAAAAATGGAAATTGATGCGTCCCGGCGGCTGGAGTGAGCTGCACGGATTTTTGTGAGCAGCCGGTGAAACATATAGCGGAGACAACAACGGATGTAATGCATATCATTCGAAAAATCATGACAGTCCTTAGTTAGGTTTGATTGTTAAATGCCATATTCAGAATATAATTCCAAACCAGGAATGATCAATCCTGTTTTATTTCTCCATTTTTAAAGAGAGATGGCCTGTCAAAAAAAATTTGAGTTGAAGCTGAACAGCAGTTTTCAGGCTGCAGCATACCTGTTCACAATGAGCAGTTGTTTTTCCACCGCATGAAAAGGAAATTATAACAGAAAAATTTATTCAGGAATCCATGAAGGCTTCAATGATGAAAATAAATGTTGATGTCACTGTTTTTTTGTTTTGTGTGTCAAACATTCTTGAAATTGTTCACCGATCATCCTACAGTGAGCATAATTAAAGCATGGTTACAGTGATAAAGACTATTAATTTTTGATTGAGTGTTTGAACGGATGCAAAACAAATCAAATATCATTGAAGTCAAGGATCTAAGGAAGCAGTACAATGGAAATACTGCCGTGGATGGCGTCTGCCTTGCAATTGCACAGGGGAGCTGCTTTGGACTTTTAGGGCCCAATGGGGCAGGTAAGACCACAACAGTGGAAATGATGGAAAATATCATTTCTCAGGATTCAGGAACAATTGTCTACAAGGGGAAATCAAGAGACAGGATTTTCAGTCAGGAAATTGGGATACAGTTTCAGCAGACAGAACTGCTGGCCTATTTAACCGTAAAGGAGACATTGAAAACATTTTCAGCCTTTTATGATAAACATTTTCCAGTTGATGACATTATTAATTTGTGCATGTTAGATAACATTAAAAACAAGCTCAACAATAAAATTTCAGGCGGTCAGCGGCAAAGACTTCTGCTGGGCCTTGCTTTACTGAACGACCCGGATCTTATTTTCCTGGATGAGCCCACGACAGGTCTTGACCCTCAGGCCAGGAAGCACATCTGGCAGATCATCCGGGATATCAATCTGAAAGGGAAAACCATTATACTGACAACGCACTATATGGAAGAAGCTGAAAATCTGTGTGATATGATAGCGATTATGGATAATGGGAGAATCATTGCTCAGGGATCACCTGAAAATTTGATTGATCAGCACTGCAAGGATATCGACTGCCCGGACAACCTGGAATCTGTCTTTTTAAAATTGACTGGAAAAAGTTTAAGAGAATAATCATATGAGCCTGAAAAGAATGTGGGCATTGTTTGTGGCCCGGAACTACGAGTTTATAAGGGACAGGGCAGGGTTTGGCTGGAATATCCTTTTCCCTTTTTTGATTGTGATAGGGTTTGGTATTATTTTCAGCTCTGACACACGGTCTGAATACAAAGTGGGAATTTTTCCTGTCCAGAAAACCGAATTGACCATGGAAAACCTGCAGATTCCTGAAAAACTGAAAACCTATAATTATATCAGATTTATTCCTTTTGGTACCCAGGAGGAGGCCATTGATAAGCTGCTGCACCATAAAATCGATATTTTACTGGAAAACAGCGGACCGAAACTCAGGTATTGGATCAGTGATTCCTCTCCAAAAGGGTATGTGCTGGAAAAAGTTGTCAGGGAATCCATTGTACCGGATAAAATTTTTGCATCAAGGGTCATAAAACAGCAGATCAAAGGGAACCAGATACGCTATATTGACTGGCTTTTTCCAGGCATTCTCGGTATGAATATCATGTTCTCCTCCCTATTCGGTGTCGGATATGTCATTGTCAGGTACAGGAGAAGCGGTGTTTTAAAACGGCTTAAGGCAACCCCTGTTACTGCATTTGAGTATCTGACAGCTCAAATGATATCCAGGGTCCTTATTTTATTGTCAACATCGTTTATCGTCTGGTTCGGGTGTGATTTCTTTTTTTCTTTTCAAATGCAGGGCTCCTATTTTGATGCATTCCTGGTGTTTCTTGCCGGCACAATATGCCTTGTTTCCCTGGGACTGATCATCGCGTGCAGAGGGACAAACGAGGAGCTGACCAATGGGATTATCAATTTTATCTGCTGGCCCATGATGTTTTTATCAGAAGTCTGGTTTTCAATTGAAGGGGCTGCGCCCTGGGTGAAAAGCGCTGCAAAAGGATTTCCCTTAACCCATTTTCTATCGGCAGTCAGAAAAATTATCAATGACGGTGCAGCCCTTTCAGATGTGACATCAGAAATTGCCGTGCTTCTGGTCATGAGCCTTGTTTTTTTGTGCATCGGATCACTGTTATTTTCCTGGACAAAATAGCCTGTGAATCAAATCATAGATTATAACCAATATGAGGAATAACATTCCCATAACCCTATTTATAAATCGTTCAATATATTGTATAAAGCGAAAACAAATCGTTTTATTATCTGGAGGTAAAACATGAAACCGGTTGTGGCCCTTCTTGGCCGGCCTAATGTGGGCAAATCCACATTGTTTAACAGAATAACCCGTGCCAGGAATGCACTTGTTGATGATTTCCCCGGAGTGACAAGAGACAGGCATTATGCAGATGCCAAATGGAGTGCTATTGACTTCACTGTTATTGACACGGGTGGATTTTTAAGTTCAGATGATGATTATTTTGCTTCACAGATCAAAGAACAGCTGACAGCAGCAGCTGATCAGGCAGATGTTTTGATTTTTATCATGGACGGCCGGTCAGGACTGTCTCCCTATGACAGGGAACTGGCTGATTTTCTCAGGAAAATGTCAAAACCTGTCTTCTACCTGATTAATAAAATAGAAAGCTATAAACAGCATCATGAATTGACAGAATTTTATTCTCTGGGGGTTGATCATTTTTATAAAATTTCTGCTGAACACGGTGATGGTGTCGGAGATTTTCTAGATAAACTGGTTGATGCTCTGCCTGTTTATGAACAAACCCGGGAGGATGATCAGGCTGTCATCAAAATCGCCATTGTCGGCAGACCCAACGTGGGGAAATCTTCTCTTGCCAACAGGCTGTTTGGCGAACAGCGTCTTGTTGTAAATGAAAAAGCCGGGACGACGAGGGATGCAATTGAACTCAGTGTTACGCACAAAGGCAGACAGTTTATCCTGGTAGACACCGCCGGCATAAGGCGTAAAGGAAAGGTCACCCGGAAAATTGAAAAATTTTCCATATTAAAATCTTTAAAGAGTCTTGATGAGTGTGATGTAGCATTAATACTGATTGATGCTGATGAAGGGATTACAGATCAGGACATCACCATTGCCGGATATGCAGAAGACAGAGGATGCGGTGCCTTATTTTTATTAAACAAATGGGATATTGTTGATAAAGAGCGGAAAAATATAAAAAAATACATGGAAGATTTAAGGTATAAAGCCAAATTTTTATCCTATGCGCCCGCCCTGACAATATCAGCGCTTACTGGACAGCGATGTCACAGAATCCTTGATGAAGTGGTTAAAATTTACAAAGAATACTGCCATAGAATCAGTACAGGTGTGTTGAATCGAATCATTGAAGATGCTGTATACAGGGAAGAGCCTTCTTTGCACAAAGGGAAAAGATTAAAGTTTTTTTATGCCACTCAAGTGGCCTCAAAGCCTCCTTGTTTTGTTTGTTTTGTCAATTTTCCAAAAGCTGTTCATTTTTCATATAAACGGTATCTGATTAATCAGCTCAGGCAGATGATACCGCTTGATAAAACGCCTGTTAAGCTTTATTTCAGGGAAAAAACAGGGAAAATAAAATTTACAGGAAATACAAAAGAGGAAGAAAGAATTTTTCAAAAAAAGAAAAAGCATCATACGAAAAAGAAAAAGCAGCGGAAAGAACAGAGCAAACGAAAAAGATTAAGGGACAGCAGGAATTCATAAACAGATGAATCTTTTTGAATCTAACAACTTGAAACAAAATGTTGAAAACAGACCGCTGGCAGACAGAATGCGCCCCGTCATGCTCGAGGAACTGGTGGGTCAGGAACATTTGACAGACAATGGGAGCCTCCTTCAGAAAGCAGTCGAAGATGACCGGGTGTTTTCCATGATTCTCTGGGGTCCGCCCGGATGCGGAAAAACAACATTAGCAGGCATTATTGCCAATGAGACAAAATCAGAATTCGTAGAAATATCTGCTGTTTTATCAGGTGTTAAAGATATCCGCCTGGTGATTGAACAGGCCAGAGAAAGGCGGGCTTTGTTTCAAAAACGAACCATTCTTTTTGTGGATGAAATTCACCGGTTCAATAAAGCCCAGCAGGATGCCTTTTTACATCATGTTGAAAAGGGATTGATCACGCTGGTCGGTGCCACAACACAAAATCCATCTTTTGAAGTTATCCCGGCTCTGGTATCCAGGTGCAGGGTGTTTCAACTCAACAGCCTCAAAAAAGAAAACATTAGAACGATTTTGGAACGGGCAGTCACAGACAGCAGAAACGGATTGGGTCTTGTTAAAGACAGCGTGTCTGAAGAAGCGTTTGAGCACATTGCCGCTGTTTCTGACGGCGATGCCAGGGTTGCATTGACCAACCTGGAGACAACAGTTCTCCATTTTTCCGGGAAAAAACAGATCACTCTTCAGGATGTTGAAATCTCTATTGAACAAAAATCCCTTCTGTACGATAAAGCAGGGGAAGAGCATTATAATTTAATTTCAGCGTTTATCAAAAGCATGAGAGGAAGCGATCCAGATGCGGCAATTTATTGGCTTGAACGGATGCTGTGTTCAGGAGAGGATCCTTATTATATGCTCAGACGGATGATACGATTTGCTACAGAAGATATCGGCATGGCAGATCCAGGGGCCTTAACCATGACTTTAAATGCCAGTGAGTCTTTTCGGATTTTAGGCCATCCTGAAGGTGATGACGTTCTTTTTCAGGCAGCAATTTATCTTGCAACTGCACCAAAAAGCAATGCAGTTTATTCGGCCCGCAGACAGATAAAAGAACTGGTGCAGAAAACCGGATACCAGAAGGTTCCCCTCCACATCCGGAATGCGCCCACCCTCCTGATGAAAGAGTTTAATTATGGAAAAGGGTATAAATATGCCCATGATTATAAAGATGGGTATGTTCCTCAGTCTTACCTGCCTGAAGATCTTGGAGATCAACGCTTTTATTTACCTTCAGACCGGGGATATGAAAAAACTGTAAAGCAGAGATTAGAGGCATGGATCAGATTGAAACAAAAAAAAGGATAGTCCCTGTCAGTTCTGTGTCTGCCGAAAACGGGTAATCCTGCCAAGGGCCAGGTCATACTCATTCCAATTGTCCAGATAAGAGCTTAAGGCTTCTCTATAATGGTGGGCAGCTAGCTTTTTATCTTTGTTCCCTTCCGCCCACAACCCTAACGCCGTGTGAAGGGTAATCAGCTTTTCAGGTTTTTTCCCTGCCAGCTTTACCAGCCCGTCATCATCTGATTTTTTTATAAGATATTTAATAATAATTCTGTACCAGGGATCATTGATCTGTTCTGAAAACGATTTGAGCTGCTTCATTGAATCTTTTCGGTTCCCCATTATATTGAGGATTTCTCCTTTTAACAGGCCGAGGCTCAAGCTTAATGAAGATTCTCTGGTGGGTTTTTTAAAAAACAAATCAATAAGATCAAGCGCCTCCTGCCACTCACTCTGGGTAGCATGATAAAAAGCGACCCGCCCGATAATCGATCTGTTTTCAGGTGCTAGCTCAAAAAGCCGGGCAGCAGTTTCCTTCTTTTTTTCAGAGGTTAATTTGTCAGACTCAAATTCAGTCATCAAGCCTGTTAAGGCAGTTCTGAATTCAGTTGCCTGTGTTCTATATTCTTTGGCTTTTTTTCTGAATGCTGTAATTTCTTTTTTATAGGCCTCTTTATCCTCAAGATATTTTGTATGTTCTTTCTGGATGTAATTCAGTCTTGAAAAAGATAAAAAATATACCCAGTCATTAATCCCTGCATTTAAAATTGATTTTTTATACACTTTTTGAGCATTTCCCAGGTTGTTCAGCTTTTCAAGAATCAACCCTTCAATAAAAAATCTCCAGCTTTTTTCTGACCTGTTTTCAAAGTCAACGAGATCATCTGTCATCTGTTTGCCGTCTTTTAACAGCGTTGCCAGATATCCTAAATATTCATCCTCGTCATACCAGCTCATCGTAAAAAGGCTTTTTGTCAATGCATTGGTTTTTTCCTGGGTTTTGATCCAGTCGATGATATAAAGCATCAGGCGGGATGTTGTGTTCTCCTGTTCAATCAAAGACAGCTTTTTAAAATAATGGCTGCTTTTATCAAAATCAGATATGCAGAAATTTAACATGCCTGCTGAAAATACCAAAACCGGATCTTTACTGGTTTTAAGCATTTTCTCGCAGAGCTCTGCTGCCGCTTTAAATTGATTATCAACTGCCAGGCTGGTAATCTTTTCGACTTTCGTATCCAAAGAAAAATCAAGAACACCATCCCAGTGGGGGTGCCCCAGTTTAATAGATTTTATAAAATTTGCAGGCCGGGAAATCGGCAGGATAAGGCCAAAATCGGACAGCGGCGTATTAATTTTAAAATAGCCGCTTGTCTGATCCGTAATAACACCGGATGCAATTCCGATAACGTGTCCGTCAGAGTTAATGGCCGGACCGCCGCTGTTCCCTTTATATATTGAAGAATCTACCTGGATAATCTCTTTCGATGTCCTGCGCACATGACCTCTGGTGATACTCGTATTGATGTAATCGTCCTGGGTTCTGTTGCCTAAAGGGAATCCGAGTATAATCACAGGGGAAAGGCGTTGAATTTCATCTGAATCAATGGTTGTTTCAAGGGGTAATGGCTGGAGATGAGCAGGCAGAGACTCAACTTTTAAAACGGCAAAATCGTTTTTAAAAGGGGATTTGATCATTTCACCGGTTTTAATGGAAGACCTGGGAACACCGGCAATTCTTAAATTTCCTTCTCCCCCGGAGCTGTAGGCAGACGAAAGGTAATAAGCATCAGACAACTCAACACTATCCCCCAAAGCCGGTAACCGGTTGAAAGCTTTTTCACCTTCAAACCACAGATACATGCGGTAATCGAACTCAATGGGTTTTTTTAAAAGGGCATACTGCCCATACACCTGAAAAAGAGACGTATCATCCAGCCAGGGGCAGGCAACATGCCGGTTTGTTAAAAGGTAGCCATTACGGTCTACTAGAAAGGCCGTTCCTTCTACTTTATTTTTGTATATAACCTGTTTTGTATCTGTGAGCCAGTATTCGACCATTAAAAATGCAACAGAGCTTGTGTAAGATTCTACAACACTGGAAAAGGTTTTTTCTTTTCTGTTTTTATCATAATTCAAATGGAACCAGGAAATGCCGCTGAACGCGATTATACCCACAATAATGAGGATCAGTAATACAACTACTTTTTTAAACCATTTTAATTCATTGAGCAGTTTTGGCTTTTTCCTGTAAGGAGATGACACACTGTCTGAATACGGCATCCTGTCAAGAATTTTTGATAAAGCAGAGACAACTTTACCCATTGTCTGGGGCCTTAGATCCGGATCATCTGACAACATGATTTTAATTAAAACGGCAAGTTCAGGGTCTAATCCTTCCAGGGTATCAACTTTTGCAGAATGATCTTTTAAATTGGGATCTGCAGCCAATAATTCAACAAATAGCTTGCCCAGAGACCAGATACCGCTTTTGAAATCTATTGCTCTCTGGTTAATGATATCAGGGTGAATTTCAAGCAGTTTTTTAAGCATGGGGCCATGATGGGTCGCTCTTGCATTGAGAAATCGTGACAACTTGTAATTAATCTTCACATGGAGGTCTTTTGTTTTTGCTTTCGGGATTAAAATATCATCAAGTATCAGATAAGGCATGAAATGATCTTTTTTGTGTAAAAGATCCAGTACAGATGCAATATTACGGAACAGCGTGACCAGGTTT
Organism: uncultured Desulfobacula sp.; assembly: GCA_964343845.1. GTDB lineage: Bacteria > Desulfobacterota > Desulfobacteria > Desulfobacterales > Desulfobacteraceae > Desulfobacula. Next base: position 15,868 of record CAYFKW010000038.1, on the reverse strand, counting down.
CGCTGGTCTTTCAGCAGCCCGGAAATAAATATAGACCCCCAGTCCGATGCATCCACCCATTCACTGATTCTATACCAGAATCCATCACTGCTTTTTTTTATTTTATAGTGTTGAACAAAGTGTTCAGATGGCAGTTTTTTTAACTCAGCAAGTTCTGCTTCAAGCCGTTTTGCAATGTTGTCGTCCACTCCGGATTTTTCTGTAAACAGTCTTATTGAAACCGGTGTATCCACCCCCTCTTTTATTGCCTTGCATACAAGTGAAGAGCGGCCTTCATGAATAATCGTCTGAATCCTGTATTCATCAACAAATTTTATCCCTTCTTTAACATGTTGACCACAGGCCGGGCATGTTGTGATTTTTTGAGAGACCATTTGTCCACAAGATGTACATCGTTTCATAATAGAGGCTCTTTATCGATTTTTTAAGTCTGCTTGAAAGAGGGGTTGCAAACTTAATTTCTTATTATAATATGAGGCATTTTCCTTTTATAATAGGGTATTTAGCAAAAATAGTCAAGACAGGTGTCAGAAGCAGACAAGTTGTCTGGAAACGCTAAAAAAATGGATTCCCTGCAGTGTCGGCTAAATGAACGCTTTTGTTGACAACAATGGTATTGCATCCTACAATAACTGCTCACAATCACTATAAAAATTCGGAGAACCCTATAAAGTGTGTCCTGAAAAACTGTCTCGAACTCAATTGGTACAAAAAATAAAAGCGCTTGAAGAAAAAATACAGGAGTTGAATTTAAAGGAATCATCACACCATACTGCGGGTGATTCATTTTTGGATATCCGAAATCAGTTAATGGCATTGCTGGAAAATTCTGATGATTTTATCCTTATGAGTGATGATAAAGGTGTCCCCCGATTTTTCAATTCTGCATATGCCGATGCAATAAAAAAATTTTTAAATGTGGAAATGAAACCGGGAATCAAGCCGCACGAATTTCTGGAAGATCCTGAAGCAGTCGCTTATTGGGATGGCCTTCATAAAAGGGTTTTAAGCGGTGAAAAATTTAATGCTCAATTTTCGCATGAATTAAATCCAGGAGATGTGCGGCATTTTGACCATGCATTCTGCCCTATAACAATTAAAGGGGAAATCAAAGGTTTTACTGAAATTACACGCGATATCACAGGTCTGCGGCAGAAAGAAGATCAGCTGAAAAAAAACAAAGACATGTATCAGGCGGTATCGAATCTTACCTCAGATTATGCGTATGGATTTCGGGTGAATCCAGACGGATCAATTGTGAATGAATGGGTGACAGGTGCGCTTCAAAAGATTACAGGGTTTTCAAAAGAGGAATTGACAGAAAAAGGCGGATGGGAATCTCTTGTTTATCCCGCTGATATACACATCCCGACAGGGCAGTTGAAGACGCTCATGAGCGGGCAGCCCAAAACGGTTGTTTACCGAATCCTGGATAAAGATAAAGAGATTAAATGGGTGATGGATCACGCCCGGCCGGAAGTCGATGAAAAAACAAAAAAAGTAACATTTATATATGGTGCAGCAAAAGATATTACAGATCAAAAATTAATTGAAGAAGAATTATTTGAAAAAGCAACCATTGTAGACCAGGCAGACGAAAGTATTATCCTGACAGATTGTAATGGTGATATTTCTTATGTGAACCCTGCTTTTGAGAAGATCAGCGGGTTCAAAATGAACGAGCTGATCGGATACAATTTTAAAATATTGAAAAGCGAGAAGCATGATGATGATTTTTACCTTAAAATGTGGAAAAGGATATCACAGGGGGAGACCTGGACAGGCAACATCATTAACAAAATGAAAGACGGAAGATTCTGTGAATTTGAAACCTCGATTTCACCGATAAAAAATAAGGAAGGGGATGTTATAAAATTTGTATCCATTAATCGAGATGTCACCCAGGAAAAAGCCCTTGAGTCAAGGTTGCTGCAGGCTCAGAAAATGGAGGCTATCGGGACATTGGCAGGAGGGATTGCCCATGATTTTAACAACCTTTTATCCGGAATTATCGGGTATACTGAAATTGCATTAATGGATAGCAGCGAAGACTCTGACGTGGCTGATAATTTAAAGAAAAGCTTAAATGCCTGTGACCGGGCAAAAGAACTGGTCAAGCAGATTTTAACATTCAGCCGGCAAAATGAGATAGCGCATCGGCCGATTAAAGTCGGGCCCATTGTTAAGGATGTTATCAGCCTGATTCGGCCAAGTGTCCCTTCATTTATAAAAATTAAATCAAAGGTATCATCTCAATCCACTGTTCTGGCAGATGCATCCCAAATCCATCAGGTACTGATGAATTTATCCACAAATGCGTGTTATGCTATGCGAAAAGAAGGTGGAACACTTGAATTCAGCATAAGAGATGACATTGTGGAAAATTCAAATTTGAGCATCCGTAATGATGTCAAGCCTGGGAAATATCAGAAAATTGTGGTTGCTGATACTGGTCACGGGCTGTCAGAAGAAATAAAAGATCGAATATTTGAGCCTTTTTTCACAACCAAAAAAATGGGTAAAGGTACAGGATTAGGCCTGTCAGTTGCGCATGGCATTATTCAGAATCACAATGGATTTATTTCTGTGGAAAGCACCCCGGGGAAAGGAACAAAATTTGATATATTATTGCCTGTCATTGACAGTGAAGAAAATATTCAAATTGAATCAGATATATCTCTGCCTGAAGGAGACGAGACTATCTTATTCGTAGATGACGAGACGTTTCAAGGAGATGTGGTGAAACAACTGCTTGAACGACTGGGATATACTGTTACCGTTCAGAGCAATAGCATGAGTGCATTATCTGTTTTCAAAAAAAATCCCGAACAATTTGATTTGATTATTACGGATATGACAATGCCACATATGACAGGAGACCAGCTTTCAAAGGAAATCTTATCTATCAGACCAGACATTCCAATCATTTTATGCACGGGCTTCAGTGAAAAAATCGATGCTCAAAAAGCGCTGGAATTAGGCGTTAGCAAATATATTGAAAAGCCTATCAATAAAATTGACTTTGCCATTACAGTCAGAGAGGCAATTGATCAACCTACATAAAGAATATGTTTTTAAATTTTTTTCCCCTTGAGAATTAAGGGCGTATAAAAAGAAAAAACAGAAAAATTCAACACAGAAAAACTTATATCAGATCAGCAATATTCATATTTTTCTCTTTATTAAACACAAGGTTTACACGCTTTCCAACCATATTTTCTGATGTCAGTACTTGAAAAATGTCTGGATGGCTGCGGGTTCTGGCAATAAACCTGAGGTTATCTTCTGTCATACCGTAAAGTATGGCATATGAAGGGGATTGATCCAGTGAATAAATGACCGTATATGTCTGGATGATTCCGGGATGCCCGGCCTGCTCCTGGATTTTTACCGGGGCATCACCTGCCAGCCTGTTTTTTTTGTCTTCTATATCAAAATTCTTGAATTCTCCTCCAGATGGTTCTGAACCATAAATTCCTGCTGCGTGTTTATGCATAAACCAGCCAAGAGCTGTAATAAGTCCATTTGATTTTTCCCCATCTGCTATTTTCTGGGCCAGGGTCGCAATGCTGTGAAGACTATAGTTGTTGCCCGGACCGCCAAAGAAACCAAGCCCCCCTGTCAAAGTGATCGGTCTTGGGTCACCCTCTTTGATTCCAATCATCTTTTTTGCAATGGAAACTGCACTGGGAAAGCAGGAATACAGATCAAAACAGTCTATGTCTTCCAAAGCGATGCAGGACCTTTTAATCGCTTTGTTAACTGCAGATTTCAGCGGGGGGCTTGAAGTGAAATCAGATTTTTCGATCATAAACCGCTGCCGGTCTTCAGAATATCCGCCCCCGAGAAAATATACGGGTTGTTGATCTTTTTTTGTGTATCGCGCTGCCATTTCTTCAGCCATTAGTACCACAGCTGCCCCCTGGTCCACTGTAACAAATGAATTCATGTATTTAGTATAAGGGAATGCAATGGGCCTGTTATCAGGGCCGGGTGTAATAATTTCCTGAACTGTTTTTTCTTCTTTGCTCCAGGCAAACGGATGTGCTGCCGCTGTTTTGGAGAATTCTGCCCACATGGTTCCGATTTGTGTAAGGTAGGATTGAAGGTCCATGCCGGAAGCGGCCCATAAGGCAGTTTCAAACAGAGGAAATCCCTGCATGGGGTGCGTCATGCCATGCTGGTTTTCCAAGGGTGTAGATCCGACGAGGTCATCACCGGGATAGTCATCTGGTATCCCTCTGAAAAGGGCGTTGTCTATTCTTTTCGTGTCCCTGCCTCTTTGTACATAGGTTTCTCCTCCTGCTATAAGCACAGAGTCCAGCTCATTTCTCGCAATCATTCCTGCCGCCATATTGACCAGCATCTGGGGAGAATTACCGCCTATGTCTGACACATATGTCAGTTTTGGGCTGGCATTGATCTGTTCGGCAAGCTGCCGGGCAGGCGATGTATAGTGGCGGCTTACTGTTCTGACAATCATAATGCCGTCAAGAGTCTTTAACACATCTTTGGAGGCCATCATTTCAGCTGCTTTTCCAGCTGCGTGCGACATCAGTCCCATAGGGTCAAGTACAGGTTTGTCAGTATTTTTTGGCTGGGTAATCTGACCCCATCCCGCAACAACAACATTTCGTTCCATATCCAGTCAAATCCTTTTGAAAACCAAATTTGTGCAAGTGTGTCGTAAAATGCCGGATTTGTCAACTGAGACGGGAATGGCTCAATTATACTCAATAGAGGGATTAAATGGATCTGTGTTTATATATATTAAATGCTTTATTAAATGCCGGATAAGTTGTATGATTGAAATAAATTGAATGATTTCAAAAGATTACTTTCCTGCCGGTTGAATAAGTCCGGGGGGATCATTTGAATCTAACCCTTTTTAATAACAGGTGATTCATTTATCTCAGGTTGGTTTGGGGAAATAATGCGGAGAAAATGCATGAAGTATCGTTTGTGTCATATTTTTATTGGAATTTTACTCTGGAGTATATCCTGTTACAGTGCAAATGCCAAAGAGGTGTTGATTGTCGCAAGCTATCATCCGGAGAATGAATGGACCATCGATTGTATCAATGGGATAAAAAATATTATTGGAAATCGTCATGATATATCCATCATCTATATGAATACAAAACAAAGGCCGAAAATAGAACACCAGCAAATAGCAGATGATGTTTTACAGCAATTGCACGTTAAAAATCCTGATCTGATAATGACAGCAGATGATAATGCTTTAAAATATCTTGCCCCGGCATTTGGAAAAATGGATACACCCATTGTTTTTTATGGTGTAAATGCCAATCCCCGTTCATATTTTTACGGGTATAAACTACCCGACAATGTTACAGGCGTGTTGGAGCGCAGAATGCTGATCCCGCTTGGAAGAATGATAAAGACACTCGTCCCGACGCGTTCAAAGAAATTTTTAATTCTGTTTGATGACAGCCAGACAACAGAAGCCCATCTTGAGATTACACTGCATGGAAAGAAATCGATACCATTTGACGGCAATATAATTGAATGGCAGCGTCACAGCTACTATGACGACTGGAAAAAAGCGGTGTTGTCATCTATACAAAACTATGATGCCCTGATAGTAGAGAATTGGTATACCGTAAAATACAGGGACACAGATACGGTTGTCCCTGAGCCTGAAATATTGACATGGACCGGCCGGCATTCTCCTATTCCCGTATTTGGAACAATTCCGCATTCAGTAGGCCCGGATAAATTTGTGGGTGCCAAGGTACTGACAGGTATTGAACACGGTGGGGATGCAGCGAAAATGGTTTTGGAAATTCTGGACAATAATAAAAGACCATGGGAAATAAAGAAGGTTACAACCAGACCGACAAAATACTATTTCAATAAAGAGAACTTAAATAAGTTTAATATTCAACTGCCGCCAGACATTGAAAAAAAAGCAATTTTTCAATAAAAATGATTCATGCAGCCTGTTGTAATGATACTGCTGGGATAGGGTTCTACAGTGATTCAAAGTGTTGTTTTAGAGGTTAAGGCAGGCAAAAGTGCTGATCGGAATATGAATGAACATCATTTGGGGTATAGGTTCGTTCTATGATGTCTGTCTTCCCTTTGTGATCTGTCAGTATCACTGTTGAGGATCGAGTGCCATAGGTATCACTCTGGATGAATAGAGGCGAAAGAATCCTCTCCCACTCAAGCCCGACACCAGTTTCAGGGAGGAGTTCATCTTTGGGTACAGTGTTATTTTTCAGCAGGGTAAAAAGGGATGCCGCTGTAACCCCTTTATTGATGATGTTTTCCAGTTCGCTTTTCCCGGTTTGAATCTTGGGCCAGGGTGTGTCCAGGAATCGATTGGAAAGCCCATGAATACCGGGCAGTATATTTTCTATTGTTTTTTTAATATTGGAAAACCAGAATACATCATTTTTATCGCCAAAAATAAGGTTAAATCCATTAAAGGCGTTCGCCTGCTTCAGATAGGTGTCTGCCCATCGGCTGATAGAAACATTTGTTTCAAGGAAATCGATGATAATTTCTCCCCTTGAAGGAGCGTTTTGTTTGATTGAAAAGGGGTCGCGATAGTTTGTAAGGGCTGCAAATCTGCCGCTCTTTTTATGGACACCAAGCCATGTGCCGCCCTGTTCCAGGTCTTTCCCAGCAAGGATATCGGGGTTGTTTTCCCAATAATGCATCGGTGCTGTTTGTCTTTGGAAAAATTCATCTCTGTTTGCAGCGAGAATAAGCGGATATGCTTTTGAAACTTTATATCCAAAGAGGATCAGGCACATACATAATTCCTTGTTTTTTGACTGTTCGTCTGGTATTGATCTTATAATGTAGTTAAAATGTAACTATAAATAATGAAAAAATCAATATAAATGGAGGCCTAAATGAAAAATGTTGTTATCGTCAGTGGTGTCAGAACACCGGTTGGATCCTTTGGTGGTTCTTTAAAAAGTGTGCCTGTTGTCGAGCTTGGCTCATATGTAATGAAAGATGTTCTTAAAAGAGTCGGTCTGAGACCTGCTGTGGATGCATCGCATGATGAATTCTCTCCAGATACTTTAAAAGATCAGGGCATGATCGATCTTGAGAAAAAAGGGTATGATTATGATGACAGCCTCGCACCGGTGTTTGTAGACGAGGTTATCATGGGTAATGTCCTCCAGGCAGGACAGGGGCAGAATACAGCCCGCCAGGCAATGATTGCTGCCGGTATTTCCAGACAAAGTGCAGCTTTTACAATCAATAAGATATGCGGATCAGGCCTTAAAGCGATTGCACTCGGTGCACAGGCGATTATGGCAGGCCAGGCAGATGTCATTCTGGCCGGAGGCCAGGAAAGTATGAGCAATGCACCCATGGCATTAAATAAAGCCAGGTGGGGTCATCGTATGGAATTGACTGGAATTGGCCCTGTTCATGACCTGATGGTTTTTGACGGATTATATGAAATTTTTTACGGGTACCACATGGGACTGACGGCTGAAAATATTGTTGAAAAATATGGTATTTCAAGAGAAGAGCAGGATCAACTGGCTGCATTGAGTCATGCAAGGGCATTTGCTGCAGTGAATGACGGTACTTTTGCTGAAGAAATTGTCCCGGTTGTTATTAAATCCCGAAGGGGAGATACGATTGTTGATAAAGATGAACGCCCCATGGAAACCAGCATTGAAAAAATGGCAAAACTGCGGCCGGTCTTTAAAAAGGATGGTTCAGTCACTGCGGGGAATGCGTCAGGAATCAATGATGCGGCTGCCAGCGTTCTTTTGATGTCTGAGGAAAAAGCAGATGAAATGGGCCTTGAAAAATTAGCAAAAATAAAAGCCTTCTCTGCAGGCGGATTAGACCCGGCATATATGGGTCTTGGTCCTGTACCGGCGGTAAGAAAAGTGCTGAAACAGACAGGTATGAGCATTGAGGATATTGACCTGATTGAACTGAATGAAGCATTTGCGGCCCAGGCCATTGGATGTATGAAAGAATTGAATATTGATGTGGAAAAACCCAATGAGCTCGGGTCTGGTATTTCTATCGGGCATCCCATTGGCTGCACAGGTGCAAGACAAGTTGTTACAGCGATTAATCAGATGAAAAGAAAATCCTATTCTACCGGTCTGATCTCCATGTGTATCGGTGGCGGGATGGGTATGGCAATGATTATAGAAAGATAAGTTTTTCCCTTTACTTGGTTTCATTTAAATGGTAAGAAACTTTAGATTTTTATTTTAAGAAATTTTGATTGAAATGAAATGCATAAAGGGGTGTTTTTATTATGGATATTCCTAGAAAGTTGGGTATATTGATTTACACTGCGGTTCCGGCAATTGTTGGCGGCGGTATCGTTTACCATTTTTTTGGAAGCTTTGTTCAAGTCACTATTTTTGAGATACTTCTTGCGCTGGCAGCCCTTGGTGTGATTAGAAACTAAAACAAGATGTTTTGTTAGTTTTGTAAAGCCGCATTTGTGCAATTTTCTTTGCATGGTGCGGCTTTACTTGGTTTGAATACGATTCATTTTTTTGCCCTGGGCAAATAATCAGGTCTGATAGAGTGGTGAAATCTTGGAGCAGAATATTTCTCAAAAAGCCGTTTTTGTTTTTTTTATCGTATTGTTTTGCATAGCGATAGGGCTTGCAGGAAAGCTGATTGCGCCTTTTTTTGCAATTATAATTTTGGGGATTGTATCCACTGGAATCTTTAAATCTGTTTTCCGTTTTTTTTCAAAAAAAATGACAGCGAAGACAGCATCCGTTCTGACCTGCCTCTTGATCTTTTTTGTCGTATTTATTCCGGTTGTTTTTTTTGTCGGAATTCTTTCCAAGGAGGCATTTGGCCTTTATACCATGGCCAAAGATGCTGTTTTTTCAAATCAATTAAAGAACCTGCTTGAAAACACTGAAGCCCTGGACCGGCTCAATGAACTGCTGGCAAGGGCTGGAATTGAAAAGACAGTGACCTGGGATCAATTGATCAGCCCTATTTCAGAACTTGGAAAATTTGTGGGCTTTTCATTGTTTGAACAGGCAAGATTTATTACATCCAATGTCCTGAATTTTGTCATGTATTTTTGTTTAATGCTGATCGTTGTTTTTTATATGCTGATGGATGGTGACAAGTTTATAAAATATGTGTATGACCTGTCACCGCTGCCTGATGAACACGATAGAAAACTGTTTGAAAAATTCAATGACATGGCAGGCGCTGTTTTGATTGGGAACGGGCTTGGCGGATTAATTCAAGGAACGGCGGGCGGTGTCCTTTTCATGTCCCTGGGATTTAATTCTCCATTTTTATGGGGAGTTATAATGGGGTTTTTAGCCTTTTTACCGATTCTGGGAATTGGCATCGTTTTAATACCTACCGCAGCTATTTTATTATTGAAATCCAAGATTGCCGCCGGTATTTTTGTTCTTGTTTTTTATGCTGTTCTTTCGTGGGGAATCGAGTATATTTTTAAACCGAAAGTCGTGGGTGACAGGGTCAGCATGCATCCATTAATTGTATTTTTTGCGATCTTAGGCGGATTAAAAGCATACGGTATTTTAGGGATAATCTATGGTCCTTTAATTGCCACGCTGTTTTTAACCCTTGCAGATATATATTTTTCGAGCTTTCAATTTATGGTTGAACCTGGAAAGGTTCATAAAGATAAATAAGTGGAGTTTTAACGTTGATTATTGATAAAGAAATAAATGAAACAACCAGCATTGAGAAGGAGATGAAGCAATCCTATCTCGAATATGCCATGAGTGTGATCATCGGGAGAGCGCTTCCTGATGTTCGTGACGGTTTGAAACCCGTTCACAGACGATCTTTATTCGCCATGCAGCAGGCGAGAAACGACTGGAACAAACCCTATAAAAAATCTGCCCGTATTGTCGGGGATGTCATGGGTAAGTATCATCCTCATGGTGATCAGGCTATATACGACACAATTGTTCGTATGGCGCAGGACTTTTCACTTCGATACATGCTGGTGGATGGCCAGGGTAATTTTGGGTCTGTGGATGGTGATTCCCCGGCTGCAATGCGATATACGGAAATACGGATGCGCAAGATTGCCCATCAAATGCTTGCCGATCTTGAAAAAGAAACCGTTGATTTTATCCCGAATTATGATGAAACACTGGAAGAACCCTCTGTGCTGCCGACAAAGTTTCCGTCTCTGCTGGTGAATGGATCATCAGGTATTGCAGTGGGGATGACAACCAATATTCCGCCTCACAATATTAAAGAAGTCATTGCCGGGCTCATAAAGTTGATTGATACGCCTTCAATGGATATCAGTGAATTAATGCAGTATGTCCCGGGTCCTGATTTCCCCACTTACGGCCATATTTATGGTACCAAGGGCATTCATGAGGCCTATAGTACAGGGAGAGGGATCATAACGCTTCGGGCAAAGGTTGAAGTAGAAGAAAATAAAAAGACAGGACAGGAAACCATTATTGTCACGGAGCTTCCCTACCAGGTTAATAAAGCAAGGGTGGTTGAAAAAATTGCCGAACTGATGCGGGATAAAATTGTCACAGGCGCATCCTTTGTCAGGGATGAATCTGACCGCGACGGAATGAGAATCGCAATAGGGGTAAAAAGGGACCAGATCGTTGAAGTGGTCATTAATCAGCTGTATAAGCATACCAACATGCAGACAAGTTTTGGTATTATTCTGCTGGCCGTTGTCAATAACAGGCCTCAGCTGCTGACCTTAAAAGAAATTTTAAATCATTTTATTGATCACCGGCGGCAGGTTATTATCCGGAGAACGCGCTTTGATTTAAGAAAAGCAGAAGAGAGGGCGCATATTTTAGAAGGCCTTAAAATTGCGTTAGATAATCTGGATGACGTTGTGGCGCTGATTCGTGCATCGCACTCTCCTGAAGAAGCAAAAAATGGTTTGATTTCCAAGTTTAGCCTGACAGCCGTACAAGCCCAGGCCATACTTGATATGCGTCTGCAAAGACTGACCGGACTTGAAAGAGAAAAAATAATTAAAGAGTATGAGGCACTTTTAAAAGATATTGCGTGGTATAATGAGATTCTTTCAAGTGATGAAGTTGTCAGAGGAATCATTAAAGATGAGCTGGTAGAACTTGATGAGGAATTTGGCGATGAAAGAAGAACAAAAATCGTTGAGAGCACAGCTGAGATCAGTATTGAGGATCTGATTGCCGAGGAAGATATGGTGGTCACTGTCACCCGGAGCGGCTATATTAAACGAAATCCCATTACGCTGTATGCAAGCCAGCACAGGGGGGGGAAAGGTAAAACTGCCATGGGTACCAAATCAGATGATTTTGTTGAACATCTTTTTGTGGCATCAACGCATGCAACCTTTTTGTTTATCACAAATTTTGGCAAAGTATATCAGTCAAAAGTGTATGAATTACCAATGGCAGGACGCTCAAGCCTTGGAAAAGCCATTGTCAACCTGTTGAATTTTGATGAAGGTGAAAAGCTGGCAACGGTTTTAACTGTTGATGAATTTGTTGAGAACAAATACGTGGTCATGGCCACGAAAAAGGGCAGGGTGAAAAAGACCCTTCTGATGGCCTACTCCAGACCCAGATCAGGCGGCCTGATAGGCGTTAAGCTTGCTGACGGTGATGAATTAATTGCTGCGAAAATAACAAACGGTGATATGAATATCTTCCTTGGATCCGAAGGTGGAAAAGTGATTCGTTTTCATGAGAATAATGTTCGGGCGACAGCCAGAGGCTCAATGGGTGTAAGGGGGATGAGAATTGATAAGGATTCCAAGGTGGTCGGCATGGAGGTTCTTCAATCAGAAGCAACATTGCTGACGGTAACAAAGAATGGGTATGGGAAACGCTCCTATATTGAAGACTATCGAACACAAACCCGTGGTGGGAAAGGTGTTTTTTCCATTAAAACCTCAAAACGAAATGGAAAAATGGTTTCACTGCTCCTCGTCGATGACAATGATGAATTAATGATGGTAACAGATAAAGGGAAATTGATCAGAACATCCATAGAGAGCATCAATGTGATCAGCAGGAATACCCAGGGCGTAAAATTGATAAACCTGTCACCGAAAGAAACGCTTATTGGTATTGCAAGGCTTCCAGAGGAGGAAGATGAACAGGATGCTGAGGATGATCAGGAGAACATTGAAACAGATGAAGGTCCTGTGAACGGGGAGAATATTGACAAAGAAGATTTCACCGATTCATAAAGGAGACGGCCACCGGAAGAGGCTGAAAGATAGATTCATAAAAAACGGCCTTCAAGGGTTTCATGATTATGAAGTAATAGAACTGCTGCTTTCTTTAAACACCCCGAGGAAAGACTGCAAGCAGAGTGCAAAATTTTTGTTAAAAAAATTTAAGACATTCCAGGCCGTGTTGGAAGCAGATCTCGACGCTCTATGCAAGATTAAGGGAATAGGGCCGAAGAACAGCTTGGGTGTTCGACTAATAAAGGAAGTTTCTGACAGGTATTTAGAGAGCAGAATTTTATCAAAAGACGTCGTTCAAAACACAGCGGATCTGCTGGCGTATTTGAAGCAAACCATCAGCCACAAGACAAAAGAAGTTTTTGTCGGCATTTTTCTTGATGCCAAAAACAGGGTTTTAACCTCTAAAATTCTTTTTACAGGGACGCTGACAACAAGCTCAGTATATCCGCGGGAGGTCATTATCAATGCATTGCAGCATAATGCAGCAGCCATGATTTTTGCACACAATCATCCCTCAGGTGATGTTGAACCCTCAAGCAGTGACATCGAGATTACAAAAAAACTGTTCTTTGCATTAAAATATGTTGGAATTATTTTGCACGAGCATTTGATCATTGGAAATGAAGGATACTACAGCTTTGCAGCTCAGGGATTCATATCAAAATTTAATGAGGAGTTTAATACGCTTCAATGAAAAATGAAAATGAAAAACCAGATTGTTTTGGCATCCTTGAAAAAGTGTTTCCAATGACAGATAAAGGGTTAAGGCAGACGCCGGATGATTGTTATTATCATTGCCCTGTAAAAACCAAATGCCTTCAGCAGGCCATGGCAACAAAAGAAGGGATTAAAGTAGAAGAGGAAATTATCGAGCGCTCAGAAAAGTCCGGTGTAATGAATTTTTTTGAGCGGTGGTCTAGAAAAAAGCAGGCGCACAGGAAAATAAAAAAATAAGATGGATTCAATTTTTCAAAAATGAATCTGCGTCATATGGATTACGATGTAACCTGAATTGCGCTTTATCCATTTATACAAAAAGATATTCTTTTAACGCTTCATCAAAAGACTTGAAGATTGTTTGTATTTTTTTTATTTTATCAGTCATATCATGATACTCAAAGTGTTGTGAATCTTCTGATATCGTCAGAAAGGGTATCAGTTTCAAACTGAACCTTACTGCTGATATGATATTTAACGAAAAATTTGGAGGACCAATGAAATCTGTCAGAGATATAAATGTAACATCGAAAAGAGTGTTTGTAAGGGTAGACTATAATGTACCGGTTGATGCCCAATTAAACATTACCGATGATAACAGGATTGTTGCTACACTGGATTTAATTCACTATTTGATGGAAAGAAATGCCAGGATCATCCTGGCATCTCATATGGGAAGACCCAATGGGAAGGTTGATCCAAAACTTAGCCTTGTGAATGTGGGCAAAAGATTATCGGAATGCTTGAACAAAGAAGTCTTTTTTGTTTCTGATTGTATTGGCGAAACAGTGGAAAAAAAGGTTAACAGCTTAAATGACGGGCAGATCCTTTTACTAGAGAACTTAAGATTCCATGCTGGTGAGAAAGACAATGATGATGATTTTTCAAAACAATTGTCACGCCTTTGTGATGTTTACATCAATAATGCGTTTGCTGTATCTCATAGAGATCAGGCATCTGTTACAGGCATGCCAAAACACGTTGTTGAATCTGCTGCAGGTTTTTTACTTGAAAAAGAAATTAAATCATATTACGATTCTGTAGAAAATCCTGAAAGACCCTTAGTAGCAATAATTGGTGGTGCAAAAGTATCCAGCAAACTCGAAGCGCTGGAAAATATGCTTAAATATGTGGACAAGCTTATCATTGGCGGTGCAATGGCCAACACTTTTCTAAAAAGTCAGGGTGTTGATACAAAGGGATCAATGATTGAAGCAGACCTTTTAGAAACTGCTGCCAATATCGTAAAAAAGGCTAAAGAAAAAGCAATAGACTTTTTATTACCTGAGGATCTGATCTGTGCTGAAAAATTAAATAAGGATACAGCGAAAAAAGAAGTCTCACTGAATGAGATTCCAGATCAGTGGATGGCTCTTGATATTGGTTCAAAAACGGCGCTGCGATATGCAGAAAAGATAAAAACTGCGGGTACGATTGTGTGGAACGGGCCAATGGGTGTGTTTGAAATAGACCAGTTTATGGCAGGAACAAAGATTGTAGCAGATGCTGTAGCAGAATCTTCAGCATTTTCAGTTGTGGGCGGCGGGGATACTGTCCTTGCTGCAAAGCAATGTGGTGTTGCAGACAAAGTCAGCTATATTTCTACAGGCGGTGGTGCTTTTTTACACCTGATGGAAGGGAAAAAGCTCCCAGGGGCCGTCGCCCTGGAATAAAAAAATAATTAAAAAGGGATAAATCCGTGATTTATTGCAAACACAGAGACAATCTAAGCAGGGAAGAAAGACTCAGAAGATCTTACTATGAAGTGCTCAGAGATGAACTGGATCAGTTTGTCATAGGATACTCTCTAATAGGATCTTATAATAATTTTCTCCGGATCCGGTCGCCGTATCCATTTGTTGAATTGAGAGAATTAAAACCCAGAGCACGAATTCCCTCTATTGAGTTTGATGCCCAGAATTCATTTTTAATTATCTTTGCCGAAGATTTCATTCATAAAAAACACAAAAAATATATACGGTATTTTGATGCAAATAAAACAACAAAAAGTAATTTGTTGAAACATAAATATTTCCCAAACGTGGAGAATTTCAATCGGGATCTGAAATATTTTGATACAAAAGATTTTTTTTCCTTGTTAAGATCGCTGCTGCCAATTGATTATGCATTGTTAATCCAGAGAAATCAGAAAACAAAAGTAAAATATGCGTTAACTCATTTTCACGTGAGAGTAGACTGGCCCATAGCTGAGGCATCTGAGGCGCTTGCCAAAGATTTAAGGTATATCTCAAAAGACCTTTATGAAAAAGGGGACAAGTATGCTGAAGACTTCCAAAAGAAATTTTTTGAATATTATGGAATCCCGGTATTGTCCGGCGGGCGGAGAACCGCTGCCATCGTCGCAGCTCAATACTTTAGACAGCTTCCGGGTATTACAACAGTTTATGTCTCTTCCAGCGAGTCAAGAAACCTGTTAAGGCTTGATGAAAAAGGGGTCTCAAAAACTGTTTTAGTGAAACTGTCGGATGAAAAAGTGAAGAATCTGGCAAAGATTGCAGGGGTTACCCAGAACAGTTTTACGAAAAACTATGTTGTTGCAAGGCAGCGAAAATATTTTGTTTGTATTCTGAATGTGAAATATGATTATACCAGTCATGCATTGCCATCTGAAGGGGGGAGGCTCAGGGAGTTTAAACCGGATACAAACTGGCTGACGGTTTCAGAAGAGCATATTCTGCCAAAACCTTCTGTGCTGGCGCACCCGCCCATACCCTATAAAATGGTATATTTGTAAATAACCCTTTTTAAAAATATCTTTTGGCTCAATTTCTACGTCTGACGAAAAATTAGATCCTCGACATATTAACTATATGACTGCGGTCAAATTTTCCGCCATCCTTGAACTATAACCAAAATATTGTTTTTAAAAAGGGTTATAACGATTGCCATAAAGTTTTTCGTTTTGTGAAGAGTGCATAGATCACAGAC
>CAYFKW010000037.1:0-33508 GCA_964343845.1 uncultured Desulfobacula sp. | reverse complement strand
AATTTGATATTTTTTCCATGCCTCAATCTAGCAAATTTTGCCAACATTATCAGGTATTTTTTTAAAAAAAATATTATAAACTAGTGCCATTCGGGACAGACCCCGTTTTTTATTCAGCTGAAGGATGAAGTCCTTTGCATTATTGATGCTGTCATAAGCTGTGCCGTGAGTTTGTCACAAGTTTCTGTTGCAGGATGTCGCAAGGTTTAATTTCTGAGAACATAGATCAACTGAATAGCTGCACCTTCATATAAGAGAATTTTATTTTCGATTGTTTTCTGTCCTGCCTGCTGCTTCTTTTATCAGGACAGAAAGGGTCCAGTGCAGGTATCCGGTAAATTTTTCAGCCGCCATGGATTGGAATCTGGTAAACCAGGACATGATAAGTCCGCTGAAAGAGGCACTGACCGCCTGGGCCAGTATCGGGACCGGAATAGTGCTGTTCTTATCATCTAGCGCATCCCGCAGCCGGGCTTGGATAATTTTCGATAACAGTTCTGTTATACGGGTCATCAGGTAGTCAAGATCATTACCCAGTTTATACGACAGCAGAAAAGGGTTTCTGCCAAGCCGCTGGTGTTTTGTTAAAAAATTGATCCATTCCGCAGGCGGACCCTGATTCAGCCATGCTTCTGAAAAAGACGACCGGCAGAAAAGCCCTTCAAACATATCTTTGTGAATATCCACCAGGACATCTGCCTTTGACTGGTAATGCCTGTACAACGTGCTTCTTCCGACATCGGCCCTTTGTGTTATTTCACTGACCGTAATATCCGGATAATTTTTTTCATGAATTAGATCCAGAAGCGCTTGCTTGATAGAGGATCTGGTCTTTTTTGCGATTCGTTCACCTTTTTTCATCTTTTTTTAACATCCACTTGTCTGATCATTTTTGAAGTCATGTTCAACCATAGACATATCATTGGTTTTGTCTATTTATCAATACCTGTTTTGGCTTTACTATGTCACACCAGAAGAACAACAGACGAACCAGGATATTTCACCTGAAAGGTGACAGCCTGTATTGGCATAAAACAATATGATATGCAGAATAACTCTTTGAATTTATAGCTTATTTAATCCATATCTGCTTGAAGTTTCATGAAATATTCAGGCTGATTTTTTATAAAAGGAGCGTTTAACTATGACAGCACACAAGCCAGAATTACGGGCAGATCTGACACAGAAAAAAGATGGCTTTTACACCAGGGCCGCTCTGGCACTTAAAATGATAAAAGTAATCATAAGCATATTAAAATTACTGGTATATAAATACACACCCTTAACCCCGAAACAGACCGCTGTGGAAGACATCTGCAACCACTTTGACATCAGCCCAACCCTGTCCACTTCAGGCCAGCCGACACAGGCGCATTTTAAAATTATTCAAAGCGCCGGATACACGGCCGTCATTAACCTTGCAACAGATGATTTCATAGAAAGCCCCCTGGAAAACGAAGCAGAAATCGTAACCGGGCTGGGAATGAAGTATTATCATATCCCGGTGGATTTTTCGAATCCGACCAGAGATGATTTCAACCGGTTTGTAAACATCATGCAGTCCCTGGATGGTGACAGGGTATGGGTCCACTGTTTCTTAAATGCCCGGGCATCATCGTTTGTATATAAATACCGCATATCCGTGCTTGGCGAGGATAGACAAACGGCGCTATGGGATCTTCGTGAAATATGGGAGCCCTTTGGCGTATGGAGACGGTTTGTATTTGAGGAACAAAGTACAGATGAAAAGCCCTAGACGATCATGAATCCAGAAACTGCGTCCCAAGGGTCAGGTAAATGAATTGGGTATATGCTGCTTATTCAGGTGCTTTAATTTATAAATTTCTGTAACCAGTTCGGTCCGGTCAAAGTATACTTCATTTCGTTTTATCAGCCCCTGTTCATCGAATTGAACAAAACAGACACCAATACATTCGATTTCTTTTTGACCGACAGGTATTCTGGCGTGCCATTTGTTCAAAAAACCACCTTCCATGGGAATGGGCTCTATCTGGGTCCACACCCAGTCTGGATTCTGGGCAAGCAGTTTTGTGAAATATTCAATCAGTGATTGCCTGCCAGACACGCCGTCTGGTATGCCCGGGTCGAGATAAAAGCAGTCCTCTGAATAGTACCCGGCCAGTTTTTCAGGTTTATTTCCTGTCCAGGCCGGTAACCAGCCAGAGGCAAATTCTTTGGCCTGATCTTTTGTCATCATCATTTTTTTAAATTCCTTAATATTCTCCCATATCATCTCGATACAGTCATCGTGAACGCTGGATATCTACGGCCCGACCGCAGTGTTTGGATTGTTGAGGCAGACAGGGAAAAGCCTATCCTCCAAATTCACCCCAATTGAGATCATAGCTTACACTTCTTCCCCCTCCGGGAAGTCGAACCAAAACCTTTTTTTGAACGAGGTCAGCCAGTTCTCTTTGAGCAGTAGCGCGGCTGGTATGAGTGATACCCATGTATTTTTTGTTTTTTAATCCACCTTCAAAACCATTTGGGCCGGCATCAAGCAGTCTGTTGATAACTTTTGTCTGCCTGTTATTCAGTAACGTCTGGGCAAAAGTTTTCCAGAATCGTGCTTTAATCATTATTCGTTCCAAAAGTGAATTTGAATTTAAAATTGCCCGATTCATGCATTCAAGAAACCATACCAGCCAGTTTGTTATTTCCAGATTTCCGGTCTGAGTCGAGTTCAGGATATCGAAATAGTCATTTCTTTCTGCCATTATTTGCGACGACAGGCTGTAAAAACGTTTGGGGCTGTTTTCGTCACGCGCCAGCAGCATATCAGTTAACGTTCTTGCGATCCTGCCGTTCCCATCATCAAATGGATGAATGGTAATGAACCACAGATGGGCGAGAGCTGCTTTAAGTATCCCGTCTGTATCAGCTGCCCCGTTTACCCAGATGACAAACCTGTTCATTTCATTTTCAATTAAATGAGCAGGCAGGGCCTCAAAATGGACTTTTTTATTGCCAACAGGGCCTGAAACAACTTGCATGGGCCCATCTCTGTCATCCCTCCATCGGGCCACATTGATTTGAACCATGCCTGAATATCCAGAAGGGAAAAGGGCGGCATGCCAGGCAAAGAGCCTTTTGGGGATCAATTCCCGGCGATGGTTATTGGTTGCATCCAGCAGGATTTGTACAAGTCCGTCAGCTCTTTGATCCGGTACATATTTCAACCCGGCATCCGGAAGGCCAAGCCGGCGTCCCACAGAAGACCGAACAGCATCAGGATCTAATTTTTCTCCTTCAATGGCTGAGGTTTTTAAGACTTCTTCTACAAGAACATCAGCTCTGGCGGTTTGCTGGATATCAAATCCCAACTCTCTGATCTGAGCGATTAATGATCCCTGGTTGAACCGGACATTACCCAGCGGTTTTAGCAATGTATCACTGTCCCATGTGAAATGAGGCCAGTCTTTATGCTGCCAGATGTATTTCATAAAATGAGTCAAATATAGTTAATAATTAAATAGTATTTTGAGTCGTTTAATTGTATTTTTCGACTCAATTATTGAGTTGATTATTCAACTTATTCGACTCAAAGTCAAGGGAAAAATTTTGTACCATTTTCTATATTGCTCTTTCAGGGCCGGCAGTTCCCTGATGATCCCGGTGACCCGGCTGCGGCAGACCTTTCCCCGGTATATCCGGGCTAAAAATAATTGCGCAATTTCAGCTCAAAGGGGTGTGGGTTCAGGTATGTCTGTGTTTTCAGCCAGGGCTGATCGTATTTTCGCACATAGTGCTTGATCAGGATAATCGGAACGATCAACGGAACATATCCCTCCCGGTACTGTTCAAAGACAGATAAAAGTTCCTGTTTTTCGTCCCTGGTCAGCTGTTTTTTAAAAAACCCCATGATGTGTTGGAGCACATTGATGTTCTTGCTGGGTGTGGTTTTTAAAGACAGCGCTTTTAGCAGCTTTGATTCATAGGTGTCAAACAGGATGTTTGAATCCAGCCCTTTGGCCCGGGCCACCAGTTGTCCCATTTCACGGTATATTTCCTGGTTGTGTGACAGGATCAGCAGTTTGTTCTCCGTATGAAACTGGACCAGTCCGCCCATTGTTTTGTCCTGGTCTAAAAGTGTTCGCCACCGTTGAAGTGAAAATATCTGTTCGATAAAATTTTCTCTGAGCTTCGGGTCATGCAGGCGGCCGGCTTCTTCCACAGGAATGCGGGGAAATGCCCTGGTAAAGGCTTTGGCGAAAAGCCCGGTCCCGTTTTTACGCACCTTGCCGTCATCCCCGTATACCCTTATCCGGTACAGACCGCTGCTGGGTGATTTGCTCCGGAAAATAAAACCGCACAGGTCTTCTTTTTCCAACGCTTTTAATTTTTTTTTGATCCAGGCGTTCATCTGCCCGGTTTTGTCTACACCGGTTTTCTGTGTTAACAACCGGGGGCTGTCCGGGTCGCCTGCCAGCCGGACCGCTTCTCTCGGGATCGGCATACCGCATTCCACTTCCGGACATACCGGGACATATGCAGCATAAAGGCCAAGGGTCTGGGTCAGAAAGCGGTCATGGCTGTGCCCGCCGTCGTACCGGACTTTGTTGCCCAGGAGACATGAACTGATACCGATTTTAATAGGTGTCAACATCATTGATCCTTTTGGTGACGCAACTGTGTTTCAGGTCGTTTTTTGCTGTCTGTTCATTGACAGGGTGTCATTCACTATATAAGGTTTATCTAGAATTGGCACTTTCTTTTTTACTTTTTATCCATGTCTAAGGCGAGTCATCTTTTAACAAGGCAGGCAGGATGAGCACAATTGAAAAAGATACTGTTCTGGTCACCGGGGCAACAGGATACGTTGCCGGCCGCCTCATCCCGCTGCTGCTTTCATCCGGATATCCGGTGCGGGCCATGGGCCGCTCCATAGCCAAAATGGCAGACCGGCCATGGGGACGTGATTTCAGGGTGGAACTGGTTCAAGGCGATATCATGGATGAAACATCCCTCTATCATGCCATAAAGGGATGCAGCACTGTGTATTATCTTGTCCATTCAATGATTTCCAGTAAAGGCGGTTACCGGAATGCCGACCGCATCGGCGCACAAAACCTGGTAAAAGCTGCCAGAAAAGCAAATGCCGGGCACATTATCTACCTGGGCGGCCTTGGGGACATTCATCATCCCAACATCAGCCGGCACCTGATATCCAGAAACGAGGTGGGCCAAATCCTGATGCAAGGCCCGGTTCCGGCAACGGTTTTAAGGGCTGCGATGATACTGGGGTCCGGCAGTGCCAGCTTTGAAATCCTGCGATATCTTGCCGAACGCCTGCCTGTCATGATCACTCCCAAATGGGTCCGCATGCCGACCCAGCCGATTTCCATCACAAATGTATTGGGGTATCTGAAAGGGTGTATGGAACACCCGGAAACAAAAAACCGCACCTTTGATATCGGCGGCCCGGATATTGTGGCCTACAGTGATCTGTTCGGTATTTTCGCTAAAACCGCGGGGCTTCCCGCACCGCTCATGATCCCGGTCCCGGTTCTGACGCCGTGGCTGTCATCGCTGTGGATCCATCTTGTCACCCCGGTCCCGGCTTCCATTGCACAGCCGCTGACCGAAGGGTTAAGCCTGCCGACCACCTGCACGGAAAACGCCATCACCCGGATCATTCGCCAGAAACTGATCCCCTGTGGTGAAGCCATCAAAAGGGCCCTGGACAGGGTGCGGCAGGAACAGATCGACACCTGCTGGGCCGATGCCGGGCAGGTGATTTATCCGGAATGGTCTCACTGCGGCGATTCAGAATATACCGGCGGCACTATATTCTCTGCCGCATACCGTTTGACAGTGAAGGGCACATCTTCTCATCTCTGGGAATCTGTGGTGAAAATCGGAGGGGAAACCGGTTACTACGGTGCGGACATATTGTGGAAAATCCGCGGCCTTGCCGATGTGTTTTGCGGCGGGGTCGGGTTGGCGAGAGGCCGTCGATCAACAAAAGAACTGCGCATAGGAGATGCCCTGGATTTCTGGCGGGTGCTGGACATCAAAAAAAATAGACGGCTTTTACTGCTGGCGGAAATGAAACTGCCGGGTGAAGCGCTTCTGGAAATTACGCTGTCAGATGAAGGCAGTGACCGCTGCCGGATTGAACTTTCGGCCCGGTTCCTGCCAAAAGGACTATTGGGCATTCTTTACTGGTATTTGGTCAGTCCTTTTCATCATTATGTATTCACGCGAATGCTGAAGGGGATCGCCGGATCGTCCAGGCAGACGATTTTATCAGGTCCTGAAAAATTCAACCCTGATATGTCATGAAAAACAACTCTGAAAATAACCGGTCACATTCGGTTCATTTTCTTGTTGAATTTACAAATCGTTTAAAAGGATAATAGTTAATATATTTATACGTTTCAAACGAATATTTTTGTTATGCGTATTCAGGATGGTCTGCGCCCGTTCCCGCTGCCTGGCAGTCAGGGGTAGGACGTGTTCCGTATCCCGGTCCAGCCTCATGAAAATTTAGTTCACACGATTGAATACTAAGAGATGCGTAGAAATTTTTTGGGATTTTTATCTGTTATATTGAAAATTATCGTCTGTTTTTCCTGGTCTGACAGTTTTTTGGATGCGTTGATCGAGTTGATAAATCCTTGAAAATAAAATTTATAATTTGATTTTCCTTTGCTTGTATGCCCTTTCCTGTATGATTTAGAAGATATTACCATGGGTACATCTGACCCCCATAACAGCTTGTCTTTAAGTTTGAAATTGGCGGTGCCGCTGAAATTAAAGTCGCCTTTGGCATCTTTTTCAAAAATTTTCATTAAATTCTTTCGGTGCTCGGCCTTATCATAATCATAAGCAGAAAAATCCGCATAGGTATTGGGGTATGTTTTGAGAAGTTCAATGATTATGTATGTCCAACTGTCTTTATCAATCCTGAACGGTTCAAACATGTCATCAGTTCCTGTTTCTCCGCCAAAATGGGCAAAGTTGATTCGTAATTTTTTAAATTCAGGTTTTTTAAGAAGCTTTTTCCAGTTCTCCGGAGTGGTATTGGCGTCAAGGTTTTTCTTTTCTTTTCCTGCAGAATAGGAACCTTTCTGGCAATGAACTGTTATTGGAATATCTTCATCACAGCACCAGGTATAAAAATCTCTGTATTTTTGATGAAATGGGCTTGGGTTTGGATTAAATCCAATGGGAGGGTATAGCTTTATCCCTAAAATTTTGCCTTGTCCGAGATCATTTATGGAATTTTTGCCAAGTGTGTTGTTATCATTAAAAAAGGCCTTAAACCCATCCAGCCTGTTCTTGTCTGTTTTTTTCAGTTTCCTTAAGTCAAACCCGACAAAAGGGCAGACTTTCACAAAAGGGTAGTTGGTGAAGTCAATGGCGTTAACAGCAGCCCCAAGACGTTTGAACTGTTCCCTGACAGAGGGCTCTTTTCCCATTTGAGCCAGCATCTCTTTTTCAAGCAGCACATCAAAGTCCATGACAAGCGGGGTGATAAGAATTTCTGTATCATCCGGCTGGCTGAGCTGATCTCGAATTTCATTTAATATCATTTCAACATTTCGTTGAAGCGCTCTTTCGAAAAACAAAATAAACTCTTTATACTCTTCTACCTTGTTCTTAATGGCATTTTTATCTACCAGAAGCTTTGGTAGAAATAAAAGTGCACCTGCTGCGGCCTTAAGCCTTCCCACAGTTCCAACCTGAACCTTATCGGCAAGGGTGAGGTACATTGGAATGTCTACGAAATTAAATGCATGGCAGTGACAGTCAATGAAACTTTTCATTTTTCCTCCTTTCTTTATAAGTACGGTAATTATTTCATAATTGAATTATAAACAGGCAGAGTACATCTGACTATCTGCAGTTGCAGCCGGGAATGGAACGCGTTGGACAGTTCGTTGCATTTCCGCAGCAGGTCCCACCTGATATGGTTGTACAGCAGCATTTTACAAGAGTTAAAATATGGTCGTAGTATTTTTCAACTGCAGAAGTCTTTTGGCGCATATTGGAATTTTTAGCAAGATATGTATAGAATTCGTAAACCAGTGGATCTTCTCGATGCAGATTAACCAGTTGGGTGAGATCCTCAAAAGTGAGGAAACAATCCTGATCTTTGTCGATTCCCCTTCTGGCAGCTAAATCTGCAAGGAAGTCATTTATGACGGTTTCCTGTTGCTGATCCGGAGACGTACTCCATGACCGGGGCAGAAAAATACCACAGATTATCAGGATTAATAAAAAAATACGTATAAACTTCATTGTACTTCTCCTTAATTTAAATCGACAATTTTAATCGACAAACCTGAAAGATGATGCCAGTATTAAATGGACAAAAAGAGATTTAAACCCTTCCTGCTTGTCTTTCGGGATATTTTTGAAAAGGTTGCTCCATTTCGGCGACTCGTTCAGCTGGGTCCTGAAAAGGTCCCGCCACAGGAAATACTGTTCAGAGCCTTTAATATTCCAGAACATGCCCATCTGCAGGCAGTCCGGCTCCTGGTTGGCCGCATACCCAAACTGGCCGTAATCCCTGAAATAATTGTTGATAAAATGACTCTGAGCATTGAAAACGCTGTGATCCTGTGCAAGTTCGTCATGATAGAATGTCAGGCTGGCTGCCTTTACCGGGATCCCGTTTTCGCATGTACTAAGGCTTTTTATCTCAAACATGACCTGGTTCTGCTTTAACTGGTTCCAGTCCTCGTGCATCATGAGTTTGGGAATAGGTGTCATTGAATACGAAGACAGGACAAAATACTGACCCTTTCCCTGCTGAACTTTGACCGTGTTGGTATGGCCCCTGGTTATTTCTCCATCCAAGCCCAGTTTCGCCACTTTGGTAATGCCTGCACCCAGATTGAGCGATGCCCCTCCGTTGAGGCTGCCGGACAGGGTAAAAGAATCTTCACTTAACGATTCAGTATAACAGTCCTTTGTGACGACAATGCCTACGGCAAGCTTCTTTATCATCTGGTTGATAACACTGTTGTAACTTGTTGATACTCTTGTGAATGATCCTTGAATTCCCTTTGAAAAATGTTCCTTCGCCTTTGCCAGGGTCACGACCTTGACCGTTCCTATCCGCATTGTTCCAGAATCATCATCAGGTTGAGATGCTGTTGGTATGCCCAGGGAAAGATATGCTGATTCATACCCGATAGCTCCGCCATCCGTATAGTGGGACACCCTGAAAGGAGAGGAGACTGCCTGTGTCGACGCTTCTATCTCTTGTGTTTCTTGTTCGTTTAACCTTTCATACTTGTTCAGGAGGTCTTTCAATTTCAAATATTTATCGATCCTCACAAGATGGGCAGGGGTCAGATCACGGATCGCATAACCGTAATCCGGATGAAGGCTCGGCTGGCTTGCTGTTCCATTCACCCTGTTGCAGTTTTCATCTCTCAGGCAATAGTAATGATGTCCCATCCCATCCTGAAAGTAATAGGCTTTGTCTTCAAGAATCTCGGTCACATGTTCTGCCGGGATAAACATCTTTAGACCGTGATCTGCAATAACATAGTAATGTATTTTAAGCTCTCCGTCTCGAGGCAGGTCCATTTTCCCTATAATTTTTACCTGGATCCCGATTGGATAATAGACCGATGTCTGAACCCCTCCCTCACAGGACGGTATAATTGAATTGCCGCTGTCAATGGTGACACCGTATGTGAACGCAACCTCATTATCGATCTGGCCCGGCCTCTCATACCCCATGGACATAATCTCCAGGAGCCTTTTAAAAAAAGACTTCTTTATATCTTCATTTTCAGAGTCTTCTGCTTCAACACTGTTTATTTCGCTGGACAGCGTGCTCAGTTCTCTGCAAAGATCAGAGGCAGAAAGTATATCAGCAAACAAAAAACACAAAATGATGATGATCATCCCCATATTTCGATTGACCACGTACATTTTTCTCTCCTTGTATTAATTACGGTTGAGTGTTAATCACAGCGCCCTTGACAACCACAGAAATAACCGGTTACATCCGGTTCATTTTGATTGTTGAACTTCTCAGCAAGCGGCAAATCAAGCTTTGCCCCGAAAACGAAAGTTTGATCTCTTTATGTAAGTCATTTTACAAGCCAAGTCGATTCAATCGAACGAAATAATATATTGATTTTACAATTTATATATCATATTATATGTGAGTATTTATTAGTCATTATTTGAGCCAAAATATAAGTATGAGTTAGCTGATGCCAATATCAATCAAAGAGTATCTAAAACGCGGTCCTTCAACATCCAAAGAGATCCAGGCGGCAACTGGCCTCAGTCAGAGTTCTGTTGCACGCAGACTCAGGGAGCTGGGCGACAATATTGTACAGATTCAGGATGGAAGATCAATCAGGTATGCAGCAACCTGCAATGCATTTGGTGTAAATGACAAAATACCATTAGGTCTGGTGGACCACCTCGGCAAAATTAGTGTGGTGGCATACCTACGTCCATTAAGCCACGGTGGTTATTTTCTGCAACCCGTAACAAATATTTCTCCTCTACTGCTGGGTGAGAATGGAAACGGATTGTACGATGGGCTGCCATATTTTCTTTACGATCTAAGACCTCAGGGTTTTTTAGGTAGACAGATCTCACGTAAAATAGCAACACGCCTTGAAGAGTTTCCCTCTGATCCAAGGCAATGGACAAATACCCATATCGGGAAATACCTGATATCCAACGGTGATGATCTGCCCGGGAATTTTATCCTTGGAGAACAGTCCATCTTGCGTTTGTCCCGCCAGCCTTACGGGGTAACTGGGAAATTATACCCAAAGGTAGCAGAGGATGTCCTGAAAGGGGACGTTCCTGGATCATCAGCTGGGGGAGAACAGCCGAAGTTTACCGCGTTCAATAGCCTTTACGAGTCCCATGTGATTGTTAAATTTTCTCCCAAGGATGACACCGATATTGCAAGGAGATGGCGTGATATTTTGATAACCGAACATCATGCAGCGCAAATCATAAATGATAGTATATGTCCTGCAGCACAGACCAGATTCATAGAAGCAGAAGGACGTCTGTTCCTCGAAACACACAGATTTGACCGTTTGGGAGTATCAGGTAGATACTCAATGATTTCATTGCAGGCGATTGACAACGAATTTACTGGCCTCGGCCATAACTGGGCTCGCGTGATGGGTGCATTGAAAAAGCAGGGTCTGGTGAGTGATAAGGATGCTCATGTTGCTGGGCAACTATTGTATTTCGGGCAGCTAATTCACAATACCGATATGCATTTGGGCAACCTCAGCTTATTCATAGACGAGGACACGTTTAAACTATTACCCTGTTATGATATGTGTTCCATGGGCTTTGCCCCAAAAAGTGTCGGCGAGGTCGAGCCATTCTTTTTTGATGCCTCGGAAATTCGTGATCCGGAGCTCAATCGAAAGGACATCACCCGCTTACGACGATTGGCATATGACTTTTGGGAAAACGTCTTAGGCGATGAACGCATCTCAAGTGAGTTCAGGGCCTTTTTGAGCAGAGGCAATCCAGTGGCTTCCCTTCTGGTTGATTAAGAATAAAAATTGCTATTGAGTGAATCGTCGCGGATCAGCGGCAAGCAGTGTCACAGCTTGGTGTCATAGCTTGTCATAGCTATGATAAAACATAATGGCGTGTTGGATCTGTAGGTCCGGTTCCGGCTTCTTTGATCAAACCTTTGTCGGAAAATGCTTTCAGGTCTCGCTGTAAACTTCGTCGGTTAACTTCAGGGCAAAGTTCTTCAAAATCTTTTATAGTGATTTTTTCGTGAGTTAATAGAAATTCTATCGCCTTGCCTTGCCGCTCGTTCAACCCGTGTTTTTGTACCAGAACATCTCGACGGATTACACGTTCGCCACGTTCTTTGACCTCAATCATTTGAGTTTCCAGACCAGTGATGAAATAATCCAGCCATCCGGTCATATCCATGTCGTTTTCACGAACACTTTGTATTTTTTTATAGAAAGTAGGCCTGTCACGATCATAATATTCACTGATGGTGAACAAACGTTTGAAATCATATCCGGCCTTGTAAAGACAAAGGGTTGACAATAACCTTGAAGCTCGTCCGTTACCGTCAAGGAACGGATGAATATGAACCAGTTGGAATTGGGCAATACCGCTGATTAAAACCGGGTGGATCTGACGATCTGAATTCAACCATTTTACCATTTCAGACATCATGATCGGCACTTCCACCGCAGATGGTGGTGTATAAATAACGTCGCCAGTGGATGAATTGGCCACATAATTTTGAATCCGCCGATAGTTGCCCGGATCAGCTTTGCCGCCTCGAACTCCCTCAACCAGCTTTCGATGAATTTCCCGAATCATTCCTTCAGTAATGGGATCTCCACTATCCAGGCATTCGGATACAAATTCAAACGCAGATCTGTAATTCAATAGTTCTCTGGTATCATCCGGATCGGCCTCAGGAACGTGTTCACCTTTCCATAGGCGTTCAGCCTGATCAAGGGTCAACCTTGTTCCCTCGATATGGGTGGTATGATGGGCCTCTTTGATCAGTGCCTTATTTCCCATATCCCGAACCCATTCATCAGAAAGCCGAGCCGCTTCCAGAAACCCGCGAGCCCGCTCGATCTGGGTAATGGCAGCGGTCATTCGGTTGGTAATAGAGAATTTTGGTTTGAAGATTGTCATGCTTATCTATATCATATGCTTTTAAATTAGCAAATTTTCAATTTTGAAAATCGTCGGAGAAATCTGATTTATTTTTGCTGTTGTGATCCGATTGATCCTTAAATGTCCCATTTTACCCCCGAAAAGTGGAATATAGACTCAAATTGGGGTGTTTTTAAAGATGATCTCTTTTCATTTCAGATAGTTGGTTCGGTCCGACCCCTGCTTCCTGCCGACGAGCAAGGTACCTTCCGGGGTCGGGTAGAAAAAACACACCTGACGTAAGCATTAATTTACCCGGCCGATCTGGTTATCTGGAACCGCCGGGTGAATAAGATCTGACGTGCTGTTGAAGCATGCAGTCTGCCAGTACAAGTGCTGCCATGCTTTCGACAATGGGCACGGCTCTGTTCACAATGCAGGGATCGTGGCGGCCTTTGGCTTCCAATAATTTTTCATTGCCGTCAAAGTCGGCTGTCTGTTGCTGCAACCCTATTGTTGCAGGCGGTTTAAAAGCAGTCCTGAAATAGATGGGTTCCCCGTTGGAAATCCCTCCCTGCACACCGCCGCTGTTGTTGGTTCTGGTGCCAAGATTTTTTCCCTTTGAAACAAAGGGATCATTATGTGCCGAGCCTTTCATCCGGGTGCCGGCAAATCCGGATCCGATTTCAAACCCTTTGGACGCCGGTATGGAGAGGATGGCCTGTGCCAACATGGCTTCAAGTTTATAAAACACCGGTTCTCCCAGCCCGGCTGGCACATTCCTGCACACGCAGCTTACAATCCCTCCCAGGGAATCCTTGTCTTCTTTTGCCTTTTTAATGGACGCAATCATGGTGGCTGCAGCGGACTGATCCGGGCATCGAATAATATTGCTGTCCACCTCTTTTCTGGTAATTGATTCAATGTCCGGATCTTCAGATTCAATGTGGGACACCGAACTGACCCAGGCCACGATCTCTATCCCGAAATCCTGCAGTAAAAATTTTTCTGCAATAGCACCGGCACAAACCCGGCCTATGGTTTCTCTGGCAGACGATCTTCCTCCGCCGCTTGAGGCCCGGATACCGTATTTCATCTGGTACGTATAATCTGCATGGGACGGTCGTGGGATATTTGCCATTTCAGAATAATCACCAGGACGTTGATCTTCATTCGGCACAAAAAGAGAGATCGGTGTACCCAGGGTTTTTCCCTGCTCCGTCCCGGACTGGATAACGACCTGGTCTTTTTCCCGGCGATCTGTTGACACTGCACTTTGTCCGGGCCTTCTGCGATCCAGCTGGGGCTGGATATCTGATTCAGACAGTTCCATTCCGGCCGGGCATCCGTCAACAATAGCGCCAACGCCTTTACAATGAGATTCTCCAAAGGTCGTCACCCGAAAAACAGTTCCAAATGTACTTGACATAATTCACCACTTTTAATTCTTGAGTTTAAATAAAAGGATGTTTTGTGCTCAACCTCATTTTTACAAACTTAGGTATGTATATCTTTAATCTTCCAGGAAGTAAAATACGATGGTTGATCCTTTTCCCCACTGTTAACGACCTCAAAAATAAATCCATCCATTTTTTCAGGTCTTATGCCTGAATATTTAAGTTTTTGATGGAACGCCAATTTGATATCTTCATGTCATTATTCGAGGTTTAACGCTCAGAATCTGCGGTTTATCCGCAGCATTCTGTGGTTGGGGGCATACATCATTGTTTCCATGGCCCAGGTGCCTTCCATTTCTCAGGATTCAGGTTTTCAGAAGAGAGATAAAAAATGGCAGGAGATAAAAATTCATTTACTGCCATCACGATATCTTTAAACTTTTTTGGAACAAACTCCTGATTGAGCCTTTTCCAAAACGCTGTCCACTGACTTTGATTGGCATCAATAAACGATTCAGAGAATGCCTCTATTTTCGTAGGAATTTGCGTCCCTCGACGTTCAAAGGTCTGGCGGATCGCTTCAGAAAGAACGCCACCGTCAAAATCGAATAACCTGGCCAACTGCCAAATGTCGTAAAAGTCTTTCATCCGGCTGTTCAAAACTCCCAATTTAACCATTGCTTCAAGCTTTTCTGCTATTGAGCTTTCCCGACTGTAGCAGTTCAGGCGCGGGGCAGGGAAATCAAGCAAAGTCGGGAGTTCGTGTATCTCAGGCTCTGGGTGGACCACATCTCCGAACCCTATGTCAATCTGCATATGGATTATCGCTTTTTCCAAAGCTCCTTGAAACCTGACTCGTATCCCTTCATAATCTGCATCTTCGGTAATACTTTCGCTTTTGATGGAATCGGTATCAAAATTCAATCCATCCGGTTCCACGTCAACAGTGAGAATATCCCGAATCTGTTTAATGATTTCTGAATCCTTATTGCTTGTAATTCCCAGCATATCGATATCCATAGTCGGGCGGATTCCCGGAGAATCCCATACCCTCAACATCACCGCACCCTTGAGAACGAATCGGTCTGAATGATTAGACAGGGAAAATCTGTAAAGAAATCGCTCAATCGCATAGTACTGGAGCAACTCGTTGAATGGCCGCCGGTCTTTCCTGGCTAGGTCAAGAAGCCGCTGCCGGATAGATGCAGGAACGTTCTTGATAAATTTCATACAAGAGCCTCCAAATATGGCTTCATCACTTCTTCAACCCTGCATATTTTTCCATATTTGATCAACTTGGCAAGATTAATTTTTTTTCTGTCCCTGTAGAGTTTGAGTGATTCCAGAACAATATCCATACCAATTTTATTACGAAATTTGAAACAGTCCGCCAGTGTTTTCTCCATATTGTAAATTTTAACAGAAACCCTATCAATCTGGTGCGTTTCAATTCCGGCAGTGTAAGCATTCTTTGAAAATTGATGCGGGTGTACAGGAGGGTAGTCCAGAGAAGGAACTCTTGATCCTCTTGGTACTGCTACTGAAACTGAATGCGGAATCTGGGTCGTGATCCCGTGAAATGCCAATGCCGATACAAGGCAGACAATAGAATTAGGGTATCTGAGGCTTACTGTTACGAGGTCAGGATTGCCGATCTCAGGCAGTTCCTTCAGACGATAAACCCCTCTGCTTATTTGTTCTATGATGCCTTTATCTCTTAGTTTATACAACATATACCGGGAAATACCACGTTTGATGGCTTCACTCATTCGAAGCTGCCCACCATTTTCCAGGAATATTTTTTCAGGTATTTTTTTCATTGAGTCTTCAAGACATATTGTTGGCATTTGTTTATATGTGATGACAATATGTCTGATTTTGATCTAAAAATCAAGGAGAAACAGGAAATGGCTCTTTGCGGTTAATTGCTGAACAGGAAACGAACGTGAAAAGAACCTCATTTAATTGTTAACTGCCCCATTTTACCCCTGAAATAGTGGATTCAAGACAAAAATGAACCATATAAATCATATAAAAATATTACAA
Organism: uncultured Desulfobacula sp.; assembly: GCA_964343845.1. Classification (GTDB taxonomy): domain Bacteria; phylum Desulfobacterota; class Desulfobacteria; order Desulfobacterales; family Desulfobacteraceae; genus Desulfobacula. The sequence continues at coordinate 17,447 of CAYFKW010000037.1, read as the reverse complement.
TATCAGCCTGTTATCAGTCTTATAAATCTGGTTTAAGATCTCCTTGCCGTAGTGCTTTCAAAGCTGATAATCGCCCCTCAAACTCACTTTCACTTAGCATTCCTTTTCGATAGATGCTTCGGAGAAAGTCTTCAGCATCTATCCCTTGTTTTCTTGTGTTGCATTTGTGGCAAGAAGCAACAATATTCTTGTAGCTATTATTGCCTCCGTTCACCTGAGAAACTACATGATCCAACTCACAATTCTCAGATGATATTTCTGAAAGGCAGTAAAAACATGCATTTTGTTCACGCTTGATTATAGCAGCTACATATTCCCGCTCTTTAAAGAAATCAATTTCATCAATATTTATCTCAAGTTCCGTTTCTTCTGGTTTTGAAATATCAAGATCGTCAGGGAGTAGAACTTTTACGGAGTGGCCCTTTCTGGTTTGTTCAAGCTCAATGCATCCTTTTTCAGCTAATTGGCGAATCGTTTTTCTTGATTGCCAATCCGAACAATTGAGGGCTTTTGAAATTTGGGACAATGGTATCGTAGCATACTCAAGCCCACGTATCATAGTTTTGTTCAAAAGATGTAAATACATACCTCTTTCGTATATATCGAACTGATAATGAGGGATCAGTATCTCTTCTATCTCTTTTAACGTTTTTGGCCAGTCCAAATTATCCTCTCTTTGCCGTAACTTCACAAATAACCGGTTCACCCGGTTAATTTGAAATGTTGGAAAATTTTAAGGTGAAAATTATCGTCAAATTTCCCTTAGACGCACCATTTTGGTATCAAATGAGGTCGCTAAAAGCATTTTTTGAGAGTTTTCAGAAATTTTGTCGTTTCATACCGTTGGGTTAAGGGATTTTGCTTGGTCCGACCCCATTACCCATAACAGGTAATCTGTTTATTTTATAAATTGACGAAGGTAATCATCAGAATAATCAACTTCCAATTCCATCCAGATGGGCAGGTGATCTGACATTTCAAAGGTTGTCCAGGTCTTGTAGCTTTTTGGCCAGTTGACATAGGGTTCTTTCCCATTGTCTGCTCTGATCTTATCCACTTTGTCTTTATAATGGTTCAGCATGTCCTCACTACTGGGACGGGTTTTACCCTTCGCTATATCATTCGCAGAAAGTTCAGGCGCATCTTCCTTTGGGTGAGGCCCAAACACTGCATGACGCCAATCAAATTTTCCGTGGCGCAGCAGGCGGGTTTTTCTTCCTGCTTTACCTTTTACAGTAAAAGCCATTTGATCAAACCACCTGTTACCTCCCATATTCGTCGGACCAAAATTTGGAACAGTCATTTTCGATGCTTTCAGTGCTTGCATAACCTCGTCATTCTCTTTTTCAATATTCATATCACCAAGAAAAATATGGACCTGATCCTCTTTTTTTGCCCGCTTTACCAATGTCTCGGTAATGATTTTAATTTCTTCTGCACGCAACCTAAGATCATCACCATAAATAATATGTGCAGAGCAGAGAGAGAACTTGAACCAGCCGGCTTGAAATGAAACAAAATAGGGTGAGCGTGCGACCTGCTCTCCTTCAATCAGGTCTTCTTTGGAAATGACAATTTCACCAATGAGATTACGGAAGAATACGCGGTTGGTATTGTAAACAAAAGCCATACGTTCTTTGTTACCGCCCTTATGAGTGGAGACATCTGATACAAAAAAATTCCAGTTTGGGCCTAGCAGATTTAATAACCGGTTAAGGGGAGCCATATCGGTTTTGACTTCCTGGATAGCGCAGACATCAAAATTACATATAATTTCGGCAATGTAGTGATAGCTTTCATCCATACGAGGTATGCCATCATCAAAAGCACGAATATTCCAGGAGCCAATGATAAGTGAGTTTGGCTGACGATCTTTTTTGATGGTATTGTATAAATCGTGGCGTAGAGTTAATAGTCTTCCAGCTATCCATGCCTGTTTATCGGGGTAGTCAGGGTCGCTCCCATATTTTTTTAAATGTTGATAAAATGCCATAGCTGTACCTCCCGTAATTAAAGATAATGAGTCCTTGTCGGGTTTATGTACTCGTTAGTATCTTAAAGTTGAAACATCTCTCCAGTATCTAAAACATGAACAATAGATGATGTCTCTTTTTCAACATGTTTTTTAAATTCCGCAGTATCTGCCTCAAATCTATGCATCGGAATAACTGCTTTCGGATTAATAATTCGAATTGCCTGGAAAGCTTCATCAGTTCCCATTGTAAAATTCCTGCCCCCGACTGGTAGCATGGCAATATCGATTTTCTTTATCTTTCGCATATCGGGGATTAAATCAGTATCTCCGGCATGATAAATCGTTTTACCTTCAATTGAGATTATATATCCAACTCCATTTCCTTTCTTGTGAGCTATTTTCTTCTTCTCTGGATCAAGTATATTGTACGCTTCAACTGTCCTGATGATTACACCGCCAATTTCACTCTTCGATCCAGGTTTGACAATCGTAATCTGTTTCCCCAATTCTTTTAAACACTGTTTTGGGGCAAGAATTTTGGTTTTTCTATCTCGCAGCCTCTCAACAGTTACTTTTTTGCAATGATCCTTATGGTGGTGAGTAATCAAAATAATGCTTGCTGTTTCTAACTCTTCCGGCAATCCATCTATAGGATCCGGCCATTTTGAGTATTCAATCTTTTTAGGGTAGCGTTTGAAATTAGTACTTAAATAAGCTGGATCTATATAGACTACATTGGTTTCGGTTTTTATTTGAAACCAGGAAGGTGGAAACCACTTAATCAAAATTGCCATAATAATAAATCCATTTGGTTATTCATCATGCTAACGACAAAATCTACGGTTCTATTTGTAGCATTTTGATTGTTGTGAATTTAATTTTTATAGAGCTATGGTCTGAATTTTTTAATTTGAAGATCTTTTAGAACCTTGTAGTGTTTATCGTTAGCAGTAAGTATGGGCTCCCCACAAAAGATGGCTGTCGCACCGATAAGCGCATCAGCCAATTGCATTGATTGTCTGAGAAAATGCTGTTCTACAAAAAACATTGCTTTGGCGGAAATATCCTCTGATATATAAATGATTTTGGTATCCCAGATTTTAAGGGCCTGCCGCAAACTATTTAATTCATTTTTGTTTCTCATCCTTTGAACGAGTTCCATATAGGTTACGACTGAAATGGAGAACTTATTTAACTCCTCAATTACCTCAAATGCATTTTCATTCCCTTTTAGATACCAGATCAGAACATCAGTATCGACAATCATTTAAAATCTTCCTTTTCTTATATCCCGGATATAATCATCAACATCTTCAATATTATCGTTGTCTTTCCACATGCCAAACAAATTAGTTTTGATTTTTGTATCCTTTTTAAATTCATCATAAGGAACTAATTTAGCACAGGGTTTGCCCCGATAAGTAATGATGACTTCTTCCCCTCGATTTACAGTGCTCAAAAGTTCTTTTGAATGAAACCGAAGATCTTTTGCTGTAGCTTTCATAAAACACTCCAATTTTAAAGTTTATACTTCAAAGTATAAACTTTAAATCAACATCAGTCAAGAATCATTACAATAAGAAGATTATCCGAGCTATGATTCTTAAAAGACTGTTTTTGGGATCGGGAACGTTAACCTAAGGCATTTTTTGTGATGTTCTTCAGATAGTTGTTCAATATATTCAATTTGCTATTTTGGTTTGACAAGAATCAAAACGGTTCCCCCTGTTTTTATACTCGACATTCGTATGTGTTTTAAAACAATTCTTAACCATCCTGTCGGGTCGTTAGGTAACTAATGGGGATCACATATCGGTCATCCATTCTGTTGGTTGGTTTCACAAGTTCCTTATGTCCCCACTGCGGAAACTGAACACTGTCATCACATTGAAAAAGAGCGCTTTCCTCATTGACTACCCCATCCTGAGGACTTGCTATACAGTATGTATAAGGTTTTTTTCCAAGCAGCATCCAATAGTGTTGGAGTCCTTCAAGAAAATCAGAATCCTCTCTCAAATCTCTAGCCAGGCGTGTGCTAATGCCGAGTGTTTCAGCAATGCCGCCCAACTGTGTGCCTTTGTGTGGGGTTGCAATCTCAACCAAGATTTTAAAATTGGATGTATCCTGTTTTAAACCATACTGCAGGATTAATTCCCGCGAAAGAAGTCCGCCCATACTGTGAGAGATTATGAATATTTCAGAATATCGAGAATCGATTCTTTGTGCAGATAGATTCTTGTTAAACCAATTGGCAAGTTTTCTGATGGACAAGCCCCTCCGGTATATATAGGTGGGATAGTCAAGTAACAAGATGTTATAATCCTTCAAGTTAGGGTCCTCTGCAGCCAGTCGAGGAAACAATCTCCAGGTTTCTTCTCTATCTCCCATCCAGCCATGGACAAATATAAGAAGTTTTTTGTTCTGTTCTTTTTGGATAGCGTATGATGGAAATTCAAGAGCAGTCGTTGCCGGTATCGGCCCAGGAATGGCCTTGATGATTATTATGATCAGCAATATTATTAAGAGGGCAAAGATCAAATTTTTTAATACATTAAAAAAATCTTTGATGTGAATTGGGGATTTCATGTCCATCATTAGTCCCAAAAACTCTGGACGATAAGCTAAATTCGGTCTTATAGGTGATGGCCATATATATCGCAGGCCTTTTTTATAAAGAATATAAATTAAAAATGGAGTTGCTATTAGGATCAGAATTTCCTTCTGGTTCCTTATGATAAAGTCCAATAACATATTATTTTACCTCCAACACTTTAAACAAAAAACTGTAATAGGCAATTCTGTTCAGCTTGCAAATGTATGAATCCTGTAAGCACTGAGTTGAACCTGCATACTATTAAGGTAGAATTTACAAACTCAATTTGTTAGAGCGTATGTGTCAGGTGTTATCCAAAATCGCCTTATCACTTTTCTTGTTTGAATGCTCTATTTGTGTCCAACACCGGCATCAGCTTTTTTGTCCAGAACGAAGCTGTTGAGAAAATAGGTCTGAATGTATTTGTTCGAAGTTAAAAAAGAAATATTGCAAAAATTAATAATTAAAATTTTATAATAAGTACTTAAAAGATCTATTTAACGCCAATCCCAATTTGAGATCATCTTGAGTTACTGAGCATTTTTTTTGTAGGTATTTAATCGAATATTGTTGACGTACTTCTGCTGGAGGATGAGTTTTGCTGCTCATATTTAGACGACTCTCAACTAAATTTAGAATTCCAAATAGTACTATGCAGGCGCTTGAGTACAATGGCCGATAAGTACTTTGTAAATGCTCTGGAATAAGACCGCAGTTAAACAATAGGTTTATTGCATTTAAATCAGCAGCCTTTTCGTTTTTTTGCTGGAAGTTCAGTATATGAAGTCTAAATCCAAAAAGGTTTGATTCTGTTTCAATTGAGTTTTTTAAATGGCCAAGTGAGAAATGCGAATATTCATGAAATAAAGCATGAAGTTCAAGGCCGTCAATAAGCCGAGAAAGCAAGAATATTTCAGTTTGATCTAACGAAAATCCTGTATGTGAGTAACCTGGATTTTTTACAGTCTCAATAATTCCTGGGGGCACTGATTTCAAAGCGTCAGTTACTTTGGTTGTTGCCCAGTTATGGACATCATATTTTGATTGAATCTTTCTAAGATACTCTTGTGGTTTGATAAGAGGTGTATTCATGAGCTATTTATAATCCAGCAATATAAAACTCTTTTTCTCTTCTCTTTTAACTTCCTTAGGTTCGAGCCCAATGTAATTCGTTTTAAAAGGTAATTCAAAAGCATATCTTTTTGGCAGGATACAAATTTTTATATCGCTTATAATATTGAACCCTTCAAAAACGGTTCTGATGAGCCTATAGTGTTTTATTACCCCAAAAGGTCTGTTGCTATCTTAACAGCTTCATCCAGATAACCTAAAGCCTTCACTACATTTTTTGCAGTCTCAACATCCTTTTTAATATCTCGGATAGCCTTCTGAAGGCCAGCGTTGGTTTTTTTAATTTTCTGAATCAATGGTTCTGCAGACCCAATCCATTCTTTCATCAATGCAGCCAGCAGCAGGTCAATTTTTTTTGATAGTTCCTCTGTTTTCTTCTTTACTTTTTTTGCATCTTCATCTTTTCCTTTGAACATAAGGTCTATTTCTAATGCATGTCCCTTACGCTTTGTAATGATTAAATTATCTACTATTGAAGCTTTATCTTCTTTATTTTCAACTGTCATTATTTTATTTCCTTTCCGTCTAAGTTATATTTACTATTATGATCTTATTTTTTTTCAGATTGTATTTCCTTAAATAGCTCATACAAATGTTTTCCATCTTCATATAATCCTTTAACTGCTGTCAGGTTATATCCTGGTTCTTCTATGGCTTTTGTCAGCTCAACATGCGCTGCAGGAAGAGATCGATATGAATTATTCAAAGATTCTAAGACCTTTAGACGCGTCACAAAATCTTCATTGAGTTCAATTAAAGCGGTCACGACTTTTTTCCTCGCTTCAAGTTTTAATGAAGAGCTTGGAACAAGTTGACGGGCCAGTTTCATGCTTCTTTGGTCGTAATCCTGACGAAGATTTCGAACAGCAATGCTTATCGCTTTTTGAAGCATTTTTGATATATCGATAATCACAGGTTGGTTTTTTTCTAATATTTCTTTAAGTTTGCCTTTTCTTTTTGAGTCTATATAGGCATGCGCTGCTTTGGAAGCTGCAACAGAAAAAATACCTATCCCTTTATCTATTCCGTCAAATTCAAGTGTCGTGGCAACAGCCTTAAGATTTCCGTCTAAATCTTTTGCTAATGCATCAAATTCCTTTTGAGATACAAGGGTTGAGTCTGCTAAACTTGCTAACAGCTCAGAATACGCCAGAAGCGTACTGTTCATGGTATATACACCTGATCTAAATTGCGGAGACATCATAAACAATGGTACGTTATCCATTTTCCAGCCAAAAGGTGTTCCTTCTTCACTTTGAATCAAAAGATTTTGCACACTCTCTGCCCCCCCAATTGTTGTGCTGGCCACAGAGACTTCATCTATAAACCGATTCCGGTTTGATACATCATTATATTTTAGTGCAACATCGGAGCCTTTTCTTAGTTCCTGAACAGACGAAGAAAAATCTGAAAAAGGCTGGGGATTAATTTTTTTACATCCGCTTAACACGGCAAAAACCATAAAAATGATAAGTATGCTAATATGAGTTTGACGACAAATGGAGTTAAATTTCATTATATTCTCCTTTAGCAATGATTGGATTTATAAGTAAAATGATTTACTGGAATTTTGGCAAACAGTGTCAAAAAGGGAGACTGTTTTACCATCTGTTTCCACAAAATGTGATACTATCTTTATTTTCTCTCAAAATCTCTGTGAAATAAGAAAATTTTTAGAAAAAACACAGCAGTAATATAGAAGTTGAATCATTACAACAATCCTGCCTGCCTATAATATTTTACTGCTCCAGCATGTAATGGGGCGGAAAGGCCGTCTTTAATCATTTCCTCCTTTTTTAATCCGCTGAAAGCTGGGTGAAGCTTTTTAAACTGGTCAAGATTCTCAAAAACCGATCTGACCACATTATAGATAATGTACTCAGGAACTTCTGTAGAAGAAACAACGGTTGCACCTACACCAAAAGTGCGGATGTCGGAATCGGTTCCGCGGTACATGCCGCCAGGGATGGTTGCCATTCTATAGTAATCATTTTCCCAAACAAGTTTTTCAATCGCTGGACCGGCAACATCAACCAGCACGGAATCACAAGAAGTAGTGGCTTCTTTGATAGATCCAGATGGGTGACCAACAGTAAATACAATAGCGTCTATTTTATTGTCGCAAAGCGCTTTTGACTGTTCCGCGGATTTCAGTTCAGAAGCTAGTTTGAAGTCACTTTTGGTCCAGCCAAGAGCATTCATAACAACCTCCATTGTACCGCGCTGGCCAGAACCGGGGTTACCAATGTTAATGCGTTTGCCTTTAAGATCCATAAAATTCCTTATTCCGGAATCAGCTCTTGCCACAACTGTAAACGGCTCAGGATGAACTGAAAAGACAGCTCTCAAATTTTTATTAGGGCCTTTGTCAATAAACTTGCTGGTGCCATGATAGGCATGATACTGCCAGTCAGACTGTACAATACCCAATTCAAGTTCACCGGCTGCGATGGCATTCAAGTTATAAACTGAACCACCTGTGGATTCAACGCTACAGCGGATGTTGTGTGCTTTTCTTGTACCTTTGTTTACCAGGCGAGCAATGGCACCGCCAGTGGGGTAGTAAACACCAGTAACGCCACCTGTACCGATGGAGATGTAACCTACATCCATGCAGTGAGCCCCTCAGCCAATTTTATGGTGGTCAGCCAAAGAACTGCTGTAAGACAAGGACGAAATTGCTGTTATCATCGCCATTTTGACAAATTGTCGCCGCGATAGATATTTGGTTAATGATATTTTGTTCTCAGTGACATACTTTTCTTCTCTAAAAACATCCATCTGCTTCTCTCCTATTGATATGGTTTATTTTATTGACGTCTAAAATACTTTAACCTGAGTTCAATGTAGAAATCAGATTTTCTGAACTCATTAAAAGTAGAATCTTTGTTGATGCGTTTAATATAATCAGGACGATGATAAAATGCTTTTGATAAACTCTTGGCGATATTTTTAAAATCATTTGATTGAGCATAAAAATATCCCAAATCCAAATAAATGCCTGCATACCGTTTATTTTTTTTATACTCTTCGCCGATGTATTCCAGTTCTTTTTCAGCTTTCGAGACCACGGTTTTTGCCATTTCATGATCACCTATAAATGCATGACAACTGGATTTCAGAATGATATTATTGATAATTTCCTCCCGATCCGGAGCAAGAATAATTGCCTTTTGCAGATGATCAAGTGCCATTTTTTGAAGATCTGGGTCATCATCATTCCATTGACAAGCAAGCATACCAATCGTTTGGTTCCACAGCCAGTCATCTTTGCTATTTTTACCTAGTAACTTCATTTCATCCAGCAGCTTTTTTCTGACCAAAGGAGTTTCAGCCTGAGACGCCTTTGCTTGATACTCCAGCGTAGACACATAACTTTCAAATCCTTCTGGCTTCTGTATTTTCGATATCAGCTCAATTGTCTTTGCGTAATCGCCCCGCCCATAGGCCATCTGTGCTTCGCGGAAGAAATGAGCAGTATTGATAAATTCTGGAGTTACCTTTAGATCCATGTATCCAGGCATTTTTTTAAGGAGATTATTCCAGGACTCAGATTCCAAAAGTCTCTTTATATATGCGCTGCTTTTTTGTGCAGCCTGAAGGTGATATGCTGAATCCATCAAAAGCTTTCCTACAGTGAAAGCAGAATTAAGCTCTAGCGAATTACTTGCCATGCCAAGCTTCACTAAAGCGAGACCAAACCGTGCATGAGCATTATTATTATCCAATGAAAAAGCTTCTTCAAATTCATTTTCTGCCATTTTTAGACATTCATAGTCATCCAAGCCTCTACAGGACGGATGGTTTCTGCCTTCAAATAGAAATCTAAACCCACTTACCGTTTTTTCCAGACTATAGCCATTGTGAGACATCTCTTCAAAGCAGACGTTTTGATCACAGTTACTTTTACTATCTTTATCCACAGAAAACATTTCATAAATATGAAAGGAGAGCCTATCCACAACTTTATCAAAACCCACGAATTTTTCTTCTGGAATATTAATACCAACATTCTGTTTTGGGTGAATACGGGCGTTCATCCGGATTTTATTAAAATCAACAGAAGAAGATGGGTCGTCCGAAAAAGTTGTTACAATCAAATAATAGTCTATATAATTAAAGACACTGTATAATTTTGTCAGGATATTTTCCGGGTAAATTTTGCCGCTAAATTTAATGGGACCTTTTTCTATTCCAAATTCCAGATTTAAGTCAACTGCATCCCCGAATCGCATAACATTTTTCAGGCCAATATTTGGCACTGTGTTGTCAGCCCTTCCATCGTATAAAAATTTGAGATTAAGCTTCCCTTGAAATTCAGCAATTCTTTGAGTCCGTGATGATGCAGATATAAAAATATCGTTGATTTCAGTTTCGTATTTTTTTATCCCTTCATTAATCGCTAAGTATAAATTCCCCTGCGGGCGATACAAGTACCATATTGCTATAATGAGTAAAAGAACAAATGACAACCCAGAGAATAGGTACTTGAATAATATTTTAAATGAGCGCTGAGAAGCCTTAGTCTCTTTTTTTGGGGGAGATTCCAACTTCTCTTCTATGTTTTCTTCACCACCTTTTTTTTCTAAATTTGTGCTTTGTTTTTCATCAGAAATTTTAACCATTTTTATGTTCCATTTTTAGTTGTTATCATTATTTTGCGAAGGGTACATTCTGTTTTACAAGAACTTTGTTATCCAATTTTATGGCCAGACGCGTTGTAACGGCCGCAAAGTCTAAAGTTCACTGGCCGCTCTTGGCGGCCCATTATAAAATTTAAAGCAGAAAACGATAAAACCCGGCCTTTAACAGGTGACCCCATTTCCACCACAAATAGAGACTTGGCATCCTGCCTGACCACTATTTTCCCTTGCTCCAAACTTTGTCTTCTAAAAACATCCACCAGTAAAATCCGCCAATAATGCTTCCGAAAATGACAATAACTCCTAAGGCTGTGTTCCCAGAGTCTGAAATTTTAATTCCCAATGATATTCCAATAAGCCCTATTGCAAAATTAGAAAGCATCCTAATGAAAAAGTATAGAGCTGTTAATGCAAAAACCCCAAAATAGAGTAAAATGGGTATTCCAATTATTAAACCAATGACTATCGCCAATGCATCCATATTATTTCCCCTAAGTGTTCTTAGGTTTTCCTAGAACACCCCAAATAACCGGCTCGCCCGGTTCATTTGAAATGTTGGTTTTTTTTTACTGTGTTGATTATAGTCGAGTTACCATAGAAGGCCCATTTCAGTATCAAAATAAGGCTGCTGAAAGTAATTTTTGGGATTTCGAAAGATTTTCTTGATCCGACCCTCTTTCGTCTTTGTGCTTTCGCTGACAGTATCCCACTACAAATCTTTTAAAGCAACTTTTCGAAAATCGACAGTCTTTACCAACTCTTCGTTTAAATCTAAAACATGAGGGGTATTAAACTGCCGGTTGAAGTATAGATATATACGAAGTTTTTGAATATCATAGACCACAGAATAAAGCGTTTTAGTAGAGAAAAGTTTGTTTTGATGTGTAGCGTTCAGAATCAAAGCCATGAATTCCACAGATAAACCACCTCGGACATGCATTGTTGAGAGCATTTTATCTGCTTTCGCATATCTGTCACAGGACCAGTTACCTTTATAGAGTTGGGCGAGATTGAAGTTGGTAGAAATTAAATAGCCATTACCTTGGTTTTTCCGTGTAAAAGTCAGTTCACCATCAGATCCAGGGTGTATTACTACGGCATCCCCATTTTTATCAGCAAAATGAAATTGTCCTGACACAGAATTACCAAAATTAAATTGAAATACTTTTGAAAGCACCTCTTCCACAGTGGAGCATTCTTTCATTAGATGTGTTATCACCCATTCCTTCTTCGGTTTTTTTCCAGGTCGTTTCATCTCAAATACTTTATAAAGTTTTCGTTCAGGGTGAGGATTAATATTTTCTTTCGGAATCCAATTCATATCGTAGCATAATCCCTTTTCATTTATCCCCATTTGCATAAGTAGAGGAATACCCTTCCAAGGTGTGGCAAAGTATACAACACCATTTGTTCCACTCTTGTCCACGACAAGAAACGATTCATTAGAACGCTGGTCTTCATTGGCTCCAAACATGACAGAATCGCCATAGCTGACGGAAAAAATAGTACATGCTGTTGCAGGAATGGAAAAAAGAAAAACAAACAGGAAACTGAACAAAACAGATTTGATACTATCTTTCATAAATATCTTCAATCGATTCTTATAGTTTGGGATTCCTAACGCTGCTGATCAGACGCGCGGCTTTTTGCGTCAGCTGAATTAGCTTTGTTACACGATTCCTTACTACTTACGAAATGCTTTTTTATTAAATTCTTTTACCAAGCTATCTTGACTTTCTATAGGAACGACTGTTAAAGCCTGCTCCAATAATCCAAGGCGCTCTTGAACTTTTTCAGACTCTCTTAAATCAGAACTGATTTCTTGAATTCTGTTTTCTATGGAAGTTTCACGTGAATAAAAAACTTTACTTAGAAAGCCAGGCACAGCTGATGCTACAAGCGTAACGATGGCTTGTTCGATAGTACCCTTGATCGCCAAACTAACTGCAATGATAAACACGATGCCAGCGATAATTGCAAAAATCAATGCAACCCAATGCTCACGAGTTGCAATAGGAACCAACCTATTCCTTTCTTCCTCTAATATTGTTACTTGTTTTTCAACTACCTCACGCGTTGATCTTGATGCTTCTTCAGGAGAATCATCAGCTCTGATCAGATCAGCCTTCTTTGATAATTCTGTAATCAATTCCACTTTATCGGCAGCTTCAATTTTTATATTTTTAAATGCAAGATATTGATCAAGAATTTTCTTAAAGCTTTCATAGGTATAATTTGCAGCAACTGATCCTAATAAACCGATCAAAATTTCTGGAAGCATGTTTTTTATCCTTTATCTTTTAGGTAGAGTCAAATTAATAATCCTTTATTGATTACATAGTTTATACCTTGATAATAAGAATAACCTCCTGGTAAAGTCCATTTCATTGGATCAAATCCAATATTTGATTCATTTCCATCTGGATCTGACAAAACTTCAAATTCCAAATATTTTGAAGCATCCGTTATAGATATTGGGATTTCCCAGTTTGACGAATGTGGGTTAAACTCATCATTAAGGACAAATCGATCACTAGTAGAATCATTAATGTTATAATATTTTTGAAAATATTCTGGGTCTTGCACAATCAGGACAGCAGTTATCTCTGGAACCATTCTTATTAAATCAACACATAATCCGGTTATTTCAAATTTTGCATTACCTTCTTGCATTATACGGTTTAAATCTTTTATACCGTCCAATTCATAAAAGTAATGTGGATTTAGATGTGGAATTGATTCAGTTAGTTCTTCTTGACCGAAAAGTTCCTCATAAATTTCTCTAAATAAAGTGTGCGTTAATTCGAAATCAGCTTTTGGTGCTGTTGCAACTTCAAAAACACAAGATGATATAGGATCAAACAAATCTTGATTGATCATACTATATTTGCCCCTTTTCTTCACCATAGGGATATAATGATTTTGATCCTTTTTTAACAAAATCAGCGTACATAATCCGATTCGCGTAACATTATTTTTGAAAAATGATTGTATCTCAGTATAATTACTAGCCACTGAATTCCTAAGAGAAAATTTGTCTTTATCAAAATACTCAAAATCATTTAATAGATTTATAAGCTCGTCTTCCAATATATATTGACACATAACTGAATGTGAAAATTTCCCCAAATTGAAATTTAATTTTATTGAACTCTCTAAATTTTTGATTGAAGTTAGATTGAATACATCTAAATCAAAATCTTTAAAATTTTTCAAATCATAGAAAAAATCATAAAACTTCTTCTGTGATCGAGAAGGATTAAATTCAAGTTTAGAATTCTCAAAATTCATATCTATTTTTTTTGATGCCGAATCCTCCCAATTTAGCAGTGCCAATAATGGATAATAATTTTTTGATGTCGAATTTTTATATTGAATCATTGGCAATTTACTTAAGTTGTAGTATTGCACAATCCAGGCATAAACATTTGATAGGTTAGCATTGCGCCAGATTTCCTTATGTTTTTTTCGCCTTCTTGCGTCATACCATTTTACAAAATTCCCTAAACCATCAATTATATCCTTTATTCCTAATCCTGGTATATCTATCATAACAATTCCTTAACAAGCTACCTAATCGTCGCGGATCAGCGGCAAGCAGTGTATCAAGCCTTTCTTGGATATGCTGAGATGCCCGTTGAATCCGCTTGTTGTGAGGCGCAGCGCGCCGAACTACATGCGGAAGTATCCGCGACGATTGTCAAGGGCGCGCAGCGCCCTTGACAACATGAACATCTGCGGCTTGTCCGTCAGCATGTTTCTTGTTTGGATTAAGTTTGATACCCGATCTGATCAGATTGTTAGCCATTGATTATTTCTTCAATGATTTCAAATGCTGATTCAAAGCCTGAAAAATCCTCCAAATCTCCATTCTCACACAGCCAGTTACACATGTTACCTTTTTCATCTTTATTAACAGATTTAATAGCAGGCTTTTGAATCTGTTCTCCTCGATATCTGATTAGTGTTTCTTCGTGGAAATCTATATATTGAGGATTAGCGTTTTCTACTTTTGTTATTGTGTTTTCAGAAAACAAATTCTCAATACCTTTTGCTATGGGATTTCCAGCGACAGGCTGTATTACTCGCTTATAGACAAGGTTCTTGTTAGCATCCTGTTTTTTTGTATCACAGTCATATAGTAGAATCATTTTACACGGGAGTACTTCTGAAACTAAATTATTATAGCTTTTCCATATCTTGTCCAAATTGCCAAACCCAGTCCCATCTTTCAATTGAATTTTTTCTATAAGATCCGCCTTCCCAAGTAAATTTGCAGCTTTATTTAAATAGCGAATGTCATAATCACCCTCAACAAACACTATTGGTTTAGAGTGGTGCTCTAACTCTGTTCTTATTTCATCTCTGTACCTTGTAGTGTTTTTAAAAGCCTCATATGCTGCTGTAAATTCAGAAAAATCACTTGAGGCAACTTTGTTTCCTTCTGGCATGTTTACAATTTCAAAACCATCACTTCCAAATTTTTCTTCCATTCCCATTAGAAATAATGGAGCGTGTGTCGTTATAACAAACTGAACATTGGGGAAAGAAGCAATCAACTCAGGAAGCACTTCTTTTTGATGTATTGTGTGAAGATGAGAATCAATTTCATCTATAATAACTATTCCTCTAATATCGGTTAAACTATTAAGCCCACCATCAGACAGATCATAATCTCGAACAATAGATAAAAACAGATTCAATAGCTGAATTTCACCAGTAGAAAGTTGGAATAAATTAGGAACCCAAGGCTTTTCGTCTTTCATAACTGAAATTTGTCGGTTCTGTCTTGTACCTGCCCCCAATCTTATATTGCCACTTTCTCTTAGAACCACTTTCAAAACTTTCAATACCGCAGTGTATCTTGTGGTGCTTTGTTCTCCATATCCATTAAATATATTTAGCGGGATTGCAGGTTGGCCTTCCGCAGGAGTTAAGTGTATTTGTGATGTTTGAATCTCAAATGCTTGTCTGTCAAAAATCAAATCCAACAACCAGTTTTTATTGTTTTTCAATGGAGATGTACAAATTATATCTCTGTTAGAATGTCCTGAAATCAATTTTAAGTCTGTATAGTTAGCTTTTGAGGTCAAATTATCTATATTTAACCAAGCAGGTTCTTCATACCTATTGACCGGAAAATATATTCCACATTGTTTTCTGTAAAAGTCTTTTGTGTCGTTGAGTTTATTTCTAAAAGTTGCTTTAAAATGTGAATTTTTTTCGGCTGGAATCTCATTCCATTCCTTTCGAAGGGGAGTATAGCCTAACTTTTCTTCAAATTCTGTTCTTGGCAAAAGTAACTGCCACTCCTGCACTTTTATCCCTGTTTCAAAAACAACAGAAGAAAATGAATAGTTCTTCCCAGATTTAACGTAATTAGGGCTTCTGTATTTATATACTTTCCCTTTTTCAACCTCCACATTATCAAAAACTTCTTGTTTTCCTACAATCAGGCTATTGACAAGGTGAGATAATAAAATACTTTTTCCAGAACCATTTTCACCTACAATGACAAGAGGTTTCGGTACTTCATCATATTTAGGGAAATCTATGCTTAGTTGACTAATTGGTCCAACATTTTCTATTTCTACATTTTTAAAATACATTTACGTTCCTATAAATTTCCCCCCAAATTAATTGAGACATTAAATACCAAATAACCGGCTTGCCCGTGTTCATTTGGATTGTTGAGGTTTATAATGCAATAATCAAGGAGGGATCCTAAACTTAAACTAAAATAATAGAACTTAACTGAATTTTGTTTTTCATGTTTATCTTAAAACTTTCCTGGCAAAAGCAACGGTAAAATAGGACATCAAGAACAGACCTAAAAATCCTTCAATTCCGGATAGCAATATCCCAAACCAATTTGCAGGCTGGATATCCCCGTAGCCAATGGTCAGAAACGTGACAATACTATGGTACGCTGAAAAAATAATTTGCTTATACCAAGGCAGCTCACTTACGCTGTTACCGTGAATGACTGGCCAGCCGATTATAAAAAACAGAAAGTAGATACCAGCAAAACCGACAACTGTTTTGCACATATACAAAGCTATTTGTTTGGGATTGGTTCCGAAGTGACCTATGTCCTGAAAAATAAGTTTCTTTAAAGAAAATAAAATTGAATAAAAATATTTTTTTTGCCGGAATGTTTGAAGCAACGGCTTCGGAATATTTGGATATTTTTCTTTAAAATTTTTATATATAAAAACCCAATTTTTGTTAAGTGTTTCTGCTTCATGGAGAAGTTCGTTCCTCCTAAACTGCAAATATGCTTTATCTTCATCATCATATTGCCCAAGATTTCGAAAATTCTCTTTTAATAGACCAAACTGATATGCTTTTTCAAGATATGTGCTCTCTTCTTGACAATTAATTGCGTCATTGTGTTGATGTAGATTGTTTAAAAGCCTAATTTCCCTTGAACCAATGTAAATTCTTCCAGACAATTTTGTCTCATTTAAAACTAATTGTGAAATTTCAGTTTCTTTTCCAAGAAAATCAAGAGATCCATGAATCATTGAATGTGAAAGATCTATTTTTTTTGCATGCACTTTTTTCAGCATCCAATCACTATTAATTTTGATATTATCTAAGAAAACTGTCCCCATACCAAAGTTAATCTTTGAAAACGAAACATTACTCTTGTCGAAGTTGGCCTTCGTAAATTCAATAACGGCTGTCTTCACAAAATTAGTATCTGAAAAAGAAACAACACCTTCATTAAAAATAGCCTCTAAAAAAGAAACATCCCCTTCGTTGAAATCCGTATATCTAAAACTAAGCGTCCCTTTGCAAAAGTTAGCGCGTATGAAATATACATCACCCGGTCCGAAACTAAAATGGTCAAAAATAACTTTCCCTTTGTGAAAGTTGGCGTATGAGAAGTCAACCTTCCCATTTTTTAGCTTAGTCCCTCCACCAAACCAAACATGTCCCTTGCCAAATTTAGCTCCTGAGAAATCAATATTCCCCTTGCCAAAGTTGACATGATTGAAATAGACATTTTTTGTTCCAAAATCGGTCTCAGAAAAATTAACATCCCCTGATCCTCCCCAAGGATTGTACACTTGAGGTTAAGCCTCTATAATGCAAAATT
>CAYFKW010000036.1:0-36354 GCA_964343845.1 uncultured Desulfobacula sp. | reverse complement strand
ACGACGTTCGTTAAAATTTAATGACAAGTACACCCTTTTTCCACGGTCGAATGTATCTGAAAATATTTCAGGCAAATTCTGGTTGTATTGTGCTACCAGTCAATCGGGAAATAATCTTTTAAAAATTTTCCACACCAGTGCTTACCCGTTAGGATGCCGTGAAAAAATGGGTCACAAATTCTTGCGGCACCATCCACGATATCCAGGGGTGGCTGGAAATCGTGCCGATCCTGCTTGAGCCTGGCGAGCAGGGCCGGGTCCTCGTCTGTTACCCATCCTGTATCAACTGAATTCATAAAGATGCCGTATCTGGCAAGATTACCTGCTGCTGTATGCGTCAGCATGTTTAAGGAAGCCTTGGCCATATTGGTATGTGGGTGGCGGCTTCCTTTTTTAAAGCGTAAAAATTTACCTTCCATTGCAGACACATTTACAATATGCTTCTGTCCGGTATAATCCTGCTTCATCAGCTCTGTTAGGTGGTTGCACAAAACAAACGGCGCCACAGAGTTCACCAGTTGAATTTCAAGCATTTCTGATGTTTGAATTTCACCGAGCCGCAGCCGCCATGAATTGGTTTTTCGAAGGTCGACCTGCTGCAGATCAGCATCCAGTTTCTGAGAAGGAAAAACCTCCGGGGCGTTTAGAGAATGATCATACGAATAGGGAATTTGAGATAATTGAGCAGACAGTGTCAGCCCGATACCAGGTGCAGTGCCGTTCCATGTAACAGGCAGTGCCGTTTCTTTACCGATGTGGTGTGCCTGTTCCTTTTCTAAATGAGTAAGACATGTTTTATAATGTCCAAGAAGGTCCTGGGCGTCTATTGGCAGTTGGTTGACCTGTTTGGTTTCAGTCTGCATGAGATGCGCGTAAAATCCCGGCGGCCGCCTGACAGTCTGGGCCGCATTATTGATCAGGATATCAAGGCGCGGATATGTTTGTTTGATCTGGTCAGTAAACAGTTCAACACTCGGGGTGTGACGAAGATCAAGCCCATAGATATGAAGCCGGCTGCCCCATTCAGAAAAGTTTGATTCCTTTGAAAACCTTAACGCTGCGTCCTTAGGGAAACGGGTCGTTGCTATCACTGTTGCCCCTGCTTCAAGCATCATCAATGCGGCCTGATACCCGATTTTCAGACGGGACCCTGTGATCAATGCCACCCTCCCTTTCAGGGATGCTGTCTGATAACGCTTCTGGTAATTAAAATCAGCACATTCCGGGCACATGGAATCATAAAAATGATGGAGCCGGGTAAATTCAGCCTTGCAGACATAACAATTGCGGGGGGTTTCAAGATGTCGCGTTTTTTTAAGCTGTTTGTTGACATTTTCATGAAAGCTGATTTTTTTCGGTGCTGTAAAAATTTCATTTTCTCTTGCTTTTCTGATGCCTGTGGCAGCCCTTAATTTTCTTTCTTTTTTGACAACAGCGAGCCGCTTTTGCCTTTTCTTATCCTTGTTGCGTTTTTTTATTTCTGCGCGATCTGGCCGGGATATTTTTCCGGCAGCCGTCATCAGTGCAATTCTTTCAGATTCTGATAAATAAGCCAAAAGCTCTGAGTTTGCCGCGATATTTTCCAGAACAGGGATACAGGCCTGTATGGCGTTCACGGCTTTATTAAGGTCAGCCGTCTTCTGATGCATGTGGGTGGTGCTGCTTATGTGTGCTTCCATCTTTGTCCTTAAAGCAGAAATGTTTTTTAAAAGAATGAAATTATTAATGATTTTTATTGAATTTGTCAATGCAGAGAAAAATATCTCTAAATTATTATTGACAAATATTATGATGAGCGTATATTTGTATGCACAAACATATGAGGATGTATGAAAAAAACAGAAGATATATTACATAACTGCCTTTATTTTACAGCAAACTCTATTGCAAGAAAGATAACACGAATGGCAGAAGAGGAATTCCGGGTCACAGGTCTTTCTCCCTCCCATGCGTTTATTATCATGCTGGTGAGTGACTATCCCGGGATTGGTCCAAAAAAATTATGTGAATATTTAAATCTTGCACCCTCAACCATTACACGGTTTGTTGATACCTTGATTTACAGGGGGTTTATGACCAAGCAGACCAATGGTAAAAATACAGAAATTTTTACAACAGATGAGGGAAACAGGCTTTACAACATTATATCAGATGCCTGGAAAAAACTGTATAACAGGTACAGCAAAGCCTTGGGCGAAAAGCAGGGAAATGACCTGACAGCAATGATTGATGCTGCCAGTGAAAAATTATAATTTTTTTTTATTGCATTCATTTGTATGCACAAACAATGTTTATTGACAAGGTCTGTTAATAAACATAAAAATCAAAAGGAGTCACCATGAAGAAGACATTAGATCAAACCAATGCACTTTATCCAAGCCTGACAACAATTCTCGGTACTAATGTAAACAATACCCCCAACTTTATTACGATTGCCCATGTGGGGATTATGAATCACGGCACACCGCAATATCTGTCATTTGGGGTATCAAAAACGCATTATTCAAACCAGGGTATTATCAAAAATGGGGTCTTCAGTGTTAATATCCCTTCTGAGGATCTTGTTGTTCAAACAGATTACTTTGGCATCATGACAGGAAAAAATACAGATAAGTCCGGCGTTCTGGATATCTTTTATGGTGAATTGAAAAATGCGCCTATGATAAAAGACTGCCCTGTTAACATGGAATGCCGTCTCGCAAGGAACATTGATTTTGAAACCCATGATGTGTTTATTGGAGAAATTGTGAAAACATATGCAGATGAGGATGTTCTTACTGAAAATAAAATTGATATCACAAAAATTAACCCCCTTTTATTTGACATGAGCAGTATCCAGTACTTTTCTCTTGGAAAGCCCATTGCCAAATGCTGGAACATTGGGAAACAATTGAAAAAGAAATTAAAATAGATCTTTGTTTTAGCGGCTGATGAAGAAGTGTTCTGACAAGCACTTGGGGTGTGGAATATCCATTTATGCTGATGGTATTTCACAAGTAAAAATGATATTTCACACCTTTTTAAAGCATAAATTCCTCAGCCCAGGTTAAAAATCTTTTTGCATGATTTTCATCTATTTTTTTCAGGTCTTCTATAATTTGGGCTGTTGTAATTTTTTTTCCGATGTTTTTAGGGCTTTTTGAGTGATATTTATCAGCAACACAGATAATTTTTTCTTCAAGCGTTTTCGGGACCATATCCCTGTGCGGCAGGGGAAGGTTGTTTGACATAATATTTTTTTTCGTTATTCCAGCACCTGTATGGCGCTCACAAACAAGCCCGTACTCCCTTGGCAGGCCTAACTTATCCAGTACGGACCGTCCTAAATATCCATGGCAGATGTATGGTTTGTCTCCAGTGCATCCAATGGAATCAGCCCGGGTGAGGTAGATACCGATATCATGCAGCATTGCAGCATTTT
Organism: uncultured Desulfobacula sp.; assembly: GCA_964343845.1. GTDB lineage: Bacteria > Desulfobacterota > Desulfobacteria > Desulfobacterales > Desulfobacteraceae > Desulfobacula. Next base: position 32,933 of record CAYFKW010000036.1, on the reverse strand, counting down.
TAATGAAGTCTAAATCGGGTAGCGGTTTAAGATTACGGGCAATTTCAAGGCTTTTTTCAGCAACAATTCGACTATGGGTAACCAGGAGCTGATAAAGCTGAGTACCCGGAGAATAAAATTTTTCAATGACAGCCAGGGGATCCATTTTCTATGAGAGCAGGACTCCTTCAATAAACGGGTCCAAATCTCCATCCAGCACTTTATCGACGTCACCAACTTCAAAATCAGTCCGGTGATCCTTTACGAGCCGGTAAGGATGAAGTACATAAGACCTGATCTGGCTTCCCCAGGCAATATCATCCTTGCCCTCATGAAGACTTTGCATTTTTTTATCCTGCTTTTCTTTTTCAAGCTGGTAAAGTCTGGACTTTAAAACTTTAAAAGCAATTTCTTTATTCCGGTGCTGTGAGGGCTCCTGCTGACATTGGACCACTACACCGGATGGAAGATGAGTAATTCTGACAGCACTGCTGGTTTTATTGACATGCTGCCCGCCGGCGCCGCTTGCCCTGTATACGTCAATCCTGAGTTCTGATTCATCAATATCGATTTTGATTTCATCTTTTATCTCAGGATATACAAAAACTGAGGCAAATGAAGTGTGACGTTTTCCGCTTGCATTGAATGGAGAAATTCGAACCAGACGGTGAACTCCGGACTCAACCTTCATAAATCCATAACAGTTTACGCCTGAAACACGAAGTGTGGCCCCTTTTATCCCGGCTTCATCACCAGGCTGATAATCAATGATTTGACATTTATATCCTTTTTTATCTATCCATCGGGTATACATCCGAAACAGCATTTCAGCCCAATCCTGGGAGTCAGTACCGCCAGCACCCGCATTGATAGAGACCAGCGCATCTCTGGCATCATCTTCACCATCAAGTGTGATCTGTACTGAAAACTGCTTTATTTTTTTTTCAATCATCAACAAAAGGGATGACACTTCCTGCTCGCTGTCTTTGTCTGATTCTTCAAAAGCAAGCTCCAGCAATACATCTGCGTCTTCAATGTCTTTATAAATCTCTTCCCATGTTTTTAGGAGATGTGAAAGGTGTGTTCGTTCTTTTAAAAGGTCAGTTGCTTTATCCGGATCGTTCCAGAAATCTTGTTTGGAAATAATATGTTCAAGTTCTCGGAGGCGCTTTTGCTTAACCGGCAGGTCAAAGATACTCCTTTAACCTGTCGGCTTTGGCATAAATGGATTGAATGGCTTGTTTTAATTCTGTACTCATTTTGATTTCTCCTAAGCATTACTCCAAAAGATAGTTCTGGCACCTTTTATCACAAAAACGAGGCAGATTGCAACTATTGCACCAAAAGCAAACATATCTCCATATCTGGTATAAAAACTTATCTGTTTTAACGCGGGGATTTTTTGGGTAATGGCCTGGTCTGTAAACAAAGGGGTTGCAGCAAGGACGTTCCCTTTAGGGTCAATAAAGCCTGAAATACCTGTGTTTGCGGCTCTTGCAACGGTCCTGCGGCTTTCAATTGCCCGAAATACAGCAATGGAAAAATGCTGTTTTGCAGCAGAGGTATATCCAAACCATGCATCATTGGTGATCGTTGTAAGCAGATCAGCCCCATTTTTTACAAATTCAGCAGCAATGGATGGAAATAAAATTTCAAAGCAAATCAATACCCCGGTTTGATGGTCGTTAAACTCAAGAGGGTTAAACAGCGTACCGCCTGGAGAAAAATTACCGGCCTGGGCTGTAATTTTCCCTAAAAACGTTAAATAGTTCCCCAAAGGAACATATTCACCAAACGGAACCAGATGATGTTTGTCATAGGTCCCTGTAACGATCGAAAACCGATTCAACATATACGCCCGGTTGAAGAACCTTATATCCTGTTCAGAAGAAGTAAACGCAGGACTTCCGATTAAATAGTTTGATTTTGTTGATCGAATACATTTATCCACTTGATCAGAAAGGCGTTTGTCAACGCCATAATAAAATGGCAGCGCAGTTTCAGGCCATATAATAAGGTCTGGTTTATGACGGGCAGCTTTCTCTGACAGGCGGATGTATTTTTCAACCGTCTGCTTTTTAAATGCATCACTCCATTTTTGATCCTGTTTAATATTCCCCTGAATAACAGATATTGTTGCCTGTTTCGCCGTTTCCATGGAAGAATGGATGATATTGATTTTTTTATACCCGTAAAAAACAGTTCCGCCAAGAAGGATAAGCGTGTACAATATATGAATGAAAAGCTTATCTTTCCTATTGTGTTTCATCTTCAAGTAAAGCAGGGATAAAACAAAATTAGTCAGTACGATGAGGAAGGTGACGCCATAAACGCCGGAAAAATCTGCTATCTGAACCAGTAATAGATTTGAGTATTGACTATATCCCAGTGCGCCCCAGGAAAAACCTGTGAATGCATAGGTCCTGATATATTCGAGACCGACCCAAAGACTTGCTGCAAAAAGGGGTGCAATATAAGGACCAGGGTCTGTCTTTTTGTAAATCAAAGCGAACAATGCCGGGTACAATGCCAGATAGGAGCATAAAAATGCAAGCGTAGAAATCGCAAGGACAATGTGAAGCTTTCCATAAACATGAACAGTTGGAACAATCCAGTAAATAAGGGTAAAATAATGTATAATTCCTGTAAACAATCCGCTGTTGAAAGATTCTTTTACCGTCATTGATCCAAGGGAGGAAAAAAAAGGAATTAACGCAAAAAAAGCAATAAAATAAAATTCATTGTTCGGGAATGATAGGGTTAATAAAACACCGCTTGTCATCGCCGGGAAGTATTTTATTAGAAAATTTGGTTTATTTTGAAACATCATTTTTTTTCTTAGCTTAAAATATTAATGAAAGTCTGCTATACTTAGCAGCAAGTCATCAAGCAGTCAAATTATGAAAGGTTGAGCAGGTTAATTTTTATGAAAAAAGCAGATCATAAAAATCGCTTTAAAAATAATTCTATACACCAGACAGTTTCAGAGGAGTTCATCGAATTTAACGGGCAGGGATTAACGTCACAGGAGATGGAAGTCATACTGGATTCTTCGCCGGCGGGTATTGGAATTGTAAAGGGAAGGGTTTTAGGATGGACCAACACAATTTTTCATAAGATGTTTGGGTATGAACCTGGATTCCTGAAAGGAAAAAATACAAGAATTTTGTATGGAGATCAGGAAGAATATGAAAAAGTGGGCAAGGAGTTGTATTCAAGTGTTGACAAGTTTGGTATTGGCCTGGTCGAGACAAAACTTATCAGAAAAGACGGGTCCCGGTTTGATTGCAGGGTAAGGGCCTCAAAGCTTGACAACAATGATCCATCAAAAGGAATGATTGTTGTTCTTACAGATATTTCAGAATTAAAACTGCTTCAGGTTCAACTCCAACAGGCTCAGAAAATGGAGGCAATTGGTGTTTTAGCTGGTGGAATTTCCCATGATTTTAATAATATTTTAATGGGAATACAAGGGCATTTGTCCCTTATGCAGATTGATGTGTCAGATGATGAAAAGGTCAGGTCACATGCTATGCAAATAGACCGTCTTGTGAAAACTGCAGCAGAACTTACGAGCCGGCTGCTCGGATTTGCAAGAGGAGGTAAATATCAGATTTCGGTGTTGGATGTAAATGAACTGATGGCGATGGCACTTAATATTTTCAAGCCGACACGAAAAGATATTGTCATCCATGAAAATTATGATGAGAAACTTCATCTCGTGGATGCAGATCAAAACCAGATCGAACAGGTTTTTTTAAATCTGCTGATCAATGCCTCACAGGCAATGCCGGATCAAGGTGAAATTTTTGTTGCAAGTCAGAATATATTTATAGAGGAAAATCATGGGTATCCATTTGAAATCAACCCGGGACGGTATATTAAAATTTCCATAAAAGATACTGGTATCGGGATGGATATGGAGACGCAAAAAAAGATTTTTGACCCATTTTTTTCAACTAAAGCTGTTGGTGATAAAAAAGGACGTGGACTGGGCCTGTCTACAGTTTTTGGCGTGGTTAAGAATCATGGCGGTTTTATCCTCGTAGAAAGCGAAAAAGGTCAAGGCGCAAGTTTTCATGTCTGTTTGCCTGCATCCAATAATTTAAAAATAGAAGAAGTTAAAGAAGAACCAGAAACCTTTGAACAAATGGAAAAAGGGTCAGAAACGGTCCTTTTGGTGGATGATGAAGAAGAGATCGTCAATGTGGGGAAAAATTTTCTGGAAAAACTGGGTTATAAACCCTTGATTGCAAGAAACGGACTGGAAGCAGTAGAAATATTTCGCTTGTATAAAGATGAAATATCGTTAGTTGTGTTAGATTTAATTATGCCAATTATGAATGGAAAGCAGGCATTTGCAGAAATTAAAAATATCAAGGAAAATGCAAAAATTCTGATCTCAACAGGATATACTGTTGATGATAAAATAGAAGGTTTCTTAAACCAGGGCTGTCATGGATTTATTCAAAAACCATTCTCATTAAATGATTTTTCCAGAGCAGTAAGAAAAATTTTAGACAAAGTAATCTAAATACAAACCGCTGACTCAGATTAGATTCGGCTACTGATAAGATAGATTCGTTACCATTTTTGGCAAATGACATTTCACAAATTGTTATTTATGGGAAGAGTTTTGCCAATAGTATGAAATTTTTTTCCCAAAACTTATACTTTTTTGGTCAGCGTCCATTGTGGATGACAGCATATGGCCCTTATATCTCAATGAAAGCATGAAAGGTAACGAAAGATATTTCTTTTGGCACAAAAATTGAATTAAATTATGATTACATATAATTTGATTATACCGAAACGATAATAAGATTATATTAAAATTCAGTAAATTTGTTGCATGCTTCAGGTTTCTTTTTTGATATGTAGAATTGGACCTGTATGGAGGGTTTATTAATGAAAATAACTTCATCTGATGTGTTGGTGAGTCTGTTTATCATTATCGCTTCAATGTCTGTTTCCTGGGCGATAACATTCTGGGTCATAATGTTTTAATCAACACGCTGATATTAAGGCGTCAATACAGACAAAAATTTGGCGTCCTGCCAAGCCTAACTGCAATACAATTGCATCTTATCCCCGCGCATAAAAATCAAATCAACCCTTTAAAATCCCATTAATTAAGTGAGTTAGAAAGCGATTGAAAATTTTTAGAATGTGTTGAATTTTTGTGGTATAAAAAATGCACGTTTTTTCATAAAGTTTTTTTTCAATGGGACTGATTGTTGAATGATCTTAAATGTTTTTGTTGAATTCAGCTTTACAATATATAGCTCAAATGCTATTTTATTAAAGTTATCAGATGATAGATATAACAGTATCATCAGGAGTTTTTTATGAAGCATATACAGATTCGGTTTGGCGATAATATTGAGACGCATGCTGCTGAAGAAAAATCTTTTGAAGAGATGTTTCAATCCGTTAATCCCATGTTCTGTTTTTCAAAAAGAATATGGAAACCCCAGATGGATATTTTTGAAACACGAAATGAGATTGTCATTCAGGCAGAGATTGCAGGCGTAAGCAAGGAAGACATAATTATTGAAGTTAGCAATAAGGCCATAAAGATATCAGGAAACAGAACAAGTTCTCATCCTGACAGGACAGCAACTTACAGGCTGGCTGAAATTCAATTCGGTCAGTTTGAACGCGTGTTGTATCTTCCAAGTGTTATTGATGTTGAAAAAGTTACCGCAACATTTTTAAATGGATTTTTGGAACTGACTTTAGGCAAATTGTTCAGAAAAAATATTAAGAGCAGAAACAATGTTTCCATAGATATTATTTAGGCTGTAGATTCCAAAAGGAACCAAACAATAATGGATGATTTCAAACATCCCTCAAGCAATATAACATCAGACAACATTCCAGAAATCATACCCATCCTACCTATTGTTGATACAAATCTTTTTCCTAAAATGGTCCTGCCGCTGGTCTTAATTCAGCATGAAGCAGTTGACCTGATTGATGAAGCGATGGCTGGTAACCGGATGCTGGGGCTGCTGCTGTCCAAAAGATCAGATATAGATTCAAAACATACATCAGATGACCTTCATCGAATTGGTACAGTGGCCATAATTTTGAAAATGTCTAAAATGGAGGATGACAAAGCACAGCTTCTAATTCAGGGCTTAAATCGTTTCCGGGTCATAGAGTTCCTGCAGGATAAAAAATATATGCAGGCCAAAATTGATGTGATGCAAAGTAAAAATATAGAACGAAATAAAGAAAATCGCGCATTGATGGCCAATATTGTGGAACAATACGAAAAAATTGTTGATTTATCTCCTGGTTTACCTTCGGAAATGGGCCATATGATTAAATCTTTGCAGGAACCGAATGTGCTTGCTGATATGGTCGCTTCAACCATTAATGCACCTGTAAAAGAAAAGCAGAAAATTATTGAGTTGTTAGATGTAACAAAACGATTGAAAAAAGTAACCCGCCTGGTCAATGATCAATTAGAGATTCTTGAAATGGGCTCGAAGATTCAAAGCCAGGTAAAAGAAGACATGGATAAACGGCAAAGGGAGTATTATCTTCGACAGCAGCTGAAAGCGATAAAAGAAGAATTAGGTGAAGCTGACGATGAAAGTGTTGAAATAAAGGAGTACAGAAAAAAAATTGAGTCCAAAGGGCTGCCTGAAGAAGCGCAAAAAGAAGGAGAGAGAGAGTTAAGACGCTTGTCACGGATGCACCCTTCCTCTTCAGAATATGTTGTTGCTTCCACCTACCTTGACTGGCTGACATCGTTGCCTTGGGATGTGGATTCTGAAGATATGCTCGATATAAAAATCGCAAGGAAGATATTAAATAACGATCACTATGGTCTTGAAAAGCCTAAAAAGAGAATCCTGGAATATTTGGCAGTTCGAAAGCTGAAAAATGATTCCAAAGGACCGATACTGTGTTTTGCCGGCCCGCCAGGGACAGGAAAGACCTCTCTTGGTCGATCTATCGCGCGGGCGCTGGGCAGACAATTCGTTAGAATTGCGTTGGGCGGTGTCCGTGATGAAGCTGAAATTAGAGGGCACCGGCGGACATATGTTGGCGCACTTCCTGGCAGGATCATTCAGAGTTTGAGAAAGGCCGGGACAAAAAACCCTGTTTTTATGCTGGATGAGATCGATAAAGTCGATTCTTCATATCATGGAGATCCTTCATCAGCATTGCTGGAAGTATTGGACCCTGAACAGAATTTTTCTTTTTCAGATCATTATCTGGATGTTCCCTTTGATCTTTCCAATGTAATGTTTTTAACAACAGCAAATGTATTGCACACTATTCCTGCGCCGTTAAGGGACAGGATGGAAGTTTTGGAACTCAACGGATATACTGAAGCTGAAAAATTGAAAATTGCAACCCGATATCTCATTCCCAGGCAGAGAGAAGCCAATGGGTTGAATTCAACGCAGATAAAAATTACATCAGGGGCTGCCAAAAAAATTATTTCAGGGTACACAAAAGAATCTGGATTAAGAAATTTGGAGCGCCAAATCGGAGCAGTCTGCAGAGGTGTAGCAAGCAGAATCGCCGAGGGCAAAGCCCGGAATATTGTTATACGGCAAAGGGATTTGCATGAATATCTGGGACCGGCAATCAATATGCCGGATCTGGCACTGAGAATAGACAACCCGGGAGTTGTTGTCGGACTCGCCTGGACCCCCTACGGCGGAGAGATTTTATTCATCGAGGCTGTGGCAATGAAAGGCGGGAAAGGGTTGACGTTAACAGGGCAGCTTGGCGATGTCATGAAAGAATCTGCCAATACTGCCCTGAGTTTTATCCGGTCAAATTCAAAACAATTAAATATAGACAACTCATTTTTCAGCAATCATGATATTCATATCCATGTCCCTGAAGGGTCCATACCCAAAGATGGTCCGTCAGCTGGTGTAGCGATGCTGACATGCCTGACATCTTTAATGACAGGCACACTGGTAAAAAAACGTCTGGCCATGAGTGGTGAAATTACGCTGCGGGGAGAAGTTTTGCCTGTGGGCGGGATCAAAGAGAAAGTGATCGCGGCTCACCGTGCCGGAATTAAGACAATTATTCTGCCATTATGGAATAAAAAGGATATGGAGGATGTACCGGATCTCATAAGAGATTCAGTCGATTTTCACTTTGTTGATAAAATGGCAGATGTCTTGGATTTGGCACTTGATTGATACAAACATATATTGCGGAGTGGTGTAGTGAGAGTCATAATCCTGGTCCTGATGTTGATCATATATGGTTTAATGGGATGTTCATCTGGAATTGATGCCACTTACGGTCCGGCTCACATTCCGCCGCCAACATCATCAACCTATAAAAATTATCCGTCGCCATCCAGTGGGAAAAACAACCCTGCTACCCAGAAACCGTATAAAATAAAAGGGGTCCGCTATACACCAATCGCCAGTGCCACAGGGTTTGAACAGACGGGTAAAGCCTCCTGGTACGGTAGAAAATTTCATGGTAGAAAAACGTCGAACGGCGAAACTTATAATATGTATGCCATGACAGCCGCTCATAAAACGTTACCCATGAATACCTGGGTGGCCGTCCACAATCTTGAAAACAATCGGAAAATAGTTGTGAGGATTAACGACCGCGGACCATTTGTCTATGGCAGGATCATAGATTTGTCTTACACTGGGGCAAAACGAATCGGTATCGTTGGCCCTGGAACAGCACGCGTCAGGGTTACCGCACTTGGAAAGGCAACATCCTATTCCAAGAAAACAAAGGATCCAATTACTTTTAAAGCGGTAGATTACTGGAAAGGCAATTTTACAGTTCAGGTAGGGGCATTTCAAGTGAAAACCAATGCGGAAAAGTACCGGTATAAACTGTCTAAACGTTATAAAAATGCTCATATTTCAACATTTACTGATGACAGAGGAACATTTTACCGGGTAAGAATAGGCAGATTTACAAATTTGAAAGATGCCATTCGATTCAGTGAAAAAATTATGACAAAAGGCTTTTCAAGTGCGTTTGCTGTTGCTGAATAGTTTTCAGGATCTTGAATATGAGGGGTTAATACTGTCTCCAGATAAGGATAGCAGAGACAACTAATGGAATATACTGTTTTTTTGGACCGGGACGGCGTCATTAATAAGGATTCTCCTGATTATATTAAACATCCGGCAGAGTTTGAATTTATTCCTGAAAGCGCAGAAGCAATATCACTGCTCACTCAACATGGTTTTCAAATTATTGTGATAACCAATCAGTCCTTGATTGGAAGAAAAATGGCCACACTGGACACATTAGATAGCATCTTTAAAAAAATGGACGCAGGCGTAAAAGATGAAGGGGGACAAATAAAGGATATTTTCTTCTGCCCGCATCATCCTGAAGAGAATTGCGCCTGCAGAAAACCAAAGACAGGATTAATTCGAAAAGCCCAGGAACAGCATCAGATCAGACTTGATAAATCCTGTATGGTCGGAGACAGTGAAAAAGATATTGAATGTGCATTGAATGCAGGATGCAGCAAGACTGTGCTGGTAAGAACCGGAAATGGAAAAAAAGCTGAACAGGGACTTTTAAAAAAAGGAATTATACCAGATTATACTGCGTCAAATTTATACGACGCAGCATTGTGGATTATCAAGAATGTGAAAGATAAATGATAACAATTAAGGGCATTTTAGAACGTCTAACCTACCGGAATCCTGAAAATCACTACACCATTGCAAAACTTCGAATCGCAAAAATAAGTGACCCTGTCACGATTGTCGGACATCTGGCAGGTGTGTATGAAGGTGAAAGCCTTGAAGTTTCAGGAAGGTGGGGGGCGCATCCAAAGTATGGAGACCAGTTTAAAGTAGACGCATATACTATTGTATTGCCCGCTACAGTTTCAGGCATCAGAAAATATCTGGGGTCCGGTATGATCAAGGGGATTGGAAAATCCCTGGCTGAGAAGATTGTCGATCATTTTCAAGACCAGACATTAGACATCATTGAAAATGACCCTGAAAAAGGGAAACAGGTTCACGGGTTTGGCCCTGCCAAAAAAAAAATTATAGAACAGGCCTGGAACAGGCACCATGCCGTCAGAAACGTCATGCACTTCCTCCAGAAGAATGATGTGAGCGTGTACCATGCATCGGCTATCCTACAGATGTATGGCTCCAGTGCACTTCAAATTTTACAAAAAGATCCTTATATCATTGCCAGGGACCTTCCAGGTGAAGGGTTTACCATTGCAGATCAAATTGCAATGAAAACAGGGATCCAAAAAGATGATGAACACCGGCTTCAGGCATGTATCATCTACACGCTCCTGTCTTTTGAGAATGATGGACATGTTTATGTTCTGAAAAATAAACTGTTTAACTCCTGTTCAAGAACATCAGGGGTGGACGTCAATAAATTTGATCCGGCTTTGGAAGCATTGGTCGAACTGGATGAAGTAAAACTAGAAAAAGATGAGAATGCGTCACGAATTTACCTGAAAAGGCTTTTCCAGGCTGAGTTCAGCATTGCATCAAGAATAAAGGCCATCTTGTCAATGCCGGACATTTCCCATACGCTCAGCAAAGAAGACATCCTTGAAAATGTTTTAACAAAGCTTGCGGTAAAATTATCAGCAGAACAGCTCACTGTTATCCGTAACGTATTATCAGAAAGAATCGTCATCATTACAGGCGGACCGGGTACGGGTAAAACAACCCTGGTTCGAGCGTTATGTGCGGTATTTAAACTTCAAAACCTAAAAGTTGTGTTAAGTGCGCCCACAGGAAGAGCTGCCAGGCGGCTTTCGCAGGTGACAGGTAAAAAAGCATTTACCCTGCATAAGCTTTTAGGGTTTGATCATGAAAATGGAACATTTGAAAGGAATCATGCAAACCCGATTCCTTTGGATGTATTTATTGTAGATGAAGCCTCAATGGTTGATACCATGCTGATGTACAGGCTTCTGGAGGCAATGCCGGTCAGTGCCAGTCTCATCCTTGTAGGGGATACTTTTCAGCTGCCGTCAGTTGGTCCGGGAAATGTGTTGTCTGATATGATTGAATCAGATCGAATAAAGGTCTTTTCCCTGACCAGAATTTTCAGACAGGCAAAACAAAGCCCGATTATCATGTATGCGCACAGTATCCGTAATGGTGAGATGCCTGATTTTCAGAAAGGTGCCTCCGGAGAACTGTCAGAATTTTATTTTATTGAAAATCAGCGGCCTGAAAAAGTAGTTGATACGATTCTTGAATTATGTTCCACAAGGATCCCGAAAGCATTTCCGCATATTGATGAAATACAGGTTTTAACTCCGATGCATCGGGGTGAAGTTGGCACAATTAACTTAAACCATCAACTGCAAAAGGTATTGAATCAGTCAAAAGGCGGTATAGAAGCAAGAGGGTTTAAATTTAAAGTAAACGATAAGGTAATGCATCTGAAAAATAATTATGAAAAAGATGTATTTAACGGCGATATCGGTGTTGTAGATGATGTGATTAAATCTGAAAATAAAGTTCTGGTTGACTATGACGGCCGGATTGTAGACTATGATATCCTTGAATTAGATGAACTGACCCTGGCATATACAATATCTGTTCATAAATCCCAGGGAAGTGAATATGCGGCTGTTATTATTGCTTTGACAACCGCCCATTTCCCATTGCTGCAGAGAAATCTGCTTTATACGGCAATGACGCGGGGTAAACACCTTGTCATTATTGTTGGATCATCAAAAGCCCTGACATTGGCGTTAAACAATAATAAAACCGCGTTACGCCTTACCAGCCTTAAACAAAAATTAATCCAATAATCTTTACCATCCCTTATTTTAAATGGATGTCCACATGGAGTTCATTGGCTAAATCTTCAAGCCTGTCATCAAGTTCATCTAATGAAACAGATGCCGGGATTTTGGTATTGATTTCCATGAAATACATGGCAGTCCCACTGTTGGGTGAGAATTTTTTCTGCGATTTCAATGTTTCAATATTGATGTTGTGACCGGCCAGAAGCCTGCTGACTTTAAAAACAATTCCAGCCTGATCAATTCCCTCGACTTCAATGGTGCGCAGATGATTGCCGTTTTGTGATGTTGGAATATGATACTCTAAAGGACGGATAAATACAAAGATATTCTTTTCTCTTTCCAGGCGTTTACAGTCCCTGGACAATTGTTCCTGGAGGCCGTCACCCTTACCGGTTAAAAGAAGAATAAGCGTGAATTCATCTGCCAGTCTTCCCATGTTTGAATCTTCCAGGTTGCATTTGTTTTCAAAAATTATTTCTGAAATATCTGCAACAATACCGGGTCTGTCTTTTCCAAAAGCTGTCAAGATAAATTTATTTTCCACAAGATTCTCCTTGAGTTTTAAGTCATCATAAATCTTAATTTCCTATAGGAAATGCATAAGTTAAAGTCAACCTCTATAAAATGTATTACGAATGTATTAAAGATAATCGCTGCAGGTGTTGTGCGGTCAAAAACTGATAGATTTGAATACGTTGAAATATTGGTGATGAAAACACAAAAGAACGATGAGAACAGTGTCTAATTTATCCAGGCGGTAATGACAGCCAGAAGGTTTTCAGGTTTGACAGGTTTGGGAATGTAATCGTTCATGCCGGCATCCAGGCATCTTTCCCTGTCTCCTTTCATGGCATTGGCCGTCATGGCGATAATTGGAGTGTCTTTTCGATCATTGTTCAGTTCTCTTATTTTTTGTGTGGCTTCAAACCCATCCATTTCAGGCATCTGAACATCCATCAGGATGAGAGAATAGGGTATGGTTTTCAAAGCTTCCACCGCCTCTCGACCATTACCAACCGCATCTGTTCGATACCCGAATTTGTTCAGCAGATGAATAGCGACTTTTTGATTGATCATATTGTCCTCAGCCAAAAGAATTCGCGCCTCGTATTTTTTGGTTTCTTTAATTGTATGGCGCGTAACCAGCTTTTCTTTTTGCCGGGCTTTATTTGATTTGCCGGCACCCCCTAAAACAGACACAATACCATCATACAAATCTGATTGTTTAATGGGTTTGTTAAAATATCCATTGATACCGATTTTTTTCATTTGAAAACTGTCACCACGAACACCGCTTGAGGTGAGCATTATGATTTTCGTCGAATCAAGCTGTTTTTTCTTTCTGATTTGAATCGCCAGTTGTTTGCCGTCCATTTCCGGCATTATCATGTCAATGACTGCGATATCAAAAGGTCTCCCTTTCTCTGCAGCCGTTTTTAATTCGCTTAATGCCTGTTCCCCCGTGGAAACGATTTTTGGATGGCATTTCCAGGCCATAAGGTAAGAAGAGATAATTTCGCGATTAATTGAATTATCATCTACAGCTAAAATGCGCTTTTTATGGAGATTCTCTGGCAATTGGAAAGGGGTGCTGCCAGGCTGAGATAAATCCTGTTTTTCAAATACAGCAGTAACCATAAATGTAGAACCTTTTCCTTCTTTGCTCTCCACATGGATTTGCCCTCCCATCATTTCTGTTAATTTTTTTGAAATTGCCAGCCCAAGACCTGTTCCGCCATATTTCCTGGTCGTTGAAGCATCCACCTGGGAGAAAGATTTAAACAGCCGGTTCAGCCTGTCCTTTGGTATGCCAATACCTGTATCTGATACTTCAATGTGCAGGTTCACCTTTGTGTCCGTTTCCGAATCAAGGAGAACTTTTATTGAAACGGTCCCTTTATCGGTGAATTTAATGGCATTGGTCATAAGATTTAAAATAATCTGGCGAAGGCGTCCTGGATCTCCTTTAAGCAGAGAAGGTACGTCAGGATGAATAAAACAGGCAAGTTCTATCCCTTTTTTGTCTGTTTTAACCGTCATCATTTCAACGATTTCTTCGAAGGTGACCCGCATATCAAAATCCATGATTTCAAATTCAAGTTTTCCAGCCTCTATTTTTGAAAAATCAAGGATTTCATTAATAATACCCAGCAGTGCCTCAGAACTGGATTTTATGTTTTTAGCATAATCCATCTGCTCTTTGCTGAGGTTGGTGTCAAAAAGGATGCCTGTCATACCAATGATGCCATTCATGGGGGTCCTGATTTCATGGCTCATGTTTGCAAGAAACTGGCTTTTTGCAAGATTCGCAGTCTCTGCCTCTTCTGCCAGCAATTGAACTTGCTCAACAGTTTTTTCAAGTTCATTGTTTGCAATTTCTAACTGCTTAGTGCGGTCAACGACTCTTTGTTCCAGCTCTTCATTGAGTTTGTCAACTGTTTCCTGGGCCCGTCTCCTTTCATGAATTTCCTGGCCCAGAACTTCATTAATACTGGTCAAAGACTCTTCCCTGAGTTTAACCTGGTTTGACATGTCCTGAAATTTAGAGGTAATGATCCGAATCTCTTTTTGCGGGGCGTGGATGAATACATAATCATAGTCCCCTTTTGCTGCCTGTTCAATTCCGGCAATCAATTGATTTAAAGGCTTTTGAAGGATCGATCTGATTAGAAGTCCTGTGACAAGAACCAGGGTGGTGAGTACCACACAAATCGTCGTAATGATGGCAATCAGCAAGTCCCGATTATGTTTTATCAATTCACTTGCAGTAATGCCGATTTGAATTTTTCCAATGACATCATTCTCATATTCAATACTGGCCACACGTTCAATAACATCTATGGCTTTATTGTCTTTATAGCTGAATAATGATGCGCCATTACTGTCCAATACATTCAGTTTTGCAATTAAATCATTTTGGACAAAAGACTTACTGATGATGGCGATACTCTCTTCATCATAGTTCCATAAAGGTACGGTAAGGCTTTGTTCCAGAAAAGAGACATACTCAGAAGATTTGATTTCATACAACCGGTCCGTTCTCTTAGAGAGCATTACATATCCCAGGCTGATCAAAATAATAGTGGACAGGGCAACCACAACAGCCTGACCAATAATCATGTCTCCTGCCAGGGAACGACTCCAAAATTTTTTCGGGATGGTATCTATTTGTTTTTCTTTGTTCATAAGAAAAAGAGAGTTAAAAAGTTATTTCTGGCCTTTGTATTCGTTAAAAAGACGGGTCATAAAAACCTGATCTTCCCTGACTTTGGCGATTTCATCCCAGATTGCTGATATTTCCGTTTGATTCAGTTTTTGATTTTTAACGGCAAATCCCATGTAATAGGATTTTGATTTTATTGGCATTTCATGGATTTTGAGTCTGCCTTTAAATCGGTTGTCAGCCTGCCATATAACCGCATTTTGGGGCGGGGTAATAAATGACCCTCTACCTGATTTCACCAATTGATTGATACAGTCTATTATATCAGGCGCTTCTAGCACATTAACACCGGCAGATTTCAGGTCATCAGAAATAGAATATCCCAGCGGTGTCCTGACAGGTGAAGGTAAAGACGTTACATCGCCATTAAACAGATAAGGTGAGCTGGCGTTGGTAATGACGACATATGCAACCTGGGTGATTCGCCAGGCAGATTTTTTTGCAGAGGAAGCGTCTTCAGGATAAAACAGATACTGTGCCCTTTCAGGTTTATAAGATGCGGATACAATGGCATCGTATTTTCCGGCTTTGGCATCCTGGAGGCATCTTTTCCACGGTTTGGGATAAAAATTGACAGAATAGTTTAAGTTGGTTAATGCTTTCTGAACCACATCAATATGGATGCCTTTGGGCTGACCTTTTTGCACAAAGGTAAATGGATACCAGTATGCCTGATCTGTTACGATGCTGATTGACTTTGACTGGCAAAAACCGGTGTGCGTCAAGAAAAGTAAAAAAAAACTGAACCCTATCATTTTTATTTTCAAATCAACCCTCCTTTGAAAATGAAATATTTAAAAAACAGCTATTCAGTTTAACAATCAATAAAACAGCAGGTATAAAAAATTCCTGTTTTCGATACTGATGTGATAGATGATTGTAAGATCGTTGATTTATATATAATTTTAAGTATAAAGAAACGCGTCCTGATGTCAAGGAAAATGTAGGGTTTACAGAAAGAACAGCTTGCTGTTTTATTAAAACTCATATAGTTTTAGGGCCTGTTAAATAACTGCAGCATAAAGGGAAAAAGTAACCATGCACCGGGTGTGAGAATGAATTTCGTAAAGTCGGTAACAGAACCTGAAAAAAGTGAGGCAAAGGCTTACTATTTTATTTATTCTAAAAGCAATATCCTGGTTCGAAAGGAATTTGGATGTGATGTGTCAATCCCTTTACTGGATCACAAATCTGTTCTGGCGGCATCACTGCGTCTTCGTTGCTTTTTTGGCACAATGGATAATATGCCGTGTTATTGCGCTTCGATGCGTTTGGATGAACTGCCTGAAGGTTACCAGTGGATGAGTATACGTGCGCTTTATGGTAAAATGGATGATACTTTTTATACAATCGCAGGATATGCCAGACAAATTTTTGATTGGAATGTTAATTTCCAGTTTTGCGGCAGGTGCGGCGAAAAAACGCAGAAAAAGGAAGAAGAACATCCAGACGTAGGGGGCCCAGATAAAAAAGAAGAACATTCAAGGATTTGTCCTGAATGCGGTTTGATCAGCTATCCAAGAATATCTCCAGCCATCATTACTGCCGTTATAAAAGATGATCAAATTCTTTTAGCAAGAGGTGTTAATTTTCCGGACAAAAGAATGTTCAGTGTTTTGGCCGGATTTGTTGAGCCAGGAGAGTCTTTAGAAGATTGTGTTAAAAGGGAAATCCTTGAAGAAACAGGCATAAAAGTGAAAAAAATTCAATACTTTAAAAGCCAGTCATGGCCATTCCCGGACAGTTTGATGATTGGGTTTACAGCAGTATATGAGAGTGGAAAGATATCAATCGATAGAAAAGAAATTGTAGAGGCAGACTGGTTTAAGTATAATAGGCTTCCTGTTATACCCGGCAGGCAGAGCCTTGCAAGAGAGCTCATCGATTGGTTTGTCACCGAACAGGGCAGACCGTTTTTGTAATGAATTTTTTAAAAATTTTGATATTTGACAATGGTACCCTTTCCCTGTATCGTTCTTGAGTTTTATATGAATATTGATGAGAATTCAAAAACAGCATGCGCCCTCTTATTCTGAAATATATCATTAGATACAGTGTTTCAGGACAGTATTCCGGAGGATGCGGTAAAGTGTATTATGGATAAAGATAAGTGTATCGCCATTATTCGGTCGGCAGTTCAAAACGGTGTCCACCCGGGGCCCCCTGATGGTACCCTGTTTCAGTCAACCAGCGTGATCGCTCTTTTTCTGTTTAACAAAGAGATAGAGTTGCTGTTTATTCAGAAAGCAGATGTAAAAGGGTATGCCTGGGCCAACCAGATGGCATTTCCAGGCGGACATAGAGAAGAAAATGACCCTACAGCACAGGAAACCGCATTAAGAGAGCTGGAAGAGGAAATGGGAATCGACAGAGAGAATGTCGATGTGCTTGGTTCTCTCGGTCATTTTCAAACCATCAACAGCAAAGACATTGAAGCCTGGATAGGCATATGGAATCAAAAAGATGTTATTCAGCATGATACGTCTGAGATATCCCGTGTATTCAAAATCCCGTTAAGATATTTGATTGACAGGCATAAAGACAAGGAATTCCATAAACATCCCCCCAATGTAATGCAATTAACCTACCCTTATAAAGATGTTGTCATATGGGGAGTGACCGCAAAGATTGTGTACCATCTGATAGAGGTTTTATTAAAAACAAATTAGCTGGACTTTGATCTTTTCTTTAATCTTAATGAAATTTTCACAACCAGGAAAAGGCTCAAAAAAGCCAGAAGGCCTGGGAACCACGTGTATTCTTTAAAGTCTGGATTGTCAGAACTGATAAAAATACCGCCAATGGCAAAGGCAAACACAATGAACATGATAACAACAAGTGTCCGGCAGGCAAAAGTTGAATCATACCAGGGTGTTATGGGTTTTCTAAAGTATGGGGTTTTGTCTAACTGCATATGATTCTTTTGAAAGGGTTTAATTAAAAACCACAATATATAGATTTTTTTTCTTGACAAACAACAATATGTTGATTAAACTTAATAATCAGCGATCTAAGTCTAAAGTCTTAAGCTCGCTGACATACAGATAAAAGATATGTTAATTTCAATCAAATTTCAAGAGGTGGATACATGTTTGAGCAAATTAAAAAACGGGATGGAAGAGTAGCGGAATTTGATTCATCAAAAATCACCAATGCCATTCAGAAGGCAGGAGAGGCAACCGGTGAATTTAACGGCAGGGAAGCAAAGAAGATGACAATGAAAGTTGTCACGCTGGCAAGAGACCTCCGCCTTGGACCTGTTCCTGAAGTAGAAGAAATCCAGGACATCGTGGAAAGGGTCCTCCTGGATTCTCCGTTTTATCGAACTGCGAAAGCATATATTATTTACCGGGAACAGCATAACCAGATAAGAAAAATAGCCATTAAAGAGAATGTAGGGCTCATGGAATCCTATATCCGAAGGATGGACTGGAAAGTTAAAGAAAACAGCAATATGAGTTATTCTCTCCAGGGATTGAACAATTACATATCTTCTGACATTACGGCAGAGTACTGGCTGAACAAAATTTATCCGCCAAAAGTCAGGGATGCACATTATGCAGGCGATCTCCATATTCATGATTTAAGTCTTTTATCCGTATATTGTGTTGGATGGGACCTGCAGGATCTTTTGCTTGAAGGATTTAAAGGTGTAGCAGGAAAAGTTGAATCTTCTCCGCCGAAACATTTTAGAAGTGCGCTGGGCCAGATTGTTAATTTTTTCTATACATTGCAGGGGGAAGCAGCAGGTGCCCAGGCAATGTCTAATTTTGATACGCTGCTGGCACCGTTTATATGGGAGGACGGTTTAAGCTATCGGCAGGTTAAACAGGCGCTTCAAGAGTTTGTATTTAATATTAATATTCCGACAAGGGTTGGGTTTCAGACGCCTTTTACCAATATAACCATGGACCTGAATGCCCCATCGACCTTAAAAAATTCTCCTATTATTATTGGCGGAAAGTATAGAGAGCAGACCTATTCAGACTTTCAAAAAGAAATGGATATGCTGAATGCAGCATTTGCTGAAGTGATGATGGAAGGAGATGCAAAGGGCCGGGTTTTTACCTTCCCAATACCAACATATAATATCACTGCGGATTTTGACTGGTCCAATCCAAACCTTGAAAATGTCTGGAAGATGACAGGGAAATACGGCATTCCTTATTTCTCAAATTTTGTGAATTCAGATATGGACCCCGAGGATGCCAGGTCCATGTGTTGTCGATTGCGACTGGACAATCGGGAATTAAGAAAAAGAGGGGGCGGTCTTTTTGGGGCAAATCCATTAACAGGCTCCATTGGTGTTGTCACTATCAATCTGCCCAGGATCGGTTATCTGGCCACGGATGAGAATGATTTTTTTGAAAGACTGGATACCCTGGTCAAGTATTCAGCAGATTCATTGAGCATAAAGCGAAAAATTCTTGAAAAATTTACAGAAGGAGACCTTTACCCTTATTCAAAATTTTACTTAAGGAAAATTAAGGAAAGCACAGGTGTTTATTGGAGAAACCATTTTTCAACAATTGGTGTTTTAGGGATGAATGAAGCATGTATCAACTTTTTGGGTGAAGGAATAGCATCTAAAAAGGGTCAGGATTTTGCTGTAAAGGTTATGAATCATATCAGAACGAGTATCGAGACACTTCAAGAAGAAACTGACGAAATTTTCAACCTTGAAGCAACACCTGCAGAAGGGACGACATACAGGTTTGCGAGTAAAGATAAAGCAAAATTTGAAGATATTATCTGTGCAAATGAAGAGGAATACAAACAGGGAAAAGATCCTTTTTATACTAATTCTACGCATTTACCTGTGAATTATACAGATGATATTTTTGAAGCATTGGAACTTCAGGATCGTCTCCAGACAAAATATACAGGCGGAACGGTCCAGCATCTATTTCTAGGGGAAGAAGTTTCCGATACTGAGATTGTAAAAAATGTAGTGGATAAAGTATCCAACTCTTTTAAACTGCCATACTTTACACTGACGCCAACCTTCAGTGTTTGTCCATCTCACGGATATATTTCCGGTGAGCATGAAACATGTGAAGAATGTGACGAGCCTACTGAAGTTTATTCAAGAGTTGTAGGGTATTTAAGGC
Source organism: uncultured Desulfobacula sp. (assembly GCA_964343845.1). Classification (GTDB taxonomy): domain Bacteria; phylum Desulfobacterota; class Desulfobacteria; order Desulfobacterales; family Desulfobacteraceae; genus Desulfobacula. The sequence goes on along the minus strand of CAYFKW010000036.1, from coordinate 12,841 downwards.
CTGTAGGACAATGGAATAACGGAAAGCAGACAGAGTTCTGCATGAGAAAAACATTTAATGTTGCTTAATCAAGGCGAAAAATGGATATCGGCGGATTTCAAAAAAATTCTCTGATTGATTTTCCCGGTACCATCGCATGTGTCATTTTTACCCAGGGGTGCAATTTTTTCTGCCCCTATTGCCATAATCCCGGTTTGGTCCCCCGTTCATCAAAAAGGGCGGGGGACCTTTTTGATGCAGACAGAATTTTAAAATTTCTTGAAAAGAGAAAAGGTCTGTTAGAAGGGGTCGTTATTACCGGGGGTGAACCCACGCTGCAAAAAGATCTGAGAGAATTTATCAAAGAAATAAAAACCTTAGGGTATAAGGTAAAACTGGATACCAACGGCTCCCATCCTGATATATTAAATCAGTTGATACGCAACCGGCTGCTTGATTTTATTTCCATGGACATTAAAACAAGTATGGAGAATTATCACCTTGTTATGCCGGGAAAAATTGATAAGAATAAAATTTTACAGAGCGCCCGCATGTTGATGGACCATGCACCGGCCTATGAGTTCAGGACGACTTGCGTCAGGCCCTTTATAACCAGAGACATCATGGATATAATTGGAAAAATGATATCAGGTGCCTCAAGATATGTCCTTCAAAAATGCTCTGATAATGTAAAAATACTTGACCCGAAGTTTCTAAAAAAGGAGAATAATTTTTTTAATGAAAAAGAAATGGCTGGGTTAAAAATGATCTTGGATCCCCATGTCATCACGACAATTGTTCGTTAAAAGGGCAGTACCAAAAGGACGTAAGATGGAACATGCGCTCGTAAAGGCCTTTATCGACCTGGATGCGATTCAGAAAAACATTCAGCAGCTGAAACAAAAAACAAATAAAAAATCAAAATTCATGGCTGTTGTAAAAGCCAATGGATATGGACATGGTGCTGTACAGGCAGCACAAACATCTTTAAAAGCCGGCGCTGACTGGCTCGGTGTATCAAGGCTTCATGAAGCCTTGGAGCTGAGGGAAGCTGGGATTGATTCTCCTATTCTGGTGTTTGGATATGTTCATCCGTCACAGGCAGCCCTTATCTGCGATTTGAATATTGCTGTTACCGTGTATGATATTGAGATGGCAAATTATTTGTCATTGGCAGCACAAAAAATGGGTCAGACCGTTAACGCACATTTGAAAGTGGATACAGGTATGGGCCGGGTGGGCATGGTCATAAATAAAAACAGGTCTCATACACTGACACGAAAAGATATAAAAAAAATAGGAAAGATGCCCGGACTTAAACTTACCGGCATCTACACCCATTTTGCCGCAGCAGACAGCACAGATAAAACCTACACAAACGCTCAAATAGACGTATTTGATTCTCTGTTGGAAAATTTAAAAAACAATTCAGTAGAATTTGAAGTTGTTCATGCTGCCAATAGTGCCGGTATTATCCAATTCCCTGAAGCACACTATGATATGGTAAGGGCTGGTATTGCCATTTACGGACTGAAACCTTCTACTGAAATGGATCTATCAGAAATAAACCTGCAGCCGGCCATGACATTAAAGTCAATGGTCACATCGATAAAAAAAGTTCCAAAGGGATTTTATGTCAGCTATGGAATGACATATCAAACAAAAAGAGAAACAACTCTTGCATCTGTTCCAATTGGGTATGCAGATGGGTTTTCCCGACAGTTTTCATCCAATGGTTATATGCTCGTGAAAGGTAAAAAAGCTCCGATTGTGGGAAGGGTCTGCATGGACCAAACCATGATTGATATCGGGGATATTCAAGGAGTAGCACAGGGGGATGAGGTCATAATCATCGGGTCCCAGGGCTCACAAATCCAAAGTGCTGAGGAGTTGGCCAAAAAGATTCATACCATTAACTATGAAATTACATCAGCTCTGACACCTCGTGTTCAGAGAGTTTACCTTACCGGCGCTTAACAAATTCTTTTTTAAATTCAATTATATTTATTTTAGATGTAATGAGTTAAGTCACTTAGCATCATCGTTTTCTTCGATATTTTTTAATCCAACGACTAAAACGCCAATAGTGTCGTTCCAATCATTAACTGGAACAGATATTTGAACAGAATACGTATTTGTACTTTTATCAAATGAAAGGGGGCCAAGATAAATTCTTCCATTCCCATTCCCGTAACTTTTGATGAATTTATCCTCATCTCCCTGCCAGTAATCGGTTGTCTTGGGAAAAAGAGCAATGACGGCCCCTCTTTTGTCACATAAAAATGCTTCTACGATTAATGGGGAACTCAGCACTTTTTCTTTTAAATATTTCCCTATTTTGTTTTCCTGTAAACTTATGGCAAGTTCATTCTGATTGCCGGCGATCCACTCCCTGTCTATGGCCTTTATCGTTTCCAAAGATATGTTTTTATTGTTTTGTTCAATTAAGAAATTATAAATCAGCGGAGAATTGGCCCATCCGAGAAGGTGTGCAGTATGTCTTTTTACAACATTCTGCATTCTTTTGGTAATTTTTAAGTGCTTTTTCTCATCACCCGCACTGCCGGAAAAGCTAAAAAACAGCAGAAAAAAAAAGGTGAATATCAATATTCTTTTAATCATTTTTATGCCCATGCAATGATTCCAATGTTGATTCCGGATGAATACGCTTATTGTTCTATAATTTTATAAAAATATCAATAGGATAAATTAATATTTTTACAACGATGCATTACGAATTTTCAGATTCATGTTCTTCTTCAGATTCAGGATAAACCATTTTTCCCGTCAGTGATAAATCATACCCGCCGTATTCCTGGGCTGTTTTTTGAATGACTTTGCCCTTCAGCAGTGACAGGAAAAGCTGTATGCCCTGATCAAAGAATCTGTCTTTGTTAATGAGCAGATCAAACCGTTCCCAGCCAATGGAGATGAAATCAAGTCCGAGCATATTGGCGACCGGCCTGATTCCTGGGCCTGCATCAGCTTTTTTTGCAAGGATGTTCAATCCAACATCCATATGTTTTGATAATGTAGTTTCATAACCATCTAGTGTTTCGCCTTTGATACCAGATTTTTTTAGTTCTTTATCAAACAGCTGACGGGTCCCGGTCCCCAAACGACGATTAACGATCCGGATGCCAGATTTTTTAAGGTCTTTTATGGCCTTGATTTTTTTTGGGTTGCCTTTTTGGATGATGATCCCCTGTTCTCTTTGACAGAAATTGACAACAGCAGGTATCTGATTCAGTTCATCCTTTAAAAAAGGAAAATTGTACTCATTATTTTCAGCCACTAGATGGCTTGAGGCAATGTGACATAAATTCTGCCTTAATGCTTTCAACCCGCCTAAGGATCCTGAAATACCAAACATGGCCAGGTGCTTTTCGTGCTTGAGATTAAAGGTTGAAATAATTTTATCCAGCAGCAGATCATTACTGCCTGCGATAAGTACAAGTCCATGATAGGGTGGCAGTTTGGCAAGCTGGGGATAGTTGTCTGTGCCTGTCTCAATCCATTGACGGACCAGATTGATAGGAAACAGCCATTTGCCTGTCACCTTGGAAGCAGGCAGGCCTTTTTCTGCAATGAGTGAATATACCATTTTTTCGTTTACATTTAAAAATTTTGCAACTTCTTTGGTTGAAAGCATTTCACCCATTCTATCTCTCCGATAATTTTTATATAAACCGTTTTTGCTGTATCAGCAGCACTACCTCATTTACAATGAATTTATCTTTATCTGCATCATATAAAGGTGTTCTCTCTTTGTAAAGATTTTCTATCCTGTCTATTTTAAAAAATGATTTGATACCCGCCCTTTACCCCATAATGTTTCATTGCTTGACTTTATTTATTCTGAACACTATTTTTATTAAAATTTTAAGAAACAATTAAAGACAAAAACATGAAAACAAAGATCATTACAATTGTTGGAAAATCAAACTCAGGAAAAACAACCCTTCTTGAAAAACTGATCAAACTCTTGACACAAAGAGGGTATAAAATTGGGTCAGTTAAACATGCCCATGATGGTTTTGAGATGGACAGGGAGGGGAAAGACAGCTGGCGGCATAGAAAAGCAGGCGCCAGTGCCGCACTCGTGATATCAGAACATAAAGTTGCGGTTATTAAGGATGATGAATCAGGGTATGTTGAGAAAATGACATCGTATCTTTCTGATATGGATGTGATTATAGCAGAAGGGTTTAAAAAACAGAACCTTCCGAAAATTGAAGTGTTTAGAGTTGACAGTGTTCATAAAGAACCGCTTTGCATGGATGATGAAAACCTGATTGCTTTTGTCACAGATTCGAATCACAAACCAGATGTCCCTGTATTTGGCCTTGAAGATATTAAGGAGATCGCAGATTTTATTGAATCAGAATTTCTAAAAAGTTGAATACAGTGAAAAACCGATTGTTAAAAAATGATTTAAATAATATCCTCAGGATAACGCTGCTTTTTCTGGGTTTTTTTTTCATTCATTCGAGTGTTTCAGCAGATCAGGATCAATCAAAAAGTCATCATTGCATCACCCGGTTTGAGAATGGCTCTGTTAACTGGAGTACTGGAAAAATTTCAGCAATTGGGAAAGCGTCTCCGGAAGACAACACAGAAACATCGCATGAGTCTGTCCCAGGGTCAGCCAGGGCGGATGCAAACCGCCGGATTATAGAAATTTTAAAACAGATAAACATCACAAATGCATTGAGTGTAGACAGCTATGCATCCAGAAATGATGTGATTCTGGCAGGTATTGAAAAAACAGCAAGAGATGCCCATATTTCAAAACAATATTATACCTCTGCCCTTGCTGTGGAAATTATTATTGAAACAAGCATATTAGGCGGATTCCTGCAACTGGTCCTGCCTGAAGATATCCGCCAGATAACGAAAATTTCGCCTGAAACCAGAAATTCCGGTTTAAAGGAAATCGGCGAAAATATTTACACAGGGTTGATCATTGATGCAAGAGGGCTGAAAATTGAGCCTGTTCTCAATCCTGTTATTGTGAGTGAACAGGGCCACGAAGTATATTCTCCGGTTTATATCAGCAGGGAGTTTGCAGTCCAGAATGGGGTTTGCAAGTATATTTGCAGCATGGATCAGGCGCTGAAGGATAAAAGAATTGGGAACCATCCACTCGTTTTGAAGGGGCTTCGAAAAGAAGTAAAGCAGAATACCGTTATTGTCATCAGCATGTCTGACTATTATCTGCTGGAAAAGACAACGGAACGACATGTGTTTCTAAAAGAATGCAGGGTTATTATTGTAAAAGACTAAACAATAGAACGTCTTTACCTATCCTGATTTTTTGCCGAATTCAAAAAATGGTTCACAGGCCCTTTGGGTCAATAAGTGTGTTGTCTATCAGCCGGGTGGTTCCAACTTTCACAGCCAGGGCCAGTAATACTTTATCTGCTATTGTATCAACATCTTCAAGGGTTTTGGGATGACAGAAGGTGATATATTCAATATCTGTTTCAGGAAAACCTTTAATGAGATTCTCAACCTGGATTTTTATTTTATCAGGATTTTTCTCTCCTTTTGAAACCAGTTCTTCAGCCAGATTCAACGATTTGGAAAGGCTCAGAGCTGATGCTCTCTGGGAATCTGAAAGATACGCATTCCGGGAGCTCATGGCTAAACCATCTTTTTCCCGGATGATGTCGCCTGAGACAATCTGGATGTCAAAATCCAGATCCAGCGTTAACTGTCGGATAATTTGCAACTGCTGGTAATCTTTTTGCCCAAATACAGCCACGTCAGGCATGACAATATTAAATAATTTAGTGACAACCAGTGCCACACCACCAAAATGAACAGGCCTGAATTTTCCACATAAAAAATTCGGCAGGTATTGAAGTGATATCTCTGTCTGGAAATTTTCAGGATAGATCTGGTTTTTATTTGGCAGAAAAACTGCTGTTACACCTGCTTTCCTTGCAAGGGACAGATCATTTTCAATGTCGGATGGATAAGAATCCAGGTCTTCATTTTCCCCGAACTGAGTCGGGTTCACAAATATACTCAGCACCAGTTCATCGCAAAGGGGTTTCCCTTTTTCCATAAGCGAAATATGCCCCTGGTGCAAATATCCCATCGTTGGTACAAAGCAGATTGTTTTCTGCGCTTTTTTTTTATTTTTCGACCACGCCTGCATTTCAGCTTTTGATTTTAGAATTTCCACTATTTTTCTAATTCCTCCTTAATCGCTATCCCCATATCCAATACAGTATAGGGTTTTTTTACAAAGCTTCCAGCCCCTAAATCCTGAGCCATTACGACTTCCTCTGATTCAGAATATCCACTTGCGATGATCGCTTTCTGCCCGGGATTGATTTTTTTGATCATTCGGTAGGTCTCAAGTCCACTGATAGATGGTGCCATTATCATATCCAGGATCACAAGATCTGTAGGGGTTTCTTTTATGAATTCAACTGCAGCATAACCATTATCTACTGCCCGTGCAGTGTATCCCAGGTTTTCAAGAATACAGAGGGCTATTTTTTGCTGGTCTTTTAAATCATCAACAACCAAAATCATTTCGCCTTGTCCTTTAATGCCTTCTGTGGATGCTGAGTCTGGCTTTTTTGTCATTTCCTGTCGGATGGCTGGAAACAAAAGGTCAAACTTTGTTCCTTTGTTCGTGGAAGTTACATTAATATACCCGTTGTGATCCTGGACCGCATTCCAAACAACCGAAAGCCCTAAACCAGTACCGCTTTTTCCCATTTCCTTTTTCGTAAAAAATGGCTCAAATATTTTTTTTAAATTCTTATCATCTATACCAGATCCATTATCAATGATGCTTAAAATAACATATTCGCCCTGTGCGATATCCTGATACCCGGGGACAGACGGGTCAATATAATTGTTAGACGTAGTGATAAGAACCTGTCCGCTGCTTCCGTGATCAGAGACCTCTTCCACTGCATTCAAAACAAGGTTCATTATTGTTTTTTCAATGTGGATATAAGATCCTTTAATATTAAGGAGTTCAGGTTCGGTAATCAATTCTATGGATACCTTTGGAAAGGTTGCCTGTATTTTCTTAAAATCCGGGGCTGATGTATATCGATCTAAAATAGAATTGATATTAATAATTTCCATTTCAGCACTGGACCCCCTGGAAATAGTTAGTAAATCACTGACAACTGCAGATGCTTTCTGCCCGGAATCCTTAATCATGGTTAATCCCTGTTTGATTTTCGGATCAAGGTCTTCATCCATCATCAGAACTTCAGGATATGTGGCAATTCCTGAAAGAATATTATTCAGGTCGTGGGCAACGCCGCCTGCTAGAATTCCCAGGGCTTTAAATTTTTCTGCCCGTAAAAGTTTTTCCTTTAATTGTTTTTTTTCTATGTCCTGAGCTTTTTCCTGTGAAATATCTCTTACAATACCCTGGTATACGTTTCTGCTGTCATTGAAATCATTAATTTTTGAACCATTTACCTTTACAGAAATTAACGTACCATCTTTGTGCCTGATTTCTGTTTCAAAGGAGACATCCTTGCCATCCTGCATTTTTTTAATCTGTCCTTCTTTTGTTTTCTCATCTAAAAAGGAAGAAATAGGCAGGTTAATGAGTTCTTTTGGTACAAATCCAAATACAGTAGAGACAGCTGAATTTATAAATGTGATATTGAAATTTTTATCCAATGTCCAGATAATATCTGTTGCATTTTTAACCAGGTGTTTAAATTCTTTCCCGGAAATTTCCACAGCCCGTATTAACACCGACAGACAGATACTGACAGCAGCGCTTAAAAACACAAATGTCCCCATGAGTAACCCCCAGTCTTTAAGGGTTAAAATGCCTTGGGTGCGGTCCATGGGGAGGATATCATTAAAATACAGGTATCCAGAAAGCGTCAAAGTTACTATGTTCACGATGAGAGTGACCATTGCGCCTTTCAGCGTAAAAAAAATAGCGGCAAAGACAGAAAAGCATAAAAGATATAACCGGGTGCTGCCGATGAAGCCGATATCCAGCATGGAAGAAACACCCAGAAAATAGAACCCGAAAATGCCTGTCCAGGCTCTGAATTGAAATGGGATCTGCTCTAAGAAAGTGATACAGCAGGCCAGGATATATATTAAAGTAAAAAAAATGATTCGATGGGGTTCAGATACGGCGATGGCATGATTGCAGCTTAAAATATAAGGGATAATACCAATGATGATAAGCGTAAAAAAGAAGGCTTTAAATATTTTCTTCTGCCAGAAAAGAAGGATGTTTTCATTGTCTCCATAGACAGGTTTTACATTGAAAATATTTGAAATCATAAATGTTGACTTATCATAAATTAAAAGATAGTCAAAATTGTACTATACTGGTTAGAAAATGCAATACAATTAAAGGATTTGTTATGAGTACAAACACCCCGAACAGAGAAGATGCATTCAAACTGTTAAAAAAATACAACAATAAAGAAGGATTAATCCGGCATGCACTTAGTGTTGAATCAGTTATGGCCCATTTTGCAAGGCGGTTTAAAGAAGATGAAGAAAAATGGCGGGTCATCGGTCTGGTACATGACCTTGATTATGAAATGTATCCGGATGAACATTGCCACAAGTGTGTTGAATTGTTCAAAGCACATGACTGGCCTGGAGATTATATCAGAGCGGTTATCAGTCACGGGTATGGTATCTGTACAGATGTAAAGCCTGAAACAAATCTTGAAAAAACCCTTTATGCCATTGATGAACTCACAGGTCTTGTAGCAAGTGCTGCCCTTGTAAGACCATCTAAAAGCATCCTTGACATGAAGGCAAAGTCTGTAAAAAAGAAATTCAAGGATAAACGTTTTGCTGCAAAGGTTGACAGGGAGGTGATCCGAAAAGGGGCTGAATTCCTGGAGATGGAACTTTCCGAACTCATCACAGAAGTAATAATGGGTATGAGACCTGTTGCAGAGCAGATCGGTTTAAAAGGAAACCTGTAGCGCGGATCTATCCTGCTTTTTTCTTGTAATAAATATGTCAAAATAATGACACACCTGCAAATTTTTCCTTAGACAACAGAAGTGCCATGCCACGGCTTTTTTGTGTAACCAATTGTAAATATTAATTAATTTATATATTGATCTCAAATTGGCATGGGGTTTGCTTTATGGTGTTTGAAAGGGTAAATTTTCATACGAGGGGGAAAATGAAGCAGGCACTTAACAGGATCTCAAACAGGCTGGCAACAGTGTTTTCCATGATTTTTGGCGTAGCAGGAAGGCAGGCAGATCACAGGGAATTGACACGTCATATTGTTGCGTTGAATAAAAAAACATCACCAGAAGACATTATCAATGAGGTTGCACTCTGCTTAAAAAATATCCTTAACTACAGGTTGTTTGCGTTTGTGATCAAAAAAGAAAAAGGTGCTGATATCTGGTTAGACCCGAGAATGTATAAAAAGAGCCTTGAAAAAATTGTTTTGACGGATTTTCGTATTAAGAATAAAGAAACATTACATTATCTGAACCATACCTTTCATCCAGATGAGCAGGAAGCCGTGTTTGATATGGATCACCTTGTTACGTTTGACTTTAATGAAGAAAACGATCAGTCAAAAATATACATGCTCCCCAGCAACGATATGAATGGGTATCACGATGAGATCATTGGCCTTATTCTTCAAGCAGGCAGTGCCGCATTGTCCCGGCAGGCGAAAATCGATAAATTAAAGAATGCGGCTGTCATAGATTCATTGACCGGGTGCTATAATAGAAGGGAGTTTGAAAATCAGCTCAAGCGGCATATTGCAAGTGCCAGCAGACACAAAAACAATCTGTCTGTCTTCATGTTTGACCTGGATCATTTTAAGGAGATCAATGATACCCATGGACATCTTGCCGGCGATAAAGTGTTACAGGAAATCGCAGGCCTTGTGCGAAAAAATATGAGAACAGGTGATATTTTGTATCGATACGGTGGCGAAGAGTTTATCGCAATACTGCCTGAAACTGAAAAAATCAAAGCCATGGAGCTTGCAGACCGATTAAGGCTTCAAATCGCTCAACAGTCTATTTTTTATGAAAACAGCATTCTGAAGGTAACAGCAAGTTTTGGCGTGGCACAGCTCAACCGGTTTGCAGATATGACTCGAATTATACAAGATGCTGATACCATGTTATACAAGGCGAAATTAAATGGAAGGAATACGATAATGCCAGGGTTGATCAAGGTTGTTTCCAATAAAGCGACTCAAAAAAGAAAAGAACGGTTTATATAAGTTTCTTTTATTTGTTTGATTTCTTGCCTTTTTTTTACTAATCGCTTATTATAGTCAAAATTCTTTTCAAATTACTCACTCTATTGGATTAGTAAATGTATAAATTATGGATCGATTAACGTCATTATTTGAAGACCTGTCAAAAAACATATCTCAATTATGTATAGAAGATATAACGCAGTTGGAAAAAATCGAGGAAATCCTGAATCAGTTATTAGAGGTTTTCACGAAGAAACGGTCATTAAAACTTTTTATCGCATTAAATGCATATAAATCATATCTTCTTAAATTAAAGCAAAAAAGTTTAACAAGCACATTCCCTTTAGAAATGGGGCTGGGGTTGATCAAATCATTGAAAACCCATTTTGATAAAGGGGTAAATTTTGATTATGACATGACAGATGTCATAAAAAGCCTGGATGACACCTATCTGAAGTACAGTGAGATAACAGGAATTGGTAACCGCAACAGCCAGCTGGCGGTTGACAGGAACGATTTGCCGGACGAACATCAGGCGCCGGAAGTGCCTCAGGAAGTTTTGAAACTCAAAGATCTGATAACCGAGTTATCCATAAAAGTTGCGTTGCTGAGCCCGGATGAAATTCCTGAAATTGGAGAAATGTTGAATCTTCTGGATGAAATTATCCAGTTTTCCGATGGGATTGACGCTGTGATGGTACATAACGTGGCCAGGGCCTATAAATCATATACAGAGAGCATGGTGCTTGAAGAAAACAAAAGTACGGTCCCGCTTGAAAAAGGAATTATTCTTTTAAAAGCCCTGGTCATGCATATGGAAATAGATGAGGAATTTGTTTTTGATATGTCTGATGTATTGAATCTGCTTGGGGTGCCTTTTGTAGAGGAAAATATGACAGATCCCGATACAGCAGACATGGAATTGCCGGCCCGGCTAGACCAAGTTGAAATAAATGCAGAAAGTACACAGCCAGAGGAACCCATAGAACCTGAAGATTTATCAGAAGAAGATCATCAAATTCTTTCAGATTTTGTTATAGAAGCAACAGATAACCTGGAAAGCATAGAAGTTGACATAGTTGAACTGGAACAGGACCCGACTGACGGCGAAATTATAAACAATATATTTCGTCCCTTCCATACAATCAAAGGCGTTTCAGGATTTTTAAGTCTGAAAAAGATGAACAAGCTTGCGCATATGACAGAGAATTTACTGGACAGTGCAAGGAACAATGAGTTCATATTGAACAAAGATGGTTTTGATGTGATTCTGCAGTCTGTTGATATGATAAAAAAGCTATTGGAAAGGGTCAGTCAGGGGCTTGTCAACAACAAGATGCCCATAGATCACGACATAGATATTAACCCTCAAATAAAAATGCTGAAACAACTGCCGGAAATCTTATCGTCGTCACCTAAAGAGCCGTTGGGACAGATTCTGGTCAGGCAGGGTACATTAGATGAAGAAAATTTGAATGCAGCTTTATCAAAACAGGAAAAAAATTCGGAAAAAAGGATTGGGGAAGTTCTTGTTGAAGAAAAATTAGTGAAACCAAACCAGGTAGCGTCAGCCTTAATGACGCAGAAAGCTGCTGCAAAATCATCTCCTGCCCACGTTAAAGTGGATATTGATAAACTGGGAGACCTTGTAGATTTTTCAGGGGAACTGGTTATTGCTCAATCCATGCTGAAACAGGTTGCTCAAAAAGATCCTCAAATTCAAAAAAATGTTGGCCGGCTGAGCCAGATCGTTTCAAAGATTCAGAACATTGCCATGTCCATGAGAATGATCCCGATAAAATCAACATTTATGAAGATGATAAGACTTGTCAGAGACCTTTCTGCAAAATCCGGAAAAAATGTTTCTCTGCACATGGTGGGCGAAGATACTGAAATTGATAGAAATGTTGTCGATGCACTCTATGAGCCCATGGTGCATATGATTAGAAATTCAATTGACCACGGCCTTGAAGAAAACAGGGATAGGCTGTCGTCTGGGAAACCTGAACAGGGAAATATTTTTCTTCGAGCATTTCATAAAGGGGGAAATATAATCATAGAGATAGAAGACGACGGCAAGGGACTGGACAGAGAAAAAATTCTTGAAAAAGCCATTTCCAGGGAGCTGATTGACGAAAAAGCGAATCTGTCTGACAGTCAGATATTTGAATTGATTCTGAAACCGGGGTTTTCAACGGCTCAAAGTATTACGGATATTTCCGGACGGGGGGTTGGAATGGATGTTGTCAAATCCGGAATTGAGAAGCTGAGAGGATCACTGGATATTGAATCCGTTCAGGGGGAATTTACAAAATTCACCCTGCGGCTGCCATTAACATTAGCGATAATCGATGGCATGCTGGTAAGGGTGCAGAATGAAAAGTTTATTATCCCGGTGATGGCCATTCAAAGGTCTTTCAGACCTGAGAAAGAAGAATGCTTTACTGTAGAAGCCAATGCGGAGATGGTAAGAGACAGGGATGCATTGATACCCCTGCTTCGGTTAGATTCAATCTGCGGCCTGGAAAAACATGCTTTAAATCCCTGGGAAGGACTTGTGGTCGTTGTTGAGTCAAAAGATGAAAAAAAGGGTTTACTAATAGAAGAGCGTTTAATCGATTGTCGCATGCATACAACTGTAAATAA
>CAYFKW010000035.1:0-39052 GCA_964343845.1 uncultured Desulfobacula sp. | reverse complement strand
CAGAAAAAGCAGCGCCAATGGTTGCAGAAATGGCCAGGGCAAAGAATGAAACAAACCTTGTTTGGCCGTGTTCATCAAGCCCTCTCATATATCCGATAGAATAGATGGATGTGACAATATAAAGACTGGCTGCAACAATCGCAAACAGCATCCCAAGGCCGTCTACCCTGAAAGCAATGGCAGCGCCCGGTGCAATTTCAAATAATGTCAAGGCAATCTGTTTGCCATCAAGAATAATGGGAAGCATTGATAAAACAAGGAGAAGCTTGATGGTACCGGCAACAAATATCCATGATTCTCTCACATTGGGTTTGCTTGAAGATGAGACCAGAATGGGAATAATAAACAGGGTGACTAAAACTGCTAACAGAGGTTTAACTGAGATAATGGTTTCCATTTATGGGTTTACCTTTTTATAATCTAATTCATCTTCACTTTAAAAAAGGAAGAATGATCATATTTACAATCGTTCCTGAGTACAGCCCGACAACAATTAATGACAGACTGACAAGTCCGGATACAATCAACATTGAAACCGGTGCTTCCTCCATGGCTGCGCTGGAATCCGAACCTCCATGATCATGCCCATGGCCTTCTGACATGGGGTCGAAAAAACAGATTTCAAATACTTTGAAAAATAAAACTGCGCAGATTAAACTGGAAATAATCAGCGCCCCTGCAAAATGATACGCCCCTTTTTCCAGCGCACCAAGTATCAGATACCATTTACTGAAAAACCCGCATGTGGGCGGAACCCCGATAATACTGAATGCTGCAAGAACAAATCCTGCCATGGTCCAGGGCATTTTTCCAAACAATCCTTGAAGGTCTGTTAAATCTACCTTTTTAAGTTTATAGACCATATTCCCTACAGCGAGAAAAAGGGCAAAGGTCATTATGGCATCATTTAATATATGTAAAATCGCACCGGTCATTCCCAGTTGATTTCCCATCCATGCACCACCAACCATATAACCTATTTCACACACAATAATATAGGTGAGCATTTTCTTTAAATTGTTCTGGGCAAGCGCCATAATACCGCCGGCCAGTATGGCTATGGTTGCAAGCCATACAACTGCATCTGCAAGATGCAGGGTTTCGAAAATGTACTCATAGCCAAAAACCGTAATCATCAGGCGAACCATTACGTATACCATAACCTTGGTCATCAATGGGGCGACCATCCTTGCAAAGGCAACCGGTGAATACGAATACGCATTGGGAAGCCATACATGCATAGGAAACAAGGCCATTTTGATCCATACACCGATCATGCACAAAATAAACGCAACCAGTACGGTGGAGGACCCTTCGAGTGTTGGTAAAATACCGGCAACATCCACCATATTAAGAGAGCCGGTTATCAGATATATATAACCAACGCCCAGTAAATAGAAGCTGGCCCCTATCACACCGATGAATATGTAGTTCAAGCTGGCCAAAGGTCCTCTATCCCTGTCGCCCAATGCCACCATGGCATAACTGGTCAAAGACGTAATTTCGATAAGAACATAGAGATTAAACAAATCTCCAGTAGCTGTGACACCGACCAGGCCTGTCACAAATAAAAGGTAAATCGTATAAAAGGCCCCCTGCCGGTCACTGGTTTCCTGTTCTACATTTTTATAGCTTGCAAGCAAATTTAAAAAAGCAATACTGGATATCATCAACAGGACCATTCCATTCAGCAGGTCAATCCTGTATTCAATCCCCATGGGCGGCGCCCAGCCGGCCATTCGATAATGAATTGTTCCGGAATCCATAATATTCATCAGGGTCATAATGGCGGAAAATACTGAGATACCAAGGCCAATCACAGCGATTGGGTATGACAATCGTTCCTCAATCCAGGCCGCAATCCCTGCAAACAGAGCGGCTAAAAGCGGTGCAACGACAATAAGTGCTGGGTAATTATCCATAGTTTATTCTTCCGATAAGCGCATCCTGAGTTCATCTTCTTCCAGGGTTTGATACCGCTGGTACACTCTGACAGCCAGAGCCATTGCAACGCCAAAGGTTGCCACAGACACGACGATGGCAGTCAGCATTAACACATGCGGTAAAGGATTAATATAATCTGCTGCATGAATGGCGACCTCATGTGCCCCCTGTTCGACGGCATGAGCAGCCGCTTGTACCCCATGTTCAACTGTATGGGCAGCCTTTACCCCATGCTCAACCACATGATTCGCTGCTTCCTGGACACCATGATTGTCGCCGTGAGCATTCTGTATAATGGGTATTGTAGCGCCTTTTTTATATCCAATAGACACATAAAAAAGAATAATGGCAGTTTGAAAAATATTCATTCCTACCAGTTTCTTGATCAAATTATTTTTTGCAATCATAGCATACAGGCCGATCATCATCAAAATCACATACAGCCAGTAATTATATTTTGCCACAATTAAGGATAACAAATCAGTCATAGTCAGTGCCTTTACAGTCCTTCTTCGTGTCTGCCGTCAGAGACAATATTAATATAAATAATCGCCATTACAGCTGTCACTGCGATGCCGACGCCAATCTCAACCCCCAACATTCCCAATGCTCTTACATGATGCGGGTCCCAGACAAGTGGAGCCAGGACAGCGTAATCCAGAAAATTACCTCCCATGGGCATACACAGCGCTGCAATTCCAACATAAATTAAAACACCGACAGCAGCAAAAATCCCCAAAACTTTCTCTTTAATCCTGGAGACAAGTGTTTTTAAGTCATAGGAAATCGCCAGAAGAATAAGGCTGGAGCCAAAGATAACCCCTCCCTGAAAACCACCGCCAGGAGAAAAATCACCATGGGCGACAACGTATAGTGCATAAATCTGGATAAATGGAATAAGGATCCGGCAGACAGATTTAATGATAAGGTCAGACGGAACCCAGTCTTTGTCCATATGCTCAAATTCTTTCCCGACTGTTATGGTCTTTGTTTTATCTTTGACATGCAGAATGACACCTGTAGGTGTGTGCCGGTAATACCGTTCTTTTTTTTCCCTGAAATCTCTCAATAAAAGAAAGCAGGCCAGCCCGGCACAAAAAACAACTGCGGTTTCAAACATGGTATCAAACCCACGATAATCTGCCAGAACAGCAGTCACGAGATTGGGTACTTGTGTTTCTTCTACTGCTTTTTCAATATAATGATTAGACAGGTGAACCGATGCAGGTGAATTCGGGTCTCCCCAGTCAGGGAATTCACCTGTGCCATAAAGCAGCAGCGCACCTGTCAGGCAAACAATAATAAAGCCTAATAGTCTCAATCTTTTGTCCTCCTGCTCGTCCTAAAGACAGCTGCAACAAAAAAAACCGTACTGACCCCTGCCCCGACTGACGCTTCAGTAAATGCAACATCCACAGCGCCCATGACAGCCCACAACAGGCACATCATAAATGAATACGCACCAAAAAGGATGGCTGTTCCAAGCAGATCCTTCACGGAAATGGCAGCAATCGCACAGAAAATAACAAAGGTTAATACAATCAAATCAATTGGCCAGTGCATGATTAACCCTTTCCCTTTTTTTTGGTCCAGTGTCTTAATCCCGCCCTCATTCCTGCATCTACAATTGAATGGGTTGCAGTGGGGCTGGAAAGAAACACGAAAAATACAATTAAAAACATTTTGATAGACATCAATAAAGCTTCATAGGAAAAATGGTGCAGATTATAAACAGAAAGACCCACGACCATCGCAAGGATACCTAACGTATCCAGTTTCCCTGCCGGATGGAGCCTGCTGTAAAAATCCGGCATCCTGATAATGCCGATTGCACCTCCTAAAAAGAAGAATAAACCAATGACTAAAAACAAAGTGACAAGTATATCCATGATTACTCCAAGCTAAAATCAATCCAAAAAGGATTCTTCGTAAAGACCTTTTCGTTTATGGAAGTAGCGTGAGGCTGCAATGACCGCTACAAAATTTAAAAATGCATATGCCAAAGCAATATCGACAAACATATCAACACGTTCATACAAAAACCCTATCAGCAAAAGAAGGACAACCGTTTTACTGCCAATAGCATTCACCCCAATGAGCCTGTCTAAAACAGTAGGGCCGAAAATAGCTCTGTATAATGAAAACAGCATCAGTACGCAAAGTCCCAATGCAATACTAAGAAAAAAAGTGTTCATATCTCTTCTCCAAAAACGGTTGCGACTTTTTTTAACATCTCCCCTGGAAGGGCGTCAGCCGATTCTTTATCAATGGCATGTACCTTGAAAACACCGTCTCTGTCTGCAGTGACGGTAATGGTACCGGGTGTCAGTGTGATAGAATTGGCAAGGGTTGCTATGGCCATATCTGATTTCAGATTTGTTTTAAATGTAATAATTTTGGGATCTATTAATTCTTTCATCCGGGGATGAAACACTAACCTGAGCACATGAAAATTGGCTTTAATTATCTCGAAAACCAGCCATGGAATGTAGGCAATAAATTTTAAAAATACAGATGGATAATTTTGTTCCATTACAGGAAACAGCAAATCATAGAAATAGTATGCAACAAGAAAACTTGAAATTCCCCCTAGCCATAATAGTAATGGGTCGAATTTGCCGGACAGCACAATCCATGATGCAAACATCAGGATGAATGTAATCAAAAAAGAAAAAAAAGAATTGAAAAATGATGCCTTCGATTTGCCATTATTATCGGCAATACCGTTATTAGAACCAGTCAATGAACCACCCTCCCTCAAAAGTGATTAAAACCAAAGGTTAGGACAAACTATTTATCAACACCATATAGTTTTCGGAATTTTCCATATAATTTTTTTATGGCGCCTTCCTTTTGTGCCCCTGCTGAAGACTTTTCTGATCCGGAGGATGATTGTTCTTGTTGAATTCTAAAATCATAAGCTGCGTTTATGGTTTCAATAAGCGTGTCCATATCCACAGGTTTTGACAAAAACTTAAACGCATTATATTTACCGCTTTCCAGCGCGTTTTCAACACTTCCATGCCCGGTTAGAACAATACAAGGTAACTGAGGCTGTAAATCTTTCAATCGTTTCTGAACTTCAATTCCGTCAATCCCCGGCATTTGTAAATCAACCACTGCCACATCAAAATCTTCTTTGGCAGCAGCTTCCACCCCTTCTTCTCCTGAAAAAGTTGTTTTTACGCTAAATCCGTCGAGAACAAGTCTTTTTGCGAGATACTTCAAAAAAGTTTGTTCGTCATCTATAAATAGGAGTTTCATATATATACCCTTCTCAATGATAAAAAATCTATCATTCTCCATTCTCATTTTAGTACGATTAAACAGCAAAATTATTTTACATAGCAAATGTATAATTTTGAGTCAACCACTAAAACTTTTGATAAAAAAAGCCAAAATAAAGCTTTTTTGTGTCTACATTATAACTACAATAAAGGCAAGAGTTAAACGTCCTTTTTACCGGGTATCAGGAGACATGGGTAAATAGAGTTGTCTGCAATATTTTTAGAAATAGAGCCCATCCATCGCTCTAAAATAGCCGCTTTTTCACTGGAACCCAGGATTACCATCGTCGCCTGGTATTCTTTTGCTGCCTTTTCAATTTCTTTTTGAGGATCACCGACATAAACATGTGGTCTGGCATTTACGCCTGCGTCTTCGAGTTCATCACACAGATCATCTAATCTTTTCCGCTCCGCTTTTCTAACTTTTTGCACTTCATGTGTATCAGGGCTTTTCAGGGCACTTTCTTTTACAACATGAATCACATGAATCTCCCCTATGACATCTTTCAAGCCTTTAATATATTCCACAGTCTTTTTCCCTGTCTCAGACCAGTTTGTTGCAAACAACGGTCGTTCGAACAGCTTTTCAGGGACAATATTATCATCTTTCATATGTTTAAAAACAAGGATTGGGACATCGGTTCTCCGAATGAGTTCAACCACATCAGACCCTGAATAAAGCTGCTCCAGAGGTCCTTTATGTGAACGGCCAATGACAATAAGGTCCGGCATCTCTTTTTCAACAACCTTCAAAATTTCAGGAATGAGGGTTGATACTTCCATATATGCCCCAACTTCAAGGCCCATTTCAAATAGATTTTCTGCCCAGTCAATAAACCTTATGTTTGCTGTTTCCTTTAATTTCACCTCTTCTTCTTTAAGATAGCCTGAACCTCTTTTCATGGCGACTTTGTCTCTTTCAATAACATTTAAGAAAACAACATGTTCCAGTGCCGCCCCCCTGAGCGCCAATAGTGAGTTAAGTGCATCATAGCAGAGTTCTTCAAACTTTGTTACAAATAGCAATTTTTTAATTTCCATTATGTCTCCAATCGCAATACTTTTACTATATTGATTAACCCAATTGTTTCTTAACTGCCTCTGCTAATTCCTCAGGTTCAACAGGTTTTTCAAGATAGGCATCAGGTTTCGGGATTTCACCGCCTTTAAACTCTTCCAATGCTTTCTGAGACTTTAAAAAAGACCTTTGGGCAATGCCAGTAAACATAATAATGGGTATTTTATTAAATTTATCATCTGTTTTTAATTTTCGATACAACCGGATACCACTGCCTCTCGGCATAAGCACATCGAGAATAACAAGATCAGGTGTTTCTTTTTCAATAACATCCCACCCTTCTACCCCATCTTGAGCGACCAGAGGTGTATACTCGTTCTCTTCCAGAACTGTGACAACAAATGATCTCACATCAGGATCATCATCTACCACAAGAACTTTTTTACTCATAATTTATCCTCCTTGGTCAATGTTTATCAACCGCTTTTTGCTTTTTCTAAAGGAATACTAATCGTAAATGTACTTCCAACTCCCGGACTGGTTTCAGTTTCAATCACTCCTTTATGCTCTTCAATAAGTTTGCTTGTAACAAGGAGTCCTAAGCCTGTACCTTTCCCCCCTTTTGAACTGAACATAGGGCTGAATAACTGCTTTTGCGTATACTCATCCATTCCGCAGCCATTATCTTCAACTTCAAAACAAATCATATTGTCCTTTTCAACAAATGATTTGATTTTAATTTCATGTTTTTTCTCTAGATCCTCATCTTCAACACATGCATCCATAGCATTGTTGACTAAATTTAACAGAGATCTGTGAATCGTTTGTGGATCTGCTATAATTTTTCCAATATCAGGTTCAAGTTCCTTTGAAACACGTATCCCTTTTGAATTGGCAACATCTTTTACAAGAACGAAAACATCCTCAATAATTTCATTGGGATCACAAGGCTCAAACTCAGGCTCTCTCTGCTTGGAATATGTTAAAAGGTCCTGTGTCAGGTTCCCTACCCTTTTAATATTATTTTTTATGGTCTCCCAACCTGAAATCAATTTGTCTGTGTTATTCTTTTTAATTCCCACGTCAACGACATAGCTGCCGCCCTTTAATCCAATGAGAATATTTTTAACATAATGGGCTAATCCGCTGACGGTTTGACCAACGGCTGCAAGCCGCTCTGACTGGACCAGTTCCTTCTGGAGCTGTTTGATTTCTGTCAGGTCCTGGAAAAAATTAACCGTTCCCACGAACCTGCCTTTTTCAAACAGCGTGTTGCTGATATACCGGACCGGTATCTGCCTGCCGTCTTTTGTATTAATGCTGTTCTCACGCCATGAAATCGTATTCTGATCCTTGCGTTTTTCTTCGCTTGCCATTGCCTTGAATATTTTTGCAATTTTAGGTGTATACAGGTCATCGATAACCATTTTATTGATCACCTCTTTGGGGGGATCTCCAAACATTTTTGCGGCTTCCGGATTATAGACAACCACTTTCCAGTTATGATCAAACGCAACAATGGCATCAGTAGAACTTTTAATCAGTAATCTTTGAAAATTTGATTTTCGGCGGATCTCTTCAGTGGCTTCCGCCACCTTAATTTCAAGATTTTCAGTGTATTCTTTTAATTTTTCCCGGATCTCGATCTTTGTTTTGGCTCTTTCAAGCGCTATGGCAAGCGCCTCATCCCGGACCGGTTTGTTGATAAAATCACTGGCACCATATTGAAGGGCTATAATGGTTGAATCAATGTCACCATGCCCGGTTACAATAATAACTTCTTTTTCAGGATCTAATTCTTTAATTTTTTTAAGTAACTCAAGGCCATCCATTCCCGGCATTTTGATGTCAGTCACAACGATATCAGGATTTTCAGATTGAAAAACCGCCAGCCCTTCTTCACCACTATAGGCGGTAACGGTTTCATATCCGTCACTGCGAAGAGACATGGAAAGCAGTCTGACAATAATCTCTTCATCATCAACAATTAATATTTTATTGGCTGACATGGTTCATTCCTTCTTCAATAGTGGGAAATTTAATTATAAATGTCGCTCCTTCACCGAATTCACTCTCAATATCGATAGTTCCACTATAATCTTTTATAATGCCAAAACTGATACTCGTGCCAAGCCCTGTCCCCTTGCCGGTCTCCTTTGTTGTAAAAAAGGGTTCAAATATTTTTCTTTTGACCTCTTCGGTCATTCCAAGACCGGTATCAGAGACTTCAGTTACAACGGTATTGTCTTCTGCATATGTTTTAATTTTTAATAATTTTTCAGCTGCCCCGCCCTCTGATTCTGCTTTCTCATCCATAGAATCTATTGCATTGGTAACCAGGTTGATAAATACTTGTTCCAATCGATTATGCTCGGCCCTGATTTCAGGGAGATCAGGGTCAAGCTCAAGTTTTACTTTTACAGAATGCACGGTTAACTGATGGCCCAGCACCTTGAAAACGTCCTGTATCGGATCATTAATCACTAACTTTTTCAGATCCCTTTCAGACTGCCTTGCAAAATCTCTGACATGCTTGATAACACCTGCTGCCCTTGCCACATTATCAATAATATCATTGGCCATTATGACCAGTTCATCATTTGGGATATCATGACCTTTATTGATCAGTTTTAAAATTAAATCTGCGCAAATCTGGATGACATTTAAAGGCTGGTTAATTTCATGAGCCATACCTGCGGCCATCGTTCCAAGCGTTGCCAGCTTACCTGCCTGAATCAGCTGAGTTTCTTTTTCAACACTTTCTGTAATATCTGTTGCTGATGCAATCAATACATCACGATGACTATATGTTGCATTCACCACTTTAATATTGACGAAAAAGGAAGATCCGTCTTCTCTATAGTGCTTTTTCTTTGTAAAAAGAATCGCTTCATTTTCCGGCAAACCGACCAGGCCCTGTTTTATTGTTTCATCAGATTCATCACCAATTTCAAGAAATGAAATGCCAAAAATTTCAGATTTTTTATATCCGTATTGTTCTTCGGTTCTGTGATTTACATCCAAAATTTCCAGAGTTCTTCTATCGATAATGAAAATAGGATTTGGATTATTATTAAATAAGGATCGATATTTCTCCTCAGATTTTTTATACTTTTCATACAACGTCGACAGTTCCTGATCCTGAAGCTCCAGCTCTTCCTGTGTCTTCTTATCCTCTGTCAGGTCATTCAAAGTTTCAATAGCGCCAATCACTTTACCGTCCGGAGACTTTATTGGCGCGGCTGTAAAAAAAATCCATCTGCCGTCTCCACCCAGGTGCGGAAAGTATTCCTCAGCTTCATACGCTTCATCAATCAGACTCGATTTTCTCCAGGAAGACCCATAATATTTAGACACTTCCATTTCGGACATACCGCCGACAATAACATCTGCCATTGTGGGCCTTTTTGCAGATCTAAACGGTACCCATTGTTTATCTGTGCCTACCAGTTCATACGCTTTATGACCGGTTAATTTTTCACAGGCCCTGTTCCAATGGGTAATAATATGCTCACTGTTAATGATAAAAGTGGGAATGGTACTGCCATGGATAATCTGGGTTAATTCTTTTTCCATTTCAATCAGGTCTTCTCTTTCGACCTTTAGATATTTTGTTTCCTTTTCTGCGATTTGCTGAATCCGGTTGGAGAATTGATCAAACAGTTTTATAATTTCCTGCTTGTCAATATCACCTTTTTCAATTTTTTCTTTTATCTGAATTTTTTCTTCTTCTGTTTTCAGAAAATTCAAGAAGGCCATGGCCTTGTATTCATCAAGGTCGATAATGCTGATACGCTCTGTATCAACTTTATCTAAAATATCACTTAAAATTTCATCATTTTTTAATTTTAAAATCGCATCAATGCTTTTTAATTTGCAGACCTCTTTGTAGTCTGTAACGGTTTTGATGCCAATTTCATTTGCATACTTTATTCCCTCGACCCGGGTTAAGGTGTCAGCTACGACCAGGACCTTTATATCCAATGCTTTCAATCCCGGGCCCAGCATCAGCTCCAGAATACTTTTACAGGGGCTGTTTCCGCCAATTATTGCTAACTTTAATCCTTTAAGGTCTATATTCATATGCTGTTTGCTCCATTCCTAAGTGTCACCTCCACTAGACCAAGTATATTAAAAGAATATAAAGGTTACAATAACAAAGGTCGGGATTAAAAATATTAAAGAATACTTAAGGATATACCCAAAAAAGCTCGGCATCTCGGTTCCAGACTCTGTCGCAATGGACCGGACCATAAAATTAGGTGCATTTCCAATGTAACTGCACGCGCCAAAGAAGACAGCCCCAGCTGAAATCGCCTGCAGATAGATTGTATTCTCATTCATTAGCAGGGGTACAGACTCGGCTTCAGCCATACCTGAGTAAAAGCTGCCGAGCGCGGTATTAAAAAAGGTAAGGTATGTTGGTGCATTATCCAGAAATGCAGATAACATCCCTGTCACCCAAAAATAATGGAGCGGTTCTTTTACCGCATTGATTAAAAACGCAAACGCACCATTTGGACCTGCTTTCAACAATAGGAGGCACGGTATCATTGTAATAAAGATACCAATAAACAGATAAGCGACTTCTATGATCGGGAACCAGGAAAATTCATTTTCCTCGCGCAGTATTTTAGGTGTTGCCCATAGTGATCCTATACCCAATGCGATCAGCAGTCCGTCTCTGACCCAGTCCTGGGTTGCCCTGTGAACACCAAAGGTTGAAACATGACCCCAGTCAACAATCCCGCTCATTAAAACAGAGCCGACAACACCGGCAAGAAAAATAAAGTTATAGGTTCCAACAAGCCTTAGCGGCTGTTTTTCTCCGTCATCCGGGGCAGTAGCACCCTCCTTTTTGTAATAATAGGTATCCAGGGCAAAATAAATAATGAGCAGGATAATGCTTGATACGAGCATGTGCGGCAGTATTTTCAGTGTCCAGAAGAAACTGACACCATGAAGAAACCCTAAAAACAGAGGCGGATCTCCCAATGGAGTTAATGCACCGCCGATATTGGCAACCAGAAAGATAAAAAACACCACCATAAATGTCTTGTTCTTTCTATAATCATTTGCCCGTAAAAAAGGCCGGATCATAAGCATTGCAGCCCCTGTTGTCCCCATCCATGAGGCAAGAATCGTCCCGATCAGAATGATAATGGTATTAACCATCGGTGTTCCCCTGAGTGTTCCTTTCAGTAAAATACCGCCTGACACCGTAAACAAGGCCCATAAAAGGATGATGAAGGGAACATAGTCTGCAAGAATAATATGAAGAATTTCATATATGGCGATCCCCTTATAGACAATAACAAATGGCACGGCAAGACAGGCTGCCCAGAAAGCAGCAATTTTGCCAAAGTGATGGTGCCAGAAATTTCCTGCAATCAGCGGCAGCAAGGCAATAGACAACAGCATACAGGCAAAGGGGATACAGCTGTAAAGCGGCAGTTCTTCCCCTAGATTCGCATGCCCGCCATGTCCACCGCCATGTGCATCATCCTTACCATGATCTTCCCCATGACCTTGATCATGCCCCTGGTCATGTGCACTATCCGGCACCTTTCCATGGCCTGGATCTGAAGCTACTTTTGAATGTTCTGATATGTCATTTGAATGATGAGTACTTCCATCAGAAGTGTCTTTTGCAGCAGCAGGTGTAAAAGAAATGAGGAAAACAAAAACTACTATTAACAACGCCAACCTGTCCAATTTCATCGATCCGTCCCCTCCTGAGTTATTCGGCGTAACGCAACCTTTGAATCTTCTATTTGATCAATCTTTGCTAATCTACATTAATGCTTTGAAAAAGGGGTTTTTTATAACTGGCAAGGACCCAATACAAAACATTATAGTCTGACTATTCGATTTAATTGAGAAAGTCAAGGTGAAAGAAAACAAAGAAAAGACATAAAAAACTATACGACAGGTAAAAAAGTGAAAACAAAGATTAAATATGAATTAAGAAAAAAAAATAGACCTGATGTTTGAATGTGATATAGTGGTTCGAAATTTATGAACTGAACAATTGTTGAACTTTATTTCAAAAACTGGAGTTATCTTTTTATGGAGCTGTTTAATTATCATCATTTGTTTTATTTCTGGGTAGTCATGAATACCGGGAGCATAAAGGAAGCCAGCCTCAAATTGAAATTGTCGAAATCCACAATCAGCGCTCAACTGCGTGTCCTTGAAAAAACGCTTGGCGGCCAGCTGTTTAATCGGGTCGGGCGCAATCTTGAACCCACGGATCTGGGGTATATGGTTTTTGGTTATGCAGATAAAATTTTCACAACTGGCCAGGAAATGATGAATTCTGTCCACAGCCTTCCATCAAAGGCTCCTTTATCTCTGAAGGTTGGCGTCGTCGATGTTGTTCCAAAGCTGCTCACACGCAAATTTCTTTTACCGGCCATGAAACTTTCTGAGAATATTCATCTGGTTTGCCAGGAAGGGAAAGAGGCAAACCTGTTATCCGAGCTTGCTGTTCATAATCTTGATGTTGTGTTTACCGATGTCCCCATCCGATCGGGCTTAAGTGTTAAAGCTTACAGCCACCTGCTGTTTGAATGCGGTGTTTCTTTTTTTTGTAAAAAACAATTGCTATCTGTATTTAAAAAGAATTTCCCGTATTCGCTTGATAAGGCACCCATGCTTCTGCCAATGAATAATACAGCCCTCCGCGGCAGGCTTGACCAATGGTTTAACAGCCTGAATATTTTACCGCATATTGTAGGAGAATTTGATGACAGTGCATTGTTAAAGGTGTTTGGTCAGGCCGGAGATGGTATTTTTGTCGCACCTCAAGTAATTGAAAAAGAAATTCAACAACAGTATGAAGTCACTGTCATCGGCAGATCAAATGAAATTATAGAAAGATTTTATGCTATCTCAATAGAACGGATTATCAGACACCCTGCAATAGCAGCTATTTCAAAAGCTACAAAAAGTGACTTTTTTCTTTAAAAAGGGTTCAGCCAGACAAAAAACATTCTTATAATGACATAGAGAAGAATTTCCAATAAATTGGTCTGTTGCCATTTGTATCCGGAAATCACCTGCCTTTATTGATGCATCTTTTTCACCTCTTAATACGGCATATATTGAAAAATTTAATTGTTCGTTAAATACGAACGATAAAAAAAGATAATTAATCTTGACCGAATCTGTTTTTTGCTTTAAAAATAGTTTATTACCCAAACAAATCGAAAAGGATTGTTTTGATGAACAGAACAAAGACAGAAAATAATACGAATAATACCAACATTGAGAATAACCAGCTTAAACAGTTGAATGATAGAATTGTCAACAGGGTCAATGCCAATTTATCCGAGTTTGGTTTTGATACGGAGAGTTTTGTAAAGAACTCTCTTGAATACGATAAAATGTTAAAATTTTATGCATTTTATGGCATCACATCTCGTCATCCATTGTATTTCCATTTTAGAAATTCCAATATTGCAGGCAGCTATTTTCTTGGCAAATGTTATGTTGGAAGATCTGCTATTTATAAAAGTGATATTCGAGGAGATGAATTAAAACGAAAAGGGGATGAAATTAATGGGTCAATGAACATACCTCTTGTTGAAGATGAAATGATCGCGATCAGGGACAGCCTCCTATACAAAACGCTTGTCCACAGCAATTCGCATAACCCTGAAAGCCCTGAGGAATTCGGGATTCGGAACACGATATCAGCACATTATGCAAATATCCACGGGTCAACATTAGAAGGTTGTTTTTTAGGCCCTTTTGCAACCGTGGATTTAATGAACCTCCATTCCTGTATTGTCGGGAATTTCTCATATGTTCAAGCGGGTGAGCTTTTTCACCGGAAAATTGATCACGGCACCATATGGGTAAAAAGCCATAACTTTGAATTCAAGTATAAATTCAACAAAGAGGTTCTGGATAACTTTGTCGGTGTGAACTCTTTATACCAGCCGCGCGGCATTATCTATGATTTTGTTAAAAACCGCGAACAGGAATTTGAAAGGCTGTTCGATGTAATGAGCCTTGAACCGATAGAAGCACCCGCCAGCTCTGCTGTGAACAGGTATGCTGTTGTCAGGGGAAAAACGACTATTGGTGAAAATGTGCTTATCTCCCAGAAAGCTTTTTTAGAAAATGCTGAAATGGGCCATGGATCAAATGCACAGGAAAACACATATATTATAAATTCAACCCTGAAGGGGAATTGTATCACAGCCCATGGCGGAAAGCTTATCCATACACAGCTTGGACGTGAATCCTTTGTTGGATTCAACTCTTTTTTAAACGGGAAAGAAGAAGCACCCATTAAAATTGGTGAAGGGTGTATCGTTATGCCCCACACAATAATCGATCCGGATGTTCAAATTGAAATACCCGGCGAACATTTAATCTGGGGATTTATCCAGTCTAAAGACGATATTAAACATAATACCATTGCCCTGGACGACCTTGCAGAATCCCGTGAAACCCTGAGAATAGGAAAAATGACTTTTAACGGGCTAGGGTCGGTATTTATCGATGCCTTTAAAAAAAGGCTGAACCAGATATTATTGCTGAACGGCGCTTTTTTTAACGGCAGCGAAGACCGGGGGCATGCGCAGGATGATCAAAATATATCATTCAATCTTATTCAACCTTACGCAACAGGTGAACGCAAGGGGCTGTATCCTTCTATCAGGATAAAACCATAACCACGGTTAATTGGGGGAACCATTTATACAAAGGGCACTGTTTAAAAAAGCGGTATTAACGAGATTGGAACAATAGAGGACCAACCCTTGTCAGAGACGAACAAAAACCCGGCAGCAGGAAAAACGAAAAAGGTTAAACGGCGAAGGCGATGGCCGGCGCTGAAAAAACTTCAAGTCATTGAAGAGTCGAATTTACCCAATGTTACCATCTGCTCTGTCGCAAGAAAGTATGAGATCTCCCCCAACATGCTTTACCGCTGGCGCCGGCTCCAGAAAGAAGGCAACCTCAGAGCTTTTGAGCAGGGGAAAGAAGTTGTCCCGGTTTCGTTGGTTAAGCGGTTCCTGGATCGGATTCATTCTCTTGAGCAGGCGTTAGAGAAAAAAAAGAAGGAAATTTCAATTCTACGATCAACAAAACCTGTCATTAACGATTTAGCGAAGTACCCCCACCTCAAAATGGCGATAAAATATAACCTGCTCGGCAATACAGATATCTGGATCAGCGAGGACGGGATGGGCGGCCAGTAAATAACCTTTTAAAAATTTCACATCCATTCATTTGTTATCGTGTTTGTTTTCTAACAGCTGCCCATGACTTTTGTTTTCTATCGCCAGGCGATCACGGTTTTTTTGAATTTCTGACTGCTGCCTGATAATTTCGGTTTTTATTTTGTAGGATAAAAAAACCCTGATAATAAAGTATATACTTATAAAAATGACGACACACAGAAAAATCCATTTCAATTCTGAAATCGTCTGATAGCTTGTTTTACCAAGATACAGTAATAAATCCGGCACCATCCAGTATAAAAACCCGGCCAGGACAACGGTCGCTCCCAGAGCATAAATATTTAACCGGCTCAAAGTGGAAAATAATTTTTCAAACCTGGTTTCACTAAAATCAGATGTCAGTTGTGACGCTTCCGTTGAGGGCTGTTTTTTCTTTCTGGTGCGGAACACGTCGTCAAACACTTTAACAATGAAGGTAACAAATAAAATTAATACAATCGGGACGCAGACAGACAGCGCTATCCAACTTCTTGTTGGGAATTTTTCTTTTATAACCGCCCGTGTCACTACATATCCTTCTTCTTTGAAATTTTTTATACCGGACACGATTTTAAATTCGTTTAGAGCATTCGTGTTATAGTTATCCTCATAGACTAGTGCATTGGCATTATTGTACACTCTGACCACATCGTGATTGCCTGATAAAAGGATGCAGACCATCAATATACCGAACTCAATCATTGCAAACGTCAGTAAAATAAAAAATAATCCCGGAACTTTCTTCTCAACGAAATTTTGAAGTTTTTTCTCACTCATGTTTTTGTTCTATCCTTGCGTCAAAACATTTTAACTGCATTTGGATGTCAAATATACTTATCCCGTCAAGATGCACAAACTTTTATCATTATCAGCCGATAATGCCATATTATCATTACTTTTGAAAGAAATTTTCAGAAATTACAGTCACGCTGACTCCCTGTTGTCATATGATCCTGAACTGTTTTAGAATGAATCACGAAAATATTTTTATCTGGCAGCGTTCAAATATTAGTTTTATACTAAAATAAGAGACATTTATAAATCAATCTGCTAAGGTGCTTTTAATTGAATTTACACTATAAATCAAACAGGAGCAGATAGAGTGTAGTCCTTAACCAGAATTTGCCTTTTACCTCAGACCTATCAGGAGCCGGAAATGGGAAAATGGAACTTAAAAGGATTAAACATCGCCATCATGGGGGGCAGCCATCCCTGCAAAGAAATTTTAACACTTCTTCTTAATGATGATTTGAAAGATCTTGACTGCAGCGTTCTGGGTGTTGCAGATACCTTTGCCAAGGCCCAAGGAATAGGATTCGCAAAAAAGAGCAGCCTTCTCGCCACCACTGATTACCTTGAAATTCTCAAATTAAAAAATCTCGACCTGATCCTGAGAATATCCCAGGATGAATCCCTTACCGATATACTTGAAAGCGCCCGTCCCTTTAAGGCCAGGGTCCTGAATATTGACGATCACAATGCAATGTCCCTGATAAGCTACCTCAAAGTAGAGCAGGAAAAAATAAAAATAAAGAAAAAAATCCGGTCTGGTAAGATCCGTACAGCCGGCCTGGAAAAGTTAATCGACCAGTTGGCAGATAACATCACAGATTCAGTTGAAGAACAGGTAAAGTATTTTGAAGACCAGACCCGGAACCTTATCACCATGGAAAAAGAGTTGAATCAAATTATCCACGGTTCCATGATACCAACCTTTATTATCAATAATGAACATATCATCACCCATTGGAACAGGGCCTGTGAAGAACTGACCGGGTTTGAGTCCTACCAGCTCGTCGGGACAGACAGGCAGTGGTCGCCATTTCGCGAATCCAAACGGCCCACCATGGCAGATGTGATCGTTTCCGGCATGAGTGAAGGCCAGATCCAGGCTTACTATGGCGATAATTGGAAAAAATCAGTCCTTATCCCGGAGGCATATGAAGCAGAAGAGTTTTTCCCCCATCTGGGTAAAAAAGGAAAATGGATTTATTTTCTGGCAGCACCGATTAAATCCGATGACGGCAAAATCATAGGTGCCATTGAAACGCTGCAGGACAGCACCAAGGACAAGGAAGCCCAGGCAGAGCTGGAAGCCCAGCATAAAAAACTTGCCCACATGCACGATCAATACAAAATTTTATTCAACAACAATCCAAATCCCATTTTTATCGTTGACACTAAGACGTTAAAGGTTATTGACACCAATAACAGTGTTGAAGATGACTATGGTTATTCAAGTGAAGAGCTGGTCGGCAGACCTTTTTTTGAGGTCATTAATTCACTGGCTGTTGATCTTTCCTATACACCGGAAATGGTCAGTCTTTTTAAACAGCAGACGAAAAAAGATTTCCAGGCAGGCAGTATTCCATGGAAAGAGCTGACCTTTCAAAAGAAAAACGGCGGCCATGTCCCGGTGAGATATTCAACCAGCTTTCTGCACAAAAAGGGCAACCTTGTGGGCTGCGCCTTCTTTTTTCACAACCTGACAGAGATAAAAAAACTTGAAAAAGAACTGGTTCAGTCTGAACGGCTCGCTGCTGTCGGCCAGACCATCAGTGGACTTGCCCACCACATTAAGAATATTTTACTCGGGCTTAAAGGGGGCAGTTATGTCATGGACATCGGACTGAAAAATGAAAACACTGCCAAATTAAAAGACGGCTGGCAAACCATAAAAAACAATATTGACAGGACATCAGACCTGGTCCAGAACCTGCTGACCTGTTCAAAAGAAAGGAAACCTGAGTTCAAAAACTGTCACCCCAATGACATAGTGCAGGATGTGGTCAACCTTATAAAAAATTATGCAAAAAAACACAATATTGCGATTATCAAGCAGTTTGATCCTGCGGTCGGCGAAGTTGCCATGGATTCGCAGACCATACTCCGATCCATATTGAATCTGGTCTCAAATTCAATGGACGCCTGCTTGAATGTTGAAGATGAAAATCGTGCGTTGACAATCCATTTTATCACCAGGCTGGAAAGCGGGAACCGGATCTGTTTTGAAGTAAGCGATAATGGTGTGGGGATGAACGATGAGGAAAAAGAGAATGTGTTTACGCCTTTTTACAGTACCAAAGGCGGCAAAGGAACCGGCCTTGGGATGATGGTAACTGCCAAACTTGTTGAAGAGCATAAAGGAACGATTCAAGTAGAATCTGAAAAAGGCAGGGGAACCCGCTTTATCATCACCCTGCCTTACCAGACTGCGGATAAAGGCTAATGATGACACCCCCATCTGAATTTTTTACTTCTGCGTTAACATCCCAAATATAATTTTATATCTGTCCTTGTTTTATGGGAAACAACACCAGGGGTTGAATTTTCTAAAACTGCTTTTTCCAGTAACAGGGTGAGGCGTCCTGTGTCAGAGCCCTAACGGTTTCAAATTCACCAAGGGAACACTACAGAGTCATTACATCTGTATAAAAAACTGTTATGATAAAAAATTAACACAAGCTCGTTTAAACCGGTAAGTATTGCCAGGGAGCAAAAAATGAAACCAATAGCAATTTATTTTTTATTATACTGTATCACTGCTGTAATTATACCTTCCAATTGTCTTTCAAAAACCATTGAGTATAATCTGGTTATAGAAGAAAAACCAGTCACTATCCATGGAAAAACCAGTCAGGGAATGACCATAAATGGCTCAATACCCGGACCGGTATTAAGGTTTACTGAGGGAGATTCTGCCCGGATAACGGTTCATAATAAAATGGCGGTGGACACTTCGATTCACTGGCACGGCCTGCTTGTTCCTCCCAGGATGGATGGCGTTCCATACATAAGTTTCCCTCCTATTAAACCTGGCCGTACATTTGTTTATGAATTTTTGATTCGTCAAAGCGGTACATATTGGTATCATTCCCATACTCACTTACAGGAGCAGAAAGGGTTATACGGTGGTATAATAATAGCCCCGAAAGGTATGATGAAGCAGGCCGTCAGCGACACTGTCATCCTGCTTTCTGACTGGACAACAGAAAACCCGGATGCAGTATTGAAAACACTTAAAAGCGGCAGTGAATGGTATTCTCTTCAAAAAGGAAGCAGTCAGAGCATCATTGGGGCGGTAATGCAAAATGAACTGGGCAGCTATTTTAAAAGAGAACTTCAGCGCATGCCGCCCATGGATATCGCAGATGTTGCTTATGATTTCTTTTTAGCCAACGGCTCCCCTCAATCAGTGATTCATGCCGAACCACAGGAAAAAATCCGGCTCAGGATCATTAATGGATCCGCAACTACATATTTTTATGTTGAGTTCAGCGGCGGGCAGATGCAGATTGTCAGTGCAGATGGCCAGGATGTCCACCCGGTGTCAAAAAATAGATTTTTGATCGGTGTGGCAGAAACCTATGATGTCATCATTTCCATTCCAGGTTCGGGTGCGTTTGAATTTCGTGCGACAGCTCATGACGGATCAGGCCATTCTTCAGTCTGGATTGGATCGGGCAAACGGGTCACAGCGCCTGACATACCAAAACCCAATCTATACTACAGCATGGATCATGGTGGAATGAATAATGTTTTTGCACTCACCCCGCAAGGGACCATGGGTATGCCGGATAACATGATAGAAAAGGGATATTTTGATTCACCAGGAATGACAGGGATGGATCATTCTCCAGGCGCTGATCACAAAGGTCATTTAAAGCAGGACAGGTTCATGACCCACAAAAGTTCATCCGGCCGCAGGATGAAAAAAAATGACCCAATGCCGATGAACAGGCCTGATGAAAAAACAGATCATGTACACACACCACAGCATGGCCATCACCCCATGGATATGGATAAAAAAATGAGCTCTGCTGAAAATAAAAATTTGGTTAAAGGCGGCAAACAATTTTCAACTGATTTTAGATTCCTGGCCTCAGATGTATCATCATCCAGTAGATTAGCCAATGATGGAATGAGCCCGGAAAGGCCATGGCCGCCATATAAACTGCTTCGATCAAAAAAAAAGACATCGCTTTCAAAGGAGGCTCCCATCAAAGAGTTCCGTCTTACATTAGATGGTGATATGGAAAGATATGTCTGGCTTTTAAATAAAAAACCTTTGTCAGAGAGCG
This sequence comes from uncultured Desulfobacula sp., assembly GCA_964343845.1. Taxonomy (GTDB): domain Bacteria; phylum Desulfobacterota; class Desulfobacteria; order Desulfobacterales; family Desulfobacteraceae; genus Desulfobacula. The sequence goes on along the minus strand of CAYFKW010000035.1, from coordinate 18,486 downwards.
ACTCAATTCTCATACAAGAAGGCCAGGTTGTTCGGTTTATTATGATCAACCGGACCATGATGCATCATCCGATGCATCTTCACGGGCATTTTTTCAGGGTACTGAACGGGCAAGGTGATTATTCTCCGTTAAAGCACACAGTTGATGTGGCGCCCATGTCAACAACCGTAATAGAATTTGATGCGAATGAAGCTGGAGACTGGTTCTTTCACTGTCACCTGCTGTATCACATGAAAAGCGGAATGGCTCGAAAGCTTCATTATGTGAATTATCAACCACCAGATAATGTCAAGGCTGTCAGCGCCATCCTGTTTAAAGATCCATGGTATTTATGGGGGGAAGCTGATGTCCTGAGCAATATGACGGAAGGATCGGTTAAACTTGCTGATACCCGCAACACTGTTGAACTTTTCTGGGAAGCCGGATGGCATGGTGTTGACGAAACACACTGGGAAGGCGCCCTTTTGCTGGATCGATACGTGAATCGTTTTTTCTCGGCGTTTGCAGGCGGTTTCATGGAAGGTGAAAATTCTGAAGAAAAAGAGACAAAGGGGATATTCGGGATTCAGTATTTACTGCCTTTGAACATCGCATCCCGCAGTTGGATAGATACGGAAGGAGATGCCCGGTTCAATTTTGAAAAAGAATTTGAATTGACGCCAAGACTCGCTCTCGAAGCTGAGATGCAGTACGACACCAAAGAAGACTGGGAAACATCTGTTGGGCTGGCGTATTTGTTACACAAAAACATTTCACTGAAAATAAGGTGGCATTCAGAATATGAATTAGGGGCTGGTGTTACTATCCGGTTCTAGCGTCAGGATACTCATGTCCAATAGTTATTTACAGCATTGAGGTTTTCCATCGGTAACTTTGTTCAGGCGTTTAATATATTTTTCCCACACTCTTTGAATAAATGATTTCTGCCTCTTTTTCATACTGCCGGCACTGTGTTGTTTTTGTTTGTCAGCCATTGGGATGTTTCCTTTTAATCATCTATAGTGATTGCCAGTAAACTTTTTGTTTTGTTACAATTAAAAATAAGCATGGATTTTTAAAACACAATGGCCGTTAAAACGGCGCCGGCCGGATCTATAGATAAGATGAACAACTCACAATAAAAAAATGCTGCAGGGTGATCAGCATTACGGCAAAGGCCCATAACCGGAATTTTGAAAAAAGTTGCCCCGCTTTTTGATTTGTTTTATAATACCGGATCAACAAAGATAAAAATCAAACAGGTCCCATGAAAACCATACAATAAAAAAGCAGAGAAATAGGACATGGCTAAAATAAAATGGAAAGATGACTTCAGTATTGGGAATCAGGACCTGGATCAGCAGCACAAAAAATGGATAGAAATATTTAATAAGGCAAATGATCAGATGCTTGGAAATCTTCCGGTTGACAGCATACACGATGTCGGCAAAGATGCAGTAAAAGAGATGATAAAGTACACCAAATATCATTTTGCATATGAAGAAAAATATATGAAAGAAATTGAATTCCCGGGAAGAAAAAAGCACAAACAAATTCATGATGCCTTTGTAAAGAAAATTGATGACCTGGTGCATCAAATGCGCCGGGGAAAGTATGTTCTGAACTCTGAAATCATTAAAGTCGTGGAGAACTGGCTTGTCACTCACATTCTGAATGAGGATCAGAAAATCATAAAATCAGGTTAATTTTTTTAGGGAAGCAGCCGTGCCTTGAAAAAAATCACTTAACCAGTGCTGCTGACGTGACCGCATTTTGTTGACTCTAAATTCAACATGATTAATTTAATTAAATAACCCTTTGTCAACAATCTATATTCAGAGGTGATATCATGGATTACAAATTCAATACCTTGGCCCTTCATGCAGGTATCTCGACTGATGAAACAGGTTCCAGAGGTGTTCCCCTTCACCGGACAAGCGCATACCTGTTTAAAAACACCGAGCATGCAGCAAATCTTTTTGGATTAAAGGAACTGGGTAACATTTATACCCGGATCCAAAATCCCACTCAGGATGTACTGGAACAGAGAGTTGCCGCCCTTGAAGGAGGGGCAGCGTCCCTGGCCCTGTCTTCTGGAACGTCAGCTATTTTCTATACAATTATAAACATCTGCGGATTAGGAGATGAGGTTGTCTCAACTTCTGATCTCTACGGCGGCACTTTTACAATGTTCAACAACATCCTTCCGGAACTAGGGATCAAGGTTAGGATGGTCCACCCTGAAAACTATGATGAAATCAACCAGTCGGTAAATGAAAAGACACGCATGATGTTCACTGAAACTATTGGCAACCCGTCTCTTGATGTAGCCAATATAAGGGCAATGGCGGATATTGCCGACCAACATCACATCCCTCTGGTGGTTGACTCGACTTTTACCACGCCCTATCTGATCCGGCCCATTGAACATGGGGCAAGTGTGGTAATTCACTCTTTAACCAAATGGATGGGTGGTCACGGCACCGGCATAGGCGGTATTGTCATTGACAGCGGAACCTTTGACTGGTGCGATGACAAATTCAGGCTATACAATGAACCTGATGGCTCTTATCATGATCTAAGGTATGCCCATGACCTAGGTGACCTGAATCCGCTTGCATTTATAATGCGGATGCGGCTGGTCCCCTTGAGAAATCTTGGCGCCTGCATAAGCCCGGATAATGCGTGGATGTTTTTACAGGGAATTGAAACCCTGGCATTAAGAATGAACGAACACTGCAAAAACGCTTTTGAGGTTGCAAAATTCTTAGCTGCCCATAACCAGGTGGCCTGGGTAAGGTATCCCGGGCTTGAGGGGGATCCGTCTCATGCTGCGGCAAAAAAACAGTTTGAAAACGGATACGGCGGTATGGTTGTTTTCGGACTGAAAGCCGGGAGAAAAGGCGGAGAGTGTTTTATCAACGGCCTTGGGCTTCTTTCCCATTTGGCGAATGTCGGGGATGCAAAAAGCCTTGCGATCCATCCGGCCAGCACAACCCATTCTCAATTGACAGAGCAGGAGCTTAAAGATGCAGGTGTGACTGCCGATATGGTCAGGCTGTCTATTGGAATAGAAGACATTGAAGACATCAGGCAGGATATTGACCAGGCCCTGAATAGATGCGGCCTCTGATTCATTTTCAGCAGGAATAAAAAAGAGCTGCAGGTGAAACAGAAAAACTGGAAAGATTAACAGAAACCGAGAGGCCTAAATGAACAGGTATTTTTTAACAATTTTATGTTTTTTGAGTTCCTTTTTAATCGGGACAGCCGCATCAGCAGACCGTGGCCTGAAAGTTGTAGCGGATTTAACCCATAAAAATGGAAAGATAGGTACATACAGGGCTCTGATAATAGGTATTCAGGACTATAATGATCCCAAAATAAGCAAGTTAGAAACACCATTGAATGATGCATTAGCCATGGCCGATATTTTGAAAGATAAGTATGGATTCAGGGTAAGTACTCTTTTAGATAAAAAGGCCACCAAAAAAGCAATATATAATCACCTGCGGGACCTTACCAGAAAAGCAAAACCCAATGATTCGGTTTTAATATATTATGCCGGTCACGGCGATATTGATCGAACATTTAACGATGGATGGTGGATACCGGTGGATGCGGTCGGGGGAGATCCGTTTACGTATCTTGATAATACCCAGATCCAGAAAACCATGGCCAGTATTAAAGCAAAACATGTGCTGTTAATATCTGATTCTTGCTATTCCGGAACCTTGTTCGGCCAGGCAAGAGCAATGCCGGAAATTATTGATGATAAGTATTATTTAAATTTATATAATGAAAAAAGCCGATGGGGAATAACATCAGGAAATAAAACCCCTGTGTCTGATACGGGATCAGAAAATCATTCTGTTTTTGCCTATCAATTGATTAAGAAATTAAAGAAAAACACAAAACCTTATCTTTCCACTCAGGAGATTTACACCTATATTGCCCCTGTTATTGCCAATAACTCAGAGCAGCAGCCGTTATGCAGACCCATCAGGGGGACGGGAGATATGGGTGGCGAGTTTATATTTGTATCTACCAGCGCAAGTTCGGAAAAGGGGAAAAAATCAGGTTCAACAGTCAATGAAGCCTTGGAAAAGGAAAAGGCCGAATTGGAAAAACAAAAGCTGGTGCTCGCTCAGAAAATTCAAGAATTAGAAAATGAAAAATTAGAGCAGGAAAAAATCAAGTTGGAACTTGAATTGGAAAAACTGGCTCAAGAAAAAAAGCAGATATATGAAGAAAAGAAAAATCCGCAACAGGAAACAATAGAACCAAATTCAAATCAACCAGCACTTCAGATTGCATCCATTCATCGATCAGATCTTAACGTTGTTGATAAAGATGCTCACTTTGTTCTCTATAAAAACGGCGTGGTTTTTGATAATTTTACAGAACTTGAATGGTTTCAGGGACCAAAGGAGGAAGTGAACTGGAATCGGGCGAACAATTGGGTAAACCGGTTAAATGTTGATGGCGGCGGCTGGAGAATGCCGTCGGCTGAGGAACTCTCCTCTTTATACAAGAAGGGGGCTGGAACAAAGAACATGACAAAATTATTAAATCCAAGCAGCTGGTGGGTTTGGTGCAACAAGAAAAACGCTTTTTCAAGCACTCCTCATGCATACAACTTTTATTATCAGAGTCAAACGGTACAGAAATATAAAATAAACAAGCCAAAATTTAATAGTGTTATCGCCGTCAGGGGCGGAAACAAAAAAAACAAAACAGAATTTGATCCTTATGCGAATTAAAAACCATCTTAAAAAGAACTAAACGTGGTACCCGGGTAACCATGCGCTTTTAAACTGATAGTTCATCTGCAGAAAACTGAATCCCGGTTATAATGATTGTTAAGTTAATTTTTCATTCGTCCCGGGACATCGGTAACCATTCCCCTGTTTTTTTATGCCACCGCCTTTATGATCTCATGTATATGACGATGATCGGTACCGCAGCATCCGCCATATACAGTCAGGTTCGGCAGCAGGCGTTTTAATTGGCGGTATTGTCTGCCAAGTGTCTCAGGATTCCCTTCATCCAGGGTTGTCATTTCATCAAGCTCGTCATGGCTTTTGTTTGATGCATTCGCCCTGACCGCCCGGATCCGGTGCACCCATTGTTTTTTAGGATCAAGCACACCATTAAAGTGGGATGGGTGCGCACAGTTGATCATATAATAAGCCGGATATTGCCGGGTGGAGAAATCAATCTTGTTTATGGCATTTTCGAGGCTCTCACCTGACGGCAGTCTTCCATCGGTTTCCACTGTAAATCCTATTACGACAGGTACCCCTGCCTGCTGGGCTGCCTGCACCAATCCCAAGGCTTCACCAGTGTCTGTGAAGGTAAACGCTGTCACAAAATCCACCCCGGCCTGCTTGAGGGTCTCCACCTGTTCAAAGTGATACTGTTCTGCCAGGCCTGCATCTGCCGGGCCATGCTTCTCATAAGCATCTCCCATTGGTCCTATACAGCCACTGATAGGCATTGGGGTTGTCACATCTTCGTATTCACGGCGGAGGTCCTTTAACAATCCCACTAAGGCGATATTTGCCTGTCTTAAATCATGGGTATCATAACCCAGTTTACTGCCCCATCCCCGACTGGTTCGCCAGGTGGCGCTTTCAAGAACAAAACCGCACCCATGTTTTTTTGCTTCCCGGATATAATCCACGTAATACTTCCGCAATATTTTATATCCGCTTTCATGTTGTAAAAGCGTAAAGGCTGCAAATTCAGGCAGATCAATACCGTTTTTATATATCAACGTTGTTTCAATTCCACCGTCAGTGATAAATTTTTTTCCATTTTCGTTGAGCAGTTGGTTAATGCGTTTCATTTTTATTCTCCTTTTTCTCTGGTTTGTGTTCTTCACCCAATAGGCGTAAAAAACGCAATTACAATGTAACAAGGAAAATAAAAACTATCTTTTCATTGTATTACAGGTGCCAGGCGGTTTCCTTTTCCGGGACGTAGCTGCAGAAGGTTCCTGTGCGAATAGAATTTTCAAAATGCCTGCCAAGCGCCGGATGCAGGCTTTTAATTTTTTTTATGGCATTCCGAATCCTCAGGGTCACAGCGGCTCTTGCCTTTTCAGCAGGAGATTTCAATGGGCGAATCCTTTTGCCGAAACCATAGGATTCTGCAAGAAAGGCGGTAATCTTTTCGAGCTTTTCCCGGGTGATCCCTGCCCTTTCAATGTCATTGTTTTTTTCGGCCAGCTCAATTTCTTCCTTCAGATCCTTTATCTTGGATTCATATGCATTCTTGGCTTTTGCATCCATCACGGCATCCGGTTTATCCATGCTTCCTGTACTGCCCATCAGTTCTATACAGTGGATTTCATGCCCCTGTGCCGCCAGCAGGGATGTGATATCTATGAATCCCTTAAGTTCGGGAAGCTGTATTCTTTTTCCATTAAAATCCATCTGCCAGATCCGGCCTTGTTTTTTGAAACAATTTACAGCTTTTTTTCCTCCCTGATGGGATATTGTTTCATCTTCATCTGAATTATGAGGACCTGAAAAAGCATTACCACCTGTGATACGTTTAACCGGTCTGCCGGCCCTTTTTTCAAGCCCTGCAAGCATAAGCCCCTTTGTTAAAATATTCAGGTGGCTTTTATATTTAAACGGATTAGCTATTTCAACCCATTGAAAGACCTCATCCGGACCGAAAGGTTTGCCTGCATTTATATCCCGTTTAAAAGTTGTTAAAAACACGTCCAGGTAATGGGCTGCTTTTTTAGAATTTCCAAGGTATGCATAGGCAGCCGCCAGAAATGCCGGCAGATCTATCCACTCATCAGTCAAAGGCCCTTTAAGAGCTGTTTCTATCGCTTTTTCATATTGCTGTTGAATCAAATAGGAAACAGACCCGTATGTATAGTACCAGATATTTCTATAGGGATTCAGCTTCAAAGATCTGAGAAATAATGTTTCGCCCTGTTCAGGTTTACCCAGATAAGATTTACAGGATGATATCTGAACCAGGTTGTCTGCATCATTTGCATTTAAAGCCAAAGAGTTGTCAATATGCTGTTCTGCCAGATCAAACTTTCGGTAGTAAAGCATTGTCCGGCCGATAACCATTTGCGTCAAGTGATCTGTATTATCAAGCCTGGCTGCTTTAACGGCAAACCGATACGCATTTTTTATTGTTTCATCCCATTTACCCCAGACCTGACAGCTCCATTCGTTGAAATACGAAAGGGACAATCCAGTGTATGCCCTGCTGTAGTTGGGATCAATCACCAGAGCTTTTTTAAAAATCTGCCTTGCCTTTTCATCTGCCGCAAGCGTGCCTCGTCTCAGATGGTCCATACCTTGCAGCCACAGGTCATATACATCCAGCCGTGTTACCGGCTTGTTCCTTGAAGCAGCCAGCAGTGTCCTGTCAATTTGGCGTGAAATGGTTCCCGAGACCTGCTGGATGATATCATCCTGGATTTTGAAAATGGTTTCGGCAGAAGAATCATATCGTTCAGCCCAGACAATCACACCGCCATCTGTCTCGAAAAGCTGTGTATTTATCCTGATTTTAGATCCACGAAGACTTAGGGTTCCTTTTAATATGTAGTGGATGCCAAGCTCTCTTGAGACAGAAAGTTCATCCTTCCCGGCTCCGGCAATTTTTCGCGCTGTATAGCTTGATATCACTGTCAGATTCTTAAAATGTGATAGATCAATGACCAGATCTTCGACAAACCCTGTAGTGAAATAGTCATGCTCCCTACTGCCTGAAAAATTTTCAAACGGAAAAACTGCAATCGAAAGAAGGGAGTCCTTTTCCACAGGCACAGCAGAAGGCTCATCAGGAACCTGTGCATTTGATTCCTTTTTGGACAGGACATGATAAACCCGCACCGGCTCACTGATGTTTTTCACTTGTTTTTCGCCCAGATATTTGAACTCAAAATAGCTCAGCTGCTTTTTCACTTGATCGAACACATATCTTGTGATGCAGATCCCCCCAGGTCTGGATAGAGACTCGACACGGGCCGCGATGTTCACACCGTCGCCGTAGATTTCGTTCCCCCGCTGGATGATATCACCAATCGTAATACCGATTCTGAATACCATCCTGAGATTTTTGGGTATTGTGCTGTTCTCTTCCTTTATCCGCATTTGAAATGATGAAGCGCACCGTACCGCATCCACAGCACTCGGGAACTCCGACAGGATGGAGTCTCCCGGAGAATTTACCAGACGCCCGCCATAGGCCTCAATCAAGTCATGAAATATTTTCCGATACTGGATCAGCATCTCAAGGGTATATGCTTCGTTCTCACCCATCAATCTGCTGTAACCTTTTACATCTGCATAAAGAATGGCAGACAGTTTTCTTTTTCCCTTTATTCCCGGCAAGATCCTGGCTCCTGATTAACCAAGTTTAACAAATTCAACAGGCAAACTATTTTCCTGAGGTCTGAAACAGTTCAGCAATGTTATTTCATAAAAAAATATTTATCCCAAGAAAAATTTTCTTTATGTAATTTATTTCTTAAAATATTACAAAATTTTCACATTATATATTTCCTTTATATTGTACCAAGGTCTATTTCAATTATATAAATCATCTTTATGGGTCTTAAAACGCCTTCCTGACAGAGCTTTCAAATGAGCCCATATATTTTAGTTCGATTGCAGGGCATAAACATTGCATCGGTTCAGATAGTTTTGCTGGTACCTTTGGCGGGATAGCGGGCTATCTTGGTGAATATGGCTCAAATTAAGTACCTGAACCAACAACACTGCTTTTCTCCGTGGTTGGTCTTTCAGGTTTTACCGGCGTTAAAAGAAAAAGAGTAATATAAAGTATCATACATTAATTGGCAGGTTGGCGCATGATGCTGATTTGACGTTACAGGAGAACACTTAAGTGAAAAAAATTATTTTTTTAGTATTAAATGCGGTATTTTTATCATGCATGTTTTTTGCACCTTTAACTTATGGTGATATTTTTTTTACTGATACTTTCGAAGATGGAAATCTAAACAACTGGACCATAGGAGGGCGTCAGGCAGAAGGAACAAACATTGCTGATGTTGTTTCTTACAATGGAAGCTTGAGTGGTCATCTTTATAAATTTAGTTTTACAGAAATCACCATGTTCAGGGATTTTCAGTATGATGATTTTGATAATGGTGATTTGTTTTCTTTTGACCTGGCAGTTGACGTATATTCGTCATACAACCCCTATGGTTCAAATTATTATGGTTGGGCTGGATTAACTTTTCAATTGCTGGATTCAGGCTCAAGTGTCATAGGCGAAGTATATTATGGTGCCGCAACAACTGATTATCCATTTACAGGTGGATGGGGCAACTATGATTGGCGGAGTATTAATCAAATCGCTGAAGGAACAATGAACCACTATGATATCTCTATTGAAAATTTACTGTCTCAGATCACAATCGATTCCACACAGATTGCAGCAATACGAATGGAAGCCAAGACTTACAGCTCAACAAGACCGAATCCAACAGTAAATGCAGAATTATGGATCGATAATGTCAATGTTGGTTCACCTGTACCCTTACCTTCAGCAATCATTCTTTTGGGCTCTGGAATCCTGGGGGTGGCAGGCGTTGTCAGAAGAAAAAATAATTGTAGATAAATTTTATGGAAGGTTCAGCAGGGGTCCTGCCTTTTTTGCCTGATCGCCAGATCCTCAGATCAAGATAATTACCCATGTCAATCATGGGCTGTACAGCAAATTCTTTCTGGCAAATATTATACTTATAGACCATACCAAAAATATAGGTCAGCCGATAAATCTCAATTGCATTCTTCTATTGTTATATGCTTTTTTTCAATACTTCTTTCTAAAGCAGTGTTGAAGCGGTTCATCAGCTTTTGTGACCCTGGATATTCTTTTGATATAATTAACCGAAGCGGAACAATATTCAAAGGCTTTAGAAGGGTTTTAAAATTGTGAGCGTCATTTGGAAAATGTGTTTTGATCAGGTTCCAGCCCACAAGTTCATTCACTGGCATTAAATCGACTCTCCCCAATTTAAGGTTCTCTATCGCATTGATTTCTTTATAAGAATAAAACACTTTTAAACCAGCCTTTTTAAAAGACTCTTCATAGAAATAGCCATGAACACCTCCTATTTTATACGGCAGTAAATCTTTGAGAGCATTGAACTGGTATTTTTTTGGAGATTCTTTCTGTTCATAATAAAAGAAAACAGTTTTGGAACAGGACAACATATCAGAAAACCATACTTCACTTGCCCTCTCTTTGGTGTATGAATAAGGAAACGCAGCCCATACTCTTCCTTTAACAACTGATTCATAACACCTGTTCCAGGGATAAAAATGGTACTCAGGTTCAATTCCCATTTCCTTAAACACAATATTAACACGGCTAGTAAATTCGCCATAATTATCAAGTTTGGCTGATGTGAAAGGCTCCCACTCTCCTGTGGCTAATGCAAGACTTTCCGCATTGGATATTTGAAATAGTGAACAGATTAGCAGAACAGTCAGTGTAATTCTTATTATCCGGTAAAATTTCATTCCAAACATCCTTAACGATTTGAATATAAAAAGCAATATAGGTTAACTCTGATGATTATCCATTTGTTAAAGGAAATCAACATAATATTACTTTTGCAGATCAGATAAGGCAAGAAATATGGTTGTTGTTAACCGTAACCAATTTAATTTTATCAGTTATGCCAGAAGCTTAAAAAGCTTTTCAGTTGCAAGTGAATTTTGCTGCGTTTGCAGCCGGGATTCGAAAGCTTTTTATTCTTTGATGTGAATTTTTGTGATATACGTTCACTTCGATAAAATCTATCTGAAAATACTGGGCAGTCTGCCTGATTTTCATGGGAATTTTTCTGCATAATGCGTTTCGCTGGACTTTAGCTTTACCTTCATATTTGCTTTTCGCAATCTTTTTTATCTCATCCGCAGCCCTGTTTTTTGCCTTTTTTATTCTTACAGGTGTGCAGCGGGTCCCGTAAATACCTTGAGCAGATATGACTTCATCTAATATGCTGTTTTTACGATAGTTTTCTTTTCCCTTTTCTTTATAATCGTAATAAATCAGGGGATAGCCGCTACAAGTTCTTTTACAGTCACCAAAGCTCTGGCCCGCAAAAACAAATCCTGTTAAAAGCACAGCGATAATAACTGACACTTTTTTCATTTTTTATCCTCCATTGCTAAATATTCGTTTTTTATTACCAGCTCTAATTTTGGTTTTAGCTTGATTCTTAATTTTTTCCCCCGGCATAAGCAGGTGACACAACTAATGCAAAAAAGTTTCTCCTAAAGCTTCATGATCGCTCCTGTGGTAAGTTATTTTATTGTCATGTAATGACACCATATTTTAAGAATTGTTCATTATCAACAAAATTTTTTTATAAAGGATCGAATAAAATATCCTGTGTTTGGAAAAATGAATTTTGGAAAACTTAAGACCAGGATAATCCCTGACTTCGGCCGGTCACTGTATCAGTATCGCCTGTCTTGTCTAAAATCAGTGGCGGCCGTCTTTTCGTCCATAGGTGTTTAAATTAAGATTACGTTTTTCAACTCTTGTGCGATTATAGAGAACCGGGAAAGTCACAGCTGAGGCGTTCCTTTATAAAACGCCTGTTTCCCGTCCAGGGTTTCCCAGTAAAAATTGGAATAGGTTGAAAATTGATCCCGGGTAATACCGGGATCCTGAATTTTTTTCATCAATGCTACATCTATCTCTCCCTGTTCAACCATTTGCCGGCCGGCTTCAAAACAGGTTTCTTCAACCATATCCCGCCGTTTCCTGTAAACCGGCTGAGATATCATTTCAGCTGCGGGGAGGTAGAACTCGCCAGCCAGAACACGGGTTTCAGAATGGCCACTCATGTTTCTGAATAGAGCAGACATCCCGTTGAAGTTGCCGTCCACTTCAGGGAAACCAGCTGCAGAGAAAATAACAAATCCCTTCTGTTCCCCATCCTGATACCTGTTGGGGTGAATAGTATAACCGTCTTTCTCCATTATGTACGGCATTAGATTCGGGACACAACGATCCAGAAAGGTTTTCAAAAGAGCCGTCACAGAGAAGACAAATAGGGGGGAGATATATACGACAAGGTCAGCCTCACGCGTTTTCAACAGCAGTTCAGGCATATCGTCTTTGTATGTGCAGACTCCCGGGGTTTTCGTCCAGCAGTTGTAACACCCGCAGCAGTTCTTAATCAGTTTATCCTTAAGATTTACAATTTCAATTTCTCCACCCGCAGTTTCAATACCGTCACAGAATTTCCTGGCCATTAAATTACTTTTACTGTATTTTTCGTTGCGGCCGCCGCCATTGATTACCAGTACCTTTTTTATGGAACCGGGTTCAAAGCAACCATAGGCGAAGTCGCTGCTGTCAGATATAACAGATGGTCGTGTGTCAGGTTCTGAAACAGTTTCTTGAGCACTTGTGGAAAACAACTCTTTAAACTCCAGCAGCAGGCTGGCATCACCTTCAACCGTATACAGTTTGTTTAAAAATGCTTTTTGACCCGGCAGGTCACCATTGGAGACGTCCAGCCAGACCTTTGCCGGCGTGTTAATGGTCATCGTCGGATTTTCATATTCGCCTTCCGTATACGTACATTTCTCGTCCCGGATAGTAAAAAAGCCGTTGATTGTTTCATCCCCGGTAATGTGAAACTGGATGGTAACATCTTTTCCAGCTGCTTTTTTCTTGTTCAAACCATATGGCATGGCTGAAAACATTTCACCAATTGATGTAAACCGCATGGTTCCGGCACCCGATTTCTGCTGTAGATAATTCGGGAGCAATTTTGTAACCGGATACCCAATGACCAGCAGGATAGAGACAGGGACAACATTCTGCAGTGTTTGCTGGATCACCATATGATCTGAATATGTAATCAGGGTGAGCAGCATTGCAACCGCGAATAACGCAGCCCAGATGTAATTCAGGATTAAATTGATAATTCTGAACTCCCTGGTGGACCAGACAACCTCAGGGTAGTCTTTTTTAGAATAACCATAGGTGAATGGATCCATCCCTAACAAAGGCGGTATGAACGCCACGATGAACAGGGCCAGGTACAGGGATGCAATGGCGTGCTTCAGAAAAATCTGACCTGCCGGCAGATTGAAAAATACGGTAACGGTGCCGGAAATTACCATGCCCGTGATACCCAGCATGAAATAAGTTGATATTTTTAACCTTGCCGCCACCAGCAGATTCACAGTCAATCCTGCACAAACAACCAGTAAAACAGGTTTCAGCAAAGGCCCTCCTGCGTTATTAGCTGTTGAAAATGCATTGATGAATATCAGTCCTGCAAAGGGCAGGTTTTTAATTAGTATATGTAACATCCTTCCTCCCATATAATTTCAGTTAAACCTCTTTTTGTACAGCCAGTTAAAATAAGTTGAAAATCATGATTCAATCATGCCGGTTTATAATTGAATTGAATATCCAAATGAGATGACTATACCTATTTTTAGGATGAATGGGATGTATCAGGGATAAATGAGCCAGATATCAACTAACCCAACAACAGATCAAAGAAATTTTCTGATAGCTGTTTTGCATACATTGGCTCAAATAGGTGAGACTTTAAAATGGATTGAGACGAAATCATCTAACAACATTAATCGTATTATGATCACTGATAATACCATAATTGAAGGTGATTTTTTATTATCGACTTTCGTTAACATAATATTTTCCTGATAGACTCAGAAATCATGAGATTGTTTTATTGGTCTCTTGCATCGATACGAAAAAATCTATATTGTAATAGTCAGCGTTTAACGTCTCATACTTATATTAATTTGAATAGCGATAATCTGCACATTGCTCTGGCACTATAGTTAAAATCATTTGACGCTAAAAAAAGACGATCATTAAAAAAATCTAGATCATGGCAAAAATAAACAAAACAATTATACCCATATCTGTTTTAATCCTAACTTCAATAGTCTTTTTCATTTTGAATAATGATAAAAAAGTTGGATTACAGGAAACAGGCATTTTATTAGAACAGCAGTTCGATGCAGCTATAATAAAATGGGCCAGGTTGTTTGATCCATCTGTTCTGAGCTTTGAGGAAAAATGCCGTGAACTTGAATGGTTCAACAAGACAGCGACCCCTTTCAAAGGTATTACAATAAAATCGGTTGGAGAAGACATTGAAACCAGTTTTTATGAGAGTCAATACCTGGCCCGGGCCTTTCAAGAACTTACAGGAATTAAAGTCATGCATGAAGTAATTGGCGAAGGAAATATCGTCAACAGGCTTATAAAGCAACTTGAAAACAAGAGAAAATATTACGATATTTATGTGACTGATGCAGATCTTATCGGCACCCACCTACGAAATCAAAAAATATTGGTTCTAAGTGACTATATTTCCAAGGAAGGCAAAGCGTATACAAATCCTGATCTCGATTTAAATGATTTCTTAAATCTCAAATGCGGGCAGGATTATGATGGGAAACAGCTTCAATTGCCAGATTACCATTTCCCTCTTGTCTACTGGTTCAGACATGACTGGTTCTCTGATCCAGATATAAAAAATGATTTCAAACAAAAATATGGATATGAATTAGGTGTTCCCCTTAATTGGTCTGCCTACGAGGATATCGCTGACTTTTTTAACGGCCGGAAGATGCGGAACCCAAATGATTCCGAAGTGGTGGCATTTGGTCATGCAGACTATGCCTCTCCCGGTCCCTGGCTGGGATGGAGATTTTCTGATGCATTTCTTTCAATCGCTGGTATGGGAGACAAGGGGTTACCCAACGGTTTGCCGGTAGACGAATGGGGAATCCGGGTTGAAAACCGGATACCTGTTGGCGCTTCTATAGAACGCGGCGGCGCTATAAACAGCCCTGCTGCTGTTTATGGATTGAGCAAATGGCTGGAATTGTTAAATAAATATGCCCCGCCTGAATCAAAAAAACTGGACTGGATTGGTTTTGGTCCGATTCCGGCAAGAGGAAATGTCGCACAGACATGGTATTGGTGTCAGATATATGCTGCACTGAACCCAGAATATAACAAAATAGGAAGTCCTGTATGTGATCGTCACGGGGAACCTGTTTGGAGAATTGCCCCTATTCCTTTAGGGTTATATTGGGAAGATGGAATGAAAATGGGATATTTAGATGCAGGAAGCTGGACCATACCCAAAAGCACAAACGGGGCGAAAAGGCACGCTGCATGGCTTTGGGCTCAGTTTTGTCTGTCAAAAACCGTTGCCCTTAAAAAATTTGTTGCAGGGAAAACTCCTGTTCGGAAAAGTACGCTTTACTCGAAAACAGCAACAAAAATGCAAAAGCAAATGGGAGGTATGATTGAATTTTTACGTTCCCCGGTGATTAACTCTTTTACAGATAGCGGTCCAAATGTCCCTGACTATCCTAAAATGTCAGCTTTATGGGGAAAAAGTATAGAAAAGGCAATAAATAAAGAACTCTCACCACAGGAAGCCCTTGATGAACTTGCTGAAAAAATGGATTCGTTAATGGATTCGATCGATCAGAAGATATATTCTCCAGTATTAAATCCTAAAAGGGATAAAAACTACTGGCTTCAGCAAACAGGTTCCCCTAAATCAGAAAATAAAAAACAGCAGACACCCAAAACAATTTTGTACAATGATTTAATTAAACGCTGGAAGGGATCTGATTAATGAGGAAAAAAAATCTTAAAATCAGTATCCGATTAAAACTTGGCTTTTTTGCAATGACGGTTGTTTTGATTTTTACAGTAATTGTATATGGCGTGGTGATTCCTCTTGTAGAACGGGAGAAACATATTGAAAGAGAAGCAACTCTCAAGGCAATAACAGATTCCGCCCTTTCATTAATTCGTTACTATGAACATGGTATCCGACTAAAAAAATGGCAAACAGATCCTGCATTCCCAAGTACACGGGGAGAAGCACAGAAAAGAGTTATCGAAAACCTGCGTCAGTTAAAATACGGTAAGGATGATCACATATTCATACTGAATGGATCAGCAGAATTGATAATGCATCCCCTTAAACCTGAGCTTGAGGGAAAAAACCTGGAAAAAATTGAAGCACCTGACAATAGTTTCCCTTTTAGACAAATGGCAGTAAAAGCGCAGCAATCAGATATTGTGTTTGTAAAATACACATGGCTTTCAAAGTGGAGTATGACTGTATATGAACCCCAAACGACTTGTGCGCAGTATTTTTATCCCTGGGACTGGGTTGTCTGTACGAGTATGTATACCCAGGATATTGACGATGCAGTAGGTATAATAAAACGTCAGACAACAATCTATATTGCTGTTGGTTCAATTTTGGGGTTGGGGGTCCTGTACCTTATAGGTATCTTGATCTCTAAGCCTATTGTTATGCTTTCAGATCAAGTAGAAAAGCTAAGCGATCATGAAAATCATATTATTGACAATGCCATAACTGTAAAGACAAAAGATGAAATTGGTTTATTGGCAAACACTTTCAGGAATACATTTAAAACACTCCAAACAACTTTAGAACAGCTTAAAAACAGTGAAGAAAAATATAAACAACTTGTTGAAAATGCAACTGATGCCATATTTATTGCCCAGGATGAAAAAATAAAATTTGCCAACAATCAAACTCTAAAAATGCTAGGTTATAGTTTAGGAGAGCTAAAGACCAATTCATTCCTTGAATTTGTTCATCCAGATGACCGATCTCTGGTGATAGACAGATACACTCGTCGGCTTAAAGGTGATAAAAGGTTGCCGACATCATATTCAATTAAACTCGTCAACAAAGACGGCTCAGAGCTAACCGTTCAAATAAGTGCTGTAATGGTTGAATGGGAAGGCAAACCGGCATCATTAACTTTCGCCAGGGATATTACAGAACAAAAAAGATTAGAAATTTCTCTTCAACAGGCGCAAAAAATGCAGGCAATTGGAACACTCGCAGGCGGGATAGCCCATGATTTCAATAATATTCTTTCAGGAATTTTTGGTTACACGCAATTAGCGGCTATGAGTATTACAGATGCAGATAAAGTTAAAAAAAATATTGACAGCATTAATGAAGGCGCTCAAAGAGCTGCAAAGTTAGTACAGCAGATATTGACCTTCAGCCGGCAGAAAGAATTTAAAAAAGACAACTTATATCTGTATGTCGTTGTTAAAGAGGTTGTCAAATTACTACGGTCTTCCATACCAGCGACAATTGAAATTAAAGAGGAAATTTACTCGAAGGCGATGATCTTTGCCGATCCTACGCGGATACATCAAATGATAATGAATTTGGGGACAAACGCTTATCATTCAATGAGTGAGTCCGGCGGGATACTTACCTTAAAATTGGAAGAGGTCAATATTACTGATCCGGCTAAGGCGCTAAAATCAAACATTTCATTGGGGAATTATTTAAAACTGGAAGTCAGCGATACGGGTAAAGGCATGGATGATGAAACCCTGGAAAAAATATTTGATCCATATTTTACAACAAAAGAAATCGGCAAAGGAACAGGTTTGGGACTGGCGTTGGTTCATGCAATTGTTCAAGAACATAAAGGATTTATTAGAGTCAACTCGACGTTCGGAAAAGGTACACAGTTTTTAATTTATCTTCCTGCAAAAGGGAAAAAACATAAAGAAAAAATTGTTAAAAAACAGTCCGAAACAACAGTCGCAACAAAGACAGCAAGGTTAATGATGGTAGACGATGAGAAAGATATTCTTCTAACGACATCCAAGATTTTAAAGGCCAGCGGCTTTGATGTGACTTCTTATGAAGATGGCCTTAAGGCATTGAATGCTTTTAAAAAGTCACCATTCAACTTTGATCTCATAATTACTGATATGGCCATGCCAAAAATGGCCGGTGATGAGTTAGCAAAAAGTATTCTGGATATTCGACATGATGTGCCAGTTATTTTATGTACAGGATTTTCTGATAAACTTAAAAATGAGAGCTTCAAAAAAATTGGAATCAAGAGATTGCTTCAAAAACCAGTAATTTCAAAGCAATTGCTGTCTATAATTGATGAAATAATCAACGAGAATTAATAAGTTCTCACTTCGTTTCTGGTTTATGATATTAATAAGTTACAATAAACATTGAGGTAATCCACTGATAGACAAAGCCAACACCTGATACCAGTAATAAAACTGCACCACACAAAATGCTGTTGTTGGATTCTAAAAAGATATTTTTTCAAAAACCGCAATCAATCCTGAAAGGTCGAGTGCCGTGTAGACTAACATCAAACCAGTTGTCTTACTTGATGGTTTATTAATAACGGCAGAGTTATCAGAAACTAATGAAATCATCCTTAATGAAGTTCCATCGGCTGCTTTTAATTTTAAATATAAATCTTCACATTATAATGAGCTTTCATATAGGGTGGATCTTATAACATTAGATGGTTTGCCTAATTATCTCGACCTTGTGGAAAAACGGCATAACAACTTCACTAATGCATTGATCCTCCCCAAGGATTGTACACTTGAGGTTAAGCCTCTATAATGCAAAAT
>CAYFKW010000034.1:11864-41267 GCA_964343845.1 uncultured Desulfobacula sp. | reverse complement strand
CAAAGTTTAGTTACAAAACAAATGAATTACTATATACTACAAAACTATACTGATACCCAAAAAGCGGGGTAGGAATTGAATATAACTACACATAAATTATTGAATAAAATGGTCATTTCACATAAATGCTAAAATTACATTAGCAAAAAAAAATATAAATTTCAATAAGTTTATGAATATAAATTAGTAATATTCAGTAAGACTTAAGATTTCCGATTCCTGTCACGGGCAGATTTTTGTGTCAATTCTTCTAAAAGTGCTTTTGCCTTTTTAATCAATTTTTCATCTGAGAGTGATTCTAATGCTTTATTCAGATGCAGAACAGCATTTTTATGATTGTTTATTTCAGTATAGTACAGCCCAAGGTAATAATGGGAAAGCCCGGGCCTGTTTTCAAGGGACATTATATTGGCCATGTTGTAGTATGCTTTTGGGAATAGTGCAGGGGCGTTGTCAATCAGGTTAGTGAACAGTTCCTTGGCTTTTGAAAGGTTTCGCAGTTCAAGATGGGCGGTCCCCTGGTAAAAACTGGCCATTAATCCCAGGACAGGCTCTGATTCAATTCCTTTGAGTACATTAAGAGATTTCTGGGGGTCCCCGTCATCCAGATAAATTCTTCCAAGTTCGAGAAGGATCATGGGGTCAAATATTTGAAGTGAAAGTGCTTTTTTAAGGTGCATAACCGCTTTGTCCCGCATGAATTTGCGTGCATATATAAGCCCCAGTCCATAATGGATGGCAGCATTTGACGGTTGATCCCTTAATTCGGTGGTAAGCCGCTCATACGTCGGGTCGACTTTTGCATACAGTCCCAGAAGTCTGTATTTTACCATGTCAAACCTTAAATCTTTTTTGCATACCATTTTTTCTTTTGAAGCAATATACCCTTCCAGGATGTTTTCAGCATGGGCAATACGGTTGCCGGTCCCGGGATGCGTTTTTACATAGTCCGGGATACTTTCTATGCCTCTGAAGTCTGAATCCCTGATGACCATCAGGCCATTTATAAGTCCTTCTGGTGCATAACAGCTTTTTTTTAAAAACATGATTCCTTTTTCATCTGCTTCAGTTTCATTTTCTCTTGTGAACGCAAGCATGGCGGTGTGACCGAGCGCCATGGATCCCTGCATCACTGCTGCACCGGTATCTCCGTCTGATTTTGTGCCGATAATGACACCGGCAAGTATGCCTGCCAGGCTTCCAATACTGGCATATTTTGCGCGGTCAATGGATTCAGATACATGGCGGCTTTCAGCATGCGCAATTTCATGGGCAACGATGCCGGCAAAGTCATCAATCGAGTTAAGAGATGTAATCAACCCGCGGTAAAAGAATATATTTGCCCCTGGGCTGGCAAATGCGTTAAAAATATCTTCATCAACAATATAAAAAGAATAGTCAAAAGGCTGGGGCGGTAAAAAAGAAAGCAGATGATTCCCCACCTGGGTCACCATATAATTAGCGATGGGGTCTTCCAGTAACATGTTCTTTTGTTTCACCATTTTCATGAATTTTTTCGCGACTTCTTTTTCTTCAGGGATTGATATGGCAGAAACCGTGTCTGGATTGGATGAAAAAAATATAAAAATAGACAGGAAAACAAACGTATATTTAAGGGATTTCATAATCATATATTTCTAAATGGTAATAAACTCGGTGTGTTCCATCGCAATTTCAATTCGAAAACTATAATTGCCAAATTTAAAGGACAACCGCCTGTTTTCTCCATAGTCAGAATCAATAACCAGTGTAATTGAACTGTTTAATGTCAGCGCTTTTGGTTGTCCGAAGAGTGCGTTTAGATCATATGCTTCTTCGATGTCTTTTGTTAAGTGACCCATAATCTGGTTTGTAATTTCGCCAATGGTGTCTGCTACGTCTGGTGAATCAACTGTGGCTGCAATCTCATCCACTGGCATTTTCATGGCCTTCATGTAAGTCTTGTATATTTCAAATGCCGCATCTGCGGTAAAATTCAATACAGTCAGTCCATTGTAATCCCCATTGAACTGAACAAAACATGTCAAGTCCGGTTTCATAGACACTTTGGGTGTTTTCTGGATCGTAGAAGAATATGTAACTTCCTGTTTGGTAATGGTTTCAAGTGTTGATTGAGCTGTTTTTAAAAAAATTTTAGAAATTTCATCAATAGACACTTTGGGTTCTGGCATTGCAACTCCTTTTAAAGAAATGATGAATGATTATCACTGATTATCAATAAAATTGAGCAAAAAATCAAATACTTTTTTACCGTTGCCCTCGTTTATAGGGTTCGCCTAACATTGCGGGCGCATTTAATTTTTTTGAATCTTTAAAGCTTATGAACAACAAAATTAAGAGAGTTGCTATATAAGGGAGCATGGCAAGAAAATTAGGTGAAATGCCCAAAGGCTGTAACAGGTACTGCACAACAAAGATGCCGCCGAACAGGAAGGCGGCCCATATGGCGCGTCCTGGGCTCCACAGGGCAAAGATCGTCAGGGCAATGGCAATCCAGCCTCTTCCAGCGGTCATCCCTTCTATCCATGACTTTGAGTAGGATATGGAAAGATGCGCACCTGCCAGTCCTGAAAAACCACCGCCGATGATGACACTTAAATATCTGATCATGGCAACATTGACCCCTTGCGTTTCAGTGGCCTTTGGGTTTTCTCCTGTCGACCGTATCTGAATCCCCAGGCGGGTATGTTTCAGAAAAAACCAGGATCCGGCTGCCAGGCCGACAGCCAGATAGAAAATCGGGCTTTGTGAAAAGAATATGTTACCTAAATATGGAATCTCCGATAAGAAAGGGATATTCCAGTCTTCCATTTTAATGGGAAGCGGTTTGCCCACATAGGGTTTGCCAAGCATGCCGGAAAGTCCCAGGCCGAGCATGGTTAATGCCAGTCCTGATACAACCTGGTTGGCCTGAAGCGTAACAGATGAGAAGGCATGAATGATAGAGATGGCCATGCCTGCACCAATGGCAGCCAGAACCCCCAGCCAGGGCTGGCCTGTTGCCATGGTAACGATAAAGGCAATGACTGCACCGATGGACATAACGCCTTCGACACCAAGATTTAAAATGCCGGACCTCTCGCAAATAACTTCCCCTGTTGTTGCAAGTAATAAAGGTGTTCCTGCAACCATTGTCCTTTGAAGTGTTGAGATAATAATGTCTTCCATCTGTTCATCCCTGAGTTTTTGAAAATTGAAGGGTTATTTTATGATTTAAAAAATAATCCCCCATAATTAAACATATCAACAAAATGCCATTAACGATTTCAACCGTGGCAGCGGGCAGTCCTAAAGAGATTTGAATTGCATCCCCTCCCACCAGTATACCGGCAAAAAAGATTCCTGAAACAATGGCATACAACGGGTTTAATTTTGCAAGCCAGGCAACAATTATGGCCGTAAACCCATACCCGGAAGACACAGAGGCAGGGTATCCAAGATAATGATGGATGCCTGCGACTTCGCCCACACCTGCTAAACCGGCAAGGCCTCCGCTGATGGCCATGAGGATGAGGGTGGTTTTTAGAAAATTAATTCCTGCATATTTGCCGGCATCCGGGTTGTCACCGACCACCCGGGCTTCATACCCAAATCGTGTCTTGTAAATGGTAATTGTAAGGATTACCGCACACATGACGGCTAACATCAGGGTTGCATAATGAATTCTTGATCCGGGAAGCAGCCCAAGGACAGCAGATTCAGGAAGATTGTCAGTCCCTGGAAATCCAAAACGGGCACTTCCTTTCCATGGACCGACAATGAGCATGGTTAAGAATTCTGCACAAATATAATTAAGCATTAACGTGGAAATCACCTCATTAATGGCAAATTTAATTTTTAAAACTGCTGGAATAATCCCCCAGAGCGCCCCGCCGATAAATCCGGCAAGAAACATTAAGGGAACAATGACAAAAGAGGGGAGTGTGTCGCCAAAGGTAAGCCCGGCCCAGGTTGAAAAAATCGCTCCCATCAGCAATTGGCCTTCTGCACCAATATTCCAGAATTTTGCCCGGAAGGCCAAGGTTAACCCGGCACCGATTAAAATCAGGGGAATAGCTTTGGTAATCGTTTCTTTAAATCCGTAAAAGGAGCCAAAAGACCCTGAAAAAATTTTTGCAATGGCATAAATGGGATTGACACCGGCAATAAGGAAAACAACACTGATCATCATCAGACCAACGAGCACAGATGAAATGTTGGTCATAAAAGATCTGAGCGCCGTAATATTGTATCGATCGGTTGTGATAATTTTAATCATACTATTCAGTATTCCCATGGAGTCTCTTGGACCCTGCCATCATGAGCCCGATGTCGCATAGCTGATCATCATCTGAATCCAGAACAGCCATAAATTCTCCATCAAATATGATGGCGATTCGATCACAAAGTTCAAATATTTCTTCCAGGTCTTCAGAAAATAAGAGGACAGCGCTGCCTTTTTTCCTCAGTTCTAAAAGATAGTTCCTTAAAAATTCAGTGGCGCCCACATCAAGGCCATATGTGGGATGCGATGCAACCAGAAGCTGCGGAGATTCACTGACCTCCCGTCCAAGAATCAGTTTTTGAATATTACCGCCGGACAGGTTTCTAATCTGGTGATGAATGGAATGTGTAGATACCTTAAATTCTTCAACAATACTGGCTGTATGATTTCTGATGCCTTTGTAGTTTAAAAAATATGTTTTTGAAAATTTTTTTAAATGATGCTGCTTTAAAATGGCATTATCATATAGGAAAAGCCCCGGGGCTATGCCAAACCGAATCCGTTCTTCTGGTACATGGGAAACCCCATTGTCATAGATTTTCCTGGGAGATTGATTGGTAATGTCTTTGTTATGGATAAATATTTTGCCGGATGACACGGGCCTGATACCCGTGATAGCTTCAGCAAGCTCTCTTTGACCGTTTCCAGACACACCGGCAATACCAAATATCTCATTTTCAAACAGCTCAAACGACACCTGTTTAACACTTAAAAGGCCTTTGTCTCCGTATACGTTAATATCTTTTACAGAAAGGACTTTTTTCCCTTTTTGAATGGTTTCTTTATCAATATTAAAAACAACATCTCTTCCCACCATCATCCGGGCAAGGGATTTTTTATCAATGTCTTTTGTTTCAGCACCTCCGACGATTTTTCCTTTTTGAAGCACCACAACCCGATCACAGATATCAATGATCTCATCCAATTTATGAGAAATAAAAATGATCATATGTCCTTTGGCTTTCATTTCCCGTAAAATAGATATCAATTCCTTGATTTCCTGCGGGGTAAGAACAGAGGTCGGTTCATCAAGAATAAGCAGGTCAGCTCCGTTTAAAAGCGCCTTGATAATTTCGACTCTCTGCTGTTCGCCGGCTGACAGCTGCCACACTTTTTTTGAGGTATCAATGTTAAAGTCGAACCGGCTGGAAAAATCTTCCACTTTTTTTTGGATTTGTGTCTTTGGGAAAAAAAAGGGTGTCTTCTTATACCCCAAGGCAATGTTTTCAATCACAGAATGATTCTGGACAAGCATAAAGTGCTGGTGAACCATACCAATGCCATGATTGATGGATTCTACAGGGTTGTTGATGCGGACGCTTTTGTGATTGATTCTGATGGAACCTGAATCCGGCTGATACAGGCCATATAAAATGTTCATTAACGTGGTTTTGCCTGCCCCGTTTTCACCCAGGAGGCCAAGAATTTCACCAGATTCAATTGAAAGATTAATATCCTGGTTGGCATGGATGCCATGAAATGATTTTGAAATACCCTTCATTTCAAGGCGTTGTATTTTTTCCATATGTCCCGTTTGAAAAGCCGGGAAGCTTTTTTTGTCCCGCTGCCCGGCTTTTTGCCTGCGCTGTAAATTATTTCGGAATACTTCCCTCGACATTGTCAACATAATACATAATGCTCAGGAGGTCTTCTTTTGATGCTTTGTCCCCTTCTTTTATTTTCAGGTTTCCCTGATTATCATAGATTGGACCCGTAAATGGATCAAAAATATCAACACCTTGTTTCATTTGTTCATATCGTTTGACAACAAGGTTGTACGCAGAGATGCTCCCAAATTCCTTGGAATCAATCATGGTTTCTTTTAAGGCGTTCACAAATTTTGGATTGATAATTTCATTTGGTGCACCGCCCAGAAGAGCAGCTTTTTCTTTGGCCAGCCACCATACATCTTCGTTGGTCCAGGTTTTATTATAAATGTCTTCCAGGATCTGAGCATACATTCCCCCCCAGTCCATAAGCTGGCCGGAGACGACAGAATCAACACCATACGGCTGCATTGCAGAATAATGACTGAATGTATATATCTGCCTGCCTTTTTCTGAATGGCTTTGACCGACTTCGATTACTGCCGGGGTGTCCTCTGTAAAAGCCAGTGCGTCACATCCTTCTGCAATTAATGCTTCAGCTGCTTCTTTGGCTTTGTCAGGACCATACCATGCATAAATCCATTTCACACTCAGTGTTGCCTCAGGGTTTGCCACTTTAATTCCCAAAGCATATGCGTTGATATGGCGAACCAGTTCAGGAATGGGAAATGCAGCAACATATCCTATTTTATTGGTTTTGCTCAGTGCACCGGCCATGATGCCGTTTAAATAATACATCTGGTAAAGGTCCCCAAAATAGGTGCCGACATTATCAGACCGTTTAAATCCGGAACAATGCATAAACAGTTTATCCGGGTATCTGACACCCGCTGCAATGGTATCTTCCATATATCCAAAACTGGTCGTGAAAATTACATCACACTTTTCTTCCTGAATCAGGCGGTCAATAATTCTTGCAGAATCGGATTCTGCAACAGATTCAACAATAACGGTTTCAAGCCAGGGCAGTTTTTTTTCAGCATATTTTTTACCCATATCATGTGCATGGGACCATCCATAATCCCCTACAGGGCCGACATAAACGAAGCCTGCTTTTAATTTTTTTTCAGGCACTTTTGCCTTTACAACAGGTTTTTCCTTGGAAAGTGCGTCCACTCTCTTGGCCAAGTCATCAACACGTTTGGTTAACTCGGCGATTTGCTTCTCCAATTTTGAGGTATCAACCTGATCCTGTCCTTGCTGCCCGCAGGACACAAACAGTAGACTTAATAAAAATACCAGGAATACGGGTATTGCAATCAATCTTTTTTTCATCTTTGGCTCCTTAAATTCAATATTGTATTGGCAGAATTTTGTGGATAATACGATATTTGGATCTTTACAGTCAACACTTATGATAGCGACGTTTCTTAAAAACAGTTTTTTGGACTGTTTTTTTATTTTCTGGCATTAAATTAATTTTCTGGAGCCGGCTTTGAAGGAATCCCAATGTGTTATAGCAAACACTGCCATGTCCATTAAACACAGTTTATTTTTTAAAATTGTATTATATAATAATAAGATAGCATTTTTTTATCGACAGGACTCCTAAAATATGTTTCAATGTATCCCTTTAAAATATTTTGGAATTGAACGATATAAAAAAAGGATGAACAACATTAACGCAGCATTAAAAAAATCTTCCGTCATAGGCGGGCTTGAAGAGGGTGATATCAAACAGTTGGGAACTTTTTTTGATCAATGGAACGCCCACCCTGGAGATATCCTCGCAAGCAAAGGAGTCAGTTATGAGTATTGATGCCCATATTCTCAAACCGATTGATTTTTTTGTGGATTTTAAACAGCATGAGCTGGAAGCATGTGCTGCAGCGCTTAAATCCAGAACTGTCGAGGCTGGTGAGGTCATCATTGAACGCGGTACGCCAGCGCTCACTTTCTTCATTATCCTCTCCGGAACTTATGAGGTCGTTTTTGAAGGCGATCGGTCGATTATTTTGGAGCGCATGGGTGAGGTTATGGGCTGGTCTACAGTTGTCCATCCATTCCACTATACCGGAACCGTTAAGGCCAGAAAAGACGGGGAAGTATTGGAAATATCGAGCAGGGATTTTTTTGAGCTGATCCAGGGTGACAATGCCCTGGGAGAAAAAATAATGAAAAAAATTGACACCATCGCCTCAGAAAGGCGAACGATAGCCGAAGGCTCACAATAAACGAGACAGGAGGATCAATTTTGTACGGATTAGAAGCCATAAGTGCGAATAATGGCTGGGCAATGGCCATTACCGGACCGCTGATAGTAATGTCGGGATTAACCATCCTGTCTATTATTATCTCTCAACTGCATAAGGTGGTCGCTGTTTTTGACAAAAAAGCCGAACAGACCGCAGAACCCGTCGTTAAGGGCAAAAAAGGTGAACAGACCCCAAAACCCCCGGCCGGGAACGCGGGCAGGGATGAGATATCCGTCCCTAAGATACTGCCAAGTAACATTTTCGAAACAGCTGAAATCTATCAGGTGCTTATTGACAAGCTTGAGCAGCCCTTTGAGTTGAGAGATCTTTACCAGGCTGCAGGTCAACACGATTTTCCACACCCAACTCTGACGGTCAGCCGTTTCAGAGAGGCTGGAATACTGACAAGTGAGGGTGAGGGGTTATTTACTTGGAACAGATAATCAGTCACAATTGGATCATAATGACTCACCAGCGATATCCGAAACAACGACAAACATACCTTAAAGTTAGGAACACCAGTTCAACAAGACCGGACATGGTGAATAACTTTCAGGTGAAACACACAGAATAATTAGGAAAAGAAGAATGGAACTGCTTCTCCAGTTTTTATCAAATACCGGATTTTATCTTGCAGATTATAGAAATTTTGTTATGCTGGGCATTGGCTCTTTATTTGTTTACCTTGCCATTGCCAAACAGTATGAACCCCTGCTGCTGCTGCCTATTGGTTTTGGGGTTCTCGTAGGAAATATACCTTTTTTCAAAGGCTTTGGGCTGGGAATTTATGAACCAAACAGCGTTCTGCACTATCTCTACTTCGGGGTTACCACCGGAATCTATCCATCCATAGTTTTTCTCGGGCTCGGTGCTATGACAGATTTTTCCTCTTTGCTGGCAAGGCCCAAACTCATGCTTTTGGGTGCAGCTGCACAGACCGGCATCTGGGCAACGCTGTTGAGTGCAATGGCGTTAGGTTTCATGCCGAAAGAGGCTGCCTCAATCGCAATTATTGGCGGCGCTGACGGACCTACCTCGATCTTTTTAACCGCCAAGCTGGCACCGCATCTGATCGGTCCAATAGCCATCGCTGCCTACTCATATATGGCACTGATCCCAATTATTCAGCCGCCGATCATGCGGCTTTTGACTACCCGCCAGGAACGGATTATCCATATGCCCGAACCTCGCCCGGTATCCAAAAAAGAGCTGATGGTCTTTCCTGTGGTCGGCCTGTTCCTCTGCTGTTTTCTGGCGCCGGCGTCCATTCCGCTGCTGGGTCCTTTTTTCTTCGGTAACATCATGAAAGAATCAGGTGTGGTCGACCGCCTGGCCGACACTGCCCGCACAGCGGTCATTGATACGGCGACAATTTTTCTGGGCTTAACTGTTGGTGCATCAACCCAGGGTGATGTTTTTCTCACCTCAAAGTCTGTCGGTATTTTTTTGCTGGGTGCTGTTGCATTCAGTATTGCCACAGCATCAGGCGTTATTTTTGCTAAGATCATGAACCTCTTTCTGAAAGAAAAGATCAATCCGCTGCTTGGCGCAGCCGGTGTTTCAGCCGTTCCCGGCTCAGCGCGCGAAGTTCATCTGGTGGGCCTTAAAGAAGACCCGACAAATTTTCTGCTGATGCATGCAATGGCCTGCAACTCTTCAGGTGTTATCGGTTCTGCTGTCTGTGCCGGCATACTGTGGAGCTTTATGATGTAGAATCATAATTAGAAGCCATTTCAGAAATATCTTTTAGTCAAATTTCAGCGTCTGTTTATAGATTTGATTCTCGGGATACAATCTGTATGCCTGCGGATAAATCTGTTCCTTTTCGATTTCGTATTAGGCCAACTATTTGCAAACCGAGCATAGGGTGATGGTTTTCACGGATTGGATTCCTTTGGGCTGCAGGACGCCGCAGGAAAAGGAATTCCCCTCGGAAAAAATCATGGATGATTTTTGAGGCTGAAAGATGCCACTGCATACATGAGTGCAAAACTTTCACTCTATCCGGAGTCAATTGTATATTATTTAGGAACATTACTATGAGAACGGGTATAGCGCTTTTCAAACTCCCTTTCAAAATATCCAGGGTAAAGGTTATAACGATTGCCATAAAGTTTTTCGTTTTGTGAAGCGTGCATAGATCACAGACAGTTAAAAGGGGGTGTGGTTGGAGTGGCGTTAAAACAGTATTTTTGCAGGAAGCCTGAAAATGCTGTTTTCTGCTTTTTAACGAACACGACGTTCGTTAAAATTTAATGACAAGTACACCCCTTTTCAACTGTCGAATGTATCTGAAAATATTTCTGTCAAATTCTATAAATAGTATTGACAGGATAAAATAGCATGGCAATTTTGTCCAAGACAGGATAGGGTAAATATCACTATACCTGTTTACTGTAAGATATATGTTTAAAGAGGCTTTTTTGAGAATTAAGGCAAAAGAAAAAGTGAAATTTTCAAGGTTTCCGGAACTTGGCAATCTTGAGCTGCTTCATGCAGCCTATAAACAGCAGACGTTTACCCCCCACTATCATGAAGGTCATGTGATCGGTGTTATTGAAAAAGGCAGGCTTGGATTTGATTACCGGGGGGAGAAGGTTGTTGCCAGCGCAGGTGAAATCAATATAGCTGACCCAGGTGAAATTCATAACGGGTTTGCAATGTCAGAACATGGGTGGCAGTACCGGATGTTTTATCTTAAACAGGGTCAGCTGGATCAAATCTGTAACGAATTGTGCGATAGAATCGAACCCATGCCGTTTTTTAGAAAAGGCGTGATCAGGGATAAAGGCCTGGCAGGGGAAATTCAAACCCTGCACAAAGATTTTGAAGACCCTGAAATCTCTCTGCTCGAAAAAGAAACCCGGTTTTTCAGCCTGATATCAAAAATGATATTAAAACATGCCAGACATTCTGTGACGCCTGTCAAAGACGGGACAGAAAGAAAAAGTGTTAAAAAAGTAAAAGACTATATTCAGACCTATTATTATTCTGCAATATCTTTGGATGATTTAAGCCGGGAAGCCGGACTCAGCCGGTACTACCTTTTAAGGGTTTTTGCAAGAGAAACCGGGTTGACCCCGCATGCCTACCTGAACCATGTCAGGGCACTGAATGCAAAACACTTACTGGAGAAAAAGGTACCCATCATTGAAGCAGCATATGCAACAGGGTTTTTTGATCAGAGTCACCTGAACCGCATCTTTAAAAAGATATATGGTATAACACCGGGTCAATATTGTGAGCATTAAAAATGAAAGAGAATAAAAGAAAATCTGAAAAACCAAAGCAGAGGGTTATCTCAAAAGAGGATGCTGTTTTCTGGATGGATAAAGACGGGTGCTGGTGCAATGAACATGGTAAATTTGAACACCCGAGGATCATCAGGTATTTTAATGCATCCATCCGCAAGGATGAGAAAGGTTACTATGTTTTTCAAACCATGGGTGAATGGGAGGAAAAAGTATATTTTTCCTATGAAGATACAGCTCTTTTTGTTTTGGATGTGGCCATGGAACAGGACATGGTGCTTTTATTGAACAATACCCGGACAATCAAACTTGATCCCTTACAGCTGTTTACAAGAAACGACAGTCTTTATCTCAAAACACCAGACCATGAAATTAAATTTTCAAGCAAGGCATTATTGAAAATTTCCAAGTATATAAATGAAAAAGAGGGCAGACTTATTTTCAGTATCAATGGAAAAGAATATTTACTTTGATTCTTAAGTCATCTCCTTTATTGTGCATGCATCGGTAAAGCAATATTATCCAAAACATTCAGTTTTTCATCTGTTAGAATGGCAGCCATAAGGACAGCCGGTCAGCGGCTGTATTGGAAAATCTTCTTTGAAGATGTAAAAAACATAAGGATACAATAATGTTACCTAAAATTTATGCATATATCTGTCTTACGCTTGCCATGATCATTGTCGGCAGTTCTGTTGTATTTGGGAAAGTGATCACCCACTCTTTCCCTGTTTTCCTGGCCTCTGGACTGAGATTTTCGATTGCATCCATCATGATGATTCCAATTGTACTGAAATATGAAAAAAATTTTTTTAACATCTCCAAAAAAGAGGGTATTAAATTATTTTTCATGGCGTTCTGCGGTCAGTTTATTTTTACGGTCCTCGTCCTTTTCGGGCTGAGATATACCAGTGCGATTGAAGCGGGTATCATCACAAGCACGTCTCCTGCAATGATGGTGATGGTGGCGTACCTGCTGTTCAGGGATAGTCCCAATGGGACACAGATCTTTGCTGTTGCCCTTGTTGTGGCGGGCATCATCAGTGTGAACGGTTTTATCGATTTCGAGAACCTGTCTATATCAAACAGTCATATGGCCGGCAATCTGTTTATGGTTGGGGCTGTCGTGGGTGAGGCCTTTTTCCTTTTAATGCGAAAGCGCATTTCCTCTGATATTTCAAACCTGGCATTGACGGCCTACCTTTGTTTTCTGGGCCTTATGATGTTTCTGCCTTTTTCGGTTTACCAGGCCGTCTCCTTTGACTTTTCCGCAGTCACCCCTGCTGCATGGATTTCCATGGTCTATTTTGGGGCTGTTTTTACTGTGCTGGCATATCTTTTTTGGTTTAAAGGGGTATCAAAAGTATCGGGCAGTACGGCGGGTATGTTCACGGCTGTAATGCCAATCAGTGCTGTTTTGTTGTCCTGTGTTTTTTTAAAAGAACAGCTGACGATGCATCATGCGTTTGGCGGTGTGCTGATTATAATTGCCATTCTGTTATTTGCCAAGGCATCTGGCAACAATACACAACTGTGTCATACAAAGGTTAAAGGCATCGGTGATTGAAAAACATTTCCTGGAAAGCAGGTGAAAAAGGCTGTCAGGTGTCATAAACAAAACGGCCTTGCTGATCGTATCTGACGGTATTACCTGGTGATTTTTTCCAGTAATGTTTCATACGCATCATTAAGTTCAACAAACTTTTCATGGGACCCGCCTGTATCAGGATGAACTTTTCTAGCCAGTTTCCGGTATTTGCCAGTAAGGCATTTTCTGGTCATTGTCCGAAGCTGCTTCCGGGTCAGGTTAAATATTTTATACGCTTTCCGGGTGGTAATGGACTTTCTGGGCGGGGGCTTGAAAAACCGGTGACGTGCCATAAAGTCTCTGGTTAAATCGTCCAGCAATGTTGTATCTGCATACGTATGATCAAAAAACATGATAATATAGCGGATCAGGTACTCATCCAGATGGGTTTCTTTGTCAAACAGCTTTTTGTTGAGTTTGCAGATTTCTTTAAGAAAATATGTTTCTACTTTGTTCTGGTCCAGTACCTGAGGCATTTTTTTTGCCATGAATCCTGAAAAAAAGCTTTGCAGGTCAAAGACAGTAAAAACATAAGATTTTAATTCCTTGGGTTTTAATGCAAATTCTTCTCTTAAAAAACGTTGTTCAATCTCATCTCTTGATTGGAAAACAAGGTCTTTAAACAATGCTGCCGGCATATTTTCCAAAGGGCCCTGATCCATATTACCGAATTTTAAAAAATGGGCCCTTCTTTTATCAAAGGAATGAACCTGAGAGCTGATATACTCTTTTTGTCTTTTGTCCAGCTTTTTATAATTGCTGTCAGAGGAACGGTTTCTGAACGTATCGATAGCCCTTTTGATATCAGGTTTAATCCAGGGCCAGAAAAGGTCTTCAAGTTCATCTGAGTCATAATCGGCATCTGCTTTAAAAAGGGCTTCGTCTATGGCCTCATCAAAATAAAATGCATTGCCGCCGGCATATTTTATAAATTTTGCAGGGTCAGAACCCAGGTCAAAAAGATCTCTATAGGTGAGCTGGTCCTTCAGGGTGCAGGATTCTCTTAGAATATATCGGGATCGGCCTTTATTTTTTTTATATGCAATATACATGGGTTTTAAATAAAGATGACCCGGATGAATATATTATTCCGGACCACCTTGGAATTTTAAAAAGTATTACTCAAATGTCAAATGACATCTGAATGCCGCGTTAACGGGTTTGCTGTTTAAGTCCACTCACCTTATAAAAGGGTTATGAAACATCTTTCAGCTGTTGATTGATCCTTTTTTTTGCCTGATCCGGTAAAGGGGTGATAACACTGCCAGCAAGACTGTCAGCCTCTAATTTTTTAATGGCCTTACCCATCAGCTTTAATTGATGTTTATATTTCCGGCACAAATGGCATACCAGGAGATGAAGTGTGATGCCAAGTCTTGTGACTAACGGGAGTTTCTCATCCATGGACCGGGAAACTAAAAGGGTTGTGTCTTTGCATCTGAATATCCAATGGTTGAACATGCTAATTTCTTTCCTTTAGCCAATTGGCTTCAATACAGTGCCTTATTAAGGAACGAGCCCTGTGAAGGATCACCCAGCAATTAGTCGTGGTAATGTTTAAAACCTTACAAATCGTCTGAGTTGTTTCTCCTTGAAGTTCTTTCAGGGCCAGGGCATGGGCCTGCTTTTCCGGTAGATCCTGGAGACATTTTTTAACAATGACCAGAAATGATTTCTGCTCAAGGAGGTCTTCAGGGTTTGATGCCCATTTAGCAGGGCCTGTCTTCCAGTTCCCATCTTCTTTAAATTGACTGTCAAGGGCCTGAAGGTCTAAAATAGTGTCTTCAACAACAGATTCCCGATATTTTTTTCGCAGAAAATCAATGACTTTATGTTTTAAAATGCTGGTAAGCCAGGTTTTTTCTGATGCAGCCCCTTTAAACCGGTCTTTAGATTTTAAAGCAGAAACAAGGGTCTCCTGGACAATATCCTGTGCAGTACTTTCATCCTGGGTTCGATACAATGCAAATGAATATAAATAGTCGCCATAGGTGTCTACCCAGGTAGAAGGAAGGCTTAACTTGTGATGTCCGGTGATGGGTGTCTCCTTGTTTTATTTTCCAAATGACCGTGTGTTTAATTTGATCAATTTATACGCTCTTTTACCCAGTCCCAGATCCTGTGCGTATTCAAGCTGATATTCCCAGTCAACAGAAGGGTACAGCCCTTTAAATTTGTCTTCGCCAGGATTTAAATTTGTCTCGAGCAGACTTCCGGGCAGGGCTTTTTCCTGGTTAACCAGGTCGGCACCGGCCTGATCAATTGCAACGGGATCTGTTGATACAAGTACCCCTACATTGTTTACGATCGGGGTTTCGCAATAAGGGAAACAATCACATTTGGGTGAAATATCTGTAATAAAGTTGATAAACAGCGATTTTTCTTCCTTACCGTTGAGGACGCCCAAAGTGTATTCTACCATTTTCTCCATAAAAACCGGTACGGTCTGGTTCCAGTTGATATTGATGGATTCAGTGGGGCATCTGACAATGCATTCTGCACATCCAATGCAGACATCCTTATTGATATATGCTTTTTTTTCTTCAAGATAAATCGCTTCAGACGGACAGTGTTTTTCACACTCACCACATCCAATACAGGTTTTTCGTTTGATTTTGGGACTGACATTGGAATGCTGTTCAAGTTTGCCGCTTCTGGATGCACATCCCATCCCAAGGTTTTTCAGGGTTCCTCCGAATCCTGTCAGTTCATGGCCTTTAAAATGGGCAACAGAAATTAAGGCATCTGCCCCGATAATCTCAGAGCCGATAGACACCTGTTTGCAGTTTTTTTGATCCACTTCAATATGGGTTTCGCTTTTTCCCCGTAATCCATCCGCAATAATGATCGGGGTGGCATCCATTGATGAATATGAAAATCCATTTTCAATGGCTGTATGGATGTGCGACACAGAATCAGACCGGGTGCCCACATATAAGGTGTTGGCATCGGTCAGAAAAGGTTTGGCCTTTTGTTCTTTTATGGTTTGAATGATTTTCCGGATAAAGACAGGCCTGATATAGGCAGTGTTGCCCTGCTCCCCGAAATGTATTTTTACGGCAGTGATATCATTTTTTTTAACCACATTTTCAAGCCCTGCTTTTTTGATGAGCCGTGACAGTTTCTGGGGCAGGTTTTCTCTTGCCGTAGCCTCTAAATCCATGAAAAAAACATCAGATGGCATTTTTTTCTCCTCATTGGATGTTCTTATAATTAATCGGTGAAGTTGTTAAACTATAACATTATTTCATACGCCAAAATATGGAGAATTACAATATCGGGCAGGCATTTTAATGAAAGGAAAATATATAAAGACAGGGTCAGAATCTCATCTGCCCTGCCTTTTGCATATAAAAAATAGATTTGTATATTTAGTTTTGTCTGCGTCTAAGTCCAACCAGTCCTAAAAGGCCGGAGCCTAAGAGAATAATTGCGCCGGGAACTGGGGTGACAGTGATGTCTGAAAAATAAACACTTCTTGCCACCATACCGTTATGAGTATATTTCCTTGCTTCAATTCTTAATCTATAGTCATCGTTTGCCACAAGACCGCTCAAATCAAAAGAAGTACCAGCAAGGTTACCGGAATCAAAAATCAAATGATCGCCATCCGCCAGATCTACGAGCCTGACTCTATAAGCAGATACATCCGGTACAGCTGTCCAGGAGACAACATTACCAGCGATACTGGTAACTGTAGGCGCATTCATGAATTGGAGTTCGCCCGGTCCCCAAATATTACTGTCAGTCAGATTCCCCATATCTGTTTGAATGTTTATTTCCCATGTTCCTTCCCAATTAGAGGGATAGTAATCATTAGGATTTTGGGTCCCGCCTAATCCACCCCTTACAAAAGCACGGTTGCCAAAATTTGAAGGATCCCAGACACCAGTACCAAACCATTCATAGATGTCATACGTTGCAGTTCCATTCAACGTTGCTTGAAATGAAGTGACGGTGGCACCTGGATCCATTGTGCCTTCCCAATACAGAACAGTTCCATAATCATCAACCCGCCCTGCCCAAATATTTTGATCATATGAATTGTGGTTTGACCAAACTAAAGCATACTCAGTTACAGGCGCTGCAAATGCCAGTGTAGAAACTAACAAAAAGCTAAATAACAAAGTGATTAAAATAAAACCTTTCTTCATTTGATTCTCCTTCTTAGAATTAAACGCAACTATTATTGTTTTAAATTTATTTCAGTTAAACAGTGCAAGCACTGTGCCTGAATCGAAAATTTGGCAGGTATGCTTAGAAAACATAATAAATTCAATACGTAATGTCATGTCGTTTGGTTTGTATTTTTACGTAAAGCTGTATTGCAGCTTCAAAACTATGGAATAAATGTGAAGAATTAGGAAATTAATGTGTGATTTTAAGAGAATTTTTTCCTAAGGGTTTACCCTTAATTTTTTTCTAGGAAAAATTTAATTGAAAAAAAAGGCAGGGTTGAAAATAAACCCTGCCTTTAATAGATCTATTTATTGTCCAATCAAAATAATTCAGCTTTGCCTGAGGCCGACCAGTCCTAATAGTCCGGATCCCAGAAGAATAACAGCACCGGGAACCGGAGTAACAGTGACTTCAGAGAAGTAAGCACTTCTTGCCACCATGGGGCCATCAATTTTTCTTGCTTCCAATCGTAAAACATAGTCTCCATTTGCTACCAGGCCTGTTAAATCAAAAGATGTGCCGGAGGTGTTGGTTTGCCATAACAGGTTAGCCATATTTGTTGGATCCATCAGTCTGATCCGGTAGAAATCAGCATCAGTCACAGAAGCCCAGCTTAAGAGGTTACCAGTCATGGATGCTGTTGGTGCATCCAGAACCTGTAGCTGTCCTGCACTTCTGGTGACTGTCGGATAAATGTTTGATGGGGGAACCGGGTCATCTGTTTCAAAAGTAAAAAAGTAGTTGCCAGTCCAGTCTGCTGCATTATATGATGCAAAATCGTTTGTAAATCCGAGATGTGTGGAAAAGGCACGTTCCCCCGGACCAGGTGCCCATGAGCCAGACAGAAATTCTTCAGTCATTGCAATAGTCCCTGTTCCGTTAAAGTCAACATCTGCAGTTAAAACAGTCGCACCATTAAATTGTACCTGGGCGTAAACCGTTGTATAGTACCGGTCTAACTCACCATTGAATCTGCCTGTCTGATCATAGCTGCGATGTTCGGTCCATACATCTAAATAAACCGGAACAGGTGCTGCAAAAGTCTGCGTACAAATCACTAAAAAACCACATAAAAAAGTGATCAGTAATAAACTTTTCTTCATTCGACTCTCCTTTTTTAATTTTTAAGTTAACGATTCCTATGGTTTCAAATTCTTCAGTATGAAATTGCAAACACTGTGCCTCAAGTTGAATGCTGAATATGCATATCTGAAAAATGTAATAATTTCAATGGATAAATGATGTTTTTTTTAAAAAAACAAAGGGCTGGTTTGTAAAGCTTAGGGAAAAAATTTTTTTAGGTAAAAAAAGTGGGAACAAAATGTGTTAAATTGGGAAAAAAAAGTAATATTTTTAAGGTAATTATTTCCTAAGGGTTTGCCTTTAATTTTTAATGGGATTTCAGTGGGTCTGTCGACCTTTATCGATATTTTCAATCATTGAGCCTGTTCTTCCTGCCCGGCAGGAGAAAGGATGAGTCCTGTCAGTCAAAAGGGTGAAAGTGTCATCAACCATATGCTGTTAAAGCATTCATCCACAATTGATGACACTTTCATGAGATCAGGCCATTGTCTGCAATAACCTGAACAGCGTCCGTCTGGCAAGGATGTCCCCTGTGATTACACCTACCACTTTATCGTCGTCAACAATGGGCATGGCAGATATTTCATGGGTTTCAAGTTTTCGAATGCAGTCAATAATCGTGGCATCTGGGGCGTTTGTTATGACGTCGGCTGTCATGATTTTGGTCAAGGGCGATTCCATGGGCAGTTTTTTTGCCATGGCATTGGTGATGTCCCAATTGGTGACGATACCGATGAGTTTGCCTTTTTCAGATACCACGTTTACAATGGAGACATGGGCATTTACCAATAGTTTGGCCGCATCAGTGATGCTTTTGTCTACACTGATTGTGGGAGCTTCTTCCATGATATCCTGGGCGGTTCTTGATTTTTCCATGGAGGCAATTCGTTGAACACTGATATGCTCTGCAATTTCACATGGCAGGCTGTCAGCATCTTTACATAATCCGTCGATTAATTCTTCCATATTTCTCCGGATAACGGTTTCCAGCTTTTCCACAGCAGCTTTTCTTCTCTTTTCTGCTAACGCCTTGAACTCTTCCTGATTTTTTTTAAGCCAGTTTTCAATGGCGTCCGGTTTCCCAAGAATATTTTTTGGAATCAGCAAATGGTCTGGTGTTGGGATGATTCTTTCATGGGCTGCATAAATGACACCTCCCGAGTTCACCAGATAATCTGTGGCAATCAGTATTCCCTTGTCACGATACACATGCCGCTCCATCCGCCGCCTTTCTGCTTTTCTTGACGGGTTCGGTGAATAGGTGTTTGCACCTTCCACAATGATCTGCCATTGTCCCATCCGGTCTGTTGTCATGGACGGGCTGGTTGAACAATCCACATCCAGGTAATTAAAGACAGGAGACGCAGGGACCAGACAGAAGGCTGATTCTGTTAAAAGATTATTGGAAGAATTGGAGTAGATCATCTGTTCCAGTTCTGGATGGTCCTCATGCAGGATTCTGTCATGAAAGTATTTTCGAGTGACAGCGCCGGATTCTTTCCACATGTCAAACAGATCTTTCCACGGCAGGCCTTTCTTGTTTAACAGATAACCGTTTTCATCACTGATGCCTTTGATAATGGGTGCTGTGTCAGGATCATAGTCATGAAAGATCCTGGCGACATGGGCACCTACTGCCCCGAATCCCTGGATGAGGATATCCAGGGCTGCCGGTTCAGGAATGATCATGTTTCTGAACTGGGGAAGTTGTTTTAATCTGGGTAAGTGCTCCAGCAGGGCTTTGGTTGCTACAACCACGCCATTGGCAGCGCCGCCTAATTCGTCAATTCTGTTGCCGCCCATATCAACAGGCTTTGATACGACATTGTTTAAACCATTTTCAATCGCAAACGTCTTCATGTCAGCATCATTGGTCCCTACATCCGGTCCCGGGATATAGACTTCCTTATACCGCTTTAACAGCTGCCCAAATCCCTTAATGATGTCATGCCGCTGCTCTTCATCCATATTTTCCGGCCTGACAATACCGGATTTGCCACCACCAAACGGCAGGTCTGCCGCAGCATTTTTAAGGGTCATGCCTCTGGCAAGGTTGTGGATAATATCCGGTGTAATATCCGGCAGCATACGTGTTCCGCCCATGGAAGGCTGCCCCATGGCAAGGTTGTCCACCACAAGGAATCCGCCAATTTCTACATCAGATTCTTCATTCCACATGCAGGACACAAGGCGGGGGCCGAGGCGGTCCACCTTGATTCCAAGGCGCTGGAGGCGGTCCACATCCAACGGTCCAAATTCCAGGAACCTGAAAGGGCCGTCCTTGATCAACCGGTTTTTCCAAATACGGTCTGGTAAAGCGTCGTGTAAAAACTGATGCATTTTTAAAGGAATCATTTTTTTGTCCTTTTTATAGGATTAATGTAAGTTCTGGGCCGCAATAACGCCGACACCGGACTTAATCAATGCCTGTGCAGAAAGATTAACAGAATGGTGTTTTTCAAGATAGTTGTCTGTTAATGCCTCCATGAGATTGTTGTCTAGTATATCTTTTTTTGCCATGAAGTAATCGAAAATATCAGACGGATGGTCTTTGGTTTCTTCAATTTCAGGCTCTCCCCCTTCATGTTTGGCGGAAATATTGGGCACCTCTTTGGCAATTTCGATCAGTTCATCGCGTCTGTTGTAGGGCTGCAGAACAATGGATTTGAATGTTTCTGTGATATGATGTTCAAATCGGACCTGTTTTTCAAAGCCCAATTGTTTTCTAATGGCATTTGCCTGGCGGATGGTTTCGTTGTTCACAGAATTGGAAAGATTGAAGCCGACAAGCGATGTGGATCCGTCTTTTCTGGAAAAAAGTTTGGCTGTCATCAGGGTCCACATGATAAAGTAAGGATTGTCATTCCCGACAAATACTGAAATTTTGAACTCAATATCTACGCCCAGCCTGTGCATCATGTATCCCAGAAGAATGGTGCCGGGATTGATATTTAATACCTGTTTGATGCCGTAGGTTGTGTAATGATCCAGATATTCTCTGGCCCATTTAATGGGATAATCATTGGGTTGACCAATGCCTCCAAAAAAACCGGAAATGGTTGCAGGGCCGCCTGCAAGATGGATGTTGCTTCCATCTGTCCCTCTGGTATCAAGAGATTCAACATAGGTTGCGCCGATGATCTGCATGGCAAGTGCTGTTGCCATGATGTCGCCATTGTCCTGTGCCTGTTCTGCCATGTTTCTTACCCGAATAATACGGCCGGGTAGAAGTTCTTTTTTTTCAATGGCCTGCCTGGCCTGGGCAATCAGCCACGGGAAAAACTGCATGGCACTGACTTCTAGAGTAACAGCATTTGAGAAATCAACCAAAGAAGCGTCACACCCTATATTTTTACAATACTCGTCCATGGATACAAAGGCTTTTTTGTCCCTTTGCGCAATTAACCATTCAAGATCTGCAACATAAGGCGAGTCCATGTCCTTAAGACGCTGCATCAGGTTTTCAGGGTGCCTGGCCGCGGCTGCTTTTTTGTTGATTTCCTCTGCACCGCCAAAGGATTCAATGAGGTCGCAAAGCTCTTTTACCTGATGGTTTTCCGGATTGGTGATAAGTTGATTCACCACGTCAAGGTCTTTGGTATTAATTTTTAACATCTCTTTTAAATCTGTCATTTTTTTTACTCCCCTTTTTTGGATAACGCCTTATGCTTACTGTACTTTCATTTGTGATATGAATTTTTCTTTTTCTCCATCCATCATGTGGTAACAGTGCTGATCTTCCGGAAATCGGCCGCCACGGACATCTTTACAATATGCTTTCATGGCATCGGTAATAATGGCAGCGACATCGCAGTATTTTTTTACGAACTTGGGTGTAAATGCCTGGAATTGACCAATGAGATCACTGACAATTAACAATTGTCCGTCACATTCTTTTCCTGCTCCTATGGAAAAAACAGGGATCGTTAAGGTCCTGGTTATATATTGCGCAACTTCCGGCGGGACTGCTTCCACTAACAGCATCTGTGCGCCAGCCTCTTGAACGGCCAAAGCATCATCTACAACAAGGGCAGCCTCTCTTGCAGTGCGGCCCTGGGCCTTATGGCCGCCCAAAGCACCAGAACTCTGCGGGGTCAGGCCGATATGACCGATAACGACAATACCGGCTTCAACAATGGCCCTGATCCTGGATGCCACCCGCGTGCCTCCTTCAAGCTTTATCGCATCCACATCAGCCTCTTTAAGAAAACGACCGGCATTTCTTACTGCATCTTCATCTGATGCCTGGTAACTCATGAACGGCATGTCGCCGACGATAAATGTGTTGGGGGCGCCTCTTCTTACTGCATCACAATGAACAATGCATTGATCCATTGTCACAGGAACGGTTCCTTTGTATCCGTATACGCACATCCCAAGGGAGTCGCCGACAAGAATCATATCAAGTCCCGCAGCCTCTGCAAACTGTGCGGTGGGGAAATCATAAGATGTGAGCCAGGTCACCTTTTCACCCGATTCTTTCATTTTATAGAAGTCATGGATTGCTTTTTTCTTTGCCATTTTTTTATTCTCCTTATGGTTAGATTTTTTTGTGCTGAATC
Source organism: uncultured Desulfobacula sp. (assembly GCA_964343845.1). Lineage (GTDB taxonomy): Bacteria > Desulfobacterota > Desulfobacteria > Desulfobacterales > Desulfobacteraceae > Desulfobacula. The sequence goes on along the minus strand of CAYFKW010000034.1, from coordinate 18,538 downwards.
AGGGTTGGGCAGCATCAATCGGCCACCCCTGGTCAGGCTTGACTTCCGAATATACAAGGAATGTTTCAATTTTTCCCATGCCTTGAATCGTGGCAAGTTTTTCCTTGATCAGGTTGCCAAGGTCATTTAATTCTGGTGCAACCACGTGCAGAAGGTAATCAAATCTGCCGGTAATATGATAACAGGCCCGGACATTGGGAATCTTTTTGATTTCTTGTTCAAGGGTTTCGATATTTTTAACCCGGTGCCGGTCTAAGGAAATGCAGGCAAACCCCTGGGCATTCAACCCTATTTTTGCCGGGTCTACAACACCCCTGTATCCTTTTAAAATTCCTTTGTCTTCAAGCTTTTTAACCCGGTCTAACATGGTTGAAGGCGCAAGCCCGGTTTCTTTGGCAAGCTCGCTGTTCTTTTTTCGCCCATCCTTTTGCAGGGCTTTTAAGGTGTGCCTGTCAATGTGGTCCATAAGGCCTCCTGTCGTCGTTCATTGGTCGAATAGATGAAATTCAATTCGACATATAACTATTTAAATCGAATAAAATTATATTGTCAAGATAAAAAATAAAATTTATACTTTATGATTAAATAAATATTCCGAATAAAATTCGGAAAGTACAGTCAAGTTCCGGCATGAAGTGCCGGATGAAAAATTTGACTGTTCAGTTCAACTAGGATAGATGCAGGTTGGCTTATGGTAAAAAAAGGTGATTTAAAAGAATAAATGAAGCAGAAAATAGAAATGACAAAAATCAGAAAGTTGAAAAAAATATATGCACTTTATGATACGGTCATTGCTGATATGGCCTGTGCCTGTAAAATGAAGTGTGCATCATGCTGTACCTGCAATGTTACGATGACAAGCCTTGAAGCAGAATTTATCCTTGCCGCTTTGTCCAATGAAGAAAAAAGAATTTATTTTAATAAGATAAAACAACATTTCCCCCAAAAAAGATATATTCCCAGGATGACCACAAACATGTTTGCCAGACGGTGTATGCAGGGCAGCCATATCCCGGATGAAGAAAATGATCCGTCCTGGGGAACGTGCCCTTTACTTGTGGATGATTTGTGTTGTTTGTATGACATCCGCCCATTCGGCTGCCGGGCTTTAATATCAGATACCCATTGCAGTCAAAACGGCTACGCACGTGTATCGCCAATTGTTTTAACCATTCATAATGTATTCATGCAGACAATTGAGCATCTGGATCAACAGGGTTTTTCAGGGAATTTGTCAGATATGCTGATACTGTTTTTGAGCGATGATCCAACCCAAACCGATCAAATACTCAACCCTATCAACAAAGATAATTGTTTTGTTCCAAATGAAAAAGTGCCCATGTTAATGGTACCGCCTGAACATCAAAAAAAGCTCAATCATTTGATAAAAGATCTTTTAGATGTTGTGAACAATGAAGATTAAAAATCTGGACCCTGTCTGACAACCCCAGTCAGAAAGTTTTATTTTATAACGAGATGATCTGCCATTACTTGTCTGTAAAAAGACAGGTGCACCACTATATCCGGTCTGTCCATTGACAGGAGAAATTAATACTTATACCGGAAACTTACGCTCAAAACATGGTTAGTGTCCTGCTTTTGCGTAAAAATAATAATTAATGATTGAAAAATTGTAGATAGATTAAAAACATGTTAAATTTATAGAACGTAAAGAGAGTTCACTTAAAAATTATTTCAAGAGACAAAAAGGATATATGATTGAAATTAGATGAAATAGCCTCTGAAAAACTTTACGGCATTTTGTTTTCCGAAGCCCCTTACGGGATAATGCTTATTGACGATAAGACCAAAACTATCGATTCAAATAAAAAGGCTTGTGAACTTTTAGGGTATTCAAAAGAAAGATTAAACAGCTTAAGCGCTAAAGACATTATCCATCCTGATGATTTAAGTAAGGCTTCTGTACAAAAGATGTTTAAAAAGCTGAAAAGTAAAAAAGAAATTGAAATTGAGCGAAGATACAAAAAATCAGATGGATCCTACATACAGGTGAATGTCTGCCTTAAACCTTTAAAAAAAAATCAATACTATTTGGTAATTTTTCAAGATATTTCTGACCAGAAACAAATTGAAACTGCCCTGGAAGAAAACAAAGAAAGATACAATAAAATATTTTCAAATGTCTCAGATGCAATCATGGTTTTTGACGCAGAAACGAGAAATTTCGTTGATGCAAATGAAGCTGTTTCATCTTTATACGGATACAGCAAAAAAGAATTTATCAAGCTCAATCATTCCGATATTACCTCTGAACCGGAAGAATCAAATAAGTCAATAATTCAAACGATTGATGGAGAACTTTCAAATATTCCTATCCGATACCATAAACGGAAAGACGGAACCATTTTCCCGGTAGAGATCTCCACCGGAACCTTTAAAATGGGTAATCGCCGATTGGTGTTCGGGGTGGTAAGGGATATCACTGAACGTACTGATGCAGAGGCGTCTTTGCGAGAGAGTGAAGAAAAATACCGTACCATCATGGAAACAACACTGGATGCCGTATATATTTGTTCCCCTGATTTTAAAATTGAATATATGAATAAGGCAATGATCAAACAAATCGGTCGTGATGCCACAGGGGAGACCTGTTATAATTCCTTACACGGATTAGAGGATAAGTGTTCCTGGTGTCTGCACCATAAAGTTCAAAACGGTGAATATGTAGATCAGACAATTGTAAGTCCGGGAAATAACCGCAGTTTTCATGTGTCTCACGCACCGTTGCGAAATATGGATGGATCTATTTCTAAAATGGCTGTTTTCAGAGATATCACTGAGTTGAAACAATCTGAAAAACTGTTGAAAGAATCTGAAAACAAATTCAGGGCGTTTGCCGAACAATCGCTTGCCGGCGTTTACTTGATACAGGATGGTAATTTCAAATATGTTAATCCCAAATTTGTCGAGATGTTTGGTTACACAAAAGAGGAGTATCTGGGGAAAATGTTCTTCCCGAAACTTGTACATCCTGATGATTTATCAAAAGTTAAAAAGCAGATCAGAAGTCGAGAGACAGGGGCAGTTAAAACGGTACACTATGAGTTTAGAGGGGTAAAAAAAAAGGGTGAGATTATTCATTTGGAGATATTTGGTTCGAGTATAATGATTGACGGCAGATTATCTGCAATAGGAACAATTCTCGACATTTCAGATCGGAAGCTTGCAGAGCAGGAAAGAGAAAAACTGATTTCTGACTTGCAGCAAGCGCTTAAGGATGTAAAACAGTTAAGCGGTTTGCTCCCTATTTGTTCACACTGTAAAAAAATTCGAGATGACAAAGGTTACTGGAATCAAATTGAAACATATATTTCAGAGAAATCTCATGCCACGTTTAGTCATGGTATCTGTCAAAATTGTGCAAAAAAATATTATCCTGAATTAAATCTTTATGATGATTAAATGGTTTGAACGCGGACAGGGCGCTCAGAAAAATGGTAGCGGATGGCACGTTAAAACGTATTTTTGATCCGTACAAATAATTTTATTACGTCTATGAAAACCATATTAAACAGATTCTTGTTTTTCCTCATTGGGGCCGGCTTTATGGGATTCGGTATCTATGTTTTGAACAGCACCGTAATTCCCACTTTTCGGGACTGGTATAAAATGAAATCCTGGTACCCGGTCCAGGCGCAGTTGATAGAAGTTACAGGTTCCAGTAACAGCACCCATGCAATCTATCAATACCGGGTGAACCAGAATTTTTATACCGGAGACAGGGTCTATGTGGCAAAATTTAACGACAGTATCGGCAGATATCACAGCCAAATCCAATCCAGGCTGAACAAATCATTGGAGGCACGCCAGCCGATTATTGTTTACCATCATCCCATTAATCCGGGACAGGCGGTCATCGACCGGGATATGAGGTGGGGATTGTTTGTGATGATGACCGGATTCTGCCTGACTTTTGTTTTCACCGGCATGGCAGTCGGGTATGCTGGCCTCACCCATGAGCCTGAATCCGTCATACGGATGCCAAAAACCTCTGATCTGAAAAAAGAGTGGGAAGCAAAGAAAAAAGATACAGAGTATACAGAAGATTTTTTTGACTTCCTTAAATTTAAAAAGCACCAACTCAAGCAGAAGACCAAAGCAGCTTCATCCACTCCACCAGGCCGCTGGCAGGAGAAAAAGGAATGGCAGTCCCCTGCTATCCGTTCAGATGCGAAATCGAGCTACAAAACCATGTGGTTTTTTGCTCTTACCTGTCTTGCCGTCAGTTCCCCGGTTCTTTTTTTCTTTGCAGAAGAATGGGCAGACGGTAATTATGCTGATTTTCCCATTGATCGGTCTTTTCTTACTGGGCAAGGCTGTTGTCCTTACCAAAGAATACCTTAAATTTGGTGTCATAGAGTATGTGATGGACCCTTATCCCGGCGCTGTCGGCGGACAGATCGGCGGGTGGATGGATTTGAGCCGGAACTTTGATTTTAATGCAGATTACCAGGTTGAGCTGACCTGTATCTTTTCATATATGTCCGGAACCGGAGACGACCGTACCCGCAGAGAAATCATAAAATGGTCGCAGAAAGGGACGGCCCAAAAAGCATATAACTATAACCGTATGAGGATTTCCTTTGTTTTTGATATTCCAAATGATCTGCCTGAATCTGATATTGATCAGACAGAAGATTATTATTTCTGGCGGCTGGGGCTGAAAGCCCAGATGTCAGGAACAGACCTGAACCGTATCTATAATATTCCGGTAATAAAAACAGGCCGAAAAAGTACAATCAAGGCTGTGAACATTACCAAACAGATGAAACAGGCCAAAATCAAAGCTGCCCGGCAGACCAGATTAAACCTGGATCAGGGTAAATTTAATCTGACAGAGCTTGCCAAAACCGTCAAAATAACAGATACCCCATTAAAGCTGGAACTTTATTTTCCCATGCTCGGCAATAAAATTCTCACTCTGTTCTGCTTTATCTTTGGAACCTGTTTTTCAGCAGTATCTTATGGCCTGATCCGCAGCATCGATCACTTTGGCTTTGTTGATATTGTGATGGGGATAATTGCCTTCCCCTTTGCATGCTCAGCTGTGTTCTGCATGATCGCAACATTTAACCTTATTTTTCACAATTTAAAGGTGACCTTTACACGGCATCAGATCCATATTAGGCACAGGTTGTTTTTTATTCCAGTCTGGTATTGTTTTGTTGATTATAAGGATGTTAAAACCTTAAAAGTGAAGCGATCCGGCAGCACCGGTCAGGGGACCGGTAAAACAGAGCATTTTAAAATCATCGCCCAGACCCGGCAGAATAAAAAGTTGACCCTGGCCCGTAATATCAACGGAAAAGAGACAGCAGCAAGTGTCAAAGACTGGCTCTTGGACCGTATCTTAGGCAAATAAGATCCGTTCAGACATCATTGAAAGCAGTGGGTTCCTTTTTAAGAGCTAAAAAATGTTGACAAATCAGTATAGAAAACGTTAAATGATAATTATTATCATTTAAAATGAAGGACTTTAAAGTGATCGATCCTGAAAAAAGATTTGATACCATCATCCAGAAATTAAGGGATGACGGACACAAAATAACACCTCAAAGGTTGGCTATTGTTAAAATTATTGCGAAAAGTACAGGCCATCCAAGTGTTGAAGATATATATGATCAGATTAAAGTGGATTTTCCAACGATGAGCCTTGCCACAGTATACAGAAATATAGTATTAATAAAATCGCTTGGTGAAATTCTTGAGTTGGGTTTTCCGGATGGGAGTAATCGATACGATGGAAACAAGCCTTATCCCCATCCCCATGTCATCTGTATTACTTGTAGAAAAATTGTTGATCCGGACCTGGACAGTCTGGAGAATATGACAAAAGAAGTTGCAGAAGAAACGAATTTTAAAATTTTAAATCACCGGTTGGACTTTTTTGGTATATGCAGCGATTGCATGACAGAGAAAGTCTGATATATTTTTTAATCATTAATTGATAATGATTATTAACTGATATTTGATACTTATTAATTTAAAAACATGGAGGGTAACATGTCTAATGAAGAAAGCAAGTGCCCTGTAACAGGGAAAAGGGGTAATCCAATTGCCGGCGGCGGTACATCAAACCGTGACTGGTGGCCAAACCAGCTGAATCTTAAAATTCTCCATCAGCAGTCTTCCAAATGCAATCCTATGGGCGATGATTTCAATTATATCGAAGAATTTAAAAAACTTGATTTTGAAGCCCTTAAAAAAGATCTGTATGCGTTAATGACTGAATCCCAGGAGTGGTGGCCGGCAGATTACGGGCATTACGGCGGTCTTTTTATCAGAATGGCCTGGCACAGCGCCGGCACTTATCGTATGGGAGACGGCAGAGGCGGGGCCGGAACAGGTAATCAGCGGCTGGCACCTGTTAACAGCTGGCCTGACAATGTCAACTTAGACAAGGCACGGCGGCTGCTCTGGCCGATCAAGCAGAAATACGGCAACAAGATTTCCTGGGCAGACCTCATGATTCTTGCCGGCAACTGCGCCCTGGAGTCGATGGGTTTCAAAACATTTGGATTTGGCGGTGGGCGAGAGGATGTTTATGAGCCTGAAGATGATATCTACTGGGGAACGGAAACAGAATGGCTTGATGATACGCGCTACTCTGGAGATCGAAACCTTGAGAATCCGCTTGCAGCCGTACAGATGGG
>CAYFKW010000034.1:0-11842 GCA_964343845.1 uncultured Desulfobacula sp. | reverse complement strand
CGGTGAACCGGCTGCAGTTGCTTCAGGCAGGGACGTCCGTGATACATTCGCGCGTATGGCCATGAACGATGAAGAAACGGTCGCACTTGTGGCCGGGGGCCATACATTTGGTAAATGCCACGGCGCTGGCAGCCCCACACATGTAGGGCCTGAACCCGAGGGTGCCTCTATAGAGGAACAGGGGCTTGGCTGGAAAAGCAGTTTCGAAAGCGGCAAAGGCGGTGATACGATCAGCAGCGGCATTGAAGGGGCCTGGACATCGAATCCAGTCAAATGGGATAATGGCTATTTTGATCTGCTGTTCGGCTACGACTGGAACCTGGTAAAAAGTCCTGCCGGAGCAAATCAATGGGTTCCTGTAAGTCCGGATGAAAAAGACCTGGCACCAGCTGCCCACGATCCGTCAAAGAAGGTTACAACCATTATGACAACGGCAGATCTCTCATTGCGGATGGATCCAATTTATAAACCGATTTCAAAGCGGTTCCACGAGAACCCTGAAGAATTTGCTGATGCATTTGCACGGGCGTGGTTCAAACTGACCCACCGTGATATGGGGCCTCGCTGCCGTTATCTTGGACCTGAAGTTCCTGAAGAGGAACTGATCTGGCAAGACCCGGTGCCCCCAGTAGATCATGATTTGATCGACAACCAGGACATTGCAGACCTCAAAAGCAAGATACTCGCTTCAGGGTTGACCGTCTCCCAATTAGTTTCCACTGCCTGGGCGTCCGCATCCACATTCCGTGGTTCAGATAAACGCGGCGGAGCAAACGGTGCACGTATCCGCCTTGCCCCGCAAAAGGATTGGGAAGTCAACCAGCCGGAACAGCTTGAAGCAGTTATCAAGGCTCTTGAGGGAATTCAAGGGGAGTTCAACGCTTCTCAGTCAGGCGGAAAGAAGGTGTCTCTTGCTGATTTGATTGTTCTGGGTGGATGCGCCGGTGTTGAACAGGCTGCCAAAAATGCAGGTCAGGCTGCTACCGTTCCTTTTACACCAGGGCGCACAGATGCATCTGAAGAACAAACCGATGCCGTGTCATTTAATGTACTTGAACCCAAGGCAGACGGATTCCGTAACTTTCAAAAGAAAAAATACGCTGTTCCGGCAGAGGAAATGCTGGTTGATCGTGCTCAGCTGCTGACGCTGACAGCCCCTGAGATGACAGTTCTTTTAGGCGGTATGCGTGTGTTGGATACCAATTTTGGTCAATCCCAGCATGGGGTGTTTACAAAACAGCCGGGAGCACTCACCAATGACTTTTTTGTCAATCTGCTGGACATGAACACTGAGTGGAAGGCAGAATCGGAAAATGAAGACGTTTTCGAGGGTCGTGACCGTTCAACAGGCGAACTGAAATGGACCGGCACCCGTGTTGACCTCATTTTTGGTTCTAACTCACAACTGAGAGCTTTAGCAGATGTGTATGGATGTGATGATGCCCGGGAAAAGTTCGTGAATGATTTTGTCAAAGTATGGGACAAGGTGATGAACCTTGACCGTTTTGACCTAAACTGATAGCCTTTAAAGGTTTTTTTTGACAGTTTTTAATGGGTCATCTCCGGCTTGTAATATATTGGTTATCCAAAAAAAACTGATGACGGGTGTTTTGATCACTATCGGAGGTTGAAATAAAAAACAGAAAGCGGCATTTCATTCCAGTGGGGATGCCGTTTTTTTGCAGTCCCCATCTCTGAGCAATGGCTGCCGTATAGAGATTTCTGCAGCCTGTTGAAAGATTAACAGCAAGTGTTCCCGGGTCTCAATATATGGTGGGTCCATAAAAATTTATTGACATTTTTAACAGATATCTTGGAGGAAAATTATGCCATCATTGAATGGAAGTAAAACAGAAAAAAATATTCTTACAGCATTTGCTGGAGAATCCCAGGCAAGAAATCGATATACTTATTTTGCATCACAGGCAAAAAAAGAAGGTTATGTGCAGATTCAGTCCATTTTTGAAGAAACTGCGAACCATGAGAAAGAGCATGCAAAAAGATTGTTTAAATATTTAGAAACCGGCTCTGAAGTGGAAATTACAGCCGGTTTCCCTGCCGGAACCATTGGAACAACCCTGGAAAACTTGAAAGAATCTGCCGGTGGGGAAAACTATGAGTATACGACCATGTATCCTGATTTTGCAGCCATAGCCCGCGAAGAAGGGTTTGATGACATTGCCAAAACCTTTGAATCGATAGCAGTTGCAGAGCTGTACCATGAGGAAAGATATCTTGCGTTATTGGAAAATATTGAAAAAGAAAGGGTATTCAAGCGGGATATGAACGTAAAATGGCGGTGTCGTAACTGTGGATATAATCATGAAGGCCCTGATGCGCCTGAAACCTGCCCAGCCTGTGACCATGCCCAGGCTCACTTTGAACTCAAACCTGAAAATTATTAAACAAGTTCGTTTAAGTGGATAATCATTAATTTACCTCCGGCCGATTAATTACCGGCCGGAGGCATTTTTTTATCCTTTTGGATCTGATCCTTTATCTTCATATTAATCGACGATCTGACAGCCATTGTCAGGTCACATTCTGGCTTGTGCAAATAAACAGTATAATTCTGTATTTGATCTGACAGATAGTGTCAGAAAATTTCAATTTAAAGTTACCACTATATCTTGTGGTAGGATCCCAATTAAAAATCTGACACTTAGTACAATAAGTACTCTTCTTTTATTTTGAGAAATACTTTTTATATCCTCTTGACTTTGAATCTATTATTGTAGATAAAGAGTGAGTTTTCAGGTGCTGTAAAAGCTTAAAAGGGAACCCTGTGCAAATCAGGGACGGACCCGCCGCTGTAATCGGGGATGAACGCTGCAAAAGACCACTGGGATAATCCTGGGAAGGTGCGGCAAGTAGGTAGAACCGAGAAGTCAGAAGACCTGCCTGGAATAAGAAGAGTATATTTAAGGTAACGATATACCTTCAATCCAATTTGGATAATAAACGGTATCCTGATCAGTTCACAGATGAATTGGTCAGGATTTTTTTTTGAAAAAATAAAGTTAAGCTTCCCCATTGCCTCTGGCGGGAAGACAAAAAGGGAGACTTGAGCTTAAATGAGTTAAAGAGGAGAACAAATGAAACACACAAAATTAATTGCGGTTTTAATGGTATTATTTTTCTGCCTTACCACGGTAAGTGCCGTTGCAGGCCATCATGGTGAAGAGAAAGATAAAAAAACAGGTATTCTTCTGGTGGCCTTTGGATCAAGTGAAGACTCTGCCCAGATCTCTTTTGAGAATATCGAAAAGAAAGTAAAGGCAAAATATCCCGGGGTTCCTGTTTTCTGGGCTTACACATCACATATCATTCGCCATAAACTTTCCAAACAGGGCAAGATGCTTGATTCTGCGGAAGTTGCCCTGGCAAAAATGATGGACCAGGATTTCACACATGTTGCAGTGCAGTCACTGCATACTATTGGCGGAGCAGAGTATCATGATTTAAGAAAAACCGTTGGTGCTTACAAAATGATGGGCGGATTTGATAAGATCATCCTTGGATATCCGCTTTTGTCTACCCAGGAAGACATGGAGAAAGTTGTAGATGCCATAATCAGTACTCTTCCTAAAGAAAGAAACAAAGATGACGCTGTTGTATTGATGGGTCATGGTACACATCATCCATCCAATGCATTTTATGCTGCATTGATGTTTCAAGCTCAGCTTAAAGATCCTAATATTTTTATAGGGACAGTAGAAGGATATCCTGAAGTCGACTTAATAAAAGAGCTGCTGCTCAAGAAGAAAATCAAAAAAGCCTGGCTCATACCGTTTATGTCTGTTGCTGGTGATCATGCCAAAAATGATATGGCAGCAGATGAAGAAGATTCTTGGAAGACAATTTTTACAAAAGCCGGCATTAGATGCAATACAGTCCTTAAAGGTACTGCAGAATTTGACGTGTTTGTAGACATATGGGTGGATCATGTTGGTGGTCCGCTGTCGCATTTTTAAGTGCTGATTACCCAGGAATAAATTAATTTACATTAAAAATTGTCCTTTTGACCAGAGTAAAGCCAAAAGGCTCTATCGTTAAAACTGTGTGCCATCCATTGGCCTGCAGTAAGTTCACTCACTGGGCTGACAGGCTATAATCCGGCTCCTCTGGGCTCGGACATATATTTAAAAGGAGATGTTATGAAGTTTGGAGTAACAATAACCATGATCGTATTATCAACTCTATTTTTTACTCAAACACCTTTTGCTGCAAGCAATGCAGAACTGGAAGAGCGGATAACGGCGCTTGAACAACAATCCGGTACAAGCCAGGAAAGAGGTCCTCTTGGCCGGATTTCTGATGTCATAACCCTTTCAGGTGCCATAGAACTGGATTATTCTTATGTTGACGATGATGATACAAGTGATCGGACTTCCAATGATTCGACTTCTGATCTGGATGTCGGTACCGTTGAAATTGGTATTGAAGCTGCGCTGCACGACTACATTACCGCTACCGCCATTTTAAAAGGAGAAAATCTTGACTCAGATAACAATGTATTCTGGGATGAAGCCTTTTTTGAAATTAAAAAAGAGGACTTCCCCCTTTATCTTGTAGCTGGAAAAAGAGTTCAGCCGTTTGGTGTTTTTGAAAGTCTTCTGATCAATGATCCTCTCACCTGCGAACTATATGAAATCAATGATGCCGGTCTTACACTGGGAGCAGCATTTGAACAGGTGATGGGCCTTGATCTGTCAGCAACTGTATACCGCGGGGAAACACTTGTCACTAAGATTGAAGAACCTGGTTATGGATGGACAAGAAGTGCCTCTCCCGGATTTACTGCCAACACAAATAATGATGATGTTGAATCCTTTATTTTGAGTGGAACAATCGAGCCTTTTGAAGGAATCAGCCTGTCAGCATTCTATAACACTGAACCAGGAGATACTGACAGGAACAATACAGCCGGCGGCGCAATTCATGTTGAATTTGCCGGACTGATACTTGATGGTGAATATATAACAGCCCTTCAAAGAGAATTGCATTGGGCTGATCAGCAGGAATACAAGGAAAAGGCCTGGACAGTTTCTTTAGGATACCAGGTCATTGATCCCCTGCTGGTTGCCGTCCGCTATGAGTCTTTTGATGCCGGTCAAACTGCTGCTGAAAATCTTGAAAACAGATATTCAATCGGCGCAACTTATACCCTGCTGGAAAATGATTCTTTTGCATGCAGTATCATGGGTGAATACCGGAGAACAGAATATGAAACCACGGCTGGCAGCACAAATGATGATGAGCTTGATGAATTTTTTGCCAGGATTGCTATTGAATTCTAATTGTTGTCATTTATAGAAGATATTGCTAATTTAATTAATTCCAGGTCATGTGGCAGATCTACAAGCTAATTCGATCTGCCACATGGTAATTAGTAGAATCCTTATATCTGCAAAGCGATTGATATGTCTATTATTGACCATCTTGTGTCAACTTTCCCAAACCACAACACCTTGTATGTCTTTGATAAATATCTTTTGAAATTGAATTGAAACCTTTTGACATTTATTGTCAGGTCAGATCATGATTTAAACAAATAAACATATTTATGCCTGATTATGATCAGAAGCCTTATCAATATCAACTATTTTCTGACCTTTGGTATATTCCCGTGTTTCATATTTGGTGATATTCATCAGCTTCTTTGTTAACAGTCCGATCCGGTCAACCTGCTCTTTTATTTTATCCACTTTTTCATGTAAAGGATTGTCCGTATCAATATTCATCAAAAAGATTTCAGCATACCCTTGAATTGCCATTGCGGGCTGATTTAGTTCGTGGCAGACGGCTCCGGCCATTTCAAGGACACCGTTCAGTTTTTCTCTTTGTTTTAAGGCTTCTTCAGCCTTTTTCCGCTCACCGATATCCTGAAACCCAATCACACTGCCGATGACGTTGTTGTTTTTATCTTTAAACGTCGAACCGCTTATGCTGACAGGAATGATCGTACCATATTTATCAAATCTTGCGGTCTCAATTCCTGAAAAGAATTTGCCTGCGATCACCATATCAATCATTTTCCGGGTTTCCGGCCAGTTTTCATCTGGAACAAAATCGTCCATTTTCTTATTGATGCACTCTTCTAATGACCATTTAAAAACCCTTGAAAAAGCAGGATTAAAATAAGTGACTCGTCCCTGGTTGTCATAAACGATGATTGGGTCAGCACTTGCTTCCATGGCAGACCGGTATCGCTGTTCACTTTCAAGCAGTTTTTTGGCAATTTTTTTGCTTTGGGTAATATCTCTGTGGATAACAATGATACCAATAATTTTACCATAATGATCCTTAAAAGCAGAAGAACTTAACTGGATGTCCAAAAGGGTATTATCCTTTGTAAATCGCTTGGTTTCCCAGTTTAGTATTTTTTTGCCAAGAAGCATTTTCTCGATTGCCTGTTTGGTTTCCTGCTGCTCTTTATCTGGAACAAAATTGATCCGTTTGTCCAACAGGTCTTCCAAAGACCATCCAAAGACTTTTGTAAAAGCAGGGTTAAGATATGTCACTTTTCCTTTCAGGTCATAAAAAACAATGGGATCAGGCACAGCATTTGTCGCAGAAAGATATTTGTTTCTGCGCTCACGTAATGCTTCCTGAGCGATTAAACATTCGGTTTTCCATTTGTTTAATTCTTTTCTTAGATCTGATATTGTTTTATCTTTTTGCGTCACATTACCCTCGAAAGAATGAGTTTGTTTTTAAAAATGTTTTTAAAATTTAGTGTCAGGTGTTTCAGCAGCTGCATTGTATTTTGTGATGAAAATAATGCGTTATCATCCTATGAAAGGTCCCGGTTTGTCAAGACAGCATCATGCAATTTAGGATTTTTAATAAGAATGATAGCGCCTTGACTTTAAACGGTTAAGTATATTATTTATCTGGATCATAAAAAGAAACAAATTATTTAACCGCATACTAAAATTGAGGAAAACCCATGAGTAAAAATGTAGTCAAGAAAATTGATGATCAGGTTAAAATCAAGACAGTATTAGTGAGTGTATCCGACAAATCCGGCCTGGATACCTTTATTCCAAGACTGGTTGAATTAAACCCAGGGGTTTTGATACTGTCTACAGGTGGAACCCATTTAACGATCAAGGATATTTTAGGAGAAAAAGCAACGCTTAATTTGAAACAGGTATCTGAGTACACAGGTCAACCCGAAACCCAGGGTGGCTTAGTCAAAACACTTGATTTTAAAATTTACCTGGGACTTTTGACAGAAACATATAATGAAGCCCATCAAATGGACCTGGAACGAACCAGTGCTTTGGCGATAGATATGGTGGTCTGCAACCTTTATCCGTTTAGTGAAACCATCGCTAAACAAGGCGCGACCATTGAGAACGCAAGAGGTAATATTGATATTGGCGGGCCAACAATGATACGGGCATCTGCTAAAAACTATATTCGGGTTGCGTCCGTAGTGAACCCATCTTCTTATCCTGCGATATTGGAAAAACTCAAGGCAAATAACGGAGCATTGAACATTGAAGACAGATTTGAACTGGCCCAGAAAGCGTTTGAACACACAGCAGTGTATGATCGAACCATTGCTGATTATCTTGCTTCTAAAACAGGCAACGATGTTAAATTAAGCTATAATTCAGGAGAATAAACCATGCCCAAAGATCTAAAAGAGATGTACAAAACAATTATGGATGATCATTTTACCCCGCAGCTTGAAGTGTCTTTTATCGATGGAGACAAACGGCAGACACTTTTTTATGAAAAAGTATCATGGGTAATAGAAGGGGTAAATAAAGGCTTAAGATATGGTGAAAATCCTGGCCAGGAAGCAGCTCTTTATAGACTTGTCAATGGTAACCTTGCGTTAGGCGATGCAAAAACCATCAGCCCTGGTAAATATCTGGTATCTGATATTGAATTGCTTCAATCAGGAAAACATCCTGGGAAAACCAATTTGACAGATGCGGACAATTCGCTGAATATTTTAAGATATTTTACAGATACCCCTTGTGCGGTTATTGTCAAGCACAATAATCCCTGTGGCGCAGCCCGTGCCAGCAGTCTTGAAGAGGCTTATAATAAAGCATATATGGCAGATCGTGTCGCAGCCTTTGGCGGGTGTATTGCCTTGAACAAGCCGGTTGATAAAGCGACTGCACAGGCCATCGCCAGCCAGTATGCCGAAGTTGTTGTCGCACCTGAATTTGAGGAAGGGGCGTTTGATATTTTAAGCAGCCGCAAAAACTTAAGGGTGATTCGAATCAACAATATTGATAAGCTGCAAACCTTTATTGGTGACAGGGTCATTGATTTCAAAACCCTTATGGACGGCGGCATGGTAGCACAATGGTCTTTTGTCCCGCAAACCCTGTCTGAAAGTGATTTAGTGGTAGCTTCCACTGAATATAAAGGGAAAACCTATAGAGTGAATCGCGAGCCCACAAAACAGGAATATGAAGATATGCTGTTTGGGTGGCTTGTTGAGTCAGGGATAACGTCTAATTCTGTCATATATGTAAAGGACAATGTCACAGTGGGCATTGGAACAGGTGAACAGGACAGGGTAGGGGTGGCAGAAATTGCAGTAGATAAAGCTTATCGAAAACTTGCCGATCGGTATTGTTTTGAACGGTATGAGATTCCGTTTGCCAATTTAACAGACAAGGATAAAAAAGCTGAGATAGAAAATGACGTAAAAGAGGTTAAAGGTGGACTGATTGGCTCTGCCATGGTCTCAGATGCTTTTTTCCCGTTCAGGGACGGAATAGATGTGGGATTGGCACAAGGTGTCAAAGCAGTGGTCCATCCGGGCGGTTCAATGAACGATTATCAATCGATTGACGCATGCAATGAACATGATGCGACCATGGTGTATACCGGGCAGCGCAGTTTCAAACATTAAAATTTTTAGGTGAAAAGCATTCTCTTTCATACCGAACAGGGATGGTCGGTATGAATTTAGTGAAAACTGCTACCCTGTCAACCATCGGTATGGTTTGAGGAACAGACCAGACAAATGTTTACAGTTCTGTTTGTATATACTGAATGTAGAAGCAGATTGCTTATGCAAAAAGGGAGAGCTGATCTCTTCTGGCATCAGCGTGCTGGATGGTAACCTGAATGATATCCCCATGTTTGAGCTTGATGCCGCTTGGGGGTAGTTTCGCTTCAAGCATGAATTCTTTGATTAAGACATTATAATGATCCCTGTGGCAGTCAAGCACGAGAGCTTCATAGGCATCCCCCTTCCGGCTTTCAAGATATTTTATAATCCAGAACCGTTTCCTTGCTGCCTGCACCCGGCCGGCATTGGCAATGGGAACTGAAATGGATTGTAGAATATTCTCAAGTTCAAATTTGGAATAAGGCTCATGATACCCAAAAACAGCTTTAATCTGTCGTTGCGTCAGAAGATCATGGTATCTTCTGATGGGTGACGTTGCCGTTACATATGCTTTAACACCCAAACCGGAATGAATTTCAGGCTCTGTGCCAATAATGGCACGGCTTAGATGCTTTCGCTGCATAAAGTTCAGCGTTAGAGAGGTTTCAATTCCTTTAAATAATCTTTGTTTGGGCTGGGCCTGGGATCTGAACACAGCAGGGGTGTTATGGTTTGCAAGGAATTCAGCCATAAGGGAATTGGCAAAAATCATCATTTCTGAAACCAGCATTCTAGATGGATTTTCACGATCTACTTTCAAGTATCCAATATCGTTATTCTCTTCTACCCAGACATTGACTTCCGGCAGCGTGATCTGGATTGCACCAGCTTTGAGCCTTTTCTCTCTTAATAATGTGGCAATTTTGTAAAGGGTTGTTATGGGATCATTTTTGCCATTTAGTAAGTTTGCCTCAGTATAGCTCATCTGTTTGTCAACCTTGATAATGCTGGGGACAATATCATATTCCTGTATTTCGAAAAATCGATTCATTTTGATAATAGTGCTGATACCGGGTCTGATCTCATTTTCTTTCAAGCTGCAGAGATCTTCGGAGAGATTGGAGGGTATCATTGGTAATTTATCATCCGGCATATAGATGGAACTTGCCCGTTCCCGGGCAGCCATATCTATGGGATCATTCGATTTTATATACGCATCAACATCAATGATGTGTATCCCTAAAGTGTAACCTGCTTCTGTGTTTTCGAGGCTGATGGCGTCATCAAAGTCAAGTGTAGACTGCCCGTCAATCGTAATCAAAGGGATGTGGGTCAGATCGGTTCTTAATGGGTCATCAAAAAAGTTAAACTGGGTAGCGATGATTTTACTCTCGTAGTTCAGAACATCTTGTGAGAAAACAGTAGGGATCTGCAACGCAAGTAACAGTACATTTTCATTTTGATCCCAAATGTCTGCTTTGACAAACACATTAAACAATTGCTCTGGTGAATTTAAAGGGGATCGTTTAATGATATTTCTGGCAAGCATGAAAGACTCTGAATCATTGCCAAATAAATAATAGGATTTCAAGGTCTGAAGAATGGTAGAATCTATTTTTGTACTGCTGCCGTTTTTATTGTTTAAAATGTCACTAATCCAGGCCGCACCTTTTCGGATCTGTATTTCTCTTTTTTCAGCCTGTTTGATCTGTTTCTTTTTCGCTTCTACTTGTTCCGGTGTAAGAGGGACAAAAAGCATTTTGTTAAATTTAAAATAGAGCCTGTCATTAAAAAAAGCCCTGATTACAGCAGCTTCATGATCAGCGGTTAAAGGGGGGTCAAAGCAGAACAGCGTCATGGTTGAGACATCTATATCTTCTGATTCTTCATGGAGGACTTCCCATAATTCTTTAATATCGATTGATTCTGAAAGTTTGATACGGTTTTGTGTCAATTGCTTCAGCTGATTGACAATAGAATCTCTGGCAACAGAAGTATCAAGACGCACCTGTGAGACATGAGATAACCTGTTCTCAGAAAAATTAACTTCCCAATTATTCTCATTAAGTAGTCTTAGTCTGCCTTTTTTCTCCTGTAGTATAACAGCAGAAATAATTTTCTGCTGATCTATATATTCAACAATACTCCCTTTTATCATGAAAGTGACAATATCAGGAAGGCTTTAGGTTGTCAAATAAACCTGAAGGCCGAAAATCTTGAAAATTGCAGAAACATACGTTAAAACAGGACCATGGGGAATAAAGGGAAAAAGCATATAAAAATAAGAAATAAAAATGACCTGCCTGTATTTGATTCTGATGATGATTTATTAAAAGCCTTTAAAAAAGAACATCAAGAAAATGAAAGCCGGGATCGACAGTTAACGGAACCGTTGAAAGAAGTGGAAACAAATAAGCATGGCGTGAAAGTGCTGAACGATTTATCTGACACTAACCTGTTTAAAGAAGAAGAAGGTGATGAAGATTTTTCTCAGCTTTTAGAAGACTCCTTTAAAAAAAAAAATAAAAAATCAACGAAAAAAACATCATCCCCCATGCCGGTTAAAAAGAGGCTGAAAAGATACCCGCCTCCTGAAACTGAACTGGATCTGCATGGGTACACAGCCATTGGTGCCCAGGTGAAAACAAAGTCATTCATCACCGGCTGTAAACACCAGGGCTTTTTTACGGTAAGAATTATTGTGGGAAAGGGGCTGCATTCAGAGCTCGGCCCTGTATTGCCGGATGTGGTTGAGGATGTGTTAAAAGAGCTGAAAAAGCAGAACCAGGTTCTTGCCTATGAGTGGGAAAAGAAAAAGAAAGCCAGGAGCGGGGCGGTGATTGTTTTCATAAAGCAATTTCAGGAGTTCGACTGATGATTGCATTTGTAAAATAAAGGCCCTGAGTCAGACGATAGCATACAAGGTATTATTTATAACGATTGCCATAAAGTTTTTCGTTTTGTGAAGCG
>CAYFKW010000033.1:3565-48707 GCA_964343845.1 uncultured Desulfobacula sp. | reverse complement strand
ATGCGTTACCTTGGACAGCCTGCCAAGGTGCTCTTCATCCAGGTACTGCTTGAAAGTATCGGTTGCACTTTCCTGTGTTGTTACCTTTCCTAATTCATTTATAATATCGATGTCGCGATCCATTTTGCCCATTTCCTTTACTATCTTCACAATCTTCACATTTATGTTACAATAACCATTTTTCTCTTCTAACATTAAATGAGGAAAAATCAAATATTAATGTATTTTTTTAAAAATAACTTAGATTGTAATTTTATCACATTCAGTATAAAAAACAGGTGGATGGAAAAGTTTAAAAGTTACGATGCTGGAAAGGAGAATAATGAGTCAGGCAATATTTGCGGATTTACACAATCATACATCCCAAAGTGATGGTGATTTTACCCCTGCTCAAATAGTGAATCAGGCAAAATCGTTGGGAATAAAGGCTGTTGGTATTACAGACCATGATACGTTAAACGGGTTGAAAACCGCAGTGAATATCGGAGAGGTTCACAATATAGAGATTATTCCAGGTGTTGAGGTGTCTGTACGGTTTAAGCGGTCTTATTTTACAGGGACACTGCATCTTTTGTGCTATTTTACGTCGACATATCTTTTTCATCAGGAATTTATAGATGAATTCAATGCAATTTTATCTCAGGGAAGAGGTGAAAAACTTGTAAGAGCCAGAGTGGATGAAATCAATAAATTCTTTGGGCCTGGAAAAGAAAAAGCGTTATTGAAAAGAAAACTGAAGTTTGAAGATATCGCCGCTTTGAGCAGCAATGCGTCCAGACGTCATTTTGCCATTGCACTGAACCAGACCTTTGGTATCACAGATAAAGATACGGTAAATTCAATCATTGGAAATGACAGTCCGGCGTATCTTCCCTCTGGTGTCGCGTTAGATCAGATAAAGCCGTTTATCAATAAATATGATATTGTGGCGGTACTGGCCCATCCGGCAGCCGGATCATTCCCCGGGAAAGGTCATTACAAGGAGGTGCTGCCGCCTGTTGAAATTGTTGAGAAGATTTTACCAGAGTTTCTCGAGGCTGGTATTAAGGGGTTAGAGGTATATTATCCCGGACACATCAAAGCGCATCAGGATTTAATGATAAAGTGGGCCGGAAAATATGATCTCCTTATTACAGGCGGATCAGATTGTCATGATGGAAAAGAGCGTCCTTTTGGTGTCCAGGGTATTGGAGAATCAGACTTTAACCGATTTAAGGCGGCATTAAGATGAGAAGAAAAGAAAAAGAGATTAAAAAACAAACAGATATAGAACAGATATTAAAGGAAAGTGACGTTTGCAGGCTGGCAATGATCGATGGGCAGACGCCCTATATCGTTCCAATGAATTTTGGATATAAAAATCAGACCCTTTATTTTCACAGTGCGAAACAGGGGAAAAAAATTGATTTAATTCAGCAGAACCCGCATGTGTGTTTTGAAGTTGATCAGCTCATTAAATTTAAAAAGGCATCTTTGGCCTGTGATTGGGGCGTTTCGTATAAAAGCGTTATTGGATGGGGTAAAGCACGGTTTATAAAGGATGTGGAAGAAAAAATAGAAGCGTTAAACATTATTATGTCTCAGTACTCTGGCAGAAAGTTTTCCTATTCAAATGACGTGCTGGAGAAAACCCTGGTGATAAAAGTTCTGGTTGATAAAATGACAGGGAAACAGTCATAAACCAGGACAGGGCCTGTCAGGAGAAGAGACCTGACTGAGCATCTGGATCGTATATAACAGTATTTATGGAGCGTTGACATGAATGGATTTTATCAGCAGATTTTGAAAATAGACCTTTCAAATCAAACATGGGCAGCAGAACAGGTGGATGAAACCGTGTATTTAAAATACCTGGGGGCAAAAGGGCTGTGCTCAAAACTATTGTATGATTTAAATCCCAGAGGTGTTGACCCGTTTTCTCCTGACAATCATCTTATTTTTTCTACGGGTCCTGTTGCCGGAACGATTACCTGGGGGTCTTCACGGTATGGCGTGTTCACCAAATCTCCTTTAACGCAGTTTTATCTCGAATCCTATTCAGGCGGAAAAGTTCCTGAAGCCATCAGCGCAACAGGATTTGATGCCATAATTTTAAAAGGTAAAGCAAAAAAACTTTGTGTGCTCGAAATAGAAGAGGATCAAGTCGTATTCCACGACGGGGCGTTTGTAAAAGGAAAAGATACTTTTCAAACAGAGCACCTGGTAAAAGAAAAATATATCAAAAAGGACACACATCTGAAAGCAGGGGCTGTTGTCATCGGGCCTGCTGGTGAAAGAAAGGTTGCCTTTGCCAATATAAAAAATGACGGGTGGCGGTGCGCAGGCCGCGGGGGTGCCGGTGCTGTCCTTGGGTCCAAAAATATCAAGGCAATTGTATTTAAAGGAAATAAAAAAAGAAGCATTCACGACCCTGTTGCATTGAAACAGATTGCAAAAGACCTGTCGATTGATTCAAAAAACAATATGATTGTAAGGGCGTATAAATCCAGGGGAACATCACAAATGGCCAGGGTGATGAATGGGATAAACGGGTTTCCCTCACAATACTGGGAAAATGGATCATGTGATCATATTGAAGCCATTAGTTCAGAAGCGCTTCATGACCAGTGCGATGTAACCCCTCATGCGTGTGCAAAATGCTTTTTAGCGTGCGGGAGAATGACAAAAGTATTAAAGGGAGTTCACAAAGGGCTGATACATGAAGGTCCTGAATATGAGACTATTTTTGCCTTTGGCGGGTTATGCCTGATCCAGTCCATTGAAGATATTATCTATCTGAATCGATTGTGTGATGCATATGGCCTGGATACCATTACAGCAGGAAATCTTTGCGGATTTGCAATGAAGGCCTGGGCCATGGGAAAATCAGATTATCCGATTAATTTTGGGGATACAAAAAAAACCATCGAGCTGCTGGACTTGATAAAAGATGGCAAAGGAACAGGAGAGATATTGTCCAGAGGCATACGCCATGCAGCAAAAAAATTTGATATGGAGGATCAGGCTGTTCATGTCAAAGGGATGGAACCTGCTGGTTACGATCCAAGGGTCTTAAAGAGCATGGGACTTGCCTATGCCACATCAGAAAGGGGAGCGTGCCATTTACGGGCAACCGTCTTTAAACCGGAACTTGCCGGCATAATAGATCCCGGCAATGTAAAGGAACTGGTTGAAACGTTTATTGATTTTGAAGACCGGCATACATTGTTTGACTGCATGATTTTATGTCGTTTTTTTAGAGACCTGTATCCCTGGGAACTGATCGGCGACCTTTTAACCGCCGCAACAGGTATAAATGGATCTAAGGAGAACCTTGAAACTATAGCGGCAAATATTTCACATAAAATCAGGCAGTTTAATATCCGGGAAGGAATGAAAAAAGAAGACGAGCACCTCCCGAAAGCCTTGTATCGACCTTTGGGCGATTCCGGTCAGTGTATCGAAGAGAGTGAATTTTTATCGATGCTGAAGACCTATTATGCACTTCGTCGATTTTAGAAAACAAGAAAAACAGTCATCTGATCCTTCATGGAT
Source organism: uncultured Desulfobacula sp. (assembly GCA_964343845.1). Taxonomy (GTDB): domain Bacteria; phylum Desulfobacterota; class Desulfobacteria; order Desulfobacterales; family Desulfobacteraceae; genus Desulfobacula. The sequence continues at coordinate 45,173 of CAYFKW010000033.1, read as the reverse complement.
TGACAATATATTTCTCAACCTGTTATTGTAACTCATATTTCACGAAACATTGATGTATTCAGTTCAGAGAATGAAATTTTCGAAAATTATGTCAGCATATGGACGCCATTAATTGATGTCGGAAATGAAGGTGCTAAAATGAGTGAAAAAATCATACAAGAATTAATCGGTAAGCTCTCCTGCGATTTTGTTTTGGCAACCCCGGATGAGCCCCAAACCCTGTCTGGCCTGCTGCCTGTTTTAAAAAAGATCCACAGCAGCTGTATACAGCAGTCGCTTAAGGATCAGGCAAAAGAGGTGATTAAAACAAAAAAAATTATCGATTCTGTTCTGGCAGGGCCGTCAGATGATGTTGATAAGAAGATGGCGGTTTTGGAAGATGCTATTTCAACCCTTTCCTCTTCCTTTGATGATCTGGAAAAGTTAGATCAAGAAGCTTACCAGACACAGGCAGACCCGCGTATCGAAGCGCTGGAGAAAAATTTAAAATCATTGACCACGCTGATTGGTGAATTCTGTCCGGAGGAAATCCCTGATCTGGGCGCTATGATTCTTATATTGGAGCAGCTCCTTGAAGCATCGGAGAGTGAAGATTTCACGATTTTTCATGAGGTCGGCCTTGCGTGCAAAGGTTATGTGGAAAACATGACACTGGAAAACATCCATAATACAAAACCCATTGAGGAAGGGGCAATCCTTTTAAAATCCATTTTAAACCATATAAAAACAAAGGAAGAATTTGTTTATGATTATTCAGATGTGATCGAATTGCTGGCGCCGACTGGTTTCACACCGGAACCGGTCAATGATCCTGCACCGGTAGAAGATGGTGTGCCGGAAAAAACAGAGCCTCTGGAAGACCCTGGAACCGCATCAACAGAAAAAATACCTCCGGATGATCTGGAAATTATGATTGATTTTGTATCTGAAGCATCAGAAAATCTGGAAACAATTGAAGTCAACCTTATAGAGCTGGAACAGGACCCTTCCAATAAAGACATTATCAATGATATTTTTCGTCCGTTTCATACCATTAAGGGCGTGTCAGGGTTTTTATCCCTGACGAAAATCAACAGGCTTGCCCATACAACAGAAAATCTTCTAGACAGTGCCAGAAGTGGTGATTTCCTCATAAATGACAGGGCAACAGATGTCATACTGGAATCAGTAGACACTTTGAAAAAGTTGATTGACCGGGTAGATCAGTCAACTCAAACCGGTGTTAAACAAACAGACAATGATATTGATGTTGAAGTGTTGAGAGATAAGCTTAAATCATTGCAGGTCTCTTTAACCAGCGGCGAAAAACAGCCTTTGGGAGAGATATTGGTAGAAAAGGGGAGTATTGAAAATAATCAGCTGGATAAAGCCCTTGAGACCCAGAAAGAACATCCGGATAAAAAAATCGGCGAAATACTGGTTGAGGAAAAAAGTGCGACACCGAAACAAGTGGCCTCAGCACTCATGGATCAGACTGTACCGAAAAAACAAATTGCAGCGCAGGTAAAAGTCAGTACGGAAAAACTGGACGATCTGGTGGATTATGCTGGTGAACTGGTCATTGCGCAATCCATGTTGAGACAAAAAACGTTACAGGATGCTTCTCTTAGTCAAAGTGTGGCGCAATTGGGACAGATCGTCACCAATATGCAGAATATTGCGATGTCCATGCGGATGATTCCGATAAAAGCCACATTTATGAAAATGATTCGCCTGGTCAGAGATCTGTCCGTGAAATCAGGCAAAAATATAAACCTGATAATGGAAGGCGAGGATACTGAAATTGATAGAAATGTAGTAGATGCGTTATACGAACCCATGGTGCATATGATCAGGAATTCATGCGATCATGGGATTGAAAAAGAAAGGGTAAAATGCGGCAAACCCGTTCAAGGTCATATTATCCTTCGCGCGTATCATAAGGGCGGTCACATTATTATCGAAATTGAAGATGACGGCAAAGGTCTGGACAAAGAGGTTATTTTAGCAAAGGCAGATGAAAAGGGTCTTATATCAACAGAGCAGTTGACCGATGCCCAGATCTATGACCTGATTCTTCAACCTGGATTTTCTACAGCCAAAGAGATTACAGATGTGTCCGGCCGTGGTGTGGGAATGGATGTTGTCAAAGAGGGGATAGAGAAATTCAGGGGTCATTTAAGTATCGATTCTGAAAAAGGCCGGGGCACGAAATTTACGATCAGCTTACCCCTTACCTTAGCGATTATTGACGGGATGCTGGTCCGGGTTGACAAAGAAAAATATGTTATTCCAACGATTGCCATTCAAAAAGCATTTAAACCGCAGAAAGAAGAATGCTTCACCGTGGAGGGAAAAGGCGAAATGGTGAAAGACAGGGGCAGCTTGATCCCTGTTATCCGGCTGAATGAAATTTATAGCAGCAGTTCTGAAAAAAAGATCATCTGGGAGAACCTGATTGTTGTGGTTGAATCAAAGGATGAAAAAAGAGCCCTCTTAATTGATGAACTTCTAGGCAAAGGCGAATTTGTCATTAAGAATCTGGGGGGGAACCTGGAAGACGTTAAAGGGCTGGCAGGCGGTGCCATTTTATCAGATGGTAAAGTGGGGCTTATTCTTGATATCTATGGTATCTTTGAGGTAGCAGACGGATAACGCTTGGCATAAAGACCTGGTGTATCAAACTTGATTATCCCTGTTCAGTCAGAAGCATGTCAAAGAACAAATAAGAGCCTTAAAATCATAACAGTTTGTATAAACAGGGATATTAAAAGAATTGGACGAATCCTTTCCGGAAGGCAGTGTTTATTAAATTTCTTGAGTATTTGCCGTGTTTTTTTTATAGTAGACCTATATTGTTCACAAAAGTATCAGTATTTCTTCAAGAATAGATAGCGGTTACTATTGGTTTTTTGTTGTCAATTCATACCTATGGAAAGAAGATGATCTTATGGCACATAAAATTTTAATTGTTGAGGATGATCCCCTTCAGATAAAACTGGCCTATAAAATGCTTGAAAAAGAAGAAGGATACCAGATTTTAAAAGCCCGCGATGCAGCTGAAGCGAGAAAATATTTGGACCAGAAGGATATCGAAATTGTATTATGCGATATCGGACTTCCTGGAGAATCCGGGTTGGATTTAACTAAATACATTGCTGAGACCTACGATAATACGATTGTCATTATGCTGTCTGCCAGCGAAGACCTGGAAACAAGTCAAATCGCCATAGAAAATGGTGCATTTGGGTATCTGGTAAAACCGGTCAAGGCAAGCCAGTTGAGAATCAGTGTATTGAATGCATTAAAGAATCAAACGTATCAAAAAGTGATACAGGAACAGCAGTCAGTGATTGAAGAACAAAAAGAGGAGCTGGCCGGCGTAACGTTTAAACTGGCGGAGAAAGAAAAGCAGTTTAACTCTATTTTTGAAAATATTCACGAAGGGTTTTACAGAACGACCATGGACGGCAGGCTTGTCATGGCAAATCCATATGTGGTCAAATTACTGGGGTTTGAATCATTTAATCAAATAGCGGGAATAAATATATCGCAATTTTACCAGAATCCGGATGACCGGAAAAAAATGCTGGAAAAATTAGAAAAAGACGGTTCTATATCTGCCTATGAAATTAAGGTGAAACGGGAAGATGGTTCCAAGGGCACCCTGCTTGTAAATTCTTACTTAATAAAAGATCACGATGGGGATTTTTTTGGAATGGAGGGTACCATAGTTGATATTACTGAGTTAAAACGACTTGAGGCAGAACTCTCCCATGCACAGAAATTAGAGTCTATCGGACAGCTTGCGGCTGGAATCGCTCATGAAATTAATACCCCTGTCCAATATATTGGGGATAACACCGAGTTTGTAAAAGATGCATTTGAAGATTTAAACCAGCTGGTGGATCAGTTTAAGGTATTATTGGAAAGTGCTAGAAAAGGCATGATAGATGAACGTTTAATCCGGAAAATAGATGAAACAATTGAAAATACAGATATAGAATTTCTGGCAAAAGAGGTTCCGGCTGCGATCACACAATCGCTAGAAGGGGTGGAAAGGGTCAGTAAAATCGTGAGATCCATGAAAGAATTTTCACATCCCGGCAGTGAGGAAAAGACCATGACCGATATTAATCATGCCATTGAAAATACTGTAACAGTGGCAAAAAATGAGTGGAAATATGTGGCAGACCTTGTGCTGGAATTTGATGAGACCCTGCCTAAAATTCCCTGCAACCCGGGCGAAATCAACCAGGTGCTGTTAAACATGATTATTAATGCCAGCCATGCCATTGCAGACGTTTTAGGTGATCATCCCGAAGGGAAGGGAAAAATTACAGTACAGACAAAAAATGAGAAAGATCATATTGATATTGTGATCAATGATACAGGTTCCGGTATCCCTGAAAAAATGCAAAATAAAATATTTGACCCGTTTTTTACTACCAAAGAAGTGGGGAAGGGAACAGGACAGGGTCTTGCGATTTCCCATTCAGTTATTGTGGATAAACACAAGGGGAAAATTAAGCTGGCATCTCAAAAGGGAAAAGGAACGGCATTTACGATCACCCTGCCAAAAGAAAATCAATCATAGGGAATGATAAAAATGAAACGGCGAATTTTATTTGTGGATGATGAGGTCAATATCTTGAAAGGCCTTCAAAGGAGTTTAAGACCATTACGAAAGTATTGGGATATGGCGTTTGCAGAAGGGGGAGAAAATGCCCTTGATTCGCTGGAAAAAGAACCGTTTGATGTCATTGTATCTGATATGCGGATGCCTGAAATGGATGGTGCAAAGCTGATGGGAATCGTACAAAAAAAATATCCCAAGATGGTTAGGATTATTCTGTCCGGGCATTCTGATCATGAAATGATTATGAGATCCGTTAAGCTGGCGCATCAATATTTGACCAAACCCTGTGAAAAAAAACTGCTCGTTACCGCCATAACACAGGCCTGTTCTTTGAGGGATATTTTAAATCATGAGAAGCTTACCACCATGCTGGGCAGTATTGAAACCATGCCAAGCCTTCCTGTGATGTATTCCCAGATTCTGGAGGAACTTGGGTCCGAAGATGCATCTGCCGAAAGCGTGGGGAAGATCATTTCAAAAGATATCGGCATGACTGCAAAAGTCCTCCAATTGGTTAACTCATCCTTTTTTGGAATGCCGAGGCATATAAGTGATGCCAAAGAGGCTGTTGTCCTTTTAGGGTTTGATATCGTTAAAACCCTTGTGCTGGGTATAGAGGTGTTTTCAAAATTCAGTGAAAAAGCATTGTCCATAGTTTCAGTGGAGAAAATATATGATCACAGTGTTAAAACAGGGGGTATAGCAAAACAGATAGCGATCCTGGAGGGAATGGATAAAAAGGTAATTGATGACGTGATGATCGCATCTATCCTTCACGATTTAGGGAAACTGATTCTGGCTCAGTATTTTACAGATAAGTATAAAGAAGTTATGGAATTGGTTCAGAAGAAATTTATACCCATCTTCAAGGCCGAAAAAGAGGTTCTTGGCGTAACACATGCAGAAGTCGGCGCCTATTTGCTGGGACTGTGGGGATTACCCGATAAAATAATCGAAGGCATTGCGTTTCATCATCAGCCATCCAGATTTGCAGGCAGGGAATTTTCAATCTGCGATGTTGTTCATGTGGCGGAACTGATGGAGCACCATGAACGTAAACAGCCCGGCGCCTGGCAGTCACTCACCGGACTGGATACAGACCATGCAGAAACACTTGGCATATTAGAAAAAATACCTTTATGGCGGGATTCTCTCCAGCAGTTGTAATCTGGTACAGTTTTTTTTGAGCGATGATTTAATTTTTCATATAGAATAAGGAAGATCACCTATCGAAACACAACTAGGACAAAGTAAAGCACAATTACGTAAAATCATTGATTGCTGCGGGGACCCGATTGTTGTTTACGATAATAACGGTTGTGCAATCTATGTTAATCCTGCTTTTGAACGGGTGTTTGGGTGGCAGCCAGATGAAGTGACAGGCCGGAAAATAGATTTTGTTCCGGATCAGGCCAGGGAAGACACAACAAAGGCAGTTCAAAAGATTTTGGACGGAAAAGCTGTTTTTGGTATGGAAACAGTGAGGAAAACTAAAGATAAAGGCCTGATTAACGTCAGGCTGAGTGCAGACGGTCTTAAAGACGACCAGGGAAATTTTACCGGGATCGTAGTGACGCTGCAGGATATATCGGAAATTGTTCAATCTCGGTTTGAAGCCATACAGGCCAATAAAGCAAAAAGTGATTTTCTGTCTAATGTGAGTCATGAAATAAGGACGCCCATGAATGGACTGATGGGAATACTTGACCTGTTGGGAAATACAAATTTAGACAAAGAGCAGGAAGAGTTTGTAAGCGTATTAAAAACAGCGGCAGCCAACCTTATGTCGGTTATTTCAGATATTCTTGATTTTTCAAATATTGTGTCAGGAAAACTGGAATACAAGGTTATTGATTTCGACTTAAGGACAACGCTGGAAGTTTTGAAAAAAAGCGTATCTGGTAAATTTTCACAAAAGGGGTTGATGTTTGAGCTGTCTGTTCATCATGATGTTCCATCACTTATAAAAGGAGATCCGCAACAATTACGCCAGATTTTAACTCACCTGTTGGACAATGCGCTAAAATTTACTGAAAAAGGCAGGGTAACTGTTTCAGTTCATCTGGAAAAAGAAGGCAAAACCCATGCACTCGTAAACTTTAGAGTAAAAGATACAGGCATGGGGATTGAGCCTGGTCAACTGAAAACCATATTTCAGTCTTTTTCACAAGGAGATGCAACCGCCACCCGAAAACATGGCGGGACAGGTATCGGGCTGAGTATCTCAAAACAACTGATCGATATGATGGGCGGTGCAATTGAGGTGGACAGCAGACCTGGGAAAGGGTCACAGTTCAGCTTTCTGCTGGAATTTGAAAAACAGCAGAGAAGCCTTGATGCCCGGGTTTGTATTCCAAAAACGATTAAAAATAAATGGGTGCTTGTTGTGGATAATGATTCGGCCAGCAGACTCATTTTAAAAGAATCGATAAAATCGTGGGGATGTGTTTTTGAAGAGGCGGCAAATGCAGATCGCGCAATGGAAAAACTACGGGCGACCGGGCATATGCAGCAGAAATTTGATTTTGTTGTGATAGATATGCAGCTGCCAGGTAAGAGCGGGGAGATATTGGCACAGGAGATCAGATCAGACGCGCAGTTTTCAGATATCATTCTTATTGTGGTATCCGCCATAGGGAAACCAGGTGATGTTGAGCGGCTCTCCACTGCTGGTGTGCAGGGTTATCTGCCGAAGCCCACGAAACCTTCCCTGCTTTTTGACTGTTTAACCACAGCACTGGCAATGAAGGATCAACAGGATAAAAAGATGATTACCCGGCATTATTTAAAAGAAAATAAAAAAATGCAATCGCAGATATTGCTTGTTGATCCGAATATGGTGAATCGCAAGATTTTAAAAAAAGTACTGGAAACATCAGGGCACATCACTGGAATTGCAAAAAATACGGCAGAAGCAAAAGAAGTTTTTGAGACCGGGAGCTTTCAGATTGTCATTGTTGATGCATCGCTGGGCCCAGAGTATGAGGAATTGATTGAAACGATAAGGGCTCTGGAAAAAACAAGGCGGTTCTCAAAAACTATTATCATCGTGATGACAGACCACAAGGGAGAATCAGACGGGAATTTAGATATAAACGATACCATTTTAAAACCGGTTACGGCAGATGAATTACTGGTCTTAACACAAAAATGGATGCAGGTATTTGAAGAAAAGCCTGAAAAAGAATTAACTGACAGGAAAACAAAAGATATTTTTCTTTTTGATGAAGCCCTTGAAAGAGCAATGGATGATGTGTCGTTTCTGGAAGAGGTGATACAGGAATTTACCAGGGGATTGCCAGAAAAAATAAAAGGTCTTGAAACAGCAATACAGAATAAAGACACTAAAACACTTTCCATGCAGACCTATTCCCTGCGGGGATCTGCTTCAAATATAGGGGCAGGACAGATCAGTTCGGCTGTCCTGGAACTGGAGAAAAACAGTGACCTGGGTGACGTTGATCCCATGCAGGATAATCTAGAAAACATAAAAAATGAATGCCAGATATTTATAGATCATATCAACACCATCAAGTGGAGTGATATATGAAAATACTTGTTGCAGAAGACGATTATGTCTCAAGGCTGCTGGTGAAAAAGCAGGTAAAAAAAATAGGCCATGATGTTTTAGAGGCAGAAAACGGTTCCCTTGCCTGGAAGCTTTTTTTAGAACATAAACCTGAAATGATAATTTCTGACTGGATGATGCCTGAAATGGATGGCATTGAATTGTGTCAAAACGTTAGAGGATCAGATGTCAAAACCTATTCATATATCATTCTCCTGACGGCAAAAGACAAAATGACAGATCTGGTAGAGGTGTTTGAAGCAGGCGCTGACGATTATATTATCAAACCATTTAAACCGGATGAATTGAGATCCCGGATCAAAACAGGCGAGCGGATTGTTAAATTAGAACATGCACACCACCAGATGCAGAAAAAGTTACTTGTACAGAATAAAAAACTGGATCAGACCCTGGCAGATCTAAAAAAATCACAAGCCCAGATACTGCAGTCGGAAAAGATGGCAGGAATTGGGCAATTGTCTGCAGGCGTGGCCCATGAAATTAACAATCCCATCGGGTTTGTGGGAAGTAATTTAGATGCGCTGACAGACTATATGCAGGATGTGGATAAGGTGCTGGCGCAGTATAAAAGCTTATTGAGCACCTTAAAAGATGACAGTCAGATCACCCTGTCTGAAAAAGCGAAACAGCAGTTGGAAGAGATCACTCAATTGGAAGAGGAAATCGAAATTGATTATTTAAGGGAGGATATCCCTGAATTACTTGGTGACTGCAAAGAAGGTACCGGCCGGGTGGCAAAAATTGTTGCAGATTTAAAAAGCTTTGCCCATCCAGGGAATGACAGGCAGATGCTTATCGATTTGAATAAGGGGTTGGAAACCACCTTGAATGTGGTTCACAATGAAATCAAATATAAAGCCACAGTTGAAAAAGACCTGGGTAAGATCTCAATGGTGGAAGGATTCCCGCAAAAGCTTAACCAGGTGTTTATGAATATCCTGGTCAATGCGGCTCAGGCCATTGAAGAAAAAGGGGTTATAAGGATTGCAACGAAACAGGCAGGTTCAGATGTTATGGTTACGATTTCTGACAATGGGTGCGGTATAGAGGAAAAGAACCTGTCCAGGATATTTGATCCGTTTTTTACCACCAAAGAGATTGGCAAGGGAACAGGCCTTGGGATGAACATTGCTTATAATATCATCGAAGAACACATGGGCAAGATTGTTGTTGAGAGTGAAGTGGGAAAAGGGACCACGTTTACCATAACATTACCCGGTAAATAATGTCTTAAAAAAATTTTCTCTTTTTCCTGATGCCTTTGTGCTAATATTCTCCAATCTTCATTTCATAGAACTGAATGCCGCCAGATTCGTGTTCGCTTCTGGCATATTCCCTGATGCGGCAGTGAGAGGCTGAACTGCGGACCGTTAAAGAAGAATTGCCTGCAAAAATTTTTGTCCCTGATTCTACCTTGCTGTTTACCTTAACCTCAGGAAGCGGTGCTTTTTTGCCTGAGAATTCAAGCAGGCTTTTTTTCCGGAGCAATAAATCTTTGTTCATCTCTTCAAATTCATTTATTCTGCCTTTTTTCTGGCTGATCTCCCGTTCAATCTCATCCTGGCGGTCAAATCCCTTATTGATTTCCTGCTCAGCGATTTTCGCATCCTTTTTAATCTGCTTAACCGTATTCCTCACTTTTTGAAGTGCGGCCATGTTGCCGGATGCCTGCAGTGAGGCCATTTTTTTTTCAATATCTTTTAATTCCAGCTGGGATCGATCCTGAACATAAGCATGTTTTGATATAACGGCGTGCAGCCCCTGGTCTTCTTTTTCCAGCACCGCAATTTCTTCGTACAGTTCATCTATCGCTTTTTTATGGATACGAACCTGAGTGTCCACTTTATCAACCTGCAGGTTTACGTGATCATCCACCCCCACGGTAAGGCTGGAAGGCTTTGAGGTTTTATTTCCAATGCTGCCGGCATCGATACCCATTTTTGCCGAGATCTCTGAATTGATGATAATCCCCTGTTTGTTAATACAGGCACCGGTTAAATAGATTTTTGAGTCAACTATTTCCTTTTGAACAATCAGATCTCCAAAAGCACTGATTTTTGAATTGTGAACAAACTTTGCCTGCACAGAACCTTTTACCTTTACAAGCTCGGTATCCACAATACCCATGGATACATTGAGGTCGCCTTCTATATCCACTTCTGCACCCTGAATTTCTTTTGCAGTCAGTGAAGCACATTTAACTTTAAACCCTTGTTTTACAGCCCCGTTAACAACCACATTCCCTTCAAAATTCACATTCCCTGTTTCTAATCCAAGATCGCCTTTTATCTGATACTCAGGACACACAGATACATTGCCCATGGCATCGAGATGAGGCTGTCCTGCAACAGTGGCATAGATCCTTCCTCCATCCTTAGACATCCGGGTGCCCGGACCGCTTGAAAACACCAGGTCAACCGGATCTTCGACCAAAAGTTCATTTCCGTAAACGCTGATACCGGGAGCACCTTCCTCTGGCAGTACTTTGGCCGCCAAGAATGTATCTTCTTCAACATGGGGGATATCTCCCCTGTCCTGAAAATCAATACTCCCATCTTTTTTTACCTTGCCCACATGGAGAAAATCAGTTGGAAAATGGTATCTGATTTCTGCATCTTTCGGATATTTGGGTGCTTTTCCCTGGGCAATGATAAAAGGGTCATCTTCGGGCTTTGCCTTTTTTAACCAGGATTCAATGACTGCATTATCCTTTACACCATTGATAATTTTGTTAGCTTCTAAGAATTGCTTGGCGTGAACAAAACTAAGGTTTGCCCCCTGTGTTGTCTTGATCTGGATAAACGCTTTGGTTGTATCTTCGGATACAGTCAGAACAAACTGGTCATCTAAGTTAACTTCGGTAATATTTTCCTTTGTTTTTCCATCAGGAATTTTATTCTATGAGAATATAGGAAGAGGACAATACGTTTTTTACAAGGCTGTCATATCCCTGGGATGAAAGTGTGGCATTAAATGCGTCATCATACGACATATGCTTAAGGGTAACTTTGTGGCTGCCTGCCGCTTCTATTATCTGTTTTAACTGGTCTTTTATGATCAGGAATTGAGATCCCAGGCTGTCAGGGGCAATGGGAATACTGCGTTTGGTCAGAATGTCTTTTAACCCGATATTTTTGTCTTCCTTCAGAGAACCGCCTGCAGATTTAATCCGGGATGCCAGGACCCGTATTTCTTTTTCTCTGGTCTTAATCTGACGGGAATACTGATCGCTTTTTTTCTTAAAATTTTTAGCGATTTGAAAGAGCTGTTTATTCTGTCGGGCAGTGATTCGTTTTAAATTTTTAAGTTTAAGGTTTTCATCATATTGCGCAACACAATGCTGGACATGGTTGATAAGATCTTCATCACTGAAAGGCAGGGTGATACAGGAATGGATCTGGGCTTCATTGACGGCATTGACAAGCGTGTCAATTTCAGAAGCGTCCGCCATCAGAAGCCGTTGGGTATCGGGTGCAATTTTTTTGGCATTTTTTAATATGTCATCCCCTTTCATCTTGGGCATCATATAGCTTGAGATAAACAGGGCATAAGGGCCGTGGCTCGATGCTTTCAATTCATCAAGTGCTTCAACAGATACATTAAAGCAAGTGACCTGAAACCCATTTTCAGTCAGGCTGTTTTTTATCTTGTCCCGTAACGCAGCAGTAGATTCAACAACCAGTATCCTATGTGATGTGTCCTGTACGATATTATTTTCCTTTAAAGATTAATGGATTGATGGATAAGCTGTTTCGGGCTTCCGGGATCTTCAGAATCGACTTCAGTGAACTTGGAAGCACCCATGTCCTGTTTTAAAATCATGGACGCTTCAGTGCCGGTCAGTCTTGTTCCTGTATACAGTTTTTTATTTACTTTAATTTCTGGGAACGGGCCTTCTTGTTCAAGCCTGCCGACAATTTTGTCCCTCTCTTTTTTGATACCCTGGTTTTCCTGGGTTAATTCTTCAATTTTCTTTTCACAGTCATTGGATTTCTGCTGCACTAAATCCTGTGCTTCGAAAATGGCTTTAATGCGTTCATCTGCCTTGTCAACAGCAGCTTCCAATTCTTTGATCTCTTTTGAAATTTCAGTTTTTTCCTCCTTGCTTTTTACCTCGCTGATCTGGTTTTCAAGAAAGTCCATTTTTTTAGTGATTTTTTCCTGGGCAAATGTCTGGTTGGCAATATCCACATGCAATGCATTGTATTCGTCATCATATTTCATTTTTTGTGCGGCATTTAAATCTATCTCTTTTTGATTGGCTTCTATTTTTACATCATATTTTTCAGACACCCATTTGATATGATCATCCGCCCCTGCCTTAATCGTGGAGTATTCTGATTTCTCGGTCCCAATCTGTTTGGCACTGATGCCCTGCCTGGCGGCAACAGTGGATTCCGTGATCCGTCCGGTTTCGTTGTTAAAGGCACCGCTGACAGCAATGTAGGATGTCATGATTTCTCTTGTCACCATCATGTCGCCAAAGCCATATAGTTTTGTTTTATTTAAAAATTTTGCCTGTACACTGCCTTCTGTTTGAACGGTGGAATTCACAATACCATTTGAGACTTTTAAATCGCCCCTTATGTTAATGATCCCCCCGTTAATCTCGTCAGCAATGAGTTCCTCGCATTCAACTTTAAATCCTTCTTTAACCGTTCCTTTAACAATGACATTGCCGTTAAAATTAATGTTACCGGTTTTAAAGTCGACATCCCCGTTGACCGTAAAAGATTCCAGGACAGAGATAACCCCCTTGACATCAATACTGGGCTGACCTGTAATCGTTGCAGTCAGTTTAAGGCCGTCTTCTGATAACTCACACCCGTCACCGCCTTCCAGCGGGACATCATCCACCTCACCCACCAGCAGGGTTTCGCCAAAGACATCAACCCCGGATTTTGGATGTTCCATTGGTGTTTTTTCGGCAAGCAATTGTCCTTTTTTGACATAAGGAGAGTCGCCTCTTGCCGTGAAATCGATAGATCCGTCTTCACGAACAACCCCTGCCGATTCTGATTCAGTATTAAAATGATATTTGATTTCAGCAGGTTTTCCAACACTGGGGGCAATGCCCTGGGCCACAATGAATTTTTCACTTGGATCGGTGCTGTTTTTTAAGAAATCTCTGATCTCAACGTCTTTTACAACCCCATATTTAATCCCTCTTTTTTTCATTAAAGCTTTAACCGGCTCAATGTCAGTCGTGCCTTGGACAGTTTTGGGAACCCTTATTTCTGCCTTCACCCTGTCTTCTGATACAAGCAGATCTACAAACGCACCAAAATCTGATGAAAATTCTTTGGATTCATCAAGGATATTTGACCGTCTGCCTGTCCTGTCCTGGGCGTCCATGATTTCATCTCTGATCTCCTGGGTAATGATTTCAGATTCAACCAGGATATCACCCAAAGGTAAAGCAACGCCACTGTCTTCAAAAGTGTTCAATTGTTTTTTAAACGCACGGTCAATATCTTTTTTAGGGGCAAGTTCCCTGTTCAACAGCATTCTGCCAAATTCCCGGTCCAAAAGCCGGGTATCAATGACAGCGAGTTTGGCTAAAATACGGCTTAAATCCTGCCGCCTTAGAAATTCTTTTTCAAGCAGGATTTTATCAATAGAGACCTCCACAACGCTTTCAGCTTTTTTTTCCTCTAGCGCTTCCAGGGCCTGCTCCCGTTCTCCTTTTGTAATAAATCCATCGTTGAAAGCCACTTCATCAAAGGATGGCAGTTCTTTATAATCATCGATGACCACACCTGCAGACGGTTCAGATCCAATGCCAAACAATTCAGGTTCAACTGCAATGACAACGTTTTCGATAATTTGATCGATAGTATCAAAGATTTCATCATCCAGATCATCTACATTTGTGTTTTTATCGCTGAGCTGATCCGGTGAAAAATTAAATTTATGTCGATCCATTATCGTGTTCATCATGGAATCAACTTCTTTCCGGGCGATTTTAAAGGCTTGGATAAGGTTTTTTTTATTCATGGTTATGGTTCTTGACAGCAGTTCGTCAAGACCTAAAAAGACCTCTTTAAATTCAGCCTGTTCTTTGGCGTCCTTTAATGCCTGGACAAGATGTTCAACGTCTTCCTTTTTTGCTTCAAGCGCTGTGGTGAATTTTTTAAGTTCTTTTTTTTGCGTGGCTGCTAAATCAAACAGTTTTTTGTTCTGCCGCTGTGTCGTTGCAAATAACTGTTTTCGTTCCTGGAAATTTTTATAAATTTCAAGTTCGCCATTAATGCGGAGCAGCAGGTCATCATTATCCCAGGGTTTTGATATATACTGATGAATTTCACCTCTGTTGACGGCACCGATGATGGCATCAAAATCTGAGTATCCGGTCACCAGCATTCGCCTGGACTCCGGGCTTAAGAGGATGCTTTTTTCTAAAAATTCACTGCCGGACATACCTGGCATCCGCTGATCCGACATAACAAGAAAGAAAGGGGATTGCGTTGTTTCCAGCAATTTAATGCCCTGCTCACCATTCAGCGCAGAAACGACTTTTGTAAATCCTTTACGGCGGAGGACCCGCCGCATGTTTTTTACAATGGGTTCATCATCATCAACCACCAGGATTCCATATTCACTGTTGTCTGACATCTTCTATCCTCCTGGAATATTTTCCGGCATTTCAAATCCGTTCCTGGTGGCAATATCCTGGAATTGCTCATATAGTTCAGCAATGATGGCAACATAAAGGGAATTGAGTTTCTCTTGATCAATCATTTGATTTTCTTTCAGAAGGGTTTCCATTTCGTTGACATAATTTCTATTTTCAAATCCCTTTTCAAGGCGGGCATTTAATTCTTTAATCTGGTTGTCTTTTTGGAGAATGGCTTTTTTATGGACAGCGGCACTTTTTTTAAGGTCTTTGTTTAGTGTGTAAAGTTTTGCATTCTGTTCTTTGGCAAGTGCAAAGAGCCTGTGGTTTTCCATGATCATTTCATGCTGTTCAAGTCCTGATTTCACCGTTTCCGCAAGGACCCTGTTATCCCAGGGTTTGGTGATATATCGATGGATAGATCCTTTGTTTACCGCATCTGTAACCGCATCTACGTCTGCATAGCCGGTAATAAGGTAGCGGATTGTATCTGGTGCAATCTCTTTTGCTTTTTCCAGGAAAACAGATCCTTCCATTACAGGCATCCGTTGATCAGACAAAATTAATGAAAAGGGCTTTTCAGCAGATTTCAGCCGTTCCAGTGCTTCCCTGCCAGAATCCAGGTAGACATATTTGGCACCAATCCCTTTCATCAGCCGGCCAAGGGCCCTGCCTATTTTTTCTTCATCATCAACAATCAAAACAGTATGGTCAAATTTATCAGCCATTTCGCCTCTCTTAAAAGATTATTCGGGCTGCAAGATATGTCACCCAATATATTGAAAATTGCTAAATCGTCTCATTCTGTGAACATTAATCTAATTTATGAACAGTTTCTTTTACACCTGAGATATAAGGCGATTGATGAATTAATTCTACTGTACTATTTGAATTTTCTCAAGTTTTTTTTTGTCAGGCGTCGCTGCGATAGTGCAAAATAAGTATTGAATTTCATTCGAATTTTTAATATAAATGAAATAAAGACATTCATGAAAGACCATCTTTTCTTAATGGAGCGAAGAATTTCGTCAACAGTAATTAATTTTTTATTTTAAGGTTGTTTTATGAAATCAATTGCCCAAATGGCCAAAGACAATGATATTTCATCTACTACCATTCGAGAGTATTTGAGCCGGTTTGAAGAATTTTTCCCTGATCCTGTCGAACATGAGGGAATAAAAGAGTATCCGCCCGAAGCAGAAGATCTGGTAAAAAAAATTTATGATTACTATCAGAAAAGCGGGATGACAAAAGAAGAGATCCGGGTGAAATTAGGCGGTGCGTCTGCCATAGATCAGGACCAGGGTCCGGTTGCTGCAATGGCTCCGATGGATATGGCCAGGTTTGACGCACTCACCGAGAAATTTGATCAGCTGATCATCACCATTGAGAATCTTACATCTGCCATTATGGGGGCTGATATTGAAACCTTTAAAGGGATCAGAAAACAGGTGGGCAGTCATGAAAAATTAAATGATATCAGCGAACAGATTACGTCGATTATGGAACTGAGCAGCGATGAAGATTCAGCCAATGAAACCATTGAAAAAAACGTGACAGAAACAGATGGAACAGTTGTCTTCTCATTTGGGAAACTCACCCCGCAGGCCGTCGACTCAATAAATTTTGCAAAAGCCCATAAAAAACCATGGATTCATATTGACCTGGAAACAGAAAAAAACCCTTCCCTGATATTGAGGAAATGGATGCCGCAGTTTCAGATAAAAAAACTGAACGTAGCAGGGAGGAGCGCCAGTAAAATACCAGGGCTTAAACGGTCTGTTGATGATATGATTTCATTGGTATTAAATGAGAAAAAATCATAAATCGTCTGTAAATAAACATAAAGATATGGCCTATGGTCAGTAAAAAAGGCAAGGGCGAAAATATAATTAAAGAGAACCAGGATCTCTTTGAACTGGCGGTAAATTGTAAATTTATTGCCAAAGAGAACGAAAAAGAGATCCTTCCCCGGCTGTTTCAGTTCTCAAAGCAGAACCCTGAAAAATCAATTGTCCGCTTTTTTATCAAAAACAATATATTGTCGGAAAATAAACTTAAACTGCTGGTTGCCATCAAGAAACATGTAGACATGCTGATGCAGGATAAAAAATTTGGCAATCTGGGCGTGGCAAATCAATTTGTTTCCAGGGAAAATGTTCAGAAAGCCCTCGATATACAAGTTGCTATTTTCCGGAAAAAGAAGAAAAGTATCAAAATTGGCGATATTTTAGAAAACAACAATGACATCTCAAAGGAAAATAAAACAGCAATATTGTTGACCCAGGACCGCATTCGGGATGAATTTCTGGCAGAAGCCCTGAACACACTCGCAACATCTGAAATTGAAAAAATTAATATCAATAAACGGTTTGGTGCCATTGCCGTAAAAAAAGAGCTGATTACAACCAGACAATTAAATCAAGCCTTAAAACAACAGCAGAAAGAAGAAGAAAGAGGAAACAGGAAATATCTAGGTGAGATTTTAAAGGACTTGTTCAATATATCAGACAAACAAGTTTTAACTATACTGAAGATCCAGAGAAAATTTGAAACAAGACGACTGCACCTTGAACAGAATTTAATCCAATACAATTCTGAAAAAGAAACCAATGAGACATTGGATCAGTATTTTGAATACCATGTATCTGAAGACAAACTTGAGGCATATGTAACAAAAATAAAACAGGTATCACATGATATAAAGGCAACAGAATTTTTAAATTGGCTTTCCCTGACGGGCATAACATCCGGGCTCTGTTCTGAAATAGAATTAGAAACCGCGCTGCGTGACTTGAAAATAGGAGAAAAATTTAAAATTGCTCAAGGCAGAGCCCCTTCAGAAGGCAGGCAGGCATTTGTAGACTATTTATTTGATGCCGGGTTCTGTGCATCTGAGGAAGCGGATCTGAAAAAGGCCCCAATGGTAAAAAAAGAAGATGTGCTGGCCAGGATTTCAGTATCTGAGAAAGGGCAGCCTGGAAAAGATGTCTTTGGTCATCCCATCAATTTGTCTGACAGTCCGGATTTGACTTTGAATTGCGGTGAAGGTGTAAAAAAGAGAGGAAATGATTTCATTGCAGCGATAGATGGTCATCCAAAACTGTATAAACACAGAACGCTTTTTGTCACGCCGGCTGAACAGACATTGAAAACAAAAAAGATTGAGGGTGATATCACATCTGATTTTAATGACCCGTCGGCTGTTTTAATTGTTAACGGTGATATCGCTAATAACACCAGTGTGTTTTGTTATCAATTGACCATAGAAGGCAATATTTATGGAAATGTCACGGCTGCTGACAGTATTGAAGTGGGGGGACAAATCGGCTTTGAGTTAAATGGAAGGGATGGATCAGCAGAACAAGTGCATGTGAATGCAAAAGGAAGTATCCAGGCAGGCCGGGATATTGTAGATGCCGTAATCGTTGCAGATAAAGGATTAACTGCATCCAATTCAGATTTCAGGTCCTCACAGATTGTCTCAGGTGGGAATATTACGGTTAAAAACATTCACTCCACTGAAAAAATGCCGTCTGTCTTGAGAATTGCACAGGAAAATTATTTTGAAATCAACAAAATTGACATTGCCATAAAAGAGAAAAACAAAGAATATGATAAACTGTCATATGCAAAGCAGCTTGCACTGCTCGATAATGAGTTGACCGAGCAGATCCAGGTTCAAAACAGATATTTGGAAAAACAGGCTGTTATTTCGCTGTTAAAGAAAGTGCTGAATGATCCTGAAACGGCTGCTATTAAAAGCCTCTCCAGAAAAGTTGCAGCCTATACCAGGAAAATGGATGATTCATCAGGGTCTGCAAATAATGGTTCAATCCTTCAAAACGCAAAAAACCATGTTTTTTTAGATAAAATTTTTAAAAAGATCGGCACCCTTAAATTAGAAGATCAAAAGAAATCGGTTCAGGAATTGTACCATAATATTTCGGGAATGTATAAAGCCGCTGTCAAAGTTACAGAAAGAGTTAAGAAAAAAAATGATGCGCGGATAAAATCGATTCATCACACGGTTGTGCAGGCAGAACCTGAAATTCAAAGAATTGAAAAAGAGATAGAAACGCTGAACATTCAAAAAGATTTTTTAATGCTGAACCGGGAAAACGCTGTATCAGCAGCACCGATAGTAAAAGTGAAAAATCAGATAGAAAAGTCTACTGTCATCAGGGGGGAGACAGCTGAACTGGTAGTGGAAAAATCGATTTACGGCGTGACATTAAAAGAGAATAAATCTCTGTTAAAGGGCGGTCCAAAGATAAAAATAGAGGGGTATTTTGATTAACCATTTAATTAAAGGCAGATAAAATTGGGCTATATATATTTTCCATACGCAGTTATCGTATCTGTTCTGGTATTTTTAGAATGCAGAAAATACAAGCAGGCCAGATGGTGGCCGGCTGTATGTTTCTTATTCCCCCCAATTGTGCCGTATATCATTTTCCGGACCAGAAAAGGCACTGGAATTGTGTTGATAATGATTTTTCTGATGACATTTTCATTGACCATTGGCGGTGAATTTTTTCTTTTTAATTATAAAGAAAAAAAGAGAATGACTCAGCGTATCCCCCCGATTATAAGGGAAGTCATCAAATTGAATGAAGATATCAAACGTACGACAATTGATATTTATAATGCCACAGGAAAACTTGACAGTATGAGTATGGTTCAGTCAAGAGTTACAGATATAAAGAAAATGATCGGGCTCATCAGTGATCTAAGACAAACCATTCAATCGAACCAGGAAGCCATCGACAGGCTGCTTTTGTTCATTGAAGATCACAATGATTATTTTTACAGAAAAAATCTTGACTGGATTTTTGCCATTAGAAACTTTTATACAGATCATCATGTGCTTCAGCACCATAAGAGCCGTTCTAATTATTATGCCAGTTTTGAAACGCTTTTAACCTATACGTTTAAAAATTTCCAGAATATTATGGAACTTAAAAGCCAGCAGCATATGAAAAGCTATGATATTTACTACTTAAGGTATAGAAGGGCTGCAGACAGCCATAACCGGTTCAATAGAAAACGCATTGAATTTCAGACAGCATTTATCCGGGAATATCCTGAAGTGGCACCATTCCTGCCCGGTGCGCATCATCTTGAACCCTTTAAATTCTGGGACAGGTTTTCGTTTTAAGTCAATTAGCCTGACGATAATAATGCGCCGGGTGACTTACGCACTTCTTTTTAGAAAACAGATTTGATATGCTGTTTTAAAAAATGACAGGGACACCCCCCCCCTTCACTTATGAGAAGCATCGGCAGAATATATCTGGTAATGCTTTTAAAAGTGGAATAAATTTTTACCAAAGAGGGTAACATGAGCCAACTGATAGACAAGACAAACTTTTCTGATCTTACGTCCTGTGATCCTGATGAGGTCGTGCAAAGAACAGGCTGTGAATATGATGAAACAAAAAAACAGTATCTTATAAAAATATGGGGGCAGCGCTATTGTGTTGATTTAAGCAAATGCGAGGTAACACCTGTTGACGCAGCCGTAAAAACACATCGCGATTTTTTGTATTTATTTATTTTATACTATTTGATGAAGTCCAGGGATGTTGAACCGTCTGGGACATGGGTGTCTGAGAAGGATATTCCCGGCGGCGCTGCTTTTTTCAGAGGACCACATACGATTCCAACAGATGTTATTGCTGAAAAATATGGGAATGATATCGATAAATTTAAAGAAAAATGTACTGCCTTGAACGGTTCTGCCTTACCAATGGCTGATGCTGCGTTTGTATTCACAATTACGCCCACAATCCCCATTGCCGCCCTTTACTGGCAGGGAGATGAGGACTTTCCATGTGAAGCAAAGCTGTTATTTGATAAAACCATTGAACAACACCTGCCCTTAGACATTCTTTTTGCCATTGCCTCAGAAGTTTGTCATGTAATCGGTAAATAAAGGAGTTTATATACTGATTTCAGTTTTTTACGAATACCAGGTTTGTTAAACTTTAATGGCACGTATAACGATTGCCATGAAGCTTTTCGTTTTGTGAAGCGTGCATAGATCACAGACAGTTGAAAGGGGTGTGGTTGGCGTGGCGTCAAATCAGCATTTTTGCAGGAAGCCTGAGAATGGTGATTTCCGCTTTTTAACGAACACGACGTTCGTTAAAATTTAATGACAAGTACACCCCTTTCAACTGTCGGCTGTATCGGAAAACCTTTCTGGGAAATATTATGTATTCTTTTCCCGGAATCCAATTAAAATGGAGAGTAGAGCAGCAAGCGTGCAGCACCCCGACACAATGCAGATGGACAAAAGGCCGTATTTTGTCCATATAATGCCGCCTGAAAAAGCACCAATGACCCTTCCAATTCCGGCTGTGGCATAAAATGCCGACATCGTGGAAGCCCTTAATTCCGGTACAAGTTCTGTGGACAGGCTCATGGAGGTAACAATGGTAAATTCAAAGGAGAAAAAGACAAGAAAAAGGCCGGATAGGACAAAAACAATACCAATGTTCAACAACGGCAGTAAAAAATAGCTCAGGGAACAAATCGATACCCCTGCAATAACAGATTTTTTCAGTCCCATCCTGTCAGAGAAAAAAACTGTGCAGCCCTCTCCAAGGATCTCAGACAACCCAATGAAAACGGTTCCAAATCCAATAGCGGCAATTGTTAAATTGTAAGATTCTTCCAGCCAGGCACCATAAATGACAAATAGATTATCATTGGCAAGTGACATAAAAAACACAAAAGAAAGAATGCCCAGGACCTTTTTTTCTTTAACAATGGTTTTCCAATTCGTCAGTATGGGCGAGCGCCTTTTTGGAGAGGAATCAGGTGCTTTATCTTTGGGCATCAGTTTTAATAAAACGAAAAAACAGGAAAGGCTCAGCCCTGATATAATGAAAAAAGGCGTCTGCCAGGAATATTTTTCAATAATAATGCTGGCGGATGGAATGCCGATTAAAGTTGATCCAGCCCAGGCAAGTTCAGTAATCCCAATGATCTGCCCTCTTCTTTCATATGGGATAAAGCTGCCGATAAATGCCTGCAGGCTGGGATCAAAAATACTTTTTGCCAGCCCTGCCAGGAAAAGGCCGATCACCAGTACAGGATAGATTGGAATCAATCCAATTGAAAAACTGCCTATGGTGAGCATGCCCAATGACAACAGCATCAATATCTTGTAGCCGTATTTGTCGGCAAATCCAGCACCCAGCGGTCCCAGGACAGAGGTCGCCTGGTTTACCGCAATTACAGAGGTGATGGCAGATAGGTCTACATTTAATCCCCGGGCAAATTCAGGTGCAAAAGGGTAGATTAATCGTCTTGCAATATTTAATAATAACTTGCTGAAGGTTGTAACACCGATAAACCCGGTAAATAGTTTTGGATTGTTTGTCATATGGTTTTGATGAATCTATACAATGGCCAGTAATCGAAATTTATCAAAAATTAATAAAAGGCCAATCACAATTAATAAAATGCCTGAGATGAAATTGACGACCCCAATTATTTTTGTTGCCCGTTTCATGATTTCCATAATGGAATTGATAAAAATCGAAATAATCAAAAAGGGGACTGCAAGGCCTGCTGAGTATACCGATAGAAGCAAAATCCCTTCCAAAACTGTGTCCTGATTCCCTGCAACAATTAAAATCGATCCCAGCATCGGGCCGATGCAAGGAGTCCAGCCGGCACCAAAGGCCATACCGATAACAAATGTACCCATCAGGTGTAGTGGTTTTTCTTTAACATGAATTCGTTTTTCAAAATTGAGCCCTTTGATGTTGATAATGCCTAAAAGGTGCAGCCCGAAAACAAGGATGATCCCGCCCCCTAGATATCTGATAATCCAGGAGTATTTGGATGCAAGCGTCCCAAGAAAAGATGCAGACGCCCCAAAAAGGATGAAAATAAAGGAGAACCCAGCCACATAAAAGATCGTAGAAAGCAGCACTTTTTTTCGCGTTTCTTTTCTGTCTTCTGTTAATTCATCAAGTGACAGTCCTGTAATAAAAGAAAAATACGCTGGGATTAAGGGCAGCACACAGGGAGAAAAAAAAGAGAGCAGGCCCGCAAAAAGAGCTGCTGGATAGGTTATGTTCTCTGCAAATATCATATATACCTTATGATGATAGTTAATTTTTCATTGCTTAATCTATTCATTTTTTTTCATGAATCAAGGCCGGGAAAAGCCCAGGATTGAACAATTTAGTTTTTCCACTTAATTGCAGGGAATTGAGCAGGTCAGAATAGTTTATCAATATACTGTCGCGATAATGCGACTTTATCGTATGTTTTTTTGTAGCATTCGCACGACTTCCTGTATGACATAGCGTATGATTTAAAAGGAATATTGTGCTTAACTATCTATAAACATTAAAAAAATTTTTATGGTTGTTATTTTGTTCGCCTCTTTGGTATAATCATTGCTGGTATTTAACTATAATACGAAGAAAAATTGCAGAAATGCTACGGCGTTTCATGAATCAAGAGAGTTGCCATGAACACTAAAAATATTTTCGGTCCTCTGAATGAAGAGACAACAGATGTTATTTTAGAATGTATTTCAGATGGTGTTTTCACCATTGATTATAATTGGGAGATCACCTCGTTCAACCGCGCAGCAGAAAACATCACTGGGATTTCAAGAAAAGATGCCATTGGCAGGCATTGCTGGGAAGTCTTTCGGTCTAACATGTGTGAAGAGGGGTGTGCATTAAAAAAAACAATGGAAGAAGGCAAGCCGTTTATCAGCACATCTGCCTATATTATCAACAGTGAAAAAAAGCGAATTCCCATTACAGCATCAACATCTTTGCTGATTGATAAAAATGGGGATGTCATCGGCGGAGTTGAGACTTTCAGGGATCATTCCCTTGTCGAGGAACTTAGAAAAGAGCTGACTACCTGCTTCAGCGTTGAAGATATCGTCAGCAGAAGTGATGGGATGAAGAGTATTTTTAACATACTGCCACAAATATCTGAAAGTGACTCTTCCGTTTTAATCGAAGGGGAAACAGGCACAGGTAAAGAGCTCATGGCCAGAGCGATCCATAACATGAGCCCGAGAAAAAACAACCCCTTTATTGCGATCAATTGCGGCGCACTGCCTGATACATTGCTTGAATCAGAATTATTTGGATACAAAAAGGGTGCCTTTACCCATGCGGTAAAAGACAAACCAGGACAGTTTACTCTGGCACATGGGGGTACGATTTTTCTTGATGAGATAGGGGATACAAGTCCTGCATTTCAGGTGAGCCTTTTACGGGTGTTGCAGGATCGTCAGTTCACCCCCCTTGGCGGTGTTCAAAAGGAGCAGACAGACGTTAGAATTGTTGCAGCAACCAATAAAGACCTTTCAGATCTTGTTAGAAAAAGGAAATTCAGGCAGGATCTGTATTATAGAATAAACATTGTCAGGCTCACACTGCCCCCATTAAAACAGAGAATGGAAGATATCCCTATTTTGATTGAGCACTTTATTCACAAACTGAATGTACGTCAGGGCAAATCCATCCAGGGTA
The DNA here is from genome assembly GCA_964343845.1 of uncultured Desulfobacula sp. Taxonomy (GTDB): domain Bacteria; phylum Desulfobacterota; class Desulfobacteria; order Desulfobacterales; family Desulfobacteraceae; genus Desulfobacula. The sequence goes on along the minus strand of CAYFKW010000033.1, from coordinate 20,826 downwards.
TTGATAAAGAGGTGCTCCAGGTCTTGATGGCTCACGAGTTCCCCGGAAATATAAGAGAACTTGAGAATATAATTGAACATGCATTTGTCCTGTGTTCTGAAGGGTATATCAAACTTCAATATTTACCAGGTTTTTTGTCGCTGCATGGCGATGGAATTCTGACAAAAGATAATGACCCTGTCAAACTCGCCCAGATCAGGATCATCAGGGATGCGCTGGCACGAAATAAGAATAATCGGACTGCAGCAGCCAGGGATCTGGGCATTCACAAAAGCACACTTTTCAGGCGGATTAAAAGACTGGGAATGAAGTTGAATTGACACCCTCCAGGGTTACAATCTGTGTCGTTTGAACATGAAAATGAAATCTTAAAAAGTCGCATTTTTAAATCAAATGATACGCCACGGTTGCATTTTTGCAATCTTCCATCGTTTATTTGTCCCTCCTTTTAGATATAACCATTTAGAATTATAGTTAAACTTAATATTTTGTGCACAAAAACCTATTTTTGGCATACATTGTGCTCTTTCTGTATTGATTGGAGAAGAAATTAATCAAAAGGAGACGTCATATGATGGAAAAAGTAGCAGTTATCGGTTGCGGTTCATATATGGATGCCGGCTATGGCTGCCCCGGAGAATGGCGGTGTTTGAAAGCAGCCAGTTTGGGGGAAGGTAAGTTTAAAATGTCTTCACAGGTCACAGGATTCATTCGGTGCGAATGTCCTGGAAGAGCCATCGTACCGACCGTTGGTATGGCGGTGAAATTATCTGAAATGAAACCGGATAAACTGTATTTAAGTTCATGCCTGGTAAATGCAACCCCGGGATGTCCCTATACCAGTGCAGAAGAGCTGGCAGAAATACTGAAAGAGAAAACAGGTATTGATGTTGTGCTCGGTACCCACGATTACCACTGAAATGAAAAAGGAATCATTTATGGCTGAAACAGTTTTTCAATTAGGAAATGAAAATAAAAAAAGTACATTTTTAGAAAAGGTCAAAGAATTACTTCCGGACGGCGGCAATTTAAACGCATGCCTGACATGTGGTACTTGCGCTTCCGGGTGTCCGGCCACAGGGCTTGAGAACATGGACCCAAGGAAATTTCTCAGGATGGCTGCCTTTGGTATGGACGAGGAAATTATGAAATCTGATTGGCCATGGATGTGTACCATGTGCCAGCGGTGCATTTATGCATGCCCAATGAAAATCGATATCCCTCAGCTTATTTTTAATGCCAGAGCCCTTCGTCCCAGGGACGAAAGGCCAAAAGGTATTCTCGGGTCCTGCGATATGGCGCTTCGAAATGAGAGCACCAGTGCCATGGGGACCACGCCTGAGGATTTTGAATTTGTTGTCGAGGATGTATTGGAGGAATACCGGGAAAACCAGCCGGAATTTGCAGATATGCAGGCGCCAATTGATAAACAGGGAGCCCGGTTTTTCTTGAATCAGAATTCCAGGGAGCCTGTAACAGAACCGGATGAACTGGTTCCATTATGGAAAATACTTCATCTGGCTGGAGCAGACTGGACATATGGCAGCCGGGGATGGGCCGGAGAAAACTATTGTATGTTTCTGGCTGACAATGATTCCTGGGAACAAATCACGTCCACAACAGTAGGGCAGGCCAATAAATTGGGCAGTAAGATCTTTCTCAACACTGAATGAGGTCATGTGACCTTTTCAGTCCGGGCCGGACTGAAGAAATTTAATCTGGAACATCAGTTTGAAGTTAAAAATATATATGAATATTATGCCAAATGGATCCGGGAAGGAAAATTAAAGGTCAATTCCGACTGGAATAAAGATCTGGGTATTAAATTTACAGTACAGGATCCCTGTCAGATCGTCAGAAAGAGTTATGGAGATCCCATTGCAGAAGATCTACGGTTTGTGGTTAAATCCGTTGTCGGTGAACATAATTTCATTGATATGCAGCCCAATCGATCGAATAACTATTGCTGCGGCGGCGGCGGTGGATTTCTTCAATCAGGATTCAAAGAGCAGCGGCTTGAATATGGTAAACTTAAAGATGCACAAATCAAAGCCACAGGGGCTGATTACTGCATAGCAGGCTGTCACAATTGTCATGCCCAGATCCATGAACTAAGTGAACACTATGGGGGGAATTATCCCGTTGTTCATTTGTGGACTTTGATTTGCCTGTCATTGGGAATATTGGGCCCCAATGAGAGGGAATATCTGGCTGAAGACTTAAAAAATGTAAATGTCTTTCATCCTGAAACTGCCCTCTAACCTCCGTGATGAGCTGGAGAACAAAATAGTTCTCCAGCTTCGACAGCACTTAACAAAAATGAAAGTGCTCCGTTTCGATTTCAGATAAAGCCAACCATTTGTGAACAGAGAACAAGGTGATGGGTTCCACGGATTGGATTCCCTTGGGCTGCAGAAGGCAGCATAACAGGGGCACGCTTAGAGCAGAGCCATGGATGATTTCCGGTCTTTGTCTCCACTGCCGATAAAAACAGGTGTCATTGTTTTGGGCAGGTAATATCGAAGCTAAAACAAGTCCAAATCGAAACAACACCTGTTTTTATTCATCTGTTATGTTTAACCCTTTAGGCAGACTCCAACTGCCTTCTTGTTGCCATATCCATCATCACTCTCTCTCGTGCCTTGTTAATACCGAGTGCTTCCCGATTTTTATCAATATGGGCAATCATTTTCTTTGCATGCGCTATAGGATCTGCTTCCAGGTCCCACATGCCGCCATATAAGCTTTCAAAATCTTTGAAAATATAATTTTGGAAAACAGGTGCACCAGAAGTCGGCAATGTAACGCCAAATACGGTGTAAACACCTGACGCTACAAAATACTGCCCGATGCTGATCGCTTTTTCACTCATCCATTCAGGCGCACTTCCGGCAACGGGCAGATCGCATATATCTTTTCCAAGCCCCCCGGCTTTCACCATTTCAGTTGCTGCCAGTAAAATCCGGCTGTTGTCAACGCATGACCCCATATGAAGAACAGGGGGGATTCCCACAGTTTCACAGACCTCGGCCAGACCCGGCCCGCAGTGAGCCGCCGCAGATTCAGGCCTGAGCAGCCCTTCCATGGCGCAGGCAATCCCATTACATCCGGTTGTAATTACAAGCACATCATTTTTTATAAGTTCCTTCACAATGGCAATATGGCCTTCATTGTGTTTGGTCCTGGCATTGTTACAGCCAACGACACCGGCAACACCCCGTATCCGGCCATTGATGATATTGTCATTTAAAGTATAATAAGATCCACGGAATGTACCGCCCAGATGATAGAGAATAGACTCCACACCAAAACCGGCAACCTGAGGTCCTTTTTCCTGAGGGATGATGACATCTGTGCCTCTGTTGTTGAAATTGTCAACAGCCATTTTAACGATTCGTTTTGCATCTTCTAAAGCATAATGTTCGTCAAATTCTATATGGATGACATTTTCCTGTTCCATTTTGGCGATAGGATGTGTGGTAATCAGTTTTGTATGGAAACACTTTGCTACGTTGGCCACATTTTGAAAAATGCATTGAATGTCCACCACCATTGCATCACATGCACCTGTAATGATAGCAAGCTCCTGCTGCAGGAAGGTGCCGCATAACGGGACACCATGACGTTGGAGAATTTCATTGGCCGTGCAGCAAATCCCGGAAAGTTGAATTCCCTTTGCGCCGTTTGATTTTGCATAGTCTACCATTTCTTTTGATTGGGCAACCCCGACTATCATTTCTGAAAGAACCGGCTCATGTCCGTGAATAACGATATTTACATGATCCTCTTTCATCACTCCGAGGTTGGCTTCTGATTCAAGGGGAGAGGGTGTCCCGAACAGGACATCCTGAAGATCCGTTGCCATCATTGACCCTCCCCAGCCATCTGCAAGTGCTGCCCGGGTTCCCTGTTTCATAAGGTTTTTGTAATCCTGATCCACACCCATGTGGGTTCGGTGCATGATTTCAACGATTTCCCTGTCAATATTTCTGGGAAGGACGCCCGCGGCTTTCCACTTTTCGTACAGCGCTTCAGGCGCCCGCTTCAGGTAACGCAGCTCACCTTCTGCCTTGCCCCATTCATTCAAGGCTTTTTCACCAATTTCAACTGCAATCTCATCCATATCACGATCCACTTGTTCACCATCAACTTCAACTGTTGTGTCAACATTAAAATAGGGAGCGATAGACAAGAGTTTAATCGTATCTTTTATTTTATAGTCCTGCGTCTCTTTCCTGGCGGCACTCATAAACACCTCTGCCACGCATCGTCCATGATCAGAGTGTGCGGCTGCGCCGCCTGCAATCATGCGGATAAAATTTCTAGCCGCTATTGTATTGGGTGTTGCCCCGCACAGTCCTTTTCTCTGGTCCTCTCCCTGGATCCCTGATTTTGGGATGGGAAGCCGGCAGGGTCCCATACTGCAGTTCTTACAACAGATGCCCTGAACACCAATATTACAGGGCTTCATGTTTTTTGCCCGATCAAAAACCGTCTCAATGTTCAGGTGGTGTGCCCTCACGATCATCTGCTGTGTGGCAGTGTCTATTGAAGCAGCCATAGGATCTGCTTTTTTGGGAGATTTATCAGATGGTTGCCTCTTTGTTCGGGTGGTAGTATCAGTTGGTTTTTTGTTCTCCATTTTTCATTCTCCTCATTTAGTGTGGTATGAAATCATTGATCATCTTCTTCATTTTTCAATCAATTCAATAGGGGGTATGATAATTTTTCCCCTCCCCTTTTGGCCCTGAAACCATACCTGGCATATAAAACGCTGACATCTGATGTGGCGTCTTTGTATAGGTGGTAAGTACATTTTCTGTATTGCCGCTGATAAATGAAACCAGCTTAATTCCGCTTTTTTCTATTATTTTGGATTGATTCTCTGTGATGGCGCCGCAAATCAGTGCCCTGACCTGAATTTTTTTTAAAACAGGTATCAGAACGTGTACTTTTTCAGGATCAAATGATTTAAATATTCGATTTTTAATCACAGCATTGTTTACATCAGCAATCATAAGGGTATGGGCAGAATCAAATACCGGTGACACTCTGTTCCCCCAAATTGTAACGGCAAGTTTCATGACTGGATTGCTCCTTAGAACAGCTGTAAATAAAAAAAGGTTGTTTTTGTTCGTTAAAAAAATCTGTGTCAGGGTGTTACTTTTTTGTTGTATTCCGTTAAAATCTTATCTAAATTTTTCTTAATATAGTCACATGCAGCGTGTGCTTTCTCATATGAAATCGTTGGAACGCCCGAAGACAGTGTATCAATTTCAGTTTCAGGAATATCTGTAAGTCTATGGATGGCAAAAGAATCGATTTCACCGGTTTCGGCTAACAGACCGCAGCCTCCCATTACCCCGAGATACACATTGTCGTAAAAGATGGGGACAACTAATTTCAGCATGCCTGCATCACATTCTTCAATCACTGGTTTTTTTGTATTCATTGCTTGTGCTGCCATATTCATGTGCGCAACAGCACAAATATAACTCTGGCCTTTTTCAGTCGATTTAATGCTTGGACACAGGGGATTTGACCAGTTTTTTGTATCTGTAATTCTAATGCCGTCTACATTAAAAACAGAGCCTTGAAGGTTATACGTTTGGTACAGGTCTGATTCCATTGCACCCCATTTGTCCAGTGAAAGCAGGTGTTGTAATTCCATTTCTTTACCCTTTCATTTTTTTGAATGGCCTACCAATGACCATCTGTATTCGCATTTACAGCAAAAATAGCGTCTCCCTGCTTAAAAGTCTGAACGGCATCAATCACTCTTCCTGCCTGATCATTGACGACTTTTATCCCTGCTGCATCCAGTGTCTTAAACGCATTTGGTCCACAGAACCCAGTCAACAATACCGCTGCATTAACGTTGGCAATCATCGCTGCAGCCTGAATCCCGGCACCCTTAAAAGCATCTTTATTCTTTGTATTGTCTATCACCTGGTATTCAAGCGATTGTGAATCTATAACCAGGATAAACGATGCTCTTCCAAATCTCGGATCGATTTTGGAATCCAGGGTTTTTCCCTGCGATGTAACGGCAAGTTTCATTTTTACATTCTCCGTTAAAAGGTTTTGGTTAATGGCTGCCGCCACAAACCTGATCATTCCTGATCTCAGTTAAGTTCCCGGCAATTAAGTCTTTTACAACCGGTTCAATTTCAGGGCGCTGGTCGTCATGAAAGACGAGGATGCCGACCTGTTTAAATCCCATTAAAGGCCGCATGCCAATACCGCCGACAACCAGTGCATTTACCCTGTTTTCAGATAAAAGGTTGACAGGCACCATACAGCCGCCCTGGACATGATCCTGATTCTTGATAATGGACACGTCTTTAATTTCACCATTCTCCACGTCCACAATAGTGAACACATCACAATGTCCAAAATGACCTGACCGGGTACCGTCAATCCCGCCTTGTCCATTTGAGGGGATCGCAATTCTTCCGTTTTCCATAAAGCTTTTCTCCTATAAAAAATGAGTCAATTTCTCAGGCTGATGTTGGTTGAGAGCGGAAAAAGAGAGCAGTTGTTTCCAGATTTCTCTTACCGCCATACAGGCCTGGGAATGTCTGGCTGTTTCAAAAATATTTTTTACCTGCACCATTGATTCAACAAAGATTGAATCAAAAGGGATCTTGCCAGCGACTGGTATCCCTTTACCAGCGGCAAAGGCCTCAATCTTTTTTGTCATATCAGGGTTCAGGTCATATTTATTAACACACACCGCAGCCGGGAGCTTAAAATGGCGGCAGAGTTCGCAGATTCTTTGAAAATCATGAAGCCCTGAAATGCTCGGCTCAGTGACAATTAACACAGCGGTTGCCTGACCGATGGCCGCAATAACCGGGCAGCCAATACCTGGTGGCCCATCTGTAAGAATGAGATCTTTTTTGTTTTTTTGCGCAATTTTTTTTGCTTCCTGCCGGACAAGAGAAACCAGTTTCCCGGAATTTTCCTGACCAATTCCAAGCTGCGCATGAACCATCGGACCAAAGCGGGTGTCGGAGGTATGCCACTGGCCACAGACAGTTTCAGTGAAATCAATGGCATTCACAGGGCACAAATCAACGCAGACGCCGCATCCTTCACATTCAAACGGGTCGATTTCAAAGGTGTCCTTAATCGCTTTAAATCTGCAGACACTCACGCAATCACCGCATTGACTGCATCTTTCAGCATTGATCTTTGCTTCATACCCGCCTGTAAAATCTGAAGTAAGTTTAATCTCTGGGTGCAGAATAAGGTGCAGGTCTGCAGCATCAACATCTGCATCGCAAAAAACACTGTTTTCAGCCAGGGAAGCAAAAGCAGAGGTGATGCTTGTTTTTCCGGTCCCGCCCTTTCCACTTAAAATAACAAGTTCTTGCATTATGTTGGTTCCTTTATTTGTATCAATTGGGAGATATCCCTGAACAACGCCTGGAATTTTTCCCTGATCCACGGAAACACATCAGCAATCAACTGCCCATTGGCATAGGCCTGCGCAATCCTTTTCTCAAAAGGGATTTCCATTAATATGGGCAGATCCTCTTTGTCAGCATAGGATCTTATGTCATCATTACCCAGGTCAGCTCGATTGATAATTAAACCGTGAGGGATATCAAGAAGTCTGGCGGTTTCTACTGCCAGCTTAAGATCATACAGTCCAAAAGGGGTCGGTTCTGTTACAAGCAGGATAAAATCGGTTTGGTTCACAGCAGCAACCACAGGACACGATGTTCCGGGAGGTGCATCAATGATTTTTACGCGGTCAGGATCTGCAAGGGCCTTAATTTTTTTGATTATCGGTGGAACCATGACCTGGCCGATATTCAGCCGGCCATGGACAAAAGAAATATGGCCAGCCCACCCCTGTTCAATTTCTCCAACGGACCGTTCTTTTTCATAAATGGCGTTTTCCGGACACACCTCAAAACATCCGCCGCAGGAATGGCATAGCGTGTCAAAGATCAGGCCGCTGTTTTTTAAAATGGCAATGGCGCCAAACCGGCAGATGTCCATACATTTTTTGCAAAAGGTACATTTTTCAAAGTCAATGTCTGGGACAGGTAAATTGACAGTTTCTTTTTTTTCTATAGCAGGAGGTAAAAAAAGGTGTGCATTGGGCGCCTCCACATCACAATCAAGCAATTGGACACCCTGCTCAAGAGAAGCCGCAAGGTTTGTGGCGATCGTTGTTTTTCCTGTTCCGCCTTTCCCGCTTGCCACACTGATAATCATTTGTTTTTTATCTCCCCTTCTTTTAAGCGGTTGTTTGAAGCGCCTGTATGTGTTTGAACCGATCAATCAATTTCAGGGCCTCCTTCCTGCCGGGCATGGCTGATAACTGCATCAATATCCCAAGCCCTTCATATGCTTGATGAAATTCTTTTCTGGTTATCGGGCTTGCAACAACACAATGAATCCCTGGGTTATTCAGTAATACGGCTTCAATGAGTTGTCTGGCTGTCATGTCCGGCAGTTTTTCTTCGATAATAATAAGTTGAACCGGCGTGTCTAAAATAAGGGATATTGCCTGTGAGCCGTTACTGCACCAAATCGGTTTCATTTTATTTTCAATCAATACGGTTTCAACCGGAGAGAAAATTTGATGGTGACTGCTGACAAATAGAACAGATATCATCCTGGTTTAAACACCTTTGTTTTTTGTTTCAGGTTGTTGCCCGCCTGTGCCGGGATCAGATTTACACCCTCTGTGCCTTGATTTATTTCCAATACCTTTTCCCTGGTTCCAACTGCCAAATCTGTTGGAAGATTTTCTGTTGTTTTTTATCCCTCTTTGGTAACAATTTTGAAACCCTTTGCCGGGAGCCCTTCTGAAGCCTTGCTCATTTGCTTGTTTTCCTGGCATTTTAATTCCTCCTTCTACGCTATGGTTAAGCTGCCTTAACAGTTGCAGACAACACGGTATTGTCTTGTTCTACCCATAGAACTGCAAACCACATACCATGGCATTTGTTAATAAGCATAAATTTGAAAATATATATAAATATCAATATGTTATGAATTCATTTCCAGACATTCGAACACCGATGGAAGGCAAGGATGATCGCAGTTTTGCGACTGTAGTGGTCGCGGTTTTCAACTCGCAGGATTTTTACAGATGTACCCGTAGATGCAGATAAACCGATACAGCAAAGATCAGATCATGGTGGAAAGTTTAATAAGAAATTGATCCAGTTTTTTATCAGACACTTTGACTGCGGTCTTTAATTCCGGGGCAAATAAAGAGATTTTATACTCTTCCAGTAACCAGAAAAAGTCTTCAATGGCACTGGATTTTTCCATGCTTGAGTTTTCACTCAAAGAAGAAAGAAGCAGCTTTAAATGATGGGAATATTTTTTAAGCCGGGCCGCCTTTTTTTCTTCTTTCAGCGGATTGTCCACAGCCCGCTGAGCCCTGATCCGCAGGCATGAAACGAACCGGTGAAGGTGGTCAATCCTTTTTTGGCTGTACAGGTCTACAAAGTTTTCCGGCACAAGGTTTTTAAGGTCATTGAAAAGCAGGGTTAATATATCAAAAGTTTTTTTCTTTTTCTGATGCTGAAAAGACAGTTTCTGGATAAGATCAAAACAGGCCTGGTATTCTTTTCCAAGAATTGAAATGGTTTTTAAAAATGCCTGTCCTTTGTTGTACAGCAGTTTCATCTCTTTTAAAGCATGTATTTCAAACTCTTTTTTTGTCCGGATATTTTTAGCAAAAATGTGAGTGGTGATTGAATCGAACAAAGAGGCTTGAAATTTGCCCTGACCATTAAACAGCACTGCAAGTTTTCTGATTTCAGATGAGGAGTTAATGTCTTTCTTCAACGCGGTGACATGATCTGGATAGCACATCAGGAATAAGGTTTTTATCCCCTGGATATGGGATTCTTCTGCCTCTTGTTTTGTTTTGAACAGTCTTAAAGACAGGGATGGGTGGTGATGGGCCGATGTATTTTCAACCTTAAGCCCTAAATACGCTTTTTCAGTGAATCCTTTTTCCTCAGATAAAACAATGCAGTCATCAAGGTCTTTAAAACACCATTCTTTCAGATTGTCTTTTTCATATTTTTCCCGGGCTTTTTGGAAGCGTGTGTTTTTTTGCTGGTTTACAGAAGACGGAAACTGATTTAAAACCGTGTGATCTCTAAATGCTTTGATCTCTTTTCCCTTATGATCCCTGATAGAGATTCTCATTTTTAAATGATCAGGCAATTCTTTATCAGACCAGCTACTGGCTGGAATGACAAGGTTGAACCGGTGCTGAATAAATGAGGAAAGAAGTGAAAATAAAGGCGTGTCCTGCCTTGGCAGTTCATTGGCAATAATGTCTGCTTTTTCAGATACAGGAACCAGCTTTACGCGATATTTCTTGGGCAGCGCTTTGATTAATGCGGCAATTTTTTCTTTGAAAAGTCCTGGAACCAGTGTCTCAATACGATTTTTTGATACCAGTTTTGCCGAATCAGCAGGCACTTTTATGGTCACCCCGTCTTTTTTTGATCCGGGATTGAATTTATATTCAAGCCTGAATTTGGCATTCTCCATTTTAAGTGCATCAGGGAACAGGGATAATTCCTCTTCCTCAACAAAAGATTTCTGGAGATCATCGATCGTCATTTTTAGAAAATCCTGTGATGGGTGATCTTTAATAAATTTTGAAAATGTTCTGATATCATAAAACGGTCTGCCAAGTTTTGACTGGTAAAAAAGATAGATATCATCCGGTGAGGCAAGGATATCCTTTTTCCTTGTTTTGTGTTCAAGTGTTTCGATCTCTTCAATCAGTTTTTGATTGTGATGGATAAATTCAAATTCCTGATGGATTTCGCCCTGGACAAGTGCATGGCGGATGAAAATCTCACATGATTCTTCAGGATTGATTTTCCCATATGCAATGCTGCGGTCAGGGACAATGATGAGTCCGAAAAGGGATACCTGCTCTTTTGCGACAACTTCGCCGCGGTTTTTTTCCCAATGGGGATCTGAGTAGGTATATGTGCATAAATCTTTTCCAATTTTTTCAAGCCACTCAGGGTCAATATTTGCAATTGTCCTGGCAAACAGCTGGCTGGTTTTTACAAATTCAGCAGCAACAATCCAGTTCCCTGCTGCATTAAACAGGCCTGATCCCGGGAATATCACTGCCTGTTGTCCTTTTGCAGCATTGAATAGATTTTTTTCTTTTTTATGGGCGATGTTTGCAAGATATCCTGTTAACAGGGATTGATGCAGGGCAATATACAACGGACCGCCCAGGTCATAGTCTTTTGATTTCATCCCCCGGGTTCCGGAACGGACTGGAATCTTATGCCTGCCCTTTATACCGTATTCTTTCAGGATTCTCCGGATTTGTCTGTGAATATCATGCCACTCCCTTAGCCGCTTGAAACTTAAAAAATGATCCTGGCAGTATTTTTTGAGTCCGGCCCTGGATTTCAGCTTTTTTTCAGCGCGTTTTACAGCATTCCAGATATTTAAAAGGGTAATGAAATCAGAGCCCGGGTCTTTAAATATGCGGTGTTTTTGATCTGCAGCCTGTGCTTTTTCAGCCGGCCGCTGTCTTGGATCTGAAATCGCCAGAGCTGTTGTGATAATGATGGCTTCTTTGAGGCATCCCCTGGTATCTGCCTCAATAAGAATCCTTGAAAGTTTTGGATCTATCGGCAGTTTTGCCATAACCCTGCCCAGGTCTGTGAGGCCGTACGCTTTTTTGTTTTGACGTTTTTTTTCTTTAATTGCTCCCAGTTCAATCAAGGTGTTAAATCCATCCTGAATGCTTTTGGGGACAGGTGCATCAATAAATGGAAAAGTGGACACATCGCCGAGGTTCAAAGAAATCATGCGCAAAATAACTTCCGCCAGATTGCTTCTTAAGATTTCAGGTGATGTAAAAAAAGGCCTTCCCATGAAATCATCTTTGTCAAAAAGACGGATGCAGACCCCATTTTCGACACGGCCGCATCTTCCTGATCTCTGGTTGGCCGACGACTGGGAAATCGGTGTGACAGGGAGCGCAGTTGTTCTTGTCCTGGGAGAATATTTTGGTATCCTTGCAAGTCCTGTATCGACAACATACTTGATGCCGGGTATGGTCAGTGAGGTTTCAGCAACATTTGTTGCAACGATAATTTTCCTGCCGGCCTGGCGTGAAAAAATTCTGGATTGTTCTCTGGCTGAAAGCCTTGCAAACAGCGGCAGTATACTCACACGCTGATGACACCTGCCCCGAAGCAGTTCTATGGTTTCCCCGATATCCTGTTCTGTGGGCATGAAGACAAGAATGTCACCCGACGAGGATTGAGACACCAGATGATGGACGGCATCTGCTGCAGCTTCAACATATCCCTGATCTTCAATGGCAACGGTTCCCTCGTCATTTAAAACCGGCATGTACACGGTTTCAACAGGATACATCCGTCCGGAGACTTCTATGACAGGGGCATCGTCAAACGCTTTAGAAAATTTTTGCGTATCAATCGTCGCAGATGTGATGATGAGTTTCAGGTCTTTCCTTTTCCTGACAAGCCGTCTTAAAATGCCGAGGGTAAAATCGATGTTTAAACTTCTTTCATGGGCTTCATCCACAATAATCGTATCATAGTCATTTAAAAAGCGGTCATTTTGTGTTTCAGCAAGCAGTATCCCGTCTGTCATCAGTTTGATATAGGCGTGAGATCGGGTTTTGTCATCAAACCGGATCTTGTATCCTACAGAGGCACCAATGGTTTCGTTAAGTTCGTAGGCAATCCGTTTTGCTACATTGATGGCAGCAATACGCCTGGGCTGGGTGCAGCCGATCAGTCCTTTTATGCCGCGTCCTGCCTCAAGGCAGAATTTTGGAATCTGGGTGGTCTTCCCTGACCCGGTCTCCCCTGAAATGATAACGACGTTGTTCCTTTTAACGGCATTGATAATGTCGTCTTTTTTCCGGGTAATGGGCAGATCTGGATTAAAAATGATATGATTGGGTTTTAGCGTGTTCCGCTGGTTTTTCTCATGGATTGATCGTTGTGCTTTTTTTAATAGATGATTGATTTTATTTTTAATGGTTTTAAGGGAACTGCTTTTCGTTTTTGCGATTTTTTTAATTGCCCGGAGTTCATGTAAAATGTTATATTTGTCCTTTAACATGACATGGGATATGCACTGCTCTATTTTCTTTAACTCATTCATAGCCACTGAAGTGTAACCAAAAGTTGAAAAAAGTCAAATGGTGAACTTTTTTCAAAAATTGTTGACATAATTATTGGAATAAGAGAAAAAGAAATTTGTTCCCAAAAATTAGGGGTGTTAAATTATAGTAAAAAACTATACTTTAAAATGTATATATAGACTGAGGAGAATAATAGCATGAGCGATACAGCTATTAAAATAGGCGGCGAAAGAAAGAGCGCCTTTAAAGACAAGGTAATGAAGCTTCTGCCGGATGGTGGGAACCTGAACGCATGCCTGACATGCGGGGCGTGTGCGTCAGGGTGTCCTGCAACCGGCCTTGAAGGAATGGATCCAAGAAAGTTTTTAAGAATGGCTGCTCTTGGAATGGACGAAGAGATTTTAAGTACAAACTGGGTGTGGATGTGCTCCATGTGTACCCGGTGTATGTATGTCTGCCCCATGCAGATAAATATTCCACAGCTCGTTTTCAATGCAAGGGCGCAGTGGAAAAAAGAGGATAAGCCAAAAGGGATTATCGGTTCCTGCGACATGGCATTAAGAAATGATACATGTTCGGCCATGGGCGCTACTGAAGAAGATTTTGAATTTGTTGTTGAAGATGTCCTTGAAGAATATCAAGAGGCGCAGCCGGAATTTGCAGACATGAAAGCAGATGTCAATCGAAAAGGCGCATATTACTTTTTAAATCAGAACTCAAGAGAGCCTGTAACTGAACCGGATGAGATGGTTCCTTTATGGAAAATCATGCATCTGGCAGGCGCAGACTGGACGTACGGTACAAAAGGCTGGGCTGCTGAGAATTACTGCCTTTTTTCAGCCGATAATGAAAACTGGGAAAAGATTGTGAGGACCAAAGCCAAAGCAGTGGAGGATCTGGGGTGCAAGGTATGGCTCAATACCGAGTGAGGGCACGAACTGTTCGCAGTCCTGGTAGGACTGCAGAAATTCAATATTCCGCACAATTTTGAAATTAAAAGCATTATCCAGCTCTATGCTGAATGGATAAGACAAGGGAAACTCAACCCTTCTTCTGATTGGAACAAGGACCGGCAGATCAAATTTACAGTCCAGGACCCGTGCCAGCTGGTAAGAAAAACCTTTGGTGACCCGGTTGCAGAAGATTTGAGATATGTTGTGAAAAAAGTGGTTGGCGCAGAAAATTTTGTGGATATGACCCCCAACCGGTCCAATAACTTCTGCTGCGGCGGCGGCGGCGGATACCTGCAGTCAGGATTCCAGGAACAGAGAAGGGCATATGGACAAACCAAAGCCAATCAGATCCTGGCAACCAAAGCACAATACTGCATTACCCCATGCCATAACTGCCATGCACAGGTGCATGATATGGCCGAGGTCAACGACCATGCATGGGAAACACTCCATCTGTGGACTCTCTTAAACCTTTCACTGGGGATATTGGGCCCCAATGAAAGAGAGTATCTCGGGGATGATTTAAAGGACGTGGATGTCTTCCATCCGGAATCTGCTATGTAATTCATCTCTTTTTTATTTGTTCGACATAAAGGCTTGTTATGGCTTCTGCTGCCATTCCAAGCCTTTTTTATCTTTTTTTCTACCATAAAATATCGCTTTTCATATAATAGTTTCTAAAGAATGATCATTTGTAGAGATTTTCTGTAAATTTTTTAACTTGTGTAGATGATTGGCAGGGGGTTGGTTGGAATGGCATTAAATCAGCATTTTGGCAGGAGGCCTTAAAAATGATGATTTCAGCCCCCCCGGTTCACAAATAGCTGGTTATATCTAAAATCGAAACACAACAGATTTTTGAAAACCACAACTGGCAGCACCTTGAAACCAGACTGCTATAAAAATTGCGAATCATTCTCATAACTGATTGCCTATGAAAAGTAATTGTGATAAGGAAATTTGATTATGACCCAAATTATCAGTATAGCGAACCAGAAAGGCGGGGTAGGCAAAACAACCACGGCGATTAATCTGTCAGCAGCGCTTGCCAAAATTGGAAAAAAGGTTTTGCTGGTGGACTGTGACTCTCAGGCAAATGCAACCACCGGCATGGGGATAGACAAACCATCCCTTAAATCTTCCTTGTATCAGGGCTTGATCGGAGAAGCGGATATTGATGATATTATTCAGCCAACGGTTCTACCCAAATTGAAGATGATCCCTGCTGATATTGATCTTATTGGATTTGAAATTGAAATGGTGTCAGCATCGGGTCGTGAAAAGAAATTAAAAGCATTTCTCAGCCGGGTCAAAGAAAGGTTTGACTATATTATTATTGACTGCCCGCCGGCATTAGGACTGTTAACACTGAATGCATTTACCTGTTCAGATTCTGTATTGATACCGCTACAAAGTGAATTCTATGCGCTTGAGGGGCTCGGGCAGCTTTTAGATACGATAAAACGGGTCAAGCTGTCCTTTAATCCGAGGCTGAGGATTAAGGGAATCCTTTTGACGATGTATGATATAAGAACAAATCTTTCTCAGCATGTGGTCGCAGACGCTGAAAAATATTTTAAAGATATGGTTTTTAAAACAAAGATACCGCGTAATGTAAAATTAGGAGAAGCACCAAGCTATGGATTGCCGGTAATTTTATATGATAAACAGTCAAAAGGATCAAAAAGCTATGTTTCTTTTGCAAGGGAACTTCTAAAAAGATGATGAAAAAGAAAAAGAAAAACACCGGACTTGGCCGCGGTATTTCAGCGTTAATTCCGGATTTTGACACACCTGAGACAAGCCCTGATTTCCTGATGTGTCCCATTGATGACATTACACCGAACAAATACCAGCCCAGGACCGTTTTCAGCCAGGAAGAACTGGACCGGCTTAAAGAATCCATTTCACAACAGGGGATTTTACAGCCCCTGCTTGTCAGGACACTTGATGATTCTTATGAACTGATTGCCGGAGAGCGTCGGCTTCGTGCTGCAAAAGAAGCAAATCTGACCCATGTGCCGGTGTTTGTGAAGAACCTGACAGATGAACAGGTATTGGAAGTTTCCATTATTGAGAATATCCAGAGGGAAGATTTAAATGTACTTGAAGAAGCAGAAGCTTATTACCGGTTGATAAAAGAGTTTGGTTATACACAGGAAAAAGTAGCCAAAAAAATAGGAAAGAACCGGTCAACCATTGCCAACTTATTGAGGCTCCGGAGCCTTCCTCAAGTAATAAAAGATAATCTGATTGCTGAAAAAATATCCATGGGGCATGCCAGAGCACTGCTGGGTGCAGGATCTGAAGAAAACCAGATTTATTTATATGATATTGTGCAGAAAAAAGGCCTGTCTGTAAGAGAGACAGAAAAGCTTGTCAATAATGTCAAAAAAGAACCCAAAAAACTGCAGAAAAAGCTATCGGCTGCAGAAAAACAATACCTGGATGAAACCTGTTCTTTGATCTCGGAAAAGATACACTCTAAAGTAAAGATTAAAAAGAACGGGGATAAGGGTAAAATCGAAATCAAGTTTAAATCAAAAAAAGAATTTCAGCGTCTTGTCGATCTGTTGAGCCATCTTTCATGAAAATAATTGTTGCCAAAACCGCTGGATTCTGCATGGGAGTCCGGCGAGCAGTAGATATGGTTCTGGATGCCTCCAATTTGTCAGATGAACCCATTTATACGTACGGCCCCCTGATTCATAATCCTCAAGTTCTTGAAATGCTGGAAGAAAAAAACATTTTTAAACTTGATAAAATTCCGGAAAAAGGAACAGGTATTGTTTTAATCCGTGCGCACGGGGTTCCGCCAGAGGATCAGGACGCTTTGCAAACCGCAGGATTTACGGTTATCAATGCCACCTGCCCCAGGGTGGTAAGGGTGCAGGTCATTATCAATAAATATGCAAAAAGAGGGTATTCAACGATTATTATTGGTGATGAGAAGCATCCGGAGGTTATTGGACTCTTGGGATATGCAAAAGGAAAGGGCTACACAGTTACGTCTAAAGAACAATTTTTATCATTGCCGATGTTTGATCAATGTGTGGTCGTTGCGCAGACCACCCAGAACACAGCCTTTTATGATGAAATAAAGTCATGGTGCAACACCAATGCACCCCACTATAAGATATTTGATACCATCTGCGGGT
>CAYFKW010000033.1:0-3555 GCA_964343845.1 uncultured Desulfobacula sp. | reverse complement strand
AGACAGAAATCCGGGAGCTGGCCAATGGAAACGATGCGGTCATCGTTGTGGGTGGAAAACAAAGCGGAAACACAAAACGTCTGGCGCAGATTGCATCCCAGGCAGGAAAACCAGCCGCCCATATTGAAGATGCATGTGAAATTGATTATCAGGCATTGGCTTCTGCTAAATCCATCGCCATTACAGCCGGGGCTTCAACACCAAACTGGATCATCAATGATACAGTAAGAAAAATAGAAACCAATATTCATAAGCAGCATGTCATCAAAACTATTTTATTCAATGGCCGCGATTTTCTATTAAAAACCAATATAATGGCAGCAGCAGGTGCAGGGTCTCTCACATATGCATGTTCCATGCTTCAAGGGATCGGCCCGGATCTGCATCACGCCTTGATCGCCATGCTGTATGTACTCTCCATGCATACACTGAATAATTTGTTTACCATTAAATCTGATAAATACAACCACCCGAAACGGGCGGCATTCTATCAGAAAAATAAAGTATACCTGCAGACCCTTGCCATTATATCAGGCGGTGCCGGCCTTTACCTGAGTTTTATGACCGGTGTTTTATCTTTTGTCATTCTGTTGGTCATGAGCCTGTTGGGGTTATCGTATAATTTGAAGCTGATTCCCTTAAAATCAAAAAAGGGGAAAATCGCTCGGATAAAAGACATTCCAGGGTCAAAAACAATCCTCATTACCTTTGCGTGGGGGACGGTTACATGCCTTCTGCCGGCCGTTTCAAATCAATGCGATCTGCTGCCGGTTGCTGTTGTCTTTTTGTTTGCTGCAGGGCTTGTGTTTGCCAGAACAGCATTTTTTGATGTGTTAGCCATTCAGGGAGATAAAATTACAGGAAAGGAAACGCTTCCCATCCTTTTGGGAGAAAAAAATAGCTTTGATATCATAAAATATGTGCTCATTTTTGATATTGGTATCATTTTATTTGCGTTTTTTGCCGATTTGTTAGTAAAAAGCGCTTTATTGCTTGCTTTCATACCATTGAGTATGCTTTTATTAATAAGGTTTTTTAAAGGGGATAATCTTATATCCAGTGTGCACCAAGAATTTATTATTGAAAGTTCATTTATTATCACTGGGATGTTAGCTGCTGTAATTTAATTACTGATTGCAAAAATCCTAAAGCCTGGAGAGATTATGGCTACAGAAAACAATGGTAAACCTAAACTTCCCATCATAGGCGCCTTAGCGGTAAAAAATCTTCTCATTACTAAAGAAGAACTCCAGAAAGCAATTTCCCAATGCGCTGATGCCCAGAATCTGAATGTTGCATTAAAAGAATATTTTCTGTCCAATGAACTCATTTCTTCTCAAAATATGGAACGGCTTGCAAGGGCAGCTAAAGCACTTGAAATGCGTCAAAAGGAATTCAAGTTCGGTGCGATTGCCATTCGAAAGGGATTTATTAATCAAAGTGTTTTAAAGCTGGCACTGGAAGAACAGCAGGAATTAATGAAAACCAGTAAAAAGTTTCGTCTTGTCGGAGATCTGCTGGTTGAAGCAGGCATGCTCACTGAAAAACAGCGTGACTATATCCTTAAACTGCAGAAAAGAGTCAGGCAGGAAGTCAGAAAGGAATCTGCAGAAAAAATAAAGGAAACTGAGAATAAAGAAGCCGGACCTGTCGATGAACCACAGGAAAGCAGAAGTGAAGGCGATGAGACAACCAGAGAAGAAGTCCGTGAAGAACCAGAAGCCAGTAAAGAAGCAGAAGAAGTTGAAGAAGATGCAGGTTTGCTTGAACCTGAGATCATCACCGGCGGCATAAAGCTTGAAATTGCAAAAGATTTTATGGGTGCTTTCCTATCCAAAACAGAGTATTTTGATAAAAAAATTACGGTAACAGAAATTAAAGAAGCGCTGTTTGACAAAGGCATCGTGCTTGGAATGGCTGAAGACAAGCTTATAGAAGGGTTTGTCAATTCCAGCGGGTTTAAAACAAAATCGTTCAGAGTTGCAAAAGGGGTAACACCGATTCAGGGGAAAGATGCAAGAATAGAATTTTTCTTTAATACAGATTATCTGAAAGCCGGCGGCTTAACAACCGATGGTGCCATTGATTTTAAAGACAGAGGTGAAATACCCCATGTGGAAGAAGGTACGGTGCTGGCTGAAAAAATTCCCATGGTAGAAGCCCGGCGTGGACATACAATTTTCGGCGATGAGATTGAAACAATTCCTGGAAACGATATTGTCATGAAATTCGGAAAAGGCGCGAAACTTTCTGAGGATGGATTTAAAGTTATTGCTGCGGTTAAAGGCTTCCCCAAATATGCTTTATCCGGGCAGGTGTATGTTCTCCAGGAATATATAACTGAAGGGGATGTGGATTATGAAACAGGTCACATCACATATGATGGCAACATCAGTATAAAGGGGAGAATCAAATCTGGTTTTAAAGTAGAGGGAAATGATATTTCAGCCATTGAACTTGATGGCGGGATCGTTACTGCGGAAGGCAATGTCAGAATTGCAGGCGGCATAAATGAAGGTAAAATTTATTCCCGGGGGAATGTGTACGCTAAATTTATCCATAAGTCAGAAGTCATCTGCATGGGGGATGTCGTCATTGAAAAAGAGATTGTTGATGCCGATGTGGAATGTTCAGGGCGCTGTGTGGCTGAGAACGGTAAATTTATATCCTCGAGAATAACGGCAAAAATGGGAGTTAAAGCACGAAACGTCGGCACGGAAATGGCAGGGCCAAGTGTCATTAAGGTTGGACACGATGCATTTACAGAAAAAGAGATAGAGAAAAATAAAGAGCAGGTTGATCGTCTTAAGGAACAGATGAAGCATCACATGGAAGAAAAAGAAAAACTGAAACAGGCGAACATGGAGCTTCAAAAACAAATCACAGAACTTGCCCACATACAGGACCGGTCCCAATTGGAAGAAAAAGAGCTGGTTTCACTGATTGCTTCAATGGAAAAAGACGGGGGAAAACTCAGCGATATCAATGATGCAAAACGTAAAATTGAAGAATTGAAGACAAATGCCAAAAAGGCTGAAGCAAATCTGGACAAGTGCTTTGATGAAAGCGAAAAGATAGAAGAACAGATCGAAAAGCAGGATAAGGAAATTGATAATATAGAAAAAAGGCGTGAAGAGTTTTTGGAAGAAAGAAACAATCTGATCACGTGGTCCAAAGATAATCCTGGTAAACCTGTTGTCATTGTAGACGGTGTTATTATGCCGGGGACGGTTATCATGGGCAGGCACAGTGAGAAACGAGTAAATGAAATGATCCGCCATTCAAGGATCCAGGAAGTTTTATGCACCTCTGGCGATGGCCGGAGCCTCAACATATATGAGATGCAGGTCGGCAACATTTAGTTTCAGTAAAAAAATTCCCTTTTATCCAATTTGTTTAACCCTTGAAATACTGTAAGTATTATTCCTCCGGTTTAAAAAAGTGCCTTCCTTGAAAAAAAAATCAAAATTTTGACAGAAACTAAAGAAAACTGTTGATATTGAGGGTTATAATTGAAGTTAAGTTATAACGATTGCCATAAAGTTTTTCGTTTTG
>CAYFKW010000032.1:28292-51349 GCA_964343845.1 uncultured Desulfobacula sp. | reverse complement strand
AATCACCATTTTTATGGCCTCCTGCCAAAATGCTGATTTAAAGCCATTCCAACCAACCCCCTGCCAATCATCTATACAAGTCAAAAAGTTTACTGAAAATCGCGATAAATGACCATTATTCAGGAACTATAATCTGAAAAAGCGTTATAAAAAAATCACAATGATTATTGAAAAACTAACCGCTCTTTGCTGGTTTTTTTACAACCAGGTTATCATCGACCAGAAAAAAAAACAGGAGGCTTCCAGATGCCATTATCAATGTTCCGCAAAGAAACGACAATTTTAAGCTGAAATAATCCATTGCAAACCCGGCCGCCATTGAACCTGTCAGCATCCCCAGGCTGTGGGCAACCGTCATGATGGATATCACAGACCCCATCGCTTTTTTATCATCTCCTTTAATGACGGCCAATGCCATAATTGCCGGCATGGCAACGCCTCCTCCGATCCCGAACAGACACACTGCTGTCACCAGATCAAAAAATGTGGTTGCATAAAATGGCAATACCATTCCAATGGTGGAGAGCATGCCGCCTGAAAGGATCATTATCTTTTTGTTTAATCTATCCGCGGCATACCCCATGGGAATATGGAGAAGGCCTGAAACAAAAACACCCAGCATCACAAGAACACCTGTTAAAGATCCAGAAAGCCCAAACTCAACATCTGCATACAATGGCAGAAAACACCAGATCACACCAATACAGGCCGTATATGCATAGCGGTATATAAAAATGGAAATAATCCCCTTATCCTTTAAAAGGTCTGTCCAGGGAACCATGTCCTCCTGTTTATTTTTTTTACCTTTTTCTTCTGTAACACTGGGCAGAAAAACAAAACACAACAACAGCCCTATCCCGGAAAGGCCTCCCATGCAGAGGAATGCCGCATCAAGAGACCAGATGTCCTTTATGCCTCCGCCCATCAGGGGACCCAGGCTGAGACTTAAAAACATGGACAAGTTAAAAAGGCCCATCGAATATCCTTCAGAACCTTCAGGTGTTATTTCACCTACATACGCCTGAACAACAGGCATGATCATTGCTGAACCTGCACCCTGAACAAATCGCAGAATAATGAGTGTTTCAACATTTTTTGAAAAGATAAAAGCGATAGAAATCAATGTATAGGCGAGCAGCCCTGTCAGTATAAAAGGCTTTCGTCCATTTTTATCCGATAAACGGCCGAAAACAGGCAGTAAAAAGATCCTGGAAATGGAAAAAGATCCAAAAATCATTCCCACATATATGCCTGTCGCCCCTAAATCATTCGCATAGACAGGTAATAAAGGGACAACGATTCCCACACCGGTTACCGTTGTAAAAATAGCAAAAAACAGGGTGACAAAGATACCTTTATGATCCGTTGGAATGATCCCTTTTCCATTATGGAACAACTTGATTAAAAGCTGTGATAATGGCTCTTTAACAGAATAAAACTGGGACATTCCAACCCTCTATGAAATACATTCCTGGATCTGATTAATAAACCGGCTTGCCGTCGCAAATTCACCTTTCCTGTAATTGGAATGGGTTAAATATAAAAATCTTTCTGCTCTTGTCATGGCAACATACATCAGGCGCCTTTCCTCAAATACGGCTGCGTCTCCTGCATCAATTGACCGCCAGTGAGGGAAAAGCCTTTCTTCACATCCTACGATAAAAACAGTATCATACTCCAGCCCTTTGGCTGAATGAATCGTTAGAAGTGAAACCCCTTCAGAATCAAGGTTGTCTTCTTCCTCCCTATCCTCCCGTATTAAAGCTGCTTCTTCAAGATATTCGAGAAGATCATCTTTGGATCGCGCGGTATAGATCAGCTGCTCAATATTTTCTTTTTTTGAAACAAACTCAGCGTTTGTTTTTGTTTTTTTATCAAGGTATTCAAAATAACCTGTTTGATCAATCACCCTTTCCATTGCCATTGCCGGCGGCATATGCTGAATTTCCGCCAGGAGCTCAAGAACCTTTGATAGATTGTCATGTACTTTTTTTGTTAAGACCCTGTCCCTGACCATCATTCTAGCTGCATCCTGCAAACTGACGCCTTCTGTTCTTACTGCTGCTATTTTTTTTATCATGGAGGGTCCAATACCCCTTTTGGGTGTATTGATTATCCGTTCAAAAGACACATCGTCGTTCGGGAAAAAAGCCGCACTCAGATAAGAGTTGATATCCAGTACTTCCATTCTTTCAAAAAATCCCTGTGAGCCTTTTAAGCTGTATGGGATCCTGTATGATCTGAAAATTTTCTCAAACGGAAGGGAACAGAACTTCGTCCGGTAGACCACTGCCATTTTATCATAGCCAATGCCCTGACCCTGCCGGTTTAAACCTTTAATCCTCCGGGCAACCCATTCTGCTTCATGAGAATCAGACAGGAAGTCATATATTTCAACCACACCACCTTTTTTCTTTGAAAAACATTTTTTATCCATCTTGTCTGGGTTATAATCAATCAGATCATTTGCCACCTGTACAATTTCATCGGCTGACCGATAGTTTTCTTCAAGTCGAAATATTTTTGAATCCTTATATTTTTCAGGAAAGTCTAAAAAATGGTTAACGTTGGATCCCCTGAATCCATAAACCGACTGCCAGTCATCTCCAACGCAAAAAAGGTTTCGGTGGCCACCTAAAAGCAGATTGGTCAAATCTTCCTGCAGATTATTGGTGTCCTGGTACTCATCCACCAGTATATATGAAAAAAGTTTTTGATAGGATATTCTGATATCTTTATAATCCCGCAGCAGATCTCGTGTTTTTAAAAGGATATTATCAAAATCTACAGAATTCATCTCTTTCAGCCGGTCTTCATATTGGGCAAACAGATCCTGAATTTTAATATTGAAAAAGGGGGGATTTAAATCAAAGTACTTTAAGGGGCTGCCAAAATTTTTTGCTCTGGAAATTGCTGATAAAATTTTATTTCCATGCTTTTTTTCAATATTATTTTTTACACAAAGCTCTTTTATCAATTTTTCCTGCTGATACACTGAAAATACCTGAATCGGAGATACATATCCCAACATTTCGCAATGCTGTTTTAAAATCATTAAACAGGCGGAGTGATAGGTTCTCACCCATTGAAATGATTGATAGGGAAGGCCTGTCATCTCTATAAGCCTGGACTTCATTTCATCCGCTGCTTTGTTCGTAAATGTAATCGCAAGAATCCTTTTGGGATCGTGTCCTTTTTTGACAAGATATGAAAACTTGGCCGTTAATGTTCTTGTTTTACCTGAACCGGCCCCCGCAACAACAAGTGCTGGGGAGCCGGTGTGATGAACTGCATCCTGCTGTTGTACCGATAACTCCATATATTCAATCAATAAGATTTCTTTAATTAGAAAACCTTATGCTGTCTCCTCTATAATCTTTTTTAAAGCAGCTTCAATTTCATTTCGTATTTCATTCAATCTGCTTTCACTCAACGCTTCAAACCTTAGCACCAGTGCCGGTTGCGTATTGGATGCCCTGACAAGTCCCCATCCGTCGTCATATAATGCCCTCAATCCATCTATATCAATCACATCCTGCTTGGCTTTAAACACTGCTACAATTTTATCCACCACATCAAATTTGATATCATCCGGGCAGTCAACACGAATCTCAGGCGTGGTATATGTTTTCGGCAGATCCTGAATAAGCTCGTCAACACCAAGACCTGTATCCGCCATAATTTCAAGTAAACGGCAGCTGGCGTACAGGGCATCGTCAAAACCTAAATATCTATCTTTAAAAAACATGTGCCCGCTCATTTCACCGGCAAGTGCTGCATTTTCTTCTTTCATTTTCTTTTTAATCAGGGAGTGGCCTGTCCGCCACATAATGGCATTCCCCCCATGGTTTCGAATATCATCATACATCACCATTGAGCATTTCACTTCTGAAATAAACGTTGCCCCCGGATGACGCTGCAGAATCTCTCTTGCATATATAACCATGAGCTGATCGCCGTAAATCACCTCGCCATTTTTATCAATAACCCCTATCCGGTCTCCGTCTCCGTCATATCCTATACCCAGATCAAGGTTTTTTTCTTTCACCAGTGCAATTAGATCAAGGAGGTTCTTTTTCTGGGTCGGATCCGCCTCATGATTGGGGAATGTCCCATCCATCTCACAATAAATGTCATGGACATCACATCCTAAGGCTTTTAACACTGGCAGTGCAGTGATTCCGCCTGTTCCATTCCCTGCATCCACACCAACCCGAATCGGTTTTTTAATATTAATGTTATTGATAACATACTCTTTATACGGTGTAATAACATCTTTTATCGTCACCTTTCCGCTGCCCTGGACGAATTCGTTTTTTTCTATGATAATGCGAACATCCTGTAAACCCTGGCTGTGAATAGAGTCCAGGCCGCTCATGAGTTTAAACCCGTTATATTCCGGTGGATTATGGCTGGCAGTCACCATTGCACCGCCATCCAGATTCAAATGCTGAATAGAAAAATAAAGGACCGGTGTAGGGCAGGTCCCGATATCAAGGACATCGCATCCGGTTGAGATGATACCTTGAATAAACAATTGTGCAAATTTTTCAGAAGACTGTCGACAGTCTCTTCCCACAGATACTATCTTTTTGTTTTGTTTCTTTAAAAGAGACCCATATGCTTTACCGATACTTACCACATCTTCATCTAATATATCCTTACCAACAATACCCCGTATATCGTATTCTCTGAAAATCCCAGGATTCATAATGCCTCCTTTAGATAATTTTTGATAAAAGAACCAATGCCCCTACTAACCAGCAATAAGGCGCAAAAAGATGAAATCTGCCGGCATGAACCAAAGACAATAATATCTTCAATGCAATCAATCCGACGATAAAAGATACAATTGTAGCATAGATAATCACAGGGTCAATTGTAATACCACCTTTGATAATATCTTTTATGCTTAAGATTTCAGCCCCAATGATTGCAGGAACTGAAAGTAAAAATGAAAATTTGGCAGCTATCCGCCGATCAAGACCCAAAAACATACCTACAGCAATGGTTGTCCCTGATCTGGAAATCCCCGGGATAACGGCAAGCCCCTGGCTGAAACCGATAACCAGCGCTTTCAGGGCACCAAACGTTTGTTTTCTATTATCATTGAAATAAAAGTTCCGGGAAACCCACAGGATGGTGCCGGTTAAAACCAGCATCACACCCACCAGAATCTGTGAAGAAAACAATACATGTTCAAATTGTTTTAATAAAAGACCGATGGCTGCCGTTGGGATGGACCCTATAGCAATAAAGAAGGCAAGTTTAAGATGTTCATCTTCTTTAATTTGCTGTGAAACAGGTATTTTTAATATACCTTTCTTTACCCATTCAAATACAGATACGATAATCGCGCGGATATCAGATGCATAAACAACAACCACGGCCAGAAGTGTACCAACATGAACACTGACATCAAATATTAGCTGCGACTCTGTTATCCCAAAAAAAATCTGTCCTAAAACCAAGTGGCCTGAGCTGCTTACAGGTAAAAACTCTGTTAATCCTTGTAAAATCCCAAGAATGATACCCTGATATAATTCCATTCTTCTGCTTATTCATTATGGTTAATGGAAGCATTCTTGAAAACATGTCCCTGTCTTTCAAATCTGAAAATCCATTTCTTTTTTTGAGAATGCCCCAAATTCTCGGTTCACTTCTTTTTAAAATTTATCTGCAGTACTTCTGTTTCCAACAGCTATTTTGCGAACCGGTATAAACAGCATTCGTATATAATTCCTGCGTCTAAATTGCAAGGTCTTAAAAAAAGACTTGACCCTGAAAATATTTCGCAACAGGCGACCTATCTGTCAAAAATGACGTTAACCCCATATGAAAAACCAGAGGGTGGTGTTCAATCAGGCCGGCGTCATTGCGAAAAAGAAAAAAATTTTATCTCAGATTTTAAATATTGTGTTAACACAAAGCCATTGGATCAATTTGTATAATAACTGTTTCCAAAACCGTGCACTATCCAGAAACCTTTGCGTAAAAGAAAAAAGAACCCGTTTTTCTCACCTGTCTTGATTTGTTCTCATATCATTTATGCACCTGTTTTATATTTCTGGTTGATTTCAGCTCCGTTCTCCTGTAAAAATAGAGGATACTTTGAATTTTTATCTATATTTTATTACCGTTCATAATTTAACAAATCAAAAGGAGAAAACCGACATGAAACTTTTGACGAAAAGCTTATTATTAATCCTTGTTTTCCTTTTAATGTTTGGATGCGCAACTAAAAAAGCATCTTTACCTACATTTGAAGCAAAAAAATTCAATACCAGCCTGTATTCATCCAAAGTTGATAATTTTTTAATACTTTTTGATGCATCAAGCTCTATGTACCGGGGATACAATGGCACACCAAAATTCGATATTGCAAAAGCCATTGTTACACGGATGAATGATACCATTCCTGAAATGGGTCAGACCGCGGGTCTGAGATCATTTGGCCATTCAGATAAAGTGTCAAAAAACCCAACAGAACTTTTCTATGGAATGGAAAAATACGATACCCAGAATCTGGCGGCGGGTTTGGCAAAAGTTACAGAACCAGGAGGATTCAGTCCCCTTTATAAAGCCCTTGCTGCTGCAGGTGATGATCTTAACGGATTGTCAGGTGATATGAATGCAGTAATTATCGTCAGTGACGGCCTTGATCTGCCAGGGGATGTTCTGGCTTCAGCAAAAGAGTTGAAACAGCGATACGGAGACACCATTTGTTTTTACACAATCCTAGTCGGTAATGATCCCAAAGGTGAGGCTTTATTAAAAGAAATCGCAGACATTGGCGGATGCGGGTTCTATTCAACAGCTGATCAGCTTTTAACCAGTGCAGGTATGGCCGGTTTTGTTGAAAAGGTATTTCTCGAGAGAAAAGACGGCCTTGTTGACAGCGACAATGACGGCGTTTATGACAACGATGATCAATGCCCGGGCACTCCGGCCGGTGCAAAGGTAAATAGTGTCGGATGCTGGATACTTGAAAATGTACTTTTCGATTTTGACAAAGATGTTATCAAAACAGAGGCGTATCCCCTATTGGATAATGTCGCTAAAATTCTTGAGAAAAATCCCACGATGAGCGTAGAGCTTCAGGGCCATTGCGATAACGTTGGTACTCATGAATACAACATGGATCTATCCATGAGACGATCACATGCCGTTAAAAATTATCTCATTGGCAAAGGCATCCTGAAAAATAGAATGGCCACAGAAGGATTTGGATTTACAAAACCTGTTGCTTTAAATGGTACTGACGCAGGTCGTGCAATGAACAGAAGGGTGGAAATACATCCTAAATAGGACATATAAATTTCTCATCTGAATTGCAGAATGCACCTATGAGTGACTTTTCTCATAGGTGCATTTTTTTAAAGTGAGATGTCACCTGCGGTTCTCTTCAGGTTTCCTTTGGTCAATTTACATAAAAAATGCAACCGTGATAAAACAAATGAAATACAGGCGAAACGTATGAGCTTACACAAAAGTCAGATGCAACAAATCGACACCATATTAAAAACAAATGGGTATGAGGATTATAAATGGATTGATCCCAAAAAAATTGTTGTATCCCAATGGGTGCGGATGAAATGCAGATTCGGCTGTCCAGAGTACGGCAGAGGGGGTGCCTGCCCGCCTGAAACGCCGTCAGTGGCCGAGTGCAGGGAATTTTTTAATGAATATACGTATGCTGTTATTCTGCATTTTGAAGGATTGATGGATAAACCGAGAGACCGTCACGCCTGGTCTGCAAAAATTAATGCCAAATTGGTTCAATTGGAGCGAAACGTATTTACTGCCGGATTTGAGCGTGCTTTTCTGATGTTTATGGATTCGTGTTGTTTTTGCAAAGACTGCACGGGCAGCCGGAAGACTTGTGACCAGCCCCGCATGGCGCGCCCCGCTCCCGAGGCCATGGCAGTGGATGTCTACACCACTGTAAGACAGGCTGGGTTTACAATCAATGTATTGTCAGATTATGATCAAAAAATGGATCGGTTTGCATTCCTGATGGTCCATTAGAAATAAATGGCCAGGGTAAATAAAAATGATTTATTTTACCCCTTCGCAGATCAGATGAATCGTCAAGGTATCATTTCCAAATGCTTTCTATGTCCAGAGATATCTCAGCCTCAGGTTTTGGTACGGGCATGGCAGGTTTGATGCTGCATGGATGGTCTGTGCCGGAAACAGCCGCTTGATTTTTTATTTTGATATGGCCTTTCAGTGACGTCACCATTGCCCTTAAATCCTGGACATACTGCAATAAAAGATATTTCTCATTAAGCGACCGCCTCAGTTTTTGATTCGTTTTGTACAGCTCTCTGATTAATGTTTCTTTTGAAACTGTATCCTTCATCTCTTTCATACTGAACACCTCACAAAATTACTTTTCCAATGCATGCTGTTTAAGTCTCATTCATACTACGATGATTCATGAATTACAATCAGGGTTTACCCTGATTTTTGAATAAAAATGAGTTGATTTAAAAAAAACTTGACTGCCATCGTTTTAAACACACTTATAAAACTGATGGACAAGGTCGAAAAGCCGGGATCAAGGCTGTTCATTGAACTGATACATGATCTGACCGGTATGTTTTGTGCTGTACCCGCCCATGGATATGACGCGATCCTGAAATGCTTTCGTTTGAATCGTCTCAAGCAAAACCTGAACTTTTTGAGTGCTGTAAAACTTATCGGGGATTACCAGGTCATACTGCTCTGTAACAACAGGGATAAAATCAAGGTTGAGTGCCTGAGCAGCGGCCTGGATGCCAAGCCCTGTATCTACCCTGCCTGAAAGAACAGATACAGCCACAGACATGTGAGTATATTCATCATTTTCATATCCCTGAATGGTATCAGGAGACATTCCCAAGGTTTTCAGTTTATAATCAAATAAAATCCGGGTACCAGATCCAGGCTGACGATTAATAAATGTTAAATTTTTATCTCTTATATCTTCTATTGATTGAACATTTTTGGGATTATTCTTTGGCACAATCAGTCCCTGGTCTCTCATGACAAGATTAATGACCCAGACATTTTGATCCGGCAGGTATTTTTTAACATATGATATATTATAGCTGCCATCATCCGGGTCTAAGAGATGAGCACCGGCCATGTGACAGGTTCCTTTTTTAACTGCCATTAAGCCTCCCATGCTGCCGACATGGCTTGATGAAATACTCAACTCATCGTTGATCCCTTTAATCTGATCGGCCAGTAGATCAAGCGTATTATCATGAGAGCCGATGATGACAACCGTCTTTTCAATGGAAGATAACGGCCTCAACAACTGGGCTTTCACCGTCTCTGTCTCTGATATTCCTTCAATATTTTTCGGGATTCTAATAATACCATCTGCCTCTGTCAAAGTGGTGATACTCCCCGAGCCTCTGGGCAATTGCGATGACATCAGCTTCCCATCCACAGAACCGATTTTAACTCTTAAAAACTCTTCCTGGCCTAATTTAGACGCTATTTTCCTTGCTGGAGACACCAGTGCTTCAGGTATTTCTTTTTCAGGCAATTTCTGCATGTTCAGCAATAAGGGGCCTGCAAATTGTTCAAAGGCAACAATGGCAGAAACAGGATATCCTGGGATCCCAAATACCGGGATATCAGAAACCCTGCCAAACATCATGGGTTTACCCGGCATCATGGTAACACCATGGACATAAAGTTCACCTAATGATGAAATGACAGGCCTTGCAAAGTCTTCTGATCCTGCGGAGGAGCCGCCAATAATACAGACCATGTCATAGTTCTGCTTTACGGCTTTTTCAACAGCATTTTTAATATTGTCAAGATCATCCTTCAGCATGGAGTGGCATTCAAACTGTGCACCATAATCTTGACAAAGCCCGCCTAAAACAGATGAATTGGATTCTACAACATCTCCGGGTTTCAATTGATCGACTCTCACCTCGTGCCATTGTTTGAGCTCTGATCCGGTTGGTATGATCAAAACCTTGGGCTGTTTATACACATCGACTTGAAATACGCCGCCGGACAGAAGTGCACCAAGGGAGTATGAATTGATCTTATGTCCTCTTGAAAACAGCAATTTGGTCGCCACAATATCTTCCCCCATCTTTCTAACGTGCTGCCAGGGAAATACCGGTGCTTCAATCTGGACTGTCTTATCGTCAATAATATTCAGATGTTCAATCATGATGACCGCATTTGTACCCTCAGGCATTGCATGACCAGTATTGACCCAGAACGCATTTTCATCCGGGACAATTGTTTTGGGGGCTTCCTCACTTGCACCAAATGTAATGCTGGCATCTACTGCAATCCCATCCATGGCAGCCGCATGGAAATTGGGTGAAGAAACAACGGCAATCGCAGGTGTTTGTAAAACCCTGTCTTTTGCATTTACCACATCAAGTGTCTCAACTTCAGTGATATGCTGTCCAAACTGATCAAAGAGAATTTTCTTTGCCTCTTCAATGCTTTTCATATCAAGATACACATTTCTTTTTGAATTCATTTGCTGACCTATTTTGAGGATCTATTTTTTAATCGGTTGCTACAAAAGGATAATATCCACTGTTGAACCTTTTTCAAGGCCTTCAACATTATCGCCAATTTCAAGAAGCCCGTCTGCGTGAACCATTGTCCTTATTAAACCAGATTTACCCAGGACAGGTTCTGCCGACAGCTGACCGTTGCCTTTTTTAAGCAGCACCCTTACAAAATCCTTTCTTCCCTGTGCAGACGCTACATTACGGGAAAGCCTGGCAGGGATTCGAACCGTCCGGTTCAGCCGGTCAAGGCCTTTGAGTCTATTTAGAAACGGGATAACAACAATTTTAAGCACAACCATTGCTGAAACAACCTGGCCGGGAAGTCCCCAGACAGGCGTCTGTCCGGATTTTGCCAGTATGGTCGGTTTCCCTGGACTGACTGACATGCCATGAACCAGAATCTTAGTGTCCTTCAGATCGGACAATACATCCACTGTAAAATCTCTGGTACCCACAGAGCTTCCACCGGAGATCAACACCATATCTGTCTGCTTCAGTGCTTTTTCAACGCTGGCTTTTAAGGCTTTTGGGTCGTCTTTAATTATTCCGTAATGGACCGGTACTGCATTTGCTTCCTTGATAAAACCGGCCAGGGTATAAGAATTGATATCCCTGATTTTTCCTGGTGTGGGTTCCTCTTCTATCGGAATAATCTCATCGCCTGTCGAGATAATGCCCACTTTTGGCACTTTGTATGCTTCAATCTTTGAAAACCCAAGCCCTGCGGCAAGTCCCTTTTCCTGGGGTCGGATAAACGTACCTTTTTTGAGGACTATTTCATTTTCTGCAAAATCTTCAGACACATCTATCACATGCTGCAGCGGCGCTACACTTTTATAAATTTCAACCGACAGCTCATCTATTGCCTCTGTATGTTCTACCATTACAACACTATCTGCACCTTCTGGCAGCATGCCGCCGGTTGAAATTCTGGCTGCCTGACCTTTCTGGATACTAAAATCAGGGATATCCCCCATTAAGATAGTACCGGCAATTTCAAGCCACGCAGGACTTGATTCAGAGGCACCAAATGTTGAGTTCGCTGCCACAGCGAACCCGTCCATGGTTGCCCTTCTAAATCCAGGCATATCTTTTTCTGCAATCAGGTCTTTTGCAAGGACTCTTGAAAAAGACTGTAAAACAGGTATATCTTCAGTCCCGACACAAGTAAACTGATCTGTTAATGCCATGACCTCTTCAAGGCTTTTTACCTTGAAAAAGTGATTCATCTTAATGCCTCTTTTATTCTTTTCATTGCAATGGTTACATTCTCAAGGCTGTTAAAGGCACTGATTCTGATATAGTGTTTGCCGCACCGGCCAAATCCGGCGCCTGGAGTACACACAACAGACGCTTTTGTTAACAGCAGATCAAAGAAATCCCAGGAATCTCTTTTGCCGTCAATCCAGATATAGGGAGAATTTTTACCGCCAACGTAATCAAAGCCAAGCTGTTCCACTGTTTCCCTTATCATATCAGCGTTATTCAAATAGTAGGCAATCTGATCTTTAACTTGGGATTTACCTTCCTGGGTATACACTGCTGCTGTTGCCTTCTGAACAGGATAGGACACACCGTTGAACTTTGTGCTGTGGCGTCGGTTCCACATGGCATGAAGGGATATTTTCTCTTTTTTGGCATTAAAAATCATGCAGTCCTTCGGTACGACTGTAAATCCACACCGGGTGCCTGTGAACCCGGCTGTTTTTGAAAAGCTCCTGAATTCAACTGCAACCTCTCTGGCACCGTCAATCTCATATATTGTTCTCGGAAGGTTTTCATCGCGGATAAATGACTCATACGCAGCATCAAACAGAATAAGCGCTTTGTTTTCTCTGGCATAGTCCACCCATACCTTCAGCT
Source organism: uncultured Desulfobacula sp. (assembly GCA_964343845.1). Taxonomy (GTDB): domain Bacteria; phylum Desulfobacterota; class Desulfobacteria; order Desulfobacterales; family Desulfobacteraceae; genus Desulfobacula. The sequence goes on along the minus strand of CAYFKW010000032.1, from coordinate 38,942 downwards.
CCTCTTTTGTTGCTGTTGATCCGGTAGGGTTGTTTGGGAAACAAAGGTAAATCAAATCCACATTTTCATCAGGAAGCTCAGGAAGAAAATTATTTTCTTTTAAACAATCCATGTAGACGATTCCTTTATACCTGCCCTGTTCAAATTCACCTGTTCTTCCTGCCATTACATTTGTGTCTAAATATGCCGGGTATACTGGATCGGGTATGGCTACTTTTATATCGGTTGCAAACAGTTCCTGGAAATTTCCTGTGTCGCATTTTGCACCGTCGCTGACAAATATTTCATCAGCCTGTATATCTGCGCCCCTGTCCTGAAAATCATTCTTTGCAATAAGTTTCCTTAAAAACTCATACCCCTGTTCAGGTCCATACCCTCTGAAAGTGGCATCATCCGCCATCTCATCAACACCGTCATGGAATCCCTTAATTACGGCGGGAACAAGTGCTCGTGTCACATCACCGATTCCCAGTCTTATAATCTGCGCTTCTTTATTTTTCTGTTGATAATCATCCACTCTTTTTGCAATATCTGAAAAAAGATAAGATGCTTTTAATTTGCTGTAACTTTCATTTGCTCTGATCATAAAAAAATAATTCCTTTTCACTCCATTTATACTAAAAAATATTTAAAAACCTGTTCTAAACAATATGCAGGAATATGTCAATTTTTGCCTGTTTATTTCAAACAGCGTTCAATGTTTTATATTCCTACCATTTGAAATTTAGACCTTTCATATGGAAAGTCATTCATCCATCTTATGGACCTATAATATACCTGTAGAAAACATTCAATATTGTTCAAGTTCAAGGCAAATTAAATTTTAAACCGCAGGCATACATTTAGTATGTCGAGGATTTAAAATTTAATTTAACACAGACATTGAGCAAAAGGGAAAGTTTTCTACAGGTATATTAAGGGCGTTCTGTTATTTTTTTTAAGTATGGGGGAAGAATATCATACACATCCTTTGGTGTTTGAACGCTTCTCCTGTTATCAATTTTTTTTGACTCTTCAATTGAGGATGTATTGATATTAATCGGATCAGGTCTTTGTTTCAAAGTATTCTTTTTATCATCAGTAAACGGCAGTACAAGGGGACCGTCACTTTCCAGAACATACGCCATCTGACCATTTCTCAAAAAAATAATACTGCCGGGAGGATAGATACCAATGCTTTTGACAAAGGCATGCAGGATATATTGCAGCATCTGATCCTTTTTGGCATAACTTCTAAACAATTGTGTGACCACATTAATCGGGTTAATGGCATCTTTATAACACCGTTTGGATGTCATGGCATCATAGATATCCGCCAGTTTGCAAATCCTTGCATACAGCGGTATCTGAGTGTGATGCCTGTCCTCCGGGTAACATCTTTCCTCCCCTTCATACAGGGGTGCATGGTGAAAATTGATAATATTTCTGATAACTGAATTTTTTAAATGATTCCTGTCAAGCAGGTTAACGCCATATTCAAAAGAATGCTTCTTTACTTCATCAAACTCTGATTTTGATAACCGCCCTGCTTTGTTTAATATTTCATCTTCAACAATCACCTTTCCAATATCATGCAGAAAAAACCCCAGTGAGATATCGCTCAGTTCCTCTTTGTAATAACAGGTATAAGAATTCCTGGGGCTTTTATCATCTTTTTCAAACGGGTTGTAGATGTCTGAAGAATTCCCTTTGATCAGATCGTCAACAACACTGGAAAAATGGGTATTAAAGCGGTTTACAACCGCTGTCCCAATAGCACAGACATTAATGGAGTGATTATATAAATAATCGTCATAAGAAAATATTTCCTGCGTTAAATAGGAAAAGGGATTATCTGCAACAACTAAAAAATCAACCAGGTCAGATACATTTTCTTCAACTGCTTCAAAATCAAACTCTCCGCCTGTATTTTTTATATCGGCTAACACTTTTTTAATGCTTTTTTTCGCCTCATCGTATTTTCTAGTTGCCTGCTTTTTTATCTCTTCTATTTCCAGAAGACGCATTTCAATTTCATTGGTTGCCACATCCGGAAAAACAGAATCATCCGCTGTCTCAATTACCGGTTCTTCTATCGTTCGGGAACCTGGATCCTCTAAATCTATAAACCCATCACTGTTCACTTTAATCTGGTTGCCATTGCCGTCCCAGAGTCCCCCGTCAACAGAAGTGTTGACGGGTACTGAATTGATGCCATTGTCTTTTATGATTTCAAGAATCTTAACTTTTTCTACAATAACATCTTTATCTAAAAGCAAAATTCCTTTTGAATTATAGACATCAACACCGGTTTTTACCTTTCCCCCGGTTTTTATAATTTCAATCAAATTGTCTATTGAAATTCTTGTGGTCATCGCAGTAATCCTTCAACTTGTTTCCCATACGATCAGGGCAAGTGATTTAAACTCATCAGCGGTCAGTGTCTCTGCCCGCCTGTTACCGTCTATTCCAGCCAGTTCCAGCGCGCGGACAATAAACTCTTTTTTATAATCAAATTCGCCGCCTGCCATTGAATTCTTCAATGTTTTTCGTCGTTTAGAAAACGCCGCTTTTATAACATCAAACAAAACTTTTTCCTGTTTACGATTAAGTGCTCCTGGTTCAAAAAAATTAAATTTTAATATAGTTGAATCCACTTCCGGTCTTGGGAAAAACGATGCCGGTCCTATCGTTGCCAGGAAACTGACATCAGCTGCATACTGGACAACTGCAGACAATCTTGAATAATCTCTGCCGCCAGGTGCAGCCATGATCCGTACTGCCAGTTCTTTTTGAAACATCAAAAATGCCTTTTCAATGCAGTGTCTTTCTTCAACCAGTCTAAACAGGATTTGTGATGAAATATTATAGGGAAGATTTCCTATAACTACAAGCTTTTTGTTATCAGCCAGCTGTTTAAAATCAACGTTTAAAACATTTTTATTTATAATTTTTACATTTGTTAATGCTTCATTTTTAAGTTCCTGTTCCAAAATAGGGATCAGGCGAAAATCTTTCTCGATTGCGATGACGTTTTCTGCGATCTTTGCAATTGGTATCGTAAGTGCACCTAAACCGGATCCGATTTCTACGACATGTGTATCTTTTGAAATCCCGAATTTATTTACTATCATTTCTGCAGTTCCAGGATTAGAAAGAAAATTCTGTCCTAGCTCTTTTCCAGCATACAGATGATGCTGTTTCAACAACTGGCCTGGATGCGCCATAAAATTGTCCTTTAAGTCTTATGTCTCATTTCCTGATATTTACTAAAAAAATTTTTAGTAATAATGTAGGCCGCCGCCCCACCTGGAACGCCTAAAACAATGCCACCAAAATTCATAATCATAAACATTTTCATCTGTGTTTTGACAAACTCATTAAATAAATGAATCTTTTGTGAAAATTCTATATTGCTTTCAAGCTGATGAATCAGGACCTTTATTGAATCAAATGTCTGGCCGGGATTATCAAAAAAAAGATACCCGGTTTTATAACACGCATAATATAAAAAAATCACAGTGACAGGATTACTTACCCAAACCCCGAGAATTGCTGCGGGTTTACTTGCTTTTAGAAGCAGCGCTAGAGCAATTGCTAAGATTGTATGAAACGGAATCGTAGGGGTAATCGCGATAAACACACCGATCGCCATACCAAGAGCAACGTAGTGCGGGTCTCCATTAAGCTTTTTTACTTTTCTAAGAAATTTGTTTATTTTGTCTTTTATCATTGTAAATTCAGAACCCTATAAAAAAATTACTACTTGACTTTCTTACCTCTTGCAAGTAGTTATTATATATATACTTCAATAGAGAAATAGATTCAATATTCAATACTTGCGAGGGCCGATTTTTCGGCTTTTCAATATTTGACTTTCTTAACTTTCATATCAGCTGAAATAATGTTGATATTTTTCATATCGTTTTAGATCAATGGCTAACCTTTTCATTGGGAGGTGTATTTATGATGGACAAATCAGAACATGGAACCAATTGGGAAAGTTTTATAAAGATGCTGCTAGGCAGGCTTGATATACCAACAAAAGAAGATATTAGTTTTTTAAACGGCAGGCTTGACAAGCTGGAACAATTACTTTATCAGAAACAACCGATAACTAAGAATGGAAGGAATAGATCGGTTGCCAGGAGAAAAAGCGCATCTTCTATTGTTCTTGATGTAATTGCCAACCATCCTGAAGGCACAAATTTCAAAACAATTAAGGCGGCAACTGGATTTAATGACAAAAAATTGAGAAATATTATCTTCAGGCTGGATAAAATTAAAAGAATTGAACGCGTCAGAAGAGGCATTTATAAAAAAGCTTAATGGAAATTAAATAACCATGATTGTAACTGAATTGAAACCGGGCCAGGAACTTGTCGGGTATTCTGTAGATAACGTCACACCGCTTGAAAATATTGATTCTATAATGATTCAACTCGTGCATAAAAAAACGCACGCCAAGCATATCCACATCTTAAACAAAGATAAAGAAAACACGTTTGGTGTATTTTTCAGAACCGTCCCCACAGATTCTTCAGGTGTGGCCCACATTCTTGAACATACTGTCCTTTGCGGATCCAGAAAATTCAATGTCCGTGATCCTTTTTTTTCCATGATTAAAAGAAGTCTGTCCACCTTCATGAATGCCTTTACTGCATCTGACTGGACCATGTACCCTTTTGCCACTCAAAACCCAAAAGATTATTTTAATCTGATGGATGTATACCTTGATGCTGCTTTTTTTCCCAGTATTGATCACTTAAGTTTCAAACAGGAAGGGCATCGCCTCGATATCATCGACACAGGCACCAGAGACGTTGAACTGGAATACAAAGGGGTGGTATACAATGAGATGAAGGGGGCCATGTCATCCCCCAGTCAGGTGATGGGCCGATCCCTGCTTGCAGCGCTGTATCCGGATACGACCTATCGGAACAACTCAGGGGGAGAGCCGTCTGATATCCCAAAATTGACATGGGAAGACCTCAAAGAATTTCACGGCAGATATTATCATCCCTCCAACTCTTATTTTTATACCTATGGGAACCTGCCGTTAGAAAAGACGCTTTCATTCATCAGCAAAAAAGTGCTTGATCAATTTGAACCATTAGAGATCGACTCAAAAGTTCCCTCTCAACCCAGATGGGATATGCCCAGAAAAATCCAGCAGGCATACGCATATGAAGATCCGACAGATTCCAGAAAAAAATACCAGGCCTGCGTTGCCTGGCTTACCTGTGACATTCAGGATTCCTTTGAAGTCCTTGTGCTTACGATTCTAGAACAGGTTCTTCTTGGCAACTCTGCTTCCCCCCTTCGGAAAGCATTAATTGATTCCAATTTAGGGTCAGCATTATCAGATTCCAGCGGATTTGATCCTGATAATAGAGATACCATGTTTTCCTGCGGGCTAAAGGATATTACCAAAGAGGATGCAGACAAAGTAGAAAAGATTATTTTTTCAACCATTAAAGCCATTGCCGATAACGGGATTGAGTCGAACCTGATTGACTCAGCCATCCATCAAATTGAATTTCATAGAAAGGAAATTACCAACACGCCCTACCCATTTGGCATTAAAATACTCCTCGCAAGCGCAGGTACCATTATCCATGACGGAAATCCCATTTCCTGCATTAATATAGATAATGACTTAAACAAACTTAAACAAAGCTTGAAAAAAGGAAATTTTCTAGAAAGCAAATTAAGGCAATACTTTCTTGAAAACCCGCACAGGGTTCTTTTCACCCTTGAACCAGATCCGGAACTGGAACGACAAAAGATTGCTGAAACCAGAAAGGAACTGAAGGCCTTATTAAAAAAGAAAACAAAAGAAGAGTTAGAGCAAATCCGAAAGGATGCAGAACGTCTTGAAATGCTTCAGGAAAAGGAAGAAGATCTTTCAGTGCTTCCCACGCTTGACATTAAAGATGTCCCACCGGAAATAGAAATTATCCAGCCCGATATCATCAAAAACGTCAGCTTTTCAACCTGTTATGAAAAGGCAACTTCAGGCATTTTATATTTTACCTGTCCTGTAGGCGCAGGCAGTATCCCTGACGAGTTGTATGCACTTGTTCCCTTTTTCTGCCAGGCTTTCACAAACAGCGGAACAAAAGAAAAGTCCTACGAAGAGATTGCCAGATCCATGGATCTTTATACGGGTGGAATTTCTGTTTCCCCTTTCTCAGGATCGTATTTTTCAAAAGAGGCAGAATCGCATTCTTTCCTTGCCATTCAGGGAAAAGCCCTGGACAGAAATGTAGAGAAGCTGTTTGACTTAATAGAGGAATTTATTGAAAAGTACAGCTTTAAAGACTTTGACAGGCTGAAGAGCCTTCTGCTTCAATACCAGGCAGGACTGGAAGCTTCGATTGTTTCAACCGGGCATCGGTATGCCATCTCTCTTGCATCCAAGCACCTTACCAAAGCATCCTACATTAATGAACTCTGGCATGGTATTGCCCAGTACCAGTTTGTGAAACAAATGACCGATCAATTTAACGTGCAGGGGAATAAACCGCTAGAAACACTGTCTGAAAATCTTATAAGGATTGCCAGGTCCATCCTGAAAAACGGCAATTTTAAACCAGCTGTCATCGGGAGCATTCAGCCCATCATCAGCGCTGAAAAAAGGATAAATGCTATTCATGAAAAATTATCAAATGATACTGAAAAATCCTTTTTCACGCCTGACATCACGTATGCGAAAACCCTGCCATTTGACGGATGGCATACCAACACATCTGTCTCTTTTGTCGGCCAGTCCTTTAAAACGGTAAGAATCACCCATAAAGATTCCCCGGGACTTGCTGTTATCAGTAAAATTCTCAGGTCAATGTATCTGCATCGTGAAATCAGAGAAAAAGGAGGGGCGTACGGCGGGTTTGCCATATATAACACTGAAGAAGGCCTTTTTTCATTTGGATCCTATAGAGATCCCCACATTAAAAGGACACTGGATGTCTATAAAAATGCCTGTGAATTTATTACCAACGGCGACTATACACAGACCGATGTAAAAGAAGCCATATTACAGGTCTGTTCAGAAATTGACAAGCCTGAAACACCTGGACCTGCTGCCATGAAGGCCTTTTATAGAAATATTACAAAATTAGACGATGATATCCGGCAGCAGTTTAAAGACGCTTTACTTGGACTGGACAAAAAGCGAATTCAACGCATTGCCCAGACCTATTTTACTGTTGATGACAGCTTGAAGGGGACAGCAGTCATATCAAGCAAAGCAAGCCTTGATAAAGCAAATAAAGAACTTGAGCCTGCAAAAAAACAGCTCGCCCTGTTTAAAGTTTAATCACTTTTTCCGGCACCAAACAGCTGTGCAAGTTTTTCCCGGGCATCGCTGTTGATCTCGCCTCTTTTGGCTGCAATATCAAGGGTATATGATCCAAGTAACCGGTAAAGGTCTGAAAAATGAGGCAGTTTTTTATCAATATCACAAAGGTGTCTTGATACAATTTCATCATCACCTCTTGCCACAGGACCAGTTAAGGCATCGATGCTTCCCCTTGCTTTAATATTATTCAACGTTCCCATGATAAGGGGTTCTAATATTTCATAGGCATCACTCTCTGAAAGGTTCGCCTCTTTCAGGAGTTCAAGGGCAAAATGTTCAAGGGTGACCAGATAGTTCGATGCCACAACCGCTGAGGCATGATAAACTGTTTTTGCCTCTGTTGGGATGGTGAATGAATTGGCTTTCAATGCATTGACGATCTCTTTGCCAAGTTCAACCGCTTTATCATCCCCTTCTATGGACATGTTAATTCCTTTAAACGGTGAATCCTGGCCTTTTTCATATGGTGCAAACGCCTGCAATGGATGGATGGAACCAATACTTGCACCCCTTTTTTTTGCAGATGTTAAAATACCTGAGGATAATGCACCGGATAAATGGTATACGACAGATTCACTGTTAAAGCCGCTTTTCCCGGATATGGCTTTGCAGACGGATTCAATAACTGTATCAGGTGTTGTGATAAAGACAAGATTGCATGTCCCAACCGCCTCAACCGGATTCTCAAAAACTTGTCCTTCACCCGTTAATTCAACGGCTCTTTGGGCAGATTCTATTTTTTGACTTGAAAAAGCTTTTGGGATATACCCCTGCTTTGAAAGAAACACTGCAAGGGATATTCCAAGTCTGCCGCACCCGATAATACAAAATTCTGAATTTTTATTTGTATTCATATTCTTCAGAGGGAAATTCCCCAGCCCTTACTTCTTTAATGTATTGTTCAAGACCTTTTTTTGCCTCACCTGCGATATCTGCATACTTCTTTACAAATTTCGGCAGGAATCGATCATTAATCCCTAACGCATCATGAAGGACAAGGATCTGGCCGTCACACTCCGTGCCCGCACCAATGCCAATGGTGGTGATTTGAAGCTCTTTGGTAATCTTAGCTGAAATCGGTGAGGGAATCCCTTCCAAAACAACAGAAAAAGCACCTGCCTCCTGAACATTTCTGGCATCCTGTAAAAGCCGTTCTTCATCCCTTTGTACTTTAAATCCGCCCATTTGATGGACAGATTGAGGCGTCAGGCCAATATGGGCCTGGACAGGAATACCTGATTTCGCCATTGCATTGATCGCAGGGCATACATCTGCACCGCCTTCAAGTTTCACAGCATGTGCGCCTGCCTCCTTTAAAAACCGCCCTGCATTTTCGACAGCTTTATCAAGAGACCCCTGGTAGGACATAAACGGCATATCTCCCACAACCATAGAATAGCTGCAGGCTCTTGATACCATTGATGTATGATAAATAGCTTCATCCATAGTGACCGGCAATGTATTTTCTTTACCCTGGACCACCATACCAAGCGAATCACCAACCAAAATAATATCGATACCTACTTGATCCAGCATTCTTGCAAAAGGAAAGTCATATGCTGTCAGTGCCGTTATCTTCTTCCCCTCCTGCTTCATTTTCATCAGCGTTGATGTTGTTACTCTGGATTGCATTTTTTTTCTCCTAAACTTAATGATTATTATTCTCAAGCAGATCGTTTTTTCATCACCATCTACAATTCTAAAAAAAATCTGACCAGCTTACAAGCCCTATTAACGATGCTTTTTTAACCAGTCATTATATTGACACATTCCCCAAAGCGCTTTTACTGCTCTTTCCGGGGAAGGGAAAAACACACTTTTATAATCATACCCTTCAAGCCTGTAGAGTGTTCTGCTGATTTCATCTGTGAGCAAGCTGACACCCAGGACTGGTTTTTCATATTTCTGAGTCAGTTTAAGTACATATTGTGTATAGTCATCTTCAAATTGTAAAATTGAATCTTTAAAAACCTGTGCTGTTTTTTTATCGACATCCGGATCTGTCCTGAGCACAGACTCAATCATATTGTTTACTAAAACTCTTTTCCCATGGATTCCCAGATGGATGACAGCATCACACCCTTCCCATTTCAGCAGTTCTTCCATACAGGTTTTTGGAATACCGGGGTCTCCTTCTCCAACAATATCAACTGGGTTCCCATGGCTCCAGAAAGGAGGAAGTATGGTGTTTAACCGGTCTATGATTGCCGGCGGCAGCTGTGGTACTTCAAGCCCGTGTTCTGCACATAAATCTGCAGTAATAACACCCCACCCTCCCCCAAGGGTTAATATGGCAATCCGGTTTCCCCTGGGTAACGGCAGAGATGAAAACACGGCAGACAAATCGAGGAGTTCCATTGGCTGATCGACCCGGATGATGCCTGACTGCCTGCAGGCAGCATCAAATACTTTTGTATCAGACGCCATGGCGCCCGTGTGGCTTGAAGCTGCTCTCACACCTGTTTTTGTTCTGCCGCCCTTCAGCACGACAACTGGTTTTTTCCGGGATACCCTTGCAGCACTCTTAAAAAATCTTGATCCGTCTTTTACACTCTCAATATATAAAACAACCGTTCGTGTCAGGTCATCAATCTCAAATGCTTCCATGTAATCTTCAATGGTCACCATGGCTTCATTGCCTGATCCTGAAAATGCCCGGATACCGATATCCTGCTGCTCGGCAAAGGCTAAAAGCTGTGTTCCCATATTCCCTGACTGACAGACAAGGGCGGTTGAGCCCGGTAAAGGGTATGCATGTGCAGCACAGCAGTAGAAATCAATATGGGGATTGCACACTCCCATTGTATTGGGCCCAAGAATTAGTATTCCTGCATCATAAGCTTTTTTAACCAGCTTCTGTTCTAAATCCGCACCGTCTTCTCCTATTTCTCTAAAACCTGAAGTGATCAGCAATACACCTTTTACATTCTTCTTTTTTAAGTCCGGGACCAGGTCGATGACATGATTTGCCGGAATGGTCACCACAGCAAGTTCAACATTCCCTTCAATCTCTGTAATGGATCTGTAAACAGGTCGGCCTGCGATCTTCCCGCCTTTTGGATTTACAAGGAAAACATCGCCGGTGTAGTTTCTCGACAATGTATTGGTCAACAGCATGTGACCCCATTTCCCCGGAGATGATGACGCACCGATAAATGCGATAGACCTGGGATAATAACAGGCACCTAACACATTTAAATCTATATCATATGCGTTTGTTTTTTCTTTTTCTGAATCATCTAAAACAATCAGGCCGTCAACGGCTACAGGTGATCCATCAGGTTGAATCATCAAGGGATTGATATCAA
>CAYFKW010000032.1:26209-28282 GCA_964343845.1 uncultured Desulfobacula sp. | reverse complement strand
CTTTGATAGCGGGATACGCCGATGCCAGGTCAGAAATCCTCTTAAGGATTTTTTTAACGGCTGTTTTGTCAACTGCTTTTTCACCTCTGAAACTGCCCAGCAGCTTTTTTGAAGATAACTGGTGAAACATATCTTCAACATCCCCATCTGTCAAAGGGGCAAGTTTAAACACCACATCGTTCAGCGCTTCAGTTAATATACCGCCCAGACCAAATGCGATAACAGGCCCGAACTGCGGATCTTTGAACATCCCTGCCACAAACTCTCTTTTCCCTGATATCACCGGTTGAACAAGAAATGCATCGATCTTTTCTTTTACAGATTTTTTCATTTCTTTTACAGCATCCATCACCTGGTGTTCATTGCTCAAACCAACCCTGACCAGGCCTGATTCAGTTTTATGCAGGATGGTATCACTTATCCCTTTCAGTACAACCGGAAACCCGGTCTTTTCACAGGCATCCAGAACCATTTTTTCTTCTATTGCTTTTCTTTCTCTGACAACAGGGATATTAAACAGCTTAAAAATTTGTTTTGCTTCTGCCTCTGTGATCGAGTATGAAGATGCTTTTAATTTCCTGTCTATCAGCTCTTGAACATCAGGGTGTCTCATTTACGCTCTTGCTCCGTTGAATACAATATTTGAAATACCAGTTGAAACGTCATCAATATCAAGCTCTTTACCAAAAATAATTTCACCCAGGCATGCATGTTCGATTGCCCCTAATATCACTTTTCTTAGTGTATAGGGATCAATGTCTGGCTTTATTTCACCATTTTTTATACCTCTTTCAATAATTTCAAGGATGGTCCGCGAATATTTCCTGGCCATTTCGTAAGCCCCGGAATTAAAAAATTCAGGAGAATTGCGGACCTCAAGCAATAAAATTTTTGAAAAAATCCTGTTATCAGCATAGCTTTCCAAGCTTGAAAAAATAATCACCTCCAGCTGTTCTATACAGGTTGTTTCATTGGCAATCCTGTTTTCAATTTTTGCCTGAAATTCATAAAAATGCTCATTCAATACCTGGTATAAAAGATCTTTTTTGTCCTTAAAATATTTATAGATCAGGCCTTCAGTCACTTCAGCATTTCCTGCTATTTCCGATGTTGTAATAGAGTGGAAATCTTTTTGGGCCATCAGCTGTGAAAATGATCTCATGATTTTAATTCTGCCAGGCGGGTTGGTTTTTCCTTTGTGCTTCATTTTCTACCTTTACCAAGAAATTTATGGTCACGTCTATTCAAATGCAATTTAGTAAGTAACACTTACTCACATAAAAAATAGAAAGTCAAGCAGTTAAAAAAAATAATAGTGCAGGAGATGGATTGGGTTAATTTGACTGCTGCGGCTTTTTTTGAGGCAGCCAGTTTAAAAACGCCTCATTGCTGACGGGTCTGCTGATATAATATCCTTGAAGAACATCACACCCCATTTTTTTCAGACTGAGTGCTGTTTCTTTGTTTTCAACGCCTTCTGCAACGACATTCAGGCCCAGGTTATGCCCAAGGTCAATAATCGACTTTACGATAACCGCATCATTTTCATTTTTAAGCATATCCGTAACAAAGGATTTATCAATTTTAACCTCGCTCGTGGGCAGCCTTTTTAAATATGCCAGGGATGAGTACCCTGTTCCAAAATCATCTATTGACATTTTAATGCCAATCTCCGTAAGGCGGTTCATGATTTCCATGGCCAGGGTAGGATCTTTTATCATCGACCCCTCTGTTATTTCAAATATTACTTTGTTAACCGGCACTTCATACAGAGACATCATTCCAATAATGAGATTGGGCAGTTCTGTATCTAAAAAGGTGATAGGGCTCAAATTAATGGCCATACTCAATTTAATGTTCTGCTTGTGCCATTCATCAAGCTGGTTCAGTGCGTGATTCAACACCCAGATGGAAAGGGGTTTTATCAAGCCGGTCCGTTCAGCCATTGGTATAAACTCATCAGGCGACATAAATCCGTGTTCTGGATGCTGCCACCTTACCAATGCCTCAACACCGATGATTTTTCGTGTACGGATGTTTATTTTCGGCTGATAGTAGAGTTCAAGCTTGTCG
>CAYFKW010000032.1:0-26199 GCA_964343845.1 uncultured Desulfobacula sp. | reverse complement strand
TCGTCGTTTTCAATGCCTTGTCTGAGTTCTCCCATCATAGTGAGGCGCTGGGGGCTGTTTTTATCCAGGTTGTTTGAATATATCGTATATTTTTCACTGTTCTGTTTGGCAGCATATAATGCCACGTTGGCCCGCTGCATAATGGTATCCATTTCTTTTCCGTGATCAGGGAATACTGCTATCCCTATACTGGCCTGCACTTCAAGATCCAGACTATCTATAGAAAAGGGTTCTATAAACAATTTCTGTATTTTTCCTACAACATGGTTGATATTTTCAAGACTTGCTTCTAACTGCATCAGAATGGCAAATTCATCTGCCCCGATCCGGGCAAGGGTATCTGATTTTCTTACCAGCCCTTTCAGCCGTGTCACCACCTGTTTTAATAATCTGTCTCCGCTGAAATGGCCCAGTGTATCGTTGATTTCTTTAAACCCGTCAATATCGAGTATTAAGAATGCCAGCGATATTTTCTGGCGAAGTGCAGATTGGATTGCCTGTTCAAGCCTATCCATTAACAGCAGACGATTCGGCAGATCAGTTATCGCATCATGCGTGGCTTCATGTGCTGCTTTATATTCCAAGGCAACGGTCAAGTCTTTAAGGTCCTGCGTCTGGTCAATTACCATGGTACTTGCTTCATAGGCCATTATCGAGCTGGTGTACTGACCCCAGAAAGCAAAGATAAACGGCATGGCATCCAGAAACCATAAGGTTAAATTATTTTTCTGTGCGTTCACCAGATTAATTAATGTGATGTCCCCATATTGAAAATAACTTGATAAAACCGTTGCCAGGATAATAGCTGTTACCGCTATCAGAGCACCATAGACAGCATACTTGGTTACTCTGGATTTCATAATTTTTACATTATGTCTAAATGTTTTTGAGACAGAGTCCATAGCATCCAACCTTCAAATTTCACAATAATGAGTTCACTGCATCTGAAACCATGCTTAACTTCAAGAAATGCTTTGAGTCACACATTGTTCCACGTTAGATCAGATGTGTCAATACTTTCTGTAAACATAATAAGTTATAATCAATATTTGAACCTGTTTTTTAAAAAAAATGAACCTTCCTGGCAATTCAGGACACTGAATAATTAAACAATCTTTAAAGAAGGAGTCTTATATCATGAAGCTGTTAAGCATTCTTAAAAACCGATGGGTTACCTTTTTTTTGGTGGTATCGTTTTTCCTGGCAAACATTTCAACCGTGTGTGCTGCATTTGAATCTAAATCAGTTGCTGCAAAGAAAAACATCTCCATGACTAATTACACTGTTTCCAGCAGCATAAAATCTTTGGGCCCTCAACCTGAACCGCCGGATAGACCTGAAAAAGGGTCAAGAACACTTGGGCCGCAGCCTGAGCCCCCTGACAGACCTCAGAAAGGGAGCCGGTCATTAGGCCCCCAGCCTGAACCGCCTGACCGGGGACAGCGCAAGTAATGACCTGGTTTGTTTTATGGGCGCGGGTATCTGCATTGACAGGGTTAAAAAAATGCACATTATAGTCTGATATAATCTGTAATTAAGATAGTGAAGAGTTCTGATGACAAACAAAGGTCCTATATCCACCCCCATAAGGCAGGCATCCACAATCATCCTTGTCAGAGAGAAAAACCAGGGCATTGAAACCTATCTGTTAAGGCGAAGCACAAAATCCGGATTCATGGGCGGATTATATGTTTTTCCCGGCGGTGTTGTAGACAGTGACGACAGGAGCATTGACAACTGGAAGGCCCATATTGATATCCCTTCAGACCAGGTTGAACATATACTTGGGGGAACAGCACTTACCAGTGAAGATGCACTTGCATTTGCTGTTGCCGCCATCAGGGAAACCCTGGAAGAAGCAGGCGTTTTCATTGCATCTGGAAAAAACAAGTCTCACAGAGACATCAGGGATGTCTGCAGCTGGCGGTTAAAGAAAAATCTGCCGCCGTCCTGGTTCAAAACATTGATAATGGATCAAGACTGGATATTAACCGTGTCAGAACTTGGCAGGTGGTCTCACTGGATTACTCCCAAACTGATGAAAAAAAGGTTTGATACAAGATTCTTCATGGTTTTCATGCCGGATAATCAAACCTGCATGCCGGATAATATGGAAACCGAACACGGCATCTGGCTCACCCCTCAAAAAGCACTGGAACAAAACCTTGAGGCAACTATTCCGCTCAGCCCTCCTGCGGTAGTGACCCTGACTGAATTATTAAAATTCAGGACAATCGAAACCCTCAAGACTGAACGTTTGGCCCGGCCCTGGGGAGATCCCATTGCCCCCCGCCTGGTTCCTTCTCCAAAAGGACCTGTTATTCTGGAGCCCTGGGATCCGGACTGTGATTCTGATTGCAGCGTTGACACATCTGATTTATCAAAAAAAGTGCTCCCTCCCGGATCACCCTTTTCAAGGATCTGGTGTGATAATGGGATCTGGAAACCGGTTCAGGCCTGACAAAGTACAGAAAACAACGAATAAAAACAGGCATCTCATTTTAAGGCATAATCATATAAAAGAGAACACTTTAATCGGGTACAGCCGTCAAATCCTTTGCCCGGACTATATCCACTTTCCTGTCAAGTTTTGGCAGTTCTTTTGCAAGTGTTTCAAGAGTTGCTTTATACGGATGCCCAATCCCAATGGCAGTGCCATTTCTTTTTGCCGTATCGATTAACTCTTTAAACTGCTTTGTGATATATTCTGTTTCCTGCTTATTATCTAAAAACACATCCCTTTGGGCAAATCTTATTTTTAACAGCCTTGCAGATGCTTTGCCTTGAGATTTGGACGCTGTTCTTGAATCTATGAAAAACAGGTTCTTCTTTTTCAGAATTGTAAATATCTGATTCATTTGATCTGAATGCAGGGTCAGCTTTGATCCCATGTGGTTGTTAACACCAACAATATTGGGAACATCTTTAATATCTTTTCTTAACTGGTCCAATAACGTATCAGGTGACATATGAGATAGAATGGCCCCAGGACCCGGATCGACGTCAGATTCAATGGGTTCCATGGGCAAATGGAGCATCAGCTGGGCCCCTTTTGCATGCAGCTGTTCTGAAATAGTCCTGCCAAAAGGTGAAAATGGAAGCACGGAAAAGGTTATATTTGGATCCAGATCACTCAATGCCAGTGCCACTTTTTTATCATAACCAATATCATCAATAATAATGGCTATTTTGGGCCGCTTGCTTTTCACGGTCTGTATGGGTTTTTCTATCGTTGTCTGATCTACATCTTTAAACACTTCATATTTAATCGTTTTTTCAGATTTTTCTTTTAACCCTGGCGCAGTCTTTTTTGTTTTTACGACCGTGATATCTTCCTGAATGGGTTTAATTTTTACCGTTTCCACAGGCTGCGGGACAGGTTCCTTTTTTATTTTTTTGATTCTGCCCGGCTTAAAAAATATATCTGCTATCATTGCAGCAGTAAGACAAACCGATATAAGGATGGCAATACCGACAAGCGTCTTTTTCAATTCATTGACAACTGCCTTTTGAGGGTCCCTGCGGGTGTTCCAGCGGGAACCCTTTTTTCTTGATATCGACCTTTTTCTTGATACTGCTTTTTTTTTAGGTGAAACTTTTTTTCTAGCGGCCATTTAGTTTGCTGAAGACTCCGTAGCTTATTAGAATATCGAGGGCTCTTTTAACTTGTGAATCATGCTGAAGTTGATCTGTATCAAGAAGTCTCGGACGTTTCTTAAGTTCTTTTTCCGGGGTTTCTGTTGATTGGATATCTTCTGGTTTTAAGCTGTTTTTTAAATCTTTTTCTTTTATCATCCTGTCAAACCTGGAAACTTTTTTCTCCTTTTTTTCCAGTATTTCATATTCAACTTCAATATCCGGCTCAATTCCCTTGGCCTGTATGGATCTTCCTTCGGGCGTATAATACCTTGCAATGGTATACTTGATACCAAACCCTTCTTTCAACGGACGGACAGTCTGTACAGAACCCTTTCCGAATGAAGTTGTCCCCAGGATAAGCGCCCTTGAGTGGTCCTGTAATGCACCGGCAACAATTTCTGATGCGGATGCAGACCCGCCGTTGATTAAAACGACAATGGGATATGTCCGGTCTTCATCGCCCGGATAGGCTTTAAAGACTTGTGATGTCTTTTCCAGTCTTCCTTTTATTGAAACAATGATGCCCTTATCAAGAAAAAGATCCGACATTTTAACTGCCTGATCCAGCAGGCCGCCAGGGTTGTCTCTTAAATCCATAACAAGTCCTTTCAACCCCTTTTGACCGGCTTCTAATTTCTCTAAATGCTTTTTGATATCATCAACCGTACTCATCCTGAAATTGGTCACGCGAAGATATCCATATCCTGGCGTTAAGATCACACTTCTGACACTTTCCATGGGAATGATATCGCGTTTCAGTGAGAACTCAAGAGATTTGGGCTCATCCTGCCGGATAATCGTAATTTTTACAATTTTATGCCGCGGTCCTCTCATCATATTGACTGCTTCCCAGAGGGCCATACCTTTCGTTGATTTGCCATCAATCCTGATAATGATATCACCAGCCTGAATCCCGGCTTTATATGCAGGCGTGCCTTCAATAGGTGACACCACAGTTAAAATATCTTCTTTCATCGTGATGACAATTCCAATACCTGAAAACTCACCTTTTGTATCGTCCTGGAGTTCATCAAATGCTTCTGGCGGCATAAAGCTTGAATGCGGGTCCAGATTGCCTACCATCCCTTTTATGGCATTGTGAATGAGTTTTTCTGTATCCACATCATCTACATAATTTTTTTCCAGTTCTTCCAAAACATCTGTAAACAATTTCAAAGATCGATAGGTCTTGTCGTTGGCATGTGCGAACTGGACAAATCCTGTTGATAGAAAAACGATACAGGTGGCCATTACCACAGAAAACCCGGACTTGAATAAATTATAAGACCTGAATGTCATCGCTATGCTCCTTTTCTTAACCACCTCATTGGATTGACGGGTTTGCCGTGATGCCTCACCTCAAAATGCAGGCACATCCCTTTGATTGAACCGGTATCACCTGCAGTTGCAATAACCTCACCAGTATCGACAGTTTCACCTTTTTGTTTAAAGATCTCCTCAACATGTGCATACAGGGTATAGTAATTATCCCCATGGTTAATAATAAGCAGATTACCATATCCCTTAAGCCACTGGGCAAACATGACTTCACCTTTAAATACGGATTTTACAGGTTCGCCCCTTTCTACTCTTATATCAATTCCTTTTTGAAAAGTATAGGATTTGTAATCCCCGGTCCGTGACGGTCCATACTTTGAAATAATCTTTCCCTTGACCGGAACGATCAATCTGCCTTTATAATTTGAAAAGGAGGCATCTGTCAAAGATGCCTGACCACCCTTTTGCAAGTTTATAATTTGATTATCCAGTTGCAGGGCTGCCTGTTTCAAGGATTCAACAGCTGCAAGAGATAATTTCTTTTTTTTGCGAATCTCCTGTAAAATGACTTCTTTTTTTATGGTCTCTTTTTTGTTGATCCGGATCTGGTCATTCAGCTGGGTTTCAAGCGTTGTTTTTACCTGGATTTCTTTTTGGAGCTCCTGTTCTAATATCTCAAATTTTTCCAGGTCTGAATTCTGCTTTTCAAGCAGGCTGAAATCTGATGTAATGATCCGCTTCATCGAATTCTGCTGAAGGAAAAAATCAAATACAGATGTCGGCATACCGGCAACATCAAGACGGCCGATCATATTCATTTTATAAAGTGCGCTAAGTCTTTTGCCTGCATATTCTCTGTTGCGGGTGATATTTTTCAACAATCGATCTCTATCCTGGTTCAACTGCTCTATCTTTGCTGACAACTGCATATTTTCTGTGGATAAGGCCAGTACTTTTATCCTGGCCTTGTTCAATGCATAATCAATTTCATTCAACCCTTCTATGATTTCAACTTCTTTTTGCGAAAAGGTTTCAACCATTTTCTCCTGGGTTTGAATTTTATCATGAATCTTTTGTTTTTCTTCTTTTTTCTCTTTGGTTATTTTCTGGGACGGATCTTTTTTCTTGACCTGTGGTTTCACCCGTTTTTTAACGTCTTTTTTCTGGGGCACCGGGATCAGCCTAATATACTGCGGCCGATTTCGGACATACCCTTTTTGGCCTTTATATACGATTGTCAGCCAGGTGCCTATCCCGCCTTTTTTTTGTATAACACTTACACTTTCACCTTTTTCAACCACATCGACGACATCAGCATGCCGGGAAGGCGTCTGCCGTATATTCAGTCTGTATGAGGTGACAATCCCTTTATACAAAACTTTGTTCTGGGCAGAAACCACACTTGAAAATAAGAGTAAAACAGCGCCTGTTAAAATGGCTATTTTAATATTTGTTTTAAGGACAGATAACATCCAAACCACCCTAAAAATGTGGATCCAAAAATAATGAGCAATATAATTTTAAATGACAGGAACTTGATATCAAAATAAACATAGGACGCAAGGCTTTGATCAATCCCTGATGACACGGTCATATAGGTAATTAAAAGAACAATAAGTCCTAATATACCACCGAAAAACCCCTGTAAGATACCTTCCACATAAAAGGGTGCTTTAATAAAGGTTTCGGTTGCACCAACAAGACGCATGATTTCAACTTCAAGTTGTCGGGAATAAAATGCCAGTCTCACTGTATTGGCAGTAATAAATAAAGCAATTAGAAAAAACAGGGTACACATGGCATACCCGGTTATCTTGAATAAATTGAAAATTTTTAGAAATTTTCCCAGCCAGCCCTGCCCATACTCAACATCTTCAACAATCTCTATCGCCTTTATGCTCTGTGCAAATTTCTGGACTTCCTCAAAGCTGTTATAGGACTTCATCCGTATTTCCAGTGCATCCGGCAATGGATTTTCATTAAGGGTTTTTAAAAAAGCTGTTTTTGAAGACATCTCTTTTTTCAGTTTTTCCAATGCCTGGCTCTTTGAAATAAAAACCATTTCATCAATTTCACCCAATGTATTGATTCTTGCTTTCAGATTGGGCAGCATATCCATTGTAAAATCACCTTTTAGATAAATCATTGCCCGCCCGCCCTGATTCCATGATTCAATCACCCTGCTGGCATTCTCGAAAAAAAGAAGGAACACGCTGACAACCAGTATGGATAGCGAAATTGTGATAATTGTAATTAAATTAAGGAATCGATTCAGGCGAATATCAGCCAATGCTTTTTTGATAAAATGCGTCATCTTAAATTGTTTTTCCTAGAGCATGGTTGCAGTCCGGTTTATTGTTCCCTCATTTATTTCTACATTTCTGCCCCTGACAGTACTTTCCAAAAGATGCAGGTTATGGCTGGCAATCAATACGGTGGCCCCTTTTTTATGGTATTCCATTAAAAAATCAAGAATAGCCTGGGCTGACTTTGTATCCAGGCTGCCTGTCGGCTCATCTGCAAGAATAATAGAAGGATCTCCCACAACCGCCCTTGCAACGGCAACCCGCTGCTGTTCGCCGCCAGACAGCGTCGGGGGCAGGGCTTTTATTTTTTTATCCATTCCAACCGTTCTTAACACCTGCATGACTTTCTTTTTGATGTAGGATGGTTTTTCTCCTGCCGCTTCTAAAACAAGGGCAACATTTTCATAGACTGTCCGGTTGGGGATCAATTTAAAATCCTGAAATACCATTCCAAACCGCCGCCTTAAAAGCGGCAGCCGTGAAGAAGAGATCCTGGCAAGATTCATTCCTTCAATCAGGATCTGCCCTTCAGAGACCTTTTCAGCAAGATATAAAACTTTCAGAAGGGTGGACTTGCCAGCACCTGAAGGACCGGAAATAAAAATAAATTCCCCCTGTTCAATATCAAGAGTAATGTCCTTGAGCGCAAGCTTTCCGCCATATCGTTTGCTGACATTGAACAGTCTTATAACAAGATTTTTATTATTTTTTTCTTCCATAATTCCGTAATTATATACACCATCATCCTTAATTGACTGAAACTGAATTTACTGTTATAAATTGCATGTGTCAAGGAGTGCTGCAAAACAGTTTTCCTTACAATGAGCCTTCACTGTTACCGTAAAACGGCTTCTTCCACTCAGTGAAGGCTTAATATTGTTTTAACGGATATGCAACCTATTGAAATAAGGCAGAAAAATACAAATGATCCTCTTTGATTCCCATTCTCATCTGGATGACAAATGCTATGATAAAGATCTTAACAATGTCCTGGAGCGGGCAAAAAAAGAAAATGTTCAATTTATCATGATTGTCGGAATTGACATCAGGACCTCTTTAAAAGCGATCACCATTGCAGACAAACACGACCATATCATCACCTCTGTCGGGATTCATCCGCATGACGCCAGGCACTGCTCGAAAAAAAACATGGATACATTGATCAGCCTTGCCAGAAACAACCCATGTGTAAAAGCATGGGGAGAAACAGGTCTTGATTTTAACCGCATGTTTTCACCTCAAGAAGATCAGGAAAGATGTTTTTCTGCACAGCTTGAGGTCGCAGGCAGGTTAGATCTGCCGCTGATTTTTCACGAAAGAGATTCTAACGGCAGATTTTATGACATTTTAAAATCTGAAGGTCCCAAAAGCCGGAAAGGTGTTGTCCACTGTTTTTCAGGGACAAAACAAGAGCTGTTCAAATACCTTGACCTTGGGTATCACATTGGTATAACCGGAATATTAACCATCAAAAAACGGGGGGAATATTTACGGCGTATTGCGCCGCTTATTCCAGACGACAAAATTCTAATAGAAACAGATGCCCCCTATCTCACACCTGCACCTCAAAAGAATAAAACCAGACGGAATGAGCCTGCATTCGTTAAATCTGTCCTATTGAGACTTGCACAGGTCAAAGACGCAGACCCGGATCAATTGTCCCGGACAATTTTTAATAATACCAGGGCGTTCTACAAATTGGATGTTTAAACCTGTCATAACGGGCCCAGGTGTCTTTGAACCGACGGTCATTTTTGCATTTTCATTTTTCCGGATACTTGATATGGTAGGTTGATTTCGTGATCAAAAAGTATGTACATTCATAATTTCTGTATTTAGTTGTTAAGCTTATAACCTATGGAAAACAACCGGAGGACCGTATCATGAGAAAAACCATTTCTGTATTTGCTGCGTTTTGGATTTTATTTATGTTTACTTCTGTGTCATCAGCAGGTGTCGATCGGTTTGTCGGCACCTGGAAAAATGCAGATGCCAATACCAGCGGCGTAACCAAAATTAAAATATATGCTGCCGGTAATAAGGTTTTTATGCAGGCGTGGGGCGCATGTTCACCCAGTGATTGTGACTGGGGGCGGGTCAGGGCATATCCTTATGCTTCAAAAGTCACTGCTGATATGATGGCCAGAGGGCACACCATATCAGCAGAATTCACCAAAAGCTTTAAAAAAAGTATTGTAATTGTATCTCTAAGAGGTGCAGATCAGCTGCGGGCAAATATCTACACCCGCTTTACAGATAACAGCAATCGAAACAATTACAACACAGTTTATCAAATGAATAAAGTGACCGCCCGCCGGGCACCTGCCCCTGCCCCGGCACCGGCACCAGCACCGTCACCGCCTACAGGATTAAACAGCAGTCCGGGCAGCGGGTCGTCTGGAGGACTGGACGAGGACTGTATATCATTCAACAATGATACGGCTGTGGTTAAATATATAAATAACAGGTGGAAAATAGTAGACGGCAGCCACTGGATAATGGATTTCGGATCAAATAAGGCAGAAGCCTATAAAGCATTTAAAGCCATCAAGTACTATCATATTAATGCCACCTGCTATGTCGGACGGCCGGATCCGTCTTTCACATATTTGTTATCAAACGGGCGCGCACCCTCTGGTGATCTATCCAGCGAGGACTGTGTCGGTTTCAATGTAAATACGATCCGGTTAAAGAAGATCAACAATTCATGGAAAATTGTGGACGGCAGTCACTGGATGTTTGATTTCGGATCTAAAAAAGCCGAGGCTTATAAAGCATATAAAATTATCAAAAAGTATGGATTCAGCAAAAGCTGCTTTGTGGGAAGACCAGATCCGTCTATGACGTATCTGAAAAAATAAATCGTTAACAGGTTAAGATAAAAAATGGGGATACTTTATCCAGGTATCCCTTTTTTTATAAAATATTAGAAGCCGTAGCGTGTCTTAAGCTCCAGCCATCTTCTTTCTATCTCTCTTTTTCTATCTTCTAGTTCAAGATTCCTGATCCGTTCATCTTCCAGCAATCTGGCCCTGAGTTCCAGCCAGCGCTGCTCTAACTCCTGTCTCCGGCGGTCTTCTTCTACTTTTCTCTGCTCTATGACTGCAGCAAGAAATGCATCTTGTTCTTTTTTCTTTTTCTCAAATTCCAACTGCTGTCTTAATTCTTCAGCAGCCTGTCTTTCCTGGAGTTCTTTAAGCTGCTTTTCCTGTTCAATTCGATTTTGCTCTGCCTGTTTTGCCTGATTCTTTTCCTGTTGTTCTTTTTTTTGTCTTAGATCTTCTCTGCGTTTTTTTTCCTCCATCTGCCGCACTTTTGACGCCTGTTCACCTGAACGCTTCTGCCCGGTGTCCTGTCTTGTACCCTGGTCACTTGAATCCATGTGCGCATCGCTGCTGTTTTGCAGCAGCCTGCTGGTTCCGGCTTTTTCTTCTCCTTTATGGTACATGTCCAAATTAAATGGATGAACAAGCGTTACATCAATTTCAAATGCACTTGATTTGATGAAAAGATCATTTTGATCATCAGGAACCTTTGCTATAAACTGCTTTCCCTGGGCAATATATTGTCTTAACCATCTGCGATAATGGTAATCATCGCCTTTCAGGATCAGCATTTTAGGTCCAGCCTTGGACTGGACCTGCAGGGAATGATAAATCACAGGGAAATAAGAAAAGGAACTCTGGGTTTCTTTATAATTTTCTTCTATAAATTCTACTATAAAATCCCGCGCAGAACAGGGTGTCTGTAAAAAGAATACCATACACAATAAAAGAATTAGCTTTTTCATCTTCCATCACTGGTTTAAAAATTACATACGTAATACTTATAGACTATCGGGTACGTGCATGGAAAACTTGAAACAGCCCATATAGGCATAGTAGCTGCCGGCAGGTTTTCTGTTTTTGTAAAAGTAGTATATCTTAGATGACTGGCAGAGGCAGACAGTTAGCATGTCAGGGATTTAGTTTTTCTCCGGACGCTGAAATTAAGCTGAAAGATGATTATCAGGCAGGTGCTCAGGTTTTGGACATCAGCTTGCCCACCGCCTTTTCAAGTCCGTCTAAAGATAACTCAAACATGGGGAAAATTTTGGAAATCGCAATAATCGTATGTGTATACCCCCACATGTTTTCCGAAACCGGATTCAACCAGACTGAATGGGGAAACGTTTTTGTTAAAAAAGAGAGCTGTTCAATACTTGGCCTGCCGCTTCTTTCTGTAATATGAATAGATCCGTCATGGGCCATGAGCTCATACGGCGCCATACTGGCATCCCCGACAACGATCAGCCGTGTATCAGGGTCAAGTCTTGAAAATTCTATAATATTCTTTGGTTTCCTGTACCTTGCCGGATCCTCCCAAAGGTAATCATAAATAGTATTATGGAAAAAATAGGTTTTTACTTCCTTAAACTGGGATCTGGCATAATCAAATAATGTCTGAACCACCTTGATATAGGGGTCCATGGACCACCCGCCATTATCGATGGCCAGGATAACCTTTAATCTATCCTTTAACGCCCTGTCAAATACCAGCTCAATTTCCCCGCCGTTCCGTATGGTTTCTCGAATGGTATCGTCAATATTGATCTCATCTTTGGGACCTGCCGGGATCATATTCCTTAATCGTTTTAAGGCTTCACCTATTTTTGCCTGTGTCAGAGGTCCAGCAGTGGAATAGTCTTTATAGCGCCTTTCATTGGCAACTTTTACGGCTGACTTATTTCTCGACTGCCCGCCGACTCTCATTCCGCCGGGATGATGACCTGAATGGCCCACTGGTGAAAATCCGCCTGTACCAATCCATTTATAGCCGCCATGGTGTTCTCCATCCTGATCTTTGAGCCGTTTTTTAAAATACTCAATCAGCTCTTCAGGCGACATTTTCCTGAGCTGCTCTTCATCCATGTCCAGTGCATCAGCAAGCATTTTCGGATTCTTGAGCCATTCATCCAGCATGGCTCTGGCCATTTCATCAATTTCAAACCCATCATTTTCCGGTAAAGGAACGCCCTCGAAATGAAGGGCAAACACCTGATCATATAAATCAAAATACCGCTCACTTTTTACCAGTATGGATCTGGCACAGGTATAAAAATCATCCAGGCTATTGATTATTCCCTGGTGCAGTGCTTTTTGCAGCGTCAAAAAAGAAGTGGGAGATACAGGGATCCCAATATCTTTCAGCGTATAGAAAAATTTTAAAAACATAAGCCTACCAGTTAAAACATCCGTCTTCTGGATGCAATATTGTTTGCTCTTTCATAATCAGGGCTCTTTTTAAATAAAACACCCAGAAACGGCAGTTTCCCTTTGACAAGATCTTTTGCCCTGAAATCAGGATCAGCATTCAGGGCCCTGATCCAGTTGATCAGCTCCCTTGTCGCCGGTTTTTTCTCGATTGAATCAATGTCGCGCATGCTGTAAAATGCATCTATCGCATTTTGCGCCAGCGTACTATCAATCCCCTGAAAATGAACACCAATGATTTTCCGCATCATTTTGGGGTCTGGAAACGCGATGTGGTGGAAATTGCACCGGCCGAGAAACGGGTCGGACAGATCTTTTTTTGCATTGGATGTGATAATGATAACCGGTCTGTGTTTCGCTTTTATGGTTTTATCTGTTTCAATAATATCAAACTGCATTTGATCCAGGACATCCAGCATATCATCCTGGAAATCCGTATCTGCCTTGTCTATTTCATCAATCAGCAATACGGTTCTCTCATCTGCACAGAATGCCTGGCCGATCTTTCCCATTTTAATGTATTCGTCAATATTGCTGACATCTCTTTTTGAATCCCCAAACCTGGAGTCGTTCAGGCGGGTCAACGTGTCATACTGATATAAGGCTTCCACAAGTTTCATACTGGATTTTACATTCAATACGATCAACGGCATGTTCAGGCTTTCTGTAATGGCATGGGCCAGCATGGTTTTGCCGGTTCCAGGTTCCCCTTTTAAAAGTAACGGCATCTCAAGTTTCATTGATATATTGACAATAGAAGCAAGCTCCTGATCTAGGACATATTTTTTAGCGCCCTGAAATTCATTGTTCATACAGTATCTCCAAAAATATTAAAGTTTTGTATTTTATTTAATTTTAGGTGTTAATAATAATCACAAAAAAGTGTTTTACAAGCTTTTAAAAAAAAGGACCTGATTGAAATTATATTACAATATTGTAATTTTAAAAAGTTTTCTTGAAATTCTAAAACATTGACACCTTTAAAACTTAGTGCTAATACTTTTTACTTGATTTAATAATAGCATGAAGCAAATAGGAGTATGTTATGATTGGTGGGATTGGAATGCCGGAACTGATAATCATTCTTGTGATTATCCTCATTATATTCGGCGCAGGAAAGCTTCCTGAAATAGGGGCCGGCCTTGGTAAAGGAATAAAAAACTTTAAAAAGGCAACCAAAGAACCAAAGCTCGAAGATAAACCGGATGAACCGGATCAGATTGAAAAAGACTGATTAAAACATTCATTATCATATCTAATGCAGCTGCGCATAATCAATGATCAGCTGCATTTTATTTTGTCCTTTATAAGAATTCTTTCTGCACACCCTGTTTACTAATTTATAAAATTTTAGTATTAAATATTTTAGTTACAAAAATGAAATTTAATTTTATTATTTTATTACATTTTTGGAACTAAAATTAAGAAATTCGATCATTTTTTCTCGTTTTTGGCTGCCTGGCCCGGGAAAAGCAGACCCCGCAAGGCTTGGCACACCCATTGCTTATTAAGTTAAAAAGTAAGATTATGGACAAAACAAACGCAGACATATTAATTAATGAAAGACAAAAGCTGATCGATCGCTTTCTGTCGGGGAAAGAGCCCCAATTTATCGAGCATCATGCTTCTGTTGTAGATGAATACTTATTGACTGTTTTCGGCAAAAGCATTTCAGCAAGAAAAATGACGATTGCCGGAAATCCTTTTGCGATTATTGCTTTAGGCGGCTATGGCCGCAAAGAGCAGTGTATTCATTCCGACATAGATCTATTAATTTTATTTGAAGAAACAGTCCCCCCTGAAGTTGAGGCGTTTGTCCAGGAGCTTTTATATCCGTTATGGGATTCCAAATTCGAAGTGGGATATGCTGTCAGAAATATTAACGAATGTCTTGAGATGGCATTTGAACGGTTTGATATTTTAACCACTATTCTAGATGCAAGGTTTATATGTGGTGCTTCTTTGATTTACAGCACCTTTATGGAAAAATTTAAGTTTGATTTATCCACAAAGCACCTGAAAGACACCTTTAATTATCTATATGAACATGGTGAAAAGAGACACTTTGATTTTGGGGACTCCACCTATTTAATCGCACCTGATCTTAAATCCGGCTTTGGCGGCCTCCGGGATTATCATACCCTTCTATGGTATGCAAAAATAAAATCCGATATTAAGACAAGAAGGGACCTTGAGTACTACGGGTTCCTGTCCCATTTTGAATATACGTCGCTGGAAGAGTCCCTGACCTATATCTGGAAAATACGGAACTTCCTGCACCATATTACAAACAGGAAATGCGATGCACTCCATTTTGAGTACCAGACAGATCTTGCCAAGCTTTTAGGGTACCAGTCTAAAAAACGCATTGTTGATGTGGAACGGTTTTTAGGTGATCTTCACACGCGAATGGATTTTTTAAAACAGATCAACCAGATCACATTTGAAGATATCCTCTCAAGTATCCGCATTAAAAAAGGCAGTTCAAAACCCCGGCCCACAAAAACAGACGGCCTGATCATTAAAAAAAGAAGGCTTTATTTTGCCAATACAGTTGTCATCCTGCAGAACCCGGAATTGCTGCTGAAAATTTTTCTTGAAAGCGGGACTCGAAAGACGCCTCTGTCCGTGGAAGCCAGGAGAGTTGTGAGTGAATTCCTGCATTTAATAGATGACACTGTTACAAAAGATCTTGCAAACATTAAAATTTTCAAAAAAATAATGTCGGTCTCCTACTGGGAATTCAATGTATTAAATGTCATGCTGACCACAGGCATTTTAGAAAAATTCATCCCTGAGTTTTCAACCCTTGTCAATAAAATTCAATACAACCATTATCATTTGTTCCCTGTTGACAAACATTCTATCCGCTGTGTCCAGATTGTGAACAGTTTTAAAGACCCGGGTGATTCAACAGCTGACAGTTTGTATTCAACTGTATTCAGGGATGTGCGAAATAAAAACGCCCTTTTATTTGCAGCACTCCTCCATGATATCGGCAAATCTGATCCTGCCAGGGAGCATTCAAAAACAGGCGCCAGGATTGCTAGACCTATTTTAGAACGATTTGGGTTCAACCCCTCGGAAATAGACGATGTTGTGTTCTTGATCGAGCATCACCTGGCCCTGATTAAAACAGCCACCCGAAGAGATATTACAGATGAAGAGACTTCGGTTTACATGGCCAACAAAATCGGGAAAATCAGATTGCTGCGGATGCTCTATCTTCTCACGGTGGCAGATTCCAAAGCAACCGGTCCCAAAGCCTGGAATGAATGGACAGAAAATCTGCTCAAAGACCTGTTTTTAAAAACAATGAGTATTTTAAAAAAAGGAGAACTTGCATCCAAAAAGTCGCAGCGGTTGATCGACCGGAAGAAAAGCGAGGTGATCCGGCTTTTAAAAGAGCGGTGGCGTGAGGATGAAATCAACAGACAGCTTGAGGCCATGTCCAGAAGGTACCTTGTTTATGTTTCTGCCCAGAATATTGTTGCCCATATCAATCTTTTCAGGAACTTAAAAGACAATCCGTTTATCTGGCAGATATCAGAAGAAGAGGGCTCGGATATCAGGACGGTTTCCATCTGTGGAATAGACAAACCAGGTTTTTATTCAAAAATTGCCGGTGTTTTCTTTTTAAATGGTTTGGATATTTTTGCTTCCCAGGCATATTCACTGGGAGAAGAGCATATACTGGATATCTTTAAAGTAACCCCGCCAAAAGACAGGCTGTTTGAAAAAGAAAAATGGGAAAAAATGGAAACCGATCTATTCCATGCTATCAGTGATGATCATTTTCTGGACAATGCCCTGAATAAAATACCCAAAACCCTGCAGATCTCATCAGGTAAAATACCCAGACCCAATACCGTTAAAATCGATAATGAAACATCCAGTTTCTTTACCATCATCGAGGTTTTTACCTATGATTTCCCAGGACTCTTATTTTCAATTACCAATGCCCTGTACAGAAATGGAATTAATGTCAACGTTGCCATGGTTGCCACAAAAGTAGACCAGGTCGTTGATATTTTTTATGTCAGAAACGTTGAAAATGACGCAAAAATAGAAACAGATAAAGGACTTGAACAGATCAAAAATGCCATCTTGGAAAGTCTTCCACAAATAATTGCAAAGGAGGTTAACAATGAAAAAAATTGAGGCGATCATAAAGCCGTTTAAGCTTGATGATGTAAAAGAGGCCTTAAGTGATGTTGGAATTTATGGAATGACCGTAACAGAAGTCAACGGTTATGGTCGCCAGAAAGGCCATAAAGAAATTTACAGAGGGGCTGAATATGTCGTCGACTTTGTCCCTAAAATAAAACTTGAAATCGTTGTCAGCGATGAACGGGCAGATGAAACA
Source organism: uncultured Desulfobacula sp. (assembly GCA_964343845.1). Taxonomy (GTDB): domain Bacteria; phylum Desulfobacterota; class Desulfobacteria; order Desulfobacterales; family Desulfobacteraceae; genus Desulfobacula. The sequence goes on along the minus strand of CAYFKW010000032.1, from coordinate 9,358 downwards.
GTTGAAACAGTCAGGAATGCTGCCAACAGCGGAAAAATTGGCGATGGAAAAATATTTGTCATGCCAGTGGAACAGGTCATACGGGTAAGAACCGGTGAAACAGGAACAGAAGCACTTTAACTATATATAACCACCAATAACTAGAAAGGATTTTTAAAATGACACCCAAAGATGTATTAGCAATGATTAAAGAAAATGATGTTAAAGTTGTCGATATCAGATATATGGATTTTATCGGTACCTGGCAGCATTTCAGTGTTCCCATTGCAGAGTTTGGCGAATCTGCATTTGAGGATGGATTTGGATTTGACGGGTCCAGCATGAGAGCATGGCAGAATATTGATAACTCTGACATGATTGTTATTCCAGAACCTGGAACAGCCAAGATCGATCCGTTTTTCAAGGTTCCAACCCTTGCCATAATTGGGAATATTCATGACCCCATTACACAGGAAGCCTACAGCCGTGACCCAAGAGGCATTGCAAAAAAGACAGAACAGTATATCAAATCAACCGGTCTTGGTGATACCATTTATGTTGGTCCGGAACCTGAATTTTTCATTTTCAGCAACATTCGATATCAGTCTGAGCCTCATGCTTCTTTTTTTGAAATTGATTCTCCTGAAGCTGTCTGGAACACTGGTGACGACTCAGTTCAGAACCTTGGATATAAAATTCGACCCAAACACGGTTATTTCCCTCTACCGCCGCATGACCAGTATCAGGATATCAGAACAGAAATGATGCTTACACTGGAAGATCTTGGCATTGCCATGGAATGCCAGCATCATGAAGTTGCTTCTGCCGGTCAGTCTGAAATCGACCTTCGCTTTGACACACTGCTGAACATGAGTGACAACCTTGCCTGGTTTAAATATGTACTCAAGAATGTGGCTGCAAAATATAACCACACCGTAACATTCATGCCAAAACCGCTTTTCGGTGACAATGGAACCGGTATGCACACTCACATGAGTTTCTGGAAAGACAACAATCCGTTATTTGCCGGGAATAAATACGCAGGCATGTCCCAGGATGCCCTTTATGCCATCGGCGGTATCATGAAACACGGTAAAGCGCTCTGTGCCATCACAAATCCAACGACCAACTCTTATAAGAGACTGGTCCCAGGGTTTGAAGCACCCATTAAACTGGCTTATTCCAGCAGGAACAGAAGTGCTGCCATACGGCTGCCAATGTATTCCGGATCTCCAAAAGCCAAACGCCTTGAGTTCAGGACACCTGATCCATCAGCCAATGGATATATGGCCTTCTCAGCCATTGCTATGGCCATGATCGACGGTATCCAGAACAAGATGGATCCAGGTGAACCAATGGATAAAAATATTTATGACCTTCCACCGGAAGAACTGGCAGAAATCAAATCTGCTCCTGGCTCACTGGAAGAAGCTTTAGATGCTCTAAAATCAGATCATGATTTCCTCCTGAAAGGTGATGTTTTCACCAAAGATGTTATTGATTACTGGATTGATTACAAAATGGAAAATGAAGTAAAAGAAGTTATCAGTCGTCCTCATCCTCATGAGTTCTACCTGTATTATGACATTTAAACCCTGATCTTCATCAGTAAAAAACCTGCACCCGGACTTTAATGCATTAAAGTCCGGGTGTTTTTTATTCAAACACAGCTTAGATTTCTCCTTCCTGTCTTTTTTTTAATGCAATCTAAAAAAAAATAGGCTATAAGAAGAAAAAATTTTAATCGTAGGAATATCCCTACAGGGTTACAATTTTTGACAGAGGATGAAGAGGGAGAAGATAAAAGACCCATGACAATAAAGATGGCACCTTATAATTTGAGCCGTTTATTCATTTATAGTTTTTTGCTGTTATTTCTGTTTTCCGCACCTGTGGCAGCCCAGGAGATAAAAAAAGGCAATGAATTTGACAAGCTCAAGCAGCAGTTGATCGCTGATGGATTTAAAAAAGAAAAAATAGAACAACTATTCTCCAGTGAAAATGTTTTTTTCAATCCTGAAGGCGTATCCAGGTTTTTCATTCATACTGAATCAAGCCTTGATTACGATCAATTCATATCTAAAAAATCGATTAAAAACGCTAAAAATTATATGGAAAAACATAAAGCTGTACTTGAACAGGCCCAGGAAACCTACGGGGTTGATAAAACAATCATTACTGCAATTCTACTGGTAGAAACACGGCTGGGAACCTATCTGGGTACTCGAACCGTCATCAATACACTTTCGACAATGGCATCTTTAACAGATACAGCTTTGAGAGAACGAATCTGGGATTCCATTCCTGACAAGAAAAAACCCAAAAAACAAGTCTTTCTGGCAAAGGTTAAGAAAAGGTCAAAATGGGGATATGAAGAACTCAAAGCCCTGATTAAATTCACAGCCCAGCAGCACCTTTCTCCGGAAACAATCAAAGGATCCTATGCAGGTGCCATGGGTATTTCTCAATTCATGCCCTCCAATGCCTTACGGCTTGCCAAAGACGGAAACAACGACGGCAGGATAGACCTGTTTACCCATGCAGATGCTATTTTCAGCGTAGCAAATTATCTTAGGCATCATGGCTGGAAACCAGGCATTGCCAGGCAGAAACAGCATGAAGTCCTGTTCAGGTACAACCATAGCAATTACTATGTTGATACGCTGCTGAAAATCTCTGACCGGTTAAAAGGATAACACCAATGGATCAGGGCATTATTTATTTTCTTATAATCCTGGCCGTCTCTTTCGGCCTGACACTGCTTGCCCTCATTGACATCATTCTCAAAGATTTTGGCTCCACAAAAGCAAAAATTATCTGGCACTTTATTGCCATTGTACCGTTTATTGGCTGGCTGATCTATCTCCTGTTCGGCTTCCGCAAAGGCCAGAGAAAGAAACAGACCTGAGCCTTCAATATGATTTGACAATACATTCACTATAATATAAATATAAACGTCTTCCTGTGGTCCCATCGTCTAGCGGTCAGGACGCCGGCCTCTCACGCCGGAAACCCGGGTTCGATTCCCGGTGGGATCACCATTGATGACAGAGGCTTTCAACGTTTACTGAAAGCTTTTTTATTTTACGGACATCCTTTTGGACACCCTCAAGCTTCAAAAGTTCCAGTTCTGATAAGGACGACAATTTTTTCTCTTTTTTCGCTTTGCCATAGGCAACAACCTCCTTTAAATCTAAATTGATTTCTAAACAGGAGAGTGTTACCCTATTTCTCTAAATTTATTTGATCATCAATTGGAAATCAGAATAATAATGGAAAACATGAATGAAGAAAAAAATTCTAATTTTAGTCCTGCTATCCTGTATTAATTCTTATGCTAATGATTTCAATCGTTGTGATGATATTGCAATTGAATGGGCATCTAAAAAGATGGCTAATTATTATGGCTTAGAAATAGGGGGAATAAACAAACATGCCCAACTGGAATTCCTCGGCTTCAAGGATGGCGATAAAAGCTATTATACAATATATAAAGTTCATTTTCCTTCATTTAGAACTTATAATGTTGTGCTTAAAACATCTATTGATAGTGAGTGTTCTGTAGTTGAAAAATTTAGTATGGGATATGATTTCATCGAGAAAGAACAAACAGATGTTTCTAAATAACCCAAACGATAACTGATCCAGACAAAACCATTTATTAAGTAATGTTGATTGAATTCCAGTATAATTTTTATATTTTTTTTCTAAAAAAAGAGGTGTAAATTTGAGAAATAGTAAAACGACAGATATGTCTATAATGCAACGCTTTTAAGAAAGTGAGGACTGCTGGCTATAGTTATTCTGGTTCAAGGTTCAAAACCCACACCAGACTTTACCTGTTAAACCTTTTTAAATTTCAGGATTTTCGAGGCGATTCAGAACAACATTTTACAGTGAAAAGATATCAAAATCATTTAATTTTTGACACCTTTCAAATCAGCTATTTCGTTTTTTCATTTTTTGATACCATCCCTCATGACCATACATTTTTTCAGAACAATCGGGGCAGATACCATGGCTGAATTCAGCTTGTGAGTGCTTTTGTATATAGGATTCGATTTGGTTCCAGTACCCTTTGTCATCCCTTATTTTTTTACATTCTGCGCAGATTGGCAACAAACCACTCAGGGTCTGTAATTTATCTTGGGTTTTTTCCAACTCATTGACCTTTTCTTCCAGCTCCTGATTTCTTAACACAATTTCTTTTGTTTTTTCATTAAGAAGTTGTTCGAGATGATTTTTATGTAAAATCAATTCCTGATTTTGAAGGCAGGCTTTGCATGCTGCAGATAGCTTCAGAAGTAAGGGGGTCAAAGATTTAAGGAATGTAGAATCCAGTTTTTTATTATTTCGTAATAAAACAAGAAGTCCTATTTCCGGCAGCTCTAGTAAATAATAGTATTTACCAGTATTAGTCTGGCCCGTAATGGGCAATTGATGCAAAAACTTTCCAGGATCCTGCTTGTCTGCATTCACAGGAATGATTGATAAGATAGATTGAAGATCTTCGATTTGCTTTATATTTCGAGGGATAGAAAACACTTGTTCATAATATTGTTGGTTGCTTGTGTTTTCTTTCAAGAAATATACACTACCAGCCCTGAAATTAATTTTCCTTAGGATGGTTGAGATACTTTTTCTAAGCATGACTTTTAGATCAAGACTTTGACCAATAGCCATAGAAATTTCATACTGAAGTTGAATCTGTTCATTAGAAGAAATCATCAAACACCCAATACACCGACAACACAAGTTTTGTTATAAAGCTCCATATAATCCAAGCCGCTGTTAGCAATTTCCCCTAAAGTCAACGCTCCAATCACAGGTATTTCATTCTGTGAAACAGCATCAATTTCCTGCTGAAATTTATCACCCAGAAAAAGTACACGAGAGATACAGTCCATGAATAGAAGACACTGTTTTTTGCATCCAGTAAAGGCCTTAAAGCAATCCCTGCGTGCTTTGCCTGCGGCTTTAACCAGAGAGTCCGCATCGCTTGTTAATATATTTACTATGGATTCTGGTGGAATTTTACCAGCAAAATAAAGGCAACCGTCTTCATCCACGGTAAAGGGATCTCGGATAATACTTTCTGAATCAAGTTTACTTATTCCGAAAGGGTAAGCTTTTGCCAACTCGAAGAAATTCCCCTCTGTAAATTTCTTTCCGGAATGTTTTTCCACTACTTTTCTATAAACCCCAAAAGCTGGCTTCCAGTCGATGGATTTTATAGTGTTTTGATCGGACTCTGTGACCTTATGAGGACCACTTAACATTTTATTCCAACCGTGGCTCACCCCAATACCTGAATGGATGTCGGTCAGTGCAAGAATAGCAATGTCCTTTTTTAATCCTTCATTTGTAAAAAGGCAAGGTACCTGTTCCATTTCCAGCTTTTTCGGGTTTATTGAACCGGCACCACCACCGATGTAATTGATCTCCAAACCAAAAATATTGAAAAGGCTTTCAATGAGATTACTTATTTTTTTTGCGTATCCATCCACCAGAACAAACATTGTTTTTGCAAAACCAATGTCAGGTATAAGTGTATCAATATGATCATCCATTTCAGTGGATATATCACTAAGATTATGGATTATGTTTACATCAATTTTCTGGCTGAAACCGACTATTATTGTTCCTTTGGATAATTTTTCCTTTCCATGAATTATTTGAGGAAATATCCCTCCGAATATAGGTAGGGGAATCTTGTTCAATATTGGATCTATGATGGATTTTGAAAAATTGTTTTCATCGCATGCAAGGATAAAAATACTTTGAACGTCTTTTTTTTCAGCCACATGTTTAAGTATGTGTTTGAAATTTTTTACATTACCTGTGCGATCAATTTCAATAATCAAAACCATCCTCTGAAAAAACGGAATTAAAATTTCAATTAAAAAGATACTATATAGTCCAGAAACAATTCTTTTTACAAAAGAATAAACTACAATAAACCCGGTGTCAATTTTTGCAATAATAATTGTTTGAGTGTTTAGGATTTTGAAACGAAAGAAGGAAGGCTGTAGTAAATTTTTTTGATATTAAAGGGGTTTTAATACAGTGTCTCATAAGTTCAATGATCCAAATCAAGATAACAATTCGACAAGGACACCTTGGTTCCATCGACCGGAATGATGATCTTTTAAGTTTCTCTAAAGACCGCTGACAAAAAATCAATAACAATTATCTGAGGTCTTTAGAAAAAAAAATAATAATTTTTGTAAATATTTGTTATATGTTCAGCGTCACAATTTGAAAATTTTATATTTATCAAATCTGTATAATTTATTGTTGAATTTTAAGTGTACTATAAGCGATACAGGAAAGGACTTGAGCCAATGCCAACACCAATATATTACCGTTTTCAACAGCGCTTCCATGTACCCGCCCGAAAGGCGTTTGAATGGTGCACAACCTATACGCCTGAAGACCATGCCCTCATGGGTGAGAAGGACGTCAGCCGAAAAATCAACCACATTACCGACCGAACAGTCATTTTGACCGATACGTTTAACATTGGCACCGACAATCAAGTTGAAAAGCAAAAGCTTGTACAATTTTATCCGAATATACTATTCTGGACAAGCACGCACATTACCGGGCCGGCTAAGCATTCGCAGTTTCTTTATCAGATCACCGCAGAAGCGTCTAATATCTCGAACCTGAATTTTACGGGCCTATTCCTTCACTACGGGGACAAAAAGATTAGTGAATCAGACACGGTAAAAATGGTCGAGAAGACCCGCAAAGAGGACGCGAGAGCCTGGAAGCTCTTAGCGAAAGCCATGGAACAAGAACTTCGATAGTAACACTTGGAGGTGAGGACTACCATTCAGTAGGTCCCAATATTTGCACCTATATCCAAACTTGATTTTCAAAAATCAGGCAACTATACTTCTAATTCAAAGTAAAAGGCGAGATAAAAAAATGAATCACAAAATAATTCTAATAATTTTATCTTTGTTGGCTTCAGCCATTGGCTGTAATCAAAAGGCAGTAAAAACATCCCAGGAATACTACCTTGAAATTGCTGGCTTATATGAAAAGCAAGGGAAGTATGAACTGGCTGAACGAGAATACAAATTTGCCATCTTACAAAATCCAACTGATGCAGTGTACTATAATAAACTGGGCCTGGTTTATAAAACCCAGTATGTTTATTCAAAAGCAGAAGAGATGTTTAAAGAGGCTGTTAATTTAGATCCGACAGTTGCTGACTACCATTACAATCTGGGGTATATTTATAATTCGTGGAAAGACTATGAAAAGGCTGAACCCCTTTTCAAAGAAGCTATACGGTTAAACCCAAACCACTCATCAGCTATTACAAAATTAAAGATCCTGCAAGAAATAAAGTTGACACAAAACAAGAATGAAGATCCTTTCAAGGAGAGAATGAACCAGGATAAAAATATATATTTTCCTGACAGGTTTGTCAGTTTGGCGGCAGGTATCGTTTATGACAAAAAAACTGATTTGGATTGGTATGTAGGTACTGATAAATACTTTACCTGGAGACAAGCTCAACAGTGGGTTTCAGAGCTAAAAGCATCTGACAGCACTTGGAGATTACCAACTTTGTCTGAGCTCAAGTCGCTGTATATTCACGGTTTAGGTGATCGTAATATGACTCCTTTATTAGAAACAACTGGCTGGGGTGTTTGGTCTTCTGAAATTAAAGAGAGCATAATTGCTGGCGAGGAACATTATTTCCACTGGTTCTTCAATTTTCATGGTGGATATGAAAAATGGGTCAATGGGGGAAAATCAATAAATGGAAGAGTTTTTGCTGTTCGTTTTCATAGATAATTCTCTGCTGCACAACCATTTATTGATCATTGTCTGCGCATGGCAATTGCAAGAAGTTTTGCTGAGCAGGTCCCAATATCATGATCCTGAAAAGTGGCCTTTCCTCCTGTTGCAATCCATCTTTTAATTACTGTCGGAACAACCTAAAATATGTTTGGGCTTTTCTTTGACAACCAAATTTTTATACAAAATCCCATTGGCATCTTTTACATTTGAGGCATCTGCCATGAAAACAAAATTGCCGTAATAGTTATATCCTTGAAAATGACGCCTTAAAAACTCAGGTATGCAAATCTTTCTACCAACCAAAGATATCTTGGAAAAGTCAGTGATACAGAAGCCATTCAATGGATAGATAATTTTTATAGATAAAATTTGAGAAGGTTGGTGAAATATGATCACAGATGATTAAAGATGATTTGAAAAAAATATAAAACTAATTGAAATTATAAAAAAATCTATAAATACAGCATATATTAAGTTTCAGAAAATAATTGAACAAACCAGGTGAATACAAATATGCTTATATTTACAACCCTGTATTTCTTATGATAGTTAATTAACTGACTTATAAAGCAATCAGCAAGGTCAGGTCGCATGCAGATTATAAGTATCAATCATCCCAGGGAGTGGAATCATTTTGTGGAAGGTTGTCCCAATGCCGCCTACACTCACCTGTACGAATGGCGAAATGTCATCAGAAAAGTATACGGCCATAATTCTCTTTATCTGGCAGCAGTGGATAAAAAAAAAGGTATGTTGGCGGTTCTGCCGCTTTTCTGTATCAAACATCCTTTAGGAAGTCCTCATTGGATTTCCATTCCTTTTTTTGACCAGGCCGGTGTTCTTGGAGACCCAGATGCCGGAAAAAAAATTATAGAAAATGCTGGTAATGTCCTGAACTCAAATGGGGCTGAAAGTTTATCCCTGAGGCAGGATCATCATCTGGACCCCGCCAACCTGCAGATGGGGGGAAAAGATCCTTTGATTTTTGATGAAAAGGTCAGCATGCATATCCCGCTGGCACTGAACCAAAGAAAGATGATGGCCCGGTTCCGGTCCAAACTGAGAAGCCAGATCAATAAGGGTGCGAAAAACGGTTTGACATGGGATATTGGAAAAGAGCGTCTCATTGGCCCTTTTTACCACGTATTCAGCAGGAACATGCGAGATCTCGGATCACCGGTTCATTCAAAACGTTTTTTTGAAGCCATTTTCGATTTTTTCTCGACAAATGCATTCATCTGTATTGTTTACTATAAAAGAACGCCTGCTGCAGCCTCCTTTATGTTCAGGTTTAAAAACCGCATGGCAAATCCCTGGGCCTCATCCCTGAAGGAGTATCGGCACTTGAATACCAATATGGTCCTTTACTGGCAGATGATCGGGTTTGCCTGCAACCTGGGGATGGAAGTGTTTGATATGGGACGTTCTTCCCGGGGCGCTTCCACTCACAGGTTCAAACAGCAATGGAATCCCAGAGAAGAACCACTTAAATGGTATACATGGGAGTTTGGGGAGAAAAAAGCCGCTGGGGAAACACTTACAATTGCACCATGGAAAA
>CAYFKW010000031.1:45470-52041 GCA_964343845.1 uncultured Desulfobacula sp. | reverse complement strand
TTTTAAGGGACGATAAAGAAATCGGCCTGCAAAGCCGTTATTCTCCGGTTCAAATCCGGAAGCCGCCTCCATTGATATCAAAGGGTTTCAGAGTTTTTCTGAGGCCCTTTTTTTATGCCAAAAAAGTTCATTCCCCACACTATACCCCACAAATTGTCGTGTTTTCAGTATTTTTAGGTCGGATAGGGATAGGGGTCAGGCTTGACATTTTGACTTTTTATTGGTAGTGCAACGACATGGCACGAAAATCCAGAATACACTATCCGGGAGCATTTTATCATGTAATGATAAGAGGCAATGGCGGCGATGATATTTTCTTTTCAGATGATGATCGCACTTATTTTATTTTTCTGCTTCAAGAAGGAATACAAAAATATAGTCATCGAATACACGCTTACTGTCAAATGACAAATCATGTCCATCTGGTAATTCAGGTGAGAGATACACCTCTTTCCCGTGTCATGCAGAATGTGTGTTTTCGATATACACGCTTTATTAATGCACGGCAAAAAAGAATGGGGCATCTGTTTCAAGGACGTTACAAGTCGATTTTAATCGATCGTGATAATTATTTGGCAGAATTGATCAGATATATTCACTGCAATCCTGTCCGGGCGAAAATCGTAAAAATGCCGGAATTTTACTCCTGGAGCAGCCATAACGCTTATCTTGGGGAAAAAGCATGTTCATGGCTTACAACAGATTTTGTACTTTCACAATTTGATAACAATCGAGAAGTTGCCATCAATTTATACCAAAATTTTGTTAAAGCAGATATGAATGAAGGACATCGCAAAGAATTTCATACCGGCTTATCAAGAGGACATTTAGGTGATGACAAATTTTGTGAGCATGCCCATATAATGGCCCGGGAAGAACTTAAAAACCGATGGTCCTATGACCAGGTGATAAATTCGGTTTGCATCATATACGGTATCTCCACAGAATTACTTTGTGAACCGGGGAAAAGGCAACCCGCAGCAGAAGCAAGAGCGGTTGCAGCCTATCTGGTTCAAAACAATCAGTATTTATCTCTAACAAAATTGGGGGAAATTTTATGTAGAGATTTGAGTGCTCTGAGTAGGGCAGCAGGACGATTAAGGGATCGGATCAAAAGAGATTCAGGGTTAAAAAACCGAATGATTTCCATCAAGAAGCACCTTAAAAACAAGTGAATATCAAAATGTCAAGCCTGACCCCGCGTTAGCCTGACCCCGCGTTTGACCCCGCGTTTGATGTTTAATTTTTGCGAAAACTTCTGGTGTCGGTTTTGGGAGCCCTGCTATTTTCCAGGCCACTATCGGGTCCGGGAACTGCTGGTACTGACAATCTTTTGACTGTTTGACATTCTTGCATACAGCCCGCACAATCGGGAAAGCTTCAAACCGTTTATAATAGTCACGCATGAATTTTAAAATGTCCATTCGATCCTTACTTAGAGGACACTCCTGAGAAACACCTTCCTGGTCTGCCAAAGTGCAGGCGATGTTTTCATTCCAGGACTCAAAATTTTCAAGATAGCCTTCGCTATCGGTAGTTATTTCTTTGCTGTTATCATTTAAAATTTCCATTTCTCATCTCCAAAATGTTAAACATTAGCAATCATTGCCTTATGTATATTTCATGTTTTTGATGTTGTCTTTAAGCTGGGAAATCTGCAGCCCCAGTCCAATGCACTGTTTTCCTTCCATACAATTGTCTGCATCTTCAAGATTAAGATAGGTTTTTAAGCGATGTTTCTTTCGTTTTAAATCTACAACCCATGCGTTTTGTTCTGAGTTGAATTTCACATTTATATCAATCCCGCACTCACCGATATCGGGATGCACAGATCGTATTTTTCTGCATAATTGATCTTTTGTATACATCATAACTACTCCTTTCATGATTTTGGGGGGAATGTTGGAGAATCATTTTGCAGTTATACTTTTAAGATAGTTCCGAATCGAATGATGTAAACATGATTTTATTTAAATTTTGCCTTCTGGTTTTGATTTGTGTAATGTAACGCAGTTTTAAAGTAGTTTCCGGCAGGGGTAATACTTAACAATGTGAAAAAATGACAGGACGTTGAAAAGTGGACATTATTGATGTTAAATCTATCCATCAAACACAATGGCTGGTTTTAAAACAGGCTAACTGCAGAAACAAAAAAGGGAAAATAATCAATTGGGATTACATTTCGCGTAAGAACAACCAGAATGTGGTTGTCTTGATATGCCGGTCTGCTGATTCAAAGAAAATCCTGCTGCTGAAAGAGTTTCGTGCCCCGGTGAACAGGTGGGTGATTGAATTTCCAAAAGGAATGATTCAGGAAAATGAAAGTGTCGAACATGCAGCGCTCAGGGAATTAAAAGAAGAGACTGGCTATGGAGGCGCTGTAATCAGTGTCAGTCCATTTTTAACAACCTGTGCATATTTGATGACTGAAATGTGCTCTGTGGTTGAAATTGAGGTAGATGAAACCAGGCAAGGCACTGCAGATTGTGAAGATGCTGAGGAAATTATTCCATTCTGGATGAACAAAAAAAATGCTGAGGAACAAATGGAAAAATATCAGGAAAAAAATTACCTGATCGAAAGCAATGTGTGGTGGTATTTTAAAGATAAATTATCTTGCGATTAGATATTTTATAGTTATGGTTATAGATGTGGTTTAAACAGCAGCAAATTAATTAAAATAGTTTTAAGGAAATTAAATGCAGTTTTTACGGAAAAAAACATTAACCGGGTTGGCCAGAACCTGCGGGTGAGCGGCAAAAATCAGTCCGACGGCTCTGTCGGATGCGTTGAAGGGCCTGAAAAATCCCTCTGATCCAAACCTGCTGGTTGGCATCGAAACATCTGATGATGCAGCAGTGTATAAAATATCTGACACGCTGGCCATGGTCAATACCATAGATTTTATCACCCCACCAGTTGATGATCCCTATTGGTTTGGTCAAATTGCTGCTGCCAATTCAATATCAGACATATACTCCATGGGAGGCAGGCCGCTTACTGCATTGAATGTGGTGATGTTCCCGTCTAAAAAGCTTGATATGGGAATACTGCATGATATCCTGCAGGGCGGGTATGACAAAGTGGTTGAAGCAGGTGCCAGCCTGGTCGGCGGTCACAGTGTGGATGATGAAGAACCCAAGTACGGGCTGTGTGTTAATGGTGTGGTCGATCCGGACAAGGTGATCACAAATGCAGGGGCAAAGCCGGGAGATGCCCTGATATTAACAAAACCCATTGGGTCGGGTGTGTTGTTCAATGCTGTACGGTCTGGCAAACTGCCGTTTAAAGACCTGGAGAAACATGTTCTACCACTTGTTGCATCCTTGAACCACTCTGCGATCACAACGGCCCTTGCGTTTGATGTGCATGCCTGTACAGACATTACAGGATTCGGCATTCTGGGACATCTTCTTGAGATATCCAAGGGGTGCGATGCAGGCGTTGTGGTTGATTTTAAAGCATTGCCTGTTTATCCGTATGCGCTGGAGATGTATAAAAAAGGAGAAACAACCGGCAGTAACAAGGGCAACAGAACCATGGTTAATTCCCGGCGTTTTGATATACAGCTTTCCCTGTCAAAACAGCAGGAAGAGCTGCTATTTGACCCTCAAACCTCAGGAGGGTTGTTATTTGCTGTTCCTGATGCTCAAAGCAATGATCTGGTGAACGCGTTGAAAAAAGCGGGCATAGATTCTGCCGGAAAGATTGGCCATGTAACAGATGACCCCACAGGGCTTATTGTTATCTAACCTGAATAATGGTTTCAGATGTTGCCTTTGTACATTCCGTCGTAGTCCAGCGTGCAGAGCGGCCTCTGTCTGGAATGAGTGCCGCAGTCAATAACTTCACCAATAAACAGTGTATGATTGCCTGGCGTGTAATGGTGTTTAAGGTTTAAATCAAACCATGCGGTACAGTCCGTTAAGATGGGTGAGCCTGTCCTGCCATTTTCCCAGGAAATGCCATCAAATTTTTTTTCAGGATCAGGGCCCTTAAATCGTTTCAGCAACTGCTTTTGTGATTGATCCAGAACATGCAGCGCAAAGATTCTGCTGTTTTTTACCAGGTCGTGGGAAAAACGGTTTGGATGAACGGCTGCCAGTATCAAAGGCGGTTTATAAGATACCTGTGTTACCCATGAGGCGATCATGCCGTTAATCGTATTGTTGAAACGCGTGGTCAAAACATAGATTCCGTATGTCATATGCGTGAATGCATCAAGCCATTCTTTTTTCATGCTGCAGTCCCTTAATATGTGTAAAAGCTCATAAACAATGGGAAGAAAAAAATGACACAACCCTTTTATTCCTCTTTTTTGTCCTGATCCTTTTTAAGCTGTTCTTCTTCAAAGATAGAAACAAGCTTATTTTCTGATATGCTGCCTTCAAACGGCGAATGAATCAAGGTTAAGATTTTCTTTTCAAAAGATGCGTCGCTTTTATCCTCGATCTTTTTTTTCTTTTTGTATGCATCAAGATGGACAATTTTATTATCAGGCATGGTTTTCCTCATCTATATATAAAATAAAGTATGCAACGATACAGACTTGTCAAATAATTTTGTGACTTGTCTTCAGGTTTCGTATGCAGTCCTGTAAAATATGTTGATGTTTTGCTTAAATGCTATTGAAAAATATGATAAAGACATCATATTATCACTGAATACGTCAAAACAGGTACTGCCGTTTTACAAAAACATACAAAGAGGTGGCAAAATGAAAATTCTCGTCGGGTACAAAGGAACCAATGTGGGTAAGGATTTAATGGATATCGCCGTAAAGCATGCCAAGGCATTTGATAGTGAAATTCTAATTGTAACCTCCATGGTCGGCGGAGATAAAACAGACAAGACAGAAATAGTGGAAGCTGAAAAAAATCTTGCACAGGCCAAATCTTATTTTGATGATTTCAAGGTAAAAAGCGAGACACATTTACTGGTAAGAGGGCTGGAGGCAGGAGAAGATCTTATTAAGTTTGCAAAAGAAAAAAACGCAGATGAAATAATTATTGGTGTCCGGAGCCGGTCAAAGGTCGGAAAATTGCTATTCGGATCCACTGCGCAGGTGGTGATACTGGAAGCGCACTGCCCGGTTTTGACTGTAAAATAAACACAAAAGAAAAAAGGGACAAAGACCATCTTTGTCCCTTTTTTTCAAAGGCAGATAAATATGTAATTATTAATTGAAAAATTCCTCTAAACCGTCCTGAGTCGGTTTCATGGATTTTTCACCCTGGTTCCAATTGGCCGGGCAGACCTCGCCATGCGCTTCTGTGTATTGAAGCGCATCAACCATTCTTAATGTTTCACTGACATTCCTTCCCAGCGGAAGGTCATTCACCACCTGATGCCTGACAACATGATCCTTGTCCAAAAGAAAAAGGCCTCTATAGGCGATGCCCGCACCTTCAACAAGGACATCATAATCAGCGGAAATAGTTTTGTTCAGATCTGATACAATAGGGTATTGAACACCTTGAATTCCCCCTTTTGACTTGGGCGTGTTTAACCAGGCAAGATGTGAAAAATGTGAGTCAATACTGACCCCTATGACTTTAACATTTTTCTGCTCAAATTCATTTAGTCTGTCACTGAATGCATGCAGCTCAGTCGGGCATACAAAGGTAAAATCAAGCGGGTAAAAAAACAATACAATGTATTGTCCCTTAAAATCAGACAGTTTGA
The DNA here is from genome assembly GCA_964343845.1 of uncultured Desulfobacula sp. Taxonomy (GTDB): domain Bacteria; phylum Desulfobacterota; class Desulfobacteria; order Desulfobacterales; family Desulfobacteraceae; genus Desulfobacula. Next base: position 46,356 of record CAYFKW010000031.1, on the reverse strand, counting down.
AATTATCGATTATTTCACCTTTCTCAACTGCAGTGGCCGTGAAATCCGGTGCTGGTTTTCCAACGAGTACTCCCATTTTTTTCTCCTCATCAAATCTGTTAAAAGTATATTAATTTTTTCATTACTCATGGTTATTACAAAAGATATGCCAGTCATGTCTTTTAGGAAAATTTATTTTTAACTATTTATTTTTTAAGGATAAATTTCCAATATATTGATAGTATGCTTTTTGTGAAGGTCAAAATATGATCCAAGCGTGAGACAATTGTGTATTGTTTCGTGAGACAGTAAATATAAGTCACCGCATCAGCAAAAGCGACGGCAGCAGTTGAGATTTTCAAGGGATATGCTAAAAGAGAGCAGGGCACATGAAAACAATTTGACAGGATAAAGACAAAACAAATATGGAACTGGTCAAACGATTTAAAGCATTATCGGATAAAACACGGCTGAGGCTGTTATACATTTTAGGGCAGTATGAATTAAACGTGAATGAAATCGTACTGGTTATCGCTATGATTCAATCCGGTGTGTCACGACATCTGAAAATACTGGTTGAGTCAGGGCTTCTCTCTTCCCGGCGTGACGGCAGTTTTATTTATTATTCTGCAAATAAAACAATGTCTACAAAATCCATCCTCTCCCTTGTGGACCAGGAGTGTAAAACGCATGAGATCAGCCAGCAGGATCTGCTGAAAGCCAGGGAAATGATCAAGATCCGCCAGACCCGCACCAAACGGTTTTTTAAAACAGTGGCTCCTCAGTGGGATCGCCTGAAAAAAGAAGTTTTGGGTGAGTTTGATTTAAATTCAATTATCATAAAACTGATCATGACCGATGGCAAGATTTCAGACCTGGGCCGTGGTACAGGAGAACTCATCGAACT
>CAYFKW010000031.1:9540-45460 GCA_964343845.1 uncultured Desulfobacula sp. | reverse complement strand
TCATTGGGATTGACAGTTCCCCGGAAATGCTGGAACAGGCACGGTTAAGGCTTTCAGGGACGCATAATTCAGAACTGCGCCTGGGTGAGCTCGAGCATCTTCCCATGAAAAACAATGAGATTGGTACAGCAATTATGAATATGGTTCTGCACCATATTTCACAACCGGAACGGCCTGTCAAAGAAGCATACAGGGTCATAAAACCTGGCGGGTATTTCATCCTGTCTGATTTTGAAAAACATGACCAGGAAACTGTTAAAGATATCATGGGCGGCGCCTGGCTGGGGTTTGAAAAATCAAAGGTACGTTCCTGGTTGACAGAGGCAGGGTTTCATCTTAAACATATAGATTCTTACCCCGTAAACCATGGGTTGAAAATAAATGTGTATACAGCACAAAAAATAAGTAAGGAGACAAAATGATTATTCCGGTTATTCTTGCAGGAGGGTCTGGAACAAGACTGTGGCCATTGTCACGAGTGCTTTATCCAAAACAACTGATTGATATTTATAATGAAAACACCATGCTTCAGAACACAGTTTTAAGGCTGAATGGTGTTGACGGAATCGGCTCCCCGATAGTTGTCTGCAATGAAGCGCATCGGTTTATGACAGCCGAGCAGTTGAGAAAAAGTAAAATTGAACCCCATGCAATCATTTTAGAGCCAGTTGGAAGAAATACTGCGCCTGCCATTGCCATTGCAGCATTAAATGCTTTGGAAACTCATAAAGACCCCATTCTTCTGGTACTGCCGGCAGATCATGTCATTGAAAATGAAAAACAATTTCATACTGTCATACAGACGGGCTGTGACTATGCAAAGGAAAACAGTTTGATAACGTTTGGCATTGTTCCCAATACACCGGAAACAGGGTATGGGTATATTAAAAAAGGCAATGCCGTCCACTCTGATTCATCTGCCTTTAGAATAGAAAAATTTGTTGAAAAGCCAGATGCTCAAACAGCCGAAGAATATGTTGCATCTGGTGCATACTGCTGGAATTCAGGCATGTTTATGTTCAGGGCATCTGCCATTATCAAAGAGCTTGAAACCCATGCACCGGATATTGTTTCACCTTGTAAAGACGCTTTAAATTCAGGTGTCCAGGATCTTGACTTCTTAAGATTGAGTCCACAAAAATTTAAGCATATTCCCTCTGAGTCCATTGACTATGCTGTCATGGAAAAGACGTCCAACGGTATTGTGATTCCACTTGATGCAGGCTGGAATGATCTGGGCTCGTTTGATGCTCTCTGGCAGACAGGTAAAAAAGATGAAAATTTGAATGTCATAAAAGGAGATGCTGTCACGCATGATGTAAAAGAATCTTATATTAATTCTGAAAGCAGCCTGATTGCAGCAGTTGGTATGGATAAATTTGTTATCGTTGAAACAAAAGATGCCATACTGGTATCACCAAGGGACCGGGTTCAGGACGTTAAAAAAATTGTCAAGCAGCTTAAAGAAGCTGACAGGGATGAGCCGGTGACCCACAGAAAAGTCTACAGGCCCTGGGGCAGTTATGAAACCATTGACATTGAATCAAGGTTTCAGGTGAAAAGGATTACGGTAAAGCCTGAAGCCAAGCTTTCGCTGCAAAAACATTTCCACCGGGCAGAGCATTGGACAGTTGTATCTGGTGCAGCAATTATTACAAAAGGGGATGAAAAGATGCTGCTCAAAGAAGATGAATCTACCTATATTCCGCTGGGGACAGTGCATCGGCTGGAAAACCCCGGTAAAATCCCCTTGGAATTGATTGAGGTTCAGTCTGGTTCATACCTGGGAGAGGATGACATTGTCAGGTTTGATGATGTGTATGGGAGAAAAGAAGATTAGGCAAAGCCTAAGTGTAATCGCCTCGGTCAAATTTAACCTGCTCAACTTCAATCGTGGTGATTAAATGGTTTAAAATCTGTTTTAGATCTGCGGGCGTTGTTTTATCTGTTTGAAAGTCCTGTTCAATTGTTTTTGTTTGAGCAGACACCTGCTCAAGCAGCTCATAGGCCTGCCGCAAGGTTTTATCAGGATTTCCGAGCCAGGCAGCATACGTTTCAAGCAGGCTTATCGCATCAGTGAGTTTCTGAGACCCTTGTGTTTTCATCTGGGCCAGGCCTATATGTCTGGTATGAAACGAACCCTCTATTTCGGGCAATGTCACGCTGCTGCCTGCGCTTTTTTTTGCCTCGCCTGTATTCACCTGATCAGCTAATATTTGATCAAAAGAGGCATTTTCTTTTTCTTTTGATTTGTTTTGTCTGGTATCAGGATGAACAGAGGCAATTTTGTTAATGTTTGGTAATTGGGGGTCAATTTCATTCATAAAGCGGCCCTTTCATTACAAAAAGTATTGCAAATAAAGCAAAAATATTTCAGAATATCCTTTTAATAACTATACGGAAACTATAATTGCAATGTCAAGGTTAATTACGGAGCAGGTTTATGAGTGATGGTATCTCACATACAATGAAAGGAAAATTTTTACTGGCCATACCTGGGCTTCCCGATCCAAATTTTGCCCAGACAGTAACCTGTATGTGTGAACATAATGAATCAGGTGCGTTAGGATTTATAATTAATAAAGTGCACCCCCTTTTAACAGGAAGAGAACTGTTCGAGGATTTGGATATTGAATGCGATAAAAGCATTGATTCTCTTGAAATTTATCTGGGCGGCCCTGTACAGCCCAGTGGTGTGTTTGTCCTTCATGGACCGCCGTTTGACTGGAATGAAAGCTTAAAAGTGGCAGACTGGCTTGCGTTAAGCAATTCAAGAGACATTTTAGAGGCGATTGCCCGGAAAAAAGGCCCGGAATCCTTTATGATTATGCTTGGGTGTGCAGGATGGGGCCCCATGCAGCTGGATAATGAATTAAATGATTCTGCCTGGCTGACCTGCCCAGTGACAGAAGAGATCATTTTTTCCACCAGTATTGACTTAAAATATGAAAAAGCCATGATGATGATTTATTAATTCTTCCTGCTATCGTGATGACCACTAAAAAAAAGCCCTCACATGACATAAATAAAATCGTCAATGATACACTCACAATCCTGAAAGACTTTAAAGCTGCCGGGCAGATGAGTGATCCTTCCTTTCAAGGGTATCAATCCCTTTGCGAAAGCATCCCAAAACAAATTCAGTCCGGCTTTTTAAGAATTGCAGTTGTGGGTGTTATAAAATCAGGAAAAAGCACCTTCATCAACGCCATTGCCGGCAAAGAGCTGGTCAAAAGAGGTGCGGGTGTCATTACATCCATTACAACACGGATTAGAAAATCAAATAAAAATCAGGCAATCCTTTATTTTAAATCATGGGACCAAATTAATCTGCAATTGAGACAGGCATTACAACTGTTCCCCACAGGAGAGCCTGACACTGTTTTTGAAACGGCAGTCATTGAAAATTTAGATATAAGAAGGAAAAATGATAGAACTTATCTTCAAAAAGTATATGAAACGTTAATGACACAGTTTCCTTTGGCTGACAATGAGATACGGCCGGAAACACTGTTGCTTAAACATGCGATAGAAGGGTTTGATGCCTGCAGGGATCATGTAAAGGCAGATGAAGCAAGTCTTTGTTTTGAAGGGAAACAATTTGACAGGCATAAGGAGTTTACATCAGACACGGCAAAGGCGTTTTATATTAAAGATGTCTGTTTAAATGTGTTTGGGAAAAAAATCCAGCCGCATATTGAGCTTGCAGACTGTCAGGGAGCAGACTCCACAGACCCTGCACAGTTGTCCCATATTTTAAATTACGTGGCATCATCAAATCTAATTATTTACCTTATCAGTTCCCGTACAGGACTGAGACAGTCAGACATATCTTTTTTAAAGCAGATCAAAAACCTGGGTCTCATGGAGAATATTCTGTTTGTTCATAATTGTGATTTCAGTGAGCATGAAAATTTAGATGACCTGGTGAAAGTGGAACAAAGTATTATAGAAGATCTCACGTTTTTAGATATTACTCCCTGCCTTTTTTCGTTTTCATCGCTGTATAATCTTTTTTTGATGCTTGAATCCAGACGCAATAAAAAAGATACGGCCCGGTTAACACTCTGGCAGCAGGAAAAGAAAATGGTTCAGTATTGTGACCGGAAATCAAAACAATTCAACACACTGTTCCAGCATTTAATTCATGAAAACCAGCATAAACTACTGATGTCCAATCATTTAAACCGACTGGGGATCATGCTGCATGAATTGGAGCAGCAGGCAGATATGGTGCTGGGAGTATTGTCCGATGATAAAAAGAAAGAAAAAGAAACCACCCGGATGTTAGAGGACCTGGAACAGAATGCTTCCAGACTGGAATCAATTGTCTCAAATTCGCTTAAAGGGGCGATTAAGGGTCTGGAAAATCAAATCGATTTGGACATAAAAGAGGCGTTTCATAAAGATACATTATCTTTATTAAAAAAGATCCATCACTATATTGAAACGCTCGTCATCGATGTTGAAAAATATAAATCTGATAAAACCGACGTAAGCTTTAACCAGATTTTGTACTATATGTTCCAGGATTTCAAACGGCTTTTGGATGTGTATGTCATCAAAGAAGTGGAACCGGAATTGAACCGGTTTGTTCTGGACAAAGAAAAGCAAATTGCCACCTATTTTCAATCCCTGTTTGAATCTTATCAGGTTGATCTGTTTAAAGCCGGTCCAATGTCCCAGTTTGATGAAACCATAAGGGGCTCAAAAAAGGATTCGGTCAATTTTGTCGATCTTGAAACCATCAAAAAAATCATGGGACTCAAACCGCCTTCTGTCATCATCGAGGCAAAATATTCAACAACGATCAAAGCAGGTGTTTTAACTGATTTCAGCTTGCAGACCGTGTCCCAGATAATAACATCTGTCTTCAATAAACCGTTAAAATTTTCTTTTACGCCCGGGTTAAAGAAAGCAGCAAAGAAAATCAAAAAGGAAAATCAGAAAATTCTGAAAAAGCAGTTTGAAACCTATTACCAAAAGCTGCATACGTACTATTTCTTACCGCTTATTAACGCTGCAGCAAGGGATTTTAGAGAAAAAATAAACGCTCAATTCAGTGGATATCAAACGATTAAAAAGGATATAGAACATATCTTTTTATTAAAACAAACTGAAAAAAAGACACAGAAAAAGAAAGTTCTGGCATTAAAAAAGAGAATGCTAAGTGTATCCAATGACATAGCGGCCGCAGCAAAAATATCACCTCTGAAAAGCGGCAAAAAATAGTTGATTAATTAAAAAAATGTGATACTAAGAGTCTATGTTTTCATGAAACTTTTACTTGTTTAGAAAGTAGGAAATGAAACGATTCGGCTCTACAGATAAGCAGATGAACCGCATGGGTGAAAACGACGTCTTTCTCCTGCGCCTTCATTTACTGATTGTGATTGTGAAAGCAGCTCTAAAAGGCTATCCCATTGGAAAACATAGAAAAAAAGCCGCATTAGATAATGCTGCAGCCGTCCATAAACTTATCTCAACGTTTGATATCTCATTTTTGAACCTGAAAACCTCCTCACATCTTTTCAAAGAAAGGGTAAAACTTTTAAGTGTAATGGCGACAGCGATTATCAGTGAAAATTATCCGCTAGGGATTCACAGAAGGGAAGCAATGATCGACAATATTGAAATGATCATCGAGTATGCGTTTCCTGAAAAGAAAATGGAACTATTCCACGATATACTAAAAGTAGCGTAACTGTTTTACGGAGGTTGTCACATAATTAATAATGTAAAAATAATGGTTGTTGATGATGATTCCCTGATCCGGGACTTAACGGTTACAGCGCTGACCTATTGTGTTAATCGGGAAGTAAAATCTTTTGACAGTGGTAAACTGGCCTGGAAATATATCCAGGACGGTGGAGATGTCGATATCGTTATTTCAGATGTTGATATGCCGGATATGAATGGATTTGACCTGATGACAAAAGTTAAAGAGAAATATCCTGATAAAATTTTTATCATCATGTCCGGGGTGTCTGAATATGAAAAAAAATGTCAGATTGCCGGGGCAAGTGCATTTTTGGCAAAACCGTTTGAGATCAATGATTTGTTCAGTATTGTTCAGTGCTTTGTTGTTGATCCGCTTTAAGTCCAGTCTTCTTTTTTAATTTCTTTTTTAATCGAATCTGACAATTGATCTGGTGAAATATCCAGGTAGCTGAAAATTTTATTTTCCAGGTGAAGGGTGTTTTCCCACATGATTTTAATTTTTGCTTTAAATTTTTCGTGCTTCCCATACCGAATCTTTATATATTCAAGTCTTCGCGTGAGTGATACAACCTTATCATGCAAGGTTCTTTTATCAGAATAATTGACTATTTCCTGCTCTGAGACAGGGGAATCATTTTCATAAACATCCAGGTTGACATGTTGACGGATGATATCTCCGACTTCAGGATATCCCAGGCTGGTCAGCATTTCACCCCCGGTCTCGGAATGGAGTTCCTTGGTATCAAAACTTCTGGTTTTTGTTATGTCATGAAGCAGGGCAGCAGACATGGCCAGTTCTGTATTAAGGTTGGGTGAAAATTTTTTAAGTTGTGTACACAAAAAAAAAGACACATTGGAAACCATGACAGAGTGATCAATAATATGATCCATCATTTCCATTTTTCTGATCAGTTTAAAACATTCTTTTCTGGATGGTATATTCATGCACCAACGGCAAATTTTGTCAAAGGATTAAAATTTTATTGAAGTTATACCTCTTACTGTTATGATAGAAAAGGATTTTTTAAAAAAACACAGAGAAGCCATTCAAACATGATAGAAAAAATAATTTCAGGCGGACAGACAGGAGCAGATCGGGCCGGACTTGATGTGGCCATTAAATTCAATATTGATCACGGCGGCTGGATACCAAAAGGCAGAAAGACAGAAGACGGCCCTTTGGCTGATAAATACAAGTTAAAAGAAATGACGTCAGCTGATTACAGGGAGAGGACAAAACAAAATATCATCGATTCCCAGGGGACGGTAATTTTATCGCATGGAGAACTGACCGGGGGATCAAAATTAACCCTCAGCTACGCAAAAGTGATTGGCAGACCCAACTGCCATATTGATCTGGTTGCAGCAGAAGAATTTGAAGCCTCGATTATGCTGAAATCTTTTATCACTGAAAACGGGATAAGAATTCTGAATGTTGCAGGTCCCAGACTCAGTCATCAGCCATGGATTTACAGGGACGTAAAAACAGTTCTGGAAGCAGCTTTGTACCTTCTTTTTTTAGAAACACGAAAAGATGAGGAACTAAAAAAAATAATCCCTTCAGAACCGGTTAAAGAAGATTTTCCAGAAACGATTGACGCTTCCATTGAAATGCTCTGTGAAGATCTGTCGCTGAAATCCAAATCAATCATTGCCAAATGTGAACCGGAAAATATCCAGATGCTCTATTTTACCCTGATGGAGTATATCCGGCACCGGCTTGGCTTTAACACTGAAAATAAAGCGCTTTTAAACCACTGCATCCTACAAGAGACGGATGACAGCATATCAGTGGAAGATGCGGTTATGGTTATCTTAAAACGCCTGAAACACCATCTTGAAAAAGACCATATTCTCCGGGTGGTTAAATGATACCCATCCGGGATACGCAGCCGTCAAATTGTTTTCCAATTGTAACGTATCTTTTAATGGGAACGAATTTGATGGTCTTTGTGTATCAAATTCACATAGGATTTGATAATGAATCCTTTTTTTATACATTCGGACTGGTCCCGGCAAAATACACGGTTTATGAAATGTCGCGGTATTTTACGGTCATCAATCAACTGCTGTCTGCGGTAACCTATATGTTTCTGCACGGCGGCCTGCTGCATTTTATCGGGAATATGTGGTCCTTGTATATTTTTGGTGATAATGTTGAAGAGCATTTTGGTCCGTTTAGATTCTTAGGATTTTATCTTGTCTGCGGCATGATTTCCGGCCTGTTCCATTTTATTTTAAATCCGACCTCACCTGTTCCGACAATTGGTGCAAGCGGCGCTATTGCCGGAGTGATGGGAGCATATTTCTTATTGTTCCCAAAATCAAAAATTTTAACTGTTATTCCCATTATCATCATTCCATGGTTTGTAGAGATTCCTGCGTTTATTTTTCTTGGTATCTGGTTTTTGATCCAGTTTTTAAATGCAGCAGGCAGCAGCGCAGGAGCCGGCATTGCATGGTGGGCACATATTGGCGGGTTTATCGCAGGCCTTGTTTTGGTGAAGATGAATAAAAAATTACCTGAGACTGGTGCAGGAAAAAAGCTCAGTCAATATACGGCAAAAAAGCGATCCCCAAAACTGCAGATGATCGTAACGTCCACAGACCCTGGAACAGATGATCTTTTCGGGGACATTGAAATAACATCTATAGAGGCTATTACAGGGACCAAAAAAATGGTATCTATACCATGGGGATTTTATAAACCGCTTTACAGGGTCAATATACCGCCAGGTGTGAAACAAGGGACTCGGTTAAGGCTTGCAGGAATGGGAAAAACCGATTCCAGGGGCAGAAAGGGCAATTTATATCTTACAGTGAATATTAAAAATGTTATTTAAAAAATTAAGTTACATTTTTTCGGGTATTATCTTAGGGCTGATATTTTTTTTGCTGTTAATCTTTATCAATCTTCCCTTTATTGTTGAATCTCAAATTGCAAAAAGAATACCTATGGTTTTCAGTACCGCTGACATCGATTTTGATATTCAAAAAATCGGGTTTCGCAATACATTTATTTCAAAAGTTCGATTCGGTAAAGGGCTTTCAATCGATTCAATAAATATCGATTATCGGATTAAAGGGTTCTCTTCAATTCATATCGATGCTGTTACCATATCCGGTCTGAAAGTTATTGCCATGGTTGATGAAAACAATCACGTTAAACTCCAGGGCCTTGACATACCTCAGGCTGCAGGGGGCGGATCCAAAAAATCCTATAATAATCTTCTTTCCATGCTGCCGAAAATTGTTGTTTTAAAAAACTGCAGATTTGTTTTGCACAAGGGGAATCATGATTTTCAAATTCCATTTGACATCATGTCGACCCTGAAACTGCAAGATCATAAAATTATGGCTCACATTCTTTTTTATCCATTTGGTGAAAATATCAGCACAAAAATAGTCTATGACATAAACAGGGGAATAGAGCTTGTTTCTGTTGAAGGTGCGTCCTTGGATGTGAACCATATGTATCAATTGCTGCCTGGCGCTGCACAAAAATTCCAATTGAACGGCTTAGTGGATTTTAAAGCAGTATCATCAGCTCCACTGAAGAAATGGGAAATTATGGTGTCTAATCTGAATATGAACAAACCATTTCAAAATAGAATTGATGATTTAACCGCAATGGTATTCCTTGACAATCAGGAAGTCAGGGTTGAGGGAACCATGGATTTAACCGCTCATAAAATACCACCTGTTCAATTAAGCTACGGTGTTATGGTTGATATGAAAAACGGGCTGGTGTTTGGTTTGAATCTTAAAAACGCCCCTCTTAAAAGCATGAACATAAAGCAGGGGTTCATTTCTGCCAATGCAGCGAACCCGGAAATAAGCGCAAACCTTAACGGAACGTTTGAAAAAGCAAAAGGCCGGATTCATTTAACCGTTGGCAAAGGGCGGGTGCACCATAAGGCTGAGACAGTCAATTTTTCTAAATTAGACCTGAATGCAGATATTGCTGCGGATTTTACCAAAAAAGGGCAGGGGATCAGCAGCCGTTTTACCATTGATGCAAAGAATATTCAGGCAAAATCAGATGAAATAGACAGTTTGCTGCCAAAGGTATCGGTTTCAGGAAAACTAAAGCTTAACAAGTCCTTTGAACCTTCCGGCCACGCCGTATTATCCCTATCAGACGGCAGGATAACTTCAGATAAATCTAAAATCAATGCATCAGGTCTTTCAGTCACCCTGCCGTTTCAATATCCAGAACCAACTGCCGGAACAACGGGTAAATATGAGATGCCGGTCTTTTCATACGACAATAAACATACCCTGCGGCTCAAGGGCAGTATCCTCCAGACAAAAGCAAGGGAATTCAAGCTGGACGGCGTGATAGACAATACCAGTTTTCCTCAGGTTTCAACGCAATTTACATGCACTGCCGGCGTTAACAAAACAGGGTATGCAGATATCGATTTTTCAACCAATTCTTTTCAAATTATGACACAGGACATCCAGAAACTAATCCCGGGCCATAAGCTTACTGCTGATATTGACATGACAGCCAGAATTGAAGGCAAAGCTGAGTTCGGAGATAAACAGACAGCGACAGCTGCAGTTATCAGTATTCAAAATGGTTCGGTAACTGCACCAGATCTGAATCTAACCGTATCAGGCATCAATTCAACAATAGAATTAAATGATCTATTGGTGCCTGAAAGCATCCCGGGACAGATGCTGATCATTGATATGATCGAAGCAAAGAAAATTAAAATTCAGGATGCCAGAATTCGATTCAGCCTTGAAGACGCCGCCTCGCTGCTAATTGAAAATGTTCAGGCAAAATGGTGTAATGGCCGTATCTCCACAGAATCTTTAAGAGTGTTCAAAGATAAAAAGGATTATGCATTTGCCTTATATTGTGATCAGCTCGATATGGCACAGTTAATGGAACAAATGGAACTGTTACATGCCAAAGGAACAGGAACCCTGAGCGGCAGGATTCCAATCGCTTATTCAGGCGGAAATATCTCGTTTGATAACGGGTTTTTATTTTCAACGAGCGGCAGTGGGGGAGAGCTGAAAATTGAAGACACTGAAAAGATTATTTCAGCTTCTGGAATCCCCATGCATGACCCGGGATTTGTTCAGGTGGATTTAGCTCAGGAAGCCTTAAAGGATTTTAGATATAAATGGGCAAAATTAATTTTCAATACCTTTGAAGATGAACTGTCATTAAATATCTCCATCAATGGTAAACCAAATAAAAATATACCCTTCATACCGCTGGAAAACGGCAAATTAATCAGGGTCGATGCGTCAAGCCCCGGATCAGAGCTGGAGGGACTTCAACTTGATTTAAATTTAAATCTTCCCTTTAAGGAAATGATGAAATTTGGTAATAAATTGGAATCAATATTTAACTAGAAAAGGAGAGCGTATGACCAGAAAATTATTTTTCATCGCAATGTTCCTTAGTATTTTTATTTTCACAGGCTGCAATACAAGTCATGAAGTTGCGGTAAAACCGATTGAAACAAAACACAAGATTGAACCTATTCACATTACCATTGATATTAATGTAAGAGTTGAAAAGGCCCTTGATGACTTTTTCGACGATCTTGAAGCAGAAGAAGATAAAATAAAAGAATAAGGAGGAAATATGCATAAAATTCTTAAAATATATCTATTGATTATCATTTGTCTGTTTGTTTCAACTCAAATGGCGTCTGCAGGGATCAAAGAACGGATGAAAGAGAGACTCCCGGCCATTGCTGCCTTGAAATCTCAGGGGATTATTGGAGAAAACAACAGGGGATACCTTGGTTATGTGACAGGAAAAAGAGCGCAGGAAGACCTTATTGCTGCTGAAAATAAAGACAGAAATGCTATTTACAACTATATCGCCAAACAGCAGAAAACCACAGTAAATATCGTTGAAGTGAATCAGGCAAAAAGAAAAGCACAAAAAGCCAAACCAGGAGAATTTTTTCAAAATCCTGACGGGACCTGGCAGCGAAAACAATAGCTTCAGTAAAAAATGGTTCCTGTATTAATAATTAAATCCATTCCAGCGTCTGCACCTGATTTGTTTTTTTTAATTGACATACAGGGATGAACAGGATAGGACAAATGGTAAATCAGGCAGAAGCCTGAAAAATTGACTGCTGAACAATAAAATAGATAAAAACCACGAAGGTTGAACAATCAGTACATGAAGACTGATACCTTTGTGGTTTTTTGTTTTTACAGGAGATAAAATGAACCGCTTAACAAGTTATACTCGCTATGTCGTGCTGATTTTTTTTTCGCTGGCAGAAACAGCCGCAGCACATTTTGGAATGGTTATCCCGTCTGACAATATGGTCATGCCGGATGAGCCCCGGAAAATAGAGATTGTTGCTTCCTTTTCCCATCCGTTTGAAATGATCGGCATGCCCCTTGAGAAACCAGCCGGTTTTTATGTCGTAAAAAATGGAAATAAATCTGACTTAACTGCATCCTTACACCAGACAGGTGTCATGGAGCATACAGCATGGAAAACAAATTTTTCAATAAAAAGGCCGGGCATATACAATTTTGTTATGGTGCCAAAGCCCTACTGGGAACCTGCAGAAGATTGTTATATTGTTCATATTACCAAAACAATTGTTGCTGCGTTTGGTGATGATGAAGGATGGGACGCTGAAGTGGGACTGAAAACTGAAATCATCCCGCTGTCTAAACCATTTGGGCTTTATGCAGGCAATGTGTTTCAGGGCATCGTAAAAGTCGATGGTAAAGAAGTGCCTTATGCTGAGGTGGAAATCGAGTATTACAACCAGGATAAGAAAGCACAGACACCAACTGATTATATGATTACCCAGAGCATAAAAGCGGATAAAAACGGTGTGTTCACGTATGCTGTGCCCCGACATGGGTGGTGGGGGTTTTCAGCCCTGTCCCTGTCAGATAAAAAAATAGTGCACAATAATTCTGAAAAGGATGTAGAATTGGGTGCGGTGATATGGGTAAAATTTGAGAAATGGCAGGAAAAGTAAGATGCATATATCAGAAGGCATTCTTTCAGGACCCGTATTGGCGGCAGGTGCAGCCATGGCAGTTGCAGGAACAGGCATAGGGCTGAAAAAGATTGATTATGATCGTATTGTTCATGTGGCAATCCTGGCATCTGCCTTTTTTGTGGCATCATTAATTCATGTCAATATCGGTCCGGCCAGTACGCATTTGATTTTAAACGGAATTGTGGGACTGCTGCTGGGGTTTGCAGCATTCCCTGCCATTTTGACCGCATTGCTGCTGCAATCGGTCCTGTTCCAATATGGCGGGCTGACCGCACTGGGGGTGAACACCCTCATCATGGCAGTCCCTTCAGTTGTAGGGCACTATCTGTTTTTGCCGATGCTGGGCAAATCGCCAAAAATGACATTCCTCGGCGGTTTTCTGGCCGGTTTTTCAGCCATATTGATGTCAGCTGTGCTGCTCGGTGCAGCACTGTGGTTTACAGACGAGAATTTTTTGGAAACCAGCATGATTGTCATTATGTCAAATATTCCGGTGATGATCATTGAAGGCATTGTCACAGGATTTTGCGTCGGTTTTTTATTGAAAGTATATCCAGAAATTTTACCAAAAGGCATAAAATGAAAGTTATATTTTTAGTGATAATAGGGTTCCTTACAGCTTTTTTGATCAATTCAGCCTTTGCGCACAAGGTCATTATTTTTGCCTGGGTTGAGGACGGCATGATTTACTCAGAGAGCCAGTTTGCTTCCAAAAGAAAGGCAAAGGGCTGTCCAATCATTGTCACCAATGATAGAGGCGACATCGTTCACGAGGGCAAAACCGATGATCAGGGAGAATATGCATTTAAAATTCCGGAAGGTACAGATTCAGATTTGACACTGACCCTTAAGGCGGGTGAGGGCCACCAGGGCCGATGGAAAATACCCAGGCAGGAACTGCTCACAAATGTGCAGCCAGACAGTGGATCCAAGCCAGAAACAAAAAAGGAGCCCCTTCCTGCCAATGAACCTTCGATGTTTCGAATAGTTGCAGGCATTGGTATAATAGCATTGTTGGCTTTAGGCTTGACCATCATTAAAAAGAAACCTTCGGTAAAATGATTGAAGAAAAATTTATATCAGGACCATCGATTATCCACCAGCTGGCCCCTAAAACCAGAATTTTAGGAGCCGCTGCAGTGTCTGTGGCAGCCGCATTATGTGACCATGTGGGTCTTATTTCAATATATTTGTGTATGGCTGTAAGTTTCATCTGGTTGGCCCAGCTGAAACCAAAAGATATTTTTCCCCGTATTAAACCCCTTTTCTGGTTTCTTTTAATGATCTGGGTGGTGCTCCCAATAACATTTGAGGGAAAAATAGTTTATGAATATTCAATCTTAAAAATTTCAGAGCCTGGTATTGTCATGTGTGCAAAAATTACGTTGAAGTCAATTACGATTCTACTGGTGTTCACATCCTTGATTGCCACGATGACCATCGCCTCGCTTGGGGCCGGTCTGCATCAGCTTAACATGCCGGATAAACTCGTTTTTTTACTGCTGATGACCTACCGGTATATTGCTGTGATTCAGGAGGAATATCATCGACTGTTGAGGGCTGCTAAGTTCAGAGGGTTTAAACCGGGCACCAACCTGCATTCGTATAAAACCTTTGCATATCTGGCCGGGATGCTGTTTGTCAGGGCCTCCATCAGGGCGAAAAGGGTTCATCAGGCAATGCTGTGTCGTGGTTTTAATCAAAAATTTCATAGTCTTGACGTTTACATGCCAAATAGATTAAACTCTGTTTTTTTAATTGGTATATGCATGGCCAGTTTTATTCTGGTCATGTTGGAAGTTGTTTGGATGTAAAAGTGATTGTCAATAAGTCAAGTATTATTAAACTGGAGAACATATCTGTATCTTACCCGGGATCAGACAACCCAGTGCTGAATCAATTAAACCTTGATATTTTCAGAGGCGATAGAATCGGATTGATGGCCCCGAATGGTTCTGGCAAAACAACCTTGCTGCATACCATCATGGGGCTTTGCAAACCTGACACGGGTCAGATCAAAATATTTGGTAAGCGTAGGCAGACAGAAGAAGATTTTCTGCCCATCCGCTCCAGAATCGGGTTGTTATTTCAAGACTCTGATGATCAATTGTTTTGTCCAACCGTGTTGGATGATGTGGCATTCGGTCCATTGAATTTAGGGCTTTCGCGTCAGAAAGCCATTGACGTGTCCCAACAGACTCTGAAAAAACTTGGGATGGAAACGTATGAAAAAAGTGTAACGCATCAGCTGTCCGGCGGTCAGAAAAGACTGGTTGCACTGGCTGCTGTGCTTGCCATGGAACCCCAGGTGCTGCTGCTGGATGAACCCACAGCCGGCCTTGATGATAATGTAAAAAGAAAATTAATTGATATACTGAATAATCTTGCCATTTCATATTTTGTTATTTCCCATGAATTCGATTTTGTAAATGCAGTAACCGATAAGGTATATTCAATGGAGAACGGCAAAATCCTTACTGATGATGAAATTCATATCCATCATCACGAGCATGTCCATAAACACGGGAAACATCCCCATATTCACAAGTAAAGGTATGGTATGAAAACAAACTCACTCAGCCACGAGATTCCAGGGACACTGAACAATGTTCTTCAAATCGATCTGCCGTCAAAAACATTTACGACGGTTTCAATATCAAAAGAGTTAAGAAAAAAATACCTTGGCGGAAAAGGATTGGGATTAAAATTATTATATGACAGGCTTGCACCGGGCATAGATCCATTGGACAAAGAGAATTATATCATCATTATGACCGGGGTGATGACAGGCACAGGAGGTCCTTGTTCCGGCCGATTCCACACTGTTTTCAAGTCACCGCTTACCAATATTGTAGGATCGACTTCATGTGGCGGTTCATTTGGCCGTCAGTTAAAGTCAAACGGCTGGGACGGGGTGGTTTTCAGTGGTAAATCAGACAAACCGGTTTTAATTCAAATTCATAATCACACCGTAGATTTTGTGGATGCATCTGACCTGTGGGGATGCAATATACCCGAATCTATGGCAAGGATTGGTAAAAAAAATAAAGAGTCCCTGCTGATTGGACCTGCTGGTGAAAATCTTGTCAGGTTTGCCAATGTTGCTTCTGGGTCACGATACCTTGGAAGGGGTGGATTAGGGGCTGTGATGGGATCGAAGAACCTAAAGGCAGTCGTGGCTCTAAAAGGACAATATTCTGTTGTTCCTGTTCATAAAGACAGATTTAAAAAGGTTAATAAAATTGCAAATCAATTCATTAACCGAAACAGTGTTTCCATATCGAACAGGCGGTATGGTACGGCTTCTAATGCAAAACCGATCATTAAGAATAATATGCTGCCGGTGCATAATTTTTCATTTGGCAGACATTCTTCAGCCAATGAAATTACAGGGGAGATGATTAGAAAAAAACACAATACCACTTACTATACCTGTAAACCCTGCTCAATTCTCTGCGGCCACAAAGGAGAGTTCAATGGAAAAGTAACCAGTGTGCCGGAGTATGAAACGCTGGCCCTGTTAGGCGCAAACATCGGCATATTTGATCCAAATGAGATTTCAGCTTTCAATGAAATCTGCAATCATTACGGCATGGACACCATATCTGCAGGTGGAACGCTTGCATGGGTGATGGAGGCAGGACAAAAAGGTCTGGTTAAAACAGATCTTGATTTCGGGTCATCAAAAGAAATTAAAGCCGCACTGAATACGATTGCAAACCTTGAAGGTTTTGGAAAGGAAATGGCCATGGGGACAAGGGCGCTCTCTGAAAAATATGGCGGTAAAGCGTTTGCCATGCAGGTAAAAGGTCTTGAAATGGCAGGGTACGATCCCAGAGGCGCTTATGGTCAAGGGCTGGCCTATGCCGTGGCCAACAGGGGGGCATGCCACTTGTCTGCCTTTTTGGTTGGATTTGAAAATATTTTAGGCATATTAAATCCTCATACAGCACGGTCAAAACCTGTTTTTGTAAATTTTCTGGAAAATCTCAATGCTGCTGTCAATTCCATGGTGATCTGCCAGTTCACAGAATACGCCTTTACGCTTGAAACACTTTTAACAAAGCTGACACCCCGGTTTGTCCTCCGCACGTTGATGCAGAATGTTCCGTCGTTTGCCCTCGCATTGATAGATTTTTCACTGTATCCCAAACTCTTTTACGCTGCCTCCGGAATAAAGTTGTCCTCAAAAGAGTTTTTAAAGGCAGGAGAAAGAATTCATGTTCTGGAACGCCACATGAACAACAAGGAAGGGATCAGAAAACAGGATGACACCTTGCCGCAGCGGCTTTTAAAGGAGTTTCAACAAGATGATGTAAAAAAACGAAAAGTTCCTTTATCTCAAATGCTAAACAAATACTATAAAATCAGGGGGTACGATAAAAATGGTATGCCCAGGAAAAAACTGTTAAAAAAGCTTAAAATTTAAAATACCATCAAGACTTAGGCAAAATGCCGGTCAGCTCTTTTTGAATGCAGTAATAAATGTCTTCGTCGCTGCCGTACACATCAATGACATCTTTATGATCAATAAGTTTTTCAACTATAAATGCGGTCAGGTAAAGACTGGCAATATTTGGATTTGAAATAAGCGTTCGAAAAGGTGCAACCATATAATCAATATCAAAATCTTCTGCTTTGCAGAGTGTGTCGAGGCATCTGGCGATTTGATTTTCAATACTGGATTTGGATACAGTTTCAATAAGCCCGGATTCAATGAGTTTCATGGAGACTTTATTGCTGAATGAATCAATATTGTCCCGGATGGTACTTATGGTTCTAATTCTTTCTCTTTCCTTAGAGGATTCAATTTTAGAAAGAAGCTTTGCTTCTCTGTTTCCAGTATAAAAGATTTTAGCCATAAAATTATCCTTAATTATCAAGAATCGTAAAATATCAATCTGTCTTTATATAATAAAAACAGGGTGTTTTTCAAGTTAAAAATCATATTCAGTGACGGTTTTATAAAGAAAATGATTTGTTTACAGCGCTTTAGATATTGCTGTTCCTGAATAAGGATCATTTATAGAGATTTTCTGTAAATTTTTCGACTCATATAGATGATTGGCAGAAAAATGGTTGGAATTTATAAAGATTAAAGCCAGGTGTTTTCAATAATAATCTGTGCTGTCTGGGATTTAAACTTATTGATTTTCAGTTTAAATGCAATTTTTGAAAAATGATCAGGCAGGTTGTCCGGGTCACTGATATTGAAATGAAACGCTTCAACTTTATGCTGCGAAACTGAATTGGCTTTCTTGATCACCATTCGTCTGTGACTGGTTCCAATAATATAGGAAGAAATGACGCGGACATCTCTGCATAAAAAAACCGGCTCAGGGTTTGCAATCCCGAAAGGCCTTAACTGGTGGATCTGTGTCGCAAGGTTATACGTAATATCTTCCAGATCAAGGACAGCATCAATTCCCATGATTTTTTGAAAATCTTTGTCAGAATATACGGTTTCAACATATCGGTTGAGTTCCCGACAGAGCACAGGCAGATTTTCAGTGGCAGCCGTCAAGCCCGCTGCCATGGTATGGCCGCCAAATTTTATCAGCAAATGCTCATTCTCAGAAAGCGCTTCATGGATATTTATATTGTTAATACTTCTACACGATCCAATGGCCTTTTCCGCATTTGAAGAAAGAAGGAATACCGGACAGACATATTTCTTGGATAGTCTGGATGCTGCAATGCCAAGAACACTTGGATCCCACTGGTCATCCCATAAAAATAAAATTTTAGCGGTCAGTAAGTCGGGATTTTTTAACAGCCGGCTTTCTATATCATCGACAATCTCCTGTTCAATTTTCTGGCGCTTAAGGTTTAATTGATCTAGAAGTGATGCTGTTTTCTGGGCATTGACACTGTCCGTCTCTATCAGTTGTGATACACATATTCTGGCATGGGAAACCCTGCCTGCTGCATTAATTCTCGGCACGATTTTAAATGATATATCATCTGAATCGATTTTAGCGACATCAAGCCGGGCGCTCTGAGCCAGTGACTGCAGCCCCAGTCTTTTTCCCTGCTGTATCCTTTTTAGTCCGGCAATGCTCAAAACCCTGTTATCATGTATAAGCGGTACCATATCACCAATCGTACCGATTGCAAACAGATCAAGGTAGTCCATAAGATTGGGTTCTATGATATCGGTCCAGAATCCTTTTTCCCTGAAAAACGTTCTCAACCCGGTTACCAGGAAAAAAGCAACCCCCACGCCTGCGAGGTAGTCTAATGATGCCGTGCAGTCCTGCCGTTTTGGATTCACAATGGCAGCAGCATCCGGAAGTGTCGGGCCTGGAACGTGATGATCGGTAATAATAACATCAATGTCCTCCAGATGCGCATTCTCAACAGCGTCATGGCTGCTCACGCCGCAGTCAACAGTGATTATCAAATCAATATGCTGATCCACTGCCATTTGAATATGGTCTGGTTGAAGGCTGTATCCTTCTTTTATGCGATGCGGAATATACCAGGAGACATCAGCCCCGCAATAGTCAAGAAAATCACTGATCAGTGCTGTGGCAGTGACGCCGTCTGCATCGAAATCGCCGAAAACCAGTATTTTTTCATTGTTTTTTACAGCAGTAAATATCCGTTTGACTGCTTTATCCATATCTATTAATGAAAAAGGGTTTGTCAGCTTGGTAAAATCGGGATTTAAAAAGAAACTGGCATCATCAACTGAAGCAATGCCTCTTAATGACAGAAGTTTTGCTAAAAGAGGATGACACTTCAGCCCTTGTGCCAGTTCATCAACAAGGGATTGATTCGCGTCAAAATATTTGAGTACAGTTTCCATTGGGTTAGGAAGAATGTATATAAGCAAACCCGGACAAAGTCAATTTGTATATGCAAATTTTCCTGATCAGCCATGCAGAAATATCACTTTGGTGAATGCATCCTATGGATTCCCACAGGCCCTGTGAAATGAGAGCACAGGCGCCTATGGGAGTTTTCAAGTTTTTACCTATTTTTTCCCGGGTGCTGTTTTTTTCTTTTCTTTACTGGATTTATCAGCCTCCTTTTTTGATCCCATACACCCGCATCCACAAATCTGCTTTTTTTCTGTCATTTTTATCACCTCCTTTCAATTTGTTTAAGTTATTAAGCAATAACTTAATTAAAAGGCCAAAAAAAATCGGTTGATTAAGACCCTTTGTCCAATTCATTCAGCCTTTGTTGAACTCTGTTCAACTCATTTTTCAGTTCTTCTTCATATTTCTGTAATGAAGGAATTGTGTTTCTTTCCGGTTCAGTATCACTAAATTTTCCAGTTCCTTTACATCCGCAGGTGCACACGTCAGTCAACAGCTGCCTGCAGTGATCCATCGCTTTTTCATCTATGGAATAGGGGATCCAGTATCCTTTGCGTTCACTTCTAACAAGGCCGGCCTGCTTTAAAATCTTTAAATGCTGGGATACAGCAGCAGTGGTAATACCAATGGCAGATGCAATGTCTTTGGCCCCCAGCGGGCCCTGCTGTTTGAGCAGATCAATGATTTTAACACGCGTTTCAACACTGAGTACTTTAAATATTTCGGCTGGGGCTAAGTTCATCAGTCTTATTCCATTTAAGTGATTAAGCAATGACTTAAATATAAAGGGGCATAAGGATTGTGTCAACCTTTTTTTTTAAAACATCACTTGCGATTATAAGATGATGGTTTATTTTAACTGTTTGAAGTTTTAGCCAATAATGATATATTGCCAGGCTTAGGGAAACGAATTGTTTAAAAAGTATGAATACCATCCACAAAGAATACAGGGTTGATAAAACTAAAATCGGATTTATAAGATTTATTTTTGAGGCGCATGAAGGCGTTGCCATAGCAACCACCCTGAATCCTCAAAAAGGGCATATCAGGCTTGCCATATCTCCGGATAGACTTGAAACAGCGGAACTGATCGTTCAGGATTTAAAAAAGGATTTCATGTTTGATGAAGTATAAAGGACTTGCATATATAAATACCATTGGCTGTCAGATGAACGTATATGATTCTGAAAAACTGGCATCCATACTGAATTCTTATGGATATAAAAAAACGCAGGAAATGGAAAAAGCGGATGTTGTCCTGTGTAACACCTGTTCTATCAGACATAAAGCAGAAGAAAAAGCATTCAGCTTTCTAGGAAGATTTGCAAAAATCAAGAAGAAAAAGCCCCATTTAATCACGGTTATGGCAGGATGCGTGGCACAGCAGGAAGGTGAAAAAGCATTTGACAGAGTCCCGCATCTTGATATTGTCCTGGGCACCCAGGCGTTTTCAAGATTTGGCCAGCACATTGATGCTGTAAAGTCCGGTCAGAAAAGAGTGGTGGATATAAAAGAATCTGCCATGATTTATGAAGCGCTGCCCGATACCGCCTGTTTTGATGAAAATAAGGTGTCACGGTTTGTAACCATTATGCAGGGATGTGAAAATTTTTGTACCTATTGCGTGGTGCCGTACGTCCGCGGACAGGAGCGCAGCCGGAAAGCAGCACATATTGTTGAAGAAATCACCCTGCTGGCTGAGTCTGGCGTAAAAGAGATCACTTTATTGGGACAAAATGTCAATTCGTACGGACAAAAAGAAGGGCACATCTCCTTTCCCCATCTCCTGGCTGAGATCAATCGTATAGACGGGATCCATCGAATCCGATTCGCCACCTCTCATCCCAAAGACCTTTCATTGGATTTGATGGGTGCAATTCGCGATCTGGACAAGGTTTGCAATCACCTGCACCTGCCGGTACAGTCCGGATCAAATCATATCCTAAAGAAAATGAACAGGGGATATACCAGGGAAGTTTATATCAAAAGAATCACGGATCTGCGGAAAGCGTGTCCTGAAATTGCGCTTTCAACAGACATCATAGTGGGATTCCCTTCAGAAACACAAGAAGATTTTAATGATACACTGAATTTGTTAAGGGAAATTGAATTTGATTCTATATTTGCATTTGCATATTCTGACCGTTCCTCTGCGCCGGCTGCCAGATTCCCTGATCAGATCAATGAAAATGAAAAGCTGGATCGGCTGAACAAGCTTTTGAAACTGCAGGAGATATACACTGAAAAAAAGAATCAGGAAATGGTTGGCAGACGATTGGCTGTGCTGGTTGAAGGGGAAAGTGCAAAAAAAAGGGATGGGTTTGAAAACCAGAATAAAACAATGAAACAGATGGTTGGGAGAACAGAATCAAATAAAATAGTGCATTTCCCAACTGAACATGTCAATATAGGTGATATTGTTGAGGTAAAAATTGAAAACGCATATCCTCATTCATTATGGGGACACCCCATTGGAGCTGGAGTTTAAATGAAGAATAGATCTGTAAAGATTGGCAGAAATACCCCGTGTCCTTGTGGTAGTGGAAAGAAGTACAAAAATTGCTGCAGAAATAAGAAAAAGGTCATCAGCATAAAGGAAGAATATAAAAGACGGTATGATATCCGTTTAAAAGACCCCCATGAGGTTGACGGCATAAAAAACTGCGGGATGCTGTTGATGTCTATTCTCAACCAGGTTGAGAAAATGATCCAGCCTGGAATCAGAACAGAAGAGATTAATACATTTGTTCATGAAGAAACTGTTAAAGCAGGCGCTGTTCCAGCCCCGCTGAATTACAGGGGATTCCCAAAAAGTGTCTGTGTGTCAGTAAATGAAGTGATCTGTCACGGTATCCCCGGCGACCGCGTTCTAGCGGATGGTGATATCGTAAACGTTGATATCACCCCTATTTTGAATGGATATTATGCAGATGCCAGTAAGACTTTTTTTGTGGGCACACCATCTGAAAAAGCCAAAAAAATTGTTGCTGTTGCAGCAGAATCTTTAAAAAGAGGAATTGAAGTCGTTGCACCAGGCGCAACCTTGGGAGACATTGGATATGCCATTCAAAGTTATGCAGAATCTCAAGGCTGTTCTGTTGTCCGTGAGTTTGTAGGACATGGCGTTGGGATTGATTTTCATGAGCAGCCCCAGGTACTGCATTTTGGAAGCCCTGGAAAAGGCGTTTCCCTGGTGCCGGGAATGGTGTTTACAATTGAACCCATGATCAACCTGGGCAAAAAAGAACTTCACGTACTGGATGATAAATGGACCGCGGTTACCAATGACGGGTCATTATCTGCACAATTTGAACAGACGATACTTGTAACTGAAAAAGGATGGGAAAGCCTGACACCTTATGAGCTTTAAAAGCTTTGGCATTGTCTTTTTTTCTTATTGTTATGTTGCTTTTGTTGGCTTAAGTTCAGCCTTTATGTTCATGATTGCCTTGATTATCAGGATCGCAACACATTTTTTTTGATAAACGGCTCATTATATTAAATCTGTTTTCTTCCTTGTGGGCATCCATGTATATCTGGCTTATGCCGGTCTGGTCAATTAAAATACTCGGCCGAAACAAAATGGATATGAAAAAAAGCTATGTGATTGTGTCAAATCACCAGTCTCAGCTGGATATCCTGGTGGCCTACCATCTTTTTTTCCCGTTTCGGTGGATATCAAAAGCAGAGGTGTTCCGACTGCCGTTTATCGGATGGAACATGGTGTTAAACGGGCATGTAAAATTAAAACGGGGTGATAAACAAAGTATTAAAACCATGATGAATCAATGTGAAGCCCTGTTGAAAAAAAATATCTCTATCATGCTGTTTCCTGAAGGGACCCGATCCAAAACCGGTATCATGAAGCCATTTAAAATGGGTGCGTTTATCCTTGCAAAGAAAGCAAAAAAACCGATATTGCCCCTGGTCATAAATAATACAAAAGATGCATTGCCAAAACACTCTCTGCAGCTGCAGGGCAGACATCAGATGCAGATACAGGTATTAGATGAAATCCCCTTTTCAACCTTTGAGCATATGCAGATTGAAGACATTGCAGACATGGTCCATCAACGGATGTCACTGCATATAAAAGAGCATATAGCGCTTGAACAGGAGCAAACCATTGGCAGATCCGGAACCTGATAGCCATAAAAGCCTGGCAAGTGGTGTTGCCTTTCTTTTCCCGGCATATTTAATCTGGGGGCTGTGTCCAATTTTCTGGAAATCACTGTCCCATGTCAGTTCCTTTGAACTGCTGCTGCACAGGACCATCTGGTCGCTTATCTTTTTGTTTGTCATCATCATTGTTCAAAAAAGGGCAGCAGAACTTATCCAAATCCTGACATCTCCTGCAACCTTGGGGCTTCTAGCCGTATCCACACTGGTGCTTGCATTTAATTGGTATCTGTTTATCTGGGCAGTCAATCATGATGAAGTTCTTCAAACGAGCCTTGCATATTATATTAATCCTCTGCTCATTGTTTTTCTGGGGATGATATTTTTAAAAGAAAAATTACGAAAGCCTCAACTCCTCGCGTTGATCATTGCAGGCATCGGTGTCGGGTATTATACTTTTTTTATCGGACAGTTTCCCTGGATTTCAATTGCCATTGCTGTGTCATTTGCCATATACGGGTTAATGCATAAAATGATGTCAGTCCTGCCGCTTCCTGGGCTGTGCATTGAAACCCTTTTATTATCCATCCCTTCCGTTGTCGTACTGGTGTATCTGCATTCAAATGGAAAAGGGACCCTGCTGAATGTGGATTTAACCACAGACCTGCTTTTAACGGCAACGTGCCTTGTAACAGGACTGCCGCTTCTCTTCTTTACCATTGGAACAAAACGCTCTACATTAACCACGGTTGGATTCATGCAGTATATAGCGCCTTGCTGTTCATTCTTACTGGCTGTTTTTTATTACAGCGAACCATTTTCGTCTCAAAAACTGATCACGTTCATCATGATCTGGATTGCACTGGCCATTTATACAATTGATTCGGTTTATCGGCATAAGCAGCACCGATCAGCATCGAATCAGGTGTGAACACCTGAAATCTATCGTGTGCCGACAACACGGTTGAGCCTGATTTGTTCTAAAAATTTTTTTGTAAGGTCAAGGTCTGACACGTGTTCAAACACGGTACCATCCGGCTGCACGCCCCTAATTCTGCCGTCATATAAAAAATGCTGGAGGAGCCGGGTTGATACAGTTTGTCGATCATGTGAGGCGTGGGTATCTTTATTTGAAAAGGGTTCTGGAACAGGGAGAGTGCCGTTGGTGTCAATCAGCAATTTCATATAGTTAATAATTCTGGACAGTCTCAGCAGGGTAGCGGCTTCAAGCCTTGTGGTTTTATGTTCAACCGGTAAAGCAGATGATCTCATAAGGGGGAAGGATTCCGGCAGAATATGGCGTTTTTTACACTCGTTGTAATCAAAACTGCCGGGTGCAGGATAGTAAATGGAAAGCCCGATAAGGGTTCGTTTTTCAGATAAGTATATCAAATCGTTCAAAGAGGTCATGGCATCCTGGCTGGGTGCTGCGGCAATGATATAGGATACACAGGAAAGCTGAAAGGTTTTTGCCAGCTCAAGGGCTTTTTCAAAAGCAGGCCGGACATCATGCCGGTTAAATTTTTTTAACTGGTTTTCTGAAGCTGATCCTAAAGACAGGTTTAACGTTTTAAACCCGGACGCTTTTAGCAAAGACACAATGTCGTAATCAAGAGAGACAGGGTAGAGCCCGTTCATTGCACGAAGTTCTATTGCCTGGTCTTTATTCACGTCTTTTATGGTTGAAAACAGCCGCATGAACCATGGCTTGTTCAAACATAAATTTTCATCTTCAAAATCGATAAAGCCAATCGTATTCTGTGTTATTGCATCTTCAATTTCTTTGGCAACTGATTCTGCTGCTCTCTGCCGGAAAGGCGCAGAAGAAGCGTCCGCCGATACAGAACAATAAGAACATCTCATTGGACAGCCGCGGCTTGAAACAATGGTGATGGACTGTTTTTTCCCACGCTGATAATAATGAGAATCCGTCAGATGGGCAGCGGGCAGCGGAAGGGTGTTTAAATCTTTTATCCATGACGGGTCAGAGATAAAGA
Organism: uncultured Desulfobacula sp.; assembly: GCA_964343845.1. Classification (GTDB taxonomy): domain Bacteria; phylum Desulfobacterota; class Desulfobacteria; order Desulfobacterales; family Desulfobacteraceae; genus Desulfobacula. The sequence goes on along the minus strand of CAYFKW010000031.1, from coordinate 19,783 downwards.
CTTTTCCATTGTTTTCCCTGAATCCAATACCGGGGATGCTGTGCACGTCAGTGTTGTCCTTTAATGCTTGACAGAGCTTGAGCATTGTCTTTTCACCGTCCCCTCTGATAACAAAATCAACAGCATCACAGCTTAGGACCTGCCCAGGGAAAAAGGTGGGATGATGCCCGCCGACAGCAATGGTGCAGTCAGGATAAAATTGTTTTATGGCTTGTGCCGTTTTCACTGCCTGGTCTGCATATGCCGTGAATAAAGAGGAGATACCCACCATAAACGGTTTTTTGTTCCTGATAGTTGTGCCGATATGTTCATAGCTGTACCCGAAATGCCTGTAGGTGTGAAACAGGGAAAAATAAGAGACATCTTTTCTACCGTAAAACGGGTGTAGATAGGAAAACGCAGCTGGATAGTCAATGGGTTTTGATTTGTTCGTCGCAAGGGCATCAACAATTTCCACATTATAGCCATTTTTAATCAGGCAGGCAGCAATGGAGGCAAGCCCGTACGGAATGGTTCTTTTCTTTGTTAGATAAAAATCTTCAATAGGGGGCTGAACCAGGATAACGGTTGATGTGTTCACATTAATTATCCCTTGTCCTTAACCACAGATCACTTACATGTTTTCACGCAGTTCAGAAATTGTCTTTTTATAATCCGGCGTATTAAAGATGGCTGAACCTGCAACAAAACTTGTAGCGCCGGCTTTTGAAACGTCGTGGATGGTTTCCTTGTTTATGCCGCCGTCCACTTGAATTATGGCATTGGCATTTTTTTCTTTCAGCAGTGCAGACAGCTTTTTGATTTTTTCAATACTTGATCTGATAAATTTCTGTCCGCCGAATCCTGGATTTACACTCATGATCAGTACAAAATCTAAGTGATCTGTGACCCATTTAATTGATGAAAGAGGCGTTGCAGGATTCAGCGCGACACCTGCCTTCACACCAAAGCTTTTGATTAACTGAAGGCTTCTGTGTAAATGGGTGCAGGCCTCTGCATGCACAGAAATATAATCTGCTCCGGCTCTGGCAAAATCAGGAATAAGGAGATCTGGTTTTTCAATCATCAAATGTACATCCAGAACGAGGCTGGATGATCGTTTGCAGGCCTCAACAATAATAGGTCCATAGGTAATGTTGGGGACAAACTGCCCGTCCATTACATCGATGTGTATCCAATTGGCACCTGCGGTTTCAATGGCATTTAGTTCTTCACCAAGTCTGGTGAAATCGGCTGAAAGAATTGAAGGGGCGATGATTCCCATAATACGTCTCCTGTGCTGATATCCTCTTTCCAAGGGTCAATGATAATGGTTCGTTCCAATAGTTGATCAATATAAATATTTACGGTGTTTTTTGTTCCGGCAGGAACCAGGATATGAATATCCTGACCTGGCTTCATGTAGTCATTATAAAGATTTAATACAGGGCCTAACATGTCTGTTTCAACCCTGACATGCTGTTTTAAAAAACCTGGGCTCAATGTGTGGGTTAAAAAGATCAAACTGTTTAATTTGTCAGGGTGAAGCTGTTTGTTCTTTTGAGAGCTGTTGACAACCAGTGTGATGGATGCATTCTCAAGTACGCGGCTGCCGGTTTCAGGGTGCTGGGACAAAATAATACCGTATGCTTTCATCGGATCTGTATTGGATATGATTTTTGATACATGCATCCTGTTTTTTTGTGCAGCAACAGATGCGGTCTCAAGTTTTAACCCTTTTAAATCAGGCATGATAATGCTTTGCGGATGGTCGCCGCTGCTGACAAGTAAATTACAGGAAGTTCCTTTCAAGGCGTTTGAAAACGGTTCAGGATATTGGGAGATGACACTGTTTTTTTTTGTATCATCAGAATAGGTATATGATACATGGCCTTTGTGAAATTCATTTTTTTCAAGCAGGATAAGCGCCTGTTTTAACGGCAGCTGCCTTAAATCAGGAATAATGTTTTCTTTTTTTCCTTTGGATATGTAAATAATCACATCCCGGCCTTTTTTTATGGTAGCGCCAGGTTGAGGATCCTGGGAGATAACTGCATATCTTGGAATGCTTTTATCATATTCAGTCCCGTATAATTTTGCATTTAACCCCATATTGGTAAGGGTTTCCAAAACATAAATGATATTTTTCCCTGTCAGTTCAGGTAAAATAATTTCATCTGCACTCTGGGTGAACAGCCGGATGGAATAATAGGCAATCCCGGCAGCAAAAGCAAATGCCGTCATGAAAATAAACCCATATTTTATAACAGATTTCATTTGTTTTTCTGTATCCTCTTTAACCGTGCAGCAAAAAAGCCATCCATATCATGCAGCCCAGGATAGGTTTTAAAAAAACCATCTTCTGTCATTAATACAGAATTAGTATCAGATTGGAAATCTTTATCAATTGAAAAATCTTTTCTTTTGTTTAAAAAAGAGAAAATCACATCCTGGTTTTCCTCTTTCTCACATGAACAGACTGCATAAACAAGCGTTCCACTGGGTTTTACAAGGTTTGCTGCCGCATTGAGCATTTTTTTCTGTTTTCCAGCAAGTCGAAAAATATCTTTTTTTGTTCGTTTCCATTTTGTATCAGGGTTCCGGCGCAGCACGCCAAGCCCTGAACAGGGAGCATCTATAAGAACACGGTCAAAATAACCGTCAAAATCTTTAATACTGGTTTTCAGCAGATTCATGGGTTTTGTCTGAACAATATCAATTCCCAGTCGTTTTGCTTCTAAGTCAAGCGCATCAAGTTTGTGCCCCTCCAAATCTGCAGCAATGATGATTCCTTTGTTCGCCATTAATTGTGCAATATGGCCTGTTTTACCACCCAAGCCTGCACATGCATCTAAAACTTTTTCACCAGGTTCAGGAGACAGCAGCTCGGTTGCAATTTGCGCAGCTTCATCCTGAACTTGAAATAGTCCAAGCTTGAATGCCTCTAATTCCTGGATTCGAATGCCGGGAGAAAAAAGGCGGATTCCGTCACAGGCATATCTCGTTTTTTCGATCCGGGCAGCATGTTCAAAAAGTTCATTAAATAACAATTGCCGTTCAGCTTTTAATGTGTTTGTACGAATCGTTATCGGCGGGATCGCATTAATCTGCCGGCACAGCGCGCAGGCAGCATCGAACCCGTAAGTGTTCATCCATTTTCTGGACAGCCACAGCGGCAGGGAATAATGAACGGAAATATAGTTTGAAGGGTGTCTGATTTTGTCTGGTAAAGAAACAGCCGCATGGTTTTTGGCACAATTTCTCAATACGGCATTCACAAATCCTGATATTTTTTTACCCGTTTCTTTTTTGGCTATTTCAACAGCAGTATTAATCGCAGCAAAAACAGGAACCCTGTCCAGGTAAAGGATTTGGAAAAGTGCTGTCCTCAGCAGGTATAACGCTTTAAGGTGGATTTTTTTTAAAGGGGTACTGGAAAATGCACGGATCACCCAGTCAAGATACTCCCTGTGACGAAGCGTACCAAATATAATGGCATAGCACAGCCCCCTGTTTTTTTTATGGATCGATGATATCGTATCTGCATGGGCATCAAGGTGAGCATCCAATGTACGGGATCCTTTTTCCCATGAAATAAGAACAGTTAAGGCTATGTGTCGCGGATCGTTTGTCATTTAAGAATCAAATGGAACAGGAGGGTCAATTTTATGGCCGCAAAGAAAATCCCAGGCGTTTAATCTTTTGCCGGATGCACCCATTAATTCAAGGACAATAAGACATCCGTCACCTGTTGCCACATGAATGCCGTTTTTATCACATTGAAAAATAACACCAGGCTCATGAGTACAGGTACCATCATCCAAAGACACTTTAAATATTTTAAGGTGTTTTTTGTTCAGGTAGGTAAAGGCCCCGGGCCAGGGGGTCATTGCATTTATATGAGCAAGGATCTGTCTGCCGGAATGGTTCCAGTTAATCAATCCATCCTTTTTTTTAAGCAGTTTCACATAGGTTGCCCGATCATGATCCTGCGGTATGGGTTGAATTGTATTTTTTAAAACGGCATGTATGGTTTTGACAATAAGGTCTGCACCAATGTGGCTTAACCTGTCATGAAGATCCTGTGCTGTATCCTGGTCAGAAATTGGCGTAGACTCAGTGAATAATATATCCCCTGTATCCATGCCTTTGTCCATAACCATGGTAGTGATGCCCGTTACTTTATCCATGTTCAGTATAGATGCCTGGATAGGAGAAGCCCCTCTGTATTTCGGCAGAAGCGAGGCATGGATGTTTATCGGGTAAATATCAGGGATATCCAAAATTTCCTGTGAAAGAATCTGTCCAAATGCCGCCACTACAAAAAAATCAGGGTTGTGGGACATAAGGACTTCTCTGGCTTCTTCAGATGCAAGGCTGTCCGGCTGAAACACCTCAATTCCCAATTCAAGCGCTGCTTTTTTAACAGGGGAGGGTGCAAGTTTTTTACCCCGGCCTTTTGGCCGGTCAGGTTGTGTAACAACAAGGCTGACATTAAACTCTTTTTGTGCAGCAAGATTCTGCAGGGCGGGAACACTGAAATCAGGTGTGCCCATGTAAATAATGTTGGTTCTTTTTTTCACTGACTCTTCAGCTTTTTGGCCAATTTCTTTTTATAGATGGTTCGTTTTAAAAGGCTGATTCTATCGATAAATAAAATACCGTCCAAGTGATCAATTTCATGCTGCATAATGACCGATGTAATTCCCTGTGCTTCAAATTCAACAGGCTTTCCGTCAATATCCAATGCTTTGACTACCACTCTTTCATGCCGTTTTACATCTGCATTGTAATCTACAACGCTTAAGCAGCCTTCCTGTTCTGAAACAATGCTGCCGGACGCTTCAATGATTTCCGGGTTGATCAGTGCAGAAAATTCTTTTGATTCGTTATTTGATTCAGGGTTGTCAGCATTTGAATCATATACAATAATTCTTTTATTGACACCAACCTGGGGAGCTGCAAGCCCAACACCAGGTGCATCCAACATGGTTTCTCCCATGTCATTGATCAATGTCTTTATCGTGTCGTCAATGGTATCCACTTCGACGGATTTTTCTAACAGAGATTTTTCCGGATATGTCAATATATTAAGAATGGCCATCTTTTGCTAAAATATCCTTTGCTACTTCAATGTCGTGGTCTATTTGACGGGAAAGCTCTTCAATACTGGAGAATTTTTTTTCATCTCTAAGTCTTGCTACCATATTGACGCGGATTCTTGTGTCATAAATATCATGATTGAAATCAAGGATATGGACCTCAATGGTAAACATTTCATCCCCAAAAGTAGGTGAAAAACCGATATTGGCAACACCCAGAAAGTTCCCTTTTGTCGTTTCAACAGTTACTGCATAAACCCCAAGTTTCGGGCACAGTTCATCATGAAGTTTGATATTGGCAGTTGGAAAACCCAGCTGGCTCCCCCCGCGTTCGCGGCCCTTAATCACCTTTCCCCTGATCTGGTAATGACGGCCGAGATATTTCATGGCCTGATCAACATTGCCTTCCATCACAATTTCACGAATACGGGTGCTGCTGATACGTTCTGTATTTGATTCAGAATCGTTTGTCCAGGGCGAAACAATGGTTTCAAATCCCAGTCTTTCACTTTCTTTTTTAAGTAAGCCTATGTTCCCCATCCTGTCTTTCCCAAATGAATAATCTGCACCTATAACGATCGCTTTCATGCCGATTTTATTCACAAGAATTTTTTCAATAAAATCAAGGGCAGTGATGGCTGCAAATTCCTTGCTGAATGGAATACACAGCAGGACATCTATGCCGCAGCTTTCAATCAGTTCAACTTTCTGATCTCTTCGAGTAATTAACGGCGGTCCTGAAATCCCCAGGGCTTTTAACGGATGAGGATCAAAGGTCATGGCAATGGATGTACCATCAATTTTCCCGGCTTTTTCCATAACCTGATTAAAAAGACTCTGATGTCCCTTGTGGACACCATCGAAATTTCCAATAGTAATGACAGCATTTTTAAACGGGCGGTCTATTTGGTCTATATTTTCAATTAATTCCATTTTTACCTTTTCAATTTGGAACTATAATCTTGACAAAATCCACAAACAAATATATATAGCCTAACTGTCATTTTTAAGCAATCTTTAATTGTATGATGCAGATGGGTTAAAGAGGGCTCAGAGCCGAAGTGGCGGAATTGGTAGACGCGCTTGTTTCAGGGACAAGTGAGCGAACGCTTGTGGGAGTTCGAATCTCCCCTTCGGCACCATGACATATCAAAAAGGTAAGCCGAAGTGGTGGAACTGGTAGACACGCTAGACTTAGGATCTAGTGCCGCGAGGCGTGGAGGTTCAAGTCCTCTCTTCGGTACCAGATATGAATAAAGGTTTTGCTATTCTTTACGATTATTAGCAAGGCCTTTTTTCTTTTGTCGTGTAAATACAGGACAGGCTAAGGGGTATAAAGTGCGAGTATGCCTTTAGAATTTATTCGCTTTGTATAGATTGAGTTACTACAATAGTTTATTTATAATTTATTTTTTGGTTAAAAAGTCGTGATTACATAAAATATCTTAAAAAGGTGAAAAGAAAGCATTTGGTTTAATTTTTTTATAGCGTTATTAATTAAGGCTTTTAGCTGTACAGTAGTCTAACTCATTCTTGTTTACTAAAAACTTACAAATTCTTTTATATGGATTAATTATTTGTCTGGTTGTATATCTGTCAATCCAACAATAGTCGCCATCGATACTTTGAATTAAGCTAAAATTTTTATTGCTTTTTACCACTATGCCAACCATATTATATGATTGATTATACAAAGCGTTTGAAATTTTTTTGTTTGCTTTCAAAATAAACCCTCCTTAACTATTTTTCACCTATTGCTTCTGGGAGAAAGCGAACATCATATTTTTACATGGAAAACGTTCTTCTTGAGCAGCTAATAGAATATCATCATTGTGTAATAGAAAGGCAGCCTTGTGATAAAAGCAGGAGATACCTGAAATATGCATTGATAAATCCTCCCATGTTTGAAGCAAAAACATCTAACGTAACCAAAACTAACAATGAGTTACATTTTTTTACGTTAATGACCTTTTAATCAAGTTTCATGCCAATTAGCTTTAAAAGGTTTTATAAAGATGTATAGGGTATTTCCTCGTCCTTCTTTATTATGCTTAATGATGACAATAACATATTGAATTTATGGTAAAATTAGCTTTTCTAAAAATTTAAAACAGTATTCTTGTATTTATAATTAAACAAGAATGAATAAAAGGTATCAACCCAATTCAAAGGTTCAACCCTTTTCATAATCATTTGTTTCTATGAAAAAAATGTAATAGATTAATGAAAAAAATGTAACAGATATGGGGCCTAAACATGCAAAAATCCTGATAATTCTGGAAATTCAAAATGGTATTGTATTAAATGATATCCATATATCGCGTAAATGGACGTTCCCTTATGAGGTTATGATAGTGTTGATGTTCAGTTATTTGTGCTCGTTCAGAAAGGTGAAATTGTAAATATAGCATATGGTTTAAACAATCTTATTCAAGTCACCTGCTTATAATCCTTAAAAATTGTACAATTATTTCGAATCAATAATTTATGTCGTTAAATGTAATTGATAGGATACAGTATCTTTGAGTGCAGATGATATAATATGTTGATAAATTGAAAAAAAATAGAGCAGATTAAAAGTTAACTCTGCCTAAATGTTATTTTTTTCGACTACTTTTTTTTCTACAGGTTCCAGCAAGTCCTAAAAGGCCTGCACCAAAAAGAAACATTGTAGACGGTTCAGGAACTGGTGCTGTTGCTCTTTCCCTTACAAGATAAGAACCATCTGCGCTTGCTTCTGCAGGTATAGACAAACCGCTAAAAATAGGCCACGGATCCCTGGCGCTATAATAATCAGTATCTGACCATCGTGTGCGTGCACCAAGAATAAAATGCTCTCCATTGTCGTTTCGTAGGTCTGCAGTAATTCCGAGAAGACGGTAATTAGCATTCGGACCACTATAAGTATCTGTGCCACCACTTATCCCCGTGCCAAGTGCTTCTGAAGCCATTCGAACGCCGGGATCTATATAACCTGGATACTCTAAGAAAAGGTTTGCACTCGACAAATCAATAGAAAAATAGTTCGTCCATAGATTAATCACCTCACTGTTGGTTGCGTAGCGCATCCCTTCAAAACTTCCCCCGGAACTACATGCACTATATACTTCGCTGTAGGACATTCCGTTTGATTGAGTGAGGTTTAGCCATTCTAAATTGGTGTCCGTATCCCAGATAACAAGACCATCTCCGGCTGTTTGCCAATCGCTCTCTAACAAAGTACTATGCGCAGGGCCATTCGCAAACCCAACCATGAAAGCAACCATAAAGAATAGAAATGTAATTTTTTTCATTGATTTCCTCTTTTAGAATAAGGTGTTAATATATGAACATTTTAGATTCAATGCATGCAATATATGTTCCATATGTTTAATGATTTATAATTATGTGCTTTTACAATATGTTAATTGATAGTAGGGTTTTTTACCTATGAAAAAATTGTGACAAAATAAGTAAAAAATTACTATATTTTGATAAATTAGTTCATTTTTTGACATCAAATGATTTATCAAGGATTTGGCTTTTTGATCAGATTTTACTCTCTATAAAACATTGTGGGAAACAGATATAGTTTATGAACTTGCTATCTTGAGTACCATAAATAATTTCCTGTAAACCATGTATTTAAGGAGGAAGGTATGAAACGGCCGTCCATCGGTGTTGCAGTTATCGTTATAAAAGATAAAAAGGTGTTGGTGGGAAAACGTCTGAATGCACATGGATCCGGCACCTGGGCGTTTCCTGGCGGTCATCTTGAATGGTATGAATCCATAGAAGACTGTGCAAAAAGGGAGGTGTTTGAAGAAACAGGGCTCTGTATCCAGAATATACAGCAGGCAGCTTTTACAAATGACATATTTAAAAAAGAGGAAAAGCATTATGTTACCTTGTTTGTGACAGCTGAATATTACTCTGGTGCTCCTGAGGTCAAAGAGCCTGAAAAATGTGAAAAATGGGAGTGGTTTGACTGGAATGATTTCCCAAGGCCGTTATTTTTATCATTGCAGAATTTGTTAGATCTAAAGTTTATTCCCTGGGCATTTTAAAGATGCTGTATACAAAACAGTATACAGCTTTGGGAGAACAGACTATTTTTTTTTAATAAACCCTAATTTTTTCTTGCCTGTTACAATTAAATATATACCGATACCAAACCCAAGAACACACCAGATGATACTTGCGGATGACGATAACACATATGCCATGGCAACAATACAGATCAATATACCTGCGACAAGATAGATCACTGTTTTTTCCTCCTTGTTAAAATTGGAACCATATTTTCAAAAATATAAAAAGGTGTCAATATACCTGCCTGATTTTCTTTTGTTGTAAAATTATACGCCGCTAACTGAAAAGCGCTTTTTGATGCATCCTTCATACAATTTTATATCACCAGGATGTTTTGCAGCCAGAACATGGACTATTCATGCGTAAAATGGTAAGTAGACTTGAATTATTAATTTGACAGCATTGATGTCATGAATTCTGACATAAGAACAGGTTAAGATTAGATCATAAAATGGAAAGATTTTTAGTTATTGTTTTTTCTGCAGCATGCGGAACTGGTTTTTTCTTCTGGTTTTCCCAGGCAATTAAAAAAAAATGGATGCAGGATTTTATTCTGTCCCAGCAATGGTTAATGCATCCAAACTCAATTTGCTATTGGCGTGCGGCAATGGCAGTATTGGGGTTTGTTCTTTATTTTTTTACTGCATTTCAATCTATAGCGATATTTATATTTACATTTGCAGCCATTCTGGATGGTGTAGACGGCGTCGTGGCAAGAGGGTGTGATCTTGGGTCTAAATGGGGGGAGTGGCTGGATCCCATGTGTGACAAATTAACCTATCTGCCGCCCATGATTGGATTTGCCTATTCAGGAATTTTGTCTGTGAAACTGGTATGGATTTTTCTTGTCATAGAGTTAATCGGCCAGTTTTTTGCCCGCCGGATTCTAACCTGGATAAAATTTTCTGGTGCTGCCAATAACTTTGGGAAAATTAAAGCCATTATCTGTTTCGGTCTTGTAATTTTATGCGGGCTGATGGATAAAAACCCGGATATTATCAATATTGTTGACAGTGTTCTGATGGCGTGCATCATCCTGTCCTTTGCTTCTATTGCGTTTAAATTTATTCCCAACCGACTGTATGCTGATA
>CAYFKW010000031.1:4221-9530 GCA_964343845.1 uncultured Desulfobacula sp. | reverse complement strand
TTCAGGCCTGAATTTCTGCTGTGGTGTCACCAGCCTTATTTTAACCCATAATAATTATTTTGCCTGGGCAATCTGCATTATTATTGTTGGTCAATTGTTTGATTTGTTTGACGGCCGTATGGCCTTAAAACATGGCGGCACTAAATACGGACCGTATCTGGATGATATTGCCGATTTCGTCAGTTTCGGGCTTGCGCCTGCATATGTCGTGATTCAGAGGGGCGGTTCCCTGTCCTGGTTTGTCAGTTGTGCATTTATAATTGGTGTTGGATTCCGGCTTGTCAGGTTTGTAACAACAGATAAAAACAGGACAGATCTGCCTGAAGGCATATTTAACGGACTGCCGAGTCCAGCGGGTGCGTTAATTGTCCTGGGCGCTTCTTTAGTGGCTGCCCCGATGGTGTTATGGGGGGTGACCGGGATATCTGTCGGCCTGATGATCAGTCATATCAGGTTTGCCCATTTTGGCCGGGTTATTTTAAAGCAGATTCCGAAACCGGTATTTTTCCTGATCAGTGCATCCATTATTATCACCTTGTCTTATATCTTTAAGACAAAGAATGTTCAGATGTTTGGATATTTAATACTGGGATCTGTTACCTTATACATGATCATTGGAAGAAAATGGGTAAAATAACAGGCGCTGCCGTACTTAAAATAAGACGGCTGTTTTTACGATCAACCTGGTTGTCCTGCTGCGGATGGTTTATAAATAGGATCTTGACCCGATATAATGCTTTTTAAAATATGGATTGCTTAAATTACTGTAGGTGACCTGCCTGTGTCTGCCAGGTGCGTGAACAAACAGGCCGTCCCCAATGTAAATTCCAACATGAAACGCTTTTCCAGTTTCAGGATTTTCAAAAAAAACAAGGTCTGCAGCCTGTAACTTTTTTTGGGGTAATATTTTACCTTTCAGGTATTGTGCTTCAGCGGTTCTCGGGATGGAAATATTGGCTTTTTCATGGGTGTATACAATCAGTCCGCTGCAGTCAAAACCGGTCTGTGGAGATCGCCCGCCCCATTTATAGGGGAACCCCAGGCTTTTTAATGCATGCTGAACAATTATTTTTCTTTTATCAGCCAGATCAGGCTGAGATAAAAATGATACTGTATTCTGTTGTACCGTTTCAGGCAGTGGCGGTGGAATATGCCGGGTAGATGCTGTGTTGTTTTTTGCGGCGCATGATATCAGCAAAAAAAGCAGTATCAGAAATGATGAATATGTTCTAAATCGTGTCATTGTTGATCGTATTAAGGTTCTTTAAGGGAGAGTTTTCCTTCTTTTTTCACGCGAATGAGCGGGTGCAGTGTTCCGGCATCAAGTTTTGCATTGAGGCTGTATGAGATGGTCTCTCTTTTTTGATCCCGAATAAGGCCGGTTACAAATCCAATACTGCTGAAAAGGTCAATCGAGGCATTCAAAACGATATCACCTTCTCCGTAGGCTTCGATCTCAGGTAATTTATTGGACACACCTGTCATGATTTTATGCCCTTCCAAAGCAATGGTGTATGAAATACCTTTTAAAAGAAGCGGCGTCCGGTTCGGGTTGATAATATGCAGCCCGATTTTGAACTGGGGGATTAAATTCTGGGTCGGTATAGTTTCAAAAGAGGTAATACTGACAACAGGTTTTTCATACCCCGGCTGCAGTGTGGCACAGGACGCAACAAGCAGGCAGGCAAAGGAGAAAAGGCAGAAAACTTTTTTAGGCATAGGATTATCCGATCATGTCGATAAGAGAGCCAATGGTTTCCTCATATGTTTTAATCACTTTTGTATTGGCTTTATATCCATGGGAAATGGCTATCTGGTTGACCAGCTCTTCAGCAATGTCTGTGTTGGACAATTCTTTCAGCTCCCCGGTTTCACTTAAAGGATCTTCAACCAGAGGGCCTGGTGTGTCAATTTTGGTAATGGTTGATTCAACCATACCATTTTCACCCTCTGTATTCAGGGCGCGACTTTTTTTAAAGTCGTCTGAAAGTGCGTTTGCAACATTGTTGGCACTGACTGCCATTTGTCTGGAAAAAGCCTGTAATGCTGAAATATTACTGCCAATTGATGCGACCATATGAAACACTCCTTAAAAAAGTATCTTTAACAAGACATGCTGCAATAATCGTGCTAAAAAATTGACACAGCCGAAAAATTTAATGGAAGCCCTTATATATCTTTGTTTCGGAAGATTATACCTAAATGTTTAATTGATTTCCCAAAATAAATTCATTATTAATTGTATCAAAATTAACAAAAAACGGCAGTGCTGACAAATAATGTTTCAATGATCTGATTCAAAAAGGAGAATGTTTTATGTTTGAGGTTGATAAAACCGTAATGCTCTTGATTGACGTCCAGGGGAAGCTTGCGCAATTAATGTATGAGAAAGAAAAGCTGTTTCGTTCTATTGAAATACTGATTCAGGGGATGAAAATACTGGGTGTTCCAATCATTTGGATGGAGCAGATCCCGAAAAATCTGGGTCCCACAACAGAATCGATTTCAAAACATATGAAAGGCGACAGGGCAATTGAAAAAGTTACATTTTCAGGATGCGGCGAACCCAAAATTGTGGAGAAATTTAAAAAGTTGGGAAAAACACAAGTCCTTTTAACAGGTATTGAAACCCATATTTGTGTTTTTCAGACCGGTTATGACCTGATCCATCAGGGGTGTGATGTCCAGGTTGTTACAGATTGTGTTTCCTCCAGGGTAAAGGAAAATAAAGATATCGGTATTCAAAGACTTGTTCAACTGGGCGGTACAGCAACATGTGTTGAAATGGTGTTGTTTGAGTTAATGAGAGCGGCAAAAGGAGATAAATTCAAACAGATTATACAGTTAATAAAGTAAGTTCTGGTGAATTTCAGACAGCGATCTGAAACGATGACGTCTCTTCCTCTGGCAGGGTATTGACCTTTTCATATGAATCTGCAGCATCCTTTACATTGCCGAATACTTTGGTTTCGTTTGTCTCTGCCTGTTCCTTGGCCTGCAGGACCATGAGTTCGGAAAGGGCTTGAGATGCTTCTGATGCCGCTCTTGATGCAACTTTAAGGTCTTGGGCAGACGGATTGGCCGGTGCAAGTGCAGCGCTTCTGATCTGCCGCATCTTCTGAATGGTTGCCTGAGGATCGCCGGGAACCGGGGATGTGTCTATACCCACTTCACCGCTCACGGCATAGTTTCTTCCATCAGGACCCCTTTTGTAGGTCAGGTTGGCCCCTGAGGTGATATACCTTCCTCCGGCTGCAATATGTGCCATCTCATGGCGCCTTACTTCCGTATCAATCTTTTTAAGCTCCTCTATAAGTCTGAGTTCGGCATCAGTGAGTTGTGATTCACTGAACGGTTGAGATCCTGAAGATGATTGATCTGTCTGCTGGTTGCTGTTAGCCGTGTTTTGATTATTTTCAGACGACGGATTAGCTGATTCAGAAGATGGCTGAACAAAAACAGCATCCTGTGACTGGACAACAGGATTCAGTGCAGAGCCGGAAGGGGTATGCCCATTTGCATCACTGCTGTTTTGATTTGATAACGGGTTATAGGTAATCCCGGGCTGATAAGGGTTATAAGTGATGCCAGTAATATTCATTTTAAACCGTTTACATAAACTGTGGTGCCAAAAATTGCTTGTTTGTATAACCCATTATAATTATAAAAAAATAGCAATGCAAGAATATTTTTTTAACAAATAAAATGTTTGACAAAAATTCTTGATTTGGGTATGTTAGAGGATTGAATTTTATTTTTGTTTGTATTGGCTTATAGTGGTTAGATTTCAATTCAAGGATTTTCTTATGGATCGAAAAGCGAGCGTCTCCCGAAAAACAAAAGAAACTGAAATATTTATCCGGTTTGACATTGATGGGAAAGGCAAAACAAATATTTCTACAGGCATTCCTTTTTTTGATCACATGCTGACAGCATTTGCTGTTCACGGGTTTTTTGATATTGAGATAAAGGCAAAGGGTGACCTGGACGTTGATTACCACCATACGATTGAAGATATTGGTCTTGTTTTAGGTCAGGCACTTTCAAAAATAATAGAAAATAAAAAACAAATTGCCAGATTCGGTGATAGTTGTATTCCTATGGATGAGGCGTTATCGCGGGTAACAATTGATTTGTCCAACCGCCCTTATCTTGTCTATCATATACCAGAAGACTGTAAGACAAAAGGGAAATTTGATATTTATCTTGCCAAAGAGTTTTTTCAGGCATTTTGTGTTCAAGGGGCCTTTAACCTTCATATTAATTCTTTTTACGGTGTAAATGAACATCATGTTCTTGAAAGCATTTTCAAGGCGTTTGGAAGATCTTTGCACATGGCAACCAGGATGAACAACCGGATTTCTGGTGCCTTGTCCAGCAAGGGAACATTATAGTCAGTATTTACACATGCTCAATGGTCATAAATTTATTAAACATATAGTGAACATCAATGATAATCATACCTGCAGTAGATATTAAACAAGGCAAGTGTGTCCGATTGCTACAGGGTCGGATGGAAGATACAACGCATTATTCAGATTCACCGGTCAGGATGGCTCAAAAGTGGGAAGAACAGGGAGCACAGCTTATTCATATCATTGATCTGGATGGTGCCTTTGCCAAAGAAGTTGTAAATTATGATACCATACGGAATATTTTAGCCGGTATTAATGTCCCTATACAAGTAGGTGGTGGTATAAGGGATTTGAAAACCATTGAAATGTATATAAATGCTGGTGTGTCAAAAGTGATTATAGGCAGTGAAGCACTTTACAATCCCGGGCTGGTGAAAGATGCCTGCAAAACGTTTCCAGGACAGATCGTTGTAGGGATTGATGCCAGAGACGGCATGGTTGCGGTTGAAGGATGGAGCCAGACGTCAGAAACAAAGGCCGTTGATCTTGCTAAGGAGTTTGAGTCCTGCGGGGTGGCGGCGATTAATTTTACAGACATCCATCGGGACGGCATGCAGACTGGCCCGAACATTGAGGAGACAGCGGCTCTGGCAGATGCTGTTTCCATTCCGATTGTCGCATCTGGTGGTGTCAATACAATTGAAGATATTAAAAATTTGTTGAAAATTGAAGAAAGAGGCGTCACAGGTGTCATTACGGGTAGAGCACTTTATGAAGGAACGCTTGATTTAAAAGAGGCGATTGAGATTTCAAAATAATTGTTAATATAATTATTGACATGTGATTTTAAATACTTAGCTTATTTTACTTGTATAACCGTTTAATGTTGGAGCCAGCACCGCCGAAGATGTATATACCTGAAGAAAAAGTTTCAGAAATTTTAAATACTTCAGA
>CAYFKW010000031.1:319-4192 GCA_964343845.1 uncultured Desulfobacula sp. | reverse complement strand
GGCAGGAATTTTTTTGGACTATGTCCGTTTCATTCAGAAAAGACCCCCTCTTTTTCCGTCAATGCAGGCAAACAGATTTTTCATTGTTTCGGGTGCAGTGCCGGAGGGAATGTGCTGTCTTTTATAATGAAATATCATGGCATAGCATTCCCGGAAGCTGCAAAGATGCTGGCGCGAAAATATAATATAACAATTGAAACTCAGGCAATTGACCCTCAAAAGAGAAAACAGCTTCACCTCAAGGAAGGGTTGTTCAGGTTGAATAAATCTGTCATGAGCATTTATTCTGATGAACTCATCATAGGTAAAAACGGAGAAACTGCAAGAAATTATCTAAAAAAAAGAGGGATTTCTGACGATAGTATTAACCAGTTTAAACTGGGTTTTTCTCCGAATAAATGGGATACGATTGTTAAGGTTTTAAAACAGCAGAAGGTTGCCAGGCACATTGCGGTTAAAAGCGGTTTGATTCTGGAAAAAAATCAAAAACAGGGATATTATGACCGGTTCAGGAATCGAATCATGTTCCCGATTTTTGATGTAAATATGCAGGTGGCAGGGTTTGGCGGCAGGGTTATGGATGATGCCATGCCCAAGTATATGAATTCGCCGGAGACACCTGTTTATAATAAAAGCAGAATCCTTTACGGACTCCATGAGGCAAAACAGTATTGCCGTCAAAAAGGATTTGTTTATATTGTTGAAGGCTATTTTGATTTTATATCACTGTACCAGCACGGGATTAAAAATACCGTGGCAACACTTGGTACGGCATTAACGCCAGATCATGTGCGGATCCTTAAAGGATATGCCACAAAGATGATTCTGGTCTTTGATTCTGATGCAGCCGGGATAGCCGCTGCTCAGCGGAGCATTAAAATATTTTTAAAAGAGGGTGTTGATACCAGGATTCTTGTCCTTCCCGGAGACAATGACCCGGACTCATATGTACAAAAACACGGCCAGGCTGCCTTCAGTGATCTTTCAAATGACGCTAAAACGGTCATGCAGTTCTTACTGCAGGTGGCGATTGAAACCCATGGGTTGTCTGTTGAGGGCCGGATAAGAATTTTAAATGACATGAAGCAGCACCTGGTTTTAATACAGGACAGTGCACTGAGATCCCTATACATCAGGGAACTTGCAGAAACCTTAAACATTGACGAGAAAGCTGTTTTAGAAAAAGTCAGGGACCAGTATGCTGATCATTCCAGCAGACAATCAACACGGATGAAAAAAGAGATGGAAGACAGCATGAGGGAATCGGATCGAAGAGAAGAGCAGATGATCTCAATCATGTTGAATTTTCCTGATATTATAGATGACATTAAAACGACAAAAGCGATAGATTATTTTTATTCTGAAAAATTAAAACAGCTGGCCGGGAAAATCATAGAATTGGATCCTAAAAAAAATCCTTTCATTACCCATGTTATGGCGAGTATGAAAAATAATGAGGATCAAGAACTTATTGCCTCTTTGGCCATGAATGATTTTGAATCAGATGATGATATCTATCAAACTGCAATGTCAATAGTTAACAGAATTATCAGGGTAAGAAAAAAACAGGAAAACACTTTAACACATAAAATTATAAGTGCGGAAAAGGGCAGTAATTCTGAAGTCATGGAGCTTTTAAAGCAAAAGCAGGCAGAGATTCAGCAATTGCATAACCAGTGATAACTTTAACCCTTTGGGAGGCATTTTATGGCAGGTAAGACACATACGTCTGGAGAGAATGTGGTGATTAGTAAAAAAGAATTAAAAAAACTGATAAAAAAAGGGAAAAAATCAGGTTCTCTCTCTTTTGCCGAAATTAACGATGCAATTTCCGATGATTTAAAGTCATTGGATCAAATAGAAGATATTGTTACAGAGCTGAAAGAATCAGGTATTAAGCTGATAGACAAAGAAAAAGAAAAAAATAAAAAGGCCAGGAAAAAACAGTCTGGCAAGAAAAAAGCTGCAACGTCTGCAAAAGGCAAAGCAGATGATAAAGATAAAGGGAATGCCGATAAAAAACAAGCGGCTAAAGACCTTTTTACCCCGAAAAAGAATAAATCTGACATAGAGTTTGGTGCAGTCACAGATCCGGTAAAGATGTATCTTAAAGAAATGGGTATGGTGACCCTGCTCAGCCGTGAGGGTGAGATTGAAATCGCCAAGAAGATTGAAAAAGGCGAACGGGACATTTTAAGAGCCATGCTGGACTGCCCCCTGTCTTTATCCACCATTTTTATGTATGGGGAAAAAATGGAACGGAAATCAATGCGCCCCAAGCATGTTTTAAGAGATGTTGATGAAGGTGATGGTGTTATTGATGAAGTTTCCAAACAGGAAAAATTCCTAAATTCTTTAAAGATCATAAAAGAGCTTCATGATGAAAATCAGGAAAAGAGAGACCAGCTGTTTGATGAGAAAAAAAGATCAAAAAAATATCAAACGCTTTCCAAACGTATTTTTGAAAATACAGAAACCATTTTTGAAGAACTGAAAAGATGGCGGTTTGAATCCAATGTGATTGATAATATCGAAAAAAGTATCCGCCACACCATTGTCTGGTTTGATAAGGTAGACGATCTTTTAGAACAATGTGCCAGAACCTTTGATGTTAAACCAAAAACAATGCTTGACCAGTTGTCCGGTAAAAAAACGTTTGTCAAATGGGCCACATCAAGGTCAGATATTTCAAAGGGCAGGGCTGATATCCTCTATCAGGACATTCTGTCAATTTTATCCCAGGTGTCCTTAAGAAAGAATGAAATTAAAGGGGATTCAGATTTCCTGCGTCAAATCATAACGTATGTTGATAAAGGCCGGAAAAATGCAGATTTTGCAAAAAGAGAGCTGGTAAGGGCCAATTTAAGGCTGGTGGTCAGTATTGCAAAAAAATATACCAACAGGGGCCTGCAGTTTCTTGATTTAATACAGGAAGGGAACATTGGTTTGATGAAAGCGGTTGATAAATTTGAATACCGGAGGGGATACAAATTTTCAACATATGCGACCTGGTGGATCAGACAGGCTATTACCCGTGCGATCGCAGACCAGGCCAGGACCATCAGAATACCGGTCCACATGATTGAAACGATCAACAAGCTGATCCGGACTTCGAGATACCTTGTTCAGGAAATGGGAAAAGAGCCGTCTCCGGAGGAGATAGCAGATAAAATGGAAATACCCATAGAAAAAGTCCGCCGGGTATTGAAAATTGCCAAAGAACCGATTTCTCTTGAAACGCCGATTGGTGAAGAAGAAGACAGTCATCTTGGTGATTTCATAGAAGATAAGAAGTTCTCTATCCCATCTGATGCAGCCATTGATTTCAGCCTGGCTGAACAAACCAGGAAAATTCTGGCAACCCTGACGCCCCGGGAGGAAAAAGTGCTTCGGATGCGGTTTGGAATCGGGGAAAAATCAGATCATACATTAGAGGAAGTGGGCAAAGATTTTACTGTAACAAGAGAGCGTATCCGGCAGATAGAAGCAAAAGCATTAAGAAAGCTGCGGCACCCGACAAGAAGTAAGAAACTCAAGACGTTTATTGAGAATTAAATCTTGACACAAAAATTGGTTTTATATATATATTGCAAGTTTGCGAGAATGAAAGGGCCCATAGCTCAGTTTGGCAGAGCCACCGGCTCATAACCGGTCGGTCCCTGGTTCGAATCCAGGTGGGCCCACCTCATGAGGCGGGATGCAGGAGGCGCCTTGAAGGATCAGCTCGTCGGCCTCGCCCGTCTCCACAAGCTGGACAGCCGGGTGTTTGGGCTGCGCAACCAGCGGGACGAGATCCAGGGTCGGATAGACGACATCAACGAGTCGCTGCAGCAGCTGCAGGACGACCTGGACCGCCAGACCGAGGCTCTCGAG
>CAYFKW010000031.1:0-309 GCA_964343845.1 uncultured Desulfobacula sp. | reverse complement strand
CAGAAAGAAAAATGACAGGACCATCATATGACAGGAAGAAAATTAAAGAAAGGATGCTTAGCCCGCATATGAATGTGCCTAAAGAATCTCAATCAGGATATAAACATAAAAAGCGTGGTAATTTACCACGCTTTTTTTATTTTAGGCCGGGTTCATCATGTTGAAAACAAAAGATATTTTAGAATTGATCAATACGATAGCACCTTTTGACATTGCTGAAGCGTGGGACAACTCGGGCCTGCAGGTCGGAAACCCCGACTGGGAAATTAAAAAAGTCCTGGTGGGACTTGATGTGACCATGCCATTGTT
>CAYFKW010000030.1:49000-52913 GCA_964343845.1 uncultured Desulfobacula sp. | reverse complement strand
AGGAGATAGCACATCGCAACAGATATGTGGTAAAGGCCATAAACTAGTGCCATTCTGGTCTGACCCCGTTTATGTGACCCCGTTTATGTAAACACAAAGTTGGTCTATTAATTTCAAACTGTTAGAATTCCAAGGCAACACGCCCGAACAACTCATTTAAATCCTCATCAGTACTGCTGCCTTGTAAATGTTCATATTCAGATTTTCTGTATTCTCCCATAAGGTTGCATGCAAACGTATCATCTGTAAACAGGGTGTAGATAACACCAAACCCATATCGATAATCCAGGTTCCCTGATGCGGTTCTGTCTGCATCAAAATCTTCGTAACGAATGGCCAGAACCATATCGTCGATAACCTGATACCCCACGGAAGCAGTCCATGCACTTTCTTTGTATTCTCGATTATCTGTAACATGTTTTTCCCGATCAAGTGCACCGATGTATTCTGCATCTGCAATAAAACCGGCAACCTCTAAATGAACTGATCCCCCAACAGTATTGTTCCGGTCTGTATCACCAGGCTCAGAATTGAAAAAAGTTGAAACCGTCAGTGCCTCGATCGGGGAGAAAGAGAGGCTGACAATATAGGAGCTGACATCATTGGTGGGTGTGTATCCGCCATTGTTGCTTCTCACCCAGCCGTATCCTGTGTTATTTATCCGGGTGATCAAGGTTTCTCCTTTGTAGAGAGTGAAAGACAGATCAAGGCCTAACCATTCATCACTTTTTACGCCTAAAGTGGCACCGGTTTTGTTTATTTCATAAAGGTCCTGGGTAACAGGGTCATTGATAAACAAACTTTCAAAGGTTCCAAAGGGCTGGCATCTTTTGCCGCCGACAAAATATACAGGAAAATCTTTGTCTGAAAGGGTAAGATATACTTCATCCCAGAAAACCCTGTCTGTTGTGTCAAGATTTTCTCCTTTCAGAAGGGCAACGGCGGTGACATTTTCGTGTAATGACGCTTCCAAACCTAGTTCAACTGTACCTATATCCAATTCTGAAGTAGAATCGTTCACTGTATTATTTGACACATTACTGTCATCTGCATAGGAGTAATCAAGTTCAATAGTTCCGGAAAGGGTAATACGATCAGAAATACTGCCGATTATGCCTGCAGGTTCTCCTGTTTCAGTATTAGCATCTTCCTCAATTTTTTTTTCTATTGCATCCAGTCTTTGTTCAAGAGTCAGTTTTGATTCAGTGTTTTGCGTAAGCCCCATGGCTTGTTCTATTTTTAAAATCCTTTGCTCGAGCGATGCAGGTGATTCATAAGCAAACCCTTTTGTGTGCCCTGTTATTTGAAAAACAGTAACGCAAATGAGCAATATCAGGTTAAATTCTGCTTTTTTCATCGTCTCTTTCCTCCTTTTTTAAATCCTTGGTTCCAATTGGACGCACTTATGATTGGCAGATAAAATAAACTTTCATCGAACAGCTAAATCAAATATTCCACTAGAATTTCTGGCTGAAACCGGCTCTTCATATTCAATCTTTCAGATCAACTTTGTCTTGCCTTAATCCTACAAATGCCTGTAACCATTTATCGGGGTTCATTGAATTTATTTAAAAATCTTTAAATTCTTCTTCATCCTCATCAAAGGGAATCACCTGCTCTGGAGACACCTGGTTTTTTTCAAGGATTGCCATTGCCTTTGAGTTTGGGCTGGATGTATCTATTACTTTAATTTGGGATGTTTGTATTTTTTGTGTTGCATGATGCTCGTTTTTACCTGTCAAAAGCGACACCAGCTCACCAACAAATTCTCTGAGCTGTTCAGACTGGGCATTCATCTCCTCAGAGGCAGAGGCGGATTCTTCAGCATTCGCCGCGTTTTGTTGAACCACTTTGTCCATTTCCGATATTGCGTTGTTGATCTGATTGATACCATCAGACTGTTCGCTGGACGCGCTCGAAATCTCAGCAACAATTGCCCCCACTTTTTCGGCACTTTCAGCCACTTTATCAAATGCTTCATTGGTTGTTGATACAAGTTCTGATCCATCTGTTACTTTCTTTATTGTTCCTTCGATAAGATGGGCTGTGTCCTTTGCAGCCTCTGCAGCCCTCATTGCAAGGTTTCTGACTTCATCTGCCACAACAGCAAATCCTGCTCCGGCTTCTCCGGCCCTCGCTGCTTCAACTGCTGCATTGAGTGCCAGCAAATTGGTCTGAAAGGCAATTTCATCTATGGTTTTAATAATTTTAGAGGTCTCTTCGCTTGCTTTTGTGATATCTTCCATAGAAACAGTCAACCGGTCCATTGACTGATTGGCAGTTGCCACGATTTGATTTGCGTCCTGCATCAGTGTATCTGCATTGGAGGCGTTTTCTGCATTATTACGGGTCATGGAGGACAGCTCTTCCATTGAAGAAGAGGTCTCCTCAATTGATGCTGCCTGCTGGGAAGACCCTTCGGCAAGTGACTGGCTGGCACCGGACACTTCGCCCGAAGCAGATGCCACCTGTGTTGCGCCCTGTGAAAGCCCTTCAATAACACGGTTCAAAGGTTTGGTAATGCTCAAAGATAAAAAAGTACCAAGTCCAACAGCAATAACCAGACAGGCAATGGATACGGTAATTAAAATGATTCTGCCCAACGATTGAACTTTTGTGGCTTGGTCAACAGATGCAACCACCTGTGCATCAGCAATCCCCTCCAGTTTTTCTAATACCTCTTCCACTTTAACTGAAGCTGCATCAACAGACTCCATATTTTGATGTGTCAACGACATATTCTCCAAAGCTTCATTTTTATTTTCAAACATCTGTCGGGCTGCTGCAAAAAACTGCTGGTATGATTCATTTAATTCTCCAGGGAATTCTTTTGCTTCTTCTAAATAACCTTCCTTAAACGCCATAAATTCATCAAAAAGTTCTTTCATTACAGCGTCATCTTTTCCAGATAACCCTGCATACTCCTCACCAAGACCTTTTTGTTTGCCTATGATGATCCGGGCTTCCATGGCTGCATCTTTGTCTTCCCAGTCAGGATGCGACACCTCATACGCTTCCAAACCTGAATCGATTTTTGAATATGAAGTATCAAATATCACCATAGCGGCATCAAGTTTGGCATAGCTGTCCAGTTCAGCATTTCTCGCCTCAATTAAATTCCGTGCTTTTTCCGTAAAAACTTCATGAAATTTATCCGCTTCTGCTGCAGTTTCGATCATTTCTGGTGTGCCTTTGGGTGTGAAGATATCAAGCCCGTCCGCAACATACATTTTGCCTGCATCACTGGACTTGAATTCAGGGCTTTCTGTTCCCAATCTGACCATTGAAATCCACATATCAAAATCTTCAATGGTTTCTTCAATTTCACCTGCAATGTCGTCAAGGCCTTCTGTATTCAGCATATATTCTCCGCATGCATCTCTTCCGCTGATAACAGAAATGATGGCTTCCATGGACACATCCTTGAACGGTATCTTGTTGTTAAGGACATTGCCCATTTCACTGCCTAGTTTTCCCTGTGCATAAATTCCAAAACCGCCTGCAACAAGAACCAAAACAGCCACCATAAGAAATCCGCCGATGAGTTTTGTACTTAGCTTAGCTTTTTTAACCATTTTCCATTCCTTTCTTTGATATTATCAAGCTGATACATCTCTGCAATTTCATCTTTTCATTTCTAAATATTTCAAGTTTGGTGCCAAGAGAGAGGAAGGTCATTTAAACCATACGCTTTGATCATATTGATTGTTTACAAGGTCTGGATGTAAAACAATCATAGATAAACATTATATATGCTAATTTAGTAGGAATCTTAAAGGGTTATGCAAACCACCTGGAAACATGGACTAAAATAACATCAATTGGTAATAAAAAGATAAAAATAATAAACTATGGAATATTTCCGTGAAACTTGTTGTCTTAACTATATCAAGGAATGGTATTACCTGTGAAC
>CAYFKW010000030.1:28880-48990 GCA_964343845.1 uncultured Desulfobacula sp. | reverse complement strand
AGTTGTTCACTTTTTGTGAACATGCATCCTATTTTTGTGAACTTCCTTTTTTTCTTCATTAGTGTCTACGTATTAAGTATCAGATTTCTTATTTTTAATTACACACCACATTTTAAAAGTTGATGATTATAGTTCAAGAACCTTTGCCAGGGTTTTAATAAGTTTATCCGGATGGATCGGTTTGGTCAGATATTGATCCATCCCGGCCTTCATGCACCTGGAAGCATCCTCCTGCATGGCAAGGGCAGTCAATGCAATAATGGGAATATTTTTTTGTTTAACATCAGACTTTGGATCTCTAATTATTTTTGTTGTTTCAATCCCGTCCAGCCTTGGCATCCGTATGTCCATCAGAATAAGGTCAAATGCTGATTCCTTTAACTTTGACAGCACTTCTTCCCCATTATTTGCAATGTGTGCTGTGAGATTCATTTTTTCAAGCAGGATCAGGTTGACCTTCTGATTTACAGGATTGTCCTCTGCCAAAAGGATCCTGGGATCAAAATCTGACACCTTTTTTACCAAATCAGCAATGATTTCCCTGGAATTTTCCTTTTCCGTTAATTCACGCGTCACTGTGGACTGCTTTTTTACGACTAAAAAAACGCTGAATATGGCACCATTGTGCTCTTTATTTGCAACGTCGATATTTCCACCCATCAACTGGGCCAGATGTTTTGAAATAGACAGGCCCAATCCTGTTCCCCCATATTGTCTTGTAATGGAGGTATCCTGTTGAGAAAATTTATCAAACAAATGTTTTTTAAACGATTCTTTAATGCCCGGTCCTGAATCTTCTACTTCAAACCTGAGAATAATCTTCTCTTTTAGTTCCTTTTCAACAGAAACACTGACTTTAACAAACCCCTGGTCAGTAAATTTGACTGCATTTCCAACAAGGTTGATTAAGATCTGTTTTATCCTGACCTCATCCCCGATGAAAAACCGCGGAAGGTTCTGGGACGCTGATATTTTCAGATCAAGCCCTTTTTCCTCCGCCTTAAGCCTGAATACAGACTCGATCTCTTTTAACATCATTGTGATAGAAAAACTTCTATCTTCAAACGTTAATTGCCCGGATTCTATTTTACTTAAATCAAGAATATCATTTATGATGGTTAAAAGAGAGGTTGCTGAACTTTTAATGATGCCGGCATACTCTTTCTGTTCCTTTGTCAGGTTTTCATCCATTAACACGTTTGACATACCAACAATGCCATTCATCGGTGTCCTGATTTCATGGCTCATGTTCGCAAGGAACTGGCTTTTCAGCTGGTTTGCTCTTGCAAGCTCCCGGGTTCTCTTTTTGATCTTCTCTTCAAGTGATTTATTAAAACTCAACAGACGTTTTTCTGCCTGCTTTCGTCGTTTTAGTTCCTCTTCAAGCCTGACAGAAAGCTTATAGGTCCGGATTGAAGTGGTTACAAGGCTGATAAGTTTGGCAATTTTCAATTCAGTTTTAGAATAATAGGCATTGATATCATACTTTGTTATGACTTCATACTCAGGGGCGACGCCCGGCTGACCCGTTCGAATGACGATCTGAACCAGATTATTCTTTACTTTTTCGCGGATATAATGAACAAAATTCAGGCCTGCATGCTCGGTTTCCATTACCACATCAACAAGCAGCAAGGCTGTGTCTGGGTTCTGTTCGTATATTTCTATGGCTTCCTGTCCTGAAAAGGCTGTCAGGATTTTGATTCCCCTCCCCTCAAAGATGAACCCCTTTAAGCTGGTAATGGTGATATCATGAACAGATTTTTCATCGTCAACAACCATAATTTTCCAGAATTTTTCTGGAAAAATGTCTTTGCAGGTATCACCATTATCGTTAAAAATAACAGGATGATCATCCATGGCGTTGTTCATTTTTTCGATTAATATTGATTGTGGCTTGATCTATATTATGTTTAATAATATCCTACTGATTTAAAATTTTCAACAATTAGGAAATAAAAAGCTTTAGGAGCATGGAAACGATGGGCAATAAATTAGAACAAAAACTTATATTAGACGATCAGGAGTATATCGTTCATAATATTAACCTTCTTGAAGAACAGGGTGTCATTAAAATAAACACCCTTCCCTTTGCCGCCAGGGTGCTTATCGAAAACCTTGCCCGCAACATGGACGCTCAAACAATTCAATGGTCTGACATTATCAATGCGGCAAAATTTTACAGCACTACAAGCCAGGATTCTGAACTCATTGCTTTTTATCCCGCAAGAGTTCTCATGCAGGATTTTACCGGTGTGCCCGCAGTTGTCGATTTTGCCGCCATGAGAGATGCTGTAAATGAAGCAGGACTTGACCCCAAAAAAATAAATCCTCTGGTTCCGGTTGATCTGGTGATTGATCATTCCATTCAAGTGGATCATTTCAAAGAAAAAAATTCCTTTTTTTTAAATGCCCAGAAAGAATATGAGCGAAACAAAGAAAGATATCAGCTTTTAAAATGGGCCCAGAAAAGTTTTGATAATTTTAGAGTTGTTCCACCTGAATCCGGTATCTGCCACCAGGTAAATCTTGAATATCTTGCCACCGTAGTGGCAGAGAAAAGCACAAACAAAGGGATGGCAGCATTTCCGGATACACTGGTGGGAACAGATTCCCACACCACCATGATCAATGCTCTCGGTGTGCTGGGCTGGGGTGTCGGCGGCATAGAAGCAGAAGCTGTAATGCTCGGGCAGCCCTATTACATGAATTTACCTCAAATTGTTGGGGTAAATTTTATAGGAAAACCAAAACAACAGATTACATCAACCGATATTGCGCTGTATGTTACCCATCTTCTCCGCAAAGAAAACGTGGTTGAAAAAATTGTAGAATATACTGGTGAGGGATTGAAAAATCTGACTTTGACAGACAGGGCCACCATCTCGAATATGTCACCGGAATATGGGGCGACCGCAGGTTTTTTCCCAGTTG
Organism: uncultured Desulfobacula sp.; assembly: GCA_964343845.1. Classification (GTDB taxonomy): domain Bacteria; phylum Desulfobacterota; class Desulfobacteria; order Desulfobacterales; family Desulfobacteraceae; genus Desulfobacula. The sequence continues at coordinate 46,056 of CAYFKW010000030.1, read as the reverse complement.
ATGAACAAACTCTTGAGTACCTTTCAAAAACGAACCGATCCAGGGCTGCAGCCCGGGTTGAAGCCTACTGCAAGGCCTGCGGGTTTTTCAATACATATGATGATAATATTCGGTTTTCAAAAAAAATTGATGTGGATTTATCATTAATTGAAACATCCATTGCAGGGCCGACAAGGCCTCAGGACAGGATTCCCCTTTCAAATGTCAAAGATACGACCACGAAAATATATGACCTCAACAATAGGAAGAATATACAAATCAACCCTGAAAACGCCCCCCTGGCACTGACAAACGGAAGTGTTGTCATCGCTGCCATTACCTCCTGTACCAATACATCAAATCCCTATACCATGATCGGTGCAGGACTTGCGGCGAAGAAAGCGGTTGAAAAAGGCCTGTCCATCCCCTGGTATGTTAAGACCTCTTTATCCCCGGGCTCCCGGGTTGTTTTAGACTATCTTAAAGATTCAGGACTAATGGATTATTTTGAAGCGCTGGGATTCAACAATACCGGATTTGGATGTATGACCTGCATTGGAAACAGCGGCCCCCTTGATGAGTTCATCGAAAAATCGATAAAAGAAAACAATCTGGATGTTACCTCGGTCCTGTCCGGCAACCGAAATTTTGAAGCAAGAATTCACCAGGAAGTTAAAGGTAACTTTTTAATGTCCCCCATTCTCGTGGTCATCTATGCTGTTGCAGGACGAATTGATATTGACTTTGAATCAGAACCGCTTGGAATCTCCAAGGATGGTACATCCATATTTTTAAAGGATATCTGGCCGCAGGCAGATGAAATCAACCATTTTGTCGAGACCTATGTCCAGGAAAAATTTTTTAAAGACCAGTATGCCAATATTTTTAAAGGAGACACACTTTGGCATGACCTCGACGTCAGTGAAAGCACAACCTTTCAATTCAATGAGGCATCTACTTACGTCAGGAAACCTCCCTTTTTCACTGACTTTTCTCTGGATGTCTCAGACCCTGTCGATATTAAAGATGCAAAAGCATTGCTTGTCCTGGGTGATTCAGTAACAACCGATCATATTTCTCCGGCAGGTGCTATTCCTGTTGATTATCCTGCGGGCAGGTATTTAATTGAAAACGGCGTAAAACCGTGGGAGTTTAATTCTTACGGCTCTCGACGGGGGAACCATGAAGTGATGATGAGGGGGACCTTTGCCAATATTAGAATTAAAAACCTGCTGGTGGATGAGATTGGCGGACTGACATTAAAATTTCCTGAAAAAGAACAAAATTATGTTTTTGATGCATCTGAAAAATACCAAAAAGAAAAAACAGACCTCGTTGTTATTGGCGGCAAAGAATACGGCACAGGATCATCACGGGACTGGGCAGCAAAAGGAACCCGCCTCCTGGGGGTAAAGGCGGTGATCACCACCTCTTTTGAAAGAATCCACAGGTCCAATCTCGTAGGAATGGGCGTACTGCCTTTGATTTTTAACGAAGGGGAATCCTTTGAATCTTTCGGCCTGGACGGAGATGAAACATTTGAAATTTCTGACCTTGGTCAAATCCAGCCCAATGGTTTTTTAACTGTAAAGGCTTTCAAAGGTGACAAAGAAACCCGTTTCCAAGTGATTGTTAAGTTAAACACAGATATTGAAGTCGCGTATATAAAGAACGGCGGTATTCTTCCCTATGTCCTCCGCCAAATGATCAAACCATAAAGGGAAAGACTCTCGCCTGGTAGCAAGACACGTGTACCAGGCGAACATTCATAATAGTTTATAAAAGATGGTATTGAGGGATAGATAAAAAAGAAAGGCTGTTTAAACCCATGCCAAAAGAGTTTGCCCATTTGAGCCTGGCGTCGGAAATGGTTAAGGCGTTGCCGCCTGATTCAATATTTTACCATGCAGTACACAGGCACTATCCTGTCTTCCTCTATGGATCCGTTATTCCGGACTCTCCTTATTTTTATATCACTGGACCCCAGTCTGAATTCATTCAGAGATTGACCAGGCCTTTTCACACAAATGATAATTCATGCCTTTTTCCACTGCTTTTATTCTTAAAAGCCCATCCTGAAACCGATCTGGATGCCGTGGCCTTTGCTGCCGGGATTTGCTGCCATTTAATGGCTGATACCGTGTTTCATCCTCTGGTTTATTATTTTTCAGGATTTGACGGAATTCATAACGGAGCAACAACACGACACAGAATTTTTGAAACTGCCATGGACTATTATTTCTGGCCGGAAAAGAAAAATCAATTTTCTCTGCTTCATATTTATGATCACATAAACATTCCCCAGAACCGATTTATATCCTTTGTTGAAGCGTTGTTCCAGATCCAGGACCGCCGACGAAAAAAGTATCTTCCCTATGCCGTCAGATCACACCAGTTATTCCAGTCTCTATTTACAACCCACCAGGTTTACAAATTGATTCATTTCCTGCACAGGCATAAATTTGTTATAAGATCCAGAGATGAAGCGTTATGCTACCCTTATAAGACCAAGGTAGCTATCAGCTTCTTTAACAACACCTTACGCTACAAAGACCCATGCAGGGGGACTGTAACTTCAACAAGCATGAATGACCTGGTTAAAAAAACAAATTATTATACAATAAATCTTTTAAACATTATAGAAGAAACCTATACTTCAGGCAGTGATCTTTTAAAAGTGATCCGCCACCCTGATCTGCCGGAAATCTGTCCAGACGTTTTTCCTGGTCAAAAACAGTCATTCTGGCATGGTGAAAAAGATTTAAAGCAGTTGATATATCGTAAATTGAGCCTTAAAGGAGGCAGTCAGCCATGACGTTAAATCAAAAAGATACCGGAGCGGATAAAAAAACGATTTTTAGCTGGGTCCTGTTTGATTTTGCTAACTCTGCGTACACGACACTGGTGGTTACGTTTATATATGGAACATATTTTGTTAAAGCCATTGCACCGGATGAAATTTCAGGTACAGCCCTCTGGTCCAGGGGGGTGACGATTACGGCCATCAGTGTTGCTGTATTGTCGCCCATTCTAGGGGCCATTGCCGACCAGGGGAATTTAAGAAAAAAATTCCTCTTTCTCTCCACTGTTCTGGCGGTTATCGGCTCGGCCATGCTTAACTTTGCCCTCCCCGGCCAGATTTTTACGGCGCTTTTCTGGTTTGTCATTTCAAATATTGCTTTTGAATTAACCAATGTTTTTTATAATGCGTTTTTACCGGATATCGCACCAAAAGAAAAAATCGGCAGAATCTCCGGAATAGGCTGGGGCGTGGGATATATCGGCGGCCTTGCAGCCATGGTCATTGCCATGGTTGGGTTTATCAGCCCTGACATTCCATGGTTTGGCCTTTCAAAAGAGACAGGTGCCAACATCCGTGCGACAAACCTTCTGGTCGCTGCCTGGTTCACAGTATTTTCCATTCCGTTATTTTTATTTGTCAACACCCGGCCCTCTCCCAAAAAACATGCGGTTAGAAATATTGTCAAAGAAGGGGTTACAGATATCATCAAAACATTTAAAGAACTCAAAAAATTTAAAGAGATCGCAACATTGTTGACCGCCCGGTTAATTTACAATGACGGCCTGGTCACGATTTTCGCTTTTGGAGGTATTTATGCGGCAGGCACTTTCGGGTTCACGTTTAACGAAATCATGATCTTTGGAATTGCCATTAATGTTGCCGCAGGACTGGGGGCTTTAATTATGGGATATTTTGATGATAAACTGGGAGGGAAAAAAACTATCCAGATCAGTAATATTGCTTTGGCCATAGCAACCCTTGTCGCTGTGGTTGCGCCGAGCAAAACGTTTTTCTGGGCAGCAGGAATGATGATTGGACTTTTTGCAGGACCGAATCAATCAGCCAGCAGATCTTTACTGGGAAGATTTGTTCCAAAGGAAAAGGAAAATCAATTTTTTGGTTTTTTTGCGTTTTCCGGGAAATTAACCGCCTTTCTGGGGCCGCTTCTGCTGGGCATATTAACACAGATGTTTCACTCGCAACGGGCAGGAATTTCTATTATTATCGCCTTTTTTGTTATCGGCGGTATCATTCTACATAAAGTGGATGAACAAAAAGGCATTGACCTGGCAAACCATTAAAGCAGCGCAACCTTCTCCTTAAACGCCTGCTGCAGTTTCCGCGTAATCGGCCCGGGGATTCCATGGCCTACTTTTTTGCCGCCGTATCGGACAACCGGGATCACTTCATCAGTGGTCGAGGTAAGCATCATCTCTTCTGCTTCATCCAGCTGTGACTCAAATACAGGGGACTCGTTTACCCTGATCCCGGTCTCCTGGCACAGGGACAATACAAATTTTCTGGTAATGCCTGATAAAATATAATGGCTCTGGGGATAGGTGTATATTTCACTGTTTATGACGGCCAGAAAATTAGACGATGCCCCTTCAGTAACGGCACCGTCTCTTATAAACACAGCTTCAAAAGCATTCTGTTCAACTGCCTGCTGACTTGCCAGGACATTGGGAACCAGGGCCACACTTTTTATGTCACATCTTGCCCAGCGGATATCGGGTTGAAAAATAATGTTAACCCCTTCTTTCTGTTCTTTTTCATACACAGCACAGGGATTTACCATCATATAAAAACTTGGTACTGCCATTTTTTCCGGGAAAGCATGTGTTCTTCTTGCCTGCCCTCTTGTTATCTGAAGGTAAACAGATGCCGGCACATCTGAAAGCCTGTTTTCCTTTAACAGGTGCTGTGCTGCAGGGTGAATTTTGTCCATGTCATGAAACTGAATAAAAAGGCTTTTTAAGCTTTTTTTCAACCGGTATAGATGTGCATCTGCTTCAAACAGCTTCCCGTTGTAAGATTTGATGACTTCATAAACCCCGTCACCAAAAAGAAATCCTCTATCTTCCGGTGAAATTCTAACATCCTCTTTTTTCAAGTATTTCCCATTAAAGAACACGATTGAACTTTCCATAGCCTGCCTCTTTTTGTTTCATATGGTGGAACACTATAATGTATTGTGAACATTTTTCAACAAATGAAAAGGATTCATTTTCTTTTTACCTTTACCTGACATTTATGATATACTCCGCTTCGCTGTTTTTTTGTAGTTATATTTTAATAAAATTGTAAGTAAGGAATTTTTTTTAGTCATGGAAATTAAGCATTACGAGTTTAGGTATGGGGAATTTGGAGAAACCATCGGGGTCCACATTAACCTTAGAGGTTTTGATGTTCTTCGTTACAGCAACATCAGTAAAGGAACGGCTTTTACGATCGAAGAACGGCGCAAACTTAAACTCAGCGGTTTTTTACCGCCACGGGTAAAAAACCTGGAAGATCAAATCAAATCAAGTCTTAGAATTGTAGATGAAAAAGAAAATGATATTGAAAAATTTATATATATCAGAAGCCTTTATGATCGAAATGTCGTTCTTGCCCATGCAGTTATTGCCAGCAATGTGACAAAGTTTTTACCCATTATTTATACGCCGACAGTCGGTTTGGCCTGCCAGCAGTATTCTTCGATATTCCGCGGTGCAAATGGTGTCCATTTTTATCCGGGAAATATTGAATATGCTGAATACATCCTGCGAAACTACACTGACCAGGATATCAGAATAGCCGTTGTAACCGATAACCAGGGAATCCTTGGGATCGGAGACCAGGGCGCCGGTGGTATCCCCATCTGCCTTGGAAAGCTGATGCTGTATACGCAAGGTGCCGGCATTGCACCCTGGCACTGTCTTCCTGTTTCACTTGATGTGGGAACCGATAATGAAGAATTGCTGAACGACCCCAATTACCTTGGCTGGCGTCACAAACGGCTGAGGGGAGAACACTATGATGCATTTATAGAAAAATTCGTAACAGCAATTAAACGAAATTTCCCCCATGCCCTGTGCCAGTGGGAAGATTTCTCAAAACAAACTGCTTTTACGGTACGGGACAAATATATTAAAAAGCTGATTTCTTTTAATGATGATATTCAGGGAACAGGTTCTATTGCGCTTGCAGGCATTCTTGCCGCCATGAAAGTTAAAAAAGAGAAAATGACGGATCAGGTCTATCTGGTTCATGGCGCCGGTGCCGGCGGAATTGGTATTGCTGAGCAGATTTTAACTGAACTTGTTGTGCAGGGAGTGGATGAAAAAGAAGCGATTGCAAAAATATTTACCCTGGACTCAAGAGGTGTTGTCACGTCAGACAGAGAACTTGAGCCGTACAAGAAAAAATTTGCAAAAGATCCAAAGACCCTGGCCTGGCTGTCATCCCCTGAAGACAACACGCTTTTAAATGTAGTTAAAAATGAAAAAGTGACTGTATTGATCGGAACCTCGGGACAACCGGGATGTTTTACAAAAGAAATCGTTCAGGCCGTGGGTGAAAACACGGATCGACCCGCCATCCTTCCGTTAAGCAATCCAACAGCAAATACAGAAGCGCTGCCAAAAGATGTGTATGAATGGACAAATGGGAAAGGGCTGGTTGCCACAGGTTCCCCTTTTGATCCTGTAAATTTTGAAGGAAAAGATTACAGAATCGGTCAGATGAACAATGCATTTGTATTCCCTGGCGTAGGGCTTGGAGTGATTGCGTCCGGGGCGACCGAAGTTCTGCCGACGTTCTTTTCAGCAGCGGCTCACGCAGTTGCGGAATTTATTGATGAGGATGATATAAATGACGGCATCCTGTGTCCAAAACTGGACCAGTTAAAAGCGGTGTCAGTAGAAGTGGCTAAAAAAGTCGGGGAAGAAGCGATTAACGCAGGGGTTGCTGATAAGGATTGTTTTTTCTCAAGATTTAAACATGCCAATGATCTTGAACGATTGGCCATGCTTGTAGAAAAAATGCGCTGGAAACCGGTGTATTTTGAACAGATTTAATCTGCATTTAATCCCCACAGCCCTCTGATCCGGGTGTGGGGATTTTTTTTCATTTCCATGTTTTCCATATCAAAGGTCTGCACAGACGAAGCCTTTACACCCAAAAGCATTCCTGGTACTATGGCTGCTGCCGGAAGGATTTTCCGATACAGTCAATAATTGAAAGGGGGTGTACGTGTCATTAAATTTGACATACAAACAAGCTAATTTGAGACTTGGAATACACCTGAACAATTTTATTCAATCGAATCGGTGATTCCTTCATTAACAGGCGTTTTCAAGACCGGATTATCAAACGAGGACACGATTGCACGTACAATTGTATGGAAAAAATTCATACATACCTGTGCAGAATATTCGCTTAAGGCAGTTGAACACTGCACAGGCTGCTTTGAACGCCAGGCTGACTGCTGCCGGGAAATTTGCCGGCATGTATCCTCAAATAATATAACCGTTATGGAGATCATACAGAATTTGCCCGAAAATGAAGCGTGTTTAAAGTTTGCACCCTCTCCTACCAGATGTTGTATTTTATGCGTTAAACGGACAAAAAAACGCATTGTACCAGCCTGTATTTCTCACTGTACAGCAGCCTGCACCGCCCTCGGCAGAATAAAAAACCTGTCAGCAGTATCTTGGGAAAACCCTGGACCGGTTCTGTGGGTGGCCGAATGAAAGCTTTTGCCAATATGCATTCCGTCATTATTGCCACCTTCTGGATGATCGGTACGCTTTTTTCATTTATGGCCATGGCCGTCAGCGGCAGAGAACTATCCCTGGAATTGACAACTTTCCAGATTCTGTTTTTCAGGAGCCTTGTCGGCATCATCATCATTGGTGGAATGGTTGCTATCCAGGGCATGGATAAAATTTACACCCGTCATATTGGATTGCATTTTCTAAGAAACATTTCTCATTTTGGTGGACAATTCGGATGGTTTTACGGTATTGCATATATTTCTCTTGCCAAAGTGTTTGCTATTGAATTTACAGTGCCTGTGTGGACGGCTCTTCTGGCAGTCGTGATCCTGAATGAAACCCTGACGCTGCCAAGAATGATTTCTGTTGTTCTGGGGCTTGTCGGGATGCTTATCATTCTCCGCCCTGGCATGGGAGTTATACATCTGGCATCTATTGCTGTTTTAGCAGGCGCTGTCTGTTATGGATTGTCCCATACCCTGACAAGGAAAATTGCTTTAAATGATTCACCTGTTGCTATTTTATTTTATATGACGCTTATCCAGCTCCCCATTGGTTTTGTCCTATCCTGCAGAGATTGGCGTACACCCAGCATTGAACTTTTGCCCTGGCTGCTGCTTGTGGGGATTACCGCTCTGACAGGCCACTATTGTATGGCACGTGCCTTAAAAATAGCGCCTGCAACCGTAGTGGTCCCTATGGATTTTCTACGTGTTCCTTTAATCGCTGTTGTCGGATTTTTATTTTATCATGAACAAATCGATATATTTGTCCTGATCGGTGCCCTTGTCATGTTAACAGGCAACCTGATCAACATCCGTGCTGAACAAAAAAAACAGCCCTGAAACAGCTTATTTGTTTTTTGGATGGCATTTTGCACAGGAAGTTGGCGCAGGCCCTTTCCCCTTGGGATCTCCTTTTTCAATATTGTACTCTTTATGACATCCAATACAATTGGCATGAATGGCTTCAAAATGATATTTTGCAATCCTTTCCTTTTTGTCCAGCTTTTCATCTTTTGGTTTCTGGGTCTCTTTGTGACACTCAATACAGCCTTGGACCGTGTCGCCTTCTTTTAATTCTAATGGATTGGCGTTTTCGTCATGGTGGCAGCTGCCGCAATCAATTTTATATGTTTCAATATGTACCCTGTGAGTAAATGAAACAATTCCTTTTTTATGTTTTTTATATTGAGGATTGTTCATTACAATCACATCAAAAGTGGATCCGGACGCTGTCTCTTTCTCATGCACGGCTTCTTCCACAGGTGCTGTTTTCTTATCATGTGCTGCTTCTTCTACAATCTCGTGTTTTTGAACGGCTTCTTCCGGTGCGTCATGGTCAGGCTCGTGGGAAGCGGCAGATTCAGCTTTATGGGTTGGTCCATGTGCTTTCATTTGCTTTTCAGGGGCCGGAACAGCACAATAGCTTAAGTAGAGTGTGATGGCTAACATAAAAACGAAAAGGATATGTTGATCTCTTGATTCATTTTCCATTCTTTAAGTCCTTTACACAAGTTTGTTTTGTTTTTAGTTTAATACAGCCAATAGCTCGAATTTGAAGAAATATCAAACAAATTTTTCTTTACACGGGTAACTTCAATTGATAATCAAACGCATCACTACTTTTTTCAGGGTATGATTATGATCAAAAAACCAACGTATAAAGAATTAGAACTGCAGATAGAAAACTTAAAAAAAAATGCAGTGCACACCCGGAAAACAAAACAGGTTACCACAGCAGCTAAAAACTATAAAAGATTTCTAAGATTTTTGCCATACCCGGTCCTTGTAAGAAATGACAAGGGATTAATCACTTACATCAACCCTGCCTTCACAAGAACCTTTGGCTGGACATTGCGGGAATTAAAAGGGAAAAAAGGAAAACAATATGTACCTGTAGAACTAAAAGACGAATTATCCAAAAAGATTAAAACACTGCCCCGGCATAAAAGTGTCCTGCAATACAATACCAAACGACTGACGAAAGAAGGAACGGTGCTGGACATAAAATTGAGGGCCGGTGTGGACAGAGACAGGGACAATCGGCTTGAAGGGATGATTATAGTCTTAAGAGATGTGACAATGGAAACCCGCAACAAGCGGAACAGGGATGCCATAAACAGCATCAGCAAAATTCTGCCCCAATACCCGGAGTTGCGAAAACTGCTTTTTTTTATAAACACTGAAATTAAGACATTACTTGAGACTGAAAGCGCAAACACGATCCTTCTGGATGAATCTCAGGAAGAATTTTATTTCATCAGCGCTGTTCATGACGACCCCGCGACCCAGGAGCGTATTAAAAAATCCAGATTTTCAGTGGATGAGCTGTTATCCGGACAGGTTGTAAAAAAAGGGCAGCCGCTTGTATTCAATACACTTCCAGATGACCTTCGCCAGTTTGAATCAAGGGACAGGAAAATCGGATATAAAGTAAGGAATGTGATATTGGTTCCTTTGAGGAACAAAGACCGTATCATTGGTATACTGGCGGCTGACAATAAAAAAACAGGCGATTTTGATGAAACAGATCTTGAAACCTTGAATACCATTGCAGCAACCGTTGCACTTTCAATTGAAAATGCGCGTGTTTCAAGGGAATTAAGAAAAGCCTATGAAGAATTAAAAAGCCTTAACCGCGCCAAAGACAAAATGATTAATCACCTGTCTCATGAGCTGAAAACCCCTGTTGCCATTTTAATGACCTCTTTTAAAATTCTTTCAAAAAAACTGGCTGCGCTTCCTGAAGACACCTGGAAAAATACGATTGAAAGGATTCAGCGAAATCTAAACCGAATTATTGGTATTGAAAATGAAGTGTATGATATTGTTGAAAAAAAAGATTTTTTCCCAAAAAAAATTTTTTCTCTCATCCTTGAGCAGTGCCAGGACGAATTAGAAGCACTCATTGCCCAGGAAATCGGCGAACAGGGTGTCATTGCCAAAGTCAGGCAGAAAATAGAAGATATTTTCAGTATCCAGGATCTTGAAATCGAGAAAATCGCTTTAAATGAATTCGTCAATCAACGCATAAAAAAGATTCGAAAAGAGATTCCATTTCGTGATGTTAAGCTGGTAGCCCGTTTAAAGGTATCACCCTTTATTCACCTGCCATCAGATCCATTGAAAAAAACCATAGACGGCCTTATCAGGAATGCCATTGAAAGTACGCCTGACGGGGGCAAAGTTGACATCTTTGTTCACCCAAAAGGCAGTGGGGTAGAATTCATTGTCCGCGATCATGGGATTGGGCTGACAAAAGAGGCTCAGAAAAGAATTTTTGAAGGCTTTTTTACACCACAGGACACCCTTAGCTATTCATCAAAACGACCCTATGATTTTAATGCAGGCGGTAAAGGAGCCGACCTTTTAAGGATGAAAATATTTTCAGAAAGGTTTAATTTCCAAATCTCAATGACTTCCAGAAGATGCCAGTGTATTCCAGATCATGATGATGCCTGTCCGGGATCCATACACGCCTGCAGCAAGGTGCCGGGGAAAACCTGCAGCGGCATGACAGCAGTCACGTGTTTTTTCCCTGCAAAGGATTGAAGAAAACGTCCTGATCTCTGTATCTTTTTATTGCTTTTTTATCATTTAAGCTGCAACATATGGGTGTGGACAGAAACAATCCAAAAAAAGAAACCGGCCTCAAGCTTTTATGGTACTATGCGCTGATCGTTATTACGGTTTGGTCACTGTTTATCAGTTTATCCCTGGTGTGGTACAGCAGGACAATGAAAACAGGGGCTTTAGAAGCAGCAAAAGTAGAGGCAAGAGAAGCATTCAATAATCATGTGATGTACCGGATGTGGAATGCCGAGCATGGCGGGCTGTATGCTCCAATTACAAAAAAAACCATCCCCAATCCATATCTGGACATACCGGAACGGGATATTCAAACGCCATCCGGCATCAAATTAACCAAAATCAATCCAGCCTATATGACCCGCCAGGTAAATGAACTGGCTTACGAGAAATACGGGTATATCGGCCATATCACCAGTTTAAAGCCGCTCCGTCCTGAAAACAAACCTGATGAATGGGAAGCGGCTGCTTTAGAAACCTTTGAAAAAGGCAACAGTGAGGCAAGTTCTCTTGAAGTCATCAATGGAAAAGAATACTTACGGTTGATTCGCCCTTTATCCACGGATGAAAGCTGCCTCAAGTGTCATGGGAAACAAGGCTATAAACAAGGCGACATAAGGGGGGGCATCAGTGTTGCAGTTCCAATGGAACCGCACTACGCGATTCAAAAAGCAAATATAAAAAAATTTATGCTCATATATTTCCTCGTGTGGCTGGTAGGCCTTTTGGGGACGGTTTTGTTCAGGTCAATTCTGAGCAGGCAGGTGCAAAGACGGTTAAAAGCTGAAGAAGAGCTGAGGCGTCGTGAGAAGCTGGAAGGTGTTATTGAAATGGCAAGAGCTGTCTGCCATGAATTAAACCAGCCCCTGCAGATGATTGTCGGAAATACCGAAATATTAATGATGGATGATATTGATCGCCACACCCTTATAGAAAGAATAAAGATGATCAAAAAACAGGTTGACCGTATGGGAGAAATGACACGAAAGCTGATTAATATTGCCAATTATGAAACCATGGATATGCCCCAGGGGAAAGTCATTGATATTGAAAAGTCATCCCGTTAATATTCTTTTATTTTTGTTTCTCACTCCCGCGCATCCCTAAATATATCGCTGTCAAAACGATGAAAACACCTGTCCATCCGGCAACGCCTGTGGTCCTGTCAAATAAAATAACATCCCAGACAAACGAAAGCGCCGGCTGCAGTAAAAGGATCAGCCCTGCAAGGGATGCTTTAACTTTTGGCAGGGCATTGGAAATCATTACCCAGGCGATTGTCTGAATAAATAATCCCAGGCAAACCAGGGATAAGAAAGAAGATACATCTGGTATGATAAACGATTCACCTGCCAGGTAGGCTTTAGATCCCAGGAAAACTGAACATGCAACAGATAAAAGCATCAGATAATAAAACAGTGAAAAATCTTTTTTATCAGATTGAACCTGGCGCAGCAGCAATAAAAACATACTGTAAAATGCAGCGGTTGCTATCCCTAAAATAATTCCCAGGATGTATTCAGAACTTAATTGTTCTATATCGATCCCAATGATAAGAAACAGGCCGAAAAAAACCAAAGGTACAGAGATTATAAATGAAATTGTGATTTTTTCCTTAAACACCAGGAAGCCGGCAATTGATAGAACAAACACCTGACAATTCCCCAGGATGGTGGCAAGCCCCGGGCCAATATACTGGATGCTTAAATGCCATGCCCACAGGTCAAGTGCAAATAAAAAACCGCAGAGGACGGCAAGAAAATTCTTTTTCAAGGTTCTTTTTTTATATTCTTTTTTCAGGATACATGCGCACACCAGGAAAACACTGCCAAAAAACACCCTGTAAAAGGCTGAAACCGTAGACGGGACATTGGAGGTTTTCACCAACACACTTGAAAAACTGATAATTACAGCGCTGATAATCAGTGCGAATACAGGCTGGGATAAGGTATTTTTATTCAATAATTTAAATACTCCGATTTCCGGTGATCTTTGTTCGACATTGCTTTATATAAACCTTCTTTGATCATGGCATGATCTGCCTCACCTCTTTCCGGGGCATGCGGCAGGCCATATCATATCTATTTAAAAAGTAACATTACATCTCTCCACCATCGAGTTTCCTGAAGTGGAGTTCATATCATTGTTATCTTAAAAAGTTAAGACAATTTGATTTTAGCGACCAAAAAGATTACATAAGACCAATGTTAAATAAATTAATAGAAAACAAGCCCAAAATACATACACGGGATATTCAGCTTGCCACTTACCCCCTTACCGACTCAAGCGTGATTGTTCATGGTATCTTAAAAGACCGGCGGACCATTCATGTATTTGATGTTACAGGTGAGATAAAAGGTCCGGGCATTATACATCATATGGATGTAAAACTGCTTATAAAGTCCCATCCATTGATCATTGAAAAAGCAGAGGCGCAAATGATGCATGTTCCTATGCCGGAATGCCGATCCACCCTTGATACGCTTGAGAAATTAAATGGTGTTGAAGTTAAATCAGGGTTTTCAAAAAAAATTCGGCGCATCATGGGAGGAAAATCAGGATGCACGCACCTTTGCCAGTTGGTCATTGTTATGGGACAGGAAATTGTTCATGGATGGCTGACACAAAAGAGAAAAAACAAACCCTCTATTCCGGAGAACCTTGAAATGTTCAGCGAAAAGAATTTCTTAATTGATTCCTGCCGATTATGGAGTGCTGACGGCCCCAAGATACAGCTGCTGAAAGAGGCAATAAAAAACCGCCGGAACCGTTAGTTAAACTCCTTTTTTAACTCTCATTTAAAGAACCTGTCCATAAATACAGGTCTAAATCTATGGTACCATTCAAAGAGAATTCTATCCCCTCTGCTTCCAGAAGGGCTTTCTGGAGTTCATAGCCGTAAGACGGTTTCAAGGATATTTTTCCCTGTGCATTAACAACACGATGCCAGGGTAAATCATATTTTCCTGACATTGAATGCAGAATCCGGGATACCTGACGGGCACCATTGGTTTTTCCTGCAAGGACTGCAATTCGTCCATAGGTCATCACCCTGCCTTCTGGAATCTTTTTTATGATTTCAAGTGTTTTCTGCGTAAATATGGCTAACATGAGCTGTACAGTGTCATATTTTACATTTTTTTACAATTTTAATGCCTTCTCAATGGTTGACTTGAGCTCTGAACGCATTAAAATTGTTCAATATTAACCAATGATTCCAAACCGATTATGAGACAGACACAGCGCATAAATTTCTACCGCGATCCAAATATAAAAGGTGTTGAAATCTGCAGTGTTGAAAAAAGCTGTCACATTTTTCCAAATCATGCTCATGATGATATCTATGCATTAAGCCTTATTGTCTCAGGCGCCACCTATTGCAAGGGGATTCAGAACTCTGATCTTACTGTTAATGAAAGCGGAATGGTGTTGTTAAATCCAGGTCAAGTTCATTCTGGCGTTCCTGTAAACAATACCCCTATCTCCTACTGGATGATTTACATTGATATTCAAACAATGAAAAGCTTTGCAAGTCATATTTTTGAAAAAGAAGATATGCTGCCTGAATTCAATCAGATGATTTTGAGAAACAAGGAAATTGCCTCCCACTTTCAATCCGTATTAAACGGATTTACAAAAAGCCGGGACAGTTTTGAAAATGAGATTCTTCTGCATGAATTTTTATACAGCCTGTTTAATTTTTCCGGTGCAATCAAACCGGTTATCCCCCCTGTCGGGTATGAAAATGAAGCTGTTAATCTGGCAAGGGACTATCTATCACAAGACCTTGATTCAGGGTTGTCTTTAGACAATTTAGCCAGAAAAGTCGGTATTTCACGATTCCATTTTATCAGGCTGTTTAAAAAGCATATGGGTGTCTCACCCCATCAGTTCAGAATACAACGCCGGATACAGGCGTCTAAATCACTTATACGCAAAGGGCTGCCTCTCTCAGAAGTTGCCCTTGAGACAGGGTTTTCAGACCAGAGCCATTTCACAAACAAATTCCGCCAGTACACCGGTGCAACCCCAAGCCAGTATGCCCATCATTAACATCACCATTCCCAAACGTACGCCAGTCTCATCACGATAATTACCGGTTAATTTAGTGATACCGTGGACGGTTTTATTATTGATTATTTATTTACTATTATCATGATACATAGAAAATATTCATTGGTTGTCAGGACTGTGTGCCTCAATATCCCTAGCAATTTCCCCTGCCAGCATCCTGTCCTGAAGAATTCTGATATGCCCAAGCCCACTGGTTGAATATAATCGGATATTATCCTGAAGCAGGCTTGCTTTCCATGAGTCTTCATATGAAATGGCTTTATCATTTGTATCATGAATCAATAGAATATCTGAATAAAGCAGTTTAATCTGGTCAACAGGATTTTCTTTGGCAAATTCATGACCGGTATCTTTTTCGATGTCCTTTAACAGTGCGTTGAAAATGCATAATGGTACGCCATATTTTAAAAAAGCCGCATCTAATGTATCGATTAAAGAAAGTGCAGGCGCAATCAAAATTGTTTTTGTGGTGCTGCCAGTCCGGGCCAAGTAGTTGATGGCTGCTGAAGCACCCAGGGAATGTGCCACAATAGCTGAAATTTCATTTTCTTTCTGTAACTTCATAAATTCATGTACAGCATTTGAAAACTCAAAATAATTGCTTGTCTTCCCGTCTGATTCCCCATGTCCTGTATGATCAAAGGTATACACTGAGAACCCTTTCCTGATAAACAGGTCAACATACCGATAAAATTGTACCCCCCGCCCTGCCCATCCATGAACAAAAACAACACCCGGTCCGGTCCCCCAATGATATCCCTGGATCTTCTTTGACCCGGTCTGAAATGTAAATCTGTCAGCTCTTTTAATTATCTCTTTTTCTTTTTGACTCATCCGGTAAGGGCGCGGCTTAAAGAAAAGTGTCTTGACCACATATTTTGCAAGCGATTTTGACATTATCCAGAGAAAAGAAAGAAAATAATGCACAATATGAGTTTTAACATCTTTACAAAGACGAACGTTCGTGCTTTTAACAGATCGGGTTTGAAAACTTATTGTCATTATGACACCTCGTTTAAAGAATTAGGGTTTATAAGAATTGATCAATCTTTCGAATGACTTTTCCATCAATTCATCCACCTTTGGGAGATCCAGAGAGCTTTTGTAAAGGAAAAAGCCTAAAATCAACGAATACAGCTCAAATGCAAACAAATCGCAGTCTGTATCCGGTTTAAAGTCCCCTACCCTGACCGCAGACCAGGCAATCCGGCTCAGGCAGTCGATCCATGCATCCTGCTGTTCGCGAATAAAATCTCTGACAATACCGGACCGGTCTGAATATTCAGCAGCAGCAGCCACAAATATACAACCGCCAGACAACTCCTTTGTCCACCTGATCCACAATTCCATCACTTTTCTGATTCTCGGAATCCCTGCCGCTGTTCTCAAGGCCGGGACAATGACATCCTCATTAAAGACATCGCCTGCATGCTCCATAACCTTCAACTGAAGGTTTTCTTTTGAATGGAAGTGTCCAAACAAACCACTTTTGGACATTTGAGTCGCTGCAGCAAGGGTTCCAATGGTTAAACACTCAAGCCCAAGCTTTGACGCAAGCTCAAACCCCATGTTTAAAATTTTCTTTTTTGTCTCATCACCTTTTTTCATGATTTTAAAAATAGCACGAACGTTCGGTTTTAGTCAAGGATTATTTTTTTCTGCCATTTTTTTAGCAAAACACTGGTATCTTTTTAAAAAAAAGAGTATGAAACAGGTTTTAACTTAGATATTTTTAAAATGTCAATCCATTCTGGATTGAGAAAGGAGAGGACAATGAAAAAAGTTGGAATGATTGGCTGGCGCGGAATGGTTGGTTCAGTATTAATGGAAAGAATGATGAAAGAAGATGATTTCAAACAATTCACTCCTCTTTTTTTTACAACATCCCAGGCTGGACAAAAAGCCCCGGATGTGGGGACTGATGCCCCTCCTCTAATAGACGCATACGATATTGACACCTTGCTGGACAT
>CAYFKW010000030.1:5196-28870 GCA_964343845.1 uncultured Desulfobacula sp. | reverse complement strand
ATCATCCTTTCTTGTCAGGGTGGATCTTATACAGAAGCGGTTAGACCCAAACTTGCCGAGAAAAACTGGGACGGTTACTGGATTGACGCGGCATCTACTTTAAGGATGGTTGACGACAGCATTATTGTATTGGACCCTGTCAATCGAAAGGTGATTGATGATGCGTTGTCTGATGGCATTAAAAATTATATAGGCGGGAACTGTACAGTTTCCCTTATGCTGATGGCACTTGGTGGATTGTTTGAGAACAATTTAATCGAATGGCTGACCTCTATGACCTATCAGGCTGCCTCGGGTGCAGGCGCAAAAAATATGGAAGAGCTTGTTGCACAGATGCATACGATTGGAAACGCTGCCGCCCCTATCCTTGAAAACCCGGCATCTGCCATACTGGACCTGGATAAAAACGTTATTGACACAATGCGGTCATCCATCCTTCCGGTAGACAACTGGGCAGTTCCGCTTGCTGCAAGCCTTATTCCATGGATTGACAGGGCCATGGACAACGGACAGACAAGAGAAGAATGGAAGGGATTTGTAGAAACAAATAAAATTATCGGGCGCTCAGCAAACCCGATTCCCATTGATGGTCAATGCATCAGGGTAGGCGCTATGCGGTGTCACAGCCAGGCGTTTACCATAAAATTAAATAAAAACATCCCTTTAAACGACATTGAAGCCATGCTTGCAGAAAACAATGACTGGGTTAAAGTGGTGCCAAATGTCAAAGAGGATACCATTAAAGACCTTACACCGGCTGCTGTAACAGGCACCCTTACTGTTCCTGTCGGCCGGATCAGGAAAATGAACCTGGGGGATGATTATCTAACGGCATTCTCTGTTGGGGATCAATTACTTTGGGGAGCTGCTGAACCGCTTCGCAGAATTTTGAATATTATTTTATAATGTTTCTTTTTACTGAATAATCCCTTTCAAGAACAGATGGTATTCTTGAAAGGGATTATTGTATTATGGGAAAGTATTAAGTCTGTTTTGCCAGACTTTCAGGGCTGAAAGATGGTGCAACTTCCTTTTTAGGAAGCCCTGGCCCCCCCTGATGAACCAAAGCTGCCATGATTAATGGTTGTAAAATCCGGATATGCATTTCCACCGTGCTCTGTGGCATCAAGGCCTTCCAATTCTTCTTCTGCAGACACCCGCAATCCAATGGTCATATCGATCAGCTTAAATAGAAGGAAAGCCACCGGAAACGTCCACAAGAAACATGCAGCAATACCCGTAACCTGAACTGATAAAATTTTCAGTGTTATCCCTTCAATATTAAATAAACCCGCAGCCAATGTACCCCAGGCACCGCAGACACCATGAACTGAAATCGCCCCGACAGGGTCATCAACTTTGATTTTATCAAAAAACAGAACTGAAAATACGACCACCACACCTGCGACTGCCCCAATCAGTATTGAACTGCCGGGAGTGACATTCGCACATCCAGCTGTAATACCGACAAGACCTGCCAGAGCACCATTTAAACTCATGCCCACTTCTGGCTTCCCAAATTTTAACCATGACACAATCATGGCCAGAACAGCACCGGCTGCTGCTGCAAGATTTGTATTTACAAATATCATAGCAATATCTTTGGACGCGGCAGTCGTGGAACCTGGATTAAATCCAAACCATCCAAGCCAGAGAATAAATACCCCTATTGCAGCCAATGGTATATTGTGGCCCAGTATCGGTTTCACTTTACCCTCTTTTGAGTATTTCCCAAGTCGCGGTCCAAGGACAATTGCACCGGCAAGTGCGGCCCAGCCGCCAACGGAATGAACCACCGTGGACCCTGCAAAATCGATAAATCCTAAATTTTCAAGCCAGCCGCCGCCGTTTAAGAGACTTCCCCATGCCCAGCTTCCAAAAACCGGATAAATCAAACCTGTGATAAATACAGAATACAACAGGTATCCGGAAAATTTAGTTCTTTCTGCCATTGCACCGGAAACAATTGTCGCGGCTGTTGCAGCAAAAACGGCCTGAAACATCCAGAACGCCAGCACCCAGGGGTCTCCACCGACTTTAAAATCACTTAAGAAAAAACCTGATGTCCCAAAAAGCCCCCATTTTGAGACGCCAAACATCAGCCCGAAGCCCACTGCAAAAAACACGAGAGATCCCATTGAAAAATCCATTAGGTTCTTCATCATGATATTTACAGCATTCTTTGCTCTTGTAAACCCTGCTTCCACCATGGCAAAGCCGGCCTGCATAAAAAACACCAACACTGCAGCGATAAGGGTCCAGACAAAATCTGCATGTGACTGAACCAGATCAATGGCATTTTTGTTCGAAGCAATCGTCGGCGCTTCTTCTCCTGCCCACACAACCGTTAACGAACACAGCAAATAGAATAGTATACATCCAATCTTTTTCATTTTTATCTTCTCCCTTATATTTATAAAGCATCAACACCTGATTCATTGGTTCTGATTCGAATGACATCTTCCAGAGGTTGTATAAATATCTTCCCATCCCCTATTTTGCCTGTTTTAGAGACACTGATAATCGTTTCAACAACCTCATCAACCTTGTTGTCATCCACTGCTATTTTCACTTCAACCTTTGGTACGAAATCTGTTTGATATTCTGCACCCCTGTAAATTTCTTTATGGCCTTTTTGGCGGCCAAACCCTTTGACCTCTGAAATGGTCATCCCGTTTATGTCAATTTTTGTCAGGGCATCCTTTACTTCATCAACCTTGAATGGTTTAATGACTGCCAAAATTTTTTTCATTTATCGCTCCTTAATTTGCAATTAAACATCCTTTGCCTTTCTAAAGAGCAAAATGAGTACCACATGTGTATTTTTTTTAAACTAATTTACAACATACTGAAATAAAAGGTTTTTTTCTTACAGGCTGGATATCTCTATTTAAGCTAAATAACATTATTGTATTTTATTTATTGCAAAATTGTTATTTATAATTTTATTTGCGTATTTTATACACGAAATTGTTACAATTTTGAGATTATGAGGATTGGTGTTTAACAAACAGCTTGCCAAACAATATCTGAGAAAGGGTTTTCCCTTGTGCATAACCTTTTGCAAAGGGCTTGTTAACAGGGCGGACTGATAAGGCTTTTAATGATATCCATGGAAATTTATAAAACCACCCTGCACTGTAATGATGCAAACTTAAATCTGCTTGAATATGCTTTAATTTATTCAAATACAGATCTATTGCCAGGCCCTGGCGCTGTGCACACTGAAAAATAGACAGCGCTGCATCTTGACCGCTTTTTACTGCAAAATAAATACCTTCTCCAAAAAGACGCTCTGTTAATCCGGCAGCATCTCCTGCCAGAAGTACCCGGTTGGAATATGGCTGATATTGATACCCGCCAGTACAAAGAGGATAGCCTTTAATCCTATCAAGCCGGCTGCTATTCAGCCTTTGCCCGGCGAAATCTTCTAATTCTTTAATTTTCGGTTTATCATCCGGGTTCACAGAATAAATACCGATATTCACGTGGTCGTCTTTTGGAAAAATCCAGTAATACCCTTTTTTCATTCTTGAAAAATCAAATTCCATGTGGAATTTATCCGGTCTTTCAAGCATTACATCTGCTTCCAGTGCAAATTGTTTCTGATAAAACCTTGGGGTTGCGGTTAGTTGCCTGACCCTGCTGTTAGATCCATCTGCCCCGATTAGAAAGCGTGCGCTGAACTTGCCGCCGCTCGTGTTAATCTGGATTGAATTTTTCCCCTCTTCAATTGAATAAATCGTTTTAATGACTTTAAAAACAGCCCCTTTGTCCATAACCATTTTTAACGAAAAAAAGTCCAGCTCCTCTCTTTTCGTCATATAGCAGAGTGTCTTTTCATCTTTAATTAAAAAGGAGTTGCAGCTGGGCGGGGTAATCTTTACCGCATGACATTGTCTTTTCACCTGCGACGAAATGTCATACCGAAACAGGTGATACCCCTTTGGCGTAATGCCGCCGGCACAGGCCTTTTTCCTTGGAAATGGGTATTTATCAACAAGCAGCACCTTAAACCCGTATGTTAACAGGTCAAACGCGGCTGCTGTCCCTGCCGGCCCGGCACCTATTACGATGATATCAAACATACCGCTGTCTTAACAATTACAAAGGCCAAAAACAATCCTGTCAAAAAAAATTCTTGTATCACGCGCAGCTGGAGCCAGGAAAAGATATAAATCCAGGGTGTTGTTATGATGGGGGCTTTTATTTTTTATTCAAAGATATCGATAATATTGTGCGTGGTCTTATTTGCCTGAGCAGCGGCAAAGGCCCTTGCTTTATTGAGCAGCTTGATTTTATTTAAATTTACAGACTCCTCGGCAAAATCAAGATCTCTTATCTCTGATTCTGCTGCCAGTGTATTAATGCGGGAATTTGACAGGTTGTTAATCGTTGATGCCAGCTGGTTCTGGACAGATCCTGCCTGTGATCGCTGCTGGGAGATATAATCCAGTGCTACATCTGCCAGTTCAATCGCATTCTGGGCACCGGCCTGGGTTGTAACATCAATATTGGCCAGCGACCCCAGTGTTTCATCCGATATTTGAGCAGGATCAATAGATCCCAGGGAAATTTCAACAGTTTCCCCGGAAGAGGCCCCCACTTGAAATGATTTGTTTGTAAACGCACCAGACAATAATTTTTGACCATTAAAAGAGGTTGTTCCTGCAATATCCTTCAAGGTTTGCAAAGAAGCATTGATATCTGCCTGGATAGCCTGACGGCTTTCAGGCGACTGGGATGCATTTGCTGCCTGTAAGGCTTTAACCCGGATATTCTGTATTAACTCTGTGGCCTGCCCCAGGGCGCCATCTGCTATCTGAGTGATGGAAATCGCATCATTTGCATTCTTTATCGCCTGACCAAATCCATTTGACTGGCTGGCAAGCTTATTGGCAATCACCATGCCTGCTGCATCATCTGATGCTTTGTTTATCCTTTTTCCTGTAGAGAGCCGTTGAAGAGATTCTGATAAATCGGCTGAGCTTTTCTGCAGCTGATAACTTGAAAATGCACTGCCTGAATTGTTAATTCTAAAACTCATAAAAGGTCTCCTCCTGTTTTTCCTGGTGCTTTTATAAGTATACGAATTTTTTATAGAAAATCAAACAACTTTTTTTATTCAGGTTTATTCTGAAGCGGCAGTAACTTTTCATACGGTATCAGCATCATGAATAAAGCACCCATCTCCTATCCCTTTACCTCAACACGTGTTTTTCCCTTTCATGCTGCCCTTCTGGCTGAAGCTTTAAATTCTTCTATCTATCGTGACACATTCGTGCAGGTTCTCTGATGAATAAACACATTGCTGAGTTCGGTTATTTGCGCACCTATTTTTTTCATATGGACAATTCGATCGGTTTCAGAACGGCCCGGGTATTTCCTGAAAGCGATTAAGACTCCTGAAAGGCATGAAAAAAGAGTGTGTGCCATCAATCTTGTGTCTGATGTCAACCCGGACCGGATAAAAACGATTTCAAATACATCCATAAGTTTCCGGCCTATTTCATTTAATAATCCCACAGATTTCATATCCTTGTTCCCATGAAGCGCAAAATGGGTGATCATTCTCCACTGGGGTTCATGGACGATATAATACTCCAGAAAAAAATCAACTGCTTTCTTTACAAGATTTTTCTCTTTTTTCTGGCTTTCTTCTAAAACAATCGCTTTCAATTTTTTAATGAATACGCAGGCATCCTGGTGGGCAATCATTGCATATAACTCTTCCTGGCTTTTGAAATAGGTATAAATTGAAGATTTGGCTATCCCTGCTGTATTGGCAATTTCAGTCATGCTGACCTTATCATATGTTTTCCGGCCGAAAACTTCTCTTGCAGCCTCAATAATCAGTGTCTGTCTTAATTCACGTTCCTTCTCTTTGAGTTTTATCAGGGTATCTTTTTTTGTCATACCTGGTCCTGTAGGGTTAAATTGCAAGTTCAAGTTAAGACTGAATACCATAAACTTAACCCACAATCAAGTATCGGTTGACATTACGACCGGCGTTCGCTATAAGAACCGATAGACCTAAACCGGACTGCAGACGGCCTTAAGCCGTAAGACCTCTTCAGGTCTTAATAGGCCTGGTTGATTAAAAACCGACGATGCTGCACTATTTTTTTTAAAATTCGCTGCAATCGCATGCTGTCTGAAACGTGCCTGCTGCAGTTTTATAAACGATTTAGATGGGTTTTAAAATTTGATACAGCATTAAGTTCTGCTTAAAACCGGTTAATTTTAAAATATTAAAATAATTTTAAAGATGGAGGTCGTATATGATAACAGACAGGCCCTGGTTTAAATATTATTCAACTGTACCTCAATCCATCGATTATCCTAAAGTAACCATGTATGAGTCTCTTCTGCAGTCTGTAAAAAGGGTGCCGGATAAAATTGCCTGGGATTTCATGGGTACGGTTTGTACCTATAAGGAATTTGACGACCAGATCGCCAGATGTGCTGATGCCCTTTTCCATCTAGGGTTAAAAAAAGGCGATACCATCACCATTTCCATGCCAACCACACCACAGGGGATTATCTGTTTTTATGCAGCCAATAAAATAGGTGCCATCGCCAGCATGATTCATCCGTTGTCCACTGAAACAGAAATTGAGTTTTACCTTACCCTGTCAAATTCAACCATGGCCTTAACGATTGACGCCTTTTATGCAAAATTTGATGCCGTTATGGAAAATACGCCCTGCAGGACATTAATCCTGGCCAGAATAGGGGATTACCTGTCTCCGTTAAAACGGTTTGGGTTCTGGTTGACCAAGGGAAGAAAGATACCCAAGGTCCCGGACGACAGCCGGGTTTTTTATTGGGATCATCTCATGAAATCTTCTTATCCCAGAGTCCAGCCAGCCCGGACTGCACCCGACGATACTGCAGTCATTCTCTACAGCGGGGGGACAACGGGCAAGCCCAAAGGCATCATGCTGTCGAATATGAACTTCATCTCAGAAGGAATGATGGTTGCCGCCTGGGGAAACCTGGATGAGAATGATGCCATATTGGCAATATTACCCATCTTTCATGGATTTGGGTTAGGGGTCTGCATCAATGCGGCCTTTATGGGCGGCGGGAAAAGCATCCTTGTACCCCAGTTCACCCCGGAACTCGTTGCCAAACTCATCAAAACAAAAAAACCCAATTTCATTATTGGGGTCCCTACCCTGTACGCGGCCTTAAACAAAAACAAACATTTTCAGAATGCTGATCTTACCTGCATTAAAGCAGCTTTTTGCGGGGCCGACACCCTGCCGACCATTGTAAAAAAAGAGTTTGAACATATCGTCCAGAAAAGGGGAGGAAATGTTAAACTGCTTGAAGGATACGGGTTAACTGAAGCCGTTACCGCCATTATGGCTACCCCTCTGGATCATTTCAAGGAAGGCAGCATCGGGGTTCCTTTTCCTGACATGGACGCCAAAATTGTTCTTGAGAATACCATACAGGAAGCCCCCATCGGTACGGATGGCGAAATCTGTCTTTGTGGCCCTGCGGTAATGAAAGGATATTTAAATCAGGAACAGGAGACCAGACAGGTCCTCAAGCGTCACGAAGACGGTAATACATGGCTTCACACAGGTGACATCGCCTGCCAGGATGCTGACGGTTTTTTTTATTTCAAACTCCGCCAGAAACGGATGATTAAATCCTCTGGTATGAATGTTTATCCAGCCCAGGTGGAAGAGATATTATATGCCCACCCAGATGTGGAAGAAACCTGTGTGATTGGTGTACCAGATAAAGTTCAGGTAGAAAGGGTAAAAGCGTTTGTGGTCCTTAAACCTGGTATTACCCCTTCTGATGAAAAAGAGACAGAACTGATTGATCACTGCAAAAAACAGCTCATCAAATGGAGCTGTCCCAGAACGATAGAATTTCGAAAAAAACTTCCCACAACCCTGGTAGGAAAAGTGGCTTTTAAAATCCTGCAGGATGAGGAAATTGAGAGACTCCGCCAGAAAGGCGAGTATACGGGAGACGCATAACATGAAAGAAATTGAACCATTTTACTCTGCAATCAATAATGTGGCAGAAACCGCATCCAGAATAAAAAAAAATAACAAAAAAATTATTGGCTATCTATGTTCATATGCACCTGAAGAATTGATCTATGCAGCAGGATTCCACCCCATGCGCCTGTTTTCTTCCAAATCAGATATCATGCTGGCAGAAAACCACCTCCAGGCCTATTGCTGTTCCCTTGTCAGGGGCGTACTGGAAGACAGCCTTTCCGGCCGGCTTGATTTTTTAGATGGCACTGTATTCCCCCATACCTGTGACTCTATCCAGCGCCTGAGCGATATCTGGCGCATGAATGATAGATATGAGTTCTTCGCTGATGTCGTGCTGCCGGCCAAATTAAACACTCAGAGTGCCAAAAACTACATGACAGATGTCATGAATCGTTTCAAAACAGACCTTGAAACTGCAAAAGGCAGCCGTATAACGGAGACAGACCTTAACCATGCTGTTCAGACATTCAACCTGATCCGGGAAAACCTGTCTAAATTATATACGCTTAAATCTCAAGATCCCGGTGTGATAAAAGGTACTGATCTATACACTATTGTAAAAGCATCGATGATCATGGACAGGGATGAACTTGTAACCCTGCTCCCTGCTATCGTGACCCGTCTTGAAAAAAAGGCTCCCCAGAAAACGAACGGCAAACGCATCGTGGTTTCCGGCTCTATCTGTGATTCTCCAGACATTTTCACTGCCATTGAAGATGCGGGTGGTGTTATTGTAGGCGATGACCTCTGTACAGGTCAGAGATGGTTTGAAGGGCAGATTTTAGAAGATCAAGATCCCATAACCGCAATTGCCCAAAGATATATCGATCGAATGACCTGCCCTGCAAAGCATACCGCCATCACTTTGAGAGGTGAAAATATTGTCTCTCTTGCAAAAAAAAATAAAGCCGATGGTATTATTTTCATGCTGCTCAAGTTCTGTGACCCCCATGCGTTTGATTATCCCTATTTAAAAGAGGCCCTGGACAATGAAAACATTAAACATATGCTCATAGAAATGGATGACCAGCAGCAGAGCCTGGGTCAGCTCTCCACCCGGCTTGAAACCTTTATCCACATGATTTAAAAAAGGACTTTTTTTATGGCAGACACTAAAACAGACAAAAAGCACAAAATAAAATCAGCAAAAAAAATGCGCGATATAATGACCACCTATTACCTGGATGCCTTGAGCGCTAAACAGAATAATAAGCTTGTGGCATGGATTACATCTGGTGGACCTGTTGAGCCGCTGATCGCCATGGATATCATTCCGGTTTACCCTGAAAACCATGGTGCCATGATCGGATCGTCAAAAATGGGCGAGGACCTGTGTACAAAGGCTGAAGATATGGGCTACAGCGCTGATCTTTGTTCCTATGCCAGGGCTGACATTTCCTGTTCAGTGGTGAAAGGGGGTCCTATTGGCGGCCTGCCGGAACCAGACATGCTCATTTGCTGTAACAATATCTGCGGAACCGTGTTAAAGTGGTATGAAATTCAGGCAAGATTCTATAAGGTCCCCTTATTTATTTTGGACACCCCTGTTTGTCATACGCAATATTCCCCTGAAATCGCCAGATATGTTAAAGCACAGATTGACGAGTATATTGTATTCTTGGAAAAAGCTGCCAAAAGAAAATTTGATTATGATAGAATGAAACAGGTCGGCAAATTGGCTTATGAAGGCCAGCTTCTCTGGCAAAAGGTACTAAACACGACGGCCCACAAGCCATCTCCCATGTCTGCATTTGATGCCTTCTTTTTCCTGGCGCTGATCGTTACCCTGCGGGGCACCCAGGTCGCAGTAGATTTCTACAGAGAACTGATACAGGAAATGGAAGAGCGTATTGAACAGGGTATCAGCATCATTCCAAATGAAAAATACAGGCTCTTGTGGGACAACCTTCCGGTCTGGTACCAGTTAAAGTGGCTGTCAGGCAAATTTTCTGATCACAATGCCTGCCTTGTGGCAGATACGTATACATCAGCCTGGTGCAGTGCTATCAAATACATTGATCAAGACAATTTTTTAGATTCACTGGCAGAAGCCTATACACGAATTTATTTAAACATTGGTGTAGACCAGATGGCTGATCAGGTTCTGGACATGGTAACTTTCTATGATGCCCAGGGGGTTGTCATGCATTCCAACCGATCCTGCAAACCCTACTCTTTTGGCCAGATGGACATCATGAAAATCATTAAAAAGAAGGCCAATATCCCGGTTCTTATGATCGAAGCAGATATGGTAGACCCTAGAAACTTTTCTCAATCCCAGGTCGAAACACGAATCGACGCCTTTATGGAAATCATAAAACAAAGGAATCCTTAACATGATATTTGCAGGTATTGATATCGGCTCTATCACAGCCAAGGCTGCCATTATCAGAGAAAACGCCCTCTTGGGAACCCATGTTATCCGATCCGGGTACAATCCCTTAAATACCGGTAAAACAGTCTTCAATGCGCTGTTAAAGAGATTA
Source organism: uncultured Desulfobacula sp. (assembly GCA_964343845.1). Classification (GTDB taxonomy): domain Bacteria; phylum Desulfobacterota; class Desulfobacteria; order Desulfobacterales; family Desulfobacteraceae; genus Desulfobacula. The sequence goes on along the minus strand of CAYFKW010000030.1, from coordinate 18,354 downwards.
AACCTTACGCCTGAAGACATAGCTGCTGTTGTATCTACAGGGTATGGCAGAGGCAGCGTTGATTTTGCCGACAAAGCCATGACAGAAATCATCTGCCATGGTGCAGGGGCCTTTTTTGTGAATCCAGGCATACGCGGTATCATTGATGTGGGCGGTCAGGACAGCAAAGCCATTCTTTTAGATCAACTGGGCCAGGTCGAAAACTTTGCAATGAATGACAAATGTGCAGCTGGAACGGGCCGGTTTCTCGAAGTCATGGCCAAGGCCCTGGAAGTGGAGCTCAATCAGCTGGGAGATTTCGGGCTTAGAGCTGACAACCCCACTAAAATAAGCAGTATCTGTACGGTTTTTGCAGAATCTGAAGTTATCTCCATGATTGCTGCACAGCAAAAAAGAGAAAACATTATTGCAGGCATCCATGATTCAGCCGCAGCCCGCGTTTCAATTCTTGCCAGGAAAATAAATATTAAACAGCCTGTGATGATGACAGGCGGTGTTGCCAGAAACAAAGGCATGGTGGCGGCCCTTGAAGCTCATTTAGGATCAAAATTAATTGTAGGAGATCTACCCCAGGAAAATGGGGCCATAGGGGCAGCCGTCCTGGCATCAAGGCTTTAGCCTGCCATAGAAAAAGGCGTTCATAAAAACCGGATCTATCTTCTTCTTAATATCAGGCTCCCAACAGAATATCCGGCACCAAAAGAGCAGATCACACCAATGTCTCCTTTTTGAAGGTCTTCATGGTTCAGATGGAATGAGATAATGGACCCTGCAGATGCTGTATTGGCATATTGATCCAGAATCGTAGGGGTCTTTTCCGGGGTCAGCACATCATCCAGCAGATATTTGATCACCATTTTGTTCATGTTTATATTGGCCTGATGGAGCCAGAACCGATTTACTGCAGACGGTTTAAGATTAGGCGGTCCAGATGGTCTCTGATATGCTCAGCTGCAACCGGGCTGACTTCTTCAAACACTTTTCTTCCAGCCTGGTGAAACAGCTTGTCCCATCCATATGGATCGCTGTCTGTTGCCCGTGACATGTGGCCGAAATTGGACCGGATATTATTGGAAAAACTGGTATACGCCTTTGTACTCATCACCTCGTATGCATTTTTTACAGTGCAGGTATGTTCCGTCTCCATGATAACAGCAGTACTCACATCTCCAAAAATAAAATGGGAGTCCCTGTCACAATAGTTAACCTGGGGGGTGACAAGTTCCGGGTTTATGGCCAGGACACATCGGGCAGATCCTGCTGACAGGCTGTCATAGGCCCGGTGAAGCCCAAATGTTGCTGCAGAACAGGCCATCAGCATATCAAATCCGAATCCTTCAATTCCCAGTGCTTTCTGCACTTCAATTGAAATAGCCGGATACGCCCGCTGAGTATACGCACACGACACAATCACCGCATCAATATCACTGGCTTTTTTACCCGCGTCAGCCATGGCTTTTTCAGCTGCAAGTACTGCAATTTCAGCTTGGTTGCTGAGTTCCTCCTCATTTCGTTCAGGAAATTTCGGGGTCATGCGATCGATGTCAAGAATTCCCTGTTTTGTATAGACATACCGTGCCTTTATTCCAGATGATTTTTCGATAAATCTTACACTTGAAAGGGGCTTTTCTTCAATCTTTCCATCTGCGATGGCACCAGCATTTTCTCTGTTGAATTTTTCAGCCCACAGGTTATAACTGTCCACCAGCTCTTCATTGGTTATAACATTGGGCGGGGTCCAGACACCGGTGCCGCTGATAACGATTTTAGGGGATTCTGCATAATGGTGTTCCACTGGTTCTTTTTTCTCCTTATTTATCCATTAAAAAAGCACATGCCGCATACCTGCCGTGATGACTCAGGCTGATATCCGGTCCAGGATTTTTCCCCTTTATACATACCCTGGGCGGGCCAAGATGATTGTCCTGTCTATCGCGTTTGATCTGGATATCCTCAGCGTTGATATTTAAAGACACTGCCATACGGTCCCGGGCCAGTTTTCTGACTAAATCAGATTCCTGTTCCGGCGTTGGCATCACCCCTGGTCTTGATTCGATTCTTTCCCTGCAGTGCACAATTTTTACCAGTGCTCTACAGGATCCTGTCACGCCAATGCAGTGGACATGGTCCTTTTCGACAAAAGTCTTCACAGCCACCGGTTTTAACGGTGTTTTGACAATTCCTTCATAGACCGACCGGGAAGGGTCTGGTGTTAAATTTACCCTGTACCGCCTTGGAGCCGAACTGATCCTTGGGCTTGATTTACTCATTGCTTTAAAAGCGGTTTCCTTTGCTGCCCAGAATATCCACAAAAGCGTTTCCGGATTATCATGATGCTTCAATTCCTGTTTCTCATCATGGGTCAGGACCCGGTCAAGGAACCTTTTATCCCCAGAGCGGCCCCTGGTGCCTTTGCTTCTAAAATCAACAATATCATTTCCCACGTGAATCAAAATAGATTTCCTCCATTTTTAACAGCTGGGTGATAATCTGACCGGATACTTCTCTTTGGGCGCGCAGCCCTTTAAGCTTGGTGGACAGTTCTGCCTCTTCAACCTTCATAATAAAACTCTCACCGTATCTGGGCATGGCGCTGTGAATGATCTGATTTTCTCCCCGAAGATATATGCACATCACCCGGATGTTGGGTATCTTAAGAAAAAACCGGCCGGCACTGTAAGGGAACTCTTTCGTCTTTACCCGACCATCACGGGATCTTGTGCCTTCCGGGAAAATAACCAGGTTTTCTCCTTTGAGTAAAAGATGATTGCATTTGGAAAGAACAGATTGCACAGATCCCCTGTCTCCACCGCGTTCCACAGGGATGCATTTCATTAAAAAGCAGATCATTACAATAAAAATATTGTTTTTGAAATTTGTTGTTTCAGGCACATTCCACGGCAGCATCCTGTATTGAAACAGATACCGCCATGAGGGAATCATGGCATAGGCCACGATAACAGAATCGATCATGGTCAGGTGGTTGGGACAGATAAGCCAGGGGCCTGGATGACCTTTTAATAGTTTTTTAACCTTTTCCCTTACCCGGTTCATCTCTTTTACCCGGTAATTGGCTATTTTTATTGCCGCAACGATCAGCGGGAGTACGATAAAAACTGTGATCCGTCCTATTATGTACTGAACATAAAAGGATATTTTATCCTTAACCGTCATGAATCAGGCTGAACACAGTTTTTTTTCAACTACCTGGACTGCGTCTCCCACTGTCCTTATCTGGTCTGCATCATCATCATCGATTTCAATATCAAAGGTATCCTCTGCCTGGATGATAATATCAATGAGCCTGGCAGAGTTGACTTTAAGATCCTGGATAATAAGTGTCTCCATATTTACATCAGCAAGTCGGTCTTTGTCTTTTACAAATTCTGTTATGATTTCAATTACCTTTTTAAAAATGTCCTGTGTTTTCATATTTTCTCCTTTGTATTCTAATGATTGCGGTTCCATTTTTCTAAAATAAGACAAGAGTTGACATCACCAAACCCAAAACTTGCCTTGGCGATAATATTGAGATCCAGGTCCATGCAGCGTGTTGCCACCCTATCCTGGAAAGGTTCGATTTCAGGATGGATATCTTCACAATTGACAGAAGGGTGAACAAATCCTCTATCAAGTTGAAGCACTGCTGCAACAGATTCAATGGCGCCGGCTGCTCCAAGACAGTGGCCGATCATTGATTTGGTGGAGTTGATATAGGGGAATGCTTCTGGTGTCCGGTCAAGTGCCCGGGCCCAGTTTTTCAACTCCTGTGGATCGGCAAATGTAGCGGTTAAATGGCCGTTGACTGCATCCACATCAGCTGGACTGATCCCTGCATCTTTAACTGCGCCTTTGATACAGCGTTTCACTCCATCCGGATTTGGTGCTGTCATGGAGCCCCCCTGACGCTGTCCCCCGCAATTGATCATTCCGCCTCTTACCTCTGCATAAATATCTGCCCCCCGGGCAAGGGCGAAATCCAGGTCCTCGAGGATCAGCGCACCTGCGCCGGCACCAGGAACAAAACCACCCGCAGATGCACTCATAGGGCGGGAGCCCTTTTCAGGATCATTGTTGAACTTTCGTGAGAGAACCCGCATAGAGTCAAATCCGCTCCAGGTAAAGGGAGAGGCCCCTTCTGCACCACCGGCCACCATTCGTTTGGCAAGTCCTGTCCGGATTCTCCATGCAGCCTCCAGGATTGCTTCTGTGCCTGTACTACAGGCGGATGAATTGGAAGTGGCCTGATTGCCAAGCGCCAAAAGCCCGGCTATGTAAGCACTGATACCGCTTCCCATTACCCGTTCAACCACCCTTGAACCCAGCCGCCTGGTTTTACCGGCATTGACCGTGGGTACCAGTGTCCTGGCAATGGTTTCCATATCACAAATCCCGCATCCGAAAACGGTGCCTGAATTCCAGTCTGCCTGTACATCATCCTCCGGCAGGCTGAGTCCTGCATCCAGCCAGGCTTCGGCTGCTGCAATAGCGGCATACTCAACGTTTCCTATTTTACCTGCTTTTTCCTGGTTCCCAAAATATTTTTCAAAAGCTTTCTCCACCTGTTGTGGGACGCCTGCTATGTGACACCCAAATTTCAACGATTCCAGTTCAGGAATGTACCTGATACCGGATTTTCCCTGACGAAGTGCTTTTTCAAACGCATCAATCCCTGTACCATTGGGGCTGACCACACCTACTCCCGTGATCACCACTCTGTTCTTCATAAATGATGCTCCTTATCGTCATATCCAGGCATCCCCACAGTCTGAAATGCCTGAAACATCCTTTTTTATCCCCGGATTCCTGCCATTATCCCCGTACAGACTATCTCGCCGTTCTCCCTTTCAAGAGACGCTCTGGACTTGAGGGTTCCCCGCCTCAAATATATTTTTTCTCCCCTGGCGATCACCTTTTCTCCAGGCAGGACCAGGCCATTGAACTCCACCTGGTCTGCATAGGCAAAAAGAGTGATCATCTTTTTTATTTCATCCCGTGGCGTACCCTGCCGCATCAGCAGGCTGATCCCCATCGCCACAACACTTGTCTGTGCCATGGTTTCAATGAGGATAACGCCGGGAGTTATGGGGCGGTTGGGGAAATGTCCCTTGTAAAAAGCCTCCTCTTTTTTAAACCGGTAACTTGCACAAATCCGCTCATCATCTATATCAATAATCTCATCAACAAAACGGAAAGGCGGCTGTTGGGGGATCATATCAATCACCTGTTGTTTAAAATCTGAATCAACCACTGTACATGCCTCCGTTTACATGAATGACACTGGCATTAATATAGCTGCCCCGGGTGGCAAGAAAAGAGACAACATCTGCCACTTCTTCCGGTGTTCCCATTCGCTCAAGGGGAATCGTTCTCATGATATTTTCCTGGATTTCAGTTTCCAGTTCTTTGGTCATGTCTGATCTGATAAAACCGGGTGCCACTGAGTTGACTAGAATATTCCTTCCCCACAACTCTTTGGCTAATGATTTTGTCATGGCGTCAAGCGCAGCCTTCTCCATGGTATAGGGAATCTGCCCGGCATTTCCCGTATGGCCGACGACACTTGAAATATTAATGATCCGCCCTTTGGATGCTCTGAACATGAATTGGCGCAATATTCTTTTGGTCAAATACCAGACCCCTCTTGTAAGTGCCCGCTGGCTGTCAAATGAGTCCATTTTCATGGTTGCCATTGGCTGGTTTATGCTCATACCGGCATTATTCACAAGAACATCCACCTGGCGGGTTTTGCTTTTTATCACACGGACCATGTCTTCCACCTGCACTTCATCTGAAAGATCTGCCTGGATAAGAAATCCTTGTCCCTGAATCTGCGATAACACTTCCCTGGCGTTGTCCTTGCTTTTTCTATAATGAATACCTACAAAAAAACCTTGTTTGTACAGTGCTTTTACACAGGCTGCACCAATACCGGAACCACCGCCTGTAACGATGGCAGCCGGAAGTATTACATCTTGTTTTTTTTTTGAATTTTTCTCCATGATCCTCATCCCTGACTGACACCGCCCAGTGAATTGGATGACCGATTGGGATAATCTTTATACGTGATACCTTGAAAAATGCCGGTTCTTGCATGTTTCATGGTGGTAATCAACTCATCATCGACAAAGACATTACCATCGGCAATCACAATTGCTGATCCTGTATTCTTTAAATTCCTGAACCGGGCAATATCCACCTCAAACCGGACAATTTTATTGTGAGGCCGGATCTGCCCGAAAAACTCAACTTCTCTGCATCCCAATGCCCTTCCAGCGCCAAGAGCACCACTCCAGACACAGAAAAATCCGATAATCTGCCATATCGCATCCACACATAAGCAACCGGGCTGAACTGGATCGCCAGGAAAGTGGCATTGGAAATACCAGGCGTCCAGGCGGATATCCTGCTCTGCTACAATGCGCCCTTTACTGCCGTTCTTTTCAATTGATAAAATCCGATCCATCATCAGGAAAGGCGGGGCCGGGAGCCTTGAATCAAACGCATCTGGGGGATCTTCAATGAGGTTTCCATATGCAAAGGCCAGTAAGTGTTCAAAATCAAATGCATTTTGTTCCAAAAATTCAGCGTATTTCATTATCTCCCTCTTTTCCTCATATTGTGATCTGTTTCAATCTGTCTTCAGCCCTGCCAAAGTCAAAACAGTGACTTCGGCTTTACCAGGAAAACAGTGTTATCCGACACTCTCTCCCCCGTCTGCACAAATCAATGCGCCATTGATCCAGGCTGCCTCATCCAGGCAAAGCAAAAAAACGACATCTGCAACATCTTTTGGCGTTGTCAGCCTGCCAAATGGATTCCGCAACCTTGAAAGCGACCGGATTCGTTCATTTCCCGGTATCGCTTTAAGGGCTGGCGTTTCACAGGCCCCTGCCTGAATCACATTTGATCGGATACCATACGGTGCAAGCTCCTTGGCCATTGCCCTTGAGACCGATTCAAGCACGGCCTTTGCCGCTGCCACTGCTGCATACCCTTTCCAGGCGACACTGTTGCCTTCACTGGTCAGGCTCAGGACTCTGGCGTCCTGTGCAAACAGCTGTCTTTCAAACACGTCCTGTACCCATTCAACAATATTGGACCCCATGAATGGTCCGTGAAAAATCATCTTTTTCAAGACACTGGCCGTCTTCATACACTGGCGGATCCACCAAGGTAAAAAATTCATCCTGCCCCTGTTCAAATGCTTCCTGGATACTCTTATTGAGTTGTCTTTCTGATACGCCGATATTTTTGGAGAGTTTTTCCCTTGCTGCTGTTGCATTACCGCTGTTTTTTCCCGGTACCAGTAATTTTAAATTCCCAAACGCAACCGTATGCAGCAGCAGTCTTACTTTACCTTTTTTGCCCAGCTGTTTTTCAAGTGTATCCAGTACATGGGTTCTGCCGTCTTCTGACAGACCGTCCAGATTAAAGGTCAATACCTCAACACCCAACGCTTTCAGGTCATCAAAGGCTGGTGTGATGCGACGCATCGCTCCTCTCCGGTCCCGATGCACAATGCATAGATTCATCCCGTGTCCTGCCAGTTTCCGGGCTGTGGCAAGACCGAAGCCGCTGGAACCACCGATAATAACTGCCCATACATTAGATTGAAATTTCATACCCCTGTCCTTATTGCCTTATCATCCAACATGCTGTTGTGTTTCAGGCGCCGTATTCAGCTGCCTGAATTTTTAAATGCCCGTTTTGCAGCTGATAATGTGGTGATCGAACTGCACTGGATTCCCTGACCCTTAAAAAAGCCGCGTAAAGGACGTCCAGGCCCTATCTCATATATCTGTTGTGTTTTTTGCGACAGCGCTTCCATATTCTGTTGCCATTGGACCGGGTGACTTAGCTGAGATACTAATGAATCAATGATTTCCTGTCGGTCGTCTGAATGAAACCCGCCTGAAAAATTAGCTGTCACCCTGCAGGCATTCTCTGGTGAAAGTTCTGTTGAAAATGCCTCTAGTGCTTTTTGAAAATCTTCACCAACAGGCGCCATTAACCTTGAGTGAAAGGCGGCGCTGACATTCAGTGGTACAAACCGGATGGACGTCTCTTTCCCCAGTTTTTCGAACAACAGCTTTTCAGCAGCACTCATATAGCAGCTAGCCCCGCTGATCACTATTTGGTCTGAAGCGTTAATATTGGCTGTATCCAGGGGAAAGTCTTTGATGAGATCCCTAATCTGATCTGCATCTGCATTTTCCATGATAACGGCTGCCATACTGCCCGTGCCGGGCGGAGAAGCAGCCTGCATAAGGCGTCCCCTGAGTTGAACCGCTGTGACCGCACGGGAGAAAGGCATGACACCGGCTGCAACCAGAGCGGTGTATTCGCCAAGGGAGTGGCCGCCGAAAAAACCAGGGTTAAAGCCGAACATTTCTTTGAGCGCTTTCAACATAGCGATTTCTGTGGTGAGGATACATGGCTGAGAATATTCAGTCATGTCCAGCTTTTCATTCTCTTTAAAGCAGCGCAGTGCTACGTCCCATCCCAACACTTCAGATGCTTCTTCGTATGTATCTCGACTTACCCTGATGTTGTCAAAAAAATCCTTTCCCATGCCGGGGCGCTGTGAGCCCTGCCCTGGAAAAACGGCTGATGTAATGGAAGGATTCATCAATACAAGTCCCAAAATAATGTTCTAACTCTAAAAACAAGTAACTTTTACAAAAACACTGTTAACCACACAATATCAAAGGACTACACTTCTAAAGCTGCAATATGCAACCTTATATTTGCAAGTATCGGATTGTAATACCAACGGTATTATTTAGAAAAAGACATGCCGCTTAAAAAATGCACTGCTAACAGGTGGAATTATTTTTACGGATAATGTGCGAACGGTGCTTAACCGCGTCGTTTGAAATCATTCATCAGATAGAAAACCCAGGGTCTGAAAGTGATCATCAACCCTGTGGAAGAATTGCTTTGATGAGGAAGGGTTCTGTCAATTTCGGTCAATTCAACATACTCTTTGAGCAGCCGGTCAATTTTTCTGAGCATAATCGTGCGGGACCCTTCTGACAGCTTTCCTGTTTCAAAGTAGAAGCGACAGTCAGGATCTTCTGAAGACGTACGGGCAAATTCCTGTCTGACCCTTTGCTCATATCTGGCGCGGATAGGGCCGTTTTTCCGCCACTCAATACTTTTCTGAGTCAGAAAAACAACTCTATTATCCGGGTATAGTTCAATAAGCTTTATTCGATCCAGCTCCAGAAGAAACTGCAGGGACTCTTTTGTTGAGATTTCATAATCTTTTACGATGCTCTCCGGTTCCCGGCCGTTGAGCAGCAGGTAAAAAAAGATAAACAGTTTAGCATTTTCAGCCAGCACCATCTCCTGCTCTACACTTAATATGCTTGGTGCAGTTTTTACCTTTTCACTCAACTTTGCCAGGTCATAAAAACTCATATCAATAACATTGCAGACCTGTTCCAGACGTTTTAAAGAAAAAGTCTGCTCTGAAAAAATACGCTTGATACTGGCTTCTGAAAGATGAAGCTCTTGTGACAATTTTTTATAGGTAATTCCCCGGGCTTTAAGACATTTCTTTAATGTGTTTAAAATTCGATTTGTCTGGTTCATATCAGGCAACCATTTTTTTTAAGGCTGAGGTCCCCTTTACCAACAACCTTTTACCGCTGTATATAAAAAAAATCATTCAGGGAAATTATTTCAGGGACTTTCTCCGTTTTTTCGTCTGTAATCCTTCTGTTAATCCAGATGCCGGCCATACCCGCATCTATAGCTGCTTTTGCATCTGTATCTACTTTATCGCCGATAAAATAACATTGCGAGGGTTGTTTTTGAGCCTGTTTGACAGCATATAAAAAAATATCGGGATCAGGCTTGAAAACACCGATATCGTCCGAAATGACGATGGTATCAAAGTAGTCTGTAATACCTGTTTTTATTAATTTCTGCCGTTGCAGATCTTTATCCCCGTTGGATATAATGCCTTTGGGTATGTCCTTGTATTTTTCAAGCAGAGGAATGACATCTGGGTACAACTGCCAGCTTTCTTTATAAACAGTACCGTAATCACTTAAAATGGTACGGATCTCCTGTTTATCCAGACTGCCTTTAAAAATATCACTGATCCTTTCCTGCCGCTGTCGTTGAAAGGTTAATCTGCCTGCCGTATATTGCTGCACATACGTTTTGGTTGTCTCACGCCAGGTATCAGAAAACTGTGCTTCTGAGTAGAAATCCTTCAGCTGCGGACTTTTATGGTAAATCGACATTGCAGCTGCGGCTTGCGCCGTCCTGTTGTCCAGTAATGTATTATCTATGTCAAAAAAGATCATGCCCCATGTCCTTTCCTTTTTAAAAATAGATCATTATTTATTAGAACTTGTTAGAATGCAATAAAAAAAGGAAACACGATTCAGATGAGTCAGACAGGACTTATTGAAGGGCCGCCTGTTTGCCGGTATCAAATCCATCACTTAAATCACATTTTTTGTTTTAACCAGCCATAGGAAAAACAGGTATCAGCGGTTTCCGGCTTTTCTTTGATACGCATATGCTTTCATTACATCATCCACAATCTGGATACCTTTTACCGCTTTGTTTCCAGCTTTAGGGTGATGTTCGATATAGACAACAATATATGTAAAATCATCATGGACGACAACACCACTGTCAGCATGATAATCACGCCAGGTCCCTGATTTTCTGTATATTTCCACATTTTCCCGCCCCTTTAAACCTTTAACAAATTTGTGATTGATTGCAGGTCTGCCAAAAATTTTATTAAGCAGGGGCCTGTACTTGATGTCAATGATCGTTCCGGTTATGGTACCGTAATAAAACCTGGCTGCCTGCATGGCCGTAGCACCATGGGAGATATTGTGCAATGGATCTCCCATTCGCTCAGTGCTTTTTCCATATGCTTTTCCCACCCATAACCCGCCGCCGTAAACCGGATCATACAGCTTACCATATTTTTCGTCCTGCAGGATGTGAGAAAGCTGTTTCATACCAACCATATGCAGCAGGTCTGTTGCGTACTGATTAGAGGAATGACGAATCATTCCAATAAGTTTGGTTTCAAGGGCTGAGTCAAGATGAATCAAGCCTTTATCGATGTGTGCAAACACACCGACAACAATGGCAATTTTAGGAAGGCTGGCAGCGTAATACATGACATTGGGCTTATACCAGGCAACCTGAGGATTTTTCAAATCCGTAATATCCGCAACGACCGCCCCCATCTGTCTATTCTTTGCAGCCTTCTTTGAATTTGGTGTGTGAGCCCTCATCGCCTTGTTCAGCATTTTCTGCAGTGCAGGGTTGTGGCAGTCCCTGAGATCAGGAAATTGCTGGTTTGAAGCGGCTGGAACTTTCGGGAAGGTTAAAAAATAAACAGAAAAAAACAAGAAAACCATTTTGATCATTGTTTTGGGTGTCAATAATCCTTTTCTATCACAAACCCATAAAAAGCAATTCCGTATCTCCATAATGACCTTACCATCCCATTGGTTTAAATATTGATTCGTTTTCATCACACACACAACCTGGTTATATTTGGACCATCTGTTTCATATTTAAAATTCACGTTTAATTAGTATTCTGTATTCCTGGCGTAACACCATGACGGTTGACACCCAGACTGTGCATAACCCAATTGTAAGCCAGCTGAGCTGAACAATACCCATGGAGAAAGGAAGCCATTGGGTAACCAGCAGGATAACAAACGACCCAAGCACCTTAAACAATCGGTATCCGAGCATATCGAGCCAGGCCTTGGCCTGGTAAATCATTACAGGGTCTATGGGGACATAAAGTAATTCCTTTGATGCGCGGTTGATGGAATATGACAATCCCCTGTCACTGATTTTTGTGGCCGCAATAAAAAAATTGGTTGGTACCATCATAAATATCATGGAACAGCATGAAATGATCACAGGCTGCACCATTAATCCGGCTATCGCACCAAAGGAACGGTGAATCAAGGGTGTGACACCCAGGTTTATTCCGATGGAAATAAAACTCATTACACTGAAAAACAAGGACAGATATGCCGTCCTGGACTCCTGCTCCGGGAAAGCACCTTCTATTGTGTTTAGAAACTGATACTCTATCAATGGAGATACCAGTTGTGCAAACAATAACAGGCTTCCGATCAAAAGCAGGTAACGGTTCCGAATAAGCCTCCCAAAGCTTTTCCGGTCGATTCCCTGAAACGGTTTGAAGCCGGCTGATTCACAGTAAATTCCCATACGGCCCACCCCCCATGTAAGGATACAAATAATCAATATTGTTACGGATGCAGTCATCAGAAGATCCGGGGTTTCAAGTGCTGTATGCTTGATAAGAAAAGTGGAGAAGATGCCACCGGCAACACCGCCGACTAGACCGCCTGTCCCCACAAAGCCATACCAGGATTTCCCTTCAGGCGTCGTGTAGATAGCATTTGTGAGGCTCCAGAACTGTTCGACCATAACGATGCCGACAATATCGACAAACACGTACAGTCCGACCGCAACAACAGGACTGGGCAGATGAAACAAAAATCGATACAGTGCCAGTGTTGCGCTGATAAACAAACAGGTTCCCATAACCACATTTATCCGGGTATACTTTACAACCATCCGGTTATAAAAACTGATAAACAAAACAGTAGCAATTGCAGTAAGAATCCACACATAAGGTAACTGCCTGGCGCCCATCGCTTCAATAAACAACGACCGGCTGGCTGGTTTCAGCTGATAATAGGCGGTTAAAAATAAGAAGAAATTCGCAAACAAAAAAGATGACCTGACACTCAAGACCCTCAGCGCCAGGTATCTGCCGTTACACTCTGCGGTTGAATCTTCCAATTTCTTTTTTATCTCCACTATTGACCCCTTATGAATGTATCACACTGTTTTGATCATCATTGTCTGTCTTGTATTCCTGCCTTATAGTCTTCTTCCATAAGCCTGTGTATTTTTGTCGCTAACGTCTGATGTGCCACAGCAGAATTTTTATAAAGCACATTGGACATAACTGCCACCATGTAGTGAAGTCGGGGGTGCTGTGCCGTCTGTTCAACAATTGCAATTGAGGCCAGCTGATTTAAAACATTTCCCATATAAAAGAAATTTGGAAGAGATTGATAGATTTGAAGATAAAATTAAGTCAGATTTATTTCAGGGT
>CAYFKW010000030.1:270-5186 GCA_964343845.1 uncultured Desulfobacula sp. | reverse complement strand
AACCCAGGGTCCGGCCTGCATTTATAGAAAGATCCCGATTTAAAATATACGGCAGATCTGTAGAGTGCCGGAGAAGATGCATACCGTATTCGCTTCCCGGTCATATAGAGAAGCCGTTTGATCTCCCGGCTGGAAAATGTATCCACCAATTGTCCTTGTTCCAATTTGAGCAGAAATTGCATTAACCCTGCCGGGCTTGCATGGCTGGTGATACCCGGGACGATGCTTTTGCCATAGCGGGTAAAGAAAGATCCCTGACGGAATGTCTCAGGGTCCAGCCCGTTACGGATAAGAGGGCCTGTATGTCCGGTTGAAAAAATGTCTGCGAGTTCTTTTCTGGAAGTGGTTTTAAAAAATTTTTCAGCACTGTCGCTGCTCACAGGATACTTTTTACCAAAATACTTCAAAAGCATCACCTGTTTTTGGACCATGGCTGCGGCGGCGTTTGAGCTGGCGGACATCATCCAGTCAATATAGGTCCAAAGACTTGCCGTATCACCCTGCCGGATCGGGCGGTACTGCAGGCGTTTTTTTTCCCTGTCCCAGAATGGAACTTTATGGTGATCATACTGGATAAAGGCATCTGCACGAACCTGGCTGTGCCGCAAGATATCCAATCTTTTGTTTAAATCATCAGGATAAATATCAGCCAATGCCTGAAACACAGCCAGAGCAACAGCAATTTTTCCAACACTTCCAGGGTTGGCCTTTTGAAAACCGTTTATCATGGCATAACGGGGAGCGGCTTTGTCAGTCAGGTCCAGGAGTGCTATATTATATCCATCTGCATCTTCACCAAGCACAGACCTTATCCGGGCTGCCAGATTCAAATCCGGCTCAGGCAGGTTAAAATTTGAAACACCTTTCATACGGATATCCACCTGATCCATATCCATTCTTGCCCCTGCGACCCGTTTAGGGCCGGACATTTTCCCTTGCTGAACCATAAGCAATGCCTCCAGCCGGGGAATACCTGTATGAGAATATCCATTCAGAGGGTAAGCAAAGCAGGTTTCAACCAGGAGAATCGACATTAATCCTATTATCGTTATATAATATCGTCTCATTTCAACTCCTGTAACGGAACCTGGTTAAGATCGACCGGCAGGTCTCCGTAAGCATCAAGATGGTTGTCTAAACTTGAAAGAAAACGATTTTTCAGCACCTGGCCATCTTCCACAAGTGGTCGGATCTGAAACAATACCAGCTTATTGTCAAGAAAACCAAATTCAACATCTGCCGACGGTAATTGTCCATCACTGTTTTGAAAGACTGGAAACCGTTCTGGCAGTTCTTTTGCCAATGTAATCAATTGGGATATCTCCTCTGCTGTGAGAACCGTATCTGTTCCGCTTGCCTTTTCTCTGCCCATTCCGCCCGATGCCAGAATCACCCTTTTTAACGGTTCTGTTGCCTGGGAAAGCAAGGTCACCTGCCCTGTCAGAATATGAACCTTCAATTCCTCTGCCGTCTGACCGGACACAGCCCCTCCGATTCCTTCATTTACAGCAATCGTAAGCCAGTTTTCATCACCTGTTTTGATATCTCTGGTCACCATAACCCCTGATTTTTCTACAGGTACGGTTTTCATCAATAAGACCGAAGCATAAACATGTTCTGGATTTTCCAAATACGATTGGCGCCAACCAAAAGATCTTAGGGTAAATGGAGATGCCCAGACCCTTTTAACGGCTTCTAGTACATTTTCAAATCCAACCACATGCGGGACAGTAAGATTCAACCCGGCACCTGTAAATCCTGGAAGGTCCTCTACATTGGTATCACTTCTAACAAAAACCCCATAGCTGCTGTCTGGTCCGAAAGTGACTGCAAGTTTCTTTTCCAGGGATTGTTTAAAATCCTGTCCTGGATCTGCAGTAAGAATCCATGAACGAATCCGCTCTAATGTTGTTTCTATGAGGAACTGCTGATCAACAGATTTTTCTTTCATTTTTTCAATTTTTTGATATTGCTGCTTCATCCAGTCAAACATGCTCACACCTGGATCATTTCCCATATGTGGATCATCAAGGGGCTGGTCCAGCAGTTTTCTAAAAACGCCAAAGGGGATGATCACGCCCTCTGTAACGGCTTCAGGAAAATGATGCTTGAGTTCTCCCAAATTCGCAGCCTTGGGACCTGCAATTCGACCAGAATCTCCTGCCCTTATATTGCCCAGATCTACAAACTGTGTCTGCTTTAAATCCAATTTTTCTGTATCGGCTTTAAGAACAGCTCTTTGGACATCTGCTTTCTGTTCAAAAATCAGATCCCAGTCAGAACTGTCTTTTTCGATCCTTACAATTCCTTTTGGACTGACTGCCAGCACTACTTCCCTTCCTGCTTCCGACTGGATAAGCGGCAGCAGCGTTTTGTCCACCGAGATATTTGGAATACCCAGGTTGCGGGCTAACAACTGGATATGGGAAAGGATATTGCCCTCTCCTGCTGTGATAATTCCAGCAACCGGCGGTAAATCAGATGTCGTTGCAGGCAGGATGAGAATGCTGTCTTTTGAAAACTGGGCAAGGTTTTGACCTGGATCGGGAACCCTGAGAATGCCCCGGGCCAGTCCAGAATTCAGACCGTTGATACCAATGACGACTGGCCTGCGCCAGACACGGTTTGTCAGGTTGAATTGTTGGCTGTTGGCCTTCATCAGTTGTTCCAGCACACTTGAATACAGCAGCAGCAGGCTCGAATGAAGGCGGTCGTGAACATATCGTTTAGAGACAGGTTCGATTTCCTGAAATAATGAAATCGTTTCAGAAAAATGAAATAATAAATTTTTTTCAGACCATTCAGACGCCCGGGACACATACATAAGATCAGAGCGAAACTGGCCAAGGGTTTGGCGGGGCATCGACATTTTGAGCAGCCTGTTTCTCAGTGCCGTCTGCTGTCGGCCTGAGATCAGACCAGTCCCATATGCGATATCCGTGCAGTCCTCCATCAGATGAAGTAATTGAATCATTGACCTGCCTGGCACTGTTTCAAAAATATCTGATGCCAGCCTGAACGCTTCACCCTCTAAAAGGATACTGAGGTCCATAAGTGACAGCATCGCCTCTGTTTTGTCAATTTTATAAAAAAGGTCTCGAAAGGAAGCGATCAGCCGAGCGGTAATGTTAAACCGCTTAAACAGATCTTTTTCCTGGCTTAAATCTTCTGCTCCCTGGTAGAGTTTTTCAGACAATTTAAATTTTTTAACCTGCTTTGCCAGTTTAGAAAAGAAAGGCGTGAGGTCTGCGGGTTGAAATACGGCTTCGATATTTTCTGCCAGATGTTCGTATTGATCATCAAGCCCTGGCTTACCATGTTTTTGAGCATATGTTCTTACACTTTGAGCATCTTCTCCGTCGGGCTGTACATGAATTTTTGTCCTTAAGGAACGAAAATTTTCATCTGCTTCAGAAAGTGTGACTGCCATCTGACGCATCTGGCTGACAGGTACATTTGGAAGGTGATGGGGCAGCAGGCGTACCGCCTCTCTGAGCAATAAAAACAGTTCAGGGGACTGTTGATATACTTTCATCAGCTCTTCCAGCAGCAGCTTTCCTTTTTCTGCCTCACCTTCTGCCTGAAGTGCCCCCCGGTAATACCTGGCCTTCCGGAATATCCACCCATTGTCTGCCTGGATAAGAAACTGCTCAAGCATCATTTGTTTCAGTTTAGACTGGTGATCTGCATGAAGTGTAAAAAATTCAGGCGTAAGATCTGCAAACACATTTGCGATGCTGTACCCATTGCGGCGCATTGTCTTCACTTCTGGGGTCCATTCACCATGCTGAACACCTCCGCCTTTATCGGCACAGGCATATGGACGCGGCTCCAGAATAGACCCATCCTTACAAAACCACCGAATACGCGAAAACGGCCCGCGAGGGTTTGATTTCATGTCCTCAATCCAGGATCGGTACTGAGTCGAACTTTCCCCATAGGCCGGTATTTCAATTAGAAGTAGAAAGACAATTACAAGCAGGTTAATCCATTTCATTTGTACCATCCTTATCGCAGCAGAACACTCTATCAAAAATTCCTCAGCGCATAATTAAACCATAAGACTGATCTTGTATTTTTAAAGGCAAAAAACATTATCGTCCAATCTGCTCTTCGATTGCCCTGTAGATTTGCTGATTGACTTTGATCTGGTTTTTATGCACATATGGATATGACAATTTTTATTGAATGAGGAGATGCAGCATGGATACTCAAGAATTGATCAAAACATTATCAAACGCACCTGGACCATCGGGATTTGAAGACGGCGTTCTTGACGTGGCCCGAAAATATTTAAAAACAGATTTTAACCTGTCTGAAGACCGTGTCAGAAATTTATATATCAAGAACAAAAAAACGGATGAAAATCTACCCTGCGTCATGCTGGATGCCCATTCTGATGAGGTAGGATTCATGATACAGTCCATCAACCTTTCCGGGACAATGAAATTTCAACCGCTGGGCGGGTGGAATGCACAGAGTGTCAGTGCCCAGGCAGTAAAAGTAAAAAACACAAAAGGCCGGTGGATTAAAGGGGTGGTTGCATCCAAGCCGTTTCATTTCATGGAATCGGATGAAGCCAAAAAGCCGCTGAGTCTTTCAAACATGGTTATTGACGTTGGTGCGGTATCAAAAGATGATATTGAGCACCATTTCCATATCCGTGTTGGCGCACCAGTCGTCCCGGATACTGTTTGCCAGTTTGATGCAAAGAACGGCCTGATCTTTGGAAAAGCATTTGATGACCGGCTGGGTTGTTCAGCTGTTTTAGAAGTTATGAAGCGGCACATATCTCACATTACCGGATTGACGATTATCGGGGCTTTGTCCTCACAGGAGGAGCTGGGGCTTCGCGGAGTGAATGTAGCAGCACGACACGTCAATCCTGATGCAGCCATTGTGTTGGAAGGCACTCC
>CAYFKW010000030.1:0-229 GCA_964343845.1 uncultured Desulfobacula sp. | reverse complement strand
TTTATACAGGCTGGGTTAAAACGGGGCCCGCAGATTCGCCACATGGACCGATCAGTTCTAAGTAATCCAAGATTTGTCAGCTTTGCGGTAAAGATTGCACAGCAGAACAATATACCCTTTCAGGAAGCTGTCCGCTCTGGCGGTGGGAATAATGCCAGTGTGATTACGCTTCATGACAGGGGGATTCCAGCTATCACCCTTGGAATCCCCGTGAGATATATTCATGCCC
>CAYFKW010000029.1:40193-55440 GCA_964343845.1 uncultured Desulfobacula sp. | reverse complement strand
TATCAGTATAGTTTTGTAGTATATAGTAATTCATTTGTTTTGTAACTAAACTTTGGGAGAGCATGACATGAAAATTACTATCGGGAAAAAACTAACCTTCAGTTTTTTGCTTCTTGCATTTCTGGTCCTCTTGTCCGGCATTGTTGGCATTATTATTCTCAATAAAGTGTCAAAATCTGCTGATGCTGTTGTAAAAGAAAAAGTGCCGGCGCAATATTCGGTAATGCAGGCCAGCCTGGCTGTTGACGGCATTCAAAAGGATATTGCAGATTATATTCTATCATCCTCAGACCTTGCTGAAAAAGAAAAAGAGCTCATCCACCATCTTGATATTTTAGACATGTGGATCGCCATGCTGGAGTTTGGCACATCCTCTGACAAATTCAAAAAAAGCAGTGCCTATAAAACCTATAAAAAAGAGAAGCTGGCTATTGAAGTCCCCCAGAGTTCAAAAGAGTTATTAAAAATAGTTTTAACTGTTAAAAAAGACAGCGTTGAATTCAGGAAAGGCGCCCTGGACCTTGTAAAAGCCCATAACGAATATCTGGCATACACCTATGATGCCGAGGGGGACTTTTACGAACTGCCAACCTATATCCTGCTCATGCGTCAGCACCTGGTCGAGTGGTACACTTCACTTGAAAGCGTGGTGGTCAGCGTAACCAGGTTTGAGAAAAACACGGATTCTTCAAAAGGACCGATTGGCATCTGGCTGAACACTTACAGCCTTGATGATCCCGTATTTCAAAAGATGCATAAATCATTGACGAAATATTATAAAAAACTACTGGCATCTGCCGACAAAATCAACAATGCAGCAGAATTCGAGGCAAAAGACAAACTGCTAAAAAGAAACCGTGGCAATCTGGCCCGTTTGAACAAATTTCTGGAAAAATTAAATGCGCACGTTGTCCCGTCCTTTCAGAAACTGGATAGTACCAAAGCCGCAAAGTCATCACAATTAGCCGGTTCCGGTGAAAAAATGAATGCAGAGTTGGCAAAACTTGTCAAGAGTGCAGAACAGGAAATGGCAGAGGCCTTAAAGAACGCTGAATCAGCCAAGAGAAACGGCGTTATTTTCCTGATTACACTCACCATTGCGGCGGTTGTCGTTGCTTTGGGACTGGGGATCTATATGAGCCGCTACATGACCACCAGCATTACAGCGCTCGCTGATGTCACCAAATTGATCGCGCAGGGACAGTTGACGAGTAAAGTTGATATTTCTTCCAATGATGAGCTGGGAGATCTTGCAAGTGATACCAATGCAATGTCTGACAATTTAAAAGACATTATAGGTCAGATCACCAACTATTCTGAAAAATTAACAAAATCCTCTTCAGATTTAACCGCTTTGGCAGGGTCCATGTCTGAAGGAGCCCAGAGCATGACGGAAAAATCAGAATCTGTTGCTGCTGCATCAGAAGAAATGAGCGCCAATATGAATTCAGTCGCTGCAACCTCAGAGGAAGCATCCACAAATATTAACACAGTTTCAATTGCCACGGATGAAATCAACTCTTCTATCAATGAAATTGCTAAAAACTCTGAAACCGGAAACAGCATTACCCAGGAAGCAGTCCAAAGAGCTGAAAGCGCAACCAAACGTGTAAATGAATTAGGGGATGCAGCAAAAGAGATCAGTAAAGTAACAGAAGTGATTTCTGAAATTTCCGAGCAGACCAATCTTCTGGCATTAAATGCGACCATTGAAGCGGCAAGGGCAGGAGAAGCAGGAAAAGGATTTGCTGTTGTCGCATCAGAAATCAAGCAACTGGCATTGCAGACGGCAGAAGCAACCAATGATATAAAGACCAGAATTGAGAGTATCCAGAACTCTACGTCTGATACAGTAGAAGAAATAGAAGCCGTTGCAAAAACCATTGAAAATGTAAATGATATTGTCGGTACTATTGCAGCAGCGGTGGAAGAACAGTCTGCAACAACAAAAGAAATTGCAGAAAACATGGGACAGGCTTCAGCCGGGCTGCAGGAAGTCAGTGAAAACGTGGCGCAAAGCACAACTGTTGCATCTGAGATTGCCCAGGATATAGCAGATGTCAATACCAGCAGTAACGAAGTTCTAAAAGACAGTGATCTTGTCAATAACAACAGCGGAGAGTTAAAACAGCTTGCAAGCGACCTGCAGGAACTCATCAGTCAATTCAAGCTTTAATCATATAAAGTTGATGAATACCATTACAACCTTTTAAAGGAGGAACACCATGGTCAAAAAAACATTAATCATCTTTACTGGTCTTTTGGTTGCGCTTTGCTTTACTTCCAGTGCTTTTGCAGAGGCACTCACTCCTCAGCTTGCAAAACAGAAAGCGATTGAAGCTGCCAAGCTTATTGAAGCAGAAGGAGAGGCTGCTTACGCAAAGATTAAAGATCCCAACGGACCGTTCAGGTTTGCAGGCGGACAGGGCTACATCTGGATTCAGGACGAAAATGCAGTCGTGCTCATGCATCCCATCAAACCCTCTCTTGACGGGAAAGACATGTCTGGATTTGCCGATAAGAACGGGACACTGCTGTTCCTGAACTTCTCTGAAATCTGTGAAGAAAGCGGCGCCGGATGGGTCCCCTATGTATGGCCAAAACCAGGCCAGGAAGGAACCTCTCCAAAGATTTCCTATGTTGTCTCTGTTAAAAATGGCGGCAAAACTTATATCGCCGGATGCGGCATGTATGACGTAACACCTGCAGACATTAAAAAAATGTTCCCGGGAGATGCGGTTTACGAAGAATAACTTGATGAAATAAACGGTGTAAAGGGCCATACCAGCCGCTCATGCTGGTTATGGCCCTTTTTTTTATTATATACGTCAATACAACCGATGAGTGAAGGGGGTGTTCTTGTCATTAACTTTTAACGAACGCCCTGTTCGTTAAAAAGCGAAAATTACCATTCCATAGCTTCCTGCTGATATGGTGATTTAACGCCATTCCAACCACACCCCCTTTGCAGCAACAGAAAATGTAACGGCAATCAATATAATTCGAAAAAAAAGATATTACTTAACTTTTGATCTATAGTATTTCTCTATTCCGAATCGTTATGGGAACTATACTAAGGAACGGGCTTTTGAGAATCAATATAGACCCATTGCCTGAAAAGGCCATGGTTTTGTATTTAATTCTATCATATTGCTGGATTGGAAGCTAGAAATTTAATCTGAGTAATAGACAGAGAATAATTCTGACTGAGGGATTGATTCTGAAGTCAACACAAATCAGTGACCTTTAAACAGCTTATCGTTTTGGATTATTGAAAGAAAAAAAATTATAACCAATGGCTCTGAAAAGACCGTGGTTTTGTATTCAATTCTATCATATTGCTGGATTGAAAGTTAAAAATTTAATCTGAGTAATAGACAGAGAATAATTCTGACTGAGGGATTGATTCTGAAGTCAACACAAATCAGTGACCTTTAAACAGCTTATCGTTTTGGATTATTGAAAGAAAAAAAATTATAACCAATGGCTCTGAAAAGACCGTGGTTTTGTATTTAATTCTATCATATTGCTGGATTGAAAGTTAAAAATTTAATCCGAGTACAAGGCGGAAGATAATTTTATCCGGAGGGATACATATAGTATCTCGAGGAATAAAATTTGAGTCCAACGAAGTAATCGGAAAAATTAATGACTTTCAATCCAGCAATATTTAGACTTTGTCGAATCGTGAAAACTGCATGGTAAACGTCCCCCTGCCCTGGCTGGCAGAGCGGAGTGCTGTTGAATATCCAAACATTTTCGCAAGCGGTACAACTGCCTTTACAATCTGAATACCCATTTTAGGACTGATGGACTCGACCTTTCCTCCCCTTGCATTTAAATCAGAAATAGCATCACCCATATAGGCATCCGGAACAAAAATCTCAACTTCCATAATGGGTTCAAGCAGGCCTAAAGAGGCTTTCTCCAAGGCATCCTTGCATGCCATGGATGCGCAGACCGTAAATGCAAGTTCAGAACTTCTTTCATCAAAGACGGCATCTTCCAGCACAATGGCAATATCAACCAGAGGATATCCTTTTAAATATCCGCCTTCAAGGCTCTCCCGTATTCCTTTTTCAATGGCAGGAACATAGTGCTGCGGCAGTTGATCCTCATCCAGTTTTGATGTAAATGTGATCCCCTCTCCCCGGCCGATGGGTTCAAGGCTGACACTGACACTTCCAAAATGGGTTTTCCCTGAGATCTCACGTTCAAAAACCGCATTGCCGACAGCTTTTGAATTTAATACTTCCCTGTAGACAACCTGGGGGTTGCCCACATTCACATTGGTTTTAAACTCTTTGAGCATTCGTGATATGATGATTTCCAGGTGGAGTTCGCCCATACCGGATAAAATGGTCTGGCCTGTTTCATCATCTTTTTTAACCTTTAACGTGGGATCTTCAATGATAAACTTTGCTAAAACATCATCCAGTTTTTCCTGATCTGCATGCGTTTTGGGTTCAATCGCAATGGAGATAACCGGGTCTTCGTATTCCATTTTTTCCAGGAAAACAGGATGTTCCTGTGAACACAAAGTATCTCCTGTACCAGAGTTTTTGAGCCCGACCAGGCCGATAATATCCCCTGCAGTGGCCTCTTTTAACCGTTCCCTTTTATTGGCATGCATTTGAAGAATTCTGGATAATTTTTCTTTTTTCTTTAACAGCGGATTAAACACATCTGATCCGGTTTCCATTCTGCCTGAATAGATTCTCGCAAAAGACAGCTTCCTGCCTTCAATCATGGACACTTTAAAGATCAAGGCAGCAAGGGGGCTGTCTTTTTTAGGCAGAAATTCCAGCTCCTCCTGGGTATCTGGATGAATTCCCTTAACCGGCGGGATATCCAAGGGGCTTGGCAGGAAATCCTCAATTCCATCTAATAGTGGCTGGATCCCTTTATTTTTCAATGCACTGCCGCAAAAAACCGGGACAATCTGTCTTGCAATGGTTGCTTTTCGAAGGGCAGCCTTCATTTCGTTTTCAGGTATGTCTTCTTCTGAAAGATATTTTTCCATGATATCGTCATTTACTTCTGAAACAGCTTCAAGAAGCTTTTCCCTGTATTCCAATGCCATATCTTCAAATTCAGAAGGGATATCGGCTGTTGTATATTCCGCCCCTTTTGTTTCTTCATCCCAGGTAATCTGCTGCATTTTAATCAGGTCTATGACACCTGCGAAACTGTCTTCAGACCCCATTGGCAGTTGAAGCATGACAGGATTTGCCCCCAGTTTTTCTCTTATCGAATCTACCGCTCCAAAAAAATCAGCACCTGTCCGGTCCATCTTATTAATAAATGCCATCCTTGGAACTGAATATCGATCTGCCTGCCGCCAGACTGTCTCTGATTGGGGTTCAACCCCGCCCACAGCACAAAATACACCAATCGCTCCATCCAGGACTCTTAATGCCCGTTCCACTTCCACGGTAAAATCGACATGCCCGGGCGTATCGATAATCTGGATCAAGGATTTTTTCCATTCACAGGTCGTAACAGCCGATGTAATCGTAATTCCCCTGTCCTGCTCATCCTGCATCCAGTCCATGACAGCTTCACCATCATGAACTTCCCCAATTTTATAGGATTTACCGGTATAATATAAAATTCTTTCAGTTACTGTGGTCTTCCCAGCATCGATGTGTGCCATGATGCCAATATTTCTAAACTGACTGATATTCTTTTTTTTGCCCATTTTATTTTACTATCAACATGTTTGTTTTATAAAAGTATTCAAGGTCAACATGACCTGCCAATGTCAATGCATCATTGCCCTGAACCAGTATTTTGACCATTTTAATTTTGGGTATATTCAATGTGAGTGAATTAACCATCGAATATATGGCTAATAATTCTGACCGCGTGTCCATGTTTTCTATTGTTTTCTGATTCAACGCCAAATCAATATATGCTTTACCATCATTTGTAATAAAAAAGGAATTTATTTTCGTATCTTTTGGCCAGGTGGCCTCAAGCTGCGGCAGTGCCGGACCCTCTATCAGTGTCCTGATGATTTCCTGACCCATCTGATGGGAATCCAGGCTTGACGGGAAATTTTTTTTAACTGACTTGAGATAAATTTTCTGCTCATCTGCAAAATAGATAAACCCTTCAAAAAGGTCCTTTTTCTCAACCGTCTGACCATTTTTCACGGGATTGTCTGCAGCACAGATCCCGTGTGGTAATAAAAGGATCAAACAGATAAAAAAAAATATTTTTTCCCCCCTGAATTCCATACCAAAACTCACGATAAATTCTTAAAATTAAAATGATATTTGATACAGTATTGCCTATGGTGTGTCAAGAAAATATCCCTTGCAAATCACAAGAGGGTTTAATAAAATTGGAACCCTGAAAATTACATGTCATTGTGAAGGCCATTATTTTTATCAGGAGTGAGCGTTTAATTTATGTTACCGGGATTTGAAGCACTTGTTGAGGAAAGAATAAAAAAAGCCCAGAAAAAAGGGGAGTTTGACAATTTAGAGGGTGCAAACAAACCGTTAAAGTTTGATGATCAGAACATTCCCCAGGAATTGCGCCTGGCAACAAAAATTTTAAAGAATTCAGGGTTTCTTCCACCCGAAATTGAACTGAAAAAACAAATCACAAGCACACAGCAGTTACTTGAACAAGCCCAGGTTGATTCTCCTGAAAGACTTAAGATTCAAAAGAAGTTGAACTATCTTATCACCAAATTGAACACAGCAAGAGGAGACAGACCTTTATCTTCCATGGTATCAGATACTTACAGGGAAAATATTGTTAAGAAAATGTCATGATATTTAAAAAAAAGGATAAAGACGGACTTTTCAGAAGTATTTTTGCCGCATATTTTATTTTATTACTGCATGTAGTGCTGCTGGCAGGCATCGGCATTACTATTATTCTATTCAACGGCGTTTATCATTACCTGCCGTGGATTATGGGTGCCATCGGTCTTCTGGTGCTCTCAATGGCCTGGATTTTTTACCGACAGCTGAATAAGCGGTCTTCAAACCTGAAAGAGATGCTCTCCATGCCGCAGTTTAACAACAGGACCGTGGAAGTAAAGCTTCTCGGCGGACTTGCAACCTTTAAATTAGATGCAAATCAGGATCACCCGGGGCAGCTTGAACACCGGGCATCATCTGATCCAGACATGCCCCTCATTGGCAGATCTTCTAATGAAATCGAACGAAAAATTCTTGAATTGACTTCACTTTATGATAAAAATCTCATCACTGAGGATGAGTTTAAGAAAGCAAAACAAAGCATTCTTCAAGGATAAAACAGGAGGGTATTATGGAAAAAATCAAACTGGCACTTTTGTCCGGAGGCGTGTCTTCGGAAAGAGAGGTTTCCCTTAACAGTGGTAAGCAGGTATTTGATGCCCTTGATAAAGACAAGTATGACATTGCCTTGTATGATCCCAAAACTGATTTAAAACAACTTGTCATGGATGCCCGAACCATTGATGCTGCTTTGATCATCCTGCATGGCCCTTTTGGAGAAGACGGTACTGTGCAGGGTCTTCTGGACCTGCTTGACATCCCTTACCAGGGTGCAGGCGTGCTGGGGAGCGCCATGGCCATGAACAAACTGGTTGCCAAACGGCTGTATGATGGCGCAAAGGTACCGACACCCTCCTATCTGTCCTTTTTCATGAATGAAGAGATTGACACTGCCAAGGTGGTCGGTGCCCTGGGGTTACCAATTGTTGTTAAACCTGCCTGTGCCGGATCCAGTGTCGGCATGACAATTGTAAAAGATGAAAAAAATCTGTCTGATGCCATAAAACTGGCATTTGAAAATGATGACTGCGTTATCCTGGAAAAATATATCAATGGTATTGAACTCACCTGCGGTGTGCTGGGCAATGATGATATTGAAGCTTTGCCCGTTATTGAAATCGTTCCTGGCGACGGACATGAATTTTTTGATTATGAGGCCAAATATGTGGCTGGAGAAACCACAGAGATCTGCCCTGCCCGCATTGATGACGACACAACAAAACAGGTCCAGAAACTGGCAATTGAAGCCCATAAAGCCCTTTTTCTCAAAGGGTATTCCAGGACAGACATGATTCTCAAAGACAATGAATTGTCTGTGCTTGAAACCAACACAATACCCGGGATGACTGCTACAAGCCTTTTTCCGCAATCTGCCCAGGTTGCCGGATATACCTTTACACAAACATTAGACAAACTCATTCAACTATCAATAGAAGAACATAAAAAATTAAAATTAAGGAGATCGTAAATGAAAATCCTAGTCGTTGGTGGTGGTGGCCGAGAACATACCATGGTATGGAAAATATCAAAAAGCCCTCTGGTGGAAAAAATATATTGTGCACCGGGCAATGCAGGCACTCAAAGCCTGGCTGAATCTGTCCCCATTGGTGCTGAAGACATAGACAAACTTGCTGCCTTTGCCAAAGAAAAGGAAATTGATTTAACTGTAGTGGGTCCGGAAGGCCCCTTGGTTAAAGGCATTACCGATGTATTTGAAGAAAACGGGCTTAATGTTTTTGGGCCGAGCAAAGCTGCTGCACAACTTGAAGGCAGCAAAGACTTTTCAAAAAAACATATGCAGAAATACGGCATTCCCTGTGCCATGGGCAAACCCTTTACAGATGCTGAAAAAGCAAAGGCATATGCCAAAGCTATGGGGGCACCGTGTGTTGTGAAAGCAGACGGCCTTGCTGCCGGCAAAGGCGTGATTATCTGCACAAAAATTGAAGAAGCCTATGAAGCCATTGACTCCATGATCAAAGATGATGCCTTTGGCGATGCAGGCAAAATTGTGGTAGTGGAAGAATGCCTGGAAGGAGAAGAAGCATCCTTTATTGCCCTGACAGATGGCAAAACTGTTCTGCCCCTGCCTGAATCGCAGGATCATAAACGGGTCTTTGACAATGATGAAGGTCCCAATACAGGAGGAATGGGCGCTTACTCTCCAGCCCCTGTTCTTGACCATATGCTTCGAGAAAAAGCCATGAAAGAGGTGATGATACCCACCGTGGAGGGAATGGCCAAAGAAGGGACGCCTTTTAAAGGCGTGCTGTACGCAGGACTCATGGTAAAAAAGGATCAGATTAAGGTTCTTGAATTCAACACCCGTTTGGGTGACCCCGAGGCCCAGCCTATTTTAATGAGACTTGAAAATGATCTGGTCCCCTTGATGGAAGCCTGCTGTGACGGTACGCTTGACATGCATTCAACGAAAATTGATCCACGGGCAGCGGTTTGCGTGGTTGTCGCTTCCGGCGGTTATCCGGGATCCTATGATACCGGTGCTGAAATCTCAGGCCTTGATGACGCCGATAATGTAAAAGATACGGTTGTCTTTCACGCTGGCACGGCAATGAAAGACGGTAAGGTGGTTACTTCCGGTGGAAGGGTCCTGGGCGTAACCTCTCTTGGTAACGGCGTTGAACAGGCCATTGACAGGGCATATGAAGCCTGCGCTAAAATTTCTTTTAACAATCACTTCTTGCGAAAAGACATCGGTGCAAAAGCATTAAAACGAATGTCCATCCCTGCCCAGGTCGGTGTCATCATGGGCAGTGATTCTGATTTCCCTGTCATGGAAAAGGCATTATCCATTTTGAAAAAATTCGATATCCCCTATTATGTGACAGTGGCATCTGCACACCGGACCCCTGCAAGGGCAGCGCAGCTCGCCACTGAAGCCAGAGAAAAAGGCATTAAAGTCCTGATCTGTGGTGCCGGTCATGCAGCACATCTGGCCGGCGTTATTGCCGCCCACACCACATTGCCGGTACTAGGGGTTCCCATAGATTCATCCGCACTCCAGGGCATGGATTCCCTGCTGGCCACTGTGCAGATGCCGCCGGGAATACCTGTTTCTACCATGGCCATTGGAAAATCAGGCGCCTATAATGCGGGAATTTCTGCTGCCCAGATCCTGGGCGTTTCAGATCCTGCCATAGCAGAAAAGCTGGCAGCCTTTAAAAAAGAGATGGCAGCCAAGGTAGACAAAAAGGCAGCCTCTTTTGCATGACAGCAAAAAAATAGTAAAAATCGATGCTCAGCATCCAGAATCAGATTTGATAACGAGAGCCGGAAAAATCATCCGAAAAAGCGGTGTGGTGATTTTTCCGGCCAAATGTCTGTACGGGGTGGCTGCTGATGCATCAGATGACACTGCCATTGAAAAAGTGTTCCAGCTGAAACAACGTCCCTTGAATAACCCGATTCTCGTCCTTATTTCAAAAAGAAGCCAGCTTCTGGATCTGGTTAAGACCATACCTGATTCAGCACAAAAACTGATGGACGCCTTCTGGCCGGGAAACATCACGATTGTATTAAACGCAAAAGACCATGTGTCTTCTCTCCTGACGGCCCACACTGGAAAAATTGGGATACGAATGCCGTCTCACCCGGTTGCAAAAGCGCTCACAGACTCTGTGGGCACCCCGATCACCGGCACCAGTGCCAATATATCCGGTCAGGAAAGCTGTTATGACATTAAAAAATTAGATCCTTCCATCGTTGGCTGCTCAGATCTCATATTGGATGCAGGTACCTTAAAAGGCGGTGCCGGATCGACCATTGTAGATGTAACAGCTGCCGAAATAAAAGTTTTAAGACAAGGTGAAATCAGTAAAAAACAAATTGCCGCAACCCTGGAAAAATGACTGATCCCACACCATAATTTCATTGACAAATTCAGCATTATCCTTTAAAAAAAGGACCATTCATGCCGGAGTGGTGGAATTGGTAGACGCAGAGGATTCAAAATCCTCCGGGCTCAATGCCCTTGCGAGTTCAAGTCTCGCCTCCGGTACCACGACGATAAAGGGTTTAGCCTTCTTTTGGCTAAACCCTTTTTTTTGCAAATGTATGTATGACCATCCTTTTAAAAATTCGAACTGGAACGATGGTTTTGACTTTTTTTCAGGTCATATTCTGGAACCGGGCAGCGTCACTCATAGTGAACGCTCCTGTTAGTCCTGCATATTCTCTAAAAAATGTGTGTCAATGTCTCCTGCCTGAAATTTCTCATGATCAAAGATGGCCTTAAAAAACGGGATAGTGGTCTTGATTCCGGTAATTTTAAATTCATCAAGGGCCCGCCGCATTCGTTTGATGGCCAGTAACCTGCTTTCATCCCAGACAATGAGCTTGCCGATAAGTGAATCGTAATACGGGGTGACCATGTACCTATCATGGATATGGGTATCCAGACGGACACCTGGCCCGCCTGGAAAGAAAATGGAGTCAATCTGTCCCGGGGAAGGCATAAAATTATCATCCGGGTCGGATGCATTTATCCTGCATTCCATGGACCAGCCAGAGAGTTGAATATCATCCTGGGAGACAGAAAGCTTATGTCCGTTAGCGATCCGGATCTGCTCCCTGACAATATCAACACCCGTGATGAGCTCAGTAACAGGATGTTCCACCTGAACTCGCGCATTGACTTCCATGAAATAAAAATTTTTATTCCTGTCCAGTAAAAATTCCATGGTACCGGCGTTGTGGTAGTTAATCGTCCTGGCAATTTTTATGGCGGTCTCCCCAAGGGTCTGGCGCAGGGATTCGTCCACAAAAGGGCTGGGGGCCTCTTCGATCAGTTTTTGATATCTCATCTGGATAGAACATTCACGTTCCCCTAAATGAACATAGTTGCCAAACTGATCTCCAATGACCTGGATTTCTATATGCCGGGGTTTCTCAATATATTTTTCAAGATAAATGTCTGGATTGCCAAAGGCGGCTCCTGCTTCGCCGGATGCAATGCTGAATGCCTGTTTTAACTCATCAGGAGTGCTGGCGATTCTCATCCCCCGCCCACCGCCGCCACCGGACGCTTTTAAAATGACAGGATAACCGACTTTGCCGGCAATATCACATGCCTGTCCGGCCGAAGAAATGATGTCATCACTGCCCGGTATTACAGGAATTTTGCTGTCAATCAGTGTCTGCCGTGCAGAAGATTTGTCCCCTGCCATGGCAATAGACGGTGCAGACGGCCCAATAAAGATTAAGCCCTTATCTGTACATGCTTTTGCAAAATCAGCGCTTTCCGACAGGAATCCATACCCCGGATGAATGGCGTCTGCCTTGGTTTTTTCTGCTGCCGCCAGAATATTCTCCATATTCAGGTAGCTTTTATAGCTCAGGGCCGGACCGATGTGGACAGCCTGATCGGCTGAAGTGGTGTGAAGGCTGTCCTTGTCTGCATCGGAAAAGACAGCGACTGATTCTATTCCCATTTCTCTGCAGGCCCTGATGATGCGGAGGGCTATTTCTCCCCGGTTGGCAATTAAAATACGATTGATGGCCATTTTACAGGTTCCTTCCGGTTAAACCCGGCAAATATAAATTAAAGGCTGTTCAGAAACATTCAACAAAAATGACATACTGAAACTTTTATTCTTTTTCTATAATGATGAGTGTCTGGTTTTTCATGACCATGTCTTCATTCTGTGCTGCAATTTCTTTGACCACCCCGGCATATTCACTTCGAATTTCAGTGAAAATTTTCATGGATTCTATCACGCACACCACATCAGATGCATTTACTTTCTGGCCTTTTTCAACCAGAGCGGGTTCCCCCGGAGCAGATGAACGGTAAAAAGTCCCCATTAACGGTGACTTGACTTCATAGCGTCGGTCAGACATAAAATCCTCCTGTTAAAAATAGAAGAAAAATTTAAAATATACTTGACATATATTTTCTATCTATGTCAAGTATATTTTTACATAGTGTGGATCTCTAAACAATAAGGATGGTTACTCGAAATGAAATCCAGTTCAAAGATACAGAGAATCCCTAAGCAGCCCCTTGCTGTTACCGCGTATGAAACCATTATTAAACGGATAATTTGTCTGGAGTATCAACCCAGCCAGCACCTGGAAGAAACCCAGCTGGTGGAAGAACTTGGAATAGGCAGGACCCCGATCCGGGAAGCACTGGTCCGGCTGCAGAGTGAAAAAATGGTGGAATCCCATCCCAATAAGGGAGTGATTGTTCGCCCGATAACCCTCCAGAACACCAAGGCCATGTTCGAAAGCATGCATATCTTTGAATTTGGTGTGGTGGATGTTGCCATGCAAAAAGACTGTACCACTTCTGTAAAAATGATGAGAAAATCAAATGATTCCGTGAAAAAAGCGATCCTGTCTAATAAAATGTTCAGACTGGTGGAAGCCAATCACGAATTTCATATGAATTTTGCACAAAGCTCTCAGAATGAATTTTTAATTCGGGGAGTTGAAGATGTCAGAAATGAAGCCAAACGCCTTTCATACCTGTCTTACGATAATATCATTGACCCTGAACGCCCCTTGGAGGTCCATTATAAATCTGTTGTTGAAGAACACGACCAGATGATAGACGCCCTGGAAAAAAAAGATGGAGACCAGCTAAAAAAACTGCTGCAGGAACATATCGATACTTTCAGGCAGCGAATCATTTTATTTATGACATCTTGAAATGACAGATAAAACATAAAATTGGTCAAAACCATTAACAAACTAAACAAGGAGAGTAAAATGAAAAAAGTACTGATTTTTTTAACCGGGTTAATCGCTGCCATTTCATTTGTTTCAAATGGAATGGCAAAAACTCAATGGGACCTTCACTTGAATTATCCCGCAGGCAATTTTCATTCCAAAGGTGCCCAGATGTTTGCTGACAAAGTGGCAGAGGCCACAAACGGTGAACTCATTATCAAACTCCATCCCGGCGCCTCACTGGGATTTAAGGGGCCGGAACTGCTCAGGGCCGTTGCGGAAGGCCAGCTGGCTGTAGCTGAAATCCCAACAGGAATGGTTGAAGGCGACGCCCCGGTACTGGCGTTAACTGCCCAGCCGTTTATCTCCACAAATGCATTTGAACAGCGCCTGTTGTATCAACTGGCAAAACCTGTCTACGCCAAGAACCTTAAAAAATTCAACCAGATGACGCTTTACACGTCTGTATGGCCGTTTTCAGGCATTTATACTCAACGTGCTGTAAAATCCAGATCCGACCTGGCCGGACTTAAAATGAGGGTATATGACGGAACAGGGCTGGCATTTGGAAAAGCGACCGGGATTGCAGCCAGAAAAATGGCTTTTTCCGAAGTGTACCCTGCCATGAAAGCCGGTCTGCTGGACTCCATGTACACGTCATCCGTATCCGGTGTAGATGCCAAGGCATGGGAAGTGCTCAAATACTTTACTCCCATTAATATTGTGGGCCCTGTAAACATGATCAATGTCAACATGGATGCCTGGAACAAACTGGACAAAAAGATCCAGACCATTGTGCTTGAAATCGCGGCACAGATGGAAGACGACATGTGGAACCTCGCAGGTGATATGGATCGTAAAAGCCGTGCCAAACTTATCGAGAGCGGAATGGTTATTGATCCGGTAAGCAAAGAGTTCAGAGGTCAGCTTAATGAAGTGGGTGAAAAACTGCGTGCTGAATGGGCCAAAAAAGCCGGTACAGATGCGCAAGGTATTTTAAAACAATATTACATGATTACCGGCCGTTAACATGAGCATCGGATAACATCCGGAATGCGGCAGGCTGGAGAATATTTTCCGGTCTGCCGGATTTTTTTTAACTGACAAAAAAAGCCTAATTTAAAATGAATCCGTATCAGACAATTTTGTAAGGCAATTTTTTAATTTTCGGTGGTGCAGATGAACAGATTTGTAAAATTTTCAGACAGTTTAAGCGATTTCATGGCAAGTGTTTCTGCTGTCATACTCGGCTTGATGACGCTGGTGATATTGGTGGAGATCTTTTTGTGGAGTACGGTGAAAAAAACCACACTGATTGCGGATGAATACAGTGCATATGGTTTAGCTGCAATTATTTTTTTAGGTGCAGGATATTGTTTAAAGGAAAAAGGCCATATCCGTATTACCCTTGTTCTGGGGTTCCTGCCTGAGAAAATGTCGCGCATCATTACCTTTCTGGCGACTGTCCTTACCACTTATTTTATGGGGTACCTGTGGTGGTATCTGTTTAAAATGGTCAAATCGGCCATCCGGTATGAATCCACATCCGGGACCCTTACCAACACCCCTTTATGGATTCCCCAAACCATCATGCTCATCGGTGCTGCCGTCTTTTTCATCCAGCTGGCCGCCACCTGTATAAAAACCTTTGCAGCGATCAAGACCGGTGAGGAGGTGCTGTAATGGAATCTGAACTGCTTCTCATGTCCCTGGTTGTATTTGGATCACTGTTTGTCGCTCTTGCTGCAGGAATCTGGGTCGGATTTTCCCTTTTC
>CAYFKW010000029.1:10590-40137 GCA_964343845.1 uncultured Desulfobacula sp. | reverse complement strand
GGTTTATCGGGATGACTTTTTCTTCATCCCTGCCTGCTGGAAACAATATGGCATCCTCGGTATGGGCCACCATTGAAAAATGGGAATATGTCGCCCTGCCCCTGTTCATTCTCATGGGAGAGATTCTCTATCGGTCCGGGATATCAGAAAAACTATTCAAAGCTTTAGTGCCGTGGCTATACCGTCTGCCCGGCGGATTGTTACTCATGAACATCGTGTCATGTACCCTTTTTGCAGCCGTATCCGGGTCCAGCGCTGCAACCACTGCCACGGTCGGGCGGATCACCCTGGCTGAATTCAATAAGCTTGGATATGACAGGAGCCTGTCCATGGGATCTCTGGCTGGTGCCGGAACCCTGGGTTTCCTTATCCCACCATCCCTGATCATGATTGTTTATGCGATCCTGGCTGAAGTATCCATCGGAAAGATGTTTATGGCCGGAATCCTGCCGGGACTGCTGTTATCCGGCGTTTATTCTGTTTATATCATCTACAGGGGTATCAGAAATCCGAATATTGCACCCATGGGGCAGGACAGCTATTCCTGGGCTGACCGTTTTATGGGGCTGAAAGATCTTGCCCCGACGGTGATCCTGATTCTCATGGTGCTCGGCAGTATCTACGGAGGGTATGCCACGCCCACGGAAGCCGCAGCCCTGGGTGTATTTGGTGCACTTATCTTTGCGATTATCAACCGGCAGATGACAGTATCCATTTTTTTTGAATGCCTGAAAGGGGCTGTGAAAACCAATGCCATGATCATGATGATTGTTGTCGGTGCCGGGTTTCTGTCAAGGGCCATGGGATTTTTAGGGATACCTGCAGCCATTACCCAGGCTATTACAGAAATGGATCTGTCGCCATATATGCTTATGATCCTTCTGGGAGGTGTTTACGTTGTTTTAGGCTGTCTGCTGGACGGGTTTTCCATTGTGGTCATGACCCTGCCTATTGCATTGCCGATGGTGACCCAGGCTGGGTTTGATCCCATCTGGTTCGGTATTTACCTTATCCTCATGGTGGAGGTCAGCCAGATCACTCCGCCTGTAGGATTTAATCTGTTTGTGATCCAGGGATTAACCGGAGAACCCATCATGACCATTGCCAGATTTGCCTTGCCATTTTTCTTTTTAATGCTGCTGACCACCGCTATTTTAACAATTTTTCCGGAAATAGCGCTTTACCTGCCCAATTTAATGGCAGCAAAATAGGGATCTGTGCTAACTATACGTAACGTTGAGGATAATGAATATGAAAACCATAGATTTAAACTGTGACATGGGTGAGAGCTTTGGTGCTTATAAAATAGGCATGGATGAGCAGGTTATGCAGTATATAAGCTCTGCCAATATCGCCTGCGGGTGGCATGCCGGAGACCCCGTTGTCATGGATGAAACCATAAAAATGGCCCTGGCCTGCCAGGTCGGTATCGGTGCACATCCCGGGTATCCCGATCTAATGGGATTCGGGAGACGGAAAATGACATTATCCCCTGATGAAATCACCAGATACCTGATTTACCAGATCGGGGCACTGCAGGCCTTCTGCCGGGTCCACAACACCACACTGCAGCATGTCAAACCTCATGGTGCCCTTTACCTGGATGCTGTTGAAGACAAACATATCGCCACAGCAGTTGCCAGGGGAATCACTGCCCTGGATCCGTCGCTTAGATTTGTCGCCCTTGCCGGAAAAAAAGGGGAAACCATGAGAAAGGTAGGGGAGGAACTGGGACTGAATGTTGTTTTTGAAGCATTTCCAGACAGGGCCTATACGCCTGAAGGGACCCTTGTGTCCAGAAAAGAGACCGGAGCGGTAATCTCAGATCCGGATGTTGTGGCCAGACGGGCCATGGATATGGCCAACGGGTTTGTTGTTGCTGTGGACGGAACCCAAATTGATCTGGAGGTTCAAACGCTGTGCGTTCATGGGGACAATGCAGATGCAGTAAGTCTGGTGAAGAATATTAAAAAAACCCTTCAAGCGAATGGGGTTGCCGTCCAACCCATGGGGAAAGAAGGGTCATCATGAACAGCCCGGTGAAAAAAAAACCAGTGTATAGACTGGCCGGTGATACCGGGCTGCTGGTTGAATTCGGTGACGGTATCGACCCCAAAGTCAATGCAAAGGTCAGATCCATGGCTGCAGCGTTCAGACACAAAATGCCCGATGGTATCATTGAGATCATTCCCACCTATCGTTCACTTTTATTTATTCTGGATCCAACCCGGATTCACCCGGACCAGCTATCCTCTATGGTTGAGCAGCACGAATCCATGCTGGACCACGAAGATGATGCAGAGGCCAAAGTAGTTGAAATCCCCGTCTGTTATGGCGGAGAGTACGGCCCGGATATAGAAAACGTGAAAGCATCAGCCGGGCTCGACACGCAAGAGGTCATATCTCTGCACAGCAAGCCGGATTACATGATTTACATGGTAGGGTTTACACCTGGATTTCCTTTTTTAGGCGGCCTGGCCAAAGAATTGTTTACACCGCGTCTGACAACACCAAGGATAGCTGTACCAGCCGGATCAGTAGGGATTGCCAACAACCAGACAGGCATGTATCCAATCGAAAGCCCGGGCGGCTGGCAGATCATCGGCCGGACACCGTTAACGCTTTTTGCACCGCAAAGAGACAACCCATTTCTTTATAAGGCCGGGGATATGATAAGGTTTATCCCGATTTCCCAAGACAAATTTGAACAGATCAAAAACGAGGCAACCGTCTGATGAAGGCTATAAAAATAATTACACCGGGTGGATATACAACATTGCAAGACAGGAGACGATTCGGTTACCAGGACATGGGGGTTCCGGTGTCGGGCGTGCTTGAATCTTTTGCTTTTGAAGCAGCCAATCTCCTGGTCGGGAATCCGGATAAAGCATCGGTCATGGAACTCACCATTATGGGCCCGACGATTGAAATACTGAAAAAAATGGACATTGCGCTGACAGGTGCTGAAATGAAAATAGCGATTAATGGTACCCCTGTTGCCAGGTGGCAGTCGCACCGGGTTAATCCCGGGGATGTTGTTTCCATCGGTCAGGTTCAGTCTGGCTGCCGGGCCTATCTTGCTGTTACCGGAGGATTTGATGTCCCAAAAGTAATGGGCAGTATGTCAACTTATGCCGGGGCTAAAATCGGTGGATTTAAAGGACGGCCGCTTCAGACAGATGATGTGCTCAAAACTATCAGCATGCCCTTATTGAAAAAGCAACGCAGTTTTCCGGAAAAACATATCCCGGTTTATCCGACAAATGTGATAGTACGGGCAATCTTAGGGCCCCAGGATGACTATTTTGATACAGCCATTGAAACCCTTTTTTCATCCGAATATATGGTCTCGGCAAAGGCAGACCGAATGGGATACCGGCTTATGGGAGAAGCTCTGGCTATCAAAAAGGGGATGCAAAAATCAATTGTTTCAGAACCATCCATACCTGGCAGTATTCAGGTTCCGGCTGACGGGCAGCCTATCATCCTGCTGGTAGAACAGACCGTGGGCGGATATGCAAAAATTGCAACGATTATTTCGGCTGATCTGGGCCGGATTGCCCAGACAACCCCTGGAGATATGCTCCGGTTTGAGCAGACGGATCTAAAAACCGCTTATTCTCTTATCAGCGAAGGAAAAAAACAGTTCGCCCGCATCACAAATATGTTTTAAAAAAAGGACCATATTTCAGATAATAAAAAAACTTTTTTGCTCAGAATAGACAACGTTGCGTGACCTTGTGAATCGTCTCAGCCAATAGCTTTTTTAATAGCATGAGCTATTTTAGAAATAGTAATGGGCTTCATGACAAAACCAGCTATTCCCAGTTCTTTTGCTCGATACTCATCAATAAGAGGGTTGTGACCGGTATAAATAATAATAGGGATATCAGGTCGTATTTTCATCAACTCCCTGGACAATTGAATCCCGTTCATTTGAGGCATGGTCATATCTGTTATGACGATATCAACTTTTTCCGGATTTTTCTTAAATAAATTCAATGCCTCTTCAGGGTTAATTCTGGCGTCTGTTCTGTATCCCAGCCGGCTTAATATTTTCTTCATCATATCAAGATTAGGCTCTTCATCATCAACAAAAAGGATACGCTCCGAACCCTGCAGAATTGTCCCTTTCTCTTGGGTAATGTCTTGGGGTTCTCCGTCAACACAGGGTATTAGAAACGTAAAAATTGTACCAGAATTCATTTTGCTTTCGACGGATATATACCCTTCATGATTCTTTATCAGGCCATGAACAATTGCCAATCCCATTCCAGTACCTTTCCCGAAGTCTTTCGTGGTGAAGTAAGGATCAAAAATTTGATCCATTATCTTTACAGGTATTCCAGGCCCATTATCTTTGATAATCGTTTTAACATAAGTGTTATGTTTCAAATCAGTATATCCCATCTGTGAAATATCTTTTAAAGATACCTGCTCAACAACAATATCTATCGTCCCTCCATTTTCTTCCATTTCCTGGGAGGCGTTAGTGCAGATATTCATTATTATCTGGTTTATTTGGACAGGATCACCAAAAATTGTTATTTCTTCATCAGGCAGGGTTTGATTAATTTTTACAGAAGAAGGAATTGTTGATCTTAAAAAATTTATCGAATCCTTAATCACAGAAACTG
This sequence comes from uncultured Desulfobacula sp., assembly GCA_964343845.1. Lineage (GTDB taxonomy): Bacteria > Desulfobacterota > Desulfobacteria > Desulfobacterales > Desulfobacteraceae > Desulfobacula. The sequence continues at coordinate 35,500 of CAYFKW010000029.1, read as the reverse complement.
CGCCAATGGACTTAAATTCCTGGTCAGATTTTTTACTGAAATTCAGCAGTTGTCTTACAACACCGGAAGCTCTCATGGACGCCGTTTTAATTTCTTCAAGACTTTGATAAACAGGATTTGAAACAGGCATATCATCTAAAGCCAGTTCTGCATTTCCGATAATAACCCCTAAGATATTGTTAAAATCATGCGCGATACCCCCGGCCAGAGTTCCAATGGATTCCATTTTTTGAGATTGACGGAGCTGTGCTTCCATTGTTTTCACCTGTGTAATATCTCTGAAAATAGCCAGCTTAAAAATTTTATTGTCAGACAGGTTTATTGGCGAGCTTACAATTGAATAAATTTTATTTGTGTCAGGATCTGTTACTTCACGCTCAAAATGTTCTCCGGTTTTAATTTTATCAAACCCACACTCCGGACACTTTTCTTTTTTTTTGAATACAGCTTTGTAGCAAAATTCTCCTGTAGCATCACGGCCTATTTTTTTTTTCATCGCTGGATTTAAATATGTAATTTTTAGTTCAGGCGAACATATATACGCAGCATCTGACATGGATTCCATCATAGAACGAAACTTTTCTTCACTTTCACGAAGATCTGCTTCAACTTTTTTCCTTTCCGTTATATCTAATGCTGTAAAGGTGACTCCGGTTTGAAGATTGTTAGGATCAAGCGGTGTGGAACTCATTAAAATATTCATTATACTGCCATCTTTACTTTGCCACCTTGTTTCTACTGTCCCTGTACCATGTTTTGAAATCTGTTTATATTTTTCTTTGCCCACATATTCGTAATCCACTTGCGAGGGATATAAAATTCGTGCATTTTTATTCACCAGTTCTGATTTTGAATATCCAGTCATTTCGCATATTCGATCGTTAACCTGTTTTAATACACGATCGACAACAACACCGATTCCGGTAGGTACCGCACGAAAAATGCTATTTATCTCTTTTTCACTTCGACTCAACTCTGCTTCAGTTTTTTTGAGTTCTGTTATATCTGAAACAAAAAATGCCACACGCACGACTTTTCCCTCATCATTGAGAACAGGATGCAGGCTGATATCAAGCACCATTTTGTCCCGTTTCCCTTTGTAACGGAAAGGTTCACCAGAGTTTATTACTTTTTCAAAAACCTGTTTTCTTTTTTTTGCAATTTCCGGAGCAACAACATCAAAACAACATTTCCCTAAAAGTTCTTCTTTGCTGCAGTTGAACCTTTCAGCAGTGACATCATTCATCATTATGTATCTTGCATCCAGATCGATGATGAATGCTGATTCTGTAGAGGCATTTAATACTGCGTTCAGAGTGGCTTTGTTTACCATTGCCTCATGTCTTAATTTTTTAACTTCCTGGGTAAGCTCTTCATATGTGGGTTTCGAAAGCATAGTAATACCTTTTTGTTAACGCTTCCTTGATAGAGTTTGCAATCGTTTTTACAGAAAATGGTTTCATAACGTACTTTGCAATACCAATCTTTTTTGCTTTTTCTTCTGTAATTAAATTACTATAACCTGTACAAAGTATGATGGGCAGATTCGGTTTAATTTTTAATAATTTTTCTGATAATTTATCTCCTGTCATCGCTGGCATGGTCATGTCAGTTATGACCAGGTCAAATTTATTCGGTTCTTTTTCAAACATGTTGAGTGCATCTATAGGGTTCAAAATTCCAGTTGGCTTGTAACCCAGATGTTCCAGCATTTCTTTTGTCATTTCAACGATCGGTTTTTCATCATCAACTATCAGGATTGATGCAGAATCCATAGAATATTTTTTATTTTTTCTCTTTTCTTTCATAAACGTTCACGCAAAAACTGTGAGTATCAAGGTGAAGACTGTTTTTTTGCGTAGTTCTCCATCGAATAATAAATCACAAACTATTTCTGATCTGTTTCATGGATACTGCCGAACCATTCAACATCTTTCTGATACACTCTCGCAGCACATCTGAGTCGTCTACGAGCAGGACAAAATACGTTTCTCTATTTATTGACAGGCTCCTTTCATTCATGAATGAAAATCCACAGGATATTATATTATGCCTCATCTAATACAACACTGCTGAATCTGGACTTTTAAATAAATAGACTAGTCGATTTTAGATAATTATTGTAGTGGAAGCAAGATGGTGGAAAACTCTATTTTTCCCCATATTTTACTCATTCAAAATGAGTAAAATTACAAAGTAGACAGATAGGACTGCAGGTTAATTCTTTTGCCACGAAGCCCTAATTTTTTCCGAATATGATCCCTGTGATTACTGATTGTTCTTACAGAATTTTTCAGGGTATCTGCGATTTCTTTATTCGATAATCCCTGTTTGATCATTATGCTGATTTGAATTTCTATTGGTGTTAAATTGACCATTGGGTCAGACAACTTTTTTGAAAAAGGGTTAAGGACTTCTTTTAGATTTGATTCAACGATTTTAAATAAATTTTCCTGTTCGCTGTTTGAAAGACTTAATCGCAATTTATCAAGAAACGGAGAAACAAGTAACTTGTAATTTAAAAATATATTCTCTTCTAATTCGTTTTTATCTTCCTCGCCTTTTTTTAAAAGCACCTTAAGCGCTGCATTCATATCTTCAAGCTCTGCTGTTCTTTTTTCTACTTTTTCTTTGAGTGTTTGATTTAAATTTTTCCTTTCATTCTCCAGCTTTCTGCGCGTGGTTATATCATGGATAATTGAATATAAAAGCCTTTTCCCATTTATCGTTATCGGGCCGCTGTATACCTCAACATCCTTAATCCTGTTGTTTGATATCTGGTGGCGGAAAAGAAAGCTTTTACGTTTCCGTGTCAAGGCCTTTTTCATTTCCTGAGAGACCTGATCCTTTGACAATGTATTGATCTCAGTAATTCTTTTTTGCAGTAATTTATCATATTCCCAGCCGTAAAAATCTATTGCAGCAGGATTGGCATCTATAATTTCTGCTGTCGCCGGATCAATCAGCAGCATTGGAGAATGGCTGTTCTCAAAAAGAGTTTTATACCGTTCCTCACTTTTCTTTAACTTGTTTTCCACCTCTTTTCTATGGGTAATATCCCGGACAACACTCACCCATGCAAATCGTTCTTTTTTATCATCCTCCAAAGGGGTAACTGCATGTTCAGTAGGGAAAATTTCTCCATTTTTCCTCTTCATTTCAAATTCAAAAAATGAGAGGCACCCTTTTGTTTCTATTGAATGGAATAATTTTTTCCTGAATTGCGCTAAATGTTCCTGGCTGACATGTAAAAACTGCGTTGTTCTTCCGATACAATCGTCATGTTTATAGCCAAAAATTCCATTAACTGCCTGATTACAATCCATAATCTTATTTGTGACTGAATTGATGACAAAAATTGCATCACTGAGACTTGAAAATGTGCTTTTTAACAACTTAGTGCTTTTTTCTAATGCCCTTTGAGTCTCTTTTATTTCAGTTATATCGTGTGAATTAATACTTAACGCTACAATTTCATCTGACTTCACTATTGGAGCGACACGAGCCGAATATGAGTGGATGCGTCCGTCAGGGAACACATAATCGGTCTCATATTTACCTGTTTTCCGGGTCTGCATGACATAATCAAAACAGCGTTTAATATGAACATGAAATTTTGATGGCACATATTCAAAAATTGACGTTCCAATAACCTTTTCTTTTGCCAGGCCGGGAGCTGTATAATTTATATATTTAAAAGTCCCTGACGTATCCACTATCATGAGATGATCCGGAGAATTTTCCAAAAAAGAAAGCAATTCGACTTTAGATAAATCAGACTTCTTAAAAGAATCGGTTGAAAGGGAACTCATTTTTGTTTTGAGCGGTTTATTGACCTTTTCAACAGACATTAACGTCCTTTTCTAAATCAGCTTGTGCCTGAAAGGTTGATGGTTAAAATCTTGTTTAACTATATAAAAAACTTACTGTAAAACATACCCGGGAATACAAGCAAAGCAGGCGATAAAAAAAATTGTTCTCTATCCGATACTTATTTTAATTGCAACTATTGCTTATCTTCCTGAATTTTACAAGTTCCTTTTTTAAAACAAGGCAAAAGCAGCACTATTCCTTGAAAGGCCCTCGAAGAAAAATAGGATTGATAGCAGACTACCTGTAGCGTTCTTCCTTCCATGGATCGGCTGAATTGCTGAACCCGCCGCTCTCCCAGTATCCAAGCTCATCTGTGGCGCTGAAGTTTATCCCGTTGACCCACTTGGCGCTTTTATAAAAATAGCGATCAGGAACAAGTCCCCTTAATGGAGCGCCATGTGGTTCGGTCAGCCGGCTGCCGGAAAAGGTATGCGCTAAAATAACGTTGTCCTTTCCCGCTTCTTTGACAGGAATACTGGTGGTATAGCCTGCATGGGCTTCAAAAATAACATATAACGCCTTTCTGGTAACACCGACAGCATCCATAATATGCCTCAGCCGGATCCCCCGCCATCTGGAGTCTAAAAGCGTCCATCCTGTTACACAATGAACATCACATACAAGATCTGTCTGGGGAAACTGCATCAGTTCCTTCCATGAAAAAACAGTTGATCTTTTTACTTCGCCCTTAATTTGCAGGTGCCACGCAGGGTTAAGACCCGGGCCCGGGGTCCCCCCCATTTTTTGAATGGATTCAACTGCCATCTGGCCGGGCGGTATTCTCACCCTGCCGTCTGGCCGTAATTCATCTGCCATACTGCTGTTTTCCGCACGGGAGAGTTTCACAAAAGTCCCTGGCAGACCGATGTTCACCAGCGCACCACCTGAAAGTGCCATAAATTCACGCCGTGATAGTTTTTTAGTTTCCATTTTGCCTCCTCTTTGCCGTGTCAGCAGTGTGGAATGAGTGAATCAGGGCCAGAGGTTTTTTAATCTGATACAAAGTGCACGTCTAAAAACAAAGAACCAATTTTTAAAAAAATATTCCAGCCAGTTATCAATCTGATAAAACCCGGCCTTCTGGTTATCAGGTGTTTTATCCTTTTGTCCAGATCATTACGCGTCTCTTTGCCGGAATCTGTTTTTTAATGTCATCCAGTTTTCCAAATGTAAGGATTTTGGCCATGCAGTGTTTGACACAGGCAGGTGTCAGCCCTTTTTTTACACGACCGGCACAAAAAACACAGGCCCTGGTAAAATGAGGAATATTGGTAATGAACAACTTACCATTGGGGAGCATGTGAGTGTACTCTGTTACTTCAACGCCGCCCACTTTGCCTGCCGGCCTTTCATATTCCTGCTTACAGGCCACTTCACAGGTTCTGCAGCCTGTACAAAACTCATAATCGATCAGCATACCATATTGAGACATTTTTTTATCCTTTCGCCTTGTATACTTTGCACAGCATGGACTTAATTGGAGACCCCAATCCCCCCTTGCCTTCATGAGACATTGGGATAAGCTGATTCACATTCACATCCCAGATTCCAAAGAGTTCAGGTTCTTTTCCTTCCTGTTCAGGGAACCACCACCCATGTTCTGCCATCACGACATCAGGATGAATTACAGGTGTGACAAGGGCTTTAACAGTAATTTTCCCAAGCCAGTTTTCTATACAGACCTTTTCACCATGAACAACACCGTATTTCTCAGCCGTATCCGGGTGGATTTCCATGAGCGGTTCCTTGTGCTGTTCCCTCAGCCAGGGAATCTGCCGGTGTTCTGAATGATAATAAGCCCCCATCCGCCTGCCGGTGGTCAATATCAAAGGGTATTCTTTGAACAAATCCGGGGTACTGACCGGACTGTAAGGCGGTTCCTCGTGGTATGGAAGAGGATTCAATTTCCATTTTTCAAGCCAGCTTGAAAACAGCTCAATTTTACCGGTAGGTGTCCTGAATCCAGGTTTTTTGTCTTCCCTGAGGAGGCCTTTTTCGTACCGGTAATATGGTCTGCTGGGATGGCCCTCCGGCGGCAGCATCCAAGTATTCTTGCAGAGATTTTCGTATGTGATACCTGCAGATTTTAAAAGATTATCAAACATCTGCTGTGTATTTTCATAGGGAAAATCCTTCATGAACCGCCTGCATAATTCCATGTTGATTTCAATGTCAGATTTGCATTCATCAACTTCAACGATCTTTTTAATTGCATTCAGCGGTACCCACCACGCTCTTAAAGAATCCTTTTCCAGGAACGTTGCCGCAGGCAGAATAACATCACAAAGCATGGCAGTTGGTGTCATGAACAAATCCACACAAACGGTGAAATCAAGGCTTTTGATTGCCTTGTGCCATTTTTGAGGTTCCATGCCTGTGCAGGCAAGGGGATTGGCTGTCTGTATCCACATGCCTTTTATTTCGTAGGGATCTTTTGAAAAAATCTGTTCCAGTACTTTGTCTGGCTGCGCCCAGGCCCTGAAATCCTTAATCGGGCCGTAATCATTGATGCCGATACGCTTATCGGCAACTTCCGGAGGAAGGCTTAATACCGCACCGCCGGAATGATAAGGATACGTCACCACATCAAACGCATATCTAGCAACTGCATTGCCGCCTGGATTGTCCAGGTTGCCGCTCAGGCACCACAGGTGGTTGACGGCCTGGGCAGTAGGAATGGTGGAGGGTATTGTATCAATGGGCAGCCCCCAGTGAAGGGCAGATGGCTGGCTTTTAGCGTACATTCTGGCACCTGCAATGATTTTTTCTTCTGGAACCCAGGTAATCCGAGATACTTTTTCAGGTGTATACTGTGCTGCATTTTCCTTATAAACGGTCCAAACCGTTTTTGCTTTGACAATCGACCCGTCTGCAAGTGTCACGCTGAACGTTCCCTCCATTGAAGGGGTTTCAATACCGTTTTTATAGGCCTGTGCAGCTGTGTCCCATATGACAACATCGTCTGTCTCAGGTGTATGAGCGACAAAATTCTGATCCGACCCATCAGCACGGATATCTTTTTCTTTCAGCAGAACAGGTTGTTCAAGATCTGTTCGTACCAGAAGCGGGGCGTTTGTCCATTTTTTTATAAAATCCATATTGACCAGGTTTTCTTTGATCATCACATGAATAAATCCCAGCGCAAGCGCAGCATCTGTTCCAGGGCGGAGCTGCAGCCACAATTTTGCACGGGATGCGATCCAGGTGCAGCGGGGATCAATCACCATGAACTCAGTACCCCTTTTCATCAGGTCAACATACCAGTGGCCAAAAAATCCATCCGGACAGGTTGCCGGAAGGTTCTGTCCCCAGATTGTTACGCTTTCAGGAATCTTGTATTCAGGATCGTCATACCGCTTTTCATGCCACTGGGAAGCATCGACAACTGCAAAATCACCCTGGGTAATGGACATCATCATCAGCCGTGGGGTGTAACATGAGACACCAGACAGTCCGAACATCCAGTTCGGGCTCCCGTAAGCATAGGCAAGCATCGAAATCCATCCCCCGATATCCCGGCCGGTTCCCTGGTGGAAAATCATGGATTCAGGACCGTGTTCTTCTCGAATTTTTTTCATTCTGGATTCGATCAGATCAAAGGCTTCATCCCAGGATATCTCTTCAAATTTTCCTTCGCCTCTTTTGCCAACTCTTTTCAGTGGTTTTGTCAACCGGTCTTTATGGTACATATATTGTGTCATGGACAGGCACCTGGAGCACAGCCTTCCCTGGTTCCACGGATGATCTGGATCACCTTCCACTTTAATGACTCTGCCGTCTTTAACATGGACCAGAATGCCGCATCCGCCATGGCATCCCGGGCCTGGTGACCATGTTGTCGTTTTGATAATTTTAACCCCGTTCTCCTTCATTTGACCCTCCCGGTCAGTCGTTATGACTGGCCATAGTTAACCCTTTTTTAAATTTTTTTTATCTGTGCACCAGACAGATCGGAAATACGTCTGGCCGCAGCTGCTGTTTTTTCTCCGTATTCTTTAAACCAATTCTTAGAAAATGTTCCCACCACCACAACACCTGCAGTGACCCTGTTGTTATGATCAAATATCGGAGCGCTGACAGCGCTTATCCCATGCGTGAGTTCTCCATTGTCAACAGCATAGCCGTTCTGCCGGCATTGGTTTGTTTCCTGTTTCAGCCTGTCTTGATCCAAAGCCTGTGGATCACCATGGAAAAACACTTCACCTGAGTCTATAATACGTTTTTGTTCTGTTTTGTCCAAAAAAGCAAATATCGCCTTTCCGTGTGCGCCATGGGTAATATGCAGTGACTGATACTGACGAACTGTCAGTGACAGCATATTGTTCCCGTCATATTTTGACGCAATGTAAAACTGGTCATTGGAAATGATACCCAGCAGAACACTAGACCTGGTTTCATCTGCAAGTACCTGAAGATGTTTTTTGGCAACAAGGGTTATGTCGAATTTCTCTGCCGCTTTGCATCCCAGCGGCATGAGGGCAGGTCCGAGGGAATAGGCTTTGGTATCATTGTCTTTTATGACAAAATCATGTTGGTTTAATGCATTCAGGATGGAAAAGCCTTTGCTTTTATGGATGCCGACCTGGCTGCAGATCTCCGTCAGTGTCATTTCGCCGGACAAATTTTTTCCAAGACAGAGCAGAACCTGTGCTGCCTGTTCCACAGCAGGAGATGATGATGTGTACGTTGATTTTTTCTTTTCTCTCGTCATTTGCCGCCTGCGGTTCTATATAGAGAATTAAATTCTTTATATAGAATCATCTGGCAGGCGACTTGTCAAGATAAAATTTCCTGTTACCGGTTTGGATATCTATAGCGATTCTGATATTACAGTTCCTGAATAATGATCATTTATGAAGAAGTTTTTTTATCTATTTCTCTGTTAATCTCTTTTATCACCTTGCTGCCCTCTTTTCTCAGGATATCACCAATCGTATCGATCTGCTGTTTTTCAGGCTGTTTTTCACTGTAATTTTTTTCTTCGTTTTTATTGATTTTTTTCTTATATTTCATGAATTGTTCAGTCCGGCTAAATATTGCCGCATCCTGTGAATTGGCATGTTCTTTTTTTATTTACCACATGTCCGGTTCATTATTTGATGTTCATTTAGTGGTCCATCAAATCAGGCAGCCAGGTTGCAATAGGGGGATAGATAATGAGCAGAACCATTACCAGTATCAGGACGATGATGGGCAGAACTGCCCCTTTTACAACTGTTCCAAACGATATGTCACCAATCTGGGATACAATATACAATATGCCCCCCATGGGCGGAGTAATAAGCCCAAGATTAACATTGATCAACAGGATCATGGCAAACCAGATATTGTTCCATTCCATATGCAGAACCACAGGATAGAGCAGTGGAATTGCAAGAAACATCAGTGACACGCTTTCCATGAACATACCAAGAACAAACAGGAATGCAATGACCATGAAAAGGAGCAGTCCGGGAGACAGATTCTTTGCAATAATCATTTCCAGTATCTGCTGGGGGACGCGTCCGAATACACATCCCTGTGACAGCATGGCCCCGCCGATGACCACCAGGGCAATCATACTTGAAATGAGGGTTGCCGACATCACCACATCCCAGAATTTTTTAATTGTCAATGTCCTGTATACCCAGAATCCAATGCATGTGCAGTAGATGGCAGCAACGGCTGCTGCCTCATTGGCAGTGAATATGCCAAGGTATATGCCTCCCAGTATGATGACAGGGGCCATAAGCCCCCAGAATGCTTCCTTCAAAGCTGAAAGCCGGCTTATTTGTTCTGGTTCCAATTCTTCCTGAAAGCTGTCATTTCCTTCTAAAACATCAACCTGGACACTTTTCCTGGAAAACACTGTCAATGCGATGGAATAAAATATCATTAAAAGGATACCGGGAACCAGGCCTGCCATAAACAGCCTGCCAATGGACTCGTCCGTGAGAAACCCGTATATGATCAGTACCAGACTGGGAGGGATGACGGCACCCAGGGACCCGCCGGCGCATATGGCCGAAGATATCATGGTGTCACTGAACTTTGCTTTTCGAAGTTCCGGAATGGCAATGAGCCCCATGGTGGATGCGGCAATAAAACTGGAACCTGTCATTGCCGAAAAAACACCGCTGCTGGCTATCGTGGCGGCACCAAGGCCGGAGCGGGAAGATCCCAGGACTGCCCTGGCCGCATCAAACAGGCGTTTTCCCATCCCAGTGGCAGATATCAGCTGGGCTGCCAGGACAAACAGAGGAATGGCCACCAGTACATCTGTATTTAACGATGCATAGGCCTTTTCAATCCCGATGCTCAAGGCCGTTTCAGGGCCGGCATACATACTTAGTATTGCCAGCGCCAGGACACCCAGGCCGAATCCGACCGGCAGGCCGCTGAAAAAAACCAGTAAAAAAGCAACAATAAAACCAATAACATATAAAGACATAGTGAAATCCTAAAATTTTTTGGGTCCCAATTCTCTGGCAGGCCGGAATGCGTTGAATTCAGGAAATTTCTCTTAAATTTTTCACATCTTCAGCCAGCTTATTGATAAACTGCAGGGTTAACAGGAATCCACCGATGGGTACAAATGACCAGGGAATCCAGAGGGGGGTTTCCATCATACCGCTGCTGATATCCTCCATTTCATATGCAAACCATGCCTGTTCAATCCCCTTGTGAATAAAAACAGATGAATACAGCATACCGATAAAATCCGTAAAAATTTTTAACCGTATCCTGGTTTTATCGGTCAGACGGTCTGTTAGAAACGTGATGGAAAAATGGACATTGTGTTTCAGCCCGTATGCCAGGCTTAAAAAACCGACCCCCATGCACAGGTAAATGCTCATCTCCCCGACCCAGACAGTCGGAGAATTAAAACAATACCGCATGATGACTTCAAAAACGATAATGCAGGTAACAGCAATCATGCATGCTGATGCAATGTTGCCGCCTGTTGCGCTGGCTGTATCAATCCAGCGGAAAAGAAAATGTTTGTCTTGATCCGGATATGCCATGGTTGTTTCCTGTTCACCCTCCCCTTTGAAAGCTTTTTTGCCCTGCTTTCTAAGGAGAGGGATTTATTTGCCACACCAATTTGATGCCTACTGTGCTGTATTCAGTTCAAGAAGCCGTCTGGCTTCTTTTCCGTTTTTCTCTGCCCACGCTTCCCAGACATTTTTTGCAACCGATATGATTCTGCTGCGTTCTTCAGGAGAAATGGTCGTTACAGTTGCCCCGACCTTGGCAAGTTCACCGGTAAATTTCTGTTCCCAGCCTTTGGAAAGGGCCAGGGTATAATCTCCCTGTTTTTTCCCAATGGAAAGCATGACATCCTGGACATCTTTGGGAAGGCTGTTCCATTTTTTCAAGTTCATGCAGACCAGAATCGTGGGATGACTCATGCTCATTTTTGTCACATAAGGGGCCACTTCAAAAGATTTCTGGAAATATCCGCCGACAACAGACGTCGCCATTGAATCAGACACAGATCTCTTTAACGCCATGTACCATTCAGTTTGCGGAATCGATGTGTCCGGGGCTGCTCCCAGTTTTGCCAGGATTTCCGTAAATATCGGGCTGGCAGACAGCACCCGCAGCCCTTTGAAATCTTCAACCTTCTCGATATTGCTTTTATTGCTGAAAATCTGGACCGGATCAAGATAACTGACATAAATTAGCTTTAACCGCTTTTTTTCCATCGCCTTTTCAATGATTGACAATGATTCTCCACTGTACGCTGCTGCGACCTGATCCACATTTTCAAACGCAAAAGGAAGATACACACCCTGTACCATGGGGACCATACCCATCATGGCAGGCTGCAGTACAACGCCCATATCAACCGTACCTTTGGCAATTGCCTTGTGAACATCAGATGGGCCGTAAAGCTGGCCGCCGGGATAATCCACTATTTTATACCTTCCGGTAACAGCCTTGTTCACTTCTTCGATCCAGACAGCTCTGGCCTGGGCCACAAAATGCTGCGACGGGCCCCACGAAGCAAGCTTTATTTCCATCTCCTTGGCCGTTGAATTACAGGGAAAAAAAGCGGCCGCCAGTACCATACAACACAGGGTTAATAAAAATTTTTTCATGGCTTCAATCATCTCCTTCTTATGGGTTTTATTTATGCTGTCGAGAACCGGTGCCAAGCCCTCTTAATTCATAAATATTTTATTAGGACAGGACCATACGACCTGTCAAGTAAATATTAACAAGATTAATATTAATTACATTAATTAACAATAATTGTTTCATGTTCTGCTACACTGCCTCCAGGATAAATGCATGTGCAGGTCCGCCGCTTGCACACAGGGAGGCACATCCCATCTGCTGCCCCCGCTGCCTGAGTTGCCCGATCAGACTGATGATCAAGCGGGCGCCGGTAGCGCCAACCGGGTGTCCGAGACTGATGCCGGAACCGGCTGTATTGATATTTTTCACATCCAGCCCAAACTCGCGGTTGCATCCGATCACCTGGGCGGCAAAGGCTTCATTAAATTCAAAATACTCAATGTCTGACAGTTTCAGGTCTGCCCGCTCCAAAGCATTGTAAACCGAAGGCACAACCCCCATCCCCATGATCTCCGGCCGGACAGAACCCGGCGCTGAAGCGACGACCCTGGCCAGGGGTACCACGCCCAGCTCTTTGGCTTTTTCCCTGCTCATCATGATCACACAGGCACCGGCATCGTTGAGACCTGACGCATTGCCTGCCGTCACGGTTCCGTCTTTTTTAAAAACCGGCCTGAGTGCGGCCAGTTTTTCCATGGTGGTGTCTGCTTTTGGGTGCTCGTCTGTGTCAAACTCAATTGTACTTCCCCGGCGCTTAATCTCTACCGGCACAATCTCATTGTCAAACCATCCGTTCTGCGCAGCCTCAACCGCACGCTGATGACTCATCAATGCCCATTCATCCTGCTCCTGGCGGGAAATACCGTATTTTTCCGCTATATTCTCAGCTGTCACCCCCATGTGATACCCCAGGAGGGAATCTACAAGCCCGCCGATCATGAGGCTGTCCTGTATTCTCTCTCCATCATTAAGACGATACCCTTTTCTTGCGCCCATCAGGAGATACGGGGCATTGCTCATGCTTTCAACGCCCACAACCGCACCTGCTTCAATTTTTCCCAGCATGATTTCCTGGGCCAACAGCTCAGATGCCCGCATGGAGGACGCGCACTGCTGATGAACCGTAAATGCAAACGATTCAACCGGCAGTCCGGCCTGGATGGCAATATGCCGCGCGGTATTCCCCGGAGAACCGGCCTGGTTGCATTGTCCGCAGATCACTTCTTCGATGGTTTCTTTTTCAATACCTGCTTTTTCAAGCGCACTGTTCAAGACGACAACCCCCAGTTCCACCGGTGTTTTTTCTGAAAGCGACCCCAGGTATCCCCCAATTGCCGTTCTTGCTCCGCCAACGATCACAACATCTCTCATAAAACAACCTCATTTTATTAATAACATCACTATCGAAAAAAATTTTACAAAAAACACTATTATTCTAAATAATAGATAAAAAAGGATTTTTCAAGCTTTTTTATTAACGTTATTAACCTTTTTTTATTAATTAACATAATTAACATTTTTTCTTGAAAATTCTGCCTGATTATCATAGCATCCATATGGAACAGCAGAAGGGATGTTTTTAACAGGCATCCGGATGCAGGGGTTAAAATAACAACTATTTTAAGGACAGATCAATGCGGAAAACCATACCAAGACTCAAAGGCGCTGCCGACTATACCCGTGACGCAGCAGACAGCAGATTAAATTTTGTTCAGGACAATGCCGGAATAAAAACAGAACATTTAAACCAATACTCATTCAACCCTGAAATACTACGGGGCAATATTGAATTGTTTTCCGGTGCAGCCCAGGTACCGATCGGTTTAGCCGGACCGCTGCTGGTGAATGGAGAGCATGCAAAAGGGTCATTCTATGTCCCCCTGGCCACCACGGAAGGCACGCTTGTGGCAAGCTATAACCGCGGGATGAAAATTGTCTATGAAAATGGCGGCGTCACAACGACTGTCATGGATGATGCCATGCAGAGAGCCCCTGTGTTTCACTTTGAACATGCACGGGAAGCCAGGCGGTTTGGTATCTGGGTCACTGAAAATTTTCAGGCAATCAAATCCCAGGCAGAATCAACAACCCGTTCGGGAAAGCTGATCAATATTGAACAATATTCAGCCAGCAAACTGATGTTCTTAAGATTCAATTTTACAACCGGGGATGCAGCAGGACAGAACATGGTGGGAAGAGCCACATTTGCCGCCTGTGAGTGGATCAAGAAAAATTTCAAGGGCATACAGCGCTATGTGCTCTCAGGCAACATGGACACTGACAAAAAAGCGTCCCAGATTAACACCCTTCACACCAGGGGCAAAAGGGTTGTGGCTGAAATAACCATACAAAAGGATTCCATTGAAAAAGTTGCATCCGTTCCTGTTGACCTCCTGGTACAGCAGCGGCAGGTAAGCACCCTGGGGTGCTTTATGTCGGGTTCCAACAACAATGGCTCCCATTCGGCCAATGGAACAACCGCGCTGTTTATCGCTACAGGGCAGGACGCAGCCAATATTTCCGAATCCTCTACGGCAATGGTGTATGTTGAAAAAACTTTGGAAGGCGATTATTACTTTTCCATCACCCTGCCGTCACTTATTGTGGCAACCTATGGCGGCGGCACCGGCCTGCCGACTCAAAAAGAATGCCTTGAAATTCTTGGATGCTATGGAAAAGGAAAGGTGTATAAATTTGCTGAAATCGTCGCAGCCACGGTTCTGTGCGGTGAATTGTCCCTGATGAGCGCTGTCCTGGCCGGCGACTGGGTATCCAGCCATGAACAGTATGGGAGAAACCGGTAAGTTAAAACCCGCGGACCTGTGAAAAAAAGTCTAACAGCGCCTGGTTTACTTTTCCAGGCGCTTCCTGCTGTATCCAGTGCCCTTTGTCTTTAACAATGGTTTTGCCCCTGAAGTCCGTGCAGTTTCTGCCGATTGCCTTGAATAAATCTGTTCCCGGGATAATGGCCCTGACAGGATCAAGCTCCCCTGCAATAAAGCAGCTTGGCTGATCAATCGTCTTATCTGACAGATGGGATAGAAGGTCAAAGTCCCTGTTCTGCGCCCGGTACCGGTTAAACCCTCCCTTAAAACCGCTCTTGGTGAATGCTTTTTCATAATAATCCAGGTCTTCTTTAGTAAGCCAGGCAGGGAAAGGGTCCGGGTCGGTCAGATTATTCAGATACGGATCATCACGCTTTTTTATTCGCAGCGGCTGGTAATCATCCGCAGTGGCATCTCCTGAGTACACATAGAATATCTTTTTAATCGATGTCCGGACATCTGCCTCAAACTCGGCTTCTGCTACACCTGGTTCCTGGAAATACAGCTGATAGAAAAACCGGTCTTTGTAAACCTTTTTATAAAGTTCAAGTACGGGTATTTTCCCGGGTTTGATGTAAGGTATGCTGAGCCCTGCCACGGCAGCAACCCGGTCCGGGTAAAGCAATGCCGTGTTCCAGCAGATGGGCGCACCCCAGTCGTGCCCTGCAAGAATGGCTTTTTTCTCCCCAAGCACATCCATCAGGCCGATGATGTCTGCCGCCAGGGTGAGCATGTCATAGGCCTCAACAGGAGCGGGACTGTCACTGCCGCCATATCCCCGGATATCCGGAGCAACCACCCTGTATCCTTGTTTTGCGATGGCCTTGATCTGATGCCGCCATGAGTACCAGATTTCCGGCCAGCCATGAACCAAAATCACAAGGGGCCCTCTGCCTTCTACTGCTGCCCTGACCGTTATTCCGTTACATTTTAAATATTGAATGGAAAAAACTTCATTGTTCACTGTAACACTTTTCATATCGATGTTCCCAAAATTTTAAGTATCTGGCTCCCAGCAGCGTCAAAGTTCTGCATCCGGTCTTTAAAAAACGGCCACAGGCGCGATTCACCATCCCTTCTAAACGTCTGTATTCATAAGTTCTGTTTTTGATCCGCGCCTGTGATCGATCTTCCTTGTCTGCTAATTATTTTTTGCCTCTTCCTCTTCGCGCAACAACCGCCTCAAAATTTTTCCAACAGCTGATTTGGGCAGTTCTTCCCTGAACTCAACAATTTTCGGCACTTTGTAAACCGCCAGTTTTTCCTTGCAGAAAGCAATGATTTCCTCTTCAGTTGCAGATTCGCCCTGATGAAGGACGACATAGGCTTTTATGGTCTCTCCCCTGTAGGCATCATTGATGCCGACGGCAACAGCTTCAGCCACTTTCGGATTCTGGTAAAGGACTTCATCAATGTCCCTTGGATAAATGTTATATCCCCCGGCAATGACCATGTCTTTTTTCCGGTCAACGATAAACAGGTAACCGTCTTTATCCATTTTTGCTATATCACCGGTATGAAGCCAGCCATCAACAAGCTCTTCCGAGGTTTTTTCCGGATTTTCCCAGTATTCCTTCATGACAAAAGGCCCTTTGATTAAGAGCTCTCCGGGTTCGCCCTGTGCCACCTGTGTTTTACCGTCGTCGACATTCACCAGTTTTATATCCATCCCTGGCAGTGGGATGCCGATGGCGCCCACTTTTTTCAACCCCAGGATCGGATTGGCAACACCCAGTGATGTTGTTTCGCTCATGCCCCACCCTTCTGAAGCTGTCAGGCCCAGGTCCAGTGTTTTCTCCATCAGCTCCACCGGTATCGGTGCTCCGCCGGAATTGAGCAGGCGGATCTTTTTATCCAGATGAAGTGTTTCAGCCTTTGGATGGTTCACAATGGCATTGATCATCGTGGGGACTGCAGGAAAAAAAGTAATGTGGTCAATGGCAGCAAGGAGGTCCATGAACGGGTCAATTTCAAACTTCGGAACCAGGTACATGGTTGCACAATTGATCATGGACCAGTTCATGCCGATAATATTGCCGTACACATGGAAAAAAGGCAGTGCACACATACAGGCCCTTTCGCTTACCGGTGTATATCCGGTATGGGCCGATCCCCAGTGAACTGCAGAAAAAGCCGTACTGACAATATTATAGTGTGTCAGCACCGCACCTTTTGGGATACCGGTTGTGCCGCCTGTAAACTGGATGACAGCTGGATCCTGGGCATCTACAGCCACCCTGGGACGGACAGCAGTGCTGCATGACGCAAGCTGCGTATGAAAATGATTCCAAGTACTGTCAAGGCCCAGGGCCTCGGGGGTGCTGACGTCACCACCCATCGAGTCAAAAACAGACACCGCTATCCTGTTCGGAATGTCAACTTCTTTTACCACCTCATTGATAACGCTGACCCCCATGTCAAACGTGACAATTGCATTCAGACGGGTAAGGCTGATGAGCTGTTTCATCTCGTCCACAGTATACAACGGATTGAAATTGACCACGATGGCACCGACATAACTGGCTGCATAAAAACAAATCACATATTCAGGTATATTGGGAAGGTGCAGCCCGATGCGGTCCCCTTTTTTTATATCCAGCTCCTGGAACACTGTTGCTGCTGTTAACACTTTTTTCTTTAATTCATGAAAGGTGATTTCCGCCCCGTAGTAATTTACTGCAACCTTGTCAGGCTGAGCATTGGCAGCCAGGTTCAGCAGCTCATACGTCGGGAATTTCGGGTGACGATATTCTGTCTGAACATTGAAATCATAATGTTGATGCCAAATTTTTTCTTCCATGTTGATACCTCCTTAAATTGGGTTGTTCTCAGCCTGATTATCTGTATTTCCTCAGCGCTTATTTCCTGTCTTCCTTTTGTGGCCTGCCGTATGCCCCTGGTGTTCATTGATACCTTTTCCCCTGGTCAATCCCGGAGTCTTGGCGGAAGGATAAATACCCGCCGAAGACCCTGCCTGAGCAGAACAGCCTTTTCCGGACAAAACCGGGCACAGACACCGCAACCGAAACAGGATTTTTCATCTACACCGGCAACACCGTCTTCAGTGACAGTGATGGCTTCGGTTGGGCATCGCTCTTCACACACACCGCACCCGGTGCACAAATCCTTTTCCACACAGGCCAGGTGATACGTAGAGTTTACCAGCGGTGTGGTTCCGTTCCGCCACAGGTTCATGGTATCGCAGCAGTCTTTGCAGCAATTGCAGATGCTGGTTTCAAGTTTCTCCTCTTTTGCATTGGGATGAAATGCCTTGTGCACAAGCCCGGCTCCGGCTGCTTTCTCCATGATGCGGCGGGCTTCTTTTTTTGACACTTTTTTTGCAAACCCCTGTTCAACCGTATATCTTGCTGACTTGCCGAACGTGAAGCAGTTAAAGGTCGGTGAATCAGTTTCACAGCTCTTGCCCAGGACCTTTCTTCTCTGCCGGCAGAAACAATACCCCACTGCAATATCATCAAATTTATCGATGATGTCCCAGACAGACTGGCTCGGCAGAATAACCTCATCCGGGACATCCACCTTCCTGTCAATTTTTACAATTGAAATACGCTGTCCATCCTGTGTCTTAAGATGGGGAACTGTCCGGTCCACTGACGGCATTTTTTCAAATATCGGAATAAGCTGATCATAGTCTTTCTGTGTCCGCTGCCTGAGTTTGAGGGTCATTGACTCAAAGAGTTCTGCAAGCGTTTTCTCTTTTTGGGTTCCTTTAAGCTCACCCATAAACAGGTATTCCATTAATCCGACCACCATAAACGGCAGCAGACGGAATACCTTTAATCCGGATGATCCGGGCTGGTTGAATATCAATCCTCTGGCAGCAAGGCTTTTGGCAAGCATTTCAACTTTTTCTTCAGCAAATCCGCTGGATTCAGCTAGCTGCGCAAGGGTCTGGGACGATTTCTCTTTAAATGCACAGATCAATTTGAGCTCTTCGTCCCGGTCTCCCACCACAATGTTAATAATCTGAATGGCAGCATCACTGACCGGGAAAGGGATCATCCCCTGACGACAGACTGTTTCAGTGGCCGTGTATAAAAGATTTTTTGTTTTTACTTCATTCATTTGCACCTCAATTACTTTTGTCAGTCATGCCTGTGAATTTATCCCTGCTGTTCAGGAGCAGCCTTTAAGAAGAGCTCTCCAAACGCATGTATTCCTTTTTCTGAAATAATGTTAAAATCGATTCTATTCCCATTTCTTTTTATTCCTGCTTCAACCGACGGAGTACCGGCTGCGATTTCATTATGGAACTGTATCATCAAGCTGGTTATACAATTTTGTCCGCCATAATTATTCATGATCGCTGTCTCAAGAAAATCAAAATACATTGCATGGTTCACGTGACCGATCGGGTCCATATCTGAGCTGCGTATGGTTATGGGTTCAATTACTGTGCTGTCCGGCTTTGACACCGGTCTGAAAGCATCGATGTCACACGCCAGGGCATTCTGGGTTTCAACCGTATACCATTCCCGGCTCTCTCCAGGAATCTTGAGTATCTTTTTTTTCTCAAGATCAATAAACAGCCACAGGCTTGCTGCCGATACACATTTCTCAGACCCTGACCAGACTTCATAATCCCGGTAGGCGCGATACCCTTTATCTCCCTTATGCCAGGTGATAAAAGTGAGCTCCTCTCCCAGTTGAGGCATCCGTTTAATATCGATGCACATCCGGTGCATCACCCATGCCCTGTTCTGCTTTAAAAGCCACTGGAGGCCGCAGCCTGACTTTTCCGAGTGTTGGGCAACAGCATCCTGGAATCCCAGTATCAGAGACTTTAATTTCAACACACCGCCCGGGCCTGTATGGTAGGCGGCAAATTCTTTTTTCATTCTGCATTTCATTGGCTACCCCCTCTGGCGAACCAGTCCTGTGCAGCCTGGTCCCCGGCCTGTTTCCCTGAAACATATGCGGTTAAAAGCGTGCTGCGGTTACGGCAGAAACGGCCGATACTGAAGTCATCCGGCGGGCAGACTTCTATGACGTCCACATCTTTTTGACAATGCCGCATCTGGTCAAGGGAATCATTATATTTCCTGATCCGCCTTGAAATTGATTGGCAAAAAGCAGGATAGCGATGAAAATAAAGGCGCAGGCAGGCCTGGCTAAACCACTCTCTTTTTTGATACGTCCGCGGTCTGGATCGGAGTACCATAATTCTGCGCCCGCCAAGCGCTAATGCTTTGCTGAACGGAATGGGGTCAGCGATACCGCCGTCAGTACATGGTTTACCGTCAATTTCAGGAAATTTCCGATACAATACCGGCAAAGCACTGGACGCCTTGAGCACAGCTTCAAGATCCCGGGCACACGTCTTTTTATAAACCGGCCTGCCAGTGTCTGTATCTGTAAGACAGACGAAAAAAGGTCTTCCGGTATTGTAAATGGTATTCAGATCCAGACGTATTTCTGCGATAGTCTTTTCCCACAGCCAGTCCAGGTCCATGAGGTGACCGCCTTTAATAAACTTTTTCAGGCTGATGAATTCAGGAGACAGGGAGTACCGGGTATAGACAAGCAGATTGCGTTTCGGCATCCGCGCCATGAATGCCGCTATGTTTCCGGCACCGGAAGAGACACCGATAAACATATCGAACGGATCAAACCCGAGTTCAAGAAACCGGTCAAGGACACCGGTCGCAAATATCCCCCGCATACCGCCGCCTTCAGCTATCAGGATATTTGGATACCGGTCCTTCAATTTGTTGCTCCCCTATTCAAAAATAACTGCGATAAGTTCGCAGACACAGGCTGGTTTTTCACTGTTCTCCATTTCCACCTCACAATCCCATCGTACTTTCAAACCACCGCTCTCAAGCTCTTCCATCTGTCCGACCCTGCAGTTAAGCCGTATACGGCTGTTCACCGGAACCGGGCTTGGAAACCGGACCCTGTTTGCGCCGTAGTTCACCCCCATTTTCATACTTTCAATTCTTGCAACATCTCCAATCATAGCTGATACCAGTGACAGGGACATAAAACCATGCGCCACTGTTTTTCCGAACGGTGATTGTTTTTCCGCCCTGGCAGAATCAATGTGAATCCACTGGTCATCAAGGGTTGCCGCTGCAAATGAATTGATCATGTCCTGTGTTATCGTAACCCAGTCCCCAGCAGGAAGCGCATGATCCTGCATTTTTTTGAATGCATCAAAATTCTTGAAACATATTGCCGTCATAAATCCTTACCCTGGTTTAAGCCGTATTGTTTATTCATACCTGTAAAAACCGTGTCCTGATTTTCGCCCAAGCTGGCCCTTCTTCACAAGGGCCTCGATCATGCCGGACTCTGAATACAGGTATGTTTCATTCTTGTCCCTGAAAGACCTCTGGATTCTCATCACTGTGTCAAGGCCTGCATTGTCTACGATCTGAAAAGGGCCTGTCCGCCAGCCAAATCCAAGCTGCATGCCTTTATCTATCTCTTTCACTGTGGCAATACCCTTTTCAACCAGTTCCTGGCATTCCCTGAACGCTGCGGAAAACACCCGGTTCATGACAAATCCGGGAACATCCTTTCTAACCCCGACAGGGTATTTCCCCAGTGATTTGATAAATTCAATCCCCTGTAAAAAAGTTTCCTCAGATGTTTCAGGCCCTTTCACCACCTCCACCAGTTCCATTAAAGGTACCGGCCCGAAAAAGTGAAGCCCCATGAAACGGGAAGGATCTGTAAGACACTCCGCCATCTGGCGGATGGGAATAGAGGATGTGTTCGTTGCAATCAGGGTCCTGCGATCCGCCTTTCTCTCAATCTGTTCAAGGACGCGCCTTTTAAGTTTTATATCTTCGAACACCGCTTCGATCACCATGGATGACGAAGAAGGGAAGTCTATGGATGCCCTTGTTTCAAGCAGGGCTATGGCCTCTGCAGGGTCTGTTTCTATCCGCCCTTTCCTGTGAAGCTTTTCAAGAGATTCTGAAATGGTCCTGACAGCCTCACCCAGAAAACCTTTATCCACATCAGTCAACACGCATTTTTTCCGATTCTGGATACACACCTGTGCAATTCCGGCGCCCATAAATCCGGCACCGACAACAACAATCTCCTGCATTTCATTTTTCATCATTGCCTACCCTGAAAAAAGAGTCGTCAAATTCCGGATTCCCGTGCACCTTTTTCATAAAGAAGCCCGGCAGTACATCCACATGCTCGAACAGGCCTTTTTCAAGCGGAACACCGGCAGTTTCAAAGGCCTTTACAATCTGGCCCAGATCCGGGGGACACCCCTTCACTGCGATCATCTTTTGGATATCCGGGTTGTCCTTATGTGCCCGATACATGCATTTTCCCAGGAGAATAGTTGCAGTCATCCCTGGTGACGGCGCCATCTTTTTTCCTGTCAAAACCTCGACCCTGTCAACATTTTCCTGGTTCCAGGCCGCATTGATCGCTGACAGGACAATACCGTTGATGCCTGAACAATAGGTACACATGGTTGAATCAAATTTCCGGTAGAAAAGCCCTTTCTTTCCCTTTTCCGCCATGGGCAGAGGCAGGGCGCTTTCACTGTCCTCCTGAAAAACAAAATCATACTGATGCGCAGCAGCTGTCTGTTCAATTGTCTCTCCTGCCAGTTCTACATCGGATAAATCAGGCGGCATTCCTTTATTTCCGGCAGCATGAACAATATATGGCACTTCTGACGGTTGAAAGCCTAGAACAGAGGCACCAACTTTATCAGCAGCAAGCGCATCACAGGCGGCTATCAATGTATCTGACCGGTGCATCTTACCGTCAAACCCCGGCCCCCGTTCAAGAGAGTAGATGCCGTCAATCAGGGTGAATACCTTTGGAAACGGATCAGCAAGCCTTGCAACATGATAATGCAGATCCTTTACCGGATCCGGATTGTGGCAGGCTTTTCTTGATTTCATATCAATCAGGCCTTTAAGATTTTTTATCCCCAGGCTCACCACTGTCTGGTTGTGTGTTTTCATTGCAGGAAGGCTGACCACCAGGTCACTTTCCAAAGCCTGACGGTTAAATTTAAGACAGATGCCGTCTCCAAGGTCCCTGCTTACAAACGGTTCTTCAAACACATTGATCACTTTGACACCATATTGTTTTTGCAGCTTTCTATACCCAAGTGTTTCAAACGCATGTGCAGGCGTCAGTCTGTCCTTCGGGTCCCGAGTGACACCGCCTTCACCGATCGTGATACGGTTTATACCCAGGTCCCTGAGCACCCTTACCATATCCTCAACAACACGTGATGTGGTAATCACACCGTATTTTGGAAATGGCGTATGCCGGGTCCAGAACACCACATTCGGCTTGATGAAGACAGATGCACTGCCGGACAGGAATTTTATACCGTTGCAGCGCCTGACAGCCTCTGCAACAGAATCAAAAGGCGCTTGATATTTAACAATTGATACCTTTTTTTTCACCATGTTTTTTGCCTGTAAACGGCTGCATCAGCAGCCTTTAAACCCGGGTTTTCTTTTTTCAATAAATGCGCCCATTCCCTCTTTCTGGTCATGTGTACCAAACAGCATGCAGAACAGATCCTGCTCAATGCAGATGCCATCCTTCAAGGACGTATTCAGTCCTTTTCTTACGGCTGTTTTTGCAGCCCTCACTGCCATAACAGGTCGTGCCATCAGCTTTTTTGCCAGGCGCGTCACTTCTGTTTCAAGTGATCCCGCAGGTACCATTTGATTTAATATACCGAGCTGAAAGGCTTTGTCAGCATCAATAATATCGCCTGTCATAATCAGTTCAAGCGCCCTGCTGGGATTGATCAACCTTGGCAGCCGCTGGGTCCCGCCGCCACCGGGGATGATTCCCAGATTTATTTCCGGCAGGCCCACCTTTGCGGTATCATCCCCGATCCTGAAGTCACAGCAGAGCGCTGCTTCCAGTCCACCGCCAAGAGCATAACCAGATATGGCTGCAATGGTTGGTTTTGGAAAGTCCGCCAGCCGTTCCTGAATAGGAATGGCCTTGTCTGTAAGGCTGTATGCATCTTTTATGGATCCTTTTGCCATCTGGTCAATATCAGCACCTGCGGCAAAAACCTTATCACTGCCCGTCAATACCAGTACTTTTACCTCATCATCAGTTTCACAGGTTTCCAGTATGGTATTAAGGTCCTGAAACACAGCCGCATTAAGTGCATTGAGCTTTTCCGGACGGTTGAACCTGGCCCAGGCCAGGTTCCCATTGATTTCAAATCTCATTTTTGTTAATTCCATTGTCGGCCTCCACAACCTGTTCTGCCAGGTCTCAGATTAGTTTTTTGCATAGTCATACCAGCCCTGGCCGCTTTTCTGACCATATTCGCCTTTGATATAATGTGATACCAGGCTGGGTTTCGGCAGCTCGGCAACATTGCCTGTTTACTTGAACGCTTCCACGCACATGGTATACGCAAGATCTATCCCGGTCAGGTCCATGGGCCGGAAGGGTCCCATGGGGTGGCCTGCCCCGTAAACTCAGGCAGTATCAATATCCTCAATAGAAGCCACATCCATTTCCAGCAGCCATTCGGCTTCTTCGTATATTTTTTTGAATATCCGGTTCAAAAGAAACCCGTTCACCTCTTTTTTGACATGAACAGGCACCTTGTCCAGGCTTCGGCACAATGCCATTGAAATCCGGGCTGTTTCATCAGACACATGAGGTCCCTGAACAACTTCAACCAGTTTCATGACAAGCGCAGGATTAAAAAAATGAAGGTTCAGCACTTTGTCCGGCCGTTTTGTCACATCAGCAATCTTTGAACTGACAATGGCTGAACTGTTTGTGGCCAGAATGGCATGAGGCGGTGCAAAGCTGTCGATCTGTGCAAACAGCTTCCGCTTTAATTCTACCACTTCAAGCACTGCTTCAATAACGTAATCCGTCTCCCTGACTGCTGTTTCAAGATCAGAGGTAAAGCTGATCTTCTGCCGGGCAGCCCTGGCCTCCTCCTGGGTCAGTTTTCCTTTTTCGACCCGGCCGGTAAGATAGGAATCAACAAAATCATCGGCTTTTTTAAGCATCTCTTCACTGATATCCGTACAAATTGTTGTATATCCCTTCAGGGCACACTGAAGACTGATCTGATGGCCCATGTTTCCTGCCCCGATGACGCTGATAACGTTCACATCCTTTATATCCATTTTTATCTCCTT
>CAYFKW010000029.1:0-10573 GCA_964343845.1 uncultured Desulfobacula sp. | reverse complement strand
AATCACTGTTGCAACACCAAGACCGCCGCCGCAGCAAGAGCCGAAAACAGCATAGCGACCATTGTTCCGGATCATGTGCCGCATGGCAAACATACAGATGCGTGCACCTGAAGCACCGTTTGGGTGACCAAATGCGATGGCGCCGCCCATTGGGTTCCACTTTTCCATGTCAATATTTTCACCGGTACTGTCTTCAATTTCTTTAATAACAGCAAGATTCTGTACTGCAAACGCCTCATTGCATTCCATCACATCCATATCCGACATTCTCAATCCTGCCCGTTTGACTGCCATCGGCATCGCGACAGCAGGACCAATACCCATAATCTTAGGATCACATCCCACATCCTCACCTGACAGCCACTTTGCCATTGGCCTGTATCCAAGCTCCCTCGCCTTCTGGGCGCTCATCATCAGTACAAAAGCAGCTCCGTCATTCTGCCCGGAAGAATTTCCGGCTGTCACAGTCCCCTGTTTTTTAAACACCGGCGGCAGTTTGGCCATTCCCTCAAGCGAGGATTCCGGCCTGGGGTGTTCATCTGCAGAAAATTCCCAGGCCGGTGTTTTCCTGGTTGCCTCATACTGCACCGGAATAATTTCTTCTTCAAAGTACCCTGCTTCTATGGCAGCCTTTGCCCTTGTCTGGCTGTTGAACGCAAATTCATCTGAAGCCTCCCTGGAAATACCATACTTTTCAGCCAGGTTCTCTGCTGTCAATCCCATACCGATACACTCTGCTTCCACCGGTGACATTTTCGGTGTTATGGGCATCGGAGGGATCAGCCTGTATGGCTGTGTAGAGGATGAAAACTTAAATGCCAGCTGGCTGTAGGATTCCATACCACCGGCAATGATAATGTCTGCCTGACCTGCCAGGATTTTCCACGCAGCATGATTGATACAGTCTATGGCACTGCCGCATTGCATTTCCACGTAAGATGCAGAGGTAGTATTGGGAAGTTTGCTGGACAGTACTGTATACCGCGCAGGATTCAGGGCCTGAGAGCAGTGGGTCGCTGATCCCAGGAACACGCTGTCAACATGGTCCTTTTCATGTATTTTTGTTTTATCCAGAAGCCCGTCAAGGGCTATGCCTGCAATCTGAGACGCATAAAGATCTTTCAGTGAACCGCCCATCCTGCCAAACGCTGTGCGGACACCATCAATAAATACAACTTCTCTAAAATCCATTCATTTTTCTCCTTTATATTTTTACACCTGTTTTTCCCATTATCATTCAACAACCAAACTTTGTTCGGCGCTTGTGTTCAAACTTTTCCCCGGTTCAGGCAAGCAGGCCGCCGTCACATACGATGCAGCTGCCGGTTGTGTAGGAGGATGCATCCGATGCCAGGTAAAGGGCAGCACCGGCCATCTCCACCGGCTGTCCCTGCCTTTTTAACGGGATAGTGCTGCATACCTGCTTCAGCAGATGTTCGTCCTCTGTTAATGCCTTTGAAAATTTCGTCTCAGTCAATCCCGGCAGCAACGCATTGACACGGATGTTTCCAGATGCCAGCTCCTTGGCAAATCCCTGTGTCATTGAAATCAGCGCAGATTTTGTCATGGAATATGCCCCCTGCATTGGTGAGGGCCGTAACCCATTTACAGAGCTGACGTTAATAACAGATGCCCTGCCGGATGCTTTCAGCAGCGGGATCGTCTTCTGGATTAAAAAAAAGGGTCCTTTTAAATTAACATCAATTGTTTTATCCCACTGCGCCGGACTGATCCCGCCCATAGGGCCGAAGTAGGGGTTTGTGGCCGCATTATTCACAAGGATATCCAGCCCATCGTGTTCAGAGTTGATTTTCCGTACCAGATCAGAAATCTGCGCCATATCACCCATATTGCAGGCTGCCGGTTTTGCCCTGCCGCCTGTAACGGTAATGCGGTCTACGACCGCCTGAAGATCCTGAATTTTTCTACTGACAAGGATGCAGAACGCTCCATGCTGTGCAAGCATGACCGCGATGGCTTTGCCGATACCCCTGCTGGCACCGGTTATAAGGGCTGTTCTTCCCTTAAGCGAGAACATCGATTCCAAAAAAGTATCTTCTGAATAGTAATCTGGAGAATCTGCCTGATCTTTTTTATTTTTCATTTCATTACCGGCTAAAATTTTGTCGGCCAGTTGGCCAGATGATGCCTGCCAATTGCCCGATTTTTTCCGCTGCAGGAGATGTCCATTGCCTCAATGATGTAATCCCGGGTTTTTAACGGATCAATCACATCATGAATGTGGTACATGCCTGCTGCACCATATGGTGAAGCATCATCCACCATAGACTGGATGATGCTGCTTCTGTCCTCATTTTTTATCTTTTTCCGGCCATAGACAACATTGGCAGCAACTGCCGGATCCACAAAACTCATTTCAGCAAAAGGCCAGGCCACAAGAAAATCCGCAGCACACCCGGAACCGCACATGTTCCAGAATGCCATTCCATAACTCTTGCGCATGACAACGGAAATCTTCGGCACACTGACCTGGCCCAGTGCATTCATAAAATTCATTACTTTTGCCGCCACCCTGTTTCTCTCTGCATTCCTGCCGACAAGAAAGCCCGGGGTGTCGTGGCAGAACAGGAGCGGAATATTAAAAGAGTCACAGAGACACAGGAAACTGACGACTTTGTCAATACCGTCTGTATCCATGGCACCTGCCAGAAAAAGCGGCTGGTTTGCGATGATACCGATCGATCTGCCATTGATTCTGGCAAGGCTTGTGATTACGGACCTTCCGAACCCGGGCTTGATTTCAAACAGACTGTCCTTATCTGCGATGCAGTTTAAAACATTTTTCATATCGTAGGTCTGGTTTCTTTTTTCCGGCACATGGCTGAGGATGTGCTGCATCGAATCGCCTGAGCCTTTTTTCACGCCGGTAATCGGCGGGGCATCACTGCTGCAGGCAGGCAGGTAGCTTAAAAGCTGACGGATCAGGCCAAAGCAGTGATCTTCATCTTCTGCGACACGGTCAATGGTCCCTGTGATTTCACCATGCACCTTTACGCCACCGAGTTCTTCATTTGAAATCATCTCCCCCAGCGCAATTTCAAGGACCCTGGGACCGGATACACCCATGGATGTCCCTTTAACCTGCACAACAAAATCGGACAGGCATGCCATCCATGTCGGCATGCCGTAGCACTCGCCTAAAATGGCGGTCACCATGGGAGATTTTCTTGTCCTGCTCATGACCCGGGTATAACTGTCAAACCCGCCGCCGCCAAACGATGCCAGCCCTTTGGCGCCCATTATATCCGGCATACGGGCACCCCCGGCTTCGCCCAGGTAAATCAGGGGGAATCCTTTTTCGTTCGCATATGCTTTGAGTTCTGCTTCTTTTCTGCCTGATACCCGGCTGGTGGTTGCGGCAAGCGTTGTAAAATCATTTGCAGACACAGCCACACGCTGGCCGCCAATTTTGCCAAAACCGGTAATTTTGCTGTCTGCGGGTGTTTTCAGCCCCAGCCCTTCAACATCTGAATGGGCAAACCTGCCGACTTCAAAAAATGTATCCGGGTCAAGAAGTTTGTCAATGCGCTCCCTTGCCGTATACCGGCCGGATTCATGCACGGCGGAAATTTTATCTTTGCCGCCCATCTGGTAAACCCGTTCTGCTTTATTGTATAAGGCGTTTATATGGTAATCAAAAAACATACATCATCCCTTTACTTCATGCCGGCAATGGTCTTAACAATGTTTTTCCTTTTTTCCAGATCGTATTGACTGTAAATGGCAATCTGCTCCATGATGGGCGATCCACCGCCATGCATGGCGCCGTAGGCTATCGCACCTGTCGCCCCGGAATTTGTGTAATCATAGAAAATCATCCAGAATTTAATCTGCTCTTCTACTGACATTGACCCGCTTCTGGTTATATATTTTTTTAAGAGGTCCCTGGTTTCCGAATTGAGGAAATCCCCCTCATGGGGAAATGTCGCCGGCATGCCGCCTGCGATTTCACACAGGATCTGCTGCTCCTTGAAAACAGCTTCACCTGTAATACAGCGGCCTACATTGGCATAAATGGAATCAGGAATACAGGCACCAGGACCGTAAGGTACTTTTCCAAGCCCTGGGATAAACACTTTTGAGTCTCCTTTTGCAGAAGCCGTATACCCTGCTGCATACCCCAGTTCGGTAATGGTAATTAATTCAGCTATCTTTTCTCTGACATGCGGTGTTTTTTCAATACCATTGACTTCTGCAGCCAGGGTAGCAAGTCCCACCAGCAGATCGCCTACAGCAGGTTTGCACCCGGAATAGGAATGGCGGTGAAACAGGGCAAACAGCAGTGCGCAGATACCGCCGTGTTGATGTTCCCCACATAGAAAAACGCGGTCCCATGGGACAAACACATTATCAAATATGACATAGGAATCTACAAATCCCCAGTCAAATCCCCGCTGGAACTTCTCCCCCCTTTTCCTTAAATTATGGGGGGACAGCACCTGCTTTATATCCGGATGGTCTGCTTCAATGGCAAATGCCACTGCATAATCCTGCTCGTCTTCGCCCAGCGCACGGGTCGGCAGCACCAGTATTTCATCCGCAACAGATGCAAATGTAATATGCACTTTGCATCCGCGGACGATAATCCCCTTATCATTTTTATCTACTACGCGGAGGTATTGATCCGGGTCATCCTGCTCCGCAGGACGTTTCAGCCGGTGGCCCTTGACATCTGTCTGGGCGCACGCACCCACCAGGTCTTCCTGCTGCACCCATTCCAGCCATTTGAGAAAATTCTTATGGTACTGTGTACCCCCTTTATTGACCTTATCTGCCTCGAATGAGACACAGTTAATGGCATTCATGGCATCAACCCCCATACAGCGGCCGATACACTCGCTGACTTTCTGGCAGTACATCCGCGTCATATCCTGCTTTTTATGGAGATCATCCGTGGTCTGGTGTATATGGGTAAAACGATTAATGGTATCACCTGTCAAATGACTTCTGGCAGTCGTGATGTCTTTATACTCAGGATCGCTGGCCAGATCGAACGTAACGCCGATGACACTGGCAGCCGAAATAAGAGCGTCATGATCCCTGCCAATTCTTTCACCATCAAGATATAAGTTTGGGTTCTTTTTTTTAAGGCCGTCAATATATTCCTGTTTGGTTCTCATCACTACCCCCCGAAACCGGCATTTTCTATATCAATGGCAGCCGAGCACCCCTCTTCGATTGACGCAAGTTTACCCATGGTAACGACCAGCTCTGTCCTGATAAAAAATTCAGCTGTCGTGATCTCTCCCTGGTAAAATGTCTGATCCTTTTTCTTCACTTTTCCTGTCAGTTTCTCTGATGCGGTAACAGCCCGCCACAGGAGCATCCACCCCATAATCACATCGCCAAGCGCATGAAGATAAGGCAGGGAATGGGCAAAGGCTGTTTTAAATTTTTCAGATTTTGCCATCCCTGCAATAGAACGGGTTACCGAAACCAGGCGGTCAATAACCTCATCCATTCGATTGGCAAACAGAACCAGATGATCGAATTCTTTTGCCTGGTGAACGATTTCTTTCATTTCACCCACCATACGGGCAAACACTGCACCATTTTTAGAGCCTATTTTTCTTCCCAGAAGATCCATGGCCTGAATACCACTGGTCCCTTCATAAATCGAAGCAATCCGGCAGTCCCGGGCATACTGTTCAACCAGGTAATCTTTTGTATATCCAGCGCCGCCGAAAACCTGTATGGCCTGGTTGCAGACTTCATATCCCATCACGGCAAGGTAGTCTTTGAGAACAGGTGTCAGCAGGCTGAAATAGGCCTCTTCATCCGAATTGTTATCCTGTTCCAGATCCACATTTTCAGCCACAGTGGCACCATAATAGAAAAAACTGCGCATTCCGCTGACATACGCTTTCATCCGGAGCAGGTTCCGCCTGACGTCCGGGTGGTTGATAATGGCAACCGGCTTAGCTGCCCGGTTTGCCTGCTCGGAGAGGTCTCTGCCCTGGATTCTCTGCCGGGCATAATTAAGCGCTTCGATATAGGCAGCGCTGGCATAGGCCTGGGCCTGAAGTCCGCTGTTAAGCCTGGCATCATTCATCATGTAAAACATGATTTTCATGCCTTCCCTTTCTTCACCAAGGAGAAACCCTTTGCACTGCCCTTTTGACCCCAGCGCCATGCTGCAGGTTGAACTGCCATGAATTCCGTGTTTTTCCTCGACACCTGTGCACACCACATCGTTGAATTCACCAAGGCTGCCGTCGTCATTCACCAGGTATTTGGGTACAAGGAAGATAGAAATACCCTTGGTTCCCGGCGGATCTCCCTCAATCCGCGCCAGAACCGGATGGACAATGTTTTGGGCAAGATCATGGTCCCCATTGGTGATAAAAATTTTGTTCCCTGTGATGGAATAGGATCCGTCCTCATTTTTAACTGCGGTTGTTGTCAAAGCGCCTACATCTGATCCTGCATCCGACTCTGTCAGCAGCATGGTGCCTCCCCATTCGGATGAAACCAGCTTCCTGACATACATTTCTCTTTGATCGGGAGTGCCGAAGATCTGAATCATCAATGCCGTACCAAGCCCCATTCCGGCATAACAGTTCACTGCCCAGTTGGCAGCCATGAACTGCTCTGCTGCTGCATACCCGATGACCCTTGGCGCACCCTGTCCTCCCATTTCCGGTGGAATCGGCAGTCCTGCCCACTCTCCCTCTTTCAACAGGTCAAACGGCCGGTGAAAGCTTTCCGGAACCTTAACACCGTCTTTTTCCAGCACCACTCCTTTTTCATCTCCGTCTTTCATTGTCGGGAGAAGCTCTTTCACTGCAAGGGTACGGGCTTCCTTTAAAATCAGGTCGCACGTTTTTTTATTGAATTCCTCATATTTTTCATTTTTAAGTATGTTTTCGCCTTGAAGCTGCTCCCATATAACAAAATCGATATCGCGTTTATCCGCAAGTTGTTGCACCATCTTGTAATTATCTCCTTCCTGTATTGATACATTATGCTTTACAGCGTCCGGACCGGCCGGATATTTCCGTTCAGCCTTTAATCCCGGCCAGTTTTTCTGCCAGGGTCTGCTTATGCTTCATATTCACTTGTCTTGAAATCATGATTCGCTGCGCCTGGGGAGACCCTGCACCATGCATTGATTCCGTTAGGTATCCCACTGATGAAGTTCCAAAACAGATATTTTCGATCAGTCTCAAAACCCGTCTGCGGTCCTCTGTTGAAACGCCTGCCCTGCCTTTGAAATATTTTTCAAGCCATCTGCCTGTTTCAGTTGAATTAAAATCAGATTCAGAGGGCAGGGTCACCAGAAGGCCGCCGGCAATATCCTGGGCCAGCCTGGCAATCTCATACGGCAGCCGTGTAACATTCTGCTTGCAGACATTTGCCAGCAGGGTGTTGACAAGATAGGTTCCGGAAGGCTGTTTTGCCCCTTTACAGGCGCAGGCCACTGATCCGGAATATAATGTTTCATTCAGATGATTCATCTCAATGATTTTATCCTTGATATGGGACGCTTTTTCGACCCCGTTATATTGTGCAATGGTCTGGGCTGCGCCAATCAGTACATCGCCAACCCCTGTTTTGCAGGCATAGCTCTGCCGGTGGTAAGAGGCGAACTGCTCCACCAGCTGGCCTGCAAACTCAACTTCTCCGTTCATGAAAACCCTGTCCCACGGGACAAACACATCATCAAAGATGACCAGTGCTTCATGACCGCCAAACCGCGCATTTCCGCAGTCAATCTCTCCGGTTTCCATCCTGCGTGTGTCACAGGACTGCCGGCCGAGAATATAGAAAATGCCGTCACTGTCACTTGGCAGGGCAAAAGAAACGCAATAGTCTTTATCTTTTTCAGACATGGAAATGGTCGGCATGATGATGATCTCATGTGAGTTGACAGCCCCTGTCTGATGCGCCTTTGCCCCCCGCACAACGATCCCGTTTTTTTTCTTTTCAACAACGCGAAGAAACATGTCAGGATCAGGCTGCGCGTGGGGGGGAAGAGAACGGTCGCCTTTGGGGTCGGTCATGGCACCGTCGCAGGTCAGATCATTTTTCTGAACATACTCAAGATACGTTAAAAATCTCCGGTTATAGGGTGTCCTGTATTTCTTATCAACATCATACGTGGTCATGGAAAGCGCATTCAACGCATCCATTCCCACACACCGCTGGAAGCAGCTGCCGGTGACAGATCCCAGAAGCCGGCACATATCTGTCTTTTTCACCAGGTCCTCCGTACTTTGATGGATATGGCAGAACCGGTTGATTCTATTACCTGTAAGGTGGGATGCCGCTGTCATCAAATCTTTATGTGCCGGTTCATGGGCCAGTTGATATGTCATTGCCACTGACCGCATAGAGGGACGGATCACTGGGTGATCAACGACATTGTCAATCTTCTGGCCGAACAGGTATACTGCCAGATTTAATTTTCTGAGACTGTCTTCGTATTGTTTTCCTGTCAACATGTGATGATGTTTCCTTTTTATTTACGGCTGCAGCATATGCATACGCCGGTCCGACGAATACCGCCGCCTTCCGGCGCCGGAAATTTTATGGCTGATAAAATAAGAATTGCTGGTTGCTGGAATGATTTGTGGTGGAGCTGATGGATCTGATTTTCTGTTAAGCCATTCTTCTGGAGATAACCGGGCCCTCTGCCTTGCAACAGGACAGTTACCCTTATCTTTGATGGTTAAACCGATGATATTTTTACGAAAGGCTGTTTCCTGCCCCATACGGTTTACCCCTGCCACACCTGCATACTGGATTGGTTCCATTTGGTACACTCTCCGTTTCATGGCGGCAGGACGAGACGGCTCAATTCACCGTCAAGGGGTCCCCTTTACAGGGACAGGCATTTGACCTGCCGCGAATCAATCATCCCGGAACGGTATTTCCTTTTTATAGTCTTTTTCCCTGCAGCCCAATGCCTTCAGGGCAAACAGGAAAAGCGTGTCTATTATTTCATCGACAGACTTGTCACCGCCCGGTTTGTACCAGACCCTGGCACGGGCAATAATCGAAGCAATGGCAAATGAAGCCATTTTCACATCTGTCTGCTCAAACACACCGGAATCTATTCCCCGCTGAATCACCTGGCGTAGAATCCGGTCATATTCATCCCTTTTTTCTATAATGACCCGCTGATGCTTTTTGTTCAGACTTCTCAGGCTTGCATCAAACAGGACACGTGAGGTACGCATTTTACCCAAGGTAACTTTGCCATGGGTTTCAAAAATTGCTTTCAACTGCTGAATAGGATGCAGTTGTTCTTTCTTGCCAATTTCACGGATAGGCTCAACAATCGCCTCCATTTCCAGGCTTAAAATCTCAAAAAGAATATCTTCCTTGCTCGGGAAAAAGTTATAGATATTGGCCGGTTCACACCCGTAAGCATTTGCAATGTCCCTAACCGTTGTGTTGTTGTATCCTTTTTTCCCAAAAAGGGCTCTTGCCTTGGACATGATGGTATTGCGGACACGGCTTGGTTTTTTTGGTCTGCCTCTTTTTGCTTTTGCCATTTTTTTCTCCTGTTTACGGTCTCTTGATTTTGATTTACCAGTTGACAGATTGTGAATGATTAACACTGTTCATATAAATAACAGTCATTAACCAATTTTTCTGGCTACTTATAATTACCGTAAAAAGCCGTGTCAAGTTTTTTCCCCTAATTTATACTTAATCAAACACCTTTTAATGCCTCTGCTGTGCCTCAATATCAGCAGCCGTCATTTCAATCTATTCAAAACGATGGCGGTCCTTATACCGTTTCCGGCAAGTACCGCCACCCGCATGGAACAAGGAGGTGTTCAACAATAAGAAATCATGAATACAGCCCGGGATGATCACGCTGTCATAACGACCTGTGATTACATTCCACAGTTGTTGTTCTCCCGGGGTCAACTTCATTCTGATTCCTCTCTCTACTGTGTTCTAATTAATTAATGTAATTAATATTAACGTTATTAATATAAAATCAATAATATGCTTATAAATAGTACATTTTGAAAAGTCAAGATAATTTTTATTTTTATATTGAACCCGCAAAAATATGGTATTGACTGCACGCTTCAAAAATCGACTTTTGTCCGCTGGCGGACAAAACAGATCTATAAAACTATTTCCTGCTTTTTTAAGATTTTTTTTTATTTTGTAATCACACTTTCCGGCAATTGATGCGATAGAATATCCACTGTCTGCGCAACAATATCCCCTAAAACAGCTTTTGCAGGCTTTATCTCACTTATAATCCCGGACACCTGCCCTGCAAGGCCGCCGACATAATCGGTTTTGTTTGCCTCTACAAAGCCTGCAAGCAGGGCCGAAGAGATCATTACCTGTGTCGGGAACGGGAGCGGAGGCAGGCCAGAATCTGCCCACAAATCATGGTATTTATTATAACTGGCGCGCAGTGTTTTCCCCGTATACGCTGTGCTGACGCGCGTATCCTCATCTGTTGAAGAGACAATTTTCTCTTTGTTGACCTGCAAGGCACCCCCCTCATCTGTTGCAAGAAACCGGGTGCCGATCCATACACCTGAACACCCCATGGCCAATGCTGCCGCCACACCCC
>CAYFKW010000028.1:48352-59657 GCA_964343845.1 uncultured Desulfobacula sp. | reverse complement strand
ATCTATAATTTCAATGTGTTAATTCAATTATTTATTGTTTTTTATTGATGATTTATTTCAATTTTGTGTTTTTGGAAGGGTTTCTGCTTCGAGTTAATCAAAGGTCTCGTATTATAATCAGAGACGAAAACATTCAGCCAACGGCTGGAAAACGCCTGCTCACTGTGAGCAGGCATGGTACAACCTAAAAAATGTGGCTTAACCCCGGCTCCAATTTTTTGGGAAGGTGCAGCGAAACCCAGGTTAAAAACACTTAAAAAAATCAATAACCACAATGCTAAAAGTACGATAGAGAGGTGATTTATTCTTTTATATTTTTTCAAAGTTGTTACAGATTTTGAAAAAGGCAGCCCCTTGTGGTCTCAGTGCAGCGTTGGGTTCGGCATCAATTTAAATTCTTTACAAATTGTCATGATAAACTTTACATTCAACGGATTGTGAGATTTTGTAAATCATCTCATTTACATATTCGTCATTCCGAGAACGATCTAATTCGATAGCATTTCTTTTATTTAATTTTAAAATAACTTTATCCCATGTTGATCCTAACCCGTAGCGACCATAGTATACTTCTTTAATTTCAAGATGGCTGATTTCGGAAAAAGTAACTTTCACTGGAGATAGATAAAATTTTCTTATGCCCCCGCTAAACAATAGATATTTTTGGTTTTTATCAATGAGTATTTTGCCCACAGTTAACATCGGAATACCACCAATAAGCATATGGCCAACCCCAACGCCAATTAAAATCATTCTTGCCCAATGATCTGTTTCTGGATTTCCACTAGATTTAGCGGAAAAGGTCATAATTATGTAAACTAAACCCATTGCAATCAAAACTAAACAACCTGCATACAATTTTGATTTCTTTTCTCGAAATTCAATGAGGTGATCATTTTCTTTATGAATATAGAATTTACTTGGTAGAAACATTTTTTTGAAACCGAACTCCCGAGTTGACCGGCAATTTTCCTGTTATGGTAGAGTTTTTAAGGTCTGATTACATTAGGTAAATTGTCGAGTCGAATATTTGGTTCTGGCGCCGCAGGCGTCAGGTTCAAATGTTAGACCGAGCCGGGCAACTCGGGGGTTCCCGTACCGCGCCTGCGGCGCGGGAACAACGAACTAACCAGCGGCGGATAGAGAGGCACGACCTGCCGGAAAGTTGCTGAAAATATAAACTGCAATGATGTTCAATTCGCCCCTCTTTTAGCCGTCTGTGTTTAGTGCCTGGTTCTGTGTGTTGAATATTTAGCCTTATTGAGCTTTTTGATAAATTCGGCTACCATCACTCCGCGTTCCCATCTCGTTTCGGAATTTTAGCATCTGACTTTCAAATTCAGGTAGTTTATCAATTAGCTTTATAAATTTTTCTTGTTCAAGTGCATTTTTATATGAATATATTCTTTCTCCATCAAAGAAAAAAATGGCCTTAGTGTTAAATTGCTTCATATCGAAATATCGATAATAAACAATTTCGAATATTAAAGTAGAAATCATGTCATATTTTCCATTATAGAAACGGAATTGACTTAAAATTTGGTGCTCCTTTTTTCCTATTGATTCATTAGGGCTAACTTTTGGTTTGAAAATCCAATTTTGTCCAGGTTCATCGAATATTGATGAAGCAGCTGGTCTTTCTGTGACGTATTTATCAAGTTTTACATCAAAGTATAGAGATTTATAACTAACTGATAGATTAACGACATCTATGGGGGATTTATTTTTAATGTAGAATTCTAGTGCCTTTTTATCACTTGAACGGACTAAATAACAGTCTATAACAGGATCGATATGAAGTTTGTTTAATTTATTTTCTAGACTGCATGACCTAACACTGAAACCGATACTAACGATAATGCTTATAATGGAAATTATAGATGCAAATATGCTTAATTTCTTCTCAGAAAAAAAATTCTTATCCATCAATCCCCTCCTAAGTGATACATAACTCCCGAGTTGACCGGCAATTTTCCTGGTGTGGTAGAGCCGGTTAGGGTCTGATTACATTAGGTAAATTGCCGAGTCGAATATTTGGTTCTGGCGCCGCAGGCATCAGGTTCAAATGTTAGGCCCTTTGGATGACTTGTGGTAATCGTGTTCCCGGTGATTTCAGGAGAAAGCTCCGCCCTGTCGATTACAACCTCCTGATTGTATTCTTTCAGCCTTTATTCTTTCTATATATAGTAATTCAATAAATTGCAATCAGTGAAAACCCGTAAAAACGAATTTTTTTTATGATATGTAAAATTGGTGGATTAATTGAATAAATATGGTGTAAAGCCTGGATCTGGTTTTGTAAAAAAGGCAGGATGGTCGTGGATATCATCCTGCCCTGGGCAGGCCAGGGCAGGGGAGAGGTGTTACTGGTACTTTTCTTTTAAAAAGGCCAGGGATTCATCAATGGCATTCAGCGTCAGGTCAAGGTCTTTCTGGGTATGCCTGTAAGAGATATAGGCATGGTGAAAGGGGGTGAAAAAGAACCCTTTCCTGATGAGCTGGGTATAAAAGTCTGTTCGTTTGCCTTTGTAGGCGCCGGTATCATCTTTTTTAAAGGTGATGTAAAACATGGGGGCAATACCGGTGAGTTCCGCGCCCACGTCATGTTTGTCAATCAGGGCCTGGATCTGTTTCATGAACTGCTCGCCTTTTTCCCAGATGTTTTCCAGCACGCTGTCCCTTTCCAGTATTTCAATGGTTTTCAGGGCAG
The DNA here is from genome assembly GCA_964343845.1 of uncultured Desulfobacula sp. GTDB lineage: Bacteria > Desulfobacterota > Desulfobacteria > Desulfobacterales > Desulfobacteraceae > Desulfobacula. The sequence continues at coordinate 56,947 of CAYFKW010000028.1, read as the reverse complement.
CAATAAATGCGTCGGAATTGGGAAAAAAGGTGGAAGAGATAAACAGTTTATGGGCAGATGCCATCATGATCTCTTCTTTTCCGGTGACAACAGAGATGGGGTAGCCGTTGGCAATGGCTTTGCCTAAAACGCAAAGGTCAGGCGTCACGCCATAAAGCTTCTGTGCACCGCCCATGGACAGCCTGAACCCGGTACGGATTTCATCATAGATCAGGACAGCACCATACTGGTCTGCAATTTCCCGTACCCCTTCAAGAAAGCCTGGGGCAGGGATCTGCATTTTCTGGTGGTTGGGATGGCCGAACGGGGTCATGATAATGGCGGCAGTATTGTCGCCGTGTTCTGCCATGAGCGCTTTTAACTGGTCCAGGTTGTTGTACTGGAATTCAAAGACATCTTCAAAGAATTTTTCAGGGATGCCGCCTTTCATTTCAACACACCAGTCATGCCAGCCGTGGTAGCCGCACCGCATGACTTTGAGCTTCTTGGTATGGGCCCGTGCGATCCTGATGCTGGCGCTGGTGGCATCTGATCCGGTTTTAAGGAAAATGCTCATCTCAGAACAGGGGACCAGTTCCTTTATTTTTTGGGCCAGGATGTTCTGGTATTTCTGGGTCAGGGTAAAACAGAATCCCTTGTTTTTGATCTGTTCATAGACCGCTTCATCCACTTCCTTTTCCCGGTAACCCAGGATGATGGGGCCGTAGCCGCACAGGAAATCAACAAATTCATTACCATCCACATCTGTAAGGCGGCAGCCTTCACCTGTTTCAAGAAATATGGGGTATTCGCCATTGATAAAGTCTGTGGGTTTTCTGGCACCCAGCACGCCGCCAGGAACAAGTGTGGAAGCCTGTTCAAACATTTCCCGGCTTTTTGATATGTTTAGTTTTTCAGTTTCCGCCATAAGAGAACCTCCTATCGGTTAAAGATCCATAATGGATTCAACTTTCATGGATTCATGGATTTTAGCGCCTTTGCCGATGAATGCCTTGATAAATATTTCAGGATCAATACATCCTTCCGGCGCGACAACCCCTTTTTCCTTTACACTGCCGTCGGCAAACATGAGCGCTGCCATGGCAGCGGGAAGGCCTGTGCCCGGCGCCATCCTGCCGGCCATATCAGCTGTATAGGTTATTTTTTTACCGTCTTTTTCACCTTTGACAATCACTTTGAGACCGGACGACTGGGGCCCGTTGTCACGGCCGTCAGGAATGGTTCCCCACAGTTTTAACGCCAGGTCATACGGGGTTATTTTTGTGCCTTTGATGTCAATGGGATCTGTACCTAAAAAACCAGTGGCTTTCTGTTCGGCAATCATTTCATCTACCCAGTGGGGGATGAGGGCGCCTTTAATGATGACGTTTTTAACCCCTTTGATATATTTGGGAAGGGTTAACGGCTGGGGGTGGCCGACATAGCGGACACGGCATTCTCCAAGGGGTTCCAGGAACTGCTCTGATACCATATCTGTACCGCCTTCCACCTGGACCAGTTTACCGTCAATGTACTGGGGGACTTTGCCGAGGGTCATGTGAAGGCTGTGGTCCCAGGCTGCGCCTGCAAGCTCTGCAATGCTGACCACCCAGTAGAGGTAGATTTCATCAACCGTGTCCAGTTTGTCTGCATACCATTTGACCAGCACATTGTTGGTGCCGGGATCTGATCCCATACCGGTTAAAACAGTAATGCCGGCGTCTTTGGCAAGTTTGTCAATTTCCGAGTTGAACAGGATTTCCGTGCCTTCATAGTCATCGCAGATATCAATGTAGTTCTTTTTGGCTTCCACGGCAGCTTTGGCAACGGGAACGGCTGTTTTGTAAAACGGGCCTGCCGTATTGATGACAATATCCACTTCTTTGAATGCTGCCACCATGGCATCATGGTCATTGACATCCATTTTGATGAGAGAGGCTTTTTTATTTTCCCTTAATTTGGGGGTAAGCCGTTCCGGGTCAGGATAGAGATCTGCCAGGATGACATCGGTTACCCTGTCATCCCATACCAGGTATTTTGCAACGCCCTGGCCCATTCCGCCAACACCACCAATAATTAATGCACGCATGTTTTTTTCTCCTTCGATTATGGTATTTTTTTTATCTGGATTCTATTTTTTTCAGTCCATTTTTAAGACAAGGGCAGCCCCGGTGTCTCCTGCTGCACATCCGGTAAACAGCAGGTATCCGCCGCCTCTGGCAGCCAGTTCTTCAATGCCTTCGATCATCAGGCGGCCGGCTGTGGGTGCCTGGGGATGTCCAAAAATCAGGGAAGACCCGAAATTATTAAAGCTGTTCACATCGATATTCATCTGGTCGGCCAGGTAGATATCGTTTGCTGCAAAGGGATTGTGGGTTTTAATTACTTTTACGTCTTTGATGCTGATGCCTGCCTTGTCCAGGGCCATCTGGGCTGCCGGGACAACAGCCATGGCCATGAAGCCTTTTTTTGCCCGTGAATATCCATAGGAAACGATCCGGGTGTCCCTGGCCGTGTCCCTGCTGAGTTCAGCAGCGTTGTCTTTTGTGGTGACAATCAGGCCGCAGTTGCCGTCGCCCGGATGGGTCTGGGACCCGAAGGTGTGGACACCGCCGGGGAGGACCGGTTTCAGGCGCTCAAGGCCTTCACGTGTCGTGGGCATGATGCCTTCGTCTGCATCCACCTGGATGGATTTTTTCCTTGAGATATGGATGGTCACAGGAAACATATATTCTTTTTGGAATGCCCGGTCATTGGCAAGGGCATCTTCATACTGTTCGTACCGCCTTAATGCCAGGTCGTCACACGCTTCCCTGGTAACGCCTGCCTCCCTGGATACATTTTCTGCGGTCTGGATCATGGCGTTTCCTGCCCAGGGATCATTGTTGAACTGATCCATGACCCAGTTTTCCGATATCACCTGGCCGCCGGGTCCGTTCGGGTTGGGCCAGATGGTATGGGGGCCGTTTGAGCACCGGTCGGTCATGAGGGTGAAAACATTCTGATACTGGTCGGTTTCAATACCGACGGCTGCCTGGAAAATAACAGTGGTGGAGGTGGAGCAGGCCTGGCTGATCATGACACCCGGGATGCCGTCTGCACCGATAAGGGCTGAGGTCCATGGACCGCCGTAAAAGATATGGGGCTGGCCAACGGTTACCCCTAAAATCAGGTAGTCAAATATATGGGGGTCAATGGTGCTGGCGTCGAGCCAGTTCCTGGCTGTTTCAGACCCCAGCAGGATAGAATGTTCGTTGGAAAAACTTCCCTGCCATTTGGCAAAAGGGGAGGAGTAGTAGCCTTTGTAAGGAATGAACGCTTTTTTTAACATCGCAAGTACCTCCGGTAGAGTAAATTCCAAAATTATCTTTTGTCCTGATTCCTGTGTTGTATGAAAATTTTAAGCTTCGGAATATTATGCATATGCCTGCAGTTAAAATTTTCATACGCCTTGAACTCAAAACAAAATTTTAATTTTGGGTCTCATGTTATGACCTTATAATTTTGCGGTTGTATGTTATTGTCTTCAAAAAATCATCTTTTATTTATTCAATTAACAATTATATGTTCTCAATACCGCTTCCAGCACGCTTCCGCCAATGGCCCGTGCTTTTTCAGAGATGGTTGAACAGTATTCAACATGTCCCCTGGGATCGATATCGCCGATCTTTAATTGGTCCTTTACAGGGGTATTGGATCGGATCAGGCCTCTTAACACGCCGTCAATCCCGGCAATGACCAGTTTATGGTTTACATGTCCGATCACATCATTCCGGCTTATATTTTTTCCAATGGTTAAATTGCTTGTAAATATTCCCTTGCAGGGAGCGCGCAGTACTCTTTGTTTTGTATGGCCGCCGATATTGCCTGGAATGCCGGTGTCTGGTTCAGGCGTGCCGTTGAGGATAATTTTCCCTAGATCGTGGCCCCGGTTTGTTTCAATGACCATGTGAACATCACTGCCTGCTTCAAATCCAGGGCCGAGTCCAATCACCAGGGGTGCGTCAAATTTTGTTGTGCCCAGGTTTTTTTTGGCAAGAATGGCATCAATCACCACAAGGGGTTTCATTGTTTTTATGGTGTCCCAGCCCGGATCAACCAGGACAGGGATACATTGATTTGACCAGGCAGATTTAATGCCGACACTGTTCTCTGCCTTCTGGGCTGATACGCCTTCAACCGTTATTGAGCCGTCATGCACAGCTTCGCAGAAACTGACATGCCGTCTGACAGCCAGGGGATTTTCAGTCTCCATCATAAAGAGTTTTTTAAAATTGGATTGAAAAAGACGCCAGGCAATACCGCTTGCCATTTCTCCGGCCCCTTTAATGCCAATTATTAAATCTGTCAGTTTTTCTGTCACAGCACTATCCTTTACCCTGGTATTATGTCCCTGCAAAAGGAATTAACGATATCCCTGACAGAAATTTTTATTTTTAATATGGTTTTATATAAATTTGTCATATTTTTTATACAATCATCTCCCGAATGAGCAGACCGGGTAATGACAGACCTCACAGTTCATGCACAGACCGCCGTGTCCCATGGCAGCAATATCGTCTTCTGTAATGGTTTCCCCTGCCAGCACCCTTGGAAAAATCAGGTCAAACACGGTTTTCTGGTAATAAAACACACAGGCCGGAAGGCTGATCACAGGGATGTCTCCCAGCCGGGACACCATGAGCATGGCCCCGGGCAGTACCGGGCTGCCGTAAAAGGTAACGTCCGCACCTGCCTGGATCACGCCCTGCCGGGTCACGTCATCCGGGTCCACAGACAGACCGCCGGTGGTGATGATCAGGTCGCAGTTCAATTTTTTGAGTTCCAGGATAGCACCGGCAATAGCAGATTCGTCATCCGGGGCCAGGATCTTCTTTACCAGGGTACAGTCAGCTTCCACGATTTTCCTGCCGATGGACGGGCCGAAATCATCTGTAATCAGTCCGTTAAACACTTCAGATCCTGTGACAACCGCACCAATCCTTAAGGGTTGAAACGGTTTTACAGACAGGATGGTGCCTGTTTCCTGTGTTAGTGCTTCCAGTGCTTCAATGTTTTTTCTAGGGATGGTTAATGGAATAATCCTTGTCCCTGCAATAATTTCCCCCTTTTTGCAGGGGAAATTGTTTTTCAGGGTGGCAACGATGATACTTTCCATTTTATTGACGGCAAGCAGTGCATCCACATTGATTTTCAACAGGCCTGCCCGGCGGGCAAGGATATTGACCTTGCCTTCCCTGGGCTCTGAAAAATCCAGATCCGGGGATGATATGGCCCTTGAGATTCTTCTGGCTGCATCGTTTTCATGCAGCAGGTCATCGCCCAAATCAAGGGTATACAGGTACTGCTTTCCTATTTTCAGGAGCCTGGGGATATCTTCTTTGGTGACCACATAACCTTTTTTAAATTCCACCCCTTTGAACTCACCCCGGGTGATCCGTGTCATGTCATGGGCAAGAACAGTTCCGACGGCATCTTCAACTTTAATCTTTTTCATTTAAATCATCCAGTGCCGTTTAATTGGCTTCAGCTTTTTGTGAAGCGTTTTCCTGTTCCTGCTGTTTCTTTTTTATGGCCGCCAGAATCTTGTCCGGTGTTAAAGGGAATGAATCCATGTAAACCCCGATGGCATTGTTGACAGCCGCACTGTAAGCCTGGGCTGCTGACATGGCAATGGACATGCCGGCTTCCTTGGCGCCATACGGGCCTTTGGGGTCCACAGATTCCACGATAATATTGTCGATCTTCGGCATATCACAGGCCAGCGGCAGCTTATAATCCAGCATGGTGGGGTTGATGCACCGGCCGCCTTCCCATTCATGATATTCTGTGAGCATGCCGCCCTGGCCGCCCATGGCAATGGAGCCTTCAAACTGGCCTTCCAGTACCAGCGGGTTCAGGGCCTTGCCCACATCCTGGCAGGCAGTGGCATTCAGCACTTCGACCTGACCGGTGTCAGGGTCCACCTTGACTTCAACAATAGTGGTGCCGAAGGAGAAGGCTTCGCACATCTGGCCGTACGGGTTTTTAACCCATTCGCGTTTCATATCCACTTTTGGCCAGTATCCGCCTTCGGCATTGACTGAGTTGAAGTTCAACAGGCTGATCCTGACCACTTTTTTAATGGAAACAGCAGTGTCTGGATCATCTTTTACAAAGATCATCCGGTTTTTGGCAGCCAGCCTGTCAGGGGCCGCTTTCAATATCTTGGATGCCACCTCAAACAGGTTTTTCCTGCAGTTGGCAGCCGCCACTTTTACGGCATGGCCGCCCACAAAAGTGGATACCTGGGAATAGGAGCCCGGATCTGAAGAGGTGGTTTCTGTATCAGCAGAGACCAGATGGATGTCTTCAGGCAGGAGCCCGAGTTCCTCTGCTGCGATCTGTACCAGCATGTTGTCATTGCCCTGGCCGTTGTCTACCACGCCGGACATGACGGTTGCTTCACCGTCTTCATTGAATTTAATAAAGGACTGGGACCCGCCGCGGATACCCATTGGAAACCCGGTCTGGACCGAGTTGGTGCCGATGCCGATACCGTGAAACGTCGGCAGTTTGCCATATTTTTCCTTCCACCCTGATTTTTCCACTGCCTTATGAATGGTTTCATCCATGGCACAGGAGCCGACATAGGATTTTGTGCTGGTGTATTCACCTGGCTGGCGGGAATTTTTCAGCCGGATATCAACCGGATCGATCCCCAGGTGTTCTGCAATCATGTCCAGCTGGGTATCCAGGCCGCAGGCAAAGCCCCGGCCGTGAACACGGATCATGCCGCGGATGGGTTTGTTGGTGTATACCCTGTAGCCGTTATACCTGACACTTCCCATGCGGTAGGCCTGTTCCATTGAAAGAAAAGGAACGCTGGTGGCAATGGGACCTGTGCTGGAGTAGGCACCGCCATCCATATAGCAGGTGGTTTCCCTTGCCAGCACCCTGCCGTCTTTGTCCACACCGGTTTTATGGGTGGTGATCATGGCATGGCCCTGACGGGTGGCAATGGTATTTTCTTCCCTTGTAAACTCTATTTTAACCGGTTTCCGGGTTTTCTTTGCCAGGAGCGCACAGATGTAGTCCACAGGGCAGATTTCACTCCGGCCGCCAAAGGCGCCGCCGATGGCAATTTTCCTGACCTTTACCTTGTGCAGCGGAATTTTGAATGCATTGGAAAGGGGTTTGGATTTCATATGCGGTCCGCCGTTGGGACACCATATTTCCAAGCAGTCTTCATGGTCAAACCGAGCCACGATGGCATAGGGTTCAGCCTGGAAATAGGATTCTTCAGGCGCCACAAAGGTATCTTCCCTGATATAGTAGGCTTTTTCAAAGTTTTCATCTACATTGCCGGTGTCAATGTTGACATGGATGTTCACATTGTTGGGAAAATCTTCATGGATCAGCTCCGTCTGGGATGCCATGGCTTCCATGGGCTCAAACACTGCCGGCAGTTCTTCATACCTGACATCAATGAGATCCAGTGCTTTCTGGGCTGTTTCTTCATCTACGGCTGCGACGCCGGCCACCTCATCACCAATATATCTTACTTTTTCGGTCTGGATGAATTCCTGGTCACGGGTATAGGCAAACACCCCCCATTTAACGCCTTCTGTATCCTCGCCGGTGACAACGGCTTTGACCCCGGGCAGGGCCCTGGCTTTTGAGGTGTCAATGCTGACAATTCTGGCATGGGCATACGGGCTTCTTTTCACCTTTCCCACAAGCATGCCCGGCAGCTTCAGATCTGCTGTAAATTTGGCTTTTCCCATAACCTTTGCCCTGGAATCAACCCTGGGCATTCTTTTTCCAATAATGGTATAATCAGACATGGTTTACTCCTTTGTCCTGCAGTCCGGGCACATCTCTTCCGGAGAATTGGCATGACAGACGGCATCCACTATTTTAGCGTACCCTGTACAGCGGCAGATATTGCCGGCCAGGGCGTTTCGAACCGTTTTTTCATCCGGGGCCGGATTGTCCTTGAGCAGCGCATCTGCCGACATCAGCATTCCCGGTGTGCAGAAACCGCATTGTACTGCGCCGTGGTCAATAAAAGATTGTTGAAGATCAGACAGGTCATCTTCAGTTGCAAGACCTTCTACCGTTTTAATGTGGCAGCCGTCTGCTTCCAGTGCAAGCGTTAAGCAGGAGCGGACCGGTTTGCCGTCCATCTGGACGGTGCATGATCCGCAGACCCCTTCACCACAGCTTTCCTTGGACCCGGTAAGGTCCAGCTTATCCCTTAAGACCTCTAAGAGTGTGTCATTGGGGGCCACGCTTACCTCAACAGGGGTGTCATTTATATTTAGTGTTAACTTTAAATCATCCATTTTATTTAGACTCCAAACAATTGAAATATCTTTATTGACCTATCCTTCCTGCAGCCTGTTCCAAGGCCTTGAGCACCACATGCTCAACCATGGAACACCGGTATTCAAGGGTTGATCCGACATTGTGGACGGCAAAGGCTTCTGCACTGTCCATAGCTGTCTTTGCCGCAGCTTTAAATGCTGCTGCATCTGACAGGGCCCTGCCTTTTAAAGACGCGGATGCATTTGCCAGAAACAGAGGGGTTCTGCCCATGGCACCCACAACAATCCTGGCTCCTGCAATGATATC
>CAYFKW010000028.1:28098-48342 GCA_964343845.1 uncultured Desulfobacula sp. | reverse complement strand
TAATCAATGGCTGAACGGTATGCCAGCCGCTGGTACGCACTTTGACTGCCAATGACCGGGATAACAATTTCCTTTAACAGTTCCTGGGGTTCAATGGCATGGGGTGTAATTCCATCGGTTACAAAAAAATCTTCAAAAACAGCGGTTCTTTCCTTATCTTTACTGATTAAGGTCGCTTTTGCATCCAGGGCCATTAAGGCGGTGGCACCGTCAGACTGGTTTGTGGAGTTGCACCGGTCTGCTTCTTCTCTTGCATAGCAGATTTTTCCGCCGTCTTTATGGCAGGCCTGCCTGCCGGACCGGTGAAACCGGGACTGGTTGTAATGGTGGCACCGGTTGTCCTGCAGGATATTGCCGCCAATGGTTCCCCTGTAATGCTGGATGGTGACTGCCCCTATTTTTGAACACGCTTCAAACAGGGCACTGGCCTTTTCCCGGACCGTGTCTGAGGCAATAATATCTGCGATAGGGGTTTTTGATCCAATCCTGATGCAGTCATTCTCCGCTTTAATATAAGATAGGTCGTTCAAGGCGTTGAGGCTGATCAGCACTTTTGGTTCCAGCAGCCCCTTTTTCATCCTGACCAGCAGGTCTGTACCGCCGGCAAGAATTTTTGCATTATCCTTGTGAATAGATAAAAGGTCTAACGCCTCGTTAAGATTTTCAGGTTTTAAGTAATCAAACCTTGGTAAACGCACGGTTTTTCTCCTTAATTAGTGTTTGAACAAAAACTCACCCATCTGCTACGTTGCTTCAAAATTTTGAATCCTCGAGTACTTTAGTACACTCCGGTTTCAAGATTCTTTGCGCCTTGCATATGGGCAACTTTTCGCCCAAACACGGTTTTCAGTCAGACGCTAACTATTCTTTTCTTTAATCGCGGCCAACACTTTTTCCGGTGTAATGGGCAGATCCTTGATTCTGACTCCGACAGCGTCGTAAATGGCATTGGCAATGGCCGGTGCTGTGGGAACACATCCGGGTTCCCCGATCCCCTTGGCACCGAACGGGCCGTGTTCATCATCTGTTTCAATGACCGGTGCTTTTATGTTAATGGCATCCTTGGCAGTAAACAGTTTATAGTCCCTGAAGTTGGCATTCATGTTTTCACCGTCCCTGACCAGGACCTCTTCTGTCAATGCATAGCCAAGTCCCATGACCACACCGCCGTATACCTGCCCTTCGAGCAGGAGCGGGTTAATGGCCCGGCCCACATCATGGGCAGCCACATAATCCAGCACTTGAACCTTGCCGGTTTCTTCATCCACTTTTACCTTGACGCCGTGGGCGCCAAAGGCATAGGTGACGGACATGTTGCCTTTAAAGTCTCTGCCCATGTTTTCATTGGCAGGATCATAAAAATAGTCGGCCATGAGCATGGTGCCGCCCGGTGAGAAATGGGCTTTTCTCAGCAGCTTATCAATGGGCATGCTTTTTTCTTCCTCCCCTTTGCCCATGGTGGCAGGCACAAAGATCATCCGCTCTTTCAGCACCAGGTCCTCGGCTGGGGCATCCAGGAGTTTTGATCCATATTCAAGAATTGTTTTCTTCACTTTTTTAGCAGCCCCTAAGGCAGCGTTTCCTGCAACAAAGGTGGAGCGGCTGGCATGGGCCCCTACATCCCAGGGGCATACATCTGTGTCTGAATGGACTACATTAATGTCTTCAACAAGAAGCCCCAGTTCTTCGGCAACAATCTGGGCTGTGATATTATCCAGGCCCTGACCCATGTCTGAGCCGCCTGTGAAAATATCAACCTTGCCGTAATCATCCATTTTAAGGATGGCGCCGCACCCGTCAGATTTGTAGATTCTGGCGCCGCCGCCAACGTGGATAAGAGAGGCGATTCCCATGCCGATCCCTTTTTCCCTTTTGGATCGGTCCCCGTCAATATCCAGTTCTTTTTTAACTGCATCAATACACTCTTCAAGACCGCAGGTGCTGATTTTGAACCCCTGGGGCGTTTCATCGCCCGGCTGGTTTCTATTGATCCGCCGGATGTCTACCCGGCCAATGCCCGCTTTCTCTGCCAGCATATCCAGTGTGGATTCAATGGCAAATGTGGCCTGGGGATTTCCATACCCTCTCATGGCCTGGGCATAGGTGTTATTGGTGTAAACGCATTTTGCAGAATACCGTACATTGTCAACCCGGTACAGGGAGGTGATGGGCATCATCATAACAGAAGGTGTGGTGGCGCCCCAGGAGGTATAGGCCCCGTTATCCAGGACCATCCGGATATCCCTGAAGGTGAGCCTGCCTTGTTCATCGCAGCCCTGCTTAATGTAAATCACAGTGGGCTGGCGTGTTGAGGTTGCTTTAAACTCTTCTACCCGGTCAAACTGGATTTTGACCGGTTTCCTGCAGTGATACGCCAGGAGGATGGCAACGTGTTCATACGCATAGGTGTCCAGTTTACTGCCGAATCCACCGCCGATAATGGGTTTGATAACCCTTACCCGTTTGTTTTTAAGGCCCATGGCTTTCAGGGACTCTAAAAAGTCTTTCTGGGCCAGGGACGGGATCTGGGTATTGGTATGAATGGTTAAGTTGTCATTGGCATCAAAAAGTGCAATGGCACCGCTTGTCCCCAGGCAGCAGTGGGTGACCCACTGGGTGGTGAACTTTTCCTCCACCACGTGGGCAGACTTTTTTTCTGCTTGTTCAACATCACCGTAATGAAGCTTCCAGGGAAGTTTCAGCACATTGGATTTGTTTTTTTCATGCACCAGGGGAGACTCTTTTTCCATGGCTTTTTCAGGGTCGAAAATGCCTGGCAGTTCCTCGTATTCGATTTCGATCAGGTCGAGTGCTTTTTTTGCAATTTCCTGAGATGTTGCCGCCACTGCAGCCACTTCATCCCTGAACGAGCACACTTTGCCTTTTTTCAGGGGCGGGTTGTCTTTCATGAATCCCATGCGCATCCTCTCCGGGACATCCTCTCCTGTGAGAACCACATGGACACCAGGCAGGGCTTTGGCTTTTGACGTGTCGATTTTAACAATATTTGCATGGGCATACTTGCTGTAAAGAATTTTTCCATGCAGCATGCCCGGCAGTTTAATGTCCTGGATATATTCAGCACGGCCCATGGCTTTCTGGGCGGCATCCAGTTTGGGGATCCGTTTGCCGACAACGTTTAATTCAGTCATTATTCACCTCCTGTTTTCATCTGGTCCCTGGCTGCTTCAACCGATTCCAGGATCTGGACATAACCTGTGCACCTGCAGATATTTCCTGCAAGGGCGTGTTTGACCTGATCTTGATCAGCATCCGGATTTTCATCCAGCAATGCTTTGGAAGACATGATCATCCCTGGAGAGCAGAAACCGCACTGAATTCCGCCGTTGTCAACAAAGGACTGCTGTATGGGGTGCAGGCTGCCTTCTCTTGAGGCAAGGCCTTCAATGGTTTCAACTATACTTCCATCAGCATCAACCGCCAGGAAGAGGCAGGAATTGATCGCCAGTTTATCAACAATAACAGTGCAGGCACCGCATTCACCATTGCCGCAGCCTTCTTTTGTGCCGATGAGCCCCATTTCTTCTCTTAACAGGTGTAACAGGGTCCAATGGTCCTTGACCTCGTAAGAGATCTTGTCACCATTTAATGTAAAAGATATATGTGTTGTCATGGGTTAAGTTTCTCCTAACTGTTATTTTTTATGATTTCGATACATTTAAGGCCCATTCTTCTGACCTGCACGCGGATCATCTCTTTCCTGTGCCACGCCTTCCCTCTGACACTGTCCCTGACTTTTGATTCCTCTGCTGCCAGTTTACCGGCTTCAACCAGGAGATCTTCTGTAATTTTTCTGCCTTTCAGCAGATTTTCCGCATCAACTGCTCTCATGGGGGTCGGTGCCGCAACCCCCAGGCAGATTCTTGCCTTTGCACAGGTTTCACGGTCCTCTTCAAGAGACAGGAGCACGCCGATACCGATCAATGGCAGTTCCATGGCTGCTCTTCTTCCGAATTTGACATAGGCGCTTCCGGTGCGGGGCAGCTGGGGCGGAATGGTAATTTTCTTTAACAGTTCACCTGGTTTTAAAATGGTTTTGTAGGGTTCGATAAACAGGTCTTTTACATCACAGGACCGCTCGCCGTCTGGTCCGTGAAGCAGGGCAACCCCATCCAGGGCGATCAGGGGTATGATCAGATTTCCGCCAATGGTTCCAACGTTCCTGACCTGCAGGGACCCGACATTGGAAACCGCATCATATATAATGGGGTACTCGTTCTGGATCATTAATGATTTTTCCAAAGCAGCATGGGTGACAAGTGCACCGATGGAGAGCTCTTTTGTTGCATCATTTTTGTACAGCTCGCTCATCTCGCTGATTTTTTTTAAAGAAATCAGGTAGTCTGGTTCCATCCAGCCTTCCTTCACCTTGACGATCACATCTGTTCCCCCTGCCATGTATTTGGCTGTTTCGCTGTGCTGACTGTACATGGACAGCGCCTCTTCAACAGTTTCAGGGATTAAATAGGTAAATGGCTTCATGTTGTTTCCTTATATTTGGTAGTTACTCGTATCTGTTATCAAATATCCGCTGTGATTTTCCCGGCACTCTCGGCAGTTCCCCATACCCCAGGATCTGTGCATCACAGCTGACCATTATCTTTGATTGTATGGATTTTTTTATGCTTGTTTTTATTTCGTCATCACTGACAGAACCTGCATTCTGGTTTTTTTCAACCTTGATGGTCATGTAATCTTTGCCATCCTCCTTTCTTTCAAGGTGCAGCTGGTACTCACTGCCCACCTCGGAAATGGTTGACAGCACTTCATCAATCTGACCGGGATAGATATTCACTCCCCTTAAGATGATCATGTCATCAGACCGGCCCATGATCTTGTCGTGCATAAAAAGGATATTGCCGCAGGAACAGGGTGTGGTGATTTTTCTTGTTAAATCTCTTGTCCGATACCGGATCAGGGGGGCAGCCTCCTTTGAAAGGGTGGTAACCACCATCTCGCCGACCTCGCCGTCTTCCACCGGCTGAAGTGTGTCCGGGTTTAAAATTTCCAGGATATATTTATCTGCCCAGTAATGGATGCCTTCATGCCTGGCACAGTCAAGCCCGGCACCCGGGCCGTAGAGTTCTGTCATGCCGGTAATATCAAACATGTCTTCAAGCCCAAGGAGCTCTTTTATTTTAATCCGCATGGCATCACTGCTGCGTTCAGACCCAAAGATGATTTTTTTAAGGTTGATTTGATCTTTAATCCCCCGTTTGTTGACCTCTTCTGCCATTAAAAGTGCCATGGAGGCTGTACAGCAGAGCACTGTGGACTGCATATCAATCAAAAACTGGCATTGCATGTCAATGTTGCCGGGGCCGATGGGGATGGCCATGGCACCCAGGCGTTCACACCCGAGCTGAAATCCCATACCAGCCGTCCACACGCCGTATCCGACAGCGATCTGTACCCGGTCATCTTTTGTCACCCCAGCCATTTCATAACACCTGGCAAACATATCAAACCAGACATCCAGATCGTTCTGCGTATAGCAGAGCACCTTTCTTTTGCCTGTGGTGCCGGATGAGGCGTGTATCCGAACCACGTCTTTTTCCGGGACTGATAACAGCGGGAAAGGGTATCCTTCCTTCAAGTCTCTGCCTGTGGTAAAGGGCAGACGGGAAATGTCGTCAAGGCACTGTATGTCATCAGGGGTTACCCCTGCAGTTTCAAACTGTTTTTTATAAAAAGAAGACCCATTGTAAGCATGAGCAACTGACCACTTCAGTCCTTCAAGCTGATGGGCGAAAAGTTCGTCTGTATCTTTAAAATCCGGCATAAACGTTTTAGTCATTATCTGTCTCCAAATCTTTATGGATATTGTTTATTACGCAATTTCAGCGTGGCATCCAGGTCAGCTTTTAACGTGTCTGCATCTATTACGACGCCGTAGTCCTGTTTTGCTTTTTCAATGCTGACATAGCCGTATCGAACATCTTTTTCAACTGCTTTGGGATCGCGCTCAAACGGGTCTCCGTAACCACCGCCGCCCGCACTGATAAATGAAATCGTATCCCCTGGCTCACAAAAGGTCAGTCCGCTTGGATCAGCATTTTCACCGTTTTTAAGGAACCTGGCCAGAGAACCGTCTTTGCCGCCGAAAATACCGTCGGGCGGATAAATATATCTTCCTGCCTGTACAGCAATAGATATGGTGCCAGGCGTATTATCCCCGTCTTCAAGGGATTTAATAATCATTTTTCGGCCGATCCCGCCCCGCTGCCTTCCCGGACCGCCGGAATCCTTGATCAGGCCTCTTGACTCAACAATCATGGTGGTATCACTTTCAAGAATTTCAACCGGGGTGTTGGCGCCATTGGCCGGGAAGATCGCACAATGATGGCCGTCAAACCGTGAGGAAGCGCCCATGCCGCCGCCGCGGATTATCATGGTGTGCCAGGGCGGTGTGCCGCCGGAACCGGCAATAATATTGTCCGGTGCAGCATCTGCCAGGGCATTGAACACCATCTCCGTCATAAAATGGCCCACAACCATCCTGGCCGCCACGGCTGCCGGGAATTTGCAGTTTACAATGGTGCCTTCCGGTGCAGACATGGTGATCGGGCGGATGGCACCTTCATTAATCGGTATATCCGGGTCAAATGCAGATTTGACGGCCATAAATACATAGGCATAGGTAAAGTTGTACACCACATTGACCCCCCAGGGGACCTGCTTTGATGTGCCGTCAAAATCAACATGAATAGTGGAGCCGTCCACTTTTACAGTCAGCTTGATCGGGATATCAGGCTTGCTGCCGGCACCTTCGATAATGCCTTCGTGGGAATAGGTGCCGTCTTTAATCTTTTCAATGGCTGCCCGCATGCTGATTTCTGTTCTGTCAATAATCTCATCCGCCAGATCGTCCAGGGTGTCAAGGCCCTCGTCCTCCATCATCTCAATGATTTTTTGGGCACAGATATGGTTGGCTGCCACCTGTGAGCGGATATCGCCTTCAAACTCATCAGCCGTTCTGACATTCCAGCGGATCATGTTGATCAGGCCTTTGTTGAATGTGCCGGCATCATAGAGTTTGGTTAAAGGGATATACAGACCGTCTTCATACACATCCCGGTTATCAGAGGCTGTCCTGCCGCCAATATCTGTGTGGTGAAACACACAGGCTGTAAACGCAACAACCCTGCCCTTGAAAAAGATAGGGCTTAACACGCACACGTCGTTTAAATGACCAGCCAGAAGCCAGGGGTCGTTTACAATGAACACATCCCCTTCATTGTACTCCTCCAGCGGGATGGAGTTGACAATTTCTTTCACCCCGAGGGCCATGGCTCCGGCCTGGCCCGGTGTGCAGAAGGTTCCCTGTACCAGTTCCTGCCCCCTGCTGTCCGTAAACATGCAGGTGTAATCATGGGCATCCCTTAAAAGAGAAGAAAAAGCGGTCCTGATGACAGATGCATCTGCCTCATCAACAATGGACACCAGACGTTTCCAGAGGATTTCCAGTGTGATCGGGTCGAATTTTTTTGTTTGTGTTGTCATTAGTTGTCCTCCCCGAAAGATTTATCAATGTCAATCCAGACAAACCCATATTCATCCACACGGGCGCCGGCATCCTCTCCAATCACTATAGTGGATTCCCTTTCCTCAATAATGGCCGGTCCTGAAAATGCAGCACCTGCAAACAGTTTTGACCGGTCATACACCGTGAACGGCATGTAATCTTTTTTAATGACTGAAAAGGCGTTCCGCTGCCCTTTAATACAGTCTTGAATGCCTGAATTCTCATTGGTCAGTTTTGAAATGGAAAACGGTTTTTTGGGCAGGCTTGCCCGTATTTTAAAGGTGACAAATTCAATGGGCGATCCTTCTGATGTCCTTCCGTAGAGCCGTTTATACTCTTCATGGAACATGGTCTTAATTTTATCTTTTGTAAATGTATTGAAATCTTTGTTTGACACCGTCAGGTCAATTTCAGCGCCCTGGCCCACAAATCTCATGAGCAGGGTTCTCTGGAAGATGATGTCTTCTCCCTTTTGGTCGCCTTCAAGAATTTTGGCGCTTTCAGATTCAAGCTCGTTGAACAGGGTTTCAATCTCGGAAAATTTTGCCTCTTCAATCACCACCCGGTGGCTTCTGGACATGTCAAATGCCACGGGTGCTGTAAAAAAGCCTAAAGCAGATCCCACACCTGCCAGCGGCGGTACCATGATTTTTGATGCACCGATTTTTCGGGCAAGGCCGTAGGTGTGAACCGGTCCTGCACCGCCGAATGCAGATACGGTCACCATGTTTGGATTGCCGCCTTTTTCCGCGATATGGGTTTTGGCAGCAGATGCCATGGTTTCATTTATCAGGTCATGGATGCCGAAGGCTGCCTCAACCATTGTAGTGCCAAGGGGGGCAGCCACCTTTTCTTCAATGGCTTTTTTAGACAGTTCAATGTCCAGCTTCATGGTGCCGCCTAAGAAAAAGTCAGGGTCCAGGTATCCCAGAACAAGATCCGCATCGGTCACACAGGGGTTTTCACCGCCCTGCCTGTAGCAGGCCGGGCCTGGATCTGCACCGGCACTTTCAGGTCCGACCTGTAAAAGACCAAGACTGCTGATCTGGGCAATGGAACCGCCGCCTGCACCGATTTCCATCAAGTCCACCACTGGTACCTGTATGGGCAGGCCCGAGCCTTTTTTAAAGCGCTGAACCCGGCCCACTTCAAACGTGGACACCAGCCCGGCATGACCGTCCTGGATGAGACAGGACTTGGCTGTTGTGCCGCCCATGTCAAAACAGAACATATCCTTTATATTGAACATCTGCCCGTAATGCTGGGAGGCGATAACCGCTGCGGTCGGGCCTGATTCAATGATCCTTACCGGGAACTGCTTTGCCGTATCAACAGATGTGATGCCGCCGGACGACAGCATGATAAACAGCTTGCCGGCAAACCCGATCGTGCCCAGCCGGTCCACCAGTTTATTCAGATACCAGTAGGTAATCGGTTTTACATAGGCATTGACGGCCGTAGTGCAGGTCCTTTCATATTCCTTGATTTCCGGGAGCACCTCAAATGAAGAGGATAAAAAGATGTCGGCAGCTTCTTTTTCAATAATTGCTTTGATCTTTTTCTCGTTTGCAGGGTTTTCATAGGAGTTGATAAAACAGACAGCAATGGATTCAATTTTGTCCTGTTTAAATTTATCCAGAACCGTTAACACTTCTTTTTCATCCACATCTTTTAATATCCTGCCGTCAAACCGCATGCGCTCGTCTATTTCCGTGCGGTCATATCTTGGAACAATGGGGTCTGGGTATTCGCTGAAAATGTCGTACGCGTCATACCGTTTTTCCCTGCCAAGTTCCAATATATCCCTGAACCCCTTGGTTGTGATAAGCCCTGTCCTGGCGCCTTTTCTTTCTATAATGGCATTGATGACCAGGGTGGTCCCGTGGATGATTTCTTCAACATTGTCCATGAATCCGGGCAGTTGTTCAGCAAGTTCCCTGACGCCCTGTTCAATGGCATCTGACGGGTCAGAAGGTGTGGTCAGGCATTTGTTGGTAAAAAACTCGCCGGTTTGATTGTTCACTAAAACAAAATCTGTAAAGGTGCCGCCTATGTCGCAGCCCAGTCGGTATGTTGTTCCCACAATCTACCTCCGTTTAATAGAATTCCGGTTCATTCCACTCGCCAAAAACCTGCCTGAAAACGCCTGCCATTTCTCCCACTGTGGCATATGCATGACAGCATTTCACCAGGTGCGACATGACATTATCTTTGCCTTTGGCTGCTTTCTCAAGCGCTTTAAGGCTGTCTGTCACATCCTTGTCATTCCGCGTCCTGCGGAGTTCCTTTAAATTGGCTTTAGATTTTTCTGCCCAGGCAGTGTTGTACTCATGCAGCTCAACATCGGTTTGTCCGGCAGCGTCATCATCTGTCTTCTTCTCTGCATCAGGCGTGACACCAACTTTTCTGTATTCCCCGGACTGAAGCCCTTTTTCAAACTCATATGCCTGCCTGGACACTTTTCTCTGGATGAATCCATCAGAAATGCTTTTGACCATGCCCCCCCATTTTTGAACTTCCTTCATCTCTTCAATAATTTTTTCTTCCATCTCAAGGGTCAGGGTTTCAATAAAATAGGAGCCGGCCAGCGGATCAACCGTATCTCTCAACCCTACTTCATCCATCAGCATCTCCAGGGTTCTCAAAGAGAGCAGGGCAGATCGCGGGGTAGGGATGGTATAGGCTTCATCAAAGGAACAAAGAGCTGTGGTCTGCGCACCGGAAAGAGCAGCACCTAAAGCGTAATATGCACCTCGCATAATATTGTTTTCAGGTTGTTCTTTGGTGAGGCCTGAACCGCCGCCTCCGAATAACCCTCTTAAGAAAAGCTTTTTCTTTTCAGTGACACCATATTCATTTTTCAGCATTTTGGCCCACAGTTTTCTGGCAGCCCTGAACTTTGCAATCTGTTCCCAGAGATTTCCGTATACGTTAAAATTAAAGGAAAAGCGGCCCACAAAATCAGACGGGTTGATATCTCTTTCAACCACATTGTCGATATAGGCTTTGGCAATTTCAAACGCATAGGCAATTTCCTGGGCAGGGGTGGCGCCTGATTCTCTGATATGGTACCCGCAGATACTGACAGGGTTTGATCTTGGCAGTTCTTTTACTGCATACTCAATACTGTCCCCAACCAGGCGGACACCGTGTTCAACAGGGAAGATCCATGCACCCCGGCCAATCATTTCTTTTAGGATATCGTTTTGCGGCGTTGTGGAAATCTGTTCTTTCTTATACCCGAATTTTTCAGCAACCGCCTGGTACATGGCCATCATAATTGTGGCCACGGCATTGATGGTTAACCCGGAACCGATCCGGTCCAGGGGAATGCCGGCAAAAGCGGTTTCAAAATCTTTCAGCGAATCAATGGCCATTCCCACCCGGCCGACTTCCCCTTCAGACAGGGGATGATCAGAGTCATATCCCATCTGGGTCGGCAGGTCAAAGGCCACGTTCAGGCCATTCTGACCGTTGGCTATCATGAGTTTGAAGCGCTCGTTGGTCTCTTCCGGCGTGCCAAACCCGGTATACTGTCTGGTTGTCCAGGCACGGCTTCGGTAACTTTGCGGATGCAGGCTTCGTGTAAATGGGAATTCACCTGGTGCGCCCAGGTCATCTTCATATTTAAATCCAGCCTTTTCCAGATCTTCTGGACCGTATACGGGTTTTACCGTTATCCCGGACTGATAGGTTACGTCTTTTATGGCACCTTTTTCATCTTTTGTATATTTTGCAACACCCATTCTTTACCTCATATAATTAGTTGTACAGATCTTTTCAGTTAAACAGGTCATTCATGCCCGTCACAATATCCTCAAAAGAGGTTCCGCCAGGGAAAACTTCTGAGACACCCATGTCTTTCAGCTTGGGAATATCCTGATGGGGAATCACACCGCCGACTGTCAGATGGATATTGTCAAGGTCGTTTTCTTTCATCATGCCAATCAGTTTTTCGCAGATGGGCAGATGGGCGCCTGACATAATACTCAGGCCAATAACGTCCACTGCTTCCTGGGTTGCGGTCTGTATGATTTGATCAAGGGTTTGATGCAAACCGGAATAGATCACTTCCATGCCTGCATCCCGAAGGGCCAAGGCAACAATTTTAGCGCCTTTATCATGCCCGTCAAGGCCTGGTTTTGCGATGAGTACCCGAATTTTACTTGTGGTTTCCATACGGTTGCGTCCTTTATATTTATGGTTGTAATCTTAAAAGCGAATCGGCCATTTCCTCAGCGGCAGTAATGGGATCTATTCTGCGGTATTCAATTTGAGTTAATGTGTCCTGAAACCGGCTGGACTCTTTAAAAAAGGATAAGATCTTTTCCAGGGTGATCTCTTTTAAAAGAGACTGAAAATAAAACCGCTCAAGATCTTTATTCTTTCTTTCTACAAGCCTGTGTTTTTTCATGAAATCAAAATGGGCAAGGAACTCCTGTGCCAGGTCTTTTACGCCGGTACCATCGATAGCGGCTGTTTTTAAAACTTTTGGTTTCCACCCGTTTCCCGGGGGGCGTCTCATTTCAATCATCATGTTCAGTTCATGGACTGCAGTGTCAGCATCCGGCTTGTCGCTTTTGTTTACGATGAAAAGATCTCCGGTTTCCAGAATACCGGCTTTAACGGCCTGAATGCCGTCTCCGGTTCCAGGAATGCTGACGATGCCAATGGAATGGGCTAAATTGGAAATGTCAAATTCTGCCTGTCCTGCGCCAACGGTTTCAATGATGATGATATCATATCCCATGGCATCCAGGACGATGGCGGCATCTTTTGTGGCCCGTGAAAGTCCGCCTTTCTGACCCCTTGATGCCATGGAACGGATGAATACGTTTTTATCTGTTGCATGCTGCTGCATCCGGAGCCGGTCTCCCAGTATCGCACCACCGGATACAGGGCTTGTTGGGTCGACTGCAATGATGGCAACAGATTTTTCAAGTTTCCTGAATTCAAAAGTGAGGGTATTGATCAAGCAGGATTTGCCAACGCCCGGAGAACCGGTTATGCCTATAATAAAGGCATTCCCGGAATGGGGGTACACCTGTTTTAAAAGGGCAAAGGCTCTTTTGTCATTGTTTTCAATCAGACGGATCATCTGGGCACCCGCCTTTTGATCCCCGTTTAATATGTCATTGATTTCAGGCACTCTTTTTTTTCTGCCCCTCTTCAGAAAATTTACTTAAAACAGCTGTTTTCCCTTTAATAATGTGCTTTCTCACAAGGGTTTCAACTTTTTCGCCATCTCTGTCTTTGATGGCGTTCAGCATTTGAATATGGTCATCATTGCTTGCATGGGCATATCCTTCCTGTTTCAGGATAATCTGTCTGAACCTTGAAATCTGGGCCCGAAGCTGGTTAATCATCTTGATCAATTTGGGGCTTTTACTTAACCCGTAAAGCAGATCATGGAATTCAGTGTTTATTTTCTGGAGTTTGTCACTATCCTTTTTATCAAGGCATGCTTGAAATTCCCTTATCTTTTTCTCCAGGGGAACAAGGTCTTTGTCCTGGTAGTTTTCTGCAGCCAGTCTTGCAGCATAGGCTTCAAGCACACTCCTGATGCCAAAGGTCTGTTCGATATCATCTTTTGTCAGGGTCACGACCTGGAATCCCCCGGAAGGGATCTTTTCAATCCAGTCTTCCCTTTCCAGTTTGTGCAGGGCTTCCCGCAGTGGGGTGCGGCTGATACCAAGCATGTCGGCAATCTTGCTCTCCACAAGTCTTGCACCCGGTTCAATGGTCTGATCAATAATGGCGGATTTCAAATACTCAAACACATCCTGGCCCAAGGATCTTCTTTCCCTAAAACTGTTTTTCAGCTTCATCAGATAATTCCTTTTTCCTTAAACTCTGAAAGTGTGGCTTCATCATATCCCAGGATGCTGCCGTAGATTTCCTGGTTTTGTTCTCCAAATCTTGGCGGAAAGGAAAGCTTTCTGCTGTTTTCCTCTAAAAACGGCGTCATGTTGGGTGGCGGCGCAAGGGTCACTTTTGTTCCTGTTTTAGCATCTGTTGAAGACAGGATCCGTTTTGCCACCAGGGGATCCTCAACCACTTCACTGACATTTTTAATTTTAGAAATGGGAACCGTGATCGATGTGAACAACTCAATCAGCTCTTCAGACGTATGCTGTTCTGTGATGGCGTTAATGGCTTTGTTTAAATTGACAACATCTTCAATCCTGCCTTTGTTTTTTTTGTATTCTTCTCTGGCAAGAGATTTGAACATCTCCTGGGACACCATGGATTCCCACTGGCGGTCGTTTCCAACAGCCAGGTATACAAAGCCGTTGCTTGTTTTATACACTGAAACCGGACTGAAAAACTCATGGGTGTTGCCGCGTCTTGAAATATGGGCGCCAAAACTCTTAGACAGGGCAATGGGGACAGTGAGCCATGAAACCGTGGATTCGAACATGGAAAGATCAATCCTGGACCCTTCTCCAGTCATTGCTTTTTTAAACAATGCCTTCATTAAAAGGCCGTATCCGTGTTCACTGGTTCCCATGTCCGGCAGCGGGATGCCGGTAACCTGGGGATCGCCGTCCGCCTCACCTGTGAGTTCCATAAGGCCTGACCTTGCCTGGAGAATCGGGTCATAAGCCCCTTCATTGGAGTCAGGACCAAAACCGGTCAGCCCCAGCCAGATAATGTCTGGTTTGATTTCTTTCATCATGTCATAGGCAACACCTAATTTTTCATAATTTTTCGGCAGTTGATTGGTAACAAAAATATCCACATCTAACTGGCGGAGCAGTTTGTGCAGAATTTCCTGCCCTTTTGGATCGGCAAGATTCAAGGTTAATGCTTTTTTCCCGGAGTTAATACACAGGAAATAGGAGTTCATTCGTTTTTCATCAAGCACGTTACTTCCGATGAACCGGTTTGGGTCACCATATATCGGGTGCTCAAGCCGGATAACTTCCATCCCGTCCTGTACCAGACGATAGGTCAGATACGGGGCAACAGTTGCCTGTTCAAGTGACAGTACGGTTAAGTTTTTAAAAAGTTCCATATGCGTCTCCAAATATAAAAATAAAAGTCATCGTTATTAATGTTTATAGTATACGGTATACGGTATACAATTAGGTGATGTCAAGCAGTTTTTCTGCTATATTTCAATAAGTTAATTACATTATGTCCGCATTCTTTCTCCAGCCTCATAACAGGCGTCAAAAATTTTTAGATTTGTTTCTTTAAAGGGACCCGGGCTCATGTTATCCACAGTTTTCCTTAAATCATCCGCGCTTAGCGGGCCGTATCCAAAGGCCGAGTAGAAAGCCACCATGGCAAGATTTGTAGATCTGGGGCCCCCTAAATCAAAAGCGGTTTTCCCGGCTTCCATTGCCCAGGGCTCAATCTGGTTTTTGTCCAGGTAAGGTGCAACGCCTTTTTCTGGAAAGGCAGAACTTGGTGCATTTGCAAACAGTTTGCCGCCTTTTTTTAAATACGGCAGATACCGATAGGCTTCTTTTTCATCCATGGAAATCAGGAAATCGGCTGCACCGGCTCGAATAAGGCTTGAGCGGGCATCCCCGATCTTTAAGTGGGAAACAACAGATCCCCCGCGCTGGGCCATGCCGTGGGTTTCGGCACCTAAAATGTTGTAGCCTTTGTTTAGCGCCGTTGTTGCCAGAATTTTTGTCATGAAAAGAATTCCCTGTCCGCCCAGACCGCTTAATATATAATTCGTTGTTTTCATAAGTATTCTCCGTAATCCCTGTTATGCTTTTTCAATTGCATTGCGCGGACAAATCTGCATGCAGACACCGCAATCAGCACATAGAACTTTATTTATTTCTGTCTTTTCATTCTCCTTGTCCTGGATCATGGCAGGACATTCAAATCTCATGTGACAGAATCCACAATCGTCACATTCGTCAGATACCGTAACCGGTATTTTCTCCGGAATGGCCTTGTCCTTAAATCCAATTACACATGGATGGCGGGCAATGATCACTGCGATGCCGCCATCAGGATCGTAAACATACTCAGCAGCATCTTTAATCGTTTTAATCATATTTTTTGTGTCAAACGGATCCAGAACTTTAAGGTATTCAACTCCGCATCCCTTTACAATGGTTTCCAGGGCAACGGCATTTCCCTTGCTGCCGTCCACTCTTACCCCCTGGGTGATGGCAGGCTGCATGCCTGTCATTGCTGTAATGTGGTTGTCCAGGATCACAAGGATGAATCTTGAATCATTATAGACAGCATTTATCAGGCCGGTGGTTCCGGAATGGAAAAACGTAGAATCCCCCATGGTGGCAACAATCGGCTTTTTTACATCATCCTGGATATAGGCGTTCCAGAACCCGGAGGCCATGGTGATACCTGCTCCCATATCCAGAACAGTATCAACACCGCCAAGGTTGCTGCCAAGGGTGTAGCACCCAATGTCTGATGGATAAATCGCTTTTGGCAATGCTTTTCTGATAGAGTAGAATGAGGCCCTGTGAGGGCATCCGGGACACAGGGTCGGTTTTCGAATGGGAAGCTCAAGCGTACCCACAAGGGCAAAGGCTTCCATGCCGCAATCACTGTCTGATAAAGGGGCTAAACCACAGTCTTTTAATGCAGTGTTCAGGATACCTTCAATCTTTTCAGGGACCAGTTCTCCTTCCATGGGAACATGGCCGGATAATCGTCCCAATGTTTTTCGTTTGTCCCTTAACATGTATTCGATGACTGTATCTGTTTCTTCAATAACCAGTACTTTGTCACAGGCATCCATGAATGTGTCTGCCAGTGTTTCAGGAAAAGGATAGGGGGCTCCCAGTTTTAACACCGGGATGTCCTCTCTTCTGTATTCTTCAAACATATCCTGGACCACACTTGAAGGAACACCGCCTGTGACAATGCCAAATGGATAAGATTTCCCCTTTTCCAGCGTATGGATGTTAAAGGGTTCCAGGGTATCGAATTTTTCACTGATTCTGATATGTTTTTCATTCAGTGCTTTGTGCTGCAGAAATCTGAATTTTGGTGTAGATGCCCATCGGGTCGGTTCCCGTTTAAAGTCTGCTTTGGTTGTATTGCTTTTAAGGGAACCATATTTAATATTCTGCCTTGCATGGCAGACTCTGATGGCAGGTCTTACCAGGACCGGCACCTGAAATTCTTCTGAAAGATCAAAGGCCATTTTAATCATTTCCCTGGCTTCTTCGGGGCTTCCCGGGTCCAGTACAGGAACCTTTCCAAGCCGTGCCATCAGCCTTGAATCCTGTTCGGTCTGGGATGAATGGGGGCCTGGATCATCGCAGGATATAATCACAAGCCCGCCAATGTTTCCAATATACGCTGCAGACATGAATGAGTCTGCAGCCACGTTCAACCCTACCATTTTCATGCAGCAGGCAGCCCGTTTTCCGGAAATCGCGGCGGCAAATGCATTGTCAAATGCGACTTTTTCATTGATAGACCATTCAATACCGGTGTTCAATTCATTGGCCTTTGAAAAGCGGACAACTTCGGGTAGAATTTCGCTGGATGGTGTGCCGGGATAGGAAGTCATAATCTGGCAACCTGCTTCCAAAAGGCCTATCGCCATGGCACCGTTTCCTAATAAGAACTCTTGTTTCATTTTAAGATCCTTATAAAAGTTTGATAAAAGATTTACACTATTCACCACTGCCGGTACTGTTCAGGGTTATATGGCAATGGGAGATGAAGAAGAACAATTGACAAGGAAATCCTGGGTCAGACAGCATTTAATGCAGGCCAGTGGATGAGAAGAGTGGGAGCAGCCGCCTGTTTGGTAATTAAAACATTGCGTACTCTGCAAAGTTCCATGGAGGTCTCCATTTAAAAAACAGTTTCGTACATTCTTAACTAGTATACGGTATACGGTGTACAATTAACCATTGTCAAGAGTTATTTTGGCCTGTGATACTCTTTTGACAGAAAAGAATTGACCTATTAATTAGAATCCTCTATTAGTTGGTGAATAATTCAAAATGAAACAATCAGCAAAAAAAACTTTTAATTTTTTGGAAAAGGAGTTCTACATGCAAAATCGAATTACTGCTGTCTTTGCGGTGTTGTGTCTTGTCGCTGCGGCCATGTTATTTGGATGCTCAAAGGCTGGAATATATCCGGTAAAAGGAGAGGTGACAACGCCGGGTCTCCCAGCGATCTTTGAAGCAGGAACAGACTGGCATCTGCCATACAATCCTGACAATAAAGTGAAAGGTACAACCTTGCATATTTCTTCTAAAGGGGACGTCGTGGTTAAAAAGGAAGGGAAAATAATTCCTTCCAGGATTGAAAACAATGAGATTGTCTTGGATGGCGTTCTCAAAGGGTGCAGTATTTATGCAAAAAACTGGCAGACGGCTGGATTTGTTTATATAAAAACCCAAATGGGGAAAAAGAAAGAAGATTTAGGCCTGTTTGTTAAATATGTGGAAAAGACGGTTACGGTTAAAGAGCACATATAAGCAGCCAATGAATTACAGTACATCTGTTGTCAGGATTTCACCATCAGATGGGATAAGCGTTTTTGACAACAGATGTCTTTTTTTTAACTCATTTCTCAGTTGTTCACGGGTGACAGGGCAGTGATTCAGCGCCTCCATATGGTTGGCAATTACTTTATGGGGCGCTTTTTTGATAAAGGCCGCTATTTCGTCCATGGTCATTAAAATATGCCCGCCAAAATCCAGGCTGGCACCACCTGCAGCAACAACAGCGATATCAGGTTTTAACTCAGTCAGTACCTGATCTACACTTTTGGTGTAAACCGTATCTCCACTGATGTATATGGATGGTTCATTTTCAAGTTCAAGATAAAATCCAGCACCATTGGCCATGAACCTGTGCAGCCAGCTGTGACCGTGTTGCGCCGGTATGGCGGTTATCTGTCCTGATAATATTTTTTCTGGCTCCCAGTACTTCAGTGCTGCTTCTACCTTGAGGTTATATCTCTCCATGTAACCCGCGTCCGGCTCCCCGCAAACAACAGGTATCTTCTTTTTAACCAGGAATGATTTACCGGGGTTGTCCAGATGATCTGTATGGGTCAGCAGTTCGATACCCAGTTTTTGCGAGTGTGTAACAAAACACAGGTTAACGCTGTCCAATATTTTTGGTGCATTTTCCGGTAAAGAAACAATGGGGTTCCGTAAAGGCCTGTGTCGAAGATAGGCATAAGGGGGCAGTGCGCCTTTTTCACTGAGCATGGGATCAATTAGGATATAATTCGATCCGGTTTCGATCACGAATGTTGCATTTCTAAGATGATGTATTCTCATGGTTCTCTCTTCTTCCATCTGCCAAAAAGAATTTCCGATACAACCGGCAATTGACAAGGGGATACGTGTCATTCAAGTTAACAAACGCAGTGTCCGTTAAACGGCTGAAATCACCATTTCAACCAGGGCCCTGCCAATCGTCTAAGATAAATTATCTTTACAAAACGAAAATCTTTCTGGCTGTCGCTATAAGATAAATCGCTTTATGGTACCGAAAACAGTGCCGGATGAAAAGCGCCAGTTTCAAAAAAAGTGTCATTTCAGACATACTTTTTTTATATGGTGAATGCGCTGAGAAAATACCCAATGACAAAAAAGGCAGTTCTGGCGATTGAAAACTTTATGACATCCATCGTTATCATACTCTTTCTGCCGCATCAATGGAGTGGAAGGATATGCATCCCCAGGAGCAAAATTGCCGGTTTGAATTAACAACCTGTCTTTGCCTGCGGCGTATCTGAAAAAAATCGGGAGTTAAATAAAATAAATTGACCGATCCAATTCAATGCACATTATTAAGATAAAAGGGGACTGAGTATGAATGAGATAATCGACTGGCTGAAAACTGTGGAAAAATCAGCAAGCGACGCCTACAAACTGGCAGAGAAAGCCTATTCTGATGATAAGGATCTCAAGGCGTTTTTCAAAGAAATTGCTGAAGACGAAGAATTGCACTTTCGTTTCATCAGCAATGCTGAAAAGAAATTTTTAGATACTATTGAATTCAACCCTGCCATCCTGGTTGAAAAAGAAATTAAAGATAAAATATCAACCTACTTTTCAAATATAAAAGCTGGTTTCGAACGCGGTAAAATAACAAAAGAAGATGTGATCCAAAATGTTGTTGAGGCTGAACTTTCCGAGTGGAATGATATATTTGTTTATATAGTGAACAGTCTCAAAGAAAAAACTAATGACTTCAAACATCCGGCTGCGATGATTCAAACGCATATAAAAAGAATCGAGTATTTTTTAGAGTCTACGAAATATGCAAACCCCAAGCTGTTCGAACAGGTGAATAAAATTCCGATGGTTTGGGCTGAAAATATCCTGATTGTAGATGATGAAAAACCGATTACAGAATTGATCAAATCACTTTTACATCGTTCAGGGAATATTGATATTGCTTACAATGGCCGGGAGGCAATGGAATTTATCGATAAAAAGTTTTATAAACTGGTTATTTCTGACATTGACATGCCGATTGTAGATGGTATCACACTTTATAAAAACGTTGCAGAAAAATACCCCAATATAAAAAACAGGTTCCTGTTCCTTTCAGGATATATTGATCAGGATAAGCAGACGTTCCTCAACAATAATCAATTGGAATATTTAGAAAAACCTATGCAGATTCTTGAACTTCGGGAAAAAGCCTGCCAGATAATTCTTTCAAAGTAAGGGGCGTTGTTATCTGAATATTTATTTCCCTACAATGGTCCG
>CAYFKW010000028.1:20377-28088 GCA_964343845.1 uncultured Desulfobacula sp. | reverse complement strand
CCCAATGATCATTTTTTCTATTTCCTTAGCACCCTCATAAATTTCAAGAACTTTGGCAGCCCTGTAAAACCGCTCAATGTCATAGTCATCAAAATATCCATATCCGCCATGAAGCTGTAACGCCTCATCAACAACCTCAACTGCAATACGGGCGGCATACATCTTTGCCATGGCTGTAACGTGCGTATCAGGCGTGCCGTTATCAAGCAGCCATGCTGCTTTGTACATAATATTTCTGGCAAGTTCTATTTTTACCGCCATATCTGCAATCTTGAACTGCACGCCCTGGAAGGTCCCGATCGGCCGTCCAAATTGTTTCCTGTCCCTGACATGTCTGACAGCCATATCCAGGGCACCCTGAGCAAGCCCTACACCATGCGCGCTGACATAGGCGCGGCTTCTGTCAAAAAAAGCCATTAACTGATGAAATCCATTTCCCTGTTTTCCCAGGAGATTTTCTTCCGGTACCCGGACGTTGTTCAGATAAATTGCAGCAGTGTCTGAGCACCGCAGCCCCATTTTGCCGTGCATGGGTTCTGCCTTGTATCCTTCACGATCTGTTTCAACAATAAAAATACTATGCCGTTTGGCCCGGGATTTCGCGTCAGGGTCGGTTAAGCAGTAAACCAACATAAAGGTGCCTCTTGTCCCATTGCCAATCATCACTTTTGATCCGTTAATCACCCACTCATTGCCTTCTTTTACGGCAAGGGTAGCTGCAGAAAGTGTATCAGAACCAGCATCAGGTTCTGTAATGGCAAATCCCATGACAGCATCCCCTGTGAAAATCGGTTCTAAATATTTTTTGCCCTGTTCATCTGTTCCGAAAAGAATAAATTCTTCAGCGCCAAAGGTCAGGGAACAAAGTTGCTGGCTGATACCTGGATCCACCTTCCAGAGTTCTTCTAAAACAATAGCCTGTTCAAGAAACCCTAAACCCGGGCCACCGAATTTTTCAGGAATAAAAAGCCCGATCAGGTCCAATTCCCTTGCTTTTTTTACAATATCCTCAGGATAGGTTTCTGTAAGGTCAAGCTCCCGGCCTACAGGTGCCAATTCACCTAAAGCAAATTCCCTTGCTGCTTTTTGAATATATTTTTGTTCTTTGGTCAGTCTGAAATCCATCTGTCCATCTCCTTGTTCAAGTATATGTATTAAAGGTTATAATGGGATATTGCCATGTCTTCTAAAAGGTTCAGGTCGTTTTTTGTTTTTTAACATCCTTAAGCCTTTAATGATTTGGGACCGCGTCTCTTCCGGTTCAATTATCCGGTCAACCAGCATGTTTGAGGCTGCATGAAACGGGTTTGAATATTTAAAATCATATTCTTCAATTTTCTGCTTTTTGAATGTTTCCGGATCATCAGCAGCCTGGATATCTTTTCTGTAAATAATATTGATGGCAGCCGCAGTATCTAATACAACAAGTTGAGCCACAGGCCAGGCAAGCATGAGGTCGACACCCATACCGGCACAGCACATGGCCATCACTGCGCCGCCATATTCTTTTCTTAATGCCAGCGTAATTTTCGGAACCGTGGCTTCTGCATATGCATACAGCATTTTAGCACCATGCCTGATAATGCCTGCTTTTTCCTGATCAACACCTGGAAAATATCCAGGGACATCAACAAAATTGATTAAAGGGATATTAAAACAGTCACAAAATCGAATAAAACGGGCTGCTTTGTCAGCAGATTGATAGTCAAGACAGCCTGCCATGACTGAAGGCTGATTCCCGACAATTCCAACGGTGTTGCCGTCAAGACGGGCAAGGCCGGTAATGATGTTGGGTGCGAATTTAGGTAAAATTTCCAGAAATTCATTATGATCGACCACTTGATGAATAACCTGGTGCATATCATAGGCTCTTTTAAAATCTGCAGGTACAATCCCGGTTAATGTATCAGTTTTCCTCTGTGGGTCATCGTCGCACGAAATGGCTGGCGGAGTTTCATCATGATTGGCAGGTAGAAAACTTAACAGATAACGGATAAGGTCAATGCTTTGCTTGTCATCTTTGGCAACAAAGTGGGCCTGCCCTGTAATACGGCTGTGAACATCAGCACCGCCCAATTCCTCTAAAGAGACAGTTTCACCTGTCACATCATGGATAACCTTGGGGCCTGTAATGACCATCTGGCTTTGTTTTTCAATCATGATGATGAAATCAGTCAAAGCAGGCGAGTATACAGATACACCGGCACAGGGTCCCATGATACAGGATATCTGGGGAATAACACCTGAGGCGGCTGTGTTTCTAAAAAACATTCCAGCCACGCCTTTGGATGCAAAAAAACCTTCATGAAGTCTGCCTCCACCAGAATCATTTAAACAGATTAGAGGAGCTTTAACTTTCAGTGCCTCATCCATGATCCGGCAGATTTTCTGGCCATGAATGGTTCCAACTGATCCGCCTAATACAGTCGCATCCTGTGCATATGCGAATGCGGTTCGGCCATCAATCGTACCATACCCGATCACCACACCATCTCCAGGCACTTTTCGTTTTTCCATTCCAAAATCTACACACTGGCTTTCAGCCAGATCGTTTAATTCAACAAAACTGTCTGGATCAAACAGGAGATCAAGTCTTTCCCTGGCAGTCAGCTTCCCTCTTGAATGGTGACGTTCTATAGCTTTTTCTCCACCGCCCATAATTGCTTTTTTCTGTAGATTTTTTAATCTTTCACGTTCTTTCTGGTGTGTTTTCTCAGCCATAATATGTATCCTTAGCTATAAGTTCTTTTGCTGGTTCTGGCCATGAACTAGTGAATTTTATTGCGTTTTCATAACAAATCACTCATCATTGTATACTGTATACAATGATGAGGTGTCAAGACTATATTTGAAAAAAGAACACCTGTGGCGTGCCTGGTCCAGCCTGGCAGGAGAAAATAAATTTTAAGCGTGAATTATCATGTGAGCCAATTGGAGATTAGAAAGATTTCATTGGTCGGCTTTCCGGGATTCTGTTTGTTGGCGATGCTGCCTGAAAGGTGATAAAATTAAACTTTTTTAGCAATAAGCTCTTTCACAGTTGACACAAGTAATTTGTTGTCAATGGGCTTGGAAAAGGTACACAGCGCTCCCATTCTTTTTGCCAGGTCCAAATACGTTCCAGGGTCAACAGTGCCCCCCCCGGACATGGCAATTATTTTAACATCAGGGTTGAGCGCCTTCAATTCCTTTATGGTTTCCAACCCTTCTTTTTCAGGCATAATAAGGTCAGTGATAATGATATCAGGTCTGTTTTCTTTATAAAGCTTGATGCCCTGCTGACCATCCCGGGCAAGGGTAACTTCATAATTATTTTTTTCAAACAGCTGCATCAACATACTTCTAATACTTTTTTCATCATCAATTATGAGAATTTTTTTCATTATCACCCTTATTTACTAAGTGTCTGTTACATACCATAAACGCGTTCTCTAATTAATAAAACAACTATAAGCTATTTTACACAATTAATTGATATCATACAATGTGTATTCAATAAAAACGCTACAAAAAAGGATTCACCGGATTGACAGCTGATGTTAACATTTATTTTTATCCAACTGGCAGTCAAATTCTTTTTTTTTCTCAGAAAGCCTTACTTTTTTTCTTGCATTGGCCTCTTTGTTCCGTCTGAAATCTTCTTCAGTTATAAGTTTTAACGGCGGTACCTTCACAGGTTTCTTGTTATCGTCCAAAGCAACAAAGGTTAGATATGCAGAGGCAAGATGGGTTTTTCTGCCGGTTAACAGGTCCTCGGTTTCAACCCTTGCACCGATTTCCATTGAGGTTTTTCCAGTCATGTTAATGCCGGCTTTAATGGTGACCAAATTTCCGATAAAAGCAGGTTCGTGGAAATCCAAACGATCGATGGATGCTGTGACACAGATCCTCCTGGTATGTCTCACAGCAGCTACGCCGGCAGCATTGTCAATTTCTTTCATGATGACCCCGCCGTGGACAATTCCGGCAGGGTTGGCATCCTCTGGCAGCATAACCCTGGAAATGATAACACTGGAGTCCTGAGCACATTTTTGAGTTTTCATTCACATCACCTTTCTCTCAGATAGTCTGACCTGCCAGTGTATAAAATAGAATGATTCATCTTGTCAATGTATTCAGCGCATTCAGGTGCATTGTTAGGATGGGTTGGAATTTGGATAAAAATTGTACCAAAATTAGGAAAAAAAATTCATAATTTTTACATTAATCAAAAATCAAAAAAATTGGAACAAAACCGCGAGAATGCTTATCTATATTATAATAAGGCTGAAAAATCATTGCTGGCACGAAAATCGCATTCAAATTATTAATTCTCGATCATTTATCAGAATAATTTAGGTGCTAAATTAGGTTGATATAAATAAAAAACCTGTTAAGGAGGAAATCGTATTCATGAATGATTTTTTACAAAGTCTTCGCAGCAACCAGGCTGATAAGCAGAGATCTGCTATGACACGGAAAAGTTATGATGCAGCATTTTATAACCCAAATCCAAGATTTCAATACACGAACCGGCCGCCGCAGCCCTATACCAGAAGTCATTATTCACCTTCTGAGGATGTGAACGGTTCACATCTTCAAGATGCCATTTTAAGCTTGAATACCGTTGTTGAATCATTTGCTGAAAATCAAAAGCATTTAATTAAAGCACAGGAAAAAACCAATGCAATGCTGGAACGGCAGGTTATAGCAATAGAAAGGATATTAGACCATCTAAATATTTCTTCAAAATAATTCTCTTCCCTAAAATCAGTGGAATATTATCGCATAAGTGTCTAAAAACCTGACACTCTATCGTCTGAAGCGTTGGAGATTTGACATTAACGTGTCCCGTCCTTTAAGATTAAGCCGAAAGGACAGGTTGATATGTTCCAGTTCTACCTTATATTCTTAGAATACAAATACCCTCAACTCTTTTAAAAAGGGTTATCGGTTTGAAATATATAGTGATGACGGATGCCATTTTAATCGTTCATTTTCTGTTTGTGATTTTTGTAGTATTTGGTGGTATCCTCATTTTTTACAGGAGATGGATGCTGTTCATCCACTTTCCAGCGGTCCTTTGGGGGGCATGGATTGAATTTTCAGGCTGGATATGTCCGCTGACCCCGTTGGAGAACCGCTTTCGAGCATTGGCAGGCCTCTCTGGCTACCAGGATGGTTTTATCCAGCAGTATTTATTTTCTATCATTTATCCGGATGGAATGACCCGAAAAATTCAAGTTTTTCTAGGCCTGAGCGTCCTGGTGATAAATTTTCTTGTGTATGCAGCATTTTTTATAAAAACCACGATGAAAAAAAGATAAAAAAGATACGGGTGTCCTGAAAAAGGCGCTGTCCATTGACCCGTCCATTGAAAGATTCGTGTCCCTCTATTTTAATTTACAGCGGAAAACATCTGGCAAAAGTTTTCATTAGCAGCGGAGAGCCTTTGAGTTTTATTTTTCGTAATATCAATGCCATCACAAGACTTTTCTCTTTTGACAGCAATTTAATCCAGGATTCAGAATCGGCAACAATAATAATATCTGGTGTGTGAACATGGCCGTTTAACACTTCAAGCTGCATATTCTTTATAATAACAGTGCTTTTTATAGATTCATCTCCTGTAAACAAAAAATGGTAGACAGCATTGATCCCTTTTGATCTGCCTTTCTGAAACACCAGAGGGAGGCTTTCTAAAAATCCAGCAACAGAGCCGGGCCTTACGCCAGACCCCACTTTTTTAATTTTTTTGTGTGGAAATTTTTTTCTAACATGATCTATGGCATCTGTTTCCGGGAGCACAAAAATAGTCTCATTGTTGTCTTGCAAAGGGGTTAAAATATCTTCTCTATAGGTCTTTTTATCAGATAAATATCTTCCGATGTTCTCTTTTCCTGCTGGACAAACTGCCATGCAGTAAGAGGATTTGTTACAGATACCATACGTTAAACTTTGCCACATAGATATTGTTTCCGTGTCTTTTACCCTTGTTCGATAATCTTTTACATTTTTTGATTTAACAATATGTTCCACCCAGTCTGAAAAACCTCCCATGCGATCTCGATAGTTGTGGACCATGCAATTGACGAAACTGAACCTTCCATCAGGCGCGATCGCTCCCACTGGGCAGACAGAGACACAAAGACCACAGTTTATACAGGGGTTGTATGAAAGCGGGGAATCATATGTTGAGACTTTTCTATCAATGAGCAAGGTCCCAAGCACGATGAAATTACCAAAATCTGGATGGATTAACAGACGATGATGCCCCATGTGCCCCATTCCTGCTGCAGCAGCAATAGTTTTATGAGGTATCGTCCACATTTTCCCAGGCCATTTCGATGTATCCATCGGAAACCCGGCTGAAGGATGAAGCGAGTGAACGCCCTGTGTTTTTAAACGCCTTGTTATTTTCTGTGAAACTTTATTCGTCTGCTCAAAGCCCAGAACAAATTCATGGTCTGAAACAGACCTTGATACGCATTGCACATTTTCCCTGTTCAGTTTAATAACGATACTGATTAATGTTTTTGTTTTTGGATAGAGGGTTAAAATGTCATTTCTTTCATCGTTAAGATCATTGCTGTCAATACTCACGATACCACAATCATCTGCACCTGAATCGAGAACCAATTCCTTTAGCGCATCATAATCAATATCATGCACATATGGTGTGCCTTCAGCCGTATGAGGGTTTTCATGGAACCATTTTATGGTTGGATGGTCTTTCATATCTCTTCAGCCTTTAATATATTTAAAATAAATTGTCTGTGAATCCGCAGGGGGTGAATGCTTTTTTCTATTTTCATTCTTATCAGCGATCCATGCCAGGATGATACAATAAAATCTGCCATCTCCTGAGTCTGAATTCGCCTGGAAATTTCATTTCTTTTTTGGGCCTGAATCAGCAGCATCCTGTAACTATTGGCCATGATCCTGATGGCGGTATTCAATTTTTTCCGAAACGCATCGCTTAAATCACTCATTTCCTGAGAAAGATTACCAATGGGACATCCGCAGGTGAAGTCAAGCGCCTGAAATAGATGGATATAAAAATCAAAGACCTGTTCAATTTTATTCAGGGGCGTTAACGTTTTATTTTCAAGGATCGGCTTTAACGTATCAAGGTATAACTCGTTAAAATAATCAATAACATGCAACCCAAAGTCCTCTTTGTTGATAAAATGAAAATAAAACGATCCCTTTGGTACATTGGCTGCTGCCAGTACCTCCTGGATCCCGGTATGGTTAAACCCTTTGCGATGGATTATTTCAGCGCCTGCTTCAATGATTTTATCCTTGGTGCCCTGGACCGTCATCAGTTAAAAATTGATTTCTTCAGTGTGGCCGAATTCAATAGTATTGTCTGTTACCAGAACATTTTTCAGCTCTATTTTGACACCTGCAAAATCTGAAGGGTCCCCAGGCAGGTCTGCCAGAAATGGAAATTTTTCAAGTAACAATCCAAAAGCCAGCTTCATCTCTTCTGGGGTCTCAATGAGTGCTGCCGTTCCAGTGCCTTTGATGTACCTTAGCGCTGCAAGATCTTCCCAGTCCGGGCAGTCATGATCAATGGCGAATGCGATGGCGGCATTCCCTGTTAAATGACTAATCTTCCTGGAATCTTTTTTCGTAATGAAATACAGGATATTTTCTTTGTCTGATGGTGCATAATCTACACCCCTGACATGAGGGTTCCCGTTTGCGTCAACAGTCGCAAGATGGA
>CAYFKW010000028.1:0-20367 GCA_964343845.1 uncultured Desulfobacula sp. | reverse complement strand
AGGTTGTGTGAGTTGATGACCTTGGTCATGGTTTCTTTAGATGTCATGTCTTTTTATCTCCTTAAGTTGTTCAGGTTGTCGTTGTTCTTTTTATATACAATATTTTATTAGACCGGTCGTCTATTAAAGTCAACCACTTTTTTTAAAAAAAAATTGATGCCGGAAATGACAAGGCAGTCAGGCGTCAGAACATCAGGTTTTTTTATGTGGCTGCCCGGGAAAATGATAAATGAATATTTTTTTCTTAATATTATCATATAAACAAGGTATGGTATCATTATTATGGATAAAATGGTGATTATCTAGATAAAAAGGGAGAATTCACTTGGAAAAAGATCAGAAAATAAACGCGGTGAAAGAAAGGGCCAGAAAGAATTTTTCAAAAGGTTATAATTGTGCGGAATGTGTTTTGGAGGCAGTATTATCCTGTATTGAAACCGGACTTCCCAAAGAGACCCAGAAGCTTGCCACAGGTTTCGGCGGCGGTGTGGGCTTATACGGGGATACCTGTGGTGCTATAGCAGGTGCAGTGCTGGCAGTGGGAGCAGTTCATGGTAGAAGTGGCCTGCCTGAAGGGGAAGACAGAAAAGATGCAGCCAAAAAATCTGCAAAAGAACTTTATGGCAACCCGGGCTTATACCGTTTGTTTAATCAAATTCCGAATATGATAAAGCAGAAATATGGGAATACGTTGTGCAAAGATATCTGCAGCCAGTGGAAAGACCAGTGGCTGTGCAGGGACCATGCACTTCATTGCAGGGAAATTATTACAGATGCTGCTGAATTTGCTGCCTTGCTGGCCTGTTCCAAAAAGGAAGAGATCGCTTCCAGGCCGTTTGGAGAAAATGTAGAAAACCTGAAAGATAAAGAAATTGACTGCGGTTCCAAAGGCTGAAGTAAGTCATTGAATTAGGCGTGCCCTAATTGACAGTCTGCAGGGAAAACAGCAATCACCCTATCAAAAGTTTTTTTTGGGGGTGATTGCTGTTTTTGTTCATCAAAAAAGATTTAGACTGCTTCCACTCTATGTATCATATCAGTTACCTTTATTGTAAAAATGCCTGAAAAATAAAGGCCGGCTTTATCTGGATTCCGGTATAGGGTCATGCCGGAAAATCAGGAGAAATCATATCCCCTTTCACCATGCAATGACTGGTCAAGTCCCATATACTCTTTTTCCTGATCCAATCTGAATCCAATCGTTTTTTCAACAATAACGCATAAGATAAAGGTAGCGGTCCCTGCCAGTAAAATGGTAGCACCAAGTCCTTTAAGCTGTACGAACAGCTGATCAAAAACTGTCCAGGTTCTTCCGGCAGCTTCACTGGCTGATGCCATCCAGGAATCTCTGATGAAAAAACTTAAAAGAATGACACCAAGACCGCTGCCGATGCCATGGATTCCAAAACAATCCAGGGTATCATCATATCCCAGTTTTATTTTTAACTGAAGGGCATAAAAACAGGCAATAGAAGAAGCCGCGCCAAGGAAAAAAGCGCCAAAAGGTTGTACCACTGCAGCCGCAGGCGTAATGACAACAAGACCGGCCAAGGTGCCGGATGCAAATCCCAAAGCACTTGCTTTTCTGTAAATAAGGCCTTCAATACACAGCCACATCAGTGCACCGCTGGCAGCAGAAATCTGAGTCATGGTTAAAGCTCTTGCCGTGTCAAGGCCGCTTTGAAGGGTGGAGCCTGCATTAAATCCAAACCACCCGACCCATAAAAGACCTGCACCCATAAGGGTCATGACAAGGTTATTTGGAAAGGTAACCAGTTTGGGATGGCCCAGACGCGGCCCAAGGTAGATGGCAGCCACCAAGGCACTAATCCCTGCAGACACATGGATGACAAGCCCTCCTGCCAGGTCAATTACACCGGAAGCGCCTGAATTAAAAAGCCATCCGTCTGATGCCCACACCCAATGGCAGAGCGGGCTGTAAACAACAAGAAACCACAGCGCAATAAACAGGATATACCCCCTGAGATAGACCCTTTCTGCCAGGGCGCCGCTGATTAAAGCAGGAGTGATAATGGCAAATTTGCCTTGAAACATGGCAATAATATATTCTGGGATTCCATCTGTAATAACGTCATCAATACCTCTTAAAAAGAAAAAGTCCCAATTCCACCCGATAATACCGCCGAGAACGTTTTCACCAAAGGTTAAAGAATACCCGCAGATAACCCACAGGACACCAATAACAGCTATTGCGACAAAGGTATGCATCATTGTTCCCAAAACATTTTTTGATCGAACAAGTCCGCCGTAAAACATAGCAAGACCAGGCATCATCAGGAGCACCAATGCAGTAGATATCAGCATCCAGCTGGTATTGCCTGTATCGATAAACGGTTCGCCTGTAGCAGAAGCAGTGACAGGTAAAAGCAGGAAGATAAAAATAGCAAAAGGGATTTTCTTTTCTGACATAATTGTTCTCCATTAAAGGTTATTTTAAATTTTAATTTAAAATAGCAATTGCTATGCCAGTCGACAGGTGAAGTTTTTTTATTCCGCTTTAATGCCTTATAAATAAAGGGTTTTTATTGATTAAAAAAATTAAGACGCGCAATAATACAGGTCGTTAAAAATTTTTATTACAAAAATGTTAAAAATACAAAAGTATAAAATTTCATTTTTGTAATTTTTTGTTCTAAAAAATCAATCGTATTTTAAGGTGAACCAGATGCTTCAAAACAGGATAAGACGATTACTGCTTAAACGGGTGAAAAGGGAATAATCGATTTTGACTGTTTTTTGACAGCAGGTGTCCTGTTAAACGATTTTATAGAATTTGCCAGAAATATTTTCAGATTCATTCGACAGTTAAAAGGGGTGTACTTGTCATTAACGCCACTCCAACCACACCCCCTTTCAACTGTCTGTGATCTATGCACTCTTCACAAAATGAAAAACTTTGTGGTAATCGTTATAAACAGCAATATTATCTGTGGATTTCATGCTTTTTCCGACGCATGATTCGTTACCAGGATGCCGATAATGATGAGAGCCATACTGAAAAAGTGAATCGCACTGACACGCTCATTCAAGAAAAAATATCCTAAAAGACCACTGAACATCGGAAGGGTGTAATATACCATACCTGCTTTGGAAGGGCCTATAATAACAATAGATTTGTTCCATAAAACAAATGCGCAAAGAGAGGCAAAAATGCCAACGTATAAAATGGCCGGGATAGTGGTCCTGTTTAAAAAGGGGGCAGTGACCGTTGTCTGTTCCCACAAAAAAAAGGGGAACAAAAAGATGACCCCTAAAATAAAGCAGGCCAGCTGTAGAGCTTTAATACTGACTCCATCGGGTTTGTTTTTTAAAAGAAGACTGTAAACTGCAAAAATTATTGAAGCTGTGAGCATCCAGATATCACCGATGTTAAAAGAAATGGTTAACACAGAAACAATTTCTCCTTTGGTGACTAAAAATAATACACCGGTTAAGACCAGAACAATGCCGATGCCTTTTTTTACTGTTACAGGTTCATTATAAAGGATTCTGGATAACAGAAGAATGAAGATCGGGAATGTAATGGCGATCAAAGAAAGGTTCATGGCTGTCGTTGTGTGTCCGGCAAAATATATCAGGGTATTAAAGGTCGTAATACCTAAAAATGATGTGACACAGAAATAGGTCAGATGATTTTTGATAACAGGCCATTCACTGATAAGATTTTTAACAGCAAAAGGCATGAACACAATAACGGCAACAAGCCACCTGAAAAAGGCAAGGCTGACAGGCGGGATACGGTCATTCAGCCCCCGGGCCACAATAAAGTTTCCAGACCAGATCGCTGTGGCAGCTATGGCAAATACATACCCTGCAAAAATAGACGGCGTTTTCAATCGATCAATCATGTCCAGTTATTCCCTTTCTGATACACCCTTCATATCCTTGATCGGCTTAAAAAGAAAGGCACAGATTTCAAGAAAAAAAAGGATTACAGAAAAAATATGGAATCGGCCGGCCTGATAGAAAACGGTAGATTGGTCAAAGAGAAATCCAAATCGGCATGACTGCATGTTTATATTTTTTTGGGCTGCCGTATTGAAATTTAATAAGTGCGGTTTATAATGTTGGGCAGATAACTTGATAAAAGGAGATACAATGAGAATAACCATACTGCAGGGCAGTGCTAGAAAAAAAGGGAATACGGCAAGGGTGTCAAGCTGGGTTGAAGAAGAGCTGATTTCCCTGGGGCATGAAGTTGACACGATTTATCTGCATTCAAAAAATTTAAACGGATGTATGGGGTGTGCCAAATGTAAGGAAAAACCGGAAACGATAGGATGTGTTCAAAAAGACGATGTACCTGAAGTGCTGGGGAAAATTGTCCAGTCAAAAGCGGTCGTTTTTTCGTCACCACTCTATTTCTGGGGGTACACAGCCCAGATAAAAGCAGTTATTGACAGGACCTACAGCCTGTATACAAATTATCATCAACCCGGTCATGCATCTCTTGTCGATGGGCAGAAGCAGGCTCTTCTGGTAACGGGTGCCGGTCCATATGAAGAAAATGCTGAAGGTGTTTTTGATGCGTTCAGGCGGATGCAGAAACCTCATAAGGCGTTAAACGCAGGCGAGCTTTATGTGGGCGGGTGCACCACACCTGATAAACTTGATGCGTCCGTTCAGCAGCAGGCAATTGACTTTGCCAGGGCAATTGTTTCCTGACCGCTGCACAGCAGAAAATTACAATATAGGTTTGAAGAGGCGGTTTCCCGCCTCTTTCTTTGCTTTTAATTAATGGCGTGATAATACTTTCTTTCATAGAATGATTTTGTGTTTTTATCAAAAACAGCATCCCTTTCATGGATAAGTCTAGGGTGGTCATCTTCCCAGTATCCATACGCCATTACTACGGTATCCCCTAAATTGAATTTCTGATGGCAGGATTCACATCCGTTTTTGTTATATGAGTTCAGCATGTTCAGATCGACAATGTATTTGGTATCGGTTTTAAATTCAGCGTCCATAGAAGCCTCCTGTTTTATAGTTAAGCTTGATACAACGCTTATAAATAAAACATAAGATGATTTAGGGCATCTTCAATAGCGATACCAGTTGTTTATTGTTGTTAAATTTGTTTTACATCTTGATGTTTCTTTTGATAAGATCAGCCAAGTTAACATGGCGTTTGTCGAAATAATAAGTGGATCGGAGGAAAAATCATGAAATCCATCCAGGTTGAATTTGAAAAAAAGTCAAAAAAAATTGCAAATCTGAAAACGGCTGAAATTGAAAACTGGGCAGATGTGTGCGCACACTATAACGATGATGTCTCCCGTATCTGTGATGTGAATGATCAGGAAGATTATACAGGATTATTTGAGTGTGTTGATGAACAAAACAAGTCTTTTTTTTATCTTGTAAAAGAAGATAAAAAATTATACCGAATGAAACACAAAAATTTCTATGATAACCTTGGGCTCAAAAAATAGAGGAATTCAAAGCTCCTTTCTGGAGGACAGATGATAAAATCCATGAACATTGCCTGGTGGGTTCAGCGCTGGGCAGAACTTACACCTGAAAAACCTGCCATTATATTTGAAGACCAAACGATTTCCTATCAGGCGCTTTGTAAAAGAGCAGACAGGACAAGCTGCTGGCTTCAGTCCATTGGAATTGAAAAGGGTGATCGCGTGGCAGTTATGCTCAATAATTGTCCGGAGTTTCTTGACATTTTTCTGGCATGTTCCAGACTCGGTGCTATTTTTGTTCCCATTAATTTTCGAATAACGTCTGTTGAACTGGATTATTTTATCACAAATTGCAGGCCCCGACTGTTTGTTCATGGAGATGATTTTTCACCTGTCATCAATTCATTGCAGCTTGAAAGCTATCTGCCGCCGATGATGGTGGCCACTGTCGGTGAAGCAGCATTCTCAACCCGCGTTTTTGATTATGCTAAAGAAACACAAAAATTTGACGGCAAACGGGCTTTTTTAACAAGGTCCCTTGGCCCCACAGATCCTGAAGAACCCCAGGTAATAATGTATACATCTGGTACAACTGGTAAACCCAAAGGCGCTGTGTTATCTCATCGCAAGACTTTTTTTAACTGTTTGAATGCAGATATTTTTTTTAAATTACATGGCAGTGATATCATGCTGATATTTCTGCCATTGTTTCATTCAGGCGGTCTGTTTATTCAAGCAGCACCTATTTTTTATAAAGGGGCAACCATTATTCTGCACCGGAAGTTTGACCCGTTGATGATTTATAAAGATATTGAAAAATATCAGGTGACTAAATTTTTAGGTGTTCCCACTGTTTACAGGGAACTGCTGAAGGTGGACAAGAAAGATCGAAGGGATATTTCATCGTTGAAAGTGTGCGCAGGCGGAGGGGAGAAGCTGACTGAGGACCTGATCAGGAAATGTGCAGAAGCAGGCCTTGCCTTTCGCCAGATCATGGGGCAGACAGAGACGTCCATACTGTTATGGGCCTCAGAAGAGGATCCGATGAAAAAGCCAGGTACAGTGGGCCGGCCGGTTTTTCATGCAGAGGTTTCTATTCTGGATGAAAAGGGAAAAGTGGCTATGCCTGGCGACGTAGGGGAAATTGTGGTTCGCGGATCGATCATGATGAAAGAATATTGGCAGGACCCGGTAAAAACGGAAGAAACAATTAAAAATGGTTATCTTCACACCGGAGACCTTGCCAGAATGGACAAAGATGGCTTTTTTTATCTCGTTGGAAGGGCCGGAGATATGTATATTTCAGGTGGAGAAAATGTCTATCCTGCAGAAGTCGAAAAAATACTCAAACGTCATCCAGGGATCGAAGATGTAGCGGTTAAAGGCATGCCGGATGAGACCTGGGGGGAAACAGGCCATGCGTTCGTGATTAAAGCTGCGGGTGCTTCTTTAAGTGAGGAAGATGTCATCCACATGTGCCAGGGTAAACTGGCAAAATACAAATGGCCCAAAAAAGTGACATTTAAATCAGAATTTCCACGAACCTCCCTTGGAAAAGTAAGAAAAGGAGGGTTGTCTTAGGCCTTGGTATACAGATAGTTATTTATGGAAAAAATTTTAACCTTGGGTATGGATAAATGGTGCCAATGCGAGCGCGAATTTTAGTTGTAGATGATGATGAAGCCATCAGGGATGCATTAAGATTCTTGAAGATGATTATGAAGTTGTTTGTGTTGATAGCGGGTTAAAGGCAGTTGAAGAAATCAATCGTCAGTTTTTTGATTTGATTTTTTTGGATATCATTATGCCTGATATGGATGGTATTGAAACACTGACTCAGATCAAATCTCAAGATAAAAATTTAGATGTCATCATGATTTCAGCCGTGGATCGGGCACAGGAGGCGACAAACTCAATCAAACTGGGTGCATATGACTACATAACCAAGCCATTCGATCATGAGATCATCTTAAACAGGGTGGAAAAGGTTCTCCTGAAACGCAATCTGGTAAAAGAATTACATTATCATCGATCTCAGGCCGTCCATGGATCCCTGCAAAGTAAAATTATCAGTAAATCAAAAAATATGGTTGCTGTTTTTGACCTGATAACAAAAGTGTCCAAAACCTCAAGCAATGTTTTGATAACAGGAGAAAGCGGTACTGGAAAAGAACTGGTTGCAAGGGAGATTCACAACGAAAGCCTCAGGAAAACAAAACCGTTTGTGACCATTAATTGTGCCGCAATTCCAGCCG
Source organism: uncultured Desulfobacula sp. (assembly GCA_964343845.1). Classification (GTDB taxonomy): domain Bacteria; phylum Desulfobacterota; class Desulfobacteria; order Desulfobacterales; family Desulfobacteraceae; genus Desulfobacula. The sequence goes on along the minus strand of CAYFKW010000028.1, from coordinate 12,680 downwards.
AATTGATGGAAGCAGAGTTGTTTGGCCATGAAAAAGGCGCATTTACAGGCGCCCATAAACAGACCATCGGTAAATTTGAATTTGCCCATCAGGGCAGCATATTTTTGGATGAGATATCCTGCCTGAAACCAGAGTTTCAGGCAAAATTACTAAGATTTATTCAGGAACGTGAATTTACAAGGGTTGGCAGCCACCGGACCATTAAGGTAGATGTCAGAATAATTGCAGCGACAAATACAAGCCTGGATGAAATGGTAAGGGAAGGAACGTTTAGAGATGATTTATATTTCCGGCTGAATGTCGTTCCGATTCTCCTGCCACCGCTCCGCAACCGCAAAGGGGATGTTCCTGTTTTATCCGATTTTTTTTTAAACAGGTTCAACCGCCAGATGAATAAAGGCGTTAAAGGGTTTACGCCGGATGCGATTGCTGTTTTAGAGGCATACCCCTGGCCTGGAAACATCCGTGAACTTGAAAACCTTATTGAACGGATGGTTGTTCTTGGAACTGAAAATCAATTTATAGATGAAAAAGATCTTCCATTTGATCTTTTGATCCATGGAGAATCGACAAAAGATGCTCGAAAAGGGATGGGTGAAAACAAAGGATTGATTCAGGCGCGTCAGTCTTTTGAAAGGCTCTATATTCTGAGAGCACTCCAGAACTGCAGATGGAACCAGACATCTGCTGCAAACCTTCTGGGCATCCACAGGAACACCCTTATCCAGAAAATGAAAACATTAAACCTGAACAGCAACCGGAATGAGTATTAGATGGCACTGCAGTTTGAAGATTCATTTCAGCAGCAGTTAAGCCGCCTGATACGGTAAGCATACAGAGAAACAACTGCCCTGGCCTTTTTTACTTCTGGCCTTGATCTGTCCCTGGTGTTCAGAGATTACCTTATGGGTGATGGCCAGGCCAAGCCCTGTCCCTTTTGCCTTGGTTGTAAAAAAGGGTGTAAACATATTCTGTGCGAGTTCAGAGGAAAAACCATGACCTGTATCTTTGAAATCTATCATCACTTTTGACTTGTTGCAAGACGCCTGAATTTCCAATAGCCCACCATCAGGCATTGCATGTGCACCATTTTGCATCAGGTTTATAAACGCCTTTTCGAGCTGATCTTCATCAGCCATTATCAATGGGATTTCACTAGATATCTTTAATTCACATCTAATATCATTTGCTGCCAGATCATCTTCCAGCAATTCAATACACTGTTTCAGCTTTTGTGTAATATTGACCGATTTGAAATTGTATTTTGGCGGTCTTGACAGTTCTAAAAGTTCTTCAATCAGCGTATTCAGCCGATTAATTTCTCTTGGAACTGTTTTTTGAAATTTTTCTAAAAACCCTGGTTTGTTCATTTTTTTAGGTAAAAGCGCGACAAAGGTTTTGATGGCTGATAAAGGATTGCGGATTTCATGTGCCATTCCCGCAGCCAGGGTTCCAAGATCTGCGAGACGCTGGGACTGTCGAATGTCAGCTTCAAGCTTTTTAAGCGTGGTGATATCGTTGAGGTTAAATATAATCTGCCTGGATGTTCTTTTGTCTGATTCAAGGACACCTGTACCAGTTAATAGTTTTCTAGTCTCTGGTCCTTTTTTTAGATGTATTTCACGCTGGCTGCTGCTCGACGGGCTTTCAAGCGACTGCTTGATATAGGCGCTGAACTGTCTGTCAGAATCAAATAATTCAAGAACATGCCGGCCTTTGGCTGACGGATGTTTTGGTATGCCAAGAATACCATATGCAGCAGGATTTATTGCAGTAATAATGCCGTCCATATCAACCGCTAACAGGCCATCATTCATTGTGGCCAGGATCTTTTCAGCATACTGCTGGAGGTGTTTGATTTTCAAAAGCTGGTTTTCCAATTGATGCTTCTGGTCCAGTATTTCCCGAATCATAGTGGAAAAATTGGATGCTAGAATTTCGACTTCATCACGTGTGTGAATGGATATGGGCTGATTCAGGTGTCCCTGAGCGGCATCCATTGTAGATTTTGCCAATGTTTCCAGCGGCAGTGTTATCCTCCGGGCAGCCCAGTTGGAGATCAATATGCCGCTGAGAAGTGCGACACATCCTAGAATAAATATACTCCACAGCGTCTGCCTGATTTGTAAATACATGAGTTCAAGAGATAAACTGACCCGGATGGTCCCCCATCGGTCCTCGGAATCTGGAAGAAAAACGGGTACGGCAACTGCCATAACAGGTGTTTCTCCAGATTCAGGCACATGAATATTAACATAGGGTTCGTTTTTTGTTATGGCCTTAAGACTGACGGGATCAGTTAATACCTTATTCTGGAGGTCCGGCCGTCTGCTGTATCCTGCCACTCTGCCTTCTTTATCATGAACAATCACATAAACAATTTCAGGATTATTCACTGCCTGGTTTGCCAATTTTTCCAATGCTACATAATTGTAAGTGAGCAAATGATCAACTGAAATTGCGGCCAGGTTTCGGGCAATGGCCAATCCCTGTTTTTTTATCCTGTTTTTTATTGTTTTGGTCTGAAGCATTCCCAGTACCAGGGCAAGCGTTGTTAACAAAGCCAGGAGCATAATGGAAGAAATCAAAATGAAGCGATACCGCAAAGGGAAAAAGCCGGCAGGTTTAACACTTTTTCCTTTTTCCTTCAATGGTCCTTTATTGTCTGGATATAGTCTGTTTTTTTCTATAAATTCAGTCATGCTTTGACTCGATATCCAGCCAGATTTGATTCAGAGGCATGGTATGTGCCCCAAGGGCGCTGACTTTTACTGATTTGACATAGGGTTGGTAAACTCTGTCCACATTCATGTAAAAAAGAGGAATCAAAGGGGCGGCTTTTATTATTTCAGCTTCAATGCGCTGATACATTTTTGCGCGCTGGACCGGGTCTACAATTCCTCTTGCCGCTAACAGTGATTTGTCTATCTCTTTGTTTTTAAAATTCATAAAATTGGTAGGGGATTCTGAGGCAAATAAAGAATATAAGAAGCTGTCTGGATCAGGCATGTCAGCAAACCAGGCATAGCGGTAGATCTGGACTGAATCTGTTTTTAAATATGCTTCAAACTGTTTCCAATCTGTAATATATTTTATGTTGGCTGTAATACCAAGCACTTTCCAGAAACCTTTAATCATATCCATTTCCTGTTCAACCCTGGGTGTATGAATGGCAGATACAATTTCCAGTTCAGGCAGACCGGCTGCCTTCTGTTTAAGCATGTCTTTCAGGATCTGTTGAGAAAGGTCAGGATCGCTGTCTTCTATTTTATTTGACGGCGTATAGCCGGGCATGCCTGGTGGCAGAATTGTCCGTGCAATTTCAAATCGTCCTTTATAAACAGATTGAACGAATAGTTGGCGGTCAATGGCTATGGAAAGTGCTTTTCGAACATTCGGATCCGATAGATGGGGATGGTTTAAATTCATGCCGTAAAAAAACAGGCTCAAAGAAGGCCTTTTAAACCATTGAAGCCCTTTTATATCAGCAAGTTTTTGCCTGCGGTCCTCATACACAGCCATCTCTTCCAGGTGGCCTTTTTCGAAATCAGAAAGGACAATGGGATCCTGGCCGCCAGGATAGATTTTATATTGAATTTCATCCAGATAAGCAGCCTTGTCATAATATGAATCAAACCGCTGAAGCTGGATAGATTTTTCATTTTCCCATGAAACAAACCGAAAGGGTCCTGCTCCCACAGGCTGTTTTCCAAATCTTTCCCCCAGTCTTAGGACTTCATCTTTAGGCACAATTGCCGCCTGGTACATACCCAAAGCAGTTAGAAAAGGGACATGGGATTCTTTTAGAAGAACTTTAAATGTTTTTGGGTTAACAACAATAATTCCCGGGAGATTTTCACTGCGTTTGTTCCTGTAATCCACAGCGCCGATAATTTTCATGAGGTGAGGCAGAACTGCCGGCGCGGGTTCGGCTCTTAAAAGCCGTTTAATGGTAAAAACAACATCATCGGAAGTGACCGGATCCAGGGTGTGAAATTTGGCATCTTCCCTAATCGTAAACTGGTAAACTTTCCCTTCCTCCCTGATTTGCCACGTTTCAGCTAAAGCAGGCAGGATTGTCAGGTACGCATCAAACTGAACGATTCCTTTAAATATTTGTTTTACAACTGTTACACCGTATTTGTCCTGAACATACGCTGGGTCAAGTGTGGGTGGATTACTCCGGAGAGGTGCTCTGTAAGTGCCGCCATGAACAGGTGTAACAGCAGGATTGCTGTCATCCGGGCCAAGGGATTCTTCCTGGTTTGTACACCCTGGTAAAAAAACGAAAGAAAGGAAAAAAAAACTAGTAATGAAAGTGTAAAACAGAAGATCAGAGTAAAGGCCAGAACGGTCCATTTTTCCCTCCTTTTCAGGTAAATAATATAAAAAAAGTTACCATAGGAATAAGCGATAAGCAAGTAAAGTAAATCTTAATGATTTTGAAAAATTGTCTGCAAGGCGCTGTCAGCATAAAAAAACACGGCAGAAGGGATACCGTGTTTTTTTAATTAGCTTTTTTTGCAGGTCCTTTATTTTGTTGAATAATCTTAGGGCCCGCCACCGCCGCAAGCCAGTACTGGTAAAGCATATCCTGCAATTATTACGCCGATTACGAAAGCAGAAATCATCATACGTTTCATGGGTTTCCTCCTCTTTTCATCTCTGTTTGTTAAAATACGAACTCCGCTTTATTTTATGTTGTTAATTCTTAATAGCAAAGGCGGGGCCAATTATTTTTTTTAAATCAATTTTTTTCTAACTATCTTAAATAAAAAGATATTTTTCAGAATATGTATAAATTGATTCACCACACATTTCATAAAAATGCACACTACATTGTGCACAAGAAAAATTTAAAAGGGAAAATATGTTATCGGTTTTTGCGTTTTTACAATTCGAGGCTCTGTCAACTCCTGATTTGCGCATTTTGCACATTATAATGTGCAAAATGCAGTTAATACTATGCAGGTATTTTTTATATTAAAATCAGATAGTTATATCGAAATTCCATACTTTGTGTTAATAGCGCCTATAAACTTGTGCATCTTTTTTGCTCTGCCGATTCCATCATGGGTTCTGGATGTGTGATTAATTAAGTAAAATCAAATAGTTATCGTTTTGGTTGGGCATGTGGATAATTGGCACACTTATTGCCAAATTAATTTCACAATTGCGAAAATTTATCAACTGAAGCTGTTGGAAATAAAAAAGGAAGGTTTATTGGGGAAATTAGAGATGCCAAATGGCCAGGGAGATTTCAAACCTGAAGGGAAAAATGGGAAAAACGCCTGGGTGCCGCAGGTAAAAGTAACTTCTAAAAGATGTGATCCCGTACCAGCAAAAAATCAATATCATCCTGCAGTGCCAGACTATTTTGATTTTTTACGGGAGGATCAGTCCCGTTTTTATGATGCATTGCCATTGGGGTATATTACGTTGGATAAAACCGGCAAAATTAAATCAGCCAATAATACAGCTGCTGCTATGCTGGGTCGCACAAAAGAAACCTTTCTGAATACACTTTTTGCAGATTATGTACATAACGACGATAAGGATAAGCTCACATTTGGTAAGGATATTGTTTCCCATTTGTCTCCCAGGCCTTTAGAGATCCGGTTACATAATGGGAAACAGGTGTTCTGGGCCAGTATAACTGTTTTCTCTGATGAGATTTTTTTTTTTTACTACAGACAGGTAAAAATTATTTTTTGTGATATTAACGAATTAAAGCAGACCAGAGAAGAAAATAACAAGCTTAAGCAAATCCTTCAACAAACCCAAAAGATGGAAGCCGTTGGTGAGCTCTCATGCGGTATTGTTCACGATTTTAACAATCTTCTTCATCCAATGATCGGCAGCCTTGAAAATTTAATGGAAGATACTGCCAATAATCGAAACCTCAATAAAACAATTAAAAATGTGTTAGATGGTGCAAACAGGGCAAGCAGCCTGGTCGGACAAATTCTTACCATTAGTCATAAAACTGATTTTGATGTAAAGCCGGTAAGGATTCAGCCTATTGTAAGGGAAGCATTAAAATTGAGCCGGTCAACCATGCCGTCTACAATAAAGATAATCCAGACCATAGATAATGACTGCAAACCCGTTGTTGCTGATCCAACCCATATCCATCAAATTGTAATGAATCTGATCACCAATGCAGTCCACGCAATGGAACAGGTCGGGGGTGTCCTTGATGTCAGGTTGAATCAGATAGAGATTGTAGGGGATATTACCAACCCTTTAAAGCTTATTCCTGGTTTTTATGCGTGTCTGAGCATATCTGATACAGGCAATGGGATAGATGTCGCCATTAAAAATAAAATATTTGAACCGCTTTTTACAACAAAGGAAAAGGGTACAGGTCTTGGTCTGCCCGTTATATCTGGAATTGTAGAAAAGTACGGTGGAAAGATTTGTTTTTCAAGTGATCCAGGCAAGGGCAGCCTTTTCCAGGTATATATCCCCCTGAATCTGACTGCTTCTCACGTTCATTCATTTGTCCATCGCAATCAAAAAGGATTTTATGGCTGCGAATCTATTCTTCTTGTTGATGATGATCCATTTATTGTTGATGTTCAAAAAGAGACATTAGAAAATCACGGCTACGTTGTTACATCTTTTATCGACAGTATCAGTGCACTCAATAAGTTTAAAACCAATTCTAAAGCATATGATCTTGTCATTTGCGACATGACAATGCCGGTCCTGACAGGTCTGACTCTGGCCATAAAACTTAAACAGGTCAGGCAGGACATCCCTGTCATTATCTGTACAGGTTACAGTGAGCAGATAAATGAAGACAATTACAAGGATATGGGTGTGGATGGCTATCTGATGAAACCTGTCAAGAAAACAGATACCCTTAAATTGATCCGGCATCTATTGGATAATCAATGAGATTGATCTTCATATGATGAATTGAATTAGAATGAATAAGTTTTAAAGCAGCACATCGGATTTTTTGGTTGAAAAATATAATCTTTCATATTCCATGTCTATTTTTTTATCAGTCATATCAGCAATATGGTTGATAATGACCCGGATACCTTCACATGCATGTCCCTGACACGTGAGGGGGCAGTTAGACAGTAAAGACTGATCAGGGTTGAAAACGTCTGACTTCGGGATAAAGCTGCAGGCATCTTCACAGGGGATTTTTTCTTTTTGAAGCATTGAATTTATCTCAGATGCAATACTGCTGTTCTCATTTGATTTCACAAGGGTTGTCAAATAATCTTTTACCGCGGTCAAATAAAGATGGTAGATATTCTGCGGCAATCGCCTGGGTTGAAGTTTATACGCGGTGAAAATTTTTGAAAATACTGCTTCGGTCTTGGTATCCATTCTCCTGATTTTGGAGTGTTCATAGAACCTGGGCTTAAGATATTCTTTAGCAAATGAATGATCCTGGCGTTTAAACCTATCATCCCAGTCTATGATCAAGTCTTTTGAATTCAGTACATCGTCATAAGTGGTAATGTTCATTTTTTTAAGATTTCGGTAGGTGTTTTCTAAGGTTTTAAGGACATAATATTTCATTATGGACGTCACCAGGGTTGAGGTGATCAATGCCGCGTTTAAAGACCCCTTGTTGGTTGAGAACCCGTCAATTATATCCTCGATGGACAGGTTATTCTCGATGATCGAATTTTTTATGATATCCTTTTGGGTTAGTTCTTTGATATCAAGAATACCTGTCCTTAAACCGTCATCTGTATCATGTGCCCGGCGGGCAATGCCATCAACGATCCGGACAATCTGTCCCTCAAGTGTAACAGGGTAAAACGATTGATTCAGCTGCGGGTCGTAATAGGACAAATCAATATCTTCTGAAAGGGCTGAATGCTTTAAAATTCCATCTCTTGTTTCCCACATTAAATTGAGACCATCGCTTTTTTTATACCGCTGTTCCAGTTTATTAACGATAAGGACGCTTTGATAATTGTGTTGAAATGGCTGCAAACCATGATCAGTCAAAATTGAGCTTACAGCCCTTTCCCCTGTATGTCCGAACGGTGTGTGACCTACATCATGGGCCAGGGCAATGGCTAATGTCGCAAATGTGTTCAGCCCCAGCTGCGTCGCGATAGATTCGGCTATCTGCCCGACTTCAAGGCTGTGCGTCAACCGAGTCCTGCTGTGATCACTGTCATGTATTAATACAAGCTGAGATTTTCCTACTAATTTTTTAAAAGCAGCAGAATGAATAATCCTGTCTCTGTCATGCTGAAATTCAGACCGGATATCTTTTTTATGAAATGTTTCGACAGATATTCTTCCTCTGGAGTTGTCATCAGTTATTGCGTACGGCTGGAATTGGTTTTTCAATATCGGACTGACAATCATCTTGACAGTTGCTCCTGATTTTTTAACGTTGGCAGTTAAACAAACTATCCCTATATGGTTGTCTTCAGCCGTAAACGAAAGAGGTGCCGTTAACAGCGTACAAAGTTCTCCTATTGCCGGATATCTATATAACAGGCAAAGACAGCCAGTAGGGATTCAATCACATTGATCGTCCGGATGCAATAGGAAGAAACACCTATTCTGTGTTGGAATGCATTTTAAGGGGGGTGTCCTGCACTTTTAAATAATACAAATGACGATGTTGAAGTCGCATTTCAAATCCTTACTCAACACCCTTCAAACCATTGCCTTTTCTTTTTTTCATTCTGATATACCAGTCTTTATCACCATAAATTTTGTCCGAACATTCAGGGCACATGCTGTGGCTGAAAGTTGCATCGGAATGATCCTGGATATACGTATCGATCTGATTCCAGTATCCCTTATCGTCCCTGATTTTTTTGCATTTTGCGCAAATGGGCAGGAGGCCGGTCAGCGTTTTTACTTCATTTAAGGCCTCCTCAAGTTTTTCTATTAACTGCTCCTTGTCTTTCTGTTCCTTTTTTTTATCGGTAATATCCAGGATAATACCGTCAATATGGGCCGGCTCTCCCTTTTTATCCATCACCCCCTGACCTTTTTCCAACACCCATCGAATGTCTCCATCTGCCCTGATGATACGATACTCAATTGTAAATTTGCTTTTTTGTTCTATCTTATGTTGAACAGTTTGATTAACCATTTCAGTATCGTCCGGGTGTATAATGGAGGCATAGGATCGGACTTGATTTTTGAGAAAGTCTGACGCTGGATATCCCGAGACAGCCTCTATTTCGTCGCCGATCAGTTCCATTGTCCAATGGTTGTCATTGGAACAGCGGTTGTGCTGCGCTTTCCATGATTCAGGAATCGTCTCAAACACATCGTAATGGCAGCGGCCTAAAAGATTTTCTTCCGGCAGGTTATAATCAATAATCCAACGCCGGCTGTATGCCAGATACCGCATTTTCATATCACACATCGCAGTGGCAGTCGGTGTGAATTCCATATAAAGCTTCAGCAGTTCATCACTTTGTATGGATTCTTTTTCAGTATGCTTTTCCACAGATTTACCTTTATCCAATGTCAAGGTTCAGGTTTCAAAGTGCCAGAAACTGGATCTGTTTGACATGACGTTCTATAAAATTGTCAGGGTTTGAATTACACGTTATCCTTCAGCACATATCCAATTTACACAAACCAGTTTAAAAAAACAAGAAGCTGTAAAATTATAACAAAAATGGCATGGATGCCCGGCGGCCGGGGTTTAAAATGCATACAGCTACAGCAGGGCACACCTGTTTTTGATACAGTTATAAATTGAAAGGAAATGGTATCAGGTTTTGGTTAAATGTTTAAAAATCAGCGGAGGTCATTTTAAAAAGAATCGCCATTTACAAAACACATCATCTGGATGAGGATCAGGCGGAGCAAAAATACACTCTACCACAATCCGGTCATCAATTACATTGGCAAAACTTTCAAACTCTTTTTTGTGCATATGCTTGCAGACATATTCTTTCTGGCCGCGTTCCAAACGGGATATTTGTGCAGGGCATGATGGCACTGTCAGAATAATTTCATCTTCTTTCTCTTCAAAGTCATAGCCCACCAGAATACACCATGGAAATAGTTTTAATGCTTTTAAAAACCCTTTTAAACCGGTTTCCGTAATATCAAATTTTTTCTTGAGATCTTTTGCAGCAAACCCTGCAACAGTATCCCAGACCGCTTCATTCAGTTTTTCTGCCGTAGGCAGGTCAAATTTTTCGGTGATTTTGATAAACCAGAATGCATCCATCACCCGATAGTTCCACAGCAAAAATTCTATATAGGACCGGAGTTGTTTTTTGTCCATGTCATTAAAAATATCTAAGTCCATAGGGTCGCCTCTTTTTTTTAGTATTGCAAACAGTTGAAAGCAAAAACGTGTTTATTTTAATACAACAAGACAATGAATGTCGCAAGCAGTCTCTATAGATTCCATTATCGGATCAAAATAATCCTCAGGTCCATGACATTGGTGTTTGTTGCTCCTGTTCTGAACAGGTCAGAGAGCTTGTTGAAAAACGGGTAACTATTGTTGCTGTCTAGAAATTGTCTGGGGTTCAGTCCAAGGATCATGGCCCGTTGAATGGTGGTTTGATCAGCAAAGGCGCCTGCAGCATCAGTTGGTCCGTCAGTCCCATCTGTTCCCGCACTCAAGATCACAACATTTTTAAGCCCCTGTATTTTAAAGGCACTTGCTAAAGCAAATTCCTGGTTGCGGCCGCCTTTTCCATCCCCTTTGATGGTTACAGTGGTTTCACCACCGGAAAGGAGGCAGGCAGGCGGTTTGACAGGATGGCCGCTGGTAAGGATTTGTCTTGCAATGGCGGCGTGGACGATCGCGACATCCCTGGTTTCTCCTTCAATTGCAGCAGACAGAATAAGCGGAGTATATCCCAGCTGTGCGGCTTTTTTGTGCGCACCTGAAAGCGCCATTGTATTGTTCGCAAGAATGAAAGTCGAAATTTTATCAAATATGGGATTGCCTTTTTTGGGGGTGTCAGGGATAAGGTTTCTGGCACCTTTATTAAGATGGTTTAAAACAGGTTTGGGGATGTGATGTTTGATGTTATAAAATTCCAGGATGTCACAGCATTGCCTGAACGTACTGGAGTCTGGTGCTGCAGGCCCGGATCCGATAATATCAAGATCGTCACCAACAACATCAGAGACCATAAGGCAAAGGAGGGCAGCAGGGAAGGCCGCTTTGGCAAGAAGCCCTCCTTTGATTTGCGATAAATGTTTTCGGATTGTATTAATTTCATGAATGGTTGCGCCGCAATTTAACAGCAGCCGGGTTGTTTTCTGCTTGTCATCTAACGTTATACCTTTTACAGGCAGGGTCATCAAAGCAGAAGCACCACCAGAAATGAGACAGATCACAAGGGTGTTTTCATCTGCCTGTTCTGCTATGCAATGTATTTTTTTTGCGGCCGTCAATCCGTTATTATCCGGCAAAGGGTGTCCTGCTTCAAACAATTCTATTCTTTTAAGGGCTTTGGCATGGCCGTATTTTGTAATTATGAGGCCTTTATCTATTTTGTTTCCGAAAAGATGTTCAATAGCCGAGGCCATCGATGCGCCAGCCTTTCCCGCACCAATAACAAAGAGTTTATTAAAGTTGTCCAGGTCATATGTTGTGTCTTGGATACTTAAAATGTTTTGTTCAAGCCTGCACGCTTTTTGAATGCAATCCCCAGGATTTACATTTTTAAGGCCAGAGTAAAAAATATCGGCAGCGTGCTGATGCATTTTTTTTAACATCATTTTTTCCCGGGTCATTTGTTCAGGACCTCAGGGTTCACGATATGGGGCACATTACCGTTTTTATAGAATTCTATGATGTTCATGGCCGCAAGATAGGACATTTGATCCCTTGCTTCTTTTGTCCCGGATCCTATATGAGGAACCACACACACATTTTCCATAGATAAAAGAGGGTTGTCAGGCTTCATGGGCTCAGGGTTTGTGACATCGAGTCCAGCTCCCCAGATATCGCCTGACTTAAGACACTTGATTAAATCATTTTCATTATGGACAGGACCTCTGGCAGTATTAATAAAAATTGCAGAAGGTTTCATTTTTTTAAACGAGGACTGATTAAATAAGTTTTTGGTCTCCGGTGTTAAAGCGCAGTGAACTGAAAGGATATCGCTTTGGGATAAAAGATCATCAAATTCAACATAAGAGGCATTTATTTTTTTTTCAGCATTAAAATTCGGGGTCCGATTGTGGTAGATGACTTTCATATCATAAGCATTTTGACACCGTTGAGCCATTTTTATACCAATACGGCCAAGGCCTAAAATACCCAACGTTTTATTTTTCAATTCACACCCTAAATTCCCCGTGGGCTTAAATTGTCCCCATTGACCTTTTATGATTGTTTTGTGCAAAAAAAACATTTTTCTTGCAACGGCGATCATTAATCCAAAAGCGATGTCAGCGGTGGATTCACTCATGGCATCCGGTGTAAAACCTACTGGAATGCCTAAATCTGTCGCCAGGTCTATATCAATGTTGTCGTATCCAACGGCAAACTGGGATATCATCTCAAGGTGCTGGCAATGGGTTAAAAAAGTCTGGTCAATTTGTTCAGTTAATGTACAGAGCAAGGCATTCTGACCTTGTGTGCGCTCAATAAGCTCGTCCTGTGTCATAAGCCTTTCTTTGTTCCACACCGTTAAATCAAATTTTTCTTTTTCAAGCAGATCGATACCAACTTTCGGATACAGTCTTGT
>CAYFKW010000027.1:61047-61257 GCA_964343845.1 uncultured Desulfobacula sp. | reverse complement strand
CTGCTGTGTATTACCCTGAGAATTACTGTTATCACTTCCCTGAACATTGTTTGTATTGCTCTGAACATTATTTGTATTGCTCAGTGCAGAATGCGCAACCTTTGGTTGCGCTGCAGAATGCTGTGCATTCTGCTGGGGAGTTTGTTGGGCAGGACCTTGTTTGAACATTGAAAGTGCTGAATCTAAACTGTTTTTTGTAGGACCGGATGA
>CAYFKW010000027.1:14520-60936 GCA_964343845.1 uncultured Desulfobacula sp. | reverse complement strand
CATATTGGACTCTGTCAGCTGCTCACACATATATAAGTATAATCCTTCAAGGTTTTTACACAAATCCGGTGACTGATCATAATTTAAAGAGGAGATCAATTCATGAATAATTGACTGGGCGTTTATTATATTTTCACCTTTAAGTGCAAACTGTTTCTTTTGAATTGCTTCTTTAGCTTTTTCTGCAAATTTAATGACACTGTACCTTTTTTACGAAGTCTTATCACTTGCAACATACCCCTTAGTGACCCATCATCAGGATGCAAATTCACGCATATCCGGGCGACGGTATTTGACCTTTATCCTGGGAACATCTATCGGTCTGGTTTTACCGGCCATGATTTATTGTTACTATGTTACAGGTACGTTAGAATTCTCTACCGCAGGCATTTTTGCAGGACAACTGTCCAAACCGGCAGCGGCTGTTTTGCTGGTATTGTTTGTTTTCGGGTTTGCAAAAGCAGGTATTATGCCGTTTCACACCTGGCTTCCTGCAGCCATGGTCGCACCGACGCCTGTGAGTGCACTGCTGCATGCCGTTGCAGTTGTAAAGGTAGGGGTGTTTTCTATTGTTCGCGTCATCACTGGTATTTTTGGCGTTGAGCTGTTATCGGATTTTAATTTAGGGATCGTGGTAATGACCATTGCGTCCATCACGATTATTGTCGGGTCCTGTATTGCGCTTTCACAGGATGAATTAAAACGCAGGCTTGCCTTTTCTACCATCAGTCAGTTGTCCTATATCGTATTTGGCGTTGCGCTGCTGTCCCCCCAGGGGCTTTTAGGAGGCGTTATTCACATTGTGATGCACGCATTTGGAAAGATTACGCTGTTTTTCTGTGCAGGGGCAATTTATGTGGCAACAGGTAAAAAGTATATCAGTCAGATGAGCGGTCTGGGTAAAAAAATGCCGTTTACATTTGCAGCATTCTTTATTGGCGCGTTAGGGGTTATCGGGCTTCCGCCCAGCGGTGGATTTTATAGTAAATGGAACTTAATCCTGGGAACCCTGGAAGCACAGCAAACGATGTTTATGCTGGTCCTTTTATTATCATCGTTCCTGAATGCATTTTATTTTCTGCCAATTGTATATAAAGGATTTTTTGGTAAAAGTGATGATGAGGGTGACGGACCTGTGATCATTCAGGAAGCCAACCTCTGTTGTGTCATTCCTTTAATGATTACAGCTGTTATTTCAATTGTTTTATTCTTTTACCCTGCCGTGTTTATCAAACTGATACATACAGGGCTGGGGTTAGGATAACATCAAGGATTTAAATATGGGATTAAGAAAGAAAAAATTTAAGGGTCAAGAATTTGAGATCCTGGATCATGCAGAAGTACCAGGGTTCAGAAAAGCCTTTCACATTATTATTTGTGTGGCGGTAATTTACTTTATATATATTTTTTCACACATCGGACACTAATTACCAGCTTCTTGAATACTTGCAAGGAGTGATGGTGTTAAGGAAATAAAATGAAAAAAGAATTAACCATTTTTGATAATCCACAAAATGTCAAGCGGCTTCGTATGGGATTTTATATTGCCCTTGTGCTGGTGCTGATTGCAGAGTTCTTTGTTGAAATGCACGGGGAATTCTCTGTTGAACATTTCTTTGGATTTTATGCTGTCTATGGGTTTATCTCCTATGTTTTGTTGATATTCGTTGCTAAGGTGATAAGAAAAATTGTCATGCGCAAAGAGGATTATTATGATCAATAACATGTTACCCCCCGCACTTGTATTCATATTCGGCGCTGTTCTGATCCCCTTTCTGAAGGGTAAGGCAAAAGCTGTTTACATGCTTGCATTACCAATAGTGGTTTTTATAACTTTATTAAATCTAACTTTGGGTAACACCTGGATTACTGAGTTCTGGGGATATCAAATTATCATGGGCCGTATAGATAAATTATCCCTGGTTTTTGCTTATGTCTTTACCATTATGGCATTCCTGGGTGTTCTGTTTGCGTTAAAGGTAAAAGACAATCTGCAGCATGTTTCAGGCCTGGTCTACGCGGGATCCACCCTGGGGGTTGTTCTGGCAGGTGATTTTTTATCGCTGTATCTGTTTTGGGAAATCATGGCCGTCAGTTCCACATTTTTAATCATTGCATCCAGGACAAAAGCATCGAGAGAAGCAGGGTTCAGATATATACTGGTCCATTTGGTTGGCGGGCTTTTTCTCCTGGCCGGGATTGTGCTTTACATCCAGAAAACAGGTACCATTGCATTTGATTATATCGGTCTTTCCGGTATTGAATCCTATTTGATTTTTATCGGTATCGCCTTAAATGCAGCCGCCATCCCACTGCATGCCTGGCTGCCGGACGCATATCCAATGGGAACACCGACCAGTACGGTTTTTTTAAGTGCGTTTACCACAAAATCTGCTGTGTATCTTTTGATTCGAACGTTTCCCGGCACACCTGTTTTAATGGTAATCGGCGGATTGATGGTATCCCTGCCGATTTTTTATGCTGTTCTGGAAAATGATATCAGAAGGGTGTTGTCCTACAGTTTGATGAACCAGGTCGGGTTTATGCTGGTGGGGATTGGGATTGGAACAGACCTGGCAATCAATGGAGCTGTTGCCCATGCCTTCTGCCATATCCTGTATAAAGCCCTGTTGTTTATGGCGGCCGGCTCGGTCCTTCAAATGACCGGGAAAATAAAATGCACAGAAATCGGTGGCCTCTATAAAACCATGCCGCTGACCTGCCTGTTCTGTATGATAGGGGCCGCATCCATATCTGCGTTTCCCTTGTTTTCAGGATTTGTATCTAAATCCATGATTGTGAGTGCAGCAGGCCATGAGAAATTTTTTCTGATATGGCTGGTCCTTCAGTTTGCATCTACAGGTGTTGTGGACCATGCCGGGATCAAGGTGCCCTTTTTTACTTTCTTTGGACATGATTCAGGCATTAGGACAAAAGAACCACCACTCAATATGCTGCTTGCCATGGGAATTGCCGCTGCCTTTTGTGTGGGCCTTGGGGTTTATTTCCAACCACTGTATGCGCTGCTGCCCCGTCCGGTTCATTATGAGCCGTATACCGGGGCCCATGTTGTCACCCAGCTCCAGCTGTTATTATTTGGCGCTCTGGCATTCACATTGCTCATTCTGTCAGGATATTATGTGCCGGAAGTCAGAAGTAAAAACCTTGATGCAGACTGGACCTACAGGAAATTCGGACGATTTGCCTATGCGGTTCTTGACAAGGGGTTGAATTCTTTAAACAGGGTCTCAGAAGGCGTTTTAATGGCGTTTGTTACAGGATTCTCAAGGTTTTTTAAAAGCGCGGCAGCAAATGTGGCATTGTTTGTGTCTGTAAATTTCTGGTTGATTTTAGGGTATCGGGATAAACGACTGGAAATTAAAAAGAACAGGCTCTACAATGATATCCTCGGAGGGACACTGCCCATAGGTATTGGTGCTGCTGTTGCCATTTCTTTTATTATATTAGTATATATCTTAACTTAAGCTTTGAGGCATTCATATGGTAAAAATAGAAGATTTAAAGCGCATTAACCTATTAAAGGATGTTCCTGATCATCTGCTTGAGATCATAGCAGGAGAAGCCCAACTGAGTATCTTTGGTACAGACACGCAATTGATGACAGTTAATGAACCAAATGAAACATTTTTTATGTTAATTATGGGCCAGGTTGCCATTAAAAGGGAACTTATTCCGGATATTGATGTGATTTTAGATAATATTCAATCTGGATCTTCATTTGGTTCATCCGTACTGATGAAACGTTCTAACGCATCATATACTGCCGTCTGTACAGAACCTTGTGAGGTGATAACGATTTCAAGCCGGAGAATCAATCAATTGTGCGAAGAAAATGATGAGCTGGCATACCATATCATGCTAGGTGTATCAAAACAGTATAAAAAGAACCTGGATTCGAGAGCACAAATGATCATGAAAGTTCTTGATAAAAATCCTGATCTCAAGGGTGATATTACTGATATTGAAAACCTGACATTAACCATCTGATACAAGATGCCAGTCAATGAATATGTAGGATTTAAAAAATATGGTTGAAAAAGATATACTCAAAAAAATAAATTTTTTTAAAGATTTACCAGATAATCTGCTTGAAAAAGTTGCTGCCATTGCTCAGTTGGAAACATTTGATGAAGAAGTCATTCTTTTTAGACAGAACCAGGAGCAGAAACTTTTATATATGCTGGTATCAGGAAAGGTCTTTTTAAATACCAGGTCTGTTTCAGGAAAATCCCTGACCCTGGATGAGGTGACGCCTGGCAGGACATTCGGCGTGTCAGCCTTAATGGGTGAGTCCTCAAGTACATTTACGGCGATTTGTTCGGAAACATGCTCAATCGTTACAATTTCAGGCGAACAATTAAGAGATCTTTTTGAAAAAGATTTTAAATTAGGGCACATTCTCATGTCAAAGGTTGTGGAGATTTTTAAATCAAGGATGGAAATGCACACACAGCAGTTCCTGCATTCTTTGGCCATACACCCGGAAATCAAACAATACACATAGAGGGCATCTTAGATGCCCTCTATCTAATCAGGATATCCTCCTCTAAAGAAATATGCAGCGTAAACAGTACTGATTTGCAGGCAAAAATTTTTTATTTAATCGGGTCATGCTTTTCGGATTGTTTATTTCGGACAGCAATGATTTCTTCTGGTCCAAAGCCGCTTTTTGTTGTCCATTTTTCTTTTCCCAGAAGAAAATCAAAATACCCAAACTTTAAAATCTCATTATTTTCAGATAGAATATTTTTATTCTCTGATGACAATACACTCCATCCGGACATTTTGAACAGAGGATTTATATTTTTACCCCCGAGTCTATATATGTATAAGGATTTTAGTTCAGATATAGTCGGCAGCCTCCAGTTGCCGCTGTCAACTGACAAAGCTGAAACCCACTTGCTGGCTTTGTTCCAAGATATGTCTTCGTCATGACAGACATACCACTCCAAATGAGTTTTCGTATCATAAATCACACCATTATTATAGCGAACATAAGTTCCTTGTTTCGTTAATATTTTTAATGGCTCAGTACGGAAAATAACCCTATTCACCTTTCTTTCTTCATCAGTGAAAGCAGGAGCCCTAATAGAATCTATCATTGCTAAAAAATCGGCTTTATTTGTTTCATAATTTTCACTCGTTGATGTTCCCATTAGAACAAAGGCATCAGGATAAAGTGAAGTCGCTGAGGGCTTAAACAGAATAGTTTTTACTAACCCCTTAATTTTTTCTGTTGTTAAGTTTAGATTGAATTCAAAAAAAGTATCTTTTTTAATTTTTTTATGTTGAGGTTGTTGTAATTCTTCAATTACATACATTGAAAATGAGGCATTATTTGCTTCATTTGTAAACATTGCAGAGTTTTTTGGGCCTGTATCGATCGGTAAATTTAAATTTCTAATGATTCTTTTTTCTTCTTGTGTATATAACAGGCTATATCCATATTTAATTTCTATAGAATAATTTTGTTTAAAATTATTGTATCTCCAGGTGTCGTAATCAAATTCGCTGGGCTTAAGTTGTGAACACGATTGCATTAAAAAAAGAATTAAAAAGCACGAAAGGAATTTAAGTGGTAGTTTCATTTCAATATTCCAGGTCAATTCAATCTAAACTAAAAAAAACCGATCTAAAATTTTTATATCGTTACCATAAACATACTTAGACAACAAGGTGATTCTTGTTCTAAATAAAATCATACTGCTTTCTGCCTGTTTACTTTTTAAATTTCGTAACAGAGGAAATTCCTACCTTTTTATAAGCAAAATTACACATGTTTCTTGACATGTAAAAATCTTGAAGTTATCTTGTTACTATACCACTACTCAGACATGCACTTATCCTGACCTGAAACTTATATTCGAATCTGAATGAATACGGTCGTTCTCAAGTTTTATTGATTGAATTTTAAGAATTAATTTTTTCGTATGTTTAATTTGTTTTTTATTTTTCAGTAAAAAAATTAGAACATTTGATAAACTTGAATTTGGCAACGTTTTTGGTTTGTCCAAGATGTAAAACAGCTTCACATGAAAGGAGGGTATGACATGTCAGTAAAACTCAACCACTATTGGACGATTATTCCCGGTAAAAATGATGCGTATAAGAAATTTTTGCTGAACCAGTTTATACCTGGGGTTAATCAATTGGGAATTCATACTGTGGCCGTATGGTCCGTTCTTATCGGTGCATACAGTGAGATTGTTTTTGAAAATGCTGCCAGTGATTTGGAATTGATCGAAAAAGCGTTAAAAGACACACGATACAAATCCCTGAAAAGAGATCTTTTAAAATATGTAAAAGCATATCAGACAAAGGTGTTATTGAATACCGGTAAAATAGATTCATATTCAAGAGATGTCCGTGAAGACACCATAAAATTTAATCAAATGTGGGATGTTACAAGTCATAAAAAAGATGAATATGAAGACTTTACCAAAAATGAATATTTTGAGGTTTTAAATGAACTTGGGATTTCTGTTGCCGGGGAATGGGAAGTTTTAATTGGTGACGGTCCCAGCATCATTTGTGAAGGCCGGGTGTCGGATATTAACAATTTGCTTTATAACCTGCAGAGCAAAAAATTTCAGAGCGCTCGTCAGAAATTAAAAGAATACGTTGAAAATTATCGCAGTCGCATACTTACGTTTCATGTTCAGAAATTAAAAGGGTATAAGTCTGAAAGCTATCAAATGGTTACAGATTTATCCTAAGGGCGGTATTGTTGATTCATTTAAAATAACCGGCTGCAGTACAATGGGCTTGAGGAGTTCACGTTGGCTAAATAAGGAGCATTGAAACAGAAATAGTTTTTTCTGAGCAGATATCTTCAGCTTTTATTGATATGGCGGTCATGATCAGTGGACTCACATTGGGACACGATAAGGAGAACCTCCACAATTGGATGCTAATCAGAATAAAGCCACAACTGAAACCAGCTGTCCGGATAGCCGGAAAAAGACCTTGGGTTCAACACATCGGAAACGGCTGGATTTCAAGTCTTTCAGCGTCACTTTTTTTATCATGGCCTGCTTCTGGATATTATTTTCTGGCAAACTTGACGGGTTTCACATCTCTTTGGGATTAGGATCGTGCCTGATTGTTTCTGCGATCAGCAGCAGATTGCTTTTTCCAAAGGGAATACAAGGTTCCCTGATGAAAACATGGCTGAATTTTGTTGGGTATCTCCCCTGGCTTTTTTATCAAATATTTATCGCCAATATACATGTACTCTGTCTGACATTTCATCCCAAAATGATCGAGCGGATCAATCCCAAGATTATAAAATTTAAGAGCCGCTTGAAAACAGATGTCTCCCGAACCACATTTGCGAATTCAATTACACTTACGCCTGGAACCATAACCATCTATACCGGTGTCCTGGGAACATTTGCGGTTCATTGCCTTGATGATAAATCCAGGGAGAGTCTACCTGGGGAAATGGAAGAAAAAATCGCAAAGGTGTTTGATGAATAATGGGTAATTTTTTTATTTATATGGGAATGATTTTAGCTGTATTGATGCTGATGACTTCGTATAGAGCAATTTTTGGTCCAACAGTTCTGGACCGCCTTGTCGGGGTAAATGCGATAGGCAGCAAGACCATTGTCATGCTGATACTGATCGGATTAATTTTCAAACGTGTGGATATGTTCGTTGATATTGCTCTTGCCTATGCAATGCTGAATTTTATTGCTGTGCTTGCAGCATCCAGATTTTTCCAGAAACGGAAAGGCTTATATGATGAAAGGCATCAAAAATAAATATCAATTCAGAAAAAGGAAAGCCCTATGACGGTTATCACTATATGTTTACTTGTCTGCGGACTGATTTTTTTTACAGGGGGATCGGTCGGAATTATCCGTTTTCCTGATTTTTATTCACGGCTGCATCCGGCAGGAAAACTGGATACCGGCGGATTGGTCGTTACCATGTCTGCATTTGCTTTGTATACTATTCAGCCGTTTACCCTTTCATCGGTAGTGACATCGATAAAAATTATTTTAATCGTTGTGTTTGTTTTTATTACCAGCCCCACAGCTATCCATTCCATTGTTGATGCGGGTGTAAGGGCAGGGCTTGATCCCTGGGAAAAAAAGGAGGGTAATTCATATGATCTGGCAGATTGAATTCATCATCCTGATCCTGGTTATATTATTTGGAACAGGAGCGTTAGCTGCCAAGGATTTGTTGAGTGCTGCTATTTTATTTGGCGCTTACAGCTTTATGCTGTGCCTCTTATGGGCCATTATGGGCGCTGTGGATGTGGCATTCACAGAAGCCTCAGTAGGCGCGGGAATCAGCACTGTATTGTTTGTCGCTGCAGTCTTAAAAACAACAAGGAAAACAGATAATTGAAACTCACCGGCATTTTTTTTCTGGTATTGCTTCTAGGGCTTCTGTTTTATGGAGCTGTGGATTTTCCCGGCTGGGGAGACCCTCAATCACCAGCCTCCAGTCATGTCTCTCCCTATTATATTGAGCACACATTGCAAGATACAGCTGTTCCCAATATTGTTACATCAGTTTTAGCAGACTATCGCGGATATGATACCATGTTTGAAACTATTGTCATTTTTACCGCTGGGATCGTCTGTATCTTTTTATTGAGAAAAACAAAAAAAACAAGTCCGGAATCAAAAATGTACCGCCATATCCCAACAGGTATTACCCTGCGGATAGAGAAGGGCGGGAAAGAGCCGGAAGACTCTGAGCATTTCGAACAGATTGATTCAGACTGGATACCGTATGATCTGATTATCAGAACAACATGCAGAATGGTCATCCCCTTTATCCAGGTTTTCGCGTTATACGTTATTGCACATGGTCATCACAGCCCTGGCGGTGGTTTTCAGGGGGGGGTTATCCTGGGGGCTTCACTTATTCTTTTTGCCATTGCATTTAACCTGCGGCTGGCCATTAAACAGATGAGTGAAAAAGTAACTGCCTTTCTATGTGCACTTGGTGTTTTTATCTATGCCGGTACAGGCGTTTTGTGTATGCTTTTCAAAGGAAACTATCTGGATTACAGTGCATTGGCACCGCTTTTAGGGACAGATCCAGTTATGGCAAGATCCCATGGCATTCTGATTGTAGAGATCGGGGTGGGTATGGCAGTCATGGCAGTCATGATTGTATTGTATTATAACCTGGCATCTGCCGGTAAACATGATGAAGGGCTGTGATCATGGATGAAATCGCCACATTTCTCATTTCACGGATGAATTATTTTGTCTTCATAATCTTAATGGTACTTGGATTGTACGGCATTTTTGTCAAAAACAATTATATGAAAAAAATAATCGGCCTGAATATCCTGCAGACCGCAGTCATTCTGTTTTTTATTTCTGTTGGTGCAAAAAGAGATGCAACCATCCCTATACTTGAGCATCACAACGGCCATGGCAGCCATGAAGCTGTAAAGGCCGTACAGTATATTAATCCTCTGCCGCATGTTCTCATGCTGACAGCCATTGTCGTTGCAGTGGCAACACTTGGCGTTGCTCTGGCAATGATCATAAAAATATATAAAGACTTTAAAACGATTGAAGAAGATAAAATATTTCTTGAAATGGGAAAAAAATAAACCATTAAAGATGATTAATAAAAAAAATTTTTCACCCTCAGGGTTTTCAAGAAGAAAAAAGGGGCGATGATGATTAAAGCTCAGGATTTAAAACAATTTGTCATGCTTGGGTATTTGACAGATGAAATGCTCGATAAGCTCATCCCTATTACAGAGACACTGTTTTATGAAAAAAATGATGTGGTTTTCCGTCAGGAAGAAAAAGCTGACCGGCTTTTTTTATTGAAACGCGGCAAGGTACTTTTAGAATATCGGATAACCGAGACAATGACAGTTTCAATGAGCTCTATAAAACCTGGATTTTCTTTTGGATGGTCAGCCATGCTGGATGACGATGTGTATTCTTCAGATGCCATATGCGCTGACCCCTGTGAAGTAATTTCCTTTAAAGAGTCAGCATTAAAAAGAGTCATGCAGGAGGATCATTCTTTAGGGTTCATCATCAGCCAGCGGCTGTTGTATGTGATTAAAAAAAGATACGATATCAGGACTGAGCAATTCGTGAAAACAATAAAATTACATCCAGATATCAGTAATCTCTTATGACGTGCACCAATTAAAATCAGGATATTAGGCAAACAAAAAAAATGAGTCAGCAATTACCTATACTTATTGTCGTCGTTCCATTAATCGCGTCTATTGCCAGTTCTCTGGCAGGGCAGCGGTATAAAAATGCAGCATTTTTTCTCAGCTCAGCTGCATTGTCAGTTTGTCTGATCTGTTCTGTTATCATTTTAAATACAGTCCGGCGCCACGGCCCAATACAATATTTTTTAGGCGGATGGCCGCCACCGTTTGGAATTGAATACCGGGTTGATTATTTAAATGCAGTGATGATGGTGTTGATATCGTTTATTGGCTTTGCCACTGCGATTCATGCTAAAAAAAGTGTAGAAAAAGAACTGTCTGATAAAATTTCATTGTTCTGGTGCCTTTTTACACTGCTTGTCACCGGACTTCTGGGTATTGTCATAACGGGTGATCTTTTCAATTTATTTGTTTTCCTGGAAGTGACATCGCTGTCCGGATACGCTCTGGTGGCAGTCGGGAATAAAAAAGCAACTGTTGCCGGCATCCGCTATTTAATTCTTGGAACCATTGGTGCCTGTTTTTACCTGATGGGCGTAGGGTACCTGTATATTGCCACAGGTACATTGAATATGGGTGATTTATCACAGCTTCTTCCTGCGCTTTACCATTCAAAGACGATACTGCTTGGATTTGCATTTATTTTAATTGGAATGGCAAGCAAAACAGCCCTTTTCCCCATGCATATCTGGTTACCTGATGCCTATACATATGCCCCTTCGGCAGTGAGCACTGTGGTTGCACCTTTAATGACCAAGGTGATGGCATATGTTATCATTCGAATTATGTTTACAGTTTTTCAGCCTGAATTTTCCATCACATTGCTGAATGTGACGGACATCATGGTCTGGATGGGAACGACTGCAATTTTGTTTGGCGCTGTAATGGCGTTGTCACAAAGAAATTTCAAACGCATGCTTTCTTATATCATCGTTGCTGAAATCGGATATATTATTGGCGGGATAGGTGTGGCAAATACGATGGCCCTGAAGGGTGCCGTGTTCCATATCATAAATGACGCAGTGATGATGGCCTGCCTGTTTTTAGCCGCAGGACAGATCATGTATCGAAAAGGCGGGCACCATATTGACGATTTCAAGGGAATTTTCAAAAGTATGCCGGTCACAGCAGCTGTTTTTACCGTGGGCGCTCTGGCAGTTATTGGTGTGCCCCCAACATGTGGATTTTTCAGCAAATGGTATCTGCTGCTGGGTGGTATCCAGGCCAATCAATGGGGATTTGTAGCAGCGCTTCTGATCTGTACCCTTATTAATATTGCCCTGTTTTTCAGAATTTTTGATAAAGCAATCTTTATTCATTCTCATGGAATTTCTGACAACTCAATTCCCCTGGCCGGGTCCCCTGAAGGTGAGGCTCCCCTGATAATGCTGGCGCCTTCAATACTGGTGGCAATGGTGATTTTATTCATTGGCATTTTTAATCAATTTATAATCAATGAGGTGCTTCGGTTTACGATTATTGTGTAAACGGACAAAAAAAGGATGACACACATATTACCCATAAGTTTCCGGCCCTTTTTTGCAGTACTGCTGCCCATCCTTGTGGCGCTGTTCATTGTTGCGACAGGGAAAAGACCGAATGTAAGAGAAAGCGGAACGCTTATGGGCAGCCTGCTGCTTTGCTTAACTGTGTTGTCCATGTCGCCTGTTGTGATAGAAAATGGACCGATTTTATATACTGGATTCACGCTTTTTCCAGGCATTGATTTTGCCCTGAAAGTCGATGCCCTCGGGCTTGTTTTCGCCACAACATCATCCTGCCTGTGGATTCTGGTGTCCATTTATTCCATTGGATATATGCGGACATTAAAAGAACACGCCCAGACTCGATTCTATTTTTCATTTGCCCTGGCCCTTGCCAGTGCCATTGGAATCGCCTTTGCTGCAAATCTGGTTACCCTTTTTATTTTTTACGAAATACTGACTATTTCAACATACCCTCTGGTTGCCCATGAAGAATCCTCTGAAGCCAGATCTGCCGGTCACAAGTATCTGGCATATCTGCTCGGCGGCAGCGTTTTTTTTCTCTTTGCCATATTGGCGACCTACTATTTAACGGGAACAACAACGTTCAGTTACCAGGGTATTTTCACCACGGTCATTGATGATACACCCAAAATTTATTTGCAGGTTCTTTTCTTTTTCTTCCTGGTCGGATTTGCAAAAGCCGCCTGGATGCCATTGCATTCATGGCTGCCCAGTGCAATGGTTGCCCCTACACCTGTAAGCGCTTTACTACATGCCGTTGCCGTGGTCAAAGCAGGTGTTTTTGGCATCATCAGGATCGTCTGCCATGTTTATGGGATTGAATTGTCACAAGTTCTGGGGTTAGGTACTGCATTGGCGATCATTGCCGCGGTCACCATTATTATTGCTAATTTTTATGCTATTGGACAAAAAAATTTAAAAAGACTGCTTGCGTATTCCACCATAAACCAGCTGTCTTTTATTCTTCTCGGTGTGGCCCTTTTAAGCCCCATGTCTGTAACCGGTGCCATCCTTCATATACCGTTTCACGGGTTTATGAAGATCACCTTGTTTTTATGCGCCGGTGCTGTCGCTGCCATAGCAGGTGTAAAAGAGATCAAGGATCTGGACGGCCTGGGAAGAAAAATGCCGATCACTTTTACAGCCTTTGTTATCGGTGCTTTTGGGATGTGCGGGGCGCCTCCGTTAGCAGGATTTATCAGTAAATGGCACATTGCAGCAGGTGCGATTGAATCCAGCCGGCTTATTCTTCTGCTGGTTATCTGTGTGGGATCACTTTTGGATGTTGTTTATTTTTTCCCAGTGATACGGGATGCATTTTTTGCAAAAATCCCCCTGTCTCATGTTATCAATGATGAAGAACCCAAAGTGACACTTACCACAGAACCTATAAAAAAATACGAAACCAGGGAGTTGCTGCATATATTTATGGTTGTACCATTGGCGGTTACAGCTGCCTGTTCTGTTCTGTTTTGTTTGTTCCCAAATATGTTTAGAATTTATGAATTGGCAACATTGGCTGTAAAAAATATATTCGGAGGGTTGTGATCATGATCAATTTGCGAAAATATCCAAAAAAAATGTTCTGGCGGCTTTATTACATCTGCCTGATCGTGAGCCTGATCCTGGATTTTTACTGGTTGTATACGCATGAATTTCACTATCATTTTTCGTTTCAGCACATTCCGCAGTTTTTTGCCATTTTCGGATTACTCGGCTGCATGCTGCTGATACTGATCGCCAAAGGAATGGGGTTTTTTATTGTTGTTGATGAAGACTATTATCAAAAAAGAGAAGAGGACTCAAATTGAACAGCTGGATTCATCCAGGCCTGGTCATCCTTCTGGGTGGTTTTTTGATACCGTTTATCCCGTGGAAAAGGATAAAACAGGCCTATTTCCTGTCGCTGCCGCTGGCAGGACTGACGATTCTACTGCTGACGAATATGGGGGTGTTCGGAGACATCCCTGCATGGCCGGAATCACTGCATAAATGGAATATTCAATTTCTTCAATATACCCTTGATATCGGCCGTATCAACAAATTGAGCATTTTGTTCGGGTTTGTTTATGTGACAGCGGCATTCTGCATGAATATTTATGCCCTGGAAGTAAAGAATGACTGGGAACATGTGGTTGCAATGATCTACGTTGGCAGCGCACTGGGTGCTGTTTTCTCAGGAGATCTGTTTACACTTTTTTTCAGTCTTGAAATCATGTCATGGGCGCCATTCTTTCTCCTGTTGTTTCGAGGGACAAAAAAATCAAGAGGCGCTGCATTCCGTTATATCATCTGGCATCATGTCAGCGGATTATGTATTCTGGCAGGTGTTTTAATTCATCTTCATCAGACAGGCTCAATTGAATTGACGCATATGCCCTGGGGGTGGGGAAGAGAATACCTGGGATCCCATCTCATGCTCCTTGGGTTTGTCATCAATTCAGCCACAACCCCTTTTCATTCATGGCTGTCTGATACCTATTCCGAGGCAAGCCCCAGTGGTTCAGTCTATATGACCGCCTTTACCACCAAAACAGCTATTTATTGCCTTATTCTCACTTTTTCAGGTGTGCCGCTGCTGATGTGGATGGGGGCAATCCAGGCCGTGTTTGCACTGTTTCTGGCAGTTCTTGAAAACGATGGCCGAAGACTGTGCTCTTATCATATCATATCTCAGATCGGGTATATGGTTGCCGGTGTGGGTATGGGAACACACATGGGGGTAAACGGTGCAGCATCGCATGCCCTGTGCCATATTATTTATAATGCGCTGCTGTACATGGGAGCAGGATGTGTCCTGGTGGTTGCCGGTACAGCCAAGTTCAACAGGCTGGGCGGACTGTATAAATACATGCCCGTTGCGTTCTGGCTGTATATGATCGGTGGTTTTTCCATTTCCGGGTTCCCGTTATTCAATGGCTTTATCAGTAAGGCCATGACCATTGAAGCGGCTGAATTAATACACAATTCCGCTATATACCTGCTGCTGGAAGGAGCAACGGTGGGGACGTTTCTGCATACCGGGCTTAAACTACCATGGAATATGTGGCTTCAGGGCCGCGAAGAGCCTCCTCCTGACATCAGGGCGAAATTAAAAGACTCTGCCTTTAATACGCCCAAACACATGCTGGTTGGAATGGGTATCCTTGCATTCCTGTGTGTCTTTTTAGGGGTTTATCCAAAAATATTGTATGACATGCTGCCGTTTCCTGTGGCATATGTTCCGTTCACAGTCACACGCGTTTTTTCAATTACGCAATTGTTTATTTTTTCCTTTCTGGGATTCTGGCTGTTACGGAAACTTGTAAAAGGTCATCCCTCTTATGTACTGGATACGGACTGGCCGGCCCGAATGCTGGGTGGAAAACTGATGAGGGTTTGTAAAAGCGCTCTCCCTGCATTTGGTGCATCGCTTGATCATGCTGTCATGAAGAGGACCGATGGTGCTATCCAAATGATTAAAAACCCGAAGATTGCTTCGCGTTTAACCCCCTTAACCATCCGTCATGGTGTATTTATTATCCTGATTCTTTTTTGTGTTTTTCTGGTGTTTAAACTGTAGTTCACAAAAGAAGCCGGTTGTAAAGACAATGCATCCTGGCAACCGGCTTTATGTTTTTTTACAGGCTAATCTACGATATCACATACCAGATCAAATAGATCCGCAAGTCTTATAACACCCACCACTTCATCATTTTTAGTGACAAGCAAAGATTGGTGGCATCCAAGGATAAATTGATGTACAGCCTCTGCAACAGGCGCATCCATGTCTACATACTCACTGTTTGAAGGGGTATACATAATATCTTTGATCTTCATTTTAGATGAGCTTTTAACAAGGTTTTCCAAGGTTTCATCCCATAAACAGAAGCTTTCAACCAGGGAATTTATAAAATCATCGCTGAAACCAAAGCGTGACAATCCAACGCTTCCAGCATCGTCTGAGTGTTCAAACTGGCAATATTTAGGTTCAAGTGCCTTAAAAAAACAACGAAAGCTTACTTTTCCAATGATGCTGTTATTTTTATCGTAGACCAATAATGCCCTGTGTTTACGGATATGTTTTGTATCTTTCAGTGCGTCTTTTAATATCCTGATGGCATCAACAAATGTACCATCTTCAGAAACGGTTGCATAATCTGACAGGGGGATCATTACTTCTTTTACTTTTTTATCTTTCATATCGGTTCATCCTTAATAATGTTTATTTGACCATGATATCCATACCCATGATCGGCCAGATGATGTATACCGCAATACCGGTTACAATCATCAGTATAACGCTGGCCGGGATCCCATATCCAAAGAACTCACCCGTCGTGAATTGCTTTGAGTCATAGGCAATGGCATTTGGTGCTGCACCCACCAGCAGCAGAAAGGGCATACCCGCTACAACAAGAGCTGAAAATGTGATGACATCGGGTCCAACCCCCAGATACGGTCCAATGACCAGTGCAACAGGCAGAACAATCGCAATGGCTGCCACATTCATGATAAAATTGGTCAGGAGCATGACAAGGAACGATACACTCATGACAAAGACAAACCAGTTGGATTCCTTGAACATGCTCAGCCAGTTAATGGCGATCCATTCAGCAGCGCCTGTTTCCCAAAGGCAGAACCCGATACTCATGGCACCGCCAAACAATAAGATAATGTTCCAGGGGATAGATTCAAGGTCTTTAATATTAAGAATTTTAATAACAAAGAATAGTACGGTGGATGTCAGGATAATGGCAGATTTGTCTATCGGTTTCAGTATCGCAACATAGGGGCGTATGGACATCAGAAAGATACATCCGAAAATAATCGAAGCAGCGATGATTTCATTTTTTGTTATAGGTCCCATGGCAGCACTCAGCTTTTTTGCCTTTTCTCTCAATCCGGGAATCGTTCTTTGTTCAGGTTTGAAAAAGATCATGAAAAATCCCCATAACGCAAAGGTCATAATCCATCCAATAGGGAACATGTAATACGCCAGCTGGAAAAAAGTGATGTCCGCACCAACCAGTTCTTTATAAAAGCCTAAGGCAACAGCCCCGCGAGCTGCACCGAGAAGCGTAACAATACTTCCGGCCCCGGCAACATAAGCCATACCAATGAAAAGTCCTTTACCAAACCTTGTCGGTGTATCTGGATCATCGCTGTAAAGACCATATACCGTAATCAGGAGAGGGAACATGGTGGCAGCAACTGCTGTGTGCGCCATGATGTGGGTCAAGGCGGAGGTAACCACAAAACATCCCAGATAAATCATACTGGTTTTTTCTCCCACAATCGCAAGCATTTTATATGCAAGCCGTCGTGTTAAACCTGTTTTGGTAAAAACAATACCAATGACCAGGGAAGCAAAAATAAACACAACAGAAGGATCAAACATCTGTTGAAAAGCTGTTTTGGCCGGCCGGATCAAGAAGACTGCCTGCAATATTCCCATAAAAAGACTGGTCACCCCAATGGGAACGACCTCAAACACCCACCAGGTTCCGCCCAGAAGAAAAACAGCAATGGCCCCTTTGGCCTGCTGGCTCAATACAAAATGTTTGCCGGTTGGATCAACGGCATCAGGCCAGGGAGGGCAAAAGTTAACAACAAGAAAAAGTGTCACGCCTATCAACATGAACAGGACGCGTTTCCAATCAAATTTGGAGCCGGTTACGGCTTCAGCATTAGTAGTCATATCTATTTTATTCTCCTAAAGTTAATATAATTTTCCATAGGGTTATATCGACCCTTTAAATTCATAAAATTTGTTTTAGATAAAATAAGACATGACTTTTTGTCAAGAAAAGACTGGTAAAATGAGTAAAAACTATTCGCAGATGAATATGAATCAGATGAAGAATTTTCCTGGAATTTGACCCTGGATCAATGTGACACTATTGGGTGAGGAGGGCGGGGATGAAAATTGGCTTTTTCAAGGGTTGTTACCCCATTTGTTCAGATATGAGACAAATGGGGTAACAACCCTTGTTTCAACCGTAATAAGGGTTGCCTCTGTGACCAGAAAAGAATTACCCGCTGTACCGCTGTAAAATATCTTTTATTTTCTCTTCAGTCTGTTTTTCAACTAAAAGCATTTTTTCTGTTTTTGCCTGTTTGATTTTGGTTGCAAGGGTTTCAAGATCAGCTGGTTTTTCGAGCAGATCCGTAGCACCAATCTTCATGGCTTCTACTGTTTTTTCAACTGTAGCGTACCCTGTTAATAGAATGATTTGAAGTTCAGGTTTGTTGTTCTTGATAGATTTCAAGGCTTCCATTCCGTCCATTTCAGGCATTTGAAAATCCATTATAATGGCATCAAATGTTTCTTTTTCGATCAAGGACAGCGCCTGGTCAGCAGACCGAGCGGTTGTGACTTCCATACCTTTGGCAGTCATTCGTTCGGCCATTATTTCCAGGAATTCTTTTTCATCATCTACAAGCAACACTTTCTCTGACATTGTTTTTCTCCTTATGGGGTTGATAATTTAATATGTGTTAAGTTTAATAACAGTATTCAAGGTTTAGTCCACACCAGGCCAAAGCGATTTCTTTCCATATCTTTCTTTACATTCACCTGCAGATAATCAATCAACGCTTCGTCCTCTTTAGATCTGAACAGCTTGTCTATCTCTTTTTTATTTATTACATCAAAAGTAAACCAGATCAAAGTGTTTTTATCATCGGCAGCAAATGAAATTGTCACTTTTTTTTTATTTTCAACCAACGTTAGAGCGCTTTCAACTGCTCTCCAGATCAAGTTTTTTAAAAAAAGCAAACTGGTCTCAATCCTCAGCGGGAACGGTGCTGAAATTATGTCAACATCAACCCCTTTCATCTGGATGAGCCGTGATGCCAGGGCTATTGTAAAACGAACTACAGTCTCAATATCAGCACGTTCCAAAGCGTTGTCAACACTGTGTGAAAACCGGTTTAATCTTTTTACAATTTTATCTGTGCGTTCAACCTGCTCCATTATCCTGGCTGAGATCTGTTTTACTTTTTCTGATGAAAGCGGCTTTCCTGTTTCCGATATTGCTGCCAGATCTCCCAGCAAGCCCGCATTTTCATTAATAATCGCAATCGTGTTTTTTATTTCATGTGTTGAAGAGGCAGACATCCTGCCAAAAAATTTCAAACCGCTTCTTATCAAAGGATAGTCTTTTCCCATCATTCTGGTTGAGTCTTAATATTATATTTGTTGTTAATCGGCAATGTTATGGTAAAGCAGGTTCCCTCTCCAACACGGCTTTTAACCCTGATATCCCCGTTGATTTCTTTCACAAGTCCAAAGGTTATAGACAATCCAAGACCCGCGCCCCAATGCTTGTTTTTGGTCGAGTAAAACGGTTCAAAAATTTTATTGATATCTTCATCTGATATGCCGCGTCCATTATCGGCTACAGTGATCACCACCTGTTTGTTTTTTTCGAAATCAATAGTGATGTCAAGTTTACCGCCTTCTTCCATTGCATCCAGGGCATTATCCACCAGGTTTAAAAAAATCCGCTGAAGGCTGCCTTTATCACATTCAAAGAGTTGCGTTTCTCCTTTACTCTCAACCGATATGGCGATGCCTCTTCGTTCAGCTTCCTTTTCAAGAAAACCTGTTACCTGTGCAAGGACTTCATTGATATCCACTGTTTCGATACTGGATTCCAAATGTCTGGCAAAATCCAGCAGCCGCCGGGTAATGGTACCGCATCGGTTGACAGAATCCAGCACATCATTTGCCAGTTGTTCAAGCCTTCCTTCAGGGTCATTATTTTTATTTAATTCAAACAGATCCAGGATCAAACCTGTTTTCTGATTAATGATGGCCAGCGGATTATTTATCTCATGGGCAACCCCTGAAGCCAGTCGGCCGATAGAGGCAAGCTTATTTGTATACTCAGCATGATGAAGGGCTTCTCCCCTTCTTTCGTCTGCTTTATGAATCCGGCCAACAAGAAAGGTTGCCATACCCAGGATAGATAACAGTATGATAACGATGCTGACAATCAGGTACCCAATCAGCTTCAGCCGGGGTTTAAACCACAGGTCTGTAATCTGGTTTTCGCTTTTTACAAGCACAATAAAAAAGGAAGTTCCAGGAATTTTAGAAACGCCTGCAAGCACCTTTTTTTTAAAAGGTGTGATATCTTCAACAATCCCGGATCCATCTGTTAGCTGGTCACGGATAAACTTTACCTCTGTGCCAGGTGGGCCGTAATGCGCTGAAGCCGTAACCAGAATACCATTGCTATCCATTAAAAAGGTGTCACTGTATGTGTCCGGATCCAATTGCTGAATGTAGTCAAGCGCTGATTTTTCACGGTCCGATGAAAACGAAATGGTCAGTGCAGCAGACTTTAAAATTGTGATCATGCTGTTCTTGACCTCATCCCTGATGACCCGTCTTGTGAGGTTGAAATCAACAAGTGTCATGACGATAAGCGGTAAGAGCGCCATAAAGGAAGTAAACAAAACAATGAGTTTCCATTTGCGCTGAAAATTAATGCCGCTGTTTGGATGGCTGCCGGTCAGGTTCTGGTAATCCCAGAATGCTGGTTTGAATTTTTGGAATCGTTTCATATCACAGGCTGTGGCGTCATCATATGTTGGTGTCTATCCTTAACTGGTTGACCTGATTTTTTCATGCGCTTTTTTTAATGTCTCGCTTAACAGGGCGATATCTACCGGCTTCTGCATGTAGGCAAAGGCGCCTAAATCCAGGCATGTCTTCCTGTCTTGTTCAGAGCCATGTCCCGTCAGTACAATTACCTCTATCTCCGGTTGTGTTTTTTTAACTTTTCTTAGAACTTCAATACCGTCAATGCCCGGCATTTTTAAATCAATAATCATGACCTCAGGTTCGTCTTTTTGAACCATGTCAAGAGCGGACTGGCCGTCAAAGGCAATGGCTGAGCCCATATCCCTTATCTGCAAGCGTTCAGAAAGTGTTTGTACAAATTCTCTTTCATCATCTACCAGCAATACTTTTGACGGCATTTCCCTGTTCTGCTTCCAATATATTTCATGAGATGTGTCCGGGGAAGTCAAAGATACCTCAATCGATTTAACCCCTGGAATGCCGGCTGTGATATCTTTTAATTCCTCTTCAAGCCTGTTGAGCATCAAAACCTGCTTGTTGACAGTGAGAAGAATATTGCCCTGGTCCGCTGTTACGGCAACATTGTGCCCTGAATTAATCAATGCCACCTCAATGGTTGATGCGAGCAGAAAATTGTCCTGAGCTATTGTAGATGATACGGTTGGCTTAATGGCCTCGTTGGTCATGTTTTCTATGATAAGGGTTCCTGCTGATGTTACGCCTGTTTTGTCCATGGGCAGCATAATGTCATATAAAGAGGTGTCCCAGGGATCTTCAACTGAGAACAACATCTTTGTCCAGGCCCCTCTGTCCTGATCCTGGAGACGAATGACCTTTGCTGCATCCTGTCTTGAAAACTGGGATTCCTTTTTTGCCAGTGACAATCTGAATTCAGTATTGGCCACCAGACAGACCCTCAGCACATGGTCGATATCTCTTGGAATCAGCAGGCCTGTGTTTCCGGAAATCAGGAGATTCTCTTGCTCCATTATTCGCGCGAGTGAAAGTTTTAAATATGCAATGGATCTCTCTTTTTCATGGGTGAACTGGTTGAATATTGACGTTTCAGCAGAAAAAGATTTTTTTATTTTATTTTTGGGTATGCCAGACAATTCAGATGCAGTTTCAATGACCATATTATCAGTGATGAGATGATGTCCTGTTTTAGCCACAACCTCGTGTGAAACTGCCTCATCATTACAGAAGATGCCGCTGAATAGAGTCGTGAGAGACAATTTATAACTCCTTTAAATGAAGTTGATCGTTGTTTGCCAGCAGTTGGTGGCATGATGACATAATATCTTGATACAAAGAGCTTGCATGGTACAAATTATAGGTGTTTAACCGGGCAACGCCATCCACCATCGCAAACAAAACCATGGCGGTATTGCGCGGTGACAGTGTCCGAACAGAACCATCTTTAATCCCTTTGGCTATACCTTCTTCGAAATTATCCAGAAGGCAGGTATAGATTGATTCAAGATAGGAACGGCAGACAGAATTTGATTCAGCCATCTGATACGGATAATGACGGTGCAGCAGCAGGAACTGATCCGCCATCACACCGGCCAGATGCAGGTAATACGTAATGACACCTTCCACCATTTCCAGGCCGGTTTCATAGTTCTGCTCCTTTTTATGCCGTCTTAAAGCGTCTAAAATGGATTCTTTTACCTGTTTGAGGATATTTAAAAAAAGATCTTCTTTGTTTTTAAAATGATGAAAAATCGTTCCGCCGGCAACACCGGTTGCCCGGGACAATTCAGACATGGATGTTTCCTTGAATCCATTTCGTGAATATAGTTTGGTAGCGGCGGCAAGTATTGCTTTTCTTTTGGACATATGGTACCTAAAAATAAGTCTTTACCCAACCGATTGATCAGTCGGTTTTTTAAACTATGAGAATCTGATATAAAAGTCAAGGCCAAACATGGGATACAATTTACCTGAGAAAGCAAGTCTTCTGAAGAAACTGAAAATGAATGGGTTTAAAGTCCCTGATTTTATTTTCGTACCAGCGCATCATTTTAAAAAAGAAACCATTGCCGATCTTGAGAAGTTCCTGGATCTTCATAAAGAAAGCTATAAAGTAATTGCCAGAAGCGCCCATCCCCTTGAATCAGCGTTCAAGGGCGGTACTTTTGATTCTCTTGAGACATATGCTGATTTTGGCGGAATTAAATATGCCCGTAATAAGATGATCAAGCTTGCCAGGACATCAAAAAATTTATCTATTAAGCGGCAGCAGGTATTTTACAATGCGCCTGAAATTGATTTCGATAAAATGGGGGTCATTGTTATGCCGTTTGTTGACGGCTCAAGCGTCATGGCCAAAATGATCGGCAATCGCTGGGAATTCGGATACTGCAGGGACCGCTCTCAAAAACTTCAAAGTGAACCTCACATAACCAGCGTCCCCCATGACAGGCGGCTGTTGGAGCTGTCAAAAAAAATTCAGAAGACGCTCGGATTCAGATGTGAAATTGAATATATTGTCTCCACAGAAGGTGAGATTTATGTTGTACAGGCCAAGGATATTTCCAATATAGAAACCCTGGAAGAAGAAGAAAGCCAGCGGTCGATTAAACTCGATGGCATCCGCCGTATAAGAAAGCGCAGAAACTATCGGGAAAGGCCTGTGTATGTCATGGATAATAAAGCCTTTTATATCAACATTATCAGCATGTGCGAGGACCTGGTACAAGGCAATGAAAAAGCTGTAGCTGATATCGGGGACATTATCGCCTATATCGATGAGTATGAGAAAGAGTTGATGTCTTTTGCCCTTATGCACCAGCGGTTTGCTGTCTTAGGCTTTTCCATTATGGATTCAAGCGGGCTTTATCAGATTGCCAACCATTACCTGGATGACACCCCGGAACTCCAGAAAATACTTTCAAAAGCACTGCATAATCATCTGTACAAAATCGATATCTTCCTGTCTGAGGCAGATACCCTCATTGCAAAAAATAAATTCAGAATTAACCTGTGCAGCCACGACGCGTATGGAATCGATTCTGTCAGGAATCCTATCTGGTCAGCTTATTGGAATGTTGAACGTCACGACAAAGTGATAAAGGAATTTCTGCATCTTGGGTTCAAGACAGGAGACACAGTAGGTATTGATATTGATCCTGATGATCACCCCATTGTCTACAGACATTAACCTGTAATCCTGGTTAAAAATAAGGTCCAGCCTGCAATTTAAGAATTCTTCAAATTTTTTTTATCTTTCTTATCCCTCCCTTGACAAAAGGTGAGTTCTACCTTAAGACAAATTGACTTCATGTGGATAAATATGGAAACAAAGATAAAAAGATTGGGGAATTTATGGATCAATTTTTAATATCAATACTGATAATTTTACTTGGAGGGGTTTTATCCCTTGTTTTAACGCAGCAGCTTAAACTGGCAAAGACCATCGCAGTTATATCGATCAGTTTCGGGTGTTTATGGGGAGCCATTGATGCTGTGAGCAAACTTATGCAATCTGTCAGCGAAGCTGCCGCTTTTAAGTTTTTAAATGTTTTTTCCCTGAGTTTTCAGATTGATGGACTTTCCGCCTTTTTCCTTTCCGCTATTTTTATAATTTCCCTGCTGGCAACGATCTACAGTTTCCATTATATGGAACATGAGGACTCTCCGGTAAAAATTACAGCCAACTATTTTTTTTACAGCCTCCTGATCATTTCAATGGCACTGGTTGTGACTGCTGCAAATATTATCACGTTCATGCTGTCCTGGGAGATTATGTCTTTGTCCTCCTTTTTTCTGGTTATTTACAATCATCATTCCAAAGAGAATAGAAAAGCAGGATTCTTATATTTTGTTTTTTCTCATGTCGGCGCTATGTTCATATTTGCAGCGTTTGGATTAATATACGGCTACACCGGCAGCTTTGATTTTGGTATTATGGAAGCGATTCCTGAGTCTGTAAAAATTTTAATATTTATTTTTTCTTTTATTGGTTTCGGGTCCAAAGCCGGTGTGTTCCCTTTCCATGTCTGGCTGCCCCATGCACATCCTGCTGCACCAAGCCATATTTCTGCTGTTATGTCAGGCGTTATGATCAAAACAGGTATTTATGGTATCCTGAAAATATATACGCTGCTGGATTTTCATACCCCCATTTTTGGAACAATAGTACTTATCGGCGGTGTGCTTTCAGGAATAATGGGAATCGTTTACGCTTTAGGGCAGAGCGATTTAAAGAAATTACTGGCATATTCCAGTTGAAAATATTGGTATTATCTTGATAGGACTGGGCATCGGGATGATAGGCCTTTCGTCTGAAGTTCCGGTAATGGCGGCCCTTGGATTTACAGGTGCATTCCTTCATATCCTCAACCATTCTATTTTTAAATCTCTTTTGTTTATGGGCGCAGGAATGGTTCTTCATAAAACAGGAACACGCTCCATTGA
Organism: uncultured Desulfobacula sp.; assembly: GCA_964343845.1. Classification (GTDB taxonomy): domain Bacteria; phylum Desulfobacterota; class Desulfobacteria; order Desulfobacterales; family Desulfobacteraceae; genus Desulfobacula. Next base: position 36,233 of record CAYFKW010000027.1, on the reverse strand, counting down.
TGCCCTGGGAGGATTGCTAAAACACATGAAGGTTACAGGCGTAGCAGTTATCCTTGGATCTTTAGCCATATGCGGGCTTCCCCCTTTCAATGGATTCGTAGGAGAATTTTTTATATATATCGGAGCCTTTAAAGGGATTACGCTTGATACTTCAGCTTTTGTGCTAAGCGTTTTTGGCATTGTCAGCCTGGCAGTTATTGGTGGCCTGGCACTGGCCTGTTTTACCAAAGTTATTGGAATAGCCTTTCAGGGAGAACCCAGAACGAAGGCGGCAGTCGGTGTTGACGAACACGGGTTGACCATGAAAGTTGCCATGGTTATTCTGGCGGCTGCATGTATCGGTATCGGGGTGTACCCAAACGCTGTTCTCTGTATCCCTGTTAGCGCGGTTTCTTCTTTGGGATTCGGTTTTGACAGCATCTCTTTAGCCCCTTTCGAGCAGATGACATCAAATATTACATTATCTGCTGGGATTTTTCTTGCTGTCTTTTCGCTAATTATCGTTATTCGTTATTTCTTTTATATGGGCAAAACTGTAGGCAAATCAGGAACCTGGGGATGCGGTTTTACACAGCCTACAGTTAAGATGCAGTATACAGGGTCTTCTTATGCCTCATTTATACTTGATTTTTTCAGGCCTGCCGCACCTCTGGCCGAAGACCATCCAAAAATATCAGGACGATTCCCTGAGGAAACATATTATAAAAGTACTGTAAATGATATTGCAGAACTTCACATGGGGACAGTAATTGTTCGACCAATACTGTTTTTCTTCGATAAATTAAGATGGATTCAACATGGCGATATCCATCTGTATATCGGGTATATTTTGTTGGCTATCGTGTTATTGTTATTTTTTATTTAAATTATTAAGTGGGAAGATTTCATGATTGAATCCATCATACTCTGGTTTCTTGCAATTCTAACAGCGCCGTTTTTTTCAGCGGTAATCCTAAAAGTTAAGGCATTTTTCGGAGGGAAAAAGGGCCCCCCTTTATTAATTAATTATTACACCTTGATTAAACTTTTTAAAAAGGGATCTGTTTACAGCAACAGTACAACTACTGTTTTTAGACTTGGACCGATTATTTCATTATGTTCTGCTGTAACAGTGCTCATGTTTTTACCGATTGCAGGATATGCTCCTATTTTTTCATTTAAGGGGGATATTATTTTTCTTTTATACCTGATGGGGCTTGGCCGTTTTTTTACCATTGCAGCTGCAATGGATACTGCATCTCCATTTGAGGGGATGGGGGCGGCAAGAGAAGCATATTTTCCTATTATCTGTGAAGCAACAACATTTATGATTTTGATTCTTTTCTTTAGATTAACAGGTGAACTCCAACTATCTGCCTATTTTACAGGTGATCAGACTATTGAATTATGGCGGGCGACCGGTGCACCTCTCTTATTTGTAGTTATTGCCTTGTTTATTATTCTGTTGACTGAAAATTCAAGGGTACCGGTTGACGATCCTGCAACACATCTTGAATTAACCATGATCCATGAAGTTATGGTGCTAGATCACAGCGGCCCTGATTTCGGACTCATCGAACTGGGGTCTTTCTGCAAGCTGTTTTTTTATTCAACTATTATATCAAGATTGATTCTACCTTTTGATTTAGGCATTCCCGGAGTGGGGATCTTTATCATCGGTCTGTTTATTGTATACATCGCTGTCGGGATAACAGAATCAGTCATTGCCAGGTACAGGATGGATAAAGTACCTCAGTTTGTCCTGACATCCTTTGCATTGGCCTTTTTTGCAACCATTATTACATTGGAGTTTATCAAATGATATTAGAACCAGTTGATACAATTTTATCGCTTGTGCTGCTTTCAGTCCTTTTTTCTTTTGGCGCAAGCAGGCTTCCTGTACTTATTATGGTTGTAGGTTTTCAGGGTATTGTGGCCTCAATAGTCCCTTTGTTTGTCGGTCACGATATGGCAGCCGGAGGAATAATATTTACGTTTGTTACTTTAGCGATCAGGGGTATTATCATTCCATTGAGCATATACGTGGTCATTAAAAGGGTGGCGATCAGAAGAGAGGTAGAACCGATTATCGGATACCATGCCTCCATTCTTTGCGGCCTTGGGCTCATTGTGGCGGTAACGTATATCAGCAGGCAGTTAAACATTCCTACGGTAAGCGATTATAAACTGTTGTTACCTGCAGCTATTGCGCTTTTAGTAACAGGAATGTTTTTGTTGATGGCCCGGCGAAATGCCATTGCCATGGTGCTGGGATACATTATGATGGAAAATGGTATCTATCTTGTGGGAACCACATTTTCAGTCAGGGCTCGTCATATAGTAGAATTCGGTATTTTACTAGATGTACTTGCCGGGGTGATGATTATGGCCATTATTCTTCAAAATATCAAACAGACGTTTGATGATGTTGATACTGCACTTCTTAGAACTTTAAAGGAATAGGTGTTATTTCATGGTAGAAATTGTTTTTATAGCTCCTTTTATTACAGGCCTTATTGCTTTTTTCCTTCCAAAAGCGGTGGGGCGCCAACTATTAGTGGGCACGGGAGCGCTTCATTTGATTTTATCGCTTCTCCTGTGGAAAAATAGACCAGAAGCAATTTTCGACAGCTATTTTTCTGTAACACCGGAAGGGCTGCTGTCTCTTCTGGTGATTTCCATATTGTTCTTTCTGATTTCTATCTATACGGTTTCCTATCTTAAAGAGAGTGAAATCCAATCAGAAAATATTTTTACAGGGTTTATGCTCCTGTTCCTATCCACCATGACAATGGTGACTCTGTCCGACCATATTATGGTCATGTGGATAGCAATTGAGGCCACAACCATAGCCAGTGCTCCGCTGATTTATACACACAGATCGTCAGCCTCCCTTGAAGCCACCTGGAAATATGTACTGATCTGTTCGGTTGGGATTGCCATGGCACTTTTGGGATCTGTACTTATCACACTTGCGATGGATGTTGGCAACGTGGACGCGCCGCTTTCTTTTTCATCATTGACCCAGGTTGCAAAAAACTTGGATCCGATGTGGCTCAAAGCAGGATTTGTATTCATTCTTGTTGGGTATGGTACTAAAATGGGCCTTGCCCCGATGCATACCTGGCTGCCGGATGCCCACAGTGAAGCGCCCAGCCCTGCTTCTGCACTGTTATCCGGAGTGCTGCTGAATTGTGCATACCTGGGTATCTTTAAAACCAATAAAATTATGTATGCAGCAGGCCTTGGAGATTTTTCCGGAACGATTTTTATTGTCTTCGGGTTAGCATCCATCCTTGCGGCTGCAACTTTTATTCTGAAACAGAATGAATATAAGCGGATGCTTGCATATTCCAGTATCGAAAATATGGGCATCATCGCTTTTGGAACCGGTATCGGTGGTATCGGTGTATACGGTGCCGTGATCTGCATGATTCATCACAGCCTGATTAAATCGTCTTTGTTTTTGTCTTCTGGCAATATCTTACTGGGATATGGAAACAAGCTGATTGAAGCAACCGGCAATATGGCCAGCCGTATGCCAAAAACGTTTGTTGCCTTTTTTGGCGGCTTTGCCGGCATCTCAGGGTTCCCGCCATTGGGGATATTTATCGGGGAAATGTTCATCATCGTGGGCGCCTTTAAAACCGGCCACTATATAGCCGCAGGCATTTTTCTTCTGAGCATGTGTTTCATCTTTGCCGGATTTGCAAACCAGGTTATGAAGATTTCTTTTGACGATTTAAAAAAAGATAAGTCAAAGGATAAAATTTTATTAACAGAAAAGGCCAGCATGGTCTGGCCCCAATATATTTTACTGTTAACATCTTTGATATTATGTTTCTTTATGCCGGATACCATATATCAGACAATTGTTGATGCAGTGACTGCTGTTGGCGGAGGACTTAAATGACTAACGCTTTTTTAGAAGTTCAAAATGGAGAGAAAGTAGCACAGGAAAAGATACCCCATCTTTCCTTTGAAGCGTTTCAAAAAAATGCCCTTAGCATTGTTAAAGAGGGGGGAAAGGTTGTTCAGTATTTCGCCTATCCTGATGAGGCATCCTTGAAACTGATGACTGTATTGAGAACGGACACGCTTTTTGTCGGCAGTTGTGATGCCCCGGAGTCTTATCCATCACTGACCCGGACCTGTGAACCTTTTCATATGTTTGAAAGAGAAATTGCAGAGCAGTATGGTATCAAACCTGAGAATCATCCCTGGTTGAAAATGGTCAGGTATCATGCCAATTATCGGGATGCTGCAGATGTGTTTGGTAATAATTATGATGAGGATATCCCAGGCAACTATGATTATTACCAGGTCGAGGGTGATGAAATCCACGAAGTGGCGGTGGGGCCTGTTCATGCAGGTGTTATAGAGCCGGGTCATTTCAGGTTCAACTGCATTGGTGAACGCGTGCTGAACCTGGAAATTCAATTGGGGTACCAGCACAGGGCTGTAGAAAATCTTTTTTATAATGCACAGGCAAAACGACTGCCCATTCTGGCTGAAAGCATTGCAGGCGACACTGCTATCGGCCACAATCTTTGCATGGCCCAGGCAGTAGAAGCGCTGACTGATGTAAAGCCGGACAAAGGTGCCCAGATTATCCGGGTGATCGCTTTAGAACTGGAGCGGATTGCCAATCATATGGGAGATCTTGGTGCGTTAAGCGGTGATGTGGCATTTTTACCGCCAGCCAATTACTGTGGTCGTATGCGGGGTGATTTTTTAAATTTATCTCTGCTTATGTGCGGGAACCGGTTTGGAAAAGGGTTGGTCAGACCTGGCGGTGTAAGGTTTTCATTTGATGAAGATATCCGAAAAACTATGAATGAACGCCTGGATGAGATAAAGCCACAGGTAGAGCATGTTCTTGAACTGATTTTTTCATCATCCACCGTCAGAGCTCGTTTCGAAGACTGCGGAAGGGTCAGCACTAAGGATGCAGAGCATCTGGGATTGGTGGGTCCGGCTGGAAGAGCAAGTGGTATATCCTATGATGTCAGACGCTGTTTTCCAACAGAGTATTATAGCAAACTCGATATACCAGACCATAAAATACCGTCATGCGATGTATATGCCAGAGCCAAAATCCGAAGTGATGAAATTCTGCAATCCATCGATATCATAGAATATTTAATCAAAACGTCTATTGAAACGCAGCCAATGGAAGACACCACTTCTACGCTTCCTGCATCCTCTTTTGTCGTCACACTCAATGAAGCATGGCGGGGAGAGGTTTCGCATGTACTTTTAACAGATCAGGATGGAAAGATACTTCGATATAAAGTTAAAGATCCGTCCTTTCACAACTGGAATGGCCTTTCAATGGCGTTAAGGGATACGGGAATATCGGATTTTCCATTAAATAATAAAAGCTTCAATCTGTCTTATTGTGGATTTGATCTTTGATAATAAAAATAAAAAGAGAGTTTTTTTATGTTCAGTACACTAAAAAATAGATTTGAACAAGGATACAGAACCTGCAAGTATCCCAAAGAAAAACCAGCAGTATTTGAACGGTATCGCGGCAGACCGGAAATACAAAAAAATGTATCTTCCGATATGGTGGAAACATGTGCAAATGCCTGCCCTCAGGACGCTATTGATATCCAACAGAAAAAAATTGATATGGGCCGGTGTGTGTTCTGCGGAACTTGTGAAAGGGTATCAAAAGGGGCGTTTGTCAAGTTTACAGGTGATTTTGAAATTGCCACAGCAACAAAAGAAGATCTATTGACAGATGGAAACCTTCCTGCGCTGGCTGAACATTCAAAGCAGCATTTTAAGAAATTATTCGGCCGCTCCCTGCAGCTTCGTCAGGTCTCTGCTGCAGGATGTAATGCATGCGAAGCAGATTTGAATGTATTGGCAACACCGTTTTTTGACCTGGCACGATTTGGCATCAATTTTGTCGCATCACCGCGCCACGCTGACGGCATTGTTGTTACCGGGCCTGTATCAAAAAATATGAAAACAGCAACATTGCAGACGTATGAGGCTGTTCCCGATCCAAAAGTTGTTATTGCAGTTGGAAGCTGTACCATTACTGGCGGTCCTTTTTTGGGAAGTCCTGAAATTACCGAAGGATTAGACAGCCTCTTGCCTGTGGATCTGTTTATACCGGGCTGTCCTCCCCATCCTTTGACCAATCTCCATGCATTGCTTACCTTTTTTAAATAGTACTGTATCACAAGGGCTGTTTTTGAACATAATAATCAGCCCTTGTTTTTGTATCAAATTTCCTTTTGGTTTTGTTGAGGTATTGATATGCGAACAGGAAAAGCTACTACTCTGATTCAACACCAGACAAAGCAGCGGCTATTGCCTGATATCCAGTTCTATGGTATCAATTAACCGTATGAAATGATTCCTTATGATATTTGGGATAGAATTATTTATATAGAGGAGTTTTTAATGAGCCAGTTAAAACAGCTTAATGACAGAATCGTCAGCCGGGTGAATGCAAATTTAGCTGAGTTTGATTTCAACACTGAAAGCTTTGTCACAAATTCATTGGAACATGAGAAAATGATAAAATTTTATGCTTTCTATGGTATTACCTCCCGCCATCCACTATATTTTCATTTCAGAAATTCCAATATTGCCGGCAGTTATTTCCTGGGAAAATGTTATGTGGGGCGGTCTGCCATTTATAAAAGTGATATTCGTGGGGATGAATTAAAAAGGGAAGGGGATAAAATCCGTGGTGCAACAAATATTCCTCTTGTTGAAGATGAAATGATAGCCATAAGAGACAGCCTTCTTTATAAAACCCTTGTTCACAGCAATTCGCATAACCCTGAGAGCCCTGAAGAATTTGGAATTCGAAATACGATTTCAGCCCATTATGCCAATATCCATGGATCAACCCTTGAAGGGTGTTTTTTAGGACCTTTTGCTACAGTGGACCTGATGAATCTTCATTCCTGTATTGTGGGAGAGTTTTCCTATGTCCAGGCAGGAGAGCTTTTTCATCGGAAAATTGACGCTGGAACCGTCTGGATTAAAAATCCGAACTTTGAGTTTAAATATAAATTTAAAAAAGATATTTTAAAAAATTACATTGGTGTGAATGCAAAATATCAGCCCAGGGGCATTATTTATGATTTTGTTAAGGAACGGGATCAGGATTACGAAAAACTATTTGATGTAATGAATCTGGAGCCCATTGGAGCCCCGCCGACTTCTGCCGTGAACCGCTATGCAGTGATTCAAGGAAAAACAAGGATAGGTGAGAATGTGCTTGTCTCTCAACGGGCATTTTTAAATAATGCTGTGATGGGTAACGGGTCCAATGCCCAGGAAAATTCTTATATTATTGATTCGACACTAAATGGCAATTGTATTACTGCACATGGCGGTAAAATCATTCATGCAGATATCGGGCGTGATACCTTTGTCGGGTTTAATTCATTTTTAAACGGGAAAAAAAGAGCGAAAATTGAAATCGGTGAAGGATGTGTTGTAATGCCGCACACCATTATTGATTCTGAAGTACCCATCAGGATACCTGATGAACATTTAATATGGGGATATATTGGATCTGCCAATGATATTGAAAATCAGACCATATCGATTGATGATCTTGCAGCAATACGGGAAAGCCTGACCATTGGTAAAATGACGTTTAGTGGAAAAGGATCTGTTTTTATCGAAGCATTCCGCAAGAGGCTGGGTCAGATCCTGCTGGCAAACGGTGCTTTGTTTAAAGAGGGTGAAAACCGGGGGCATGCCCAGGATGATCAGAACATATCCTTTAATCTGATTCAGCCATACAGGACAGGAGAACGTAAAGGATTATATCCCTCAATCAGGATTAAGCCGTAAGGGCCACTATCAGCCTTTCAGCATTATTTCTATTTAAAAAATAGAAAGGACGCTTGTCCTATACAAACAAGTCCGACAGATACTTTGAATAATATTTAAGGTTGTCATTCTGGCAAGTATGGTCTATAACAGACCAAAAAAGTTCATAAATTTAGTAGTTTATAACGGTGGATGACGTGCACACATATTATTTATGAAAGACCTGGACCAAAATTTGACCAGCTTGATCTGATCTACTCCGGATTTCTCCGGGAAACTTGATCCAAATTGTATCCCATGTGCTTGAAGTAAATATAACAAAATAGATATTTTGTTTTGCGGTTATTATGAAGGAAAGAATATATGGAATTGTCAGTTTTTGAGTTATCCAAACATTTAGGTGTTGCGACCAACACAATAGAACGCTGGGTAAGACAGGGCAATCTGCCCGTTTCCAAAAAGGGCAGAAATTTTCGATTTCGATCCAGTGACCTGGAGAAATGGGCCATAAAGCATAATATTAAATTGAGCCTTTTAAATAAGGAAAAACCAAAAAAAGAAGTTCAGCCTGTACTGTCGCTGTCTGAGGCTGTTCAAAGCGGTGGGGTTTATTATGATATTCCAGGAAATGATGTTGAAAGCGTCCTAGAAGCCGCTATTGCAGAGATTGTTAAAATACCTGAGGATTTTAAAATTGACCTTCTTGAGCGGTTGATTGAAAGAGAAAATGCGCTTTCAACAGGTATTGGAAATGGCTTTGCCATTCCTCATCCCAGAGAGCAGTTAAGTTATTTGGAAAATCCTATTGTCTGCATCTGTTTTTTAAAACACCCTGTGGATTATAATGCATTGGATAATAAACCTGTTTCAACCTTGTTCTTTATCCTGTGTCCAGAATTAAAGATGCATCTGCACTTGTTATCCTCTTTATCTTTTTGCTTGAAAGACAATGAGTTTACTGCTTTTTTAGAATCAAAACCCGACCTTGATCAATTGATTGAAAAAATCGATGCACTTCATAAGACAGATCCGGTTTAGTTGAATAAATGGAGCATTTGTCCAAATGGCTACAATAAAAAACTGGTACCGGTCCATTTATCATCGACTGTTTCAATTGGATGACAGGCTGTTACTGATCATTGCAGGGTCAATTGCCGGAATCTGCAGCGGTCTGGCCGCTGTGGCATTAAGGCTTTCACTTGAATCCGTACTTGAATTACTTCATCCGTTTCGCCATTACTGGTGGGCATTTGCGCTTCCGGGTATTGGTGCCATGCTGTCCTCAATATATCTTGAGAAAGTCGCCAGGGAAGGGGCAGGGCACGGGGTCCCTGAAGTGATTTATTCTGTTTCAAGATATGGGGGGTTATTACGTCTTCGGTCAAGTTATTCAAGACTTATTTCCAGTTTTTTAACCATATCAAGTGGTGGATCTGCAGGCCCTGAAGCACCGGTTGTTATGAGCGGATCTGCTATCGGGTCCAATCTTGCAAAATTTTTACGGTTGAATGACAGGCAGAGAATCACATTGGTTGGGTGCGGTACTGCCGGGGCAATCGCATCTATTTTTAATGCACCCATTGCAGGCCTTGTATTTAGTGTTGAAGTCATTTTGGGTGAATGGAAGTTTGTTAACATCATTCCGATTGCCATTGCTGCCGTGGCAGGAGCCGAAATAAGCCAGGCCATTATTCCGGAGCAGGTCATTTTTAATCATCAGCCTTTTCATGTCGGTTTTTCAGATATTTTACCAAGCCTGTGTCTTGCTTTGATGACAGCCTTTATTTCAGTATTTTTTACAAAAATGCTGAGGCAGACAGGAAAAGTGGCCAAAAAAGTGCCACTGCCCTTATGGGCAAGAGCACTTATTGGCGGGTGTTCTGTCGGCATTATTGCCATCTTTATGCCGGTGGTTCTGGCAGAGGGATACCATTCAATACAATCCATGATTTCAGAGACTTTTTCCATGGGGATATTTCTCGTTTTTGTGGCTGTTTTTGCCAAGATTTTTGCGACTGCGATGACATTGGGGTCAGGTGGTTCCGGCGGTATATTTGCGCCATGCCTGGTAATTGGGAGCCTTACCGGGATTGTGTTTCATAAGTCTCTCTCTGCTGTTTTTCCATGGGTTCAATGTGCAAGTGAAGGGGCTTATGCGCTTTTAGGCATGACAGGACTTGTCAGCGGCGTGATGCAGGCGCCGTTAACCGGGATTTTTCTCATTGTTGAAATAACGGGTGGTTATGAAACCATATTGCCGTTGATTATTGTTTCCTCCATTTCATCTACAGTGAGTCATTACATAGAACCTGCATCTTTTTATTTTAAAGAGCTTATTGAAAGAGGCCAGTTCCTGAGACCGGGTACAGATGCCAGGATATTATCGGATTTAAATATCCGTGAACTTATTGAGACAGATTATGTTACTGTTTCTGAAAATATGGTGTTCAGGGATTTTATCGATATGCTGAAAACGTCAGATCAGCATTTTTTCCCGGTTATTGAAGATCAGACAGATGAATATAAAGGCGTTATTCAAATCAGTGCAATCAGGAAATATGCACTTGATCCAGGGATGTATGATATGGTTTTCTTAAACCAGATCATGGATACCGAAGTGTTGACAGCTTCTTTAGAAAATGATTTACAAGAAGTTCTGGATATGATGGATATTAATAATATGGACAGCATTCTTGTCGTAGAACATGACAGGTTTGTTGGTATGATTTCAAAAACAAAAATATTGGATTTGTATCGCAGGGAACTAATAATGCAGACAAGCGTCCATTAGAAACCATCTCAAAAATAATCTTTTGACTTGATTTCTGTGTCTGATAAAAAATTAAATCCTCGACATATAAAAAATATGACTCCGGTTGAATTTTTTATCATCCTTGAACTAAAGCCAAAATCTTTATTTTTAGATGACTTCTAAATATGAAAAAAAAATGATAAATTCTAATTGATTATAACAGCATGATAATAACAACGGATAAATTTGCGAATTTTAAATGCTGGTAAGGAGATACATATGAATTACAAATTACTTCATATATTCAGAAACACCCCTTTTGGAAGGGAAACATTTCTTCAATCCCTTTATTTTTGTAAAACGATCAATGCTTTTCCGGTCGTTTATATCCCTAAAAGTGATAAATTTCTAATGTATTTTTCCAATGATGCCGTTCAGGTTGATTTGGACCATTCCTATTTAACGTCTCCTGAAACGGCTAAAAACCATGCGGAAGGCATCTTTGATGAGATGGGCGTTAAACCCAAATTCTATGAACCGAAGAATTTCACAGCATCTTCTTTACCTGATATATCGACAAATTTTGATTATTTATGCTGCCCCAGATCTGTCAGCGATATGTCCTCTAAAATCGGTTTGGGGCATTTGGGACCTAAAGTAAGACGGCTGATTAAACATGGGACGTTTCCTGTATTGATTACCAGTCCAGTCTTTAAACCCTGGAAAAGCGTTTCTGTATTTTTCGGCGGATCTGAAAATGCGTTAAACGCTTTGAAACTTGGACTGAAGATTGCAATGGCGTCTGGTTTTTCCCTGGACATTTATACGCTTTTAGAAAATAAAGATGAATCCTATTATAAAGATCTGGCAACCAAAAACGGTTTGAAAGATCCGGTTGATCAGCTTTCCAGCCACTGGCATTTCTATAAAAAATCTGATTTTGATACGATGCTGTATGATGTACCGCACAATTCACTTATTGTGTTAGGGGCCTACGGGCATGGTATCATTAAAGATATTCTCCTGGGCAGCAAAATGGAAAAAATTCAGTCAACGGTGACAAACAATCTGCTTGTGACCGGACCATACTGCACTGTATCGCTTCCTTAGGCAGAAAGTGATGACTATAATAATTTAAGGTTCCAGTTCCACAATCCCGGCCTGAGTTTCATTTTAATTCCCCTGGGAATGGATTCATGAATATTGACAAATAATGAGAAGCCTGCTTTCTGCAGAATGTCCTTTTTCGTGGTCAGGTCTAAAACCCAGTTGGGGAATATGTAATAGTTGTTATTATATTTTGAGTACCAGGCAATCTCACCCTTGGGACTTCTGAACGGCTGTTTTGATTTAAGGTCTTTGGAAATAATTCTTGAAATTCCCAGAGGCCAGTTCCCATAGGCAACTGCACCAAGCGGTAATTGGCTTTTTTGTGGTAAAGCACAAAATGTTTGTTGATCCAGTTCAGGGCTGACAATTACTCCTGAAAATCCAAGGGATTTTAACAGATTAACTGCCAGGCTGTTGGTGATATTGCAGAAAGGACCTGCCCATAAATTCAACAGGTGCGGGTTTTTAAATAAAGACAACTGCCAGACGGCGTTTAATACAAAGTTTTTAGCCCCTCTTTTAATCGCATGGTTAATATAATCCGAACATATTTTTTCTTCTTCAGGAAACAGGAGAGGGTCCAGCCATAACCAGTGCTTTTTAGTGGGTGAGATGCCATACCCTTTTCCTGAGATCCAGATGCCGGTTTCACTGTTTTTCTGTCTGCCTTTATGGCCGCCTCTTGAAAGCGTCATCCATGTTACCTTGATGTTCGGCTTTTTAAATGACCCCGTTTTTGTTTTCTTGACTGGACGACGATCAGGACGAACACTCACTTTCTCAAGTCTGCCAAGTTCACTGTCAAGTGTGGTTATCGCATTCCTGAGATCATTGTCTCTCCTGTCGATCAGATAAACAGGGGTTCCTTTTCTAACCTTGAATTTTGATTTTTTATGAAGATAAAATTTACCTTTTTTAGGCACAGCACGTGTTACTTTCTGGATGTCATGAAATGCGTCACCTTCAAAACCAATTCTTAAAAGATCTGAAGGGAAAAGAGCCTCTCTTGTGAGAATATAGGGTTGAGCAGGGTTTTTTACTCTTCCGGCAAAAAGACCTGATCCTGTTTCTGATGTGTGGTCCAGAGGGCTCATTTTCCGCTGGGATAAAAGATTGTAATGGGTGAAGTCTCTTCCCATTGCATACTCAAGATATGACAGTGCCTCTTTTTTCCTCTTTGGCTGATCTCTTAACAGTTTATAGGCTTTAACAGTGTAATAGACATAATGAGGGCTTTTTTTACGGCCCTCTATTTTCCATGTGGTAATCTGGTCTATTCCTTTTAATACTTTTGAAAGCACATCAGTAGAGAAATCCAGGCATGAGAAATGTCTTTTTTTCTGGCTTTTTTGTTCATACATCCGTCTGCAGGGCTGGACACATCTTCCTCTAAGAGAGCTTTTTCCGCCAAACCAGGAGCTCCAATAGCACCGGCCTGAGACAGAATAACAAAGCGCGCCATGGACAAAGGCTTCAAGCTCCATACCGGTTGGGACAGCCCTGGCAACCTGTTTCATCTCATCAATGGTAAATTCTCTTGGGATAACGATTTTTTTAAATCCTACCTGCTTTGATAATTTTAATCCGGCAGGAAAGGTTAAATTGCCTAGGGTAGACAGATGAAATTCTTTTTTGAATCCAGCAGTTCTGGCAAGGGATATCATGGCAAGATCCTGAACAATCAATGCATCAACATCTACAAAGGTACACAGTTTATTAAGGATATTTAAGACTTTTTCCTGCTCGGTTTCTTTTATAATAGAATTAAACGCAACATACACATCAATATTATAGGATTTAGCAAGTTTGGTTAATCTTGATAATTCTTCTATACTGAAATTATCTGCTTCCATGCGGGCAGAAAATATTTTTAAACCGCAGTAGATGGCATCAGCGCCTGCAGCAATAGCGGCTAAAAAGGAATTTTTATCTCCTGCAGGCGCCAGAATTTTAGGTGTGCTCAATTTTTTCAATCCAGTTGTTGTATAACGCAATAAAAAATTGAGTATTGCAATTTCAGCAGAATTTGTCAAAATAACATCAAAACAATGATTCACAAGAACAAGCAAAAAGGATAAATGATGTTTGCAAAATATGACCCGGATGGTTTCTTAGCACCAATTGACGGCATTGAGATGAAAACATTTGTTTATGGAGAAAAAAGTCTTTTAACACGATTTCATTTAAAAAAAGATGCTGTGCTGCCCAAACATTCTCATCCGCATGAACAGACAGGTGTCCTCATGTCAGGGAAAATAGCACTGCATATTGACGGGGAAAAATTTATTGCTGAACCAGGCGACACCTGGTCAATAAAAGGGGATATCGAGCATTGGGCAGAGATCATCGAAGATTCCGTAGCGATTGAGGTGTTTTCTCCGGTCAGGGAAGATTATCTGCCTTAGCTTTCTGTCAGCAGATCGTTGATGGCTTCTGCATAATCTTTATTTGTAGAGGGTTTTGATAAATGATTAATTCGGCTGTCGTCTTGTTTTAATCCTTTTATGGACTCAATAAATTCAATGTTACCGGAAATAAAGAGGATGGGGAGGGTTTTATCATTTTCCCGAATATGATGGTAAATGTCCATTCCATTTAGATTTCCAGGCAGAATATAATCCAAGCTTACAAGATCGTATTTGTTTTTATTAAACAATTCAATTGCGGTTTGGCCGTTCACTGCGATATCCACTTTATGGTGAAAAGGTTTTTGCGAAAGAACCTTGGATTGAATTCCAGAAATAGGGGCTTCATCTTCAACGATTAAAATGTGTTTTTGGGTCTGCAAATCATTCTTCCGGACCTCCATGATTTCCTCATCTGTGAGTCCTTCCTGCCGAATAGGAAGCTGAATTAAAAAAATGGTTCCTTTGTCTTTTTCAGATACAAACGATATTTTCCCATGATGTTTTTCAACATACATTTTGACGTTAGACATCCCATAGCCTGTTCCTTTGATGTTTTTTCTGTACGAACCGGAGATATCCTGACTTCCCTTTAACGTGAAGGCCGGGGTATAGATACTGTCATGGTGCTTTTTAGGGATTCCGCATCCGTTATCCTGTATCTCAATACATATTTTCTGATCAAGGTGGTATGTTTTTATGGTGATGACAGCCTTATCGACTTTACTTGTCGCATGCACGCTGTTTTGAATTAAATTGATAAGAGAGTGCTCAATCATGCCCGGGTCAGCCAGCAGCAGGGGAATGTTTTTTTCAAGATCTGTTTTCACTCTGATGAGATCAAGATCTTTTTTCAACAGGCTGATGGCAAGGTGGATTTTATCATTAATATTGAAAAACTCCTGCTTCGGCTCCTGATCTTTGGCAAATGCAACCAGATTTCTGGTCAGGTTTCTGCCCCTGATGGTCTGCTCTAATATAAGTTCTAACGTCTGCCTGATTCCTTTATCTTCACAATCCAGCAGGGATATTTCTGCATTGCCCATAATGGCGCCGAGAATATTGTTGAAATCATGGGCCATTTTCCCGGCTACTTGTCCTACCAATGCATGTTTTTCTTGATCTGCTGCATGCTTTTGAGCAAGAATTTTTGCCGTGTGGGCCTGTTTTTGTTCAGATATATTTGTGACAACAATGGTGAATTTGTTTACTTTCCCAGTATCATGCCCAGCAGTTGTGCAGTTGAAAATGACATCTAAAGCCGTGCCATTTTTTGAGATAAGCTGGGTTTCATACATGACGGGGATACCTTTTGAGTGTACCTGGTCGATTTTTTGGATCATCTCTTTAAAAACTTCAGGTGTGGTAAATTCTTTAAAATTTCTCCCGATAATACTTTTTTCCAAATCAAAGCCCAGCAGTTGTGCAAACACCTTGTTGGAATATATGATTGTTTTGTGAATATCTATTTCATTGATGCCGACAGAAGCTGTTTCTACAAGGGTTCGAAATTTTTTTTCGCTTTTTTCAAGGTCAAGTTGTGCCTGATTATACTGGATGGCTGAACCGATTGTTTCAGAAGCCATTTTTAATAAATTGAAATCTGATCCGGAATACGCATCAGGGTTGTGATAATCCTGAACCACGATAACACCCAGTTTGTGTTCCTTTTTCCCTTTAAGCTGAACCCCCATCCAGGATGCGGATTGTTCCCCGATGTTTGTGACATCAATATTAATATTAATTTTTCCCGAGGTTATCTGTTCAACAGACTGTTTGTCCAAAAGAAGAGAGCCATTCTTGCTGACCCAGTCGGTAAATGTACCAGGAAGAGCAAGCGTTATATTCTGCTTTATCTCATCTTTGTTATATATATCCTTATAATATGGGAAATAATAGGTACTTTTTTCATAGTTTTCTATTAGTGCAATGTAAAAATTATCAGCAGGCATTAATTTTTTGACTTCCTGATGAATAATTTCAAAAAGAATATTTAAATCTGATTCTCTTGAGGATTCAGAGATCCTGTGCATGGCTCTTTGAAGCAGGTTTTGTTTTTCAAGCTCTTTATTGACAATCACACGGTGCGTTGTATCCCGGATTGTGCAGACGGTCGCCTGTCTGCCATTATATCGTATCGGCGTTGAGTTCAACTCAACGGTAAATTGTTCTCCATTTTTGGAGATGTGTGTTATGACTGGTAAAGAGTCTGTTTGTCTGCCCAAAATTTGAGTGAATTGGGCGTGCTTACCTTTTGGGAGAAGATCTCCAAATGACATTTTGCACAATTGAGAATGAGAATACCCATATTTTTTCGACATGGCTTTATTACAGTCAATAATTTTATGGGATATCGAATCCAGAATAAAAACTGGGTCTGCAATCTCTTGAAAAATGGTGTCATAGTTGTTTTTCGTCATAGAAAATCACCTGATGATTCGATAGGTCTTCTTTATAGTAATGCGAAACGATGAAATTATCAATAAAAACATTCTCTTATCGTCTGAATAAAATACGCGGTAACGGCGTTGCCATCATTGTCAAATCCAATTTTGCCGGGTGCAAAATTTTTAAACGGTTTATCGTATTCAGCCGTAAAGCGGTTGGCTTTTGTATCCTGGGCTGAATCGATAGCGCAAAACAGTCTAGCAAACTAACGACATTTGGAATGTTATTTTGACAAACACTCTAATAGTTTTGTAAACTTATTTCGCAAGCGATGAAAAAGAATTTAAACCAAAACAAATAGTGTCCTATGAAAAGATCAAATACTTTAAAACTCGGTGATACGTTGGGCATATGTGCACCATCAGCCCGGTTTGACAGTGAGAAATTAAACACCGGCATCCAGGTGATAGAAAAAAAAGGCTTCAAGGTTAAAGTGCCCTCAGAAATTTTTGAAAAAAAAAGGTACCTTGCAGGAGATGATACCTTAAGGGCGGATGTTGTGAACCGTCTTTTCTCAGATCCGGAAGTAAATGGTATTATTTGTGCCCGGGGCGGGTTTGGTGCGATGCGGATACTCCAATTTCTAGATTGGGAGTTGATTAAACAGAACCCTAAACCCTTTATTGGGTATTCTGACAGCACAGCCATATTATTGTCGATTATTAACAGAACCCGCCATAGCGTTATTCATGGCCCAAATGTTGTATCCTTTGCCAGTGCCCCTGAAGAAACCATTGATTCATTTTTTAAACTGCTGCTGGAACCGGTTGAACCGATTACAATTAAACATTCGAAAATTATTAAACCTGGTGAATGTGAAGGCATTTTAATGGGAGGAAATATGGCAACAATATCCCACCTGCTGGGAACGGAGTTCCAGCCGGATTTTGCAGGTTCGATTCTTTTCCTGGAAGATATCGGTGAGCCTGCATACAAAATTGATCGAATGCTGACCCAAATGAAAATGGCAGGCATTTTTGAAAGACTACAGGGTGTGATCACAGGATCTTTTGAAGCGTGTGAAAACGAAGCGTATATTGATGAAATTCTTTCAGAAACATTTGAAGAATTTGATATACCTGTTCTTTCAGGCCTGGCGGCAGGGCATGGTCAGGTTAATTTATCATTGAAAATGGGGGATATCATCAAAATGAACACCGCACTGAACAGGATAAGCTGGAGCTGATACCCATGCATCAAGACCCTGTTTCAAAAGAAATAAACAATGCCATATGTAAAGGAATATTTCCAGGAGCAGTTCTTCTGTCCGCAGTGGGCAATAAAATAATTTTCCATCAAGCTTACGGGATGGCCAATATTTACAGCAGGAGAAAAATGCAGAACAACAGTATTTTTGATCTGGCATCCTTGACAAAACCCTTGGCAACAACACTGGCTATGATAAAGTTGATTGAACTTAAGCTTGTTTCATTAGACCAGACCCTGGGAAACGTTTTAAAGGCGTTCCGGCATACAGATAAAAAAGACATCACCATTGATATGCTGTTAAGACATACATCAGGGCTGCCGGCCTATCGAGAGTATTATAAGAAAATAATTCAATCCTCTCATGATCCAAGACTGCATCTCAGGCAACTGCTCGTGAAGGAACCGCTTGACTATAAAATTGGGGAGAAGCAGGAGTATAGTGATTTAGGCTTTATGATTCTGTCGTGGATAATCGAGACAATGACAGGTCAACAATTGGATCGATTTGTTTCCCGGCAGATTTATTCTCCCTTGAAAATTGATGACTTGTTTTTTCTAAAGGTTCGTCCTGCGCATGAAAAAGAAAACAGGGTCCGGAAAAGGATGGTGGCCACCCAGAAATGTCCATGGCGTAAGAAGGTCCTTGTGGGGGAAGTAGATGATGACAATGCATGGGCAGTGGGTGGTGTTGATGGACATGCCGGCCTGTTTGGCGATGCCAACGCCATATATAAACTGTGTATAGAAATCTTAAAAGCACTGCAGGGGCGGCCGTCCATCGTTTTGGAGCACACCATTCTTAAAGCTTTTATCAAACGAAAAGATCATCATGAAATGGTTGCAGGGTTTGATACACCAGCAAAAAAGGGGTCCTCATCAGGGTCATATTTCTCAAAAAAATCTATTGGCCATCTCGGTTTCACCGGCACGTCTTTCTGGATAGATCCGGAAACATCTGTTATCATCGTGTTTTTAACCAATAGAGTACACCCGTTTCGAGAAAATCAGGGGATAAAGAAAATACGGCCGATTATACATGATTTGGTCTATACACAACTAATAGAAAATATTTGATGTGAAGGCTTTTTGGACTTGTAAAAATGTAATAAGTTTGTTAGCAAAGAATGTTTAATAAGATCTTTTTTTAATTTAGAAACAATTTACAAATATTATTCTTGAAAGAGGTAAAATGAACTTTATAACTGACTCTTTGCTTGGTGCGTTTTCAAACGATTTGGCAATTGATCTTGGAACTGCAAATACACTTGTATATGTAAAAGGAAAAGGGATTGTTCTGAGCGAACCTTCTGTTGTTGCCGTTCGAACCGATAAACGGGCAAAAAGTAAAGTCCTTGCTGTCGGTGTCGAAGCAAAAAGAATGTTAGGGAGGACGCCGGGAAATATTGTTGCCATTCGACCCATGCGGGATGGGGTGATCGCAGATTTTGAAGTTACAGAAGCGATGCTGAAGCATTTTATCCGAAAAGTTCATAATAATAGAAAAGCACTGGTTCGACCAAGAATTGTCATTGCAGTGCCATCAGGTATTACACAAGTTGAAAAAAGAGCTGTCAGAGAGTCAGCTGAATCAGCCGGGGCAAGAGAAGTCTTCCTAATAGAAGAACCCATGGCAGCCGCAATCGGTGCAGGGCTTCCAATTACAGAACCGACGTGTAATATGGTCGTAGATATCGGTGGGGGAACAACTGAAGTCGCTGTTATATCGCTTGCCGGTGTTGTATATACAAGATCTTTGAGAGTTGCAGGAGACAAGATGGATTCTTCCATCAGTCAGCATATAAAACGTAAATATAATCTTTTAATTGGAGAGAGAACCTCAGAAATAATTAAAACAACAATTGGAAATGCATATCCTGATCCTGAAAATCTTGAGACGATTGAAGTCAAGGGCAGGGACCTGGTATCTGGAATTCCAAAAATACTTGCAATTGATTCTGAGGAAGTCAGGGTTGCTATTTCTGAACAGATTGATGCAATAGTTGAAACAGTACGGATTGCACTTGAACAGACACCTCCTGAACTGGCTGCAGATATTGTTGATTCCGGTATTGTTCTAACTGGCGGCGGCGCATTGTTGAAAAATTTAGACAAGCTGCTTAAAGAAAAAAGTGGGCTTCCAATTGTTGTAACGGATGATCCATTATCAACTGTTGCACTTGGCTGCGGAAAATTCCTGGACACACTTGATATTTTGAAAGAAGTAGTCATTAGCTGATTGAATGTTTTCACGCAAACTTCTTATTTTTGTTGGGGTTGCTTTATTTATTGCGATCAACTTTACCGTAATAACCATGAGCAGCAGAGATGCTCTGCCTGTCAGCGGCATTGAAAGATTCACCATATCCATCATTTCACCATTTCAACTTGCAGTAACAAAAACCATTAATTTCACCAAAGACGTCTGGAACACTTATTTCAGGTCAGTTCTTGCTGTTAAGGAGAATGTTGAACTTAAAAAAAAGCTTGGAAAAGCGATTGAACTTAAAAACAGGTTTGAAGAATTAGAATTGGAAAATATTCGATTGAAGAAGTTTGTTAATTTTACCGGTCAGGTTCCTGATACATATGTGGCAGCACAAATTATAGCAAGAGACCCTTCGCCGTGGTTTAAAACCATCATGATCGACAAAGGAGCAAAAGATGGTCTGGAAAAGGGAAGCCCGGTCCTGGTATCAGAAGGAATTGTCGGACAGATTATTAAAGTTGCAAAAAATTATTCCAGGGTCCTGTTGATTATAGACAGAAATTCAGCTGTGGACGCGCTTGTTCAAAATTCCAGGGTCCGTGGTATTGTAAAGGGAAATAATGAGGATAATTGTTCTTTTGTCTATGCATTAAGAAAAGATGAAGTAAAAAAGGGTGAAATGATCATTTCATCCGGCATGGATCAGGTGTTTCCCAAAGGACTTAAAATCGGCAGGATTCTGAAGGTAACAAAAGTCCATTCACAGTTATTCCAGGATATTCTTATTGAGACGAGTGTTGACTTTAACAAAATAGAAGAAGTCCTTGTTTATAAAAATGATAGGTAATATTTCAAAACGGTTGCAGCCGTAGAATGATACTATGGGTACTCAATAATGAATGTATTGTTTTTTATCCTTATTACCCTTTTCCTGATCGTTATGCAGACGGTCATACTCCCGGGTTTTGTCTGGTTTCCTCAATGCTTTGACCTGTTAATTATTGCGGTACTTTTTTTAAGTCTGATTTCATCGCACTATTCAATGGTTTTTATTGTTATATTTATCGGTTGCATTATGGACAGCATATCCGGTGTTCCATTCTGCTATCACATATTTTCATATTTATGGATTCACATCATTGTACAGATTGTCAGGCAATTGCTGTTTCAACACAGTGTCGTCTTTGTTCTGATTATCAGTGTGGTGTCCGTGGTTATTCAACAAGGGTTGTTGATATTTTCGATGTTTGTCAGGCTTGAAGACAATGCTGTTTTAGATCTTGATTTTGGTCTCATGTTAGCTCAGGTTTTCTGGGGGTTTATAATTATTCCACCAAGTATATGGGTTTTGTATTTTCTAAGGCGCAGCTGGAATCTTGCCACAGGAATATTGCTGAATAGATTGTTCAAAAATACAGAGGGCGAAGTTGACCGAGTTCAATAAAAATCCAGACAGGGACTGGATAAAACAAAGACTCATAGTTTCAAGTATCTGTGTGTTATTTGTTTTTGCTCTTCTGTTCCTAAGATTGGTGTATTTACAGGTTATCAAGGGTGAAGAATATCGCCTTCAATCTGAAAAAAATGCAGTGCGGCTGAAAAGTGTCAAATCATCAAGAGGCCTTATTTTTGATCGAAATAAAAAACTGCTGGTTGACAACAGACCTTCTTTCAACCTTAAAATAGTGCTTGAAGATGCAGGCGGAGTGGAAGAGACAGTTAAAAAGGTTGCAGAACTGATTCAAGTACCGTTTTCCGAGCTTATGGACAATATAAAACAGGCAGGAAA
>CAYFKW010000027.1:12685-14510 GCA_964343845.1 uncultured Desulfobacula sp. | reverse complement strand
ACCGATAATGCTGAAAAGTGATATATCACGAAACCAGCTGGCGATCATCGAATCCCATAAATTTGATCTTCCCGGTATTCATATTGATATTGAACCGACGCGGCATTATATCTATAAGAAGAGTGCTGCACATCTTTTAGGGTATCTGGGTCAGGTCAACAGTGAAGAACTCAAAAGCGGTAAATATCCAAAAGTCAAGACCGGCGATTCCATTGGCAGGTATGGTATTGAAAAAAGCTTTCAGAAATTTCTGCAGGGAAAAAGAGGCGGAAGACAGATAGAGGTTGATGCAAATGGCAGAACAATTAAAGTCTTAAAAACAGTTGAACCCGTCGCAGGGCTCGATTTAAATCTAA
Organism: uncultured Desulfobacula sp.; assembly: GCA_964343845.1. GTDB lineage: Bacteria > Desulfobacterota > Desulfobacteria > Desulfobacterales > Desulfobacteraceae > Desulfobacula. The sequence continues at coordinate 14,154 of CAYFKW010000027.1, read as the reverse complement.
CGTTGGATTTGGCCCTGCAGCAGACAGCAGAAAAAATGCTCGAAGGAAAGGACGGAACTGTTATCGCGCTTGATCCAAATAATGGAGACGTCCTGGTGATGGCCAGCAGCCCCAGTTTTGATCAGAATGATTTTATTGGGGGTATCAGCAGCAAAAAGTGGAAAAAACTAATAGAAGACCCGGGCAAACCAATGAATAACAAAGCCATCCAGGCGGAATACCCGCCGGCATCTACCTATAAAATTCTTACATCATTTGCAGGTCTTGAAGAGAAGCATATTGATATGAATACGACAGCATATTGCCCGGGATTTTTTAAATACGGAAATAGAATCTATCGCTGCTGGAAAAAGCCCGGGCATGGAGAAGTTGATATCATTGACGGGCTTGCGCAATCCTGTGATGTTTTTTATTATCAGACCGGTGATAAAATTGGTGTTGATACATTGGCACAGTACGCAAAAGGATCAGGGCTGGGGAAAAAAACAGGCATTGCCCTGGAAAATGAACGAAAGGGCCTTATCCCGACATCAGCCTGGAAGAAGAAACGTTTTAATGAACCATGGCAGGGCGGAGAAACCCTTTCCATTGCAATTGGGCAGGGCTATAATCTGGTGACCCCTTTACAGATGGCTGTATTCATTTCAGCAGTCGGAAACGGCGGCACGTTATACAGGCCGAGAATTGTGAAAACAATACAGGACAGTCAGGGTCAGACAATCAAAAGAATAGAACCAGAAATTACAGGGGGATTGCCGGCAGGCAAAGAAACATTAGCACTTGTAAAAAAGGCCTTGTTAAAGGTTGTTCACAGTGAAAGGGGCACGGCAAGAGGGATTCGCTTAAACCATGTTGAAATAGCGGGTAAGACAGGTACGGCACAGGTTTTCAGCATTAAAAAAGGAGAAAAAGTGGACACGGAAGATTTAGATTATTCTCTAAGGGATCATGCCTGGTTTGTTTGTTATGCACCTGCTGATGCCCCCCTTATCGCTGTATCTGTTATGATTGAACATGGAGAACATGGGTCAAGCGCGGCAGCACCCATAGCTGGTGCGCTGGTTAAACAGTATACACAGAAATTGGGTATTGAAGACATAAAAACGGAGTAAAAGATGTTTGACAGACGCCTGGTGGAGAATTTTGACTGGGGATTCATAATATTGATTTTTTTAATTGGTATGGTGGGCCTTGTAATTCTTTACAGTGCATTGACTGCCGGTCATGAAGCAGGAACCGTTCACATCCTTTTCAAGAAGCAGATGATATGGATGGGAACAGGATTTGTCATAATGATGATCTCTTTAATTGTTGATTTTAGAGAGTGGGATAAACTGAACTTGTTTTTTTACACCCTTTGTGTCGGGCTTTTGGTCAGTGTGATACTTTTCGGGCAGTTGGGTGGCGGGTCCCGTCGGTGGCTCGTGCTTGGATTTATAAGGATTCAGCCTTCTGAATTAATGAAAATT
>CAYFKW010000027.1:0-12675 GCA_964343845.1 uncultured Desulfobacula sp. | reverse complement strand
ATCTGTTTATTCCACATCAGCCTCGCAGACAGGATTGAATTTCAGGAAATTAATCAAGCCTGCGATTCTATGTGCAATACCTTTTATTTTAATCGTAAACCAGCCTGATCTTGGAACAGGCCTGCTTTTACTTTTAATCGCAGCTTCCATTACGATTTTTGTAAAAGTTGAAAAAAGGGTCTTCTACACATTATCAGGTATCGGTCTTGCAGCTGTCCCCCTGGTTTGGTTTACGTTAAAGGAATATCAAAAATCCAGGATCTTAACCTTCCTGAATCCAGATCGAGATCCGCTTGGCGCAGGGTATCATATTATTCAATCAAAAATTGCCATTGGGTCAGGTATGCTCACCGGAAAAGGCTTTTTAAAAGGTACCCAGAATGCGTTATCCTTTTTACCGGAACAGCATACGGATTTTATTGTGTCTGTCCTTGCAGAGGAGTGGGGCCTTGTCGGGTGCAGTATTCTCTTAATGCTGTATTTTATTCTGCTGTACTGGGGCCTGAACATTGCATACACCTGCCGGAGCATGTTTGGTTCCATCCTGGCGTTTGGTATTACAGCGATGATCTTCTGGCAGATTTTCATCAATGTGGGTATGGTCATGGGGCTTATGCCTGTTGTCGGCGTTCCTTTGCCACTTGTTTCTTACGGGGGGTCATCGGTTGTAACAAATATGGTGGGATTCGGGATACTGCTGAACATCAGTATGCGGAAGTTTTCATCTAATTAATATAAAAAACCCCCTGTAAAAGAATGAATTCCGTCACAGGGGAGTGGTTATTTTAAAAGTTGTTAAAATTTTACAACTGCGCTGACTGAAAAGTAATCAATATCTCCATCTCCATTAAACCGCTCCCATTCACCACGAACGGCAAAATTTTCGTGAAAATTGATACTCAATCCAAGGCCAAAAAAGAAATCAAATCCATCCTCATCTGCATAGGTACGATTGAGTGCACTTGATGCGACTTCAGCTTCCTGCTCCCAATAGAAACCGCCTAGTTTTGCAAAAGGAGTAATATATTTTAAATAATCAAGCCCTGATATTTTCTCCAAAGGTAAAGACAAGACAGCACTGATTGGGATAACATAAGTTTCTACCGACACTGTAGTGCTGTTTGCTGAAAATGTGTAAGTAATCCCATCTAGACTAAAAGTGTCTCCATTGTTACCCTTTAATTCTATTTCACCAAGGTCAGTATATCCAATTTCAATGCCAATGTACTCATTGAATTGATAGCCGGCAAACAGCTTAAAACCACTGTCTTCTTCATCCAGTGAAGCGGTTCCTGTTAAACCAGAAATTTCTGTGTCTGAGTCTGATGCCCCATACCCTGCACCAAGGTAAAAATTAGTTCCTTCTGCAGAAACTGACGATAAATTAAAAATGAGCATTAAAGACACTGTTGTAATAAATAAAAATAGCTTTTTCATCATGTCCTCCATAAAAATGTGTTGAATTAATTTTTTCCCTTTTTATTGCTTTGAACACTGTAAAAGAAAAGTGTCCCCGAAAATCAAACAATATACTGTTTATAGCATAATCAAATTTAAATACAATAGGGGTTTTCCCTGATATTTTAAAAAAAAATTCAAGGTCGATTTGGCAGGAAAATGTTTAGTTTTCTGCTGGGTAAAAATGATAGAAATTTAATAATTTTAAAACCGCCTGAAAATTGGGAAAAGATGACAAATCAATGCCTCAAATATTTTATTTTTCAATGTTGACAAATGGTTGCCCGGATGGTACTCAAGTCACGATTTGATTTGAATTTAGGCTGTTTTTGCGTAAAAACAGTCAATAGGATATAAGTAGTTGATTTTTTTATAATTATTAACTGGCGGAGGGGATTTTTATGATAACTGTGATTCCTGATATATCAGTGGTATATCAGATCATCAATTTCCTGGTTCTGCTTTTTGTGCTCAATCTGGTTCTGTACAAGCCAATCCGTAACGTTCTTCTTGAAAGAAAAGCAAAAATTGAAGGGATGCAGTCTGGGGCTGAAAAAGCCGCCAGCGACCTTGTTGCTGGAGAAGATGCGTATAAAGATGGATTGAAACAAGCCAGGTCAAAAGGGTTGAAAGAAAAAGAATCCTTTATAGAAGAAGCATCTAAAGAAGAAAAGGAAATAATCGACAGGATTAACAAGAAAGCTCAAGCCAATCTTGCTGAAATTAAAAAGCAGGTAGCTGATGAAACTGCACAGGCCCGTACATCGCTTGAAGGTGAGGTCGAGGCATATGCAAAAGCCATCGGCGAAAAGATTTTAGGGAGGGCTTGCTAATGAAAAAAACTGGACTGGATAAACGTGTGTTGAAAAGTATCCTTTTTGTCACAGGATTTAGTTTAGCGCTATGTGGTTTCGCATGGGCTTCTGGCGATGGCGGTCATGGTGAAGTTCATAATTCATGGCTTAAAATTGATACTTGGAAAACATTGAACTTTGGTATTCTGGCAGTTGGTTTGTTTTTTATTGTGAAAAAACCGGTTGCCCAATTCTTTTCATCCCGCGTAAAAAGCATTGAAGAAGAAATCAATGAGCTTGAATTGAAAAAAGCAGATGCGGAAAAGAAACTTGCTGAATATCAAGCCAAGTTTAAAAATCTTGATCAAGAATCAAAACAGATTGTTGAAGATTACATTAAACAGGGTGAAGAGGCGAAAACAAGAATCATTGCTGAAGCTGAAGCGCAGGCAGAAAAACTTGAAGATATGGCCAAACGGAATATTGAGCAGGAATTCAAGTCTGCAAAAGCAACACTTAAGCAGGAAATTGTTGAGTTGGCTATGGAAAAGGCTGAAGAAGTCATTAAGACCTCAATTTCATCCGACGATCAGGATAAACTTGTGGACGAATATTTGAAAAAGGTGGTGGCATAATGAAAAATTTAGCAGTTTCTAGGCGTTATGCCAAAGCATTGATTCTTATCGGTCAGGAAGACGGCCAGGCAGAACAATACAATGCAGAGCTTGAATCGATAGTGGGTTTATTTGATACACAGGAAGGTTTTGAGCTGGCATTGACAAATCCTCTTTACAATAAAAACGACAGGAAAAAGGTTCTTGAAGCTGTTCTGGCCGCAACAGAGTTGTCAGCCATTATGAAATCGTTCCTTATCCTTTTGTTTGATAAAGGTAGAATCGGTTTTTTAAGAGAAATTGCTTCCTATTATAAAGATCTGGCAGATGAATTAAAAGGGGTTGTGAAAGCCAGTATCGTGTCTGCGACAGAATTGTCTTCTGATGCAGTTGATAAAATTAAAGAAGCATTGTCAAAAAAGACCGGAAAAAATATTGTTCTGAATGTTGAGCAGGATCCAAGCCTTATTGGCGGTGTTGTTACAAAAATAGGAGATCTTGTTCTGGATGGCAGCGTTAAAACTCAGCTGATTAATATGAGAGAAACATTAAAAAAAGGTGAGAGTGTCTAATGGAAATTAAAGCAGAAGAAATAAGCCAAATAATAAAAGACCAGATCAAGGGGTTTGATGCAGATGTGGACCTGAGTGAAACAGGAGTTGTTCTTTCTGCAGGTGACGGTATTGCCCGTGTCTATGGTCTGGAAAAAGTAAAAGCCATGGAACTGGTTGAATTCCCTGGTGGAATTTTAGGACTTGCATTAAACCTTGAGTCTGACAACGTTGGTGTGGCGATTCTTGGTGATGATAAGGTTATCAAAGAAGGTGACGTTGTAAAACGGACTGACCGTATCGCTTCCGTACCCGTTGGTGAAGCCCTTCTTGGTCGCGTTGTAACAACAACAGGCGAACCTGTCGATGGTAAAGGCCCCATCAGTTCTGACACATACATGAATATGGAACTGGTTGCCCCTGGTGTTATTGCCAGAAAAGGTGTTCATGAACCCTGCTACACAGGTGCAAAAGCGGTTGATGGGATGACACCGGTTGGCAGAGGGCAGCGTGAGCTTATAATTGGTGACCGTCAGATCGGTAAAACAGCGGTTGCTGTTGATGCAATCCTTGCACAGAAAGAAAGCGGCATTAAATGTATCTATGTGGCATGCGGTCAGAAAAAATCAACCGTTGCCCAGGTTGTTGCAGCGCTTGAAGAACATGGTGCAATGGAATATACAACGGTTGTTGTTGCCTCTGCATCAGAATCTGCAGCCATGCAGTATCTGGCACCCTATGCCGGGTGTGCTATGGGAGAATACTTCAGAGACAAAGGCGAGCATTCCCTGATTATTTATGATGACCTTTCCAAACAGGCGGCTGCGTATCGTCAGGTATCGTTGCTTCTCAGACGTCCTCCAGGACGTGAGGCATTCCCTGGTGACATTTTTTACAATCATTCACGTCTGCTTGAAAGATCAGCAAAACTCAGTGATGAAGAAGGTGCCGGCTCTTTAACTGCACTGCCTATCATCGAAACTCAGGAAGGTGACGTATCCGCATTTATCCCGACAAACGTTATTTCGATTACAGATGGTCAGATCTTCCTTGATAAAGACCTTTTCTTTGCAGGTATTCGTCCTGCAATTGACGTTGGTTTGTCCGTATCCCGCGTTGGTGGTGCAGCCCAGGTAAAGGCCATGAAACAGGTTGCCGGAACCCTTCGTCTGGATCTTGCCCAGTTCCGTGAACTTGAAGCGTTTGCAGCATTTGGATCTGACCTTGATGCCGCCACCCAGAAACAGTTAACCCGTGGTGAAAGACTGGTTGAACTTTTGAAACAACCTCAGTTTCAGCCGCTCCCAATGGAAAAAATGGTCACTGCACTCTATGCAGGTACCAAAGGATATATTGATAAATATCCAAGAGAAGCGGTTGCTAAATATGAAGAAGGTCTTTACCCATTTGTAGAAAACCGGTTCCCTGAAATTTTTACAGGTCTTAAAGAAGCCGAAGAGATCACAGATGAGATTGAAGGCAAACTGAAACAATGCCTTGAAGCCTATGACGAAGAGTTTAAAGATACGGTATAATTGTTAAGGATTATTCGTGAAAATAATGATTTTAATCAGGCTTGAAAGGTAGATCATATGGCAACATTAAAAGAAGTACAATCAAAAATAGTCAGTGTAAAAAAGACTAAACAGATTACCTCTGCCATGAAAATGGTTGCCACTTCAAGATTACGCGGTGCACAAACAGCAATGGAGCAGTTCAAACCCTATGCCAGCAAGTTTGCTGACGTGCTGGGCAGTATTGCCGGGAAATCCGGTGAAGATGCGAGTCCTTTGCTTGTTCCCCGTGAAGACGTTAAAAAAGTGGCACTTCTCCTCTGTACATCTGACAGGGGACTTTGTGGCGGTTTTAATACAAATTTAATTACAAAAGCTGAAAAGTTTATTCAATCAGAACTTGAAGGTAAAGATGCCTCCCTTGTCTGTTTTGGTAAAAAAGGCAGGGACTGGGCCAAGAAACAGCCCCAACCCATTGAAGATGAATTCATCGGTGTTGTTGGCGGAAATGTTGAGTTCAGTGTGGCATCTTCTTCAGGACAGAAAATGATAGACAGTTTCCTTGACGGGGCTGTTGATGAGGTATATCTGATTTATTCTGAATTTGTAAGCATGGCAAGACAAGAAGCAACAGTTAAACAGATTCTGCCCATTCCTTCACTGGATGATGTGGTAGAAGAAAAAGAAGTGGATCAGGATGCACCGTTCCTGCCGGAACACATCTGTGAACCTTCTTCTGATGCATTGCTGGGTGAAATGCTGCCAAAGAATATATTCATTCAGATATATGATGCACTGCTCCAGACATCAACCAGTGAACATGCTGCCCGTATGAGGGCCATGGAAAATGCAACCAAAGCATGTGAAGACATGGTTGATGAACTCCAGACAATATTCAATAAAACAAGGCAGGCAGGTATTACAGCTGATCTTATGGATATTGTTGGTGGTGCTGAAGCACTTAAAGGGTAAATTTAAAGATATACTTAATATGAAAACAGCTTTATAGGAGAAAAAAATGGCTGAAAATATAGGAAAAATAGCACAGGTACTCGGTGCTGTTGTTGACGTCGAATTTGAACCTGGAAATCTTCCTCCGGTTTTAACAGCTTTGACAGTTACCAACCCTACAATCGGTGATATGGAAGATAACCTTGTTATCGAAGTTGCTCAGCATCTCGGTGATAATGTGGTTAGATGTATTGGTATGGACGTAACTGATGGTCTTCAAAGGGGCATGGTTGTAAAAGACACAGGTGCTCCTATCATGATGCCTGTTGGCGAAGCGTCTCTGGGACGTGTTCTTAACGTTGTCGGCCGTCCGGTTGACGGTCTTGGCGATATTTCAAAAGAAAAACAACTTCCCATTCATAGACATGCGCCAGCATTTACAGAACAGGACACAACTGTAAGGGTTCTTGAAACCGGCGTTAAGGTTATCGACCTTCTTGTACCATTCCCTCGTGGTGGTAAAATGGGGATGTTTGGTGGTGCCGGTGTTGGTAAAACCGTTATCATGATGGAAATGGTTAATAACATCGCTATGCAGCATGGTGGTATCTCTGTCTTTGGCGGTGTGGGTGAAAGAACTCGTGAAGGTAACGACCTTTACCATGAAATGAAAGATTCAGGCGTTCTTCCAAAATGTGCACTGGTATATGGCCAGATGACTGAGCCTCCAGGAGCCCGTGCAAGAGTTGCGCTTTCTGCTTTGACTTGTGCAGAGTATTTCCGTGATGAAGAAGGTCAGGACGTGCTGTTGTTTGTTGATAATATTTTCCGTTTTACCCAGGCCGGTGCAGAGGTTTCTGCAACACTTGGACGTATGCCATCTGCGGTTGGGTATCAGCCGACGCTTGCGGTTGACATGGGTGAACTTCAGGAACGTATTACATCAACAGACAAGGGATCTATCACAGCGGTCCAGTGTGTTTATGTACCTGCTGATGACTTGACTGACCCGGCCCCTGCAACCACATTTGGTCATCTTGACGGAACCGTTGTTCTTTCCCGTCAGATCGCAGAGCTTGGTATTTATCCTGCTGTGGATCCGCTTGACTCTACTTCCAGAATTCTTGATGCAGCATACATCGGTGACGAACATTATGGGGTAGCCCGTGTTGTTCAGCAGACACTGCAGAAATACAAAGAGCTGCAGGATATTATTGCAATCCTGGGTATGGACGAGCTTTCTGATGAAGATAAAATTACGGTTCAGCGTGCAAGAAAACTTCAAAAATTCTTGTCACAGCCTTTCCATGTTGCAGAAACGTTTACTGGTATGCCAGGTAAATTTGTAAAGGTTGAAGACACTGTTAGATCATTTAAAGAAATTATTGACGGAAAACATGATGATCTTCCAGAAAATGCTTTTTACATGGTGGGATCTATTGAAGAAGCCATTGAAAAAGCAAAATCTGAATAAATATTCGGAGGATTATCATGGCCGAGAAATTATTTCTTGAAGTCGTAACACCACAACAGGCAATTGTCAGTGAAGAAGTACAGAGCGTTGTGGCACCGGGCTCAGAAGGTGAATTCGGTGTTCTGAAAGGGCATACTACTTTTCTCACTTCTCTGAATATTGGGGTTTTACGATATAAAGAAACAGGTGGAACCGAAAGATTTCTCTTTGTTAACGGCGGGTTTGCTGAAGTGCTTCCGGACAAGGTAACTATTTTAGCAGAGTCTGCTGAACGCAGAAGAGATATTGATGTCGCTCGTGCAGAAGATGCCAAAAGGCGTGCAGAAGATCGCCTGAAACGGCAGTCTGATGAGATTGACAGAGCTAGGGCTGAAGCTGCATTAAAAAGAGCGATATTTAGAATTCAATTAAAAAGTTCATAGTGTATTAAGATACGTTTCTTAATCCATATAATATGAGGGGGGAATGCATTTGTAATCGCATTCCCCCCTTTTTCATGATGCTTAAAATTACTGAGAGGTTTATGAATACCTTTAAAGATTTAGCTGTAATCATTCTTGCTGCCGGTAAAGGAACCCGGATGAAATCTGATATTGCAAAAGTCCTTCACAAAGTAGCAGGAAAATGTATGGTCACTCATGTGGCAGAAAGTGCAGTGAGAATAGCAGGTAAAAATGTTCATATAGTGGTTGGGCATCAAGCCCGGGAGGTAAAAAATGAAATTAAAAAACATTTTAGCACATATTTTGCCCTTCAACAGCAGCTTCTTGGAACAGGGGATGCAGTAAAAGCAGCAATCCCCGGGCTTAACAAACACATAAAAGATGTACTTGTGTTATGTGGAGATGTCCCGTTAATACAGGAGCGTACATTGCGGTATCTGATAGACGGACATAAAGAATCCCAAGCAAAGGTAACTGTCCTTGCAACTGATATAGACAATCCAACAGGATATGGCCGCATTATTTTAGATAATAACGGACAGATGATGTGTATAAAAGAAGAAGCAGATGCAAATGCAAGTGAAAAGAAGATTAAAAAGGTGAATACCGGCATTTATTGTTTTGATCTTTCGTTCCTTGAATCTTCGCTTAAGGACCTGAAACCAGACAACAATCAATCAGAATATTACTTGACAGATGTGGTAGAAATAGCACGGAAAAGGGATAAAAAAATATCAGTCATCACCATGGATGATCCGCGACAGGTGATCGGCGTCAATACGCTTGAAGAGCTTGTTAAGGCTGAGGATTTGATTCATCAGATTGACAAATGAATTGCCTTGACTTTATGAAATATATTGAATTATACTGAACCCTGAGAAGCTTTATGAGATTATGAAATTGGGTAATAACCGTATGCTAGAAAAGTTTGATGATATTGATGGAAAAATTGATTTTTTAATAGAGCTTTGCCAAACGCTTCAGCAGGAAAATAAAGAGTTAATGTTAAAAATTAAAGAACTTGAAGCAGAACTTGATAAGAAAAATGAGACTGAGGAAGAATTTTCAGAACAGGAAGCGTTGGTTAAATCAAAAATTGATGGACTGTTGACAAAACTGAATAGTTTTTCAACAGCATCCACTTAAGATTCACTCAAACTTTCAGCCGAAGCAAATTCGGAAAAGGGATTTCATTGGATGAAATTGTTGTAATTGATCTTTTTGGAGAGGAGTTTAGGTTTAAACCTGATAATCAGGTAGAGAACCCAGAGCAGGTTGCACAGTATTTAAAGAATTATATTAAAGATGCAGAAGGGTTGTTTGGAAATAAAACAACCGGGAAAAATAAAATTGCAATATTACTGCTGGCTGCTATGAATTTATCAAAGGACTTTCACGAGCTTAAAATGCAGCATTCAGTACTTGAAAAAGAGATCGACAAAAGAATCTCATCCTTAATTAAAAAAATTGATAAAGGAATTGAATAACTTACAAAAAGTGTTCATTGATTTATAAACGTTTACCCCTGCAATGTGCGTGATTGTAAGACAGTCTTTGTCCTAACGCATAGAAAAAAGGGAATCCACACTGTTGCTGGTGCGCTATGTTCCTGACGATTAAGGAAAAGCCTGAAGGTGATATTGGATTACCCACCTTTTGAACCAATGGTTCAAAGCCTAAACAAGCAACACGGCAGTACGCGGGGGTAAATGTAATATTCAATCCTTTTCGTTTTTTTCTCCCTCATCTTACCCTATTTTATAGTTTTATAAACATTTTAACAAAGGTATACTTTGTGGAAAGAACAATAAAATTGAACAATTACAACAGGATATGTTGATATTATTATAATTAGGAGATTTTTTTAATGGAATATGCGGTTGTGCTCTCATCAGTTGTAGGTGTGTTGGTGTTGGTATTGGGAGTGGTTGCCTTTTTTATGCTGAAAAAGAAGGCCATTCAGAAAAATCTTAATATTGAAGAAGAGCAAAAACGTTTAATAGATGAAGCAAAAGGCAAGGCGGCGACCTTGCTTAAAGAAGCCCAATTAGAAGCCAAGTCAAGGCTTTTAGAAATGAAAAGTGATTTTGATTCTGAAACTGAAGAGACAAGAGCTGAACTTAAAAAGGAAGAAAGACGGTTATCTAAAAAGACTGAAAAAATTGAGCGGCAGGAAGACCAGTTATCGAAAAAAGAACAGACTTTTCAAAAAAAAGAAGTTGATGCCCAGAAGAAGTTGGATTCAGCTAAAAAAATGGAAAACCGCTATAAAGAGCTTTTAGAGGAAACAAAAATAGAGCTTGAAAAGGTGTCCGGCCTCACACTGGAAGAAGCCAAAGACCTCTTGCTCAAAGCAATGGAGGAAGAAGCAAAGCATGAAGGCGCCAAACTGATTAAAAAGATTACCAGTGAAGCAAGAGAAAATGCAGACAAAGAAGCTAAAAAAATCATTTCGACTTCTATTCAGCGGTATGCAGGAGAATATGTAGCTGAGAGAACAGTTTCTGTTGTTCATCTGCCGGGCGATGAAATGAAAGGAAGAATCATTGGCCGCGAAGGACGGAACATAAGGGCATTAGAAGCTGCAACCGGTATTGACTTAATTATCGATGATACGCCGGAGGCGGTAATTCTATCTGGATTTAATCCAGTTCGAAGAGAGGTTGCAAGGTTATCTCTTGAAAAGCTCATTTCTGATGGAAGAATTCATCCAGCCAGAATTGAAGATGTCGTTGAAAGGGCAACAGAAGAGGTCGACACTGCGATTAAGGAAGCAGGGGAACAGGCTGCTTTTGATTTAGGTGTCCATGGCATTGACTCTGAGCTCATCAAGGTCCTTGGTAAGCTTAAATTCAGAACCAGTTACGCTCAAAATGTATTACAGCATTCTGTTGAAGTTGCGTTTTTATCAGGAGCGATTGCAGCTGAATTGGGGCTGGATGTAAAACTGGCCAAACGGATGGGATTACTGCACGATATCGGAAAGGCTGTCGATCATGAAGTAGACGGTGCTCATGCCATTATCGGTGCCAAACTGGCTAAAAAATATGGTGAAAATGATGATGTTGTAAAAGCGATCGCAGCCCATCATGAGGACCAGATGCCGGAATCTGTATATGATTATATTGTACAGGCTGCTGACGCATTGTCCGGTGCGCGGCCAGGGGCTAGAAAAGAGAGCCTTGAAAATTACATCAAGCGGCTTGAAGATTTGGAGAATATTGCCAATTCCTTTGATGGCGTTATTAATACATATGCCATCCAGGCGGGGCGAGAAATAAGGGTTATCACAGAAAGTGAGAAAATTACCGATGAGAGTGCTGTACTTCTTTCCAGGGATATTGCCCGTCAAATAGAAGAAAATTTAACTTTTCCCGGGCAGGTTAAAGTTGTTGTTATCCGGGAAACAAGAGCAGTAGAATATACTAAAAAATAAAGGTTTTAGCCAAATGAGTGTTGTATCGGTTTTAAAAGAGCGTGGTTTTATTGAAGATCTCACCCACACAGACGAGTTAGAAGATTATGTGAATAATAACAGAGCAACCTGCTATATTGGGTTTGACCCGACGGCTTCCAGCCTTCATGTAGGAAGCCTTGTCTGCATTATGGCGTTAGCGCATATGCAACAACATGGCCATAGGCCAATAGCGTTAGTGGGCGGTGGAACCGGTTTAATTGGAGATCCGTCAGGAAAAACCGAACTTCGAAAAATTATTACACAGGAACAGATAGATGAGAACAAAATAGGGATTCGAAGTCAATTGTCCCGGTTTCTTGATTTCTCTGAGGATAAAGCCCTTCTTTTAGATAATGCTGAATGGCTTACCAAATTGGAATATATTCCATTTTTAAGGGACATCGGCAGGCATTTTTCTGTTAATCGGATGATAAAAGCGGAAAGTTATAAAGCCAGAATGGATTCTGAAGATGGATTAACTTTTATTGAATTTAACTATATGCTTCTCCAGGCTTATGATTTTATGCAGCTTGCAAAAACGCATGATTGTCTCATACAGATGGGCGGGTCTGACCAGTGGGGCAACATTGTTGCCGGTATAGATTTAACGCGAAGAACTTTAGGAAAACAGGCATTTGGAATTACATTTCCCCTTATCACCACTGCCAGTGGGATTAAAATGGGAAAAACACATAAAGGTGCTGTATGGCTGGATGCAGATCGATTTTCTCCTTATGAGTATTATCAATTCTGGATAAATTCTGATGACGCTGATGTTGAAAGATTCCTTAAACTGTTTACATTTCTCCCTGTCCAGGAAATAGACCAAATAAAGAATCTGAGCGGGGCTGATTTGAATAAAGCCAAAGCTGTATTGGCCTATGAAGCGACAAAAATCTGTCATGGAGAAGAAGAGGCAGATAAGGCATTAAAAGCATCTGTTTCAGTTTTTGGAACAGTTGAAATCCCAGACAATCTCCTTTCAACAAGCACCATACCGAGAGGAAAGCATTCATCTCAAAAAGATGATTCTGTCCCTTCAACATCATATGACATAAAGAATATCATAGGTAAAATTTCAGTGGTTGATCTGTTCTGTGACACACAGCTCTGTAAATCTAAATCAGATGCGAGAAGATTGGTTAAACAGGGCGGCGCCTATATTAATGGGGAAAGAGTAGCTGCTTTTGATCAGCAGATAGCAAAAACTGATATTATTGACAGTGAAATCCTGCTCAGAGCTGGAAAGAAAAAATACCATAAAATTATTTTAAAATAGGCACAAAAACCAATTGACAAAAAAACACTTCACGTGTATATTATTTTGGTTTTTGCCGATCACATAAACAGTGGTCTTTAAGTGCAAGTTTGATCTTTGAAAATTGGTCAGTGAAGAAAATTGGAGCGGGTCAATAACAA
>CAYFKW010000026.1:54779-61434 GCA_964343845.1 uncultured Desulfobacula sp. | reverse complement strand
AATGCCAAGCACCGTCATACCCTGCCTGTGTGCATCCGCAACCATAAACTCGGGATTACCAAGCCCGGCACAGAACAGGGGAACCTTCTCTTCAAGACAGACCCGCACAGATTCTTCAGGACGCATCGTTGTTGTATTCATCCGCACCATGATATCGGTTTCAGGCAGATTCATCTCTTCCTTTATTTTATTCACCCAATCCATATGCTGCCTGGGTATTCCTTTCAATACCTCGCTTAAGGGGAGCTGATCTTTTTCCCGGTTTCCCATACCGCCGTCAAAATCAATCTTCTGCGGAAGAAGGAGATCAACACCAAACGGCTTATCTGTCAGTGATTTTATCTGCCGGATGGCATCCCGCAGCTCATCTACCGTAAAACCGCTTCCACCAAGAACACCCAGCCCTCCTGCTTCCGAGACAGCCACAACCAGTTCTACCGGCGCACCAGTGTTTTCTCCAATCAAAGTCGGCCCCATTCCAGCACTTAAAATAGGATATTCTATATCAAGCATCTCACATAATTTTGTTTTCAAAACAGGCCTTGCCATTTTAACTCTCCTTTCATTTTACGCCAAAACTAAATTTTTCTTTAATTCACCTGCTCAAATTTTATATTAATTAATGTAATTAATATTAACTATATTAATATAAAATTGTGTTTTATGTTTATAGACAAGCCTATACAGAAAGTCAAATACATCTATAAAAAAATTAGTGTTGAATTTTTTTAGTAAAAATACCTGAGAATTGTACTTTTTTTGCCAACGACACTGATGGTTACAGAACCGCTGTTTTTAACAGGTATCCGGGCGATACGCTGAACCCCAGTTTTCTGACTGGAAACAGTTGTCAATAAGATCGCTGCGGTAAAAACTGAGGCCAGCAGCACTATATTTTTAGTTACAAGCATTCCCTGAAGTATATTATATGCTTACTGCGGTCGCAGCCCCTCAAATATTGTTCCCTCTGTTAATATTTTTAATAAAGAACACATTATAAAGGTTAAAAAGCAGCTTTTTATTGGCAAAAAAATTGTTATTCATATTTTTTTTTGCTAATTTGGATGATCACGCAATTGAATATAGGATTAAAACTTCAGGCCAATGTTGAATTGGAGCAAAATGAAAACTGCTGAGAAGAAAGCCCTGCCAGTTATTGGATGGCGGGAGTGGGTCTCCCTGCCAGACCTTGGGGTTAAAAAAATCAAAGTAAAAGTAGATACAGGTGCACGATCCTCCTCTCTGCATGCCATCAAACAAAAAATTTTTGTACGGGATGGAGAAAAATGGGTGCGATTTCAAATAAACCCTGTTCAGCATAAAACAGTGAATAAAATAAAAGCTGAAGCCAAAATCTTAGAATTCAGATCTGTTAAAAGTTCAAGTGGTGCAGCAGAAGAAAGACCTGTTATTAAAACCCGTCTTAAATTGCTCGATATTGTCTGGCCGATTGAACTGACACTGTCCAACCGAGATGAAATGGGATTTAGAATGCTCCTAGGCCGACAGGCATTTCGACAACGGTTCTATGTGGATGCAGGGCGGTCTTATTATGGAGGCAAACCCAAAAAGAAGAAGTCTCCCAAAAAAAACCGGAACCGTTTAAATTATACAAAAGGATAAAAGATGAAACTTGCTATTCTTTCACGTAATTCCAAATGTTACAGCACGAGACGTTTAAGGGAAGCTGCTGAACAGCGGGGTCACACTGTAAAAGTCCTCAATACCCTTAAATTTGCTATTGACCTTGAACAGGGCAACCCTGATTTATACTTTCGACAAAAACAACTGTCATCATACGATGCAGTCCTTCCACGCATCGGTGCTTCAATTACATATTTTGACACTGCAGTGGTCAGACAGTTTGAGCAGATGGACGTATTCTGTGCCAATACGTCAGCAGGTATTTCCAACTCCAGGGACAAGCTTCGGAGTTTCCAGATCCTCAGCAGACATCATATCGGTCTCCCGAAAACAACATTTGTTCGGGACAAAAAAGATGTTCTTCCGGCAATTCAAAGGGTGGGGGGAGCGCCTGTTATTATCAAATTACTGGAGGGGACTCAGGGCAAAGGCGTATTGCTGGCAGAATCCGTGAACTCTGCTGCAGCCATCGTCGAGCTGTTACAAAGTCAAGAACAAAACGTACTGATTCAGAAGTTTGTGTCTGAGAGTAAAGGTCGTGATATCAGAGCCTTTGTTGTGGGCGGCCAGGTGGTGGGTGCTATGCGCCGCGTTGCACAGGGACAGGAATTTCGAAGCAACATCCACCGGGGGGGATATGCTGAGCCAATTACGCTTGATGACGTATACACTAAGACGGCCGTTCGTGCTGCACAGATAATGGGGCTTCGTGTCGCCGGCGTTGATCTGCTTGAGAGCAAAAAAGGCCCCCAGATTGTTGAAGTTAATTCCTCACCAGGCCTGGAAGGAATCGAAGGCTGCACACAATTAGATATTGCCGGGTCTATAATTGATTTTATCCACTCCCATGTTAACTTTCCTGAGATCGACCTGCGTCAGCGCCTCACTGTAAGCCGGGGATATGGTGTAACGGAAATATTTATACCGGAAGGATCAGATTATGTTGGCAAATCGATCCGGGACTCTGGGTTAAGGGAAAAGGATATTACGGTTCTAACGCTTCACCGAGATACAACTGTAATCCCGAACCCAAAACCCCAAAGAGAGATCGAGGCTGGCGACAGATTGTTGTGTTTTGGGAAACTGGAATTTATGAAGGAACTTATCCCCGCCAAAATCCGTAAAAAACGAAAGGCAAAAGTAAAAATTCTACCGGAACTGCCTGTCGCAGAAGAAGTGATCAAAAGCCAGGATAAAAATGAGCAAATCTCACTGCGCAGGGAAGAAGAAGAATAGAAAATTATTCGATAGATGGGCGTGACATGCAAAAAACCATTAATATTTCAGATACCATTATAAAACCCGGAACCCGTGCCACCATACATATTCCGGTATCACGATTGTATACCCACACTAAAATGACGATGCCC
Source organism: uncultured Desulfobacula sp. (assembly GCA_964343845.1). Classification (GTDB taxonomy): domain Bacteria; phylum Desulfobacterota; class Desulfobacteria; order Desulfobacterales; family Desulfobacteraceae; genus Desulfobacula. The sequence goes on along the minus strand of CAYFKW010000026.1, from coordinate 58,420 downwards.
ATTCAGGTGATCCACGGGAAAAAACCCGGACCTGCTTTGTTTGTTTCAAGTACAGTACACGGTGATGAAATTATCGGCATTGAAATTATCCGCCGCCTCATAGGGTTAAAGAAGTTAAACCGCATGAAAGGCACCCTGATTGCCATTCCTGTTGTAAATGTCTATGCTTTTATACAAAACTCGCGCTACTCACCGGACCGAAGGGATTTAAACAGATTTTTCCCAGGATCTGTAACCGGCTCCCTGACGTCCCGGCTGGCAGACACCTTCATGAAAGAGATCGTCCAGCGCTGTGACTTTGGAATTGATCTTCATGCCGGATCCAATCACAGGGCAAATTTACCCCAGATACGGGTAAATTTCGATGACCTTAAGGCAATGGAACTGGCCCGGGCGTTTCAAGTCCCTGCAATCATCAACGCAAAAACAAGGGAGGGCTCTCTAAGGCAGGCTGCTTTTGAGATGAATGTGCCGACGATTCTTTATGAAACCGGTGAAGCGCTCCGATTTGACGAAGTGGGAATAAAAGCGGGTGTCAGGGGTATTTTATCTGTCATGTCAACCATCGGCATGCTGCCCGAGAATAAAAGCAGCAAGAAAAAAACAGAGACTCTTTTAGTGGAAGACTCATACTGGGTAAGGGCACCAGCCAGTGGTATCCTTCACATGGAAAAACCACTGGGCAGCCAGATTAATAAAAATTCTCGTATTGGTTTCATAGCAGATCCTTTTGGCGGCAGGGAAATTGAAGTTGTATCGTCGTTTTCCGGAATGGTGATCGGGCGATTAAATCTACCTCTCGTCCATCAGGGAGATGCCATTATTCATGTTGCCCTTGTTGAAAAGCTCAAGCTGATCTCTCCTGTCATCAGTGATTTCAGGGAAGAGTTGGAATAGTCTTTCTTATTTTGCTTTTGGGATTGCATTGCGATAAATCTTTAGTGCCTTTTATGTTTTGAATATGGGCCGTACAATTTTTCTGAACATTCCGGACAAATTCCATGGCTGAAGACTGCCTCTGAATTTTCTTTTAAATATGCCTCTAAATGATTCCAGAACCCTTTATCATCCCTGATTTTTTTACATGAGGCACAGATTGGTATGATTCCTCTGAGTACTTTTATTGTATCAAGCGCATGCTGCAGCTTTTTAATTAATTCTTCTCGGTCATTTTCAATTTCTTTGCGTTTTGTAATATCAATAAAGGATGCCATCCTCCCAACGGTATTACCTGACACGGAAGTGACTGAGGCGGCGGAAACCTCAACAAACAACTTGGTGTCATCCTTCCGCTTAACGATAAACTCACGGGATTGTTCCTGGCTTATATTTATGATTTCAATCACATCAGAAAATGTTCGAATCTCTTTAGTAGAAAAGAGCTCTGTTGCATTTTTGCCGATCACTTCCTTTAAAGCATATTCAAAAATTCTGCAAAAAGCAGGATTGGCATACCTGATGCCGGAACCAATATTATTGGCTGGGAACGTTTTGAAACAGACTATTTCCCGGTTATCAACCTGAGTAATTTTCGAAATACAGAAAGGCCATGCCATATTTTAGGGTCTCTGTGCACACCCCATGATGTCTGGGGGTATGCGTACTATGGCAATTCCATATCTGAAGGTGATGTGCTCATGATTCCGACACAGGGTGCGTACACCTACAGCCTGAGGCAGCATTTTATAAAGCCTGTTCCCAAGGTTGTTGTGTTAGAAAATAATTTAATTTCAGCTTTGGAAAATATGAATATCAAAGATTCAGATCAAATAATTACCCGATATACATAAGGAGAAAAGAATGTCTTACGATTTTTGTCTGGGATGTGGCGTTTTATTATCCCCCCATGTTTATGACTGCCCGATCTGCGGTTTCGACAACAGTTTCGGTGAATATCATGAGGATCTTATTGTAGATGATACATTTTTGAATGGACTGAATGACGATTTTACCCCAGAGGAAGAATCATATTAAGCTGTTTTATCAGGGACATTAACATGAGGAGCGTTATAAACTGAATGGACGATACTTTGCCACAGGGTATCGGCCATTCATTGTGTGAGTATAACCATACGTGTTATTTCCTTCTAAGCGTTCTTAAAACAAACAGCTTTTCACCGATTCTATAAATTTCATAAACATGCTTGTTATCTGAGCCCAGAGAATAACGGTCCTTGAAAAACCCTTTTCTTCCTGTATAACTTCTGCTTAAACTGATCTCTTCATATGCTTCCCGGGTTGATATCTCTTTATCGTGCCGGTGCTTATCCATGATGGGAAGTGATAAAAGCTGCTTACGATAAATGTCGTATTCTGAAAATCCCATTTCCGAAAGATTTTTTTTTGCTGAAGAGAAACCTTTTAATGACAATAAAATTAATAATTCAATGGCACTGGAATGATGAATCGAGTCTTCAAATGCTGTTTTATTCTTAAAGTAAAAAACAAAAATAGTAAAAATAACTGCCCTTATCTGATTTTTTATTTTTTCATCCAGTTCTCTTTCACTTAAATCAAATCCGCATTTAATAATGATCTTTAGTGCGTCTGACCCTAATTTATATATGTCATAGGCTTTTTGTTCTGCATCTTCTTTATTATCTCGTACTTTCATTGATGAAAGGATATTCTTTATTTGGTCTTCCATTATACCACCTCAGTTTTTTAGAACAGATATGTATAATACTATATAGTATAGTGCTTTTTGAAAAAACAAATATATTTTTTTGTTATAGAAATATATTGCATTTTTGATAAAAACTTCATAAGGACACAAACAGGCTAATTTGCTGATAATCAGATAGAATAAACGATTCATAAACACATTATTATGATAGAGCAACATATTATAATTACAGGAATTTTCGTATTTTTTGCAAGAATATGCGATGTGTCTATTGGAACAGTTAGAACGATTCTGACAGTCCAGGGCAGGACCTTGATCGCATTTGTTCTGGCACTTTTTGAGATCACTATCTGGGTCCTGGTCGCAAGTACGGTTATTAATCAGCTTAAAGACAAACCTGTTTTAATCGTATTTTACGCATTCGGGTATGCCACCGGCAATGTGGTGGGTATTCTTGTGGAGAAAAAACTCGCGTTTGGCATCATCATTTTAAAAATCATCACCCGAACTGCCGGCCAGGAGATAGCAGATTATTTAAGAGGCAGAGGTCAGCCTGTTACCGTTTTTATTGGAGAAGGGATGAAGGGACCGGTCAGTGAGCTTTATATTGCCTGCCGCCGCAGAGATTTAAAATGGATCCTGCCGGAAGTCCAGAAGCTCGATGAGAAATTATTCTATATTATTGAGCAGGCCCGGGATATCAGTAAAACCCTGAAGCCTGTTTACACGCCGCTTGGTGGCTGGCGGGCTACGGATAAAAGGAAATAGAAATGGATCTTGACTACTGGAAATTATTGGCTGGTCTTGGAATTTTCCTTTTTGGGATGCATCTGTTAGAAATTGCAGTCAAGGAACTCAGCGGCAAAACATTTCGTCGTATTATAAGGGATTATACCAACACCCGTATTAAGGCCATTGCTAATGGAACACTTGTCACCGCTTTGCTCCAGAGCAGTTCGGCCGTCTCTTTAATGGTCCTTGCGTTTGTCGGAGCCGGGATCATGCAAATGGAAAA
>CAYFKW010000026.1:51111-54769 GCA_964343845.1 uncultured Desulfobacula sp. | reverse complement strand
GGGGTTATTCTAGGTTCCAACATCGGCACCACCCTGACTGCTTGGATTGTTGCGACCATTGGATTTAAGGTTAAAATAGAAACATTTGCCCTACCGTTTATCGGCGTGGGTGCTATTGGCCTTATTTTTTTCAAACCAGGATCAAAATTGTATTCTCTAAACCGCTTGTTGATTGGGTTCGGATTTCTTTTTTTGGGTCTGGATTATATGAAAACAAGTGTAGAAAAGCTATCTGAGCACTTCAATCCCCAGCAGCTTGAAAATCTTGCCCTCTGGTCATATCTGGTTATCGGTGCGCTTTTAACGGCGGTGATGCAGGCAAGTGCTGCAACAATCGCGATCACGCTTACAGCCCTTAACAGCCAGTTGATATCATTTGAAATGGCGGCCGCCATGGTTATCGGTGCAAACATAGGCACCACCATAACCATTTTAATCGGCGCCATTAATGGGACCCAGCCGAAAAAAAGGGTTGCTGCCAGCCATCTTCTTTTCAACCTCACTACTGGGGCAATTGCTTTTATTGGACTGCCTGCTATGGTTGCTATCGTAAAACTATTCATTGATGTTTCGATAGACGGCCCTGTTGGCCTGGCTCTTTTTCATTCCCTGTTCAATATTTTAGGTGTCTTAATTTTTATGCCCTTTATACCTGTTATGACCCGGTTTTTAATAAAGCTTTTTCCAGAACGTAAAGTTGATTTAAGCCAATATATTTCTCAAACCCCTGCTGAGGAAGTTGACGCAGCTGTAATCGCTTTGAAATCAGAAATTATACACCTTTTGCAAAGGTGCCAGATATATGCTTTAAGACTGCTTCATATCGACACACAGCATATCTTTAAAAGCCCACTTCCTTTTCAAAAAAAGAAGAAAAAAAAATCATCATTGGAAGATCTCTACACCAACATCAAACAACTCCATTCTGATATTATTGCGTATTATGCACGGGTTCAGAATCAGAAACTTGATCCTAATGTGGCAAGAAGCCTTGAAGGCATCATTCTGGCCTCACGCAATATTATTAATGCTGCCAGGAACTTTAAGAGTTTAAAACCGGATCTTGAAGAGTTTGAAATGTCTGATTCAGCATTTTTAAACAAGCAGCACAGTCTTTTCTGCGAGCGGTTGATTTCATTGCACCAGGACATTGATTCCATTTTCTCAACCACTGAAAGCGAAAAAAAATATCAAAGTATTTTATATGCGTTTACTGAAGTTGAAAGCAATGATGACAAATTTATTGGTGACGCTGTTAAAGAATCCTCTTCCGGGAGAGAAGTCCAGGTTGACCTTTCAACGGTGTTCCTTGTTAACCGTCTGTTTACACAGGCCTGCCGTATGATAATTTTCAGCATAAAGGACCTGCTCTTGGACAAAGAAGAAATAGACGCTTTTGACCGGGCCATTGAACCATCCTGACTATTTTTTACAGGGGCCGCCATACCGTCTTAAAATTGATTTGATCTTTTGATTTTCACAAAAAAACTTTGTAAAATATAAAAATACGATAAATCTTTTATACAATCAATGGAAATACATTATGGGACAGTATCACTTAAACAGAATTTTTAAACCAAAGCGGATTGCTGTGGTCGGGGCGAGTGAAAAACCTGGCACGATAGGCAATGCTGTAATGAAAAATTTGCTTGAGGGACAATTTCCAGGCGATATCATCCCTGTCAATTCAAAATATAACATGATCTACGAGAAGCCTTGCCTGCCTGCCATTGATCAGATAGATCACCCTCTCGATCTGCTGATCATTGCCACTCCCATACAAACGATACCCGGTATTGTAAAGTCATGTATATTGAAAGATACAGGCGGTATGATCATCATATCATCGGGAGGAAAGGAAACAGGAGAAGCCGGCAGACAAATCGAAACCGAAATTCAGCATCTTACCTATGAAGGAAAAGTAAGAGTTATAGGACCAAATTGTATAGGGATCATATGCCCTCATAATAATTTAAATGCAAGTTTTGCTTCTCAAATGCCGCCGAGCGGGAAACTCGCATTTGTTTCTCAAAGCGGAGCGATATGTACCGCAGTGCTGGACCTTGCTTTTAAAGAGCATTTTGGTTTCAGTCATTTCATCAGCATCGGCTCGATGATCGACGTGGATTTCGGGGATCTGATAGATTACCTGGGCAACGATCCAAATACGAAAAGCATATTGCTCTACATTGAAAACCTGACCAACGTCCGAAAATTTATGAGTGCTGCCCGGTCCGTATCCCGTGTAAAACCCATTGTTGTCCTCAAGGCAGGCCGCAGCGAAGCCGGCGCAAAAGCTGCAGCATCTCATACCGGTGCAATGGCAGGTGAAGACGCCGTTTATGACGCCGCATTTAAAAGGGCAGGTGTCGTCAGAGTGAACAATATCCAGGAACTGTTTGATGTGGCTGAACTAATTGCAAAACAACCAAGGCCATTCGGGTCTAATTTAGCCATGATTACCAATGGCGGCGGACCCGGCGTCATGGCAACAGACACATTGTCTGAAAGGGGGCTGACACCTTTGCAGCTTCCTGAACAGACAATGGCTGAACTAAATGCCGTACTCCCCCAATTCTGGAGCAGAACCAATCCTATTGATATTTTGGGAGATGCGACGCCGGAAAGATTTCGTGCAGTTCTGGAAATTTGTTTCAAAACAAAAACAATTCATGGGGTGTTATTAATTCTTGCACCCCAGGCTTTATCTGATCCTATGGCCATTGCAGAAATTCTTGTTGACACACTAAAAGAAACAAAATTTCCTGTTATTACCTGCTGGATGGGCGGGGAAAAGATAGAAAGTGCGGTGGGCCTGCTCAATGAGGCAGGGATCCCAACATACGAAACGCCTGAAAGAGCGGTCAAAGCCTTTTTGTATCTTTATGAATATACCTGCAATAGAGCTGATTTAATTGAAATCCCACCCAAACTGACCAACCGTCTTGACGTTGATCGTGAAACAGCAGTTGAGCTTATCGCCCAGACGCCGGACAACAGTTTTATATCTGAACAAAACAGCAGGGAAGTTTTAACCGCATATGGCTTTCCTGTACAGCCCATTAAACTGGCCCGGACAAAAAAAGAAGCTGTCAAAATAAGTCAATCAATGGGGTTCCCCGTTGCTATGAAATTGTCTTCTCCGGATATCACGCATAAAACAGAAGCTGGGGGAGTTTTGCTGGATTTAAGATCGGAGGATGAAATAGCTGTCGGCTTTGACAAAATCTATAATTCTGCAAAGAGCTATCAGCCGGAAGCTGAAATTTACGGCGTTACAATCCAGAAATTTTTGGGTAATGCAGATTATGAAATCCTTTTGGGCGCAAAAAACAGTCCTGGTTTTGGACCTGTTATCGTTTTCGGTGCCGGGGGAATTTTTACAGAAGTATTAAAAGACAGGGCAATCGGGTTCCCGCCATTTAACAGGCTTTTTGCAGAACGGCTGATCAACCAGACAAAAATTTCCATTGTCTTGAAAGGATTCAGGAACCGTAAGCCTGCAGACTTAGAACACGTCCAGGAGATGATTATCCGTTTATCTCAACTGCTGATTGATTTTCCACAGATTAGTGAGTTGGATTTAAACCCTGTCCTCATAAAGGATGGAAAGGCCAGTCTGGTAGATGCACGGATTCTAGTTTCATCTGTCAAGGTT
>CAYFKW010000026.1:44059-51101 GCA_964343845.1 uncultured Desulfobacula sp. | reverse complement strand
CTTGATTATCAGTCCATATCCGGCTGAACAGGAAACCCTCATAAAACTTAAAACCGATCAGGACCTTTTAATCCGGCCGATTCGGCCGGAAGATGCAGACATATATCGATCATTTTTCAAATCGCTTTCACCAACAAGTATTTATTTCAGGTTTTTTTCACCCATAAAAGAACCCAGCCCAGACATGCTGGCTCGTTTTACGCAAGTAGATTATGACCGGGAGATTGCCCTGGTTGGTCTTACAGGCGGATATAAAAATGAACAGATGCTTGGCGTAGCAAGAGTTATTGGGGACCCGGATGGAAAAATCGGTGAATTCTCCGTCCTTATAAGTGATGCCTGGCAGGGTAAAGGGATAGGTGCTGCACTTTTAAATAATTGCCTAAAGATTGCCAGACAGAGAGGATTTGAAAAAATAATCGGCCTGGTTCTGCCTGAAAACAGGAACATGATTACTTTGGCAAAAAAATTGGGTTTCGTATTATTTAAAGACCCTGACGGGGAATATGAACTCGAGATGCATTTGAATCAAATACCCAAATAACTGTTTTAGAAAACAGGCTGTATTCTCAAATGAAGAAACATTTATTGACGATCAGCATAACAGGATCAAAGCTGCCTGGTTGAAATCCCCCGCATCAATCTCCCGAATATATCCGCACCGGTAATAATCCTTTTTGATTCACCCCAAAAAAGAATTATGTCCTTTTTAATGTTGTCGTCTTGAGGATGGGGCCCATCCGCTCTGAATCGATGAAGAATTTTTCCTAATCTGGTGGACGCATTATCTACCACAATGGGTCTGTGGCAGTATCGGCCCGGATCAGGAGGCGGCGATTGAAACATGCCTTAAAAAACTGTCTGCATCCAGAACGAGCAAAGGCTTGCTGTCTAGATCAGTTAATACAATCCATTTATGCCCTGACCTCTCAATTTGTTTTAAAAATGGATCTGAAGCATCCGCCCTGTAATATGGGAAAACAATTCCGTCAGGACCTGAAGGCAGTGCAATAATACTCATTGGATCAAGCGTCTCCCCTTCCTGGGTAACCAAAAGATCGTCTATGGCTAAAAAATTGAGGGCACCCAATCCCTCTATTCTATCGATATCTGCCTCATCTGCTTCAATATGCTTTTTAATAATCTCCCGGAAATTGTGCTCCCGGAAATACTGTATGCTTTCTTTTCCCAGCCACCAGTCCAGCAGCATTGCTGAAGACTTTGTAAACGGATAAAGCAGATATTGATAGAATTTCAGAACCGGTACCAGTAATGACACCATTTTCAGTGCATTCCTTGAAAAATAGGCTTGTGGGATAATCTCTCCGACAAACGTAATCAGCATGGTTGAAAAGAGGAACGCACTGACGCCTGTTAACACGGAATTGGACAAAAGTGTCAGCAAAACATTGATACCGACATTACCCCATAACACCGTGGTCAGAATAAAATTTGAATCTTTTCGCAGTTCAAGAAGTTTTTCAGCCTCTTGATTGCCTGCAGACGTTTCAACCTCGAGCCTTAAACGGCTGATACTGAATAAAGCCAGGTTCATACCGGAAAACATGGCAGATTGACTTATACAGAAAATAATCCCGGCCCAGACCAGAAAATCACCAAGATTTGCAACCATTGTATCATAACCCTGTGTTTAAAATATTATTGATTTAACTTCGCTTTCCCAATTAACACATAAACCATTATAGGCCTTAAAATACAACTTAAAAACAACCACATTTTACAAAAATAAAAACCGTTTAGAAAATTACAAATTTGATCGCTGTTGAGGGCCATTTACAACGACAGACATAATACAGCCGTGACTGCAACGACAATCGAAAGGCCAATCCCGGCTTTGATAAAATCTTTTGTCCGGTATCCGCCAGGTCCCATAACCATCAGGTTGCACTGATGAGCAAACGGTAGAACAAAGGCGCAGCTTGCACCATAAGCTACTGAAAGAAAAGCCTTGCTGACATCAACACCGCTAGATTCTGCTGCTGCATACGCAACCGGAGCCAGGATGACCGCAGCCGCCGCATTGTTCGATGTCACACTGAGAACTGCTGAAACGGTAAACAGAATACCGAATACGTATAACTGCCCCATTGTCATTCCTGCCGGGAATAAAGCCGCTGCCATTTTTGCGGCCACACCTGTTTGGAAAAGTGCATCGCCAAGAGGAATGGTGCCGATAATTAAAAAAAGAATTCGAAAATCAATCGCTTCCTGAGCCCCCCGGAGCGAAACACAGCCGGTCGCCACCATCAACAGAGCGCTGGCAAGTGCACAGACTGCAAGGGGGTACCATCCAAAAAACGGCGGCAGGAGGGCCACCGTCAAAAGGAGCACTGCTATGGGTGCCCGCCGGACATCTTCTTCAGACCGCTGCCGGTCCAGGAGTACCAGTTCATTGTTTTCCTCAAGCCTCCTGATATACCGGTTTGGTCCGTAAACCAGGAGAGCGTCACCTAAATTCAGCGGTGTTTTTTCGACATCCTTTTCAATAAGTTCTCCCCGCCGCCAGATAGCGAGAACTGAAAGGCCGAACAATCCACGGAAACTGATATCTATCAGCGTTCGATTAAGAAAACTGGAATAGGGGGGAAGCATCACCTCTGCCATATTAATACCACGACCCATTAAAAGTTCGGCTTCATCCTCTCTGGCGATTTCGACCGGAGTCAACTGCTCTCTGGCCAGTTTTTGAACATCTTCATCCCGGCCTTCAACAAATAGAATGTCTCCGCTCTTTATCTTCATATCAGTCTTTACGTCCATTACCTGCTCTCTGAACCCTCTTGTACGACTTACCTGTACCACTTCAACCCGATACCTTTTCCCAAGACTTGCCTGCGAAATTGTAATATCATCAAGTTCAGATCCTGATGGAATAGTTACCCGGTAGAGTTTCTTTTCCCGCTGGTACCGTTTTAATATCCGTTCCCGAAAATCATCTCTCATCGGCGTTTCATCATCAGCTCTTCTGCCGATCAACCGGATACCGATCAGAGCCATATACAGAATTCCCACAGCCGCTATAGGAATACCCACAATGGCGAATTCAAACATTCCAAGTGTTTGGCTGCCCCCGCTGAGGCGTTTCAACTCGCTTCCAAGAATAAGGTTGGGCGTCGTTGAAATCAGGGTGAGTGTACCCCCAAGAATCGCTGAATAACCAAGCGGCATCATTAACCGGGAAGGGGGAATTTTCGCCCTGCGTGAAAGGACAATTACTGCAGGCAGAAAAACCGCAACAGTGGCAGCGTTTGACATGACCGCTGAAAGGATACATGTTGTGAACATGATCAGCAGAACCAGCCGCCACTCTTTTTTGCCACCGGACCGTTCAAGCAGCCGTCCCATCAATGTGGCAACACCACTTTCCTTGAGACCGGCCGAAAGTACAAAAATTGCACCAAGCGCAATCACAGCGCTGTTGCCAAAGCCGCGCAGGGCAATTTCAGCCGGGCTGACAGTCCCGGTAACAGCAAGCACAACCGGAATGGAAAGTGCAGTGGCTTCAAGGGGAATCAATTTGCTTATGAAAAGCCCCATGGCTAAGATTAAAGTGGCAATAGCGATCCAGGCGTGAACATCCATCTCTGCATAGTCTCCTTTTCTTGTCTGACGCTGTCATTTTTACGGCTTTTGGCAGATCATCTGAAATAATAACATATAAAACATTTTTTTATTTATACAGACGTATCATCATCTGCATTCATGAGGGTGCTTTTATCAATTTTAATTCCTGTTTATTTTAACCTGTTTGTCCGTATATTTACAATTTTTCTTTTTTCTTTTGAAAAAATGCTGCCGTGTATTATATCTTCCCTATAGGATTCTTTAAATGGGATTAAATACTTAACACATTATAACCTTGATGAAAAACCGTTAAAAAGAAAAAATGAACAAAAGAATTTCAATACGAACCAGCCTGATTTTAAATTTAGTTTTTGTAATTTCATTGTTGAGTATCGCCATATTGTTTGTCACCAATTTTGCAGCCAAATCCAGGATAAAAGACCTGTCATCCAAACTGCTCAAACAATCAATCAAGCATGCAGAAGATGAACTGCTTGCTTTTTTTAATCCCATCGAAAAAGAGTTGTTACATTTAAAATCATTCTACGAAAACAAGGTTATCGACCTGGATCAAAAAGAGATGTTAAACCGTTCTTTTAAACCGGTTATGGACCGTATTCCCCAGATATCAGCCATAAAGTTAACAGATGGTAAAACAAAAGAGATCACCCTTTTCCGGATTGGAGAGAACAAGTGGCTGGAACATCAAACAGGATCTGAACAAACAGAAAAAAAAAGGAATGAAAATCCGGCTGAGAACGGGTCTCCTCATGCGGGTTCAGGCCTTAAAAAAAAGTGGTTTAAAACCGTCTTCAGGAAAAAGCCGCAACCAAAAGAATCTGTCAGGCAAATGACCCCCAAAGCGCTTATTACATGGACAGAACCGTTTCTGTTTTACCTTAAAAAACAACCGGCAATCACTGCATCTATAAAATTTAAATCCAGGGACGGCCTTGAGTTTGTTATCGGTTTTGATGTTTTAATGGAAAAGATCCAGATATTTGCCGAATCTTTCCCCATACTCAACAATGGACAATTCATGATGTTTACTTCTGATAATGCTGCCCGGATAGTGCTATTTTCAAACAGACCATATCCTGGAAAAGATTCTTCGATCAAATGGGAACCGCTTGATTTAATAGCTGAACAGAATATCAGGTTAATTCAAAACACTTCAAAGGCAATAAAAAAAAGAAACGTTCAAAAAAAGTACATCCCGGTCCGATTCTCAAGCGATCAAAATGCCTGGTGGGGGTTCAGCAAAAATTTTTCACTGTCTCCGGATAGAACTTTCAGACTCTGTGCCGTTGTCCCGGAATCAGATATAATTGGTGATTTAAAAGGAACACACCTTTGGATTGTTATCATTACAATTGGTTTGCTGACAGCAGGATTGATCCATATTATTATTCTTGTCAATCGAATCAGCCGCCCCATCAAGTCCCTGGTTTTATCAAGCAAACACATCAGTCAGGGATTTTTTGAAAACAATGCCCCTATTGAAACAAACATTGATGAATTTTTAACACTGACGCAGACTCACGAGATAATGCGTACCCGGTTAAAAGAATTCATGAAACTGGAAGACGATATAAAAATTGCAAGGGAAATCCAACAAAAAACCTTTCCTAAAAAAATGCCGGATATAAAAAATTTTGAATTGGCTGCATGGAACTCTCCTGCCAGCGCAGCAGGTGGAGACATATATGATATCATCGGGTATGAAATGGATAGCGATCGCAATTGCATTCACATTTGCGATGGGCAGGCACAAAATGCTGTCTTGCTTGTGGGAGATGCTACTGGACATGGAATCGGCCCTGCGCTGTCAGCAACCCAAATCCGGTCAATGTTAAGAATGGGCGTAAATCTGAACCCCAATCTACCTCAAATTATAGAACACATAAACAGGCAGCTGCATATGGACTTGCCGGCAGGACGATTTATTACTGCCTGGTTTGGGCAAATTGACAGTGACGATCATACCCTTCAGTATTACAGTGCAGGACAGGCGCCACTCTTTTACTACAACTCAAGAGAAAACAGAATCACAGACCTGAGTGCAGATATTTATCCGCTGGGTATTATGCCTGATTTAAAACCGGCTGCCATTAATAAATTAAAAATGACAGTCGGAGACATATTTGCTGTCATGACGGATGGAATTTTCGAGGCAGATGATTCCCATGGAAACCTCCTGGGCAAAGACAGATTATCAGACCTTTTACTTCATTCTCAAGATAAATCGGCATCAGAGATTATCAAGCACATTCTGCGCATACTGGATCAGCATACCGGGGACAGAGAGCCAAGAGATGATAAAACGATTTTAATTATAAAGCGCTGCTCCTGACAGCACTTTATAACTCTAACCTGAGGTTAAAAACCAGTCGTTCCTTAATAATCTTTTGCACCCAACGATGATATGAGACAGTTATTGAACATTTTTTGTGCAGTCATACCGATAACAATATCTGTAAAGCCGGAAGGCACCGGAGATATTCCGGTGCCTTCTGTTGTGTCCTTGTTTAAATTTTAAGCCACTTCTGAGAACTCAGCATCAACGATATCATCATCCGGATTTTTATTGGATGATCCACCTGCCCGCCCGCCGGATTGGCTGCCGGCCGATGCCTGCGATTGATACATGGCCTGACTCAGGCTGTGAACTGCATGGTTCAGATCCTGGCTCAGCCGTTTGATCTCACTCACCTGACCCTGATCCATGGCTTGTTTCAGGTTCTGAATAAGCTGCTCTACCTGCGCTTTTGACGTGTTGTCCAGGGTTGGACCTGATTCGTCCAGCATTTTTTCGGTTCTGTAAATCAAGGCATCGGCTTCATTGCGGGCCATCACCATCTCTTTTTTCTGACGATCCTCATCAGCATGTCGTTCAGCATCTTTTACCAGTGCTTCGATTTCATCCTTTGACAGGCCGGAAGAAGAGGTAATCCGGATAGATTGTTCTTTACCTGTGGCCTTGTCTTTTGCCGATACGTTCACAATTCCGTTCGCATCAATATCAAAGGTAACTTCGATCTGGGGCGTTCCCCTGGGCGCCGGGGCAATGCCGGTCAGTTCAAAGCGTCCAAGCATTTTATTGTCAGATGCCATTTCTCTTTCCCCTTGAAGTACAAGGATGTTAACTGCTTCCTGGTTGTCATCTGCGGTCGAAAAGGTCTCACTTTTCTGAACCGGGATTGTTGTATTCTTCTCAATCAGTTTTGTCATCACCCCGCCAAGGGTTTCAATACCAAGTGAAAGCGGCGTGACATCCAGCAGAAGAACATCTTCAAGGTCTCCTCTTAAAATCCCGCCCTGGATGGCTGCCCCAAGCGCGACGACCTCATCAGGGTTAACGCCTTTATCCGGTGTTTTACCAAAAATTTTTCCTACGCGGTCCTGGACTGCCGGCATACGCGTCATCCCCCCCACGAGGATCACGCGGTTGATATCT
>CAYFKW010000026.1:29896-44049 GCA_964343845.1 uncultured Desulfobacula sp. | reverse complement strand
GCCAATGTCAACGATGCGTCTTTCATCGCAGTAAGGCAGGGCTTTTCCAGTCGATCAAGCAAATCAGAAATGATGGTCTCTAATTTAGCCCGGGTAAGTTTGATGTTTAAATGTTTTGGTCCGCTGGCATCTGCTGTAATAAACGGCAGGTTGATATCTGTTTCCATTGATGAAGACAGCTCTTTTTTAGCCTTTTCTGCAGCTTCTTTCAACCGCTGCAGTGCCATACTGTCCTTTCGAATATCAATCCCCTGATCTTTTTTAAATTCATCTGCCAGGAATTCCAGTATTCTCAAATCAAAATCCTCTCCACCAAGATGGGTATCCCCATTTGTGGATTTTACTTCGAAAACACCATCTCCCAGTTCCAGTATGGAAATATCAAAGGTACCGCCGCCCAAATCAAACACAGCGATTTTTTCTTCATCCTGTTTTTCCAGACCATAGGCAAGTGCGGCCGCTGTCGGTTCATTAATGATTCTGAGAACATTAAGACCAGCTATTTTCCCAGCATCTTTTGTTGCCTGCCTCTGATTATCATCAAAATAGGCTGGTACAGTAATAACCGCATCCGTTACTTTCTCACCAAGATATTCTTCTGCGGTTTTTTTAATATGTGCCAGTATGTGGGATGAAATTTCAGCAGGGCTGTGATCCTTGTTGTTCATCTTTACAATAACACCACCGCTGGAAGACTTTTTGATCTCAAACGGTAAAACAGCCAGATCATTCTGAACTTCAGGTGATTCATATTGGCGGCCAATAAGACGTTTTACGCCAAATATGGTATTTTCAGGATTGGTGACTGCCTGGCGTTTAGCTGCCGGACCTACCAGACGCTCGCCGTTTTTAGATACAGCCACTATTGATGGTGTCGTTCTTCCCCCTTCCGGATTGGTTATGACGACAGGTTTATCCTGCTCCAGAATGGATACACATGAATTGGTTGTACCCAGGTCTATTCCTATTATTTTACTCATTTTATCCTCCAAAATTAAATTGTGTGAGTAAACAGGGCTTACAGGCCAAAGATATGACAAACATTTTATATGTCAATATATATTTATTATTTTTTTTAATTAATTATAAATAGTAATATAAATAGTGAGCTGCATAGACTCAATCCATCATCATATAACGCTTCTGATATTAACGTTCCTGAATAATGGTCATTTAACTTTGAACAGGATGAAAGTTTTCACACAGTCTTAAAAATCATCACCCTATCCTCTGTTTACAAATATCTGGTTATACTTAAAGTCGAAACAGAGCAGATTTTTAAACCTCAATAGATGGCTGGCAGGGGGTTGGTTGGAATCGCTTTAATGACAGGTACCCCCCTGTCAATCATCGTCTGTATCTAAAAAACCTTTCCGGCAGATGTTACAGCATTAAATAACATGAAAGGTCTGCATTCAGTCTCAAAAATCATCCATGATTTTTGAGGATCACTTATTAATAGAGTCCAGAAACCTTTCTAAGGGCTGCCAGGCTGTCCTTTATTTTCTTCTCCTCTTGATAACTCTAGTCACCTGCAGTAAAAAGAATATTATATGAATAAATGTGTTGCGGAGGGATAACATGAAAAGGTTTTTTTTATTGCCTGCATGTGCAGCAATTTTGATCCTGGGGTTGTGTGGCAATGGTCAAGCAGAACAAAAAGGTTCTGCCGATATCGTACTGAACGGCGGGAAAACCGGTAATGTGCCTTTTCCCCATCAGAAACATCAACTAAAATTAAGTGAAAAATGCAATATTTGTCATGATATATTTCCACAGGAAAAACTGATTATTGATCAGATGAAAAAAGACGGCCGCATGGAGAAAAAAAAAGTGATGAATCACTGCCTGAACTGCCATAAACAAACTGCAGCCAAGTCAGAACCGGCAGGCCCGGTAAAATGTAAAGAGTGCCACTCCCTTTAAGCATCCGGGTTAAGGCATGGAATATTTAAACATATGGCAAACTGTTGCTTATATTGCATTCAGATCTGACTCACCCCTGCCAGACGGCTTGATTCTGGACCGTGAACGTCATCCGGTAATTTATCGTATCCAGGTGTATGCGCAAAATTATTAAATCAGGGAATGAAAAATGACAATCTAACATCTTAGATATATACAGGATACTGTTAAATTTTTAATTGAATTTCCAAACGTTAGAAAAATGAATACTAAACATATGCAAAAAAAAATTTCTAAGGTAGAGCATGAAATTCAAAAATTGTACGATGAAATTGAGGACACAAGAAAAAAATTCATACGAGACTATGCCACTGGATTGGAAAAAAAAGAGATCACTGCCAGAAGGCTCCGGCGGTCCAATGATACTTCTACGAAAATAGACAAAGCTGAAAACGCTCTGAAAAGGCTCTACAATAAAACAAAAGGAAAAGTTCAGAAAACTGCGGACAGGATTGCGAAAAAGGAAAGAACGTTAAATCTTTTAAAAAACTGAACTCTCCTGGAGAGCAGAAAAGGGCTGCCTTGCAGCCATCGTTAGCTTTTCAATAGTGCAGCCTTGCCTAAGGAATCCTTTAAATTAAATAATTCTGGAATAAAAGTGCAAAACCGAGGAATGCAAAAAACCCTAAAATATCAGTGACAGTTGTGAGAATAATGCTTGAGCTCTGCGCAGGATCTATCCCGATTCTCTTCATAATCAAAGGGATAGAAGCGCCTGACAATCCTGCAAAAATAAGGTTGAAGAACATTCCCAACCCAATGACAATGCCCAGGAAAGGATTGCCGTTCCATACCCACGCCACTATCGCGGTTACGATACCGATAATCAGACCGTTGACGGCACCGAGTCCGCCTTCTTTCATTATAAGCTGCCGGACTTTATCCTTTGGAATTTCTCTCATAACAATTCCGCGCATCACGACAGCAAGAGACTGAGCCCCTGCATTACCCCCCTGGCCTGCGACTACGGGTAAAAAAACAGCCAGGATAGTGATCTTTGCTATCACACCTTCAAAGAGAGCAACAACAGCAGCTGCCATGAATGCTGTGATAAGGTTGATATGCAACCAGAAAAGCCGTTTTTTTAAAGAAAAGGATATACTTGAGAAAGGTTTTTCTTCACCGCTTACACCAAACATTCTCTGGATATCCTGGACCGTTTCTTCCTGCACTCCTTTTATCAGTCTTTCCGCCTTTATTATTCCGATGATATGATCCTCTGAGTCAACGACGGGTGCAGCAAAATACTTTCGTTTTGCCAGTTCATTGGCTGCCTCCTGTATTTCTGTAAAACAATGCAGAGAGAATACATTTTCCTGCATGATCGACCCTACTTCCTCCTTTGGATCTGCTACCATTAAATCTCTCATATTCAAAACGCCAATGAGCTTTTTCTCATTACTGACAACATATGCATAGGAAATCGACAGGCGTTTTTTAGACAATGCACGAATCTTTTTTATGGCATCTTTTGTTGTGACTCTCTTATCAAAGGATAAAAAATCCGTAGTGACCACCCTTCCAACACTTCCTTCCGGATATTCCAACAGCTCCCGAATCTGTTTTTCCACTACCTCACCAATATATTTTCTTAATCGTTCCCTTGAGTCCTGCGGCAGGTGCATCAACAGGGAAGTGAGAAGTGACGGTTCAAGCAGGTTAAAGATTTTTTCAATAAATTCCTCACTTGTTTTCTCAATAATTGCTGCAGCAAAACTGATTTGTAAATTTTGTAAAATTTTAAGTGCCATATTTGGTTTTAATGATTCCAGAATGTTGGATGCTTCTTCATCTTCCAGATCTTCAATGATATTGGATGCAGACACAGGATCATTTTCTATGAATTTTTCTATCAGGGCAATATAAGATTCTGACATTGTCACATTCCTCTATTTGTTATCTGCAAGCTTTTCAATGGCTTTTGTCTGTTCCAGAAAAAGCTGGAGATGTGGATATGGTATTTCTATGCCTGCTTTGTCGAGAGCTTTTTTACATTTTTCCGTATATTCAAATACAAATATAAACTGCTCAGACGCATTCCTGATCCAGAACCGAAGCTGCAGGTTGACGCTGCTGTCACCTAAAGATATAACCCAAACAACCGGGGGAGGGTCTGACAGTATTCTGTCATCCCCTTCAAGCGTTTGAAGCATCACTTTTCTTGCCTGGTCAATGTCCTCTTTATATGCGATACCCACAGGCACCTTTACCCTTATGTTCGGCGTCATGGTGTAATTTACAATCCTCTCCTGGGAAAGCTGCTGATTTGGGACCACAACTGTTTCATTATCAAAAGTTGTCAGAACAGTGGTCCTCAAACGAATGTCCGTTACTGTCGCATGCATGGTACCGATTGAAATCCAGTCGCCCTGTTTAAAGGGCCTGTCAATGATGATGACAATTCCGGATATAATGTTACCAACGGTATCCTTAGCTGCAAATGAGATTGCCAGGCCAACGACACCGACACCTGCCAGCAGAGATTTGATATTTATTTGAAGCTGGTCTGCAACTGTCAGGAATGCAAAAACAAAAAGCGCAACACGCGCTGTTCTAAGTAAAAGGCCAACTGCCTGCTTCTCTATATTCATCCTGTTCAGTGTTGTAAATAATACCTTTTGGATAATCCTGTTTGCCAGCCAGAACAACAGAGCAAGAACCACTGCCATAAACACGTTGGGCAAATATCCGACTATCTGAGTCATAATCGTCTCTGCGTCGATCGTCTTTGGAAATTTAGAAAGCATTTTTGTCCTCCGGGAATTACTTTTAATGATTCATCGGTATCATATCACTGTCGCTAAGCCTTATCAATATAGAGAATGCTATCTTTATGGTGATTCTCAAAAATCTGTTGTGTTTCGATTTCAGATATAACCAACTATTTGTGAACAGGGGTGGTTACAGACAGTTTCAGCGGGTGCGTTAATCGTTCGCAGTGATGGCAGACCATAACTTTATTCATAGTTTAAGCCTTACCATTGCTTTCCTTCAAATTATAAACTAATATAGCCCTGAAAATTGATATCGCATGAAAGTCAATGATCAAGGCAGCTTTTTGCTAAAAGCTGACAAGTTGAAATATTTTGTATGTGTAACTGGAATGTTCACCCGATACAACCCAATTCTGCACTTAAAAAAGAGAGCGGCTATGGTCAACAACAATTATAATACATCCTTTTTGAGACGAATCCTGTTTATCACACTTATTCCATTTCTTTTTCCATCTTTCTCCTTTGGTGACACAAAACACCAGGAAATATCTGAGTTGTTTCAGCAGGTAAATAAATCTGTTGTTTTAATTTATGCGTTTGGAAGGGATACATCAAAACCCGGAGCCAAAAACCTGAAAATCGAAAAGGAAATTGGATCTGGTGTTGTTATTTCTGAAGACGGACTTATCATGACAGCGTCTCATGTGGTTCACATTGCCGACAGGGTGATCGTCAAGTTCCTGGATGGTGGGAAAACAGATGCGGAAATCCTGTCCTCAGTGCCACAGGCAGACGTGGCACTGATAAAATTAAAAAATGTCCCTATAGATTTATCTGTGGCCGAATTGGGCGATTCAGACAAGGTTAAAACCGGAGAAAAAATATTTGTCGTCGGCGCCCCTTATGGGATAGATCATACCTTATCTGTCGGGTATATCAGCGGCCGTTTAAATAAGGATCATGTTGTTCAAACCATCGTTCCCACGGAACTGCTTCAGGTAGATGCTGCAGTAAACCCAGGCAATTCGGGCGGTCCTGTATTTAATATGAAAGGACAGGTTGTTGGTATTGTAAGCCACATCCTGTCCCAGTCCGGTGGATTTGAGGGTCTTGGATTCTGCGTCACTATTAACGCTGCCCATAAGCTGTTAATGGAGGAAGACCACTTCTGGAGCGGTATTGAATTCCGCCTGGTAACCGGCAGTCTTGCTGCGGCACTGAACATTCCACAGGAGGCAGGACTTTTAATTCAACGGGTTGCCTATGAATCTTCTGCTGACAAAACCGGGTTAAAACCAGGTGATGTTATGATTCAAATTGGCAGACAGAAAATGATGCTGGGTGGTGATGTAATCCTTGAAGTAAATGGAATGAAAATAACAAAAGAAATGGAGAAATCTAAAGAACAGTTTAACGCGTTCCAGGAAGCAACCCGCCAGAGTAAGGTTAATCTAAAAGTGTTCAGAAAAGGTAAAGTGTTTCACATTGATATGGTAAAATAAGCAGACAGCGATCATGTTCATCCGTAACCCCTGTCAGGATTTTAATTCTTCTTGACACTGATACAGTATTTATTTTAACAAAAGAATGCTTGATCACGGCAGAGTTTAATCAATACTTTTTTCTGTAAACGTACTGAAAAAGTGTCTTTCACTTTGAAAAATTTCAGGACTTTTCACTCATGAGGAGGCTATCATGTCCAAGGTTAAATCTTTTTTAATTTGCTGTTTTTTCATGTTGCCCTTTTTACTTCCCGAAAAATTCATCCATCCCGCCCATGCAGATGGGAATGACACATTAAAACGGCTGGAAAAAATAATTGAACAGCAGCAAAAACAGATCGAAGCCCAGGCAAGAGCTATTGAACAATTGCAAAAACAGATCGGTGAAATCAAAGGCGAACAGACAAAATCCTCTGGTATGGCAGAATCAGATACACCAAAAGGATTTATAAAGGCAAAAAGCAAAAACACTGATGTGACCCTCTATGGCCAGGTAAACAGAGGCATTTTAATTTCTGATGACGGGGATGATACAACTGTTTACCAGGTGGATAATGATAACTCCTCCACACGGATTGGTCTCATCGGGACAGCCAGGGCAACTGACTCCCTGGAGGCCGGGGCAAAGATTGAAATACAGTTTGAATCCAATTCAAGCATCGAAGTAAACCAGTCAAACAGAAGTGGTGTCGGCAGCAATAATTTTACAAAGCGGCACCTGGATACCTATTTAAAATCAGCTCAATTGGGTAAAATTTCTCTCGGGTTTGGTTCTACAGCCTCAGATACATCCTGTGAAAATGACCTTTCAGGAACTTCCCTGGTGGGGTATTCAGACGTTGAACTCATGGCAGGCGGGCAGTTCTTTTATGACAACACCACCCAGCGCTTAAGCACGACCACAGTTGCCAGTGTCTTCTCCAATATGGACGGCCTGGGACGGGATGACAGGATACGCTATGATACGCCTTCTTTTCATGGCCTCTATGCATCTGGTTCTTATATAGCAGACGGCGGCGGTGATGCTGCCCTTCGGTATGAAAAGGCGTATGCCAGCCATCAGGTAACGGCAGCAATTGCTTTTTCAAATCCAGGGGGAAGGTCTGCAACACTGGACTACCAGTTGGGGTCTTCTCTTTCGGTGCTGCATGACAGCGGGATCAGCTTAAGCCTTGCTGGCGGGCAGCAGGAGTTTAAAACGGATTCAGATGGGGATGGTCTGTTTTATTATGGCAAGCTTGGCTACCAGGTAGACTATTTTTCGATTGGGAAATCATATTTTTCCATCGATTTCGGGGTATTTGAAGATATTGCGGTCAAAAATGATGAGGCACAATCCTTTGGATTCCAGCTTGTGCAGGATTTTAAAAATTGGAATACAGAATATTATCTAGGGTTACGGCAATACAGCCTGGATCGTGACAGCACCGATTATGATGATATCAATACGGTACTGTCAGGGATCAGGGTGAAGTTTTAAACCAGTTCAAAAACAGAACACCAAACCCTTTTTAATAAAAAGAATTCCCATTGACATTTGCTAAAGGATCTTAATGTTATCAATAGGTGTAAAATAATATTGAAAAAAACGACTGGGACAGCGTCAGGGATACTTGATTCAAAGGAAATGTGAACCAGCGGATATGTTTTATAATATGCCCGCGTTGAGGTGAAATGGGAAAACCAGTTTCGATTCGGCAAAACTTGATACTAAATCTGGTGCTTGTTATTGTGCTGTTGACCAGTGCCATTCTACTCACCACTACGTTAACTGCCAAATCCGATATTCAAAACCTGTCCGGCAGGATCATCAACCAGACCATAGAACAGGCAGACGAAAAATTAGATGGTTTTTTTACACCGGTTGCAGAAGAATTGCTGCGGATGAAATCCCTTGGTGAAAATGGACTGCTGTCTCTAAATGAACCGAACTTGTTAAAAAAGCAGTTTAAACCCATTATGCAGCATTTCCCCCAGATTTCATCGATACTGCTGGCTGATGACTTTGGCAGAGATTTTATGCTGCTGAAAAAAAAGAATTCATGGCTGAACCGTCAAATGGGCCATGATCAACAGGCAACCATCACAGAATGGAATAATTCAGGATACCAGCTTTCAACAAAAACCATACGCATGGATTACGACCCAAGAAAAAGGCCCTGGTTCCTTAGTGCCACCCAAAAATGGGATACAGGGGAAAACCCTGATGCACAAAACGATTCTCTTGAATTGCTCAGCTGGACAACCCCCTACATTCTCTTTACAACAAAAGAACCTGGAATCACGGTTTCCATCCGCTTTAAAGCACCGGATCTTTCTGAGTATGTCCTTGGAATTGATGTATTGTTAAAAGATATTCAGGCATTTGTAGACAACCTCAAGATACTTAACCGGGGCCAGTTCGTTATTCTGACAGCCGAACAGAGTGCCCGGGTGATAGCAGGCAAAACAGATATTTCAGGCACTGAACCCCTTAAAAAAGTTAAACATATGAACGTCCCCCTGATTCAGGACACTATGAGCGCCTTTCAGGGACACAAAAAAACGGATATGAATGGGCCCATCCGCTTTTCAAGCCAGGGACAGATATGGTGGGGTGCCGGGAAGCGGTTCTTCATTTCTCAGAATCAACATTTGCAGATGTGTGTAATTGTTCCGGAATCTGATTTGTCTGGCAGCATGAAAACAGAACGGATCTGGATCTTAATTGTTTCTGCAGGAATTTTAATCTTCGGGCTGTATCGTGTGATTGTTATTGCCAACCGTTACAGCCGTCCAATCGAATCTCTGGTCGTTTCTACAAAACGGATCAGCAAAGGAAATTTTGAACATGACCAGCCCATTCAGTCAACTATTTATGAAGTACGAAAACTGGGCGAAGCCCACGAACTGATGAGAAAAGGATTAAAAAACCTGGTAAAACTGGAAAGTGACATGAAAATTGCCCATGATGTTCAGCAAAAAACATTCCCGGGCACAGCCCCCAACATTCCCGGGTTTAACATCGCAGGCTGGAACATGCCGGCAAATGAAACCGGCGGTGATTCATATGATATTATTGGTTATGAAATTGACCCGGAAACAAAAACAATCAATATTTGTGATAAGGACGCCCAGAAAGCCATCCTTCTGCTGGGAGATGCCGCCGGCCATGGCCTGGGCCCGGCCCTGTCAGTGACAGAATTAAGGGCCATGCTGCGCATGGGGGTCCATATGAATCCTGATATTCCCACCCTTCTTGAACATATAAATGAGCAGCTCCATGTTGACCTTCCCGCCGGCCGTTTTATCACCGCCTGGTTAGGACAAATTGATGCAGCCACTCAGACCTTGACATATTTCAGTGCAGGCCAGGCTCCGTTACTCTATTTCAAAGCCAATGAAAACAGGGTGGATACGCTGGAGGCAGACACATTTCCCCTGGGAATAGCAGGCGTGCTTGATTTAAGCAATATCAATCATATCAAAATGAAACGCAAAGATATATTTGCTGTTATTTCAGACGGCATTTTTGAAGCAGTGAATGATCAAAACGAACTGTTTGGAAAAGAACGGGTCATTGCAGTATTGAAGAAAGAGAAAGATAAGCCTTCGGGAAAAATTATTAAACGCCTTCGGGAAGAAGTTGATCTTTTTACGAATAACAGCCCTGCAACAGACGATCGTACCATATTAATCATTAAAAAAAATTAGCCTGCAAACAATCGTATGTTTGATTCAAAAGGTCATCTTTCAGTTCTCAGAAACCTGTTCCGTTTCAATTTCAGATAGATCCAGCCAGTTGTGAACAGGGGATGGGTGACGTTTCATGGATGATTTTTAAGACGGCAAAGCTTTCAGTTTATTTAAAGCTATAACATCTGCCGGAAAAATTTTCTGATACGGTCGATGATTGGCAGGGGGTTACTTGTCATTAAATTTTAACGAACCTCGTGTTCGTTAAAAAGCTGAAATCACCATTTTTATGGCCTCCTGCCAAAATGCTGATTTAATGCCATTCCAACCACCCCCCTGCCAATCATCTATACAAGTCGAAAAGATTACTGGCAATCTCTATAAATGATTTTAATCCAGGAGCTATAACGTGAAAAGCGTTATAACCTTCAGATTCCGTTAATTTTACAGGAGCCGCTGAAAAAAATGCCACAATGTATCACTTTTTTTCATTTTTTTATCATTTCCGCCTTGACGTTTGTCATTTTTCTGGACAAAGGAAAAATCAGACAAATAAATTTATAACGTATTAACTAATGATTGGAGATGATTATGAACGAATTAAAAACAATTCTCGTGTTTGGTGTTGTAATTGCAATTGGTATCGTTGGATACAACATGTTCATGTAAGATTAAAAGGATTGTAGAGACAAAAGGGACGGTCTGTTCAAGCAAGCTTGAGCAGACCGTCCCTTTTGTTTTATAAATGATATGCCGTATTTAAAAAAGGATGGCGTTAAGACAGCAGCTTAAATGCGCCATCCTTTTTTTTGTTCTCAGCAATTATACTTCAGGTCTGGGTAATACCTTTGCTCTTTCAGCAATTTCAGGAACTTTGTGCTCCCATTCAATCGCCATCAGATGAACACCTGCAACCCCTTCCATTTCTTTGAACTCTTCGATCTGTTCAAGGGCGAATTTAATACCCTCTTCTGCCTGATCCTTTTTATCCACGCCTTTAATGCGTTTAATAAGATCAGCAGGCACATCCATACCCGGGACAAATTTTGACATAAAATTTGCCATGCCGGCATTCTTTAACGGGGTAACCCCGGCAAGAATATAACATTTTTCATGAAGACCCATATCGACTGCTTTTTTCATGAAATCTCTGAACTTGTCCATGTTAAAAATACATTGGGTCTGAATAAAATCAGCCCCTGCCTCAATTTTATTGGCAAGCCTGTACACCCTGTATTCATAAGGGTCAGCAAATGGATTAGCTGCGGCACCAATAAACATTTTTGGCGGAACATCAATGTCTTCATCATTGAGAAATTTGCCTTCATCTCTCATTTTTTTCACCATGGAAATCAACTGCATGGAATCAATATCATGCACATTTTTTGCATCTGGGTGGTTACCAAATGTCTGGTGATCCCCTGATAAACACAGCATGTTTCGAACGCCGAGCGCATAGGCACCCAGGATATCACTCATCATGGCCAGCCGGTTTCGATCCCTGCACACCATCTGAAAATTGGGTTCCAGCCCTTCTTCAATCATGAGGGCAGATCCTGCCCATGATGACATCCGAACAACAGCTGTCTGATTATCTGTCATATTTACAGCATCTACCTGGCCTTTCAAGTGGGCCAATTTTTCTTTTAGATGATCTACATTGGCACCTTTTGGTGGCCCGCATTCTCCTGTGAAAGCAAAATGTCCGGCCGCTAGAACCTTTTCAAGATTACTACCTGATTTGAGCTCACTCATTTTGGTTCTCTCCTTTTATCGTTATATATTTCCTTGAACCAATTCTTCACGAATACTTCTTCTGGGGCCACCGTCTCTGGCGGTTTTCCAGTTCTTTACCCCGACAACTCTCTGCAAGTCTTCAACCTTTCCGGCTTCCATTTTCTTTCGGACAATGGAATCCCAAATACATTCTGTATCTTTGTTGACTTCACAGACACCACCAGAAGAACCACCGCATGGACCGTTCATTAGGCTTTTTGCGCATCTGGCTATCGGGCACAGGCTGCCAAAATTATGGATGCCGCAAGTACCGCAGCCGGCACACCGTTCTTCCCATACGCCATGTTCTGTAGCACCGCCAAAAAAGGTTGTATTCACAGCTGGATAAAAAATTTGATCATTATACATTTCTGCCAGGAACTGGGGGCCGACCCCGCAGGCCATTGAAATGACGGAATCATAATCATTGACTGTTTCATTAATCAATTCAACATATTCTTTATCGCACTGTCTTTCAAGTGTCTTTGTATCAATGTCGATCTCCTTGCCAGCCTTTTTTCTGGCAATTTTCATGGATGAGGCCAGAATATCCACTTCTTTCTGCCCCCCGACATTACAGACAGTAACACACCCTTTGCACCCGACGATGAGAATCTTTTTATCATCTTCAACCATCGCCAATATCTCATCAAGAGACTTACGATCTGCAACTATCATTATTCACCTCTATTGTTTTGATAATGCCTGGTTATGTTTATCCACCAGGCATTATATCATTAATTATTTTCCTTATTCACTTAGGCCGCACTGCTGTTTTTTAAAGGTGTGGGCCCCAACTCCCTAATTTTACCAACCATTTCATTGGCAATCTCAGCAAATCTTGCACCCTGAGCAGAAGACAGATTATACATCTGTACCCTCTCCGGTTCAATACCAAGTTCTTCCAATGTTTTTTTAACGTAATTTACTTTTCTTCTTGCCTTTAAATTACCACTGATATAATGGCACTCACCTTCAAGGCATCCGGCAACATATACCCCGTCTGCTCCATCTTCAATGGCATTCAGTATATGGAGGATATCTACTCTTCCTGTACATGGTAACTGAATGATCTTCACATCAGCTGGATAGGAAAGTCTCATGGAACCTGCCAGGTCCCCGGCTGCGTACGCTCAGTACTGGCAGCAGAAAGCGACTATCCTGGGTTCAAATTCTTGGGTCATTATTAACCTCCGTTAATCAATGCTGATTAATAGTTTCTAGTTATGCCTTTTCAAAAAGTGCATCTGTTTTAGCAATTATTTGCTGATCTGTAAAATGATTCAATTTAATTGCCTTACCTGGACATTCAGCCACACATGCCCCGCACCCATGACATTCCGATGCATCAATCTGTGCATATCCATCTTCGTGAATATATGGAATATCATATGGACAGGACCTGACACATGTCACGCATACTGCACATTTTTCCGGGGTTACTTCTGCAACAACACCGCCCACCATCAATGAATCCCTTGACAGGATAGTCATGGCGCGGGCCACGGAAGCCCTTGCCTGGGCAATGGTTTCTTCAAGCGGTTTGGGATAATGCGCCAAGCCGGCAACAAACAGCCCGTCTGATGCAAAGTCAACCGGTCGAAGTTTTGCATGTGCTTCCACAAGGAATCCTTCGTTGTTGACAGGTACCTTAAATTTTTCAAACAGGTCTTTGTTATCCCCCGGGACAATACCAGAGGCCAGAACAACAAGATCCGGATTAATTTTTACCGGCATCTGAAGGACATGGTCAATCACATTGAACTCCAGGTTTCCTTTGCCATCCTGCGTCAGTGAAGGCATTCTTTCAAGGTCGTATCGAATAAACAGAACGCCCAGTTCTCTTGCTTTTTTATACAGATCCTCTCTAAACCCATAGGACCTGATATCTCTGTACACCACATAGACCCGTTTCTTCGGGTCCATCTTCTTCAGTGCCAGTGCACTCTTCAGACTATGTGTACAGCACACTTTGCTGCAGAATGGGTTCTCTTCATTTCTTGATCCCACACACTGAACAAAAACAACGGCATTGGCTTTTTCAAGCCGGCTGTCGTTGTCTCTCAATGCAGCATCCATATCTAAATGTGTTAAAACATTATCATTTTCACCATACAGGTATTCATGGGGTTTGTATTCCATACCGCCCGTTGTCAGGATGGCGGCACCATGATCAATGGAAACCTCCTCTCCACCCTCATTTTTCGCAATGGTGGAAACAAAATTGCCCATAGAACCTGTTGTTTTGCCTATTTGAGAATCCATGTAGATTTGAATGGATTCATTGGCCTGAACGCTTTCAATCAAACCGTTCAGGTAATCCTGAATGGGTTCACCCTTCCAGGTTGCGTTCAATTGTTTTGCAACGCCGCCCAGCGTGCCTGTTTTTTCAACGAGGTGTACAGTAACGCCCTGATCAGCAGCGCTTAAGGCTGCTTCCATCCCAGCAACACCGCCGCCGACGATAATAACAGACTTTTTAATTTCCAGGCTGACCTGGTGCAGCGGCTCTATAAATGCG
>CAYFKW010000026.1:0-29886 GCA_964343845.1 uncultured Desulfobacula sp. | reverse complement strand
TTTTTCAGTTGCAACTTCCGGCTCATTCATGTGGACCCAGGTGTTCTGGTCCCTGATATTGGCCATTTCGAACAGGTATTTGTTCAAACCTGCATCCCTTATGGTTTCCTGGAACAATGGTTCATGCGTTCTTGGAGAACAGGCAGCCACAACAATCCTGTTGAGCTTATGTTCTGTTATCATCTCTTTCATGTGATCCTGGGAATCCTGGGAACAGGTAAAGAGTTTGTCCTCTACATGCGCCACATACGGCAATGTGCTTGCATAATCCCTTACGGCAGGCACATCTGCCACACCACCGATATTGATACCGCAGTTACAGACCCAGACACCGATTCTTGGCGTTTGTCCTGTAAAATCGTGTTCCGGCGGCAGCTCCTTTGTTCTTGTCTGGCTCCATCTGCCATCCTTTAAGGTCTGGGTTGCGGTTGCCGCAGCAGCCGAAGCCTCCATGACCGAACCAGGGATATCTTTGGGTTCCTGGAAAGCGCCACAGACATAGACCCCTTTCTTTGTCGTGCAGACCGGGGACAGATTATCTGTCTGTGCAAATCCGTGTTCATTGAGATCCACACCGATTTTTTCTGCAAGTTCCTGGATATCTTCATTCGGTGAAAGGCCGACAGAGAGGACCACGATGTCAAATGTCTCTTCTGTCATCTCCCCTTCTTCTGTGGAGTATACCAGTCTATAAGTATCATCCGGTTCCGGGAAAACAGAATGGATCCTGGACCTGACAAACCTGACGCCGCTTTCTATGGCTCTTGTGTTGTATTTATCAAAATCTTTTCCATGGGTTCTCATATCCATGTAAAAGATAGCTGTATCAAGATCACCGTCACTGTGTTCCTTTGCAATCACAGCCTGTTTATTGGCATACATGCAGCACACGCCGGAACAATAGGAATGATCTCCCCTATTAATATCTCTTGACCCTACACACTGCAGCCATGCAATTTTCTTGGGCTCCTTATGATCTGAGGGTCTCACCATGTGTCCCTGATACGGACCAGAGGCAGACAGCACCCTTTCAAATTCAATACTGGTCATGATATTGGGGCTGTGCCCATAGCAGTATGATATCATCTGTGTGGGTTCAAACGGCGTAAATCCCGGTGCCATGATAACAGCACCGACATTGATCTCATGTTCCTTGGCAACCATGGAATGGTCTACTGCATTGGCAAGACAGGCATCCACGCACTGCATACATTCAGAACAGAATCCACAGTTCAGGCACCTGGCAGCTTCCTTCTTTCCGTCTTCATCAAAATTGCCTTCTCGTTTGGCAACCTCAAGTTCCGGCATTTTATACCTGCTGATCTGTTCCATATCTTCTGTAACAGGACGGAATTCAGGATTTTCAACCGTTGGCAGAGCCCGGCCTTCTTCCATGTCAGCGCCCGTCAGATAGCGGTATATAGATTCAGCAGCTTCCATCCCTGCTGCAACCGCAGCAATGGCAACACTCGGGCCGGTCTGCAGATCGCCGCCGGCAAAGACACCTTCTTTATCTGTCGCCAGCGTTACAGGATTGACTTCTGTTGTATCCCATTTGGTTATTTTTACATCTGCCAGGTCTTCAATCACGGAAATATCCGGACGCTGACCAATGGCTGGGATCAGTTGATCGATTTCTATATCATATTCGCTTCCGGGAATGGGGACAGGGCGTCTTCTGCCGGATTCATCCGGTTCACCAAGCTCCATTTTCAGGACACGGACGGCTTTAACTTTGCCATTTTCTTCAACCACCATCTGCGGGGCTGCAAGATAGGTAATTTTTGTGCCTTCATCTTCTGCTGCACAAATTTCCTCTTCCCAGGCCGGCATCTCTTTGCGGGTTCTGCGATACAGAATGGTTACCTCCTGGGCACCCAGTCGGACAGAAGCTCTTGCCACGTCGATGGCCACGTTTCCGCCACCGATGATCGCCACTTTTTTGCCCACCTTGGTTTTACCCGTGAGGTTCAGTTCTCTTAAGAAATCAACCCCCTGTCGCACACCATCAAGGTCTTCACCTGGAATGCCAAGTGAAATTCCCTTGTGTGCACCAAGACCGAGGAATACTGAATCATATCCGTCAGCCAGGAGGCTGTCCACGGTAATGTCTTTTCCAAGCGCTGTGTTCAATTTAAGCTCAACACCTAAATTGGTAACAACCTCGATGTCTTTATCCAGAATCTCCGGTGGCAGGCGATGGTCCGGAATACCGACCCTGAGCATGCCGCCTGCCTGGGGCAATGCTTCAAATATGGTTGAATCCACACCTTTTTTGGCTAAATGGTATCCTGCCGAAAGCCCGGCAGGACCGGAACCGATGATGGCAACTTTTTTACCAATTTTAGGTGCGCATTCAATTTCAACATCTCTTGGATCATAGCTGTCTGCTGCGAGGCGCTTCAAATCGCGAATCGCAACAGGCTGATCGACCTGGCATCTTCGACAGGCATCTTCGCATTCATGGGGACACACCCTGCCAAGGACACCCGGCAGGGGGAGCTGTTCCATGATAATTTCCAGTGATTCTTTATATTTACCCTCTTTAACCATCTGAACATATCCCTGCACGTTCAGCCCGGCAGGACATGTCAGGCGGCAGGGTGCTTTATCTTTTTTCTCAATGGAAAAACCAGACGGCATTGCCTGGGGATATAGTTTATATGCAGCTTTTCTTTCTCCCAGGTTTTCATCAAATTGATTGGGAAGTTCAACAGGACAAACTTTTGAACATTCACCGCACGCTGTACATTTTTCAAGATCAATAAATCGTGGCTGCTGTTTTAATTTTACTGTAAAATCACCTTCCTCACCTGACACATCGATGACTTCAGTCATGTTCATCAGCTCGATGTTCAAATGACGACCTGCTTCAACCAGTTTTGGTGAAATAATACACATGGAGCAGTCATTTGTAGGAAAGGTCTTGTCCAGTTGCGCCATGGTTCCACCAATGGCGGTGTCTTTATCAACAAGATATACCAGATACCCTGAATCAGCCAGATCCAGAGATGCCTGGATACCTGCAATACCGGCACCAACAACCATCACTGACCCTCTACCTTTTTCGGCCATTTGGATCCCTCCTTATTTATAATCCCACTTCAGCCAGATCCGGCCCAAGATAGGTTCGTTCAGTTTCGTTAAGTGTTCCCATGGAAAGGTTGATCAGTGTCCACAGATGAACCACATGCCAGTCACGGCCGTAAAATTCACCAATATCTTCACACTGGCCATGGCAGTTGTGGCATGGGGCAATAATATAATTGGCGCCTGTGGCATTGAGCTGGTTGAATTTTGTTCTACCATATTCTCTTCTGGCCTCGGGAAATCCTGCCTGAAGCGCACCGCCGCCGCCGCCGCAGCAATAGTTGTTGCCCCTGTTGGGGACGACATCTATAAAGTTTTCTTCACCAACAACTTTCTTGATGGTAAACCGCAACGCATCTACAATTTTATTTGATCCACTCTTCCTGCCGACATTACACGGATCCTGAACAGTAAACTTGGCGCCAATATCTTTATTCCAGTCTGAACTGACCTTCAGTTTACCTTCTTTGATCCATTGTTCATAGAGCTCCAGAATCGTAACCATCTCAAATTTGTGAGGGATCTGAAATCTGCGCAATCCTTCCAGGATTGCAAAGTATGAGTGCCCTCACTCGGTGTTGACCACATAGGGCGCTTTAATTACATTATCCACGTGGTCGACAAATTTTTCAATAATGGTCCGCCAGCCGTCAAGGTCTGCCATAAACATGCAGTAGTTCTCACCCCCCCACATCACAGACGGATAGGTCCAGTCAGCACCAACCGTATGAAGAATTTTCCACAACGGTCCCAATTCTTCAGGTTCTGTAACCGGTTCCCTGGAATTCTGGTTCAATACCATGTTGGCACCGACACGGTCCACGGACACCTTTAAATCTTCAAAACCCGGGTGGTCTTCTGCAATTTCTTCAGCTACATCTTCCACAGTGAATGTGAAATCATCCAGCATTGCACCCATGGCGCTGCCTGTTTTCAAATGCAGATCACAGGATCCCCTGATTCCCTTTGGTCTCTCTTCCCTGGGAACGTTTGCACGCAGGTTAAACGTCAATGCAGGAATGTTGATTTTCATCGGGCAGGCGGAAACACAACGGGTACACATGCTGCAGACCCATTTCCAGTCCGTCCCTTTTACTTCTTCATCCATACCCAGATTCAGCATTCTTAAGAGTTTTCTCGGATCCATGTCCATGATGCCTGACGCTGCACATCCACCGGTACAGGTCCCGCATGTCAGACAAAGATCAAAGTTCGCATCTGGTACTTTTGCGAGAACCCCGTCTTTAAATTCTGTTTCAAGGTTATCAATCTTAGTTGCCTCTGCCATTTTAAAGTTCTCCCTTAAATTAATTTGGCTGCATTCAGATATTGCACAAGGGTCTCAACTCCGTCGATGGTGATGACGTGATCCCTCCCGCTGATATCTTTCAGGCTGTTAACAATATCAACAAAAAATTCCATACTTGCCTTTTTTATTATCACTCCTTAGACAAAAAAACTGTCTTTACTTCCCTTTAATCTATTAAAATTTATCATATCCCCCTTTGAATTTTCCGAACCCAAAGGGGCCTCAACTCCGGCGGTCAGATGAATGATCTTCTGCACCGAAGTTTCCCTCAAATTCATGATCTTGCCTCCCCCTATTTTAATCCCAGTAATTTTGCCACTTCCTCTTTAAGCCGAGGCAGGGGGAGCGGCTTTGAAAAACAGGCATCAGCACCACTCTCTTTCATTTGTGCAAATCTGTCATTATCCAGGCTGGTGGACAACACTAAAATCTTACTTTTATTTTTCCGGCCGTTGGCTTTAATCCTTTTGCAGACGACATCTCCTTTTATATCCGGCATCATAACATCCAGTATAATCAGGTCCGGATGAAAGTGATTCACCTGAAGCCCAGCCTCAAATCCATCTGAGGCTGAAATAACTTCATAGTCAAACTCATCTTCTTCCAGAGCCTGCACAATTGACTCGACAATGATCATATCATCGTCGACAACCAGGATTTTTTTTCTTGTTTTTTGATCGCTTTCTCCAGGGATGGGGATTCCCTGGCTTTTCATAAAGGTTTCGAGATCCTGCTTTTTTATTCTACGGTGACCACCAACTGTGCGATACGCTTTAATGTGTCCGGCTTCCACCCAGTTGATGATGGTTTTAGACGACACATTGCAGTATTTGCTTGCTGTGAATACAGTCAACGTATCTTGCATAACACTCCCTTTGAGACATTTGAATGAAACTCCCTTCAGCCCAAATGCTATGTCCGCCACAGAATTTGATTTTCAGCTCAAAGAAGAGCATTTGCTCACAAATGTTATATATTCTTATGGTTAAGGTAGCTGGATAACCCTTGTTCCACACTAACCATATTGAGCACTATTCAAAGATCTACCTTTATAGGAAATTCTTCAATTCCAGGTATTATAGCTATTTCATAAAACAGCTTTTGTCAAGGAAATTTGCGATCATGAAATAAATAAAATAACTGAAATAACTGTACATGCATTTCCGGATAAAACCTGTTGTGAATAAAGGCTTTCAAAGATATAAATTCCTTTCTAAAACATAGTACAAAAATAGGATTAACTTTACCCGGTTCCCACTGTTTTTCCCGGTACGATTTTAATCAGATTTTTCCCTGATGCGGTTTATCGAGACATGACAGTCTCCAGACACATGACAAAAAGAATATCACCATGGTCTGCTTTTTCCCTTGCAAATAAATGGCTGTTAAAGTAAGACAGGGGCATATTCGAACTTAAAATTAACAAATTGAGGGACACTTAAAACCGATGTTAACCCAGATAAAAAAACACACCACATCAAGATGGAGGCCTAAGATCCAGGTGTTCTGATATTTACTATATATGATTTTTTAAACCCCGGATCTCAAGTCAAGATCCGGGGTTTTTTATTTTATACCTGCTTTATGATGCGTCATAAAGGTCACGTAACATTTTAACTAAAGGAGAAAAAGATGATGTCAACTTGTTCTAGAATTTATTTAAACAAGCAGTCTAACACGACAAAAACAGCAAAACCACATGGCCCTGAGAGAACCGTCCTGCGGAACTGGTTTACACTTTATCATTTTTACATACTGTATGAGGAATTAGAAGAATGAAAGAAAAAATTCAGAAAACAAATATTTACAACACATACATCTTTGTTCATGTACCGTCCAAATCTTATCAATTCAAGCTGTTCATATTTGCTTGTCTAAAATGGATTAAAGAAAAATTTACGCACAGCCGCGATTTTTACAGCGTTAAAGAGCAGCAGCAGTTTGAAATACAGCATGAAAAAAAGCGGTCTAAAGGATACCATGGATCTGTTTATTCTATCCTCGGTCCATTTTGTATCCTCTTCCTGAAGGGAGGCGTCCTCTTTGGTCCGTTTAAATACTTTAAAATTTTTTAAAAGATAAGAGGCAGCATCTATTTCACTGCTGCCTCTTGCACTGTATTTACGGCGGGTCCCAGAAAGGAAAAATCACTGTAAACAGCTAAAAAAAATAGTTAAATCCGGATTTGCATCCTCTGATGATTCAACTAAAAAATTAAGCGGGCAGGCTTTTGCTTGACACGTTGAGCAAAGCCAAAGTATAACCCATTAAACACCCGGGTTTTCTTGATTTAAAACAAATTGCATAATAGGATTTTTTATGGCTGAGAATACCGTCAAAAAAGATGACAATTCAATGGAAAAACTTGGCAAGGTCATTTTTTATCTTCTTAAAGAAAATCATATCACAAAAGAAAATATTAATTATGCAAGAAGAATTCAAAAAAGGCTTCAGCCGCCAAAACCTCTTTTGGATGTCCTAAAAGAGCTTGAATACGTTAATGACGAGAATATAACAGATGCCATTAAAGCCAACCGTGACAACCTGAAAGTGGGCACCCTTCTTGTGGAACTCGGGCATATCTCAAGAGAAGACCTGAAAGAAGCGCTTCGAATTCAGTACGAGGAAAAAAATATCCGGAAAGTAGGCGATATTCTTATTGACCAGAAAGTCATTGACGAAAAAAGCCTGATTGAAATGCTATCGCTTCAAATGGGATTTCCTTTTCTGGAGCCTGAGTTTATGGAACTTGACCATGATTTATTTCAGCAGGTACCGTACAAGCTTTTCATGCAGAATAAGTTTATCCCTGTAAGGATGGAAGGTGAAAAAGTCCTTGTGGCATTTTCAGATCCCTTGCACAAGCCCACGGTTGATTCAGCCAGAGGCATTTTTAAAAGAGATATAGAAGTGGCGATTTCAAAAACTGATTCAATTGATTTTGCCATTCAGAAAATGATCCGGGAGGAAAACAAGGACAAGAAACCTTTGACAATGGATGATGAATCCATTGTAGGTATCGTGAATACCATTATTATCAATGCCATCCGGGCAAAGGCAAGCGACATCCACATTGAACCCATGCATGATCGATTCAGGGTGAGGTTCAGAATTGACGGTATCATGCATCACATTAAAGATTATTCAAAAGATATGATGCCGTTGATTGCCAGCCGGATCAAAATTTTAACCGAGCTTGATATTGCAGAAAAAAGGCGGCACCAGGGCGGGCGTATTGATTTTGAGTTTGGTGAATACCGTGTTGATTTAAGGGTATCCACCTATGTTACAGTTCATGGTGAAAAAATAGTTTTCAGGCTTATCAATAAAATGGACAAGCTTTTAACGGTGGAAGAGCTTGGCATGCCGCCAAGAATGCTGGACAATTTTATTTCCAAATCTTTGAATGCGCCCAGCGGAGTCACTATTGTTACCGGCCCCACAGGGTCTGGAAAAACCTCTACCGTCTATACCTGTATTGATTTTCTGAACACACCGGAAACAAGTATTATTACAGCAGAGGATCCTGTTGAATATGTCATTGACGGCATTGGCCAGTGCTCCATTAATGAAAAGCTGAACTTGACGTTTGAAGAAACACTCCGCCATATTGTCCGCCAGGACCCTGATATTATTGTTATTGGAGAAATAAGGGATTTCTTTTCTGCTGATGTCGCTGTCCAGGCAGCGTTGACCGGCCATCAGGTCTTGTCCACTTTCCATACAGAAGACAGTATCGGTGCCTTAATCAGGCTGATTAACATGAAAATTGAACCCTTTCTCATTGCATCGACCATCAATTGTGTCCTGGCCCAAAGGCTCCTGCGCCGAATCTGTCCCAATTGCAGGAAAAAACACACCCCTGGGCAGACTGAAATGAAACTATTGGGTTATGGCGGAGCTGAGCTGGCCAGCGCCACGTTTTACAAAGGGGCAGGATGTGGGAACTGCAGGCAGACAGGCTATGTCGGACGACTGGCAGTTCATGAGATGCTTCAGCCGGATGAATCTGTTCGCGATGCTGTCTTGAAGAACGCCACCAGTCACGAACTCCGGCAATTAAGTATTGAAAATACAGGGTTGGTAACGCTTCTTGAAAGTGGTATTTATAAAGCATCAAAAGGGGACACTACCATTGATGAGGTTTTAAGATGTCTTCCCAGGGTGGTACCGCCCAGGCCCCTTGTTGAAATAAAACGGCTGCTTGGAGGATAATATTGCAGAAAGATCAATCATTTTTAGATATCATTGAAGACTATGTCGAGTCTGACAAGGTTACCCTTCCTCCGTTTGACAGGACTGCCATGCGGGTGCAGCAGGAGATTCAGAAAGAAGATGCTCAAATTTCCAAAATTGAAAAACTGATCATCGCAGATCCGGCCATGGCAACCCAGCTTCTCAAAGTCGCGAATTCATCTTTTTTCAGAGGTCTGTCAAAAGTGATGACCATCCGGGAAGCCATTGTCCGGCTCGGGCTTGATGAAATCACCAGAATGGTCATGATCCTCTCTCAGAAAAAACTGTATGCAACCAATGATGTGTTCATTAAAAACTATCGAAACAGATTATGGCAGCATGCCCTTGTCTGTGCTTTGGTAAGCCAGTGGATCGCAAGGGAAGCCGGATTTGAAGAGCTGACCCAGGAAGTTTTCTTTGCTTCCCTGATGCATGATATTGGTAAATTATTCTTGATTACAGTTGTTGAAAAAATAACCGTATCAAAACAGGTCCCGTTTATTCCCTCAAAATCAGTGATCAATGAAATTATCAAGAACCAGCATGCAGAACAGGGATACAAATTATTAAAAAACTGGAACATACCTGACAAATACTGCCAGGTCGCAAAAGAACATCATGATGAAAAATTTGATCCAAACAATATCCCTTTGATTGTTTTGAGGCTGGTCAATAAAACCTGTAACAAAGTCGGGCTTTCCATTGAAAAAAAAGATGATTCCATGAACTCAACCACGGCAGAGGCGAGTTTTTTCGGATTTTCGGAAATAAAAATGGCTCAACTGGAACTGCAAATTGAAGACTCGTTAAAAAGGGTCAGTGCCCACTATAAAATAGGACTTCCGAAACGCAGATAAACGCTCACTTCAGATGGAACAATAGATAAGGGCCGAACTTATCATAATGATCACTTGAGGCGAACTCGACACCAAGATTAATATCTTCAATTTTTCTGATAAATACTACTTTTGATACCTTTGATCGGCCGGGATCATCCAGTGCAAATTCAATCGTAACTTTATCGCCGATGTTTAAATCCAGCAGTCCCTTGGTCCTGATCTTTAACCCCATCCTGGAGATATCTGTCACATTGATTGGATATTTTTTGTTTCCCATGACAAGATTTCCCGGGAAATCAACTGCTTTTCTGACGTGATGTCTTCTTTCAAAAATAACAGAAAAAGAATGACTGCAGG
Source organism: uncultured Desulfobacula sp. (assembly GCA_964343845.1). Classification (GTDB taxonomy): domain Bacteria; phylum Desulfobacterota; class Desulfobacteria; order Desulfobacterales; family Desulfobacteraceae; genus Desulfobacula. The sequence goes on along the minus strand of CAYFKW010000026.1, from coordinate 20,055 downwards.
GGCACTTAACTTTGAGTTTTCCTGTCTTCTTTTTGACGATTTCATGCTTGTTTACATCTATTTGCTTTGTATTCCCGCATTCAGGACAGGTCAGTTTGGCTTTCCCGCTGCTGGTGATGAAAACTTTTTGTACCATTGCCTTTTCTTTCCTGATTTTCGGACTGTTCTACTGAGTTGTACCTATCTTATGAAAATCTTGTTTTCAAGTATATTTTAAATATGATAATACATTGGCGCGCACAAAAAAAGGAGATTCAATGAAAAACCACTATATTCCTGAAAAAAAGTTCCCTATGAAGCTGGATGACACCCTTTATGTCCTGGGCAATTATTTCTTTAATTTATTTCTGATCATCGGAAAAAACAAAAGCGTACTGTTCGAAGTCGGTATATCTGCCGTTGTGGACACCGTCATCAGCCAGTTGGAACAGCTTGGTATCCGCCCGGATTACCTGATACCGTCCCATCCGCACTCTGATCATATCACAGGGCTTCCAGGCCTTGCCATGCAGTACCCAAAGGCCCGGGTTGTCGTGGGAAAAGGCGCCAGGGAATTTATTGAACACCCCAAAGCAAAGCCCTTGTTGGTAAAAGAGGACGCGTTCATGTCAAAAAGTTTAGCCGGCCTGAACATAAAACCGGGAAGACCCGGCCTCCAGGACATCCCGGATCTGGACAATTCCATGGTTATTGAGGACCATACAACCCTGGATCTTGGCAATACTGCACTGGAGCTTAAAAAGGTAACCGGTCATTCACCAGGGAATCTTATCGGCTTTATACATCAAAAAAAAATTCTGTTCAGCTCAGACAGTCTCGGCTTTCATTTTCCCGGCAGGGGATTTCTTCCCCTGTTTTTTACCCGGACAGACGCTTATCTTGACACCCTGTCATTTATCAAGGAATTTGACCCGTCCATTATATGCCCTGCCCACCAGGGGCCTTTAAAAGGGGAAGTTGCAAAAACGGGGATTCAGGCGTCCATCGATACATCCATTGCCCTGATAAAAAAGATAAAGCAGTCCAGGCGGTCAGATGATGCCCTTGCCATGGAAATATTTGAACAAAGCTATAAGGATGAGTTTACCCTGTACACAGAAGCCAATATTAAAAATTGTGCAGCCCTTCTTGTAAAAAGGGCAAAAGAAGCTATATTGAACATTACTTGATAATTAACACGATGTTGCCAAGACAATAAGTTCAGGCCGGCAGTTTAATTTTTTTTAAAAGACCAGAGGAAACACAATGGCTAAAAACGACACCCCACCTCAAATCGCTTTGGTAACGGGAGCAAGCAAAGGAATTGGAAAAGCAATTGCCAAAATGCTGGCAGAAACGAACCGATTTGTCTATCTCAATTTTAGTTCAGATAGAGATTCGGCAGAATCAACCTTGAAAGAAATTGTCAAAACCGGGGGAAAAGGAGACCTGCTGCAATTTGATGTTCGTGATCAAGGTGCATCTGAAAAAGCCGTTAAGAAAATTATCAGGGAAAAAGGACAGATAGATATTCTTATCAACAATGCAGGTGTAAGAGATGACAGGCTGATGGTCATGATGAAAAAAAATAATTGGCAAACCGTTTTGGACACTAATTTAACTGGATTTTATAATGTAACACGATTAATAGTTAAGCATATGCTGCCAAAACGGTTTGGCAGAATTATCAATATTTCTTCTACATCAGGCCAGACCGGTCAGGCAGGTCAGGTAAATTATTCTGCATCCAAGGCCGGCCTCATCGGTGCCACTAAAGCCCTTGCCAGGGAAGTTGCCAAACGCAACATTACAGTTAATGCTGTTGCACCAGGATTTATACAAACAGATATGACAAATGGTCTCTTAAATGAAGACATCGAGAAAACCATACCTGCACAAAGATTTGGCACGCCTGAAGAAGTGGCCGCCGCTGTACTTTTTTTATGTTCGAAAGATGCAGGATATATTACAGGACAGGTGATCGGCATTAATGGCGGCCTTGTTTAAACCTTAGCTACCTAATTAAATCTGTTGAAAAAAAAGACTGACACAAAAAGCCCCTGGGGAACAATCTTAATTCTCTTTGGTGCAGGGATCCTATCTGCTTTTCAGGTAGGGAAAATGCCGCCTGTGCTGATTGATATAAAAACTGAACTTATTATCAGTTTATTTTATGCAGGATGGCTGTTATCTATTTTTAATTTTACCGGTCTTTTGCTTGGCACCTGTGCCGGGGCAATTGCAGATATGATCGGTCACCGGCGCTTAATGCTGATCGGGCTTATCTTTCAGATCATTGGCAATGTCCTTGGATCTTTTGCCCTCTCCTTTTACGGGCTGCTCGCTTCCAGGCTTCTTGAAGGGGCCGGGTTTCTGTCTGTCATTGTGAGTACGCCCACCCTTATTTTCCAGATCGTAAAGCAAAAGGATATGAAAGTAGCGCTTTCTATCTGGAGCTGCTATATCCCGGCCGGTGTATCCTTTATGATGATTCTTGTGCCGTTAATCTTGAGCATGACCGACTGGCGGGGTCTCTGGCAGATGAATGCGGCTATCCTGACTGCCTACACCCTGATACTTGCAAAAAAGACATCCCATATCAAACCGGTGGTCTCAAAGGACAGGACCTCCTTAAAAAAGCTTGCAAACAATATTATTTCAACATCTGCAAGTGCAGGCCCGCTGCTGCTTGCTCTCATATTTATCACCTATTCGCTTCAATGGCTGGCAGTCATGGGATTTTTACCCACCTTGATGATTGAAAAATATGGTTTTTCCAAATCACTTGCATCCATTTTAACGGCAGTCATGGTTTTTGTTAATATTTTTGGAAATCTTGCCGGGGGCCGGCTGCTGAAAAGAGGCATTAAACGGTGGAAACTGATCGTCTTTGCCAGCATCATCATGGGCTTGAGTTCGACAGTTATTTTTGCGGGTGGGTCAAATTTTATGCTGAATTATACCGGCTGCATTTTATTTTCTATTTTCGGCGGGTTCGGGGGCGTGCCTGTTTATGCGCCGTCTAAGCAACTGGTTGCCACCACCAACGGCATCGTGATTCAAGGAGGGCAGTCCGGTCAGGTCCTGGGGCCGCCCATCCTTGCCCTGCTGGTCTCACAGACCGGTTCCTGGGCATGCGGTTCCTGGTTTTTAGGAGGCGTGGCTCTGCTGGGCGTCATCCTGAGTGTCTGCCTGTCTTTTGTCAAACCCGCCTCTGATGTATAACATATTCAATCGTCGGGACGGGCTACACATTCACTGATTTATCTTTTTTAGCTTTTCTTGCAGCTAAATATACATTCCCGGAAAATATTAAAAATGCACCGATCCACCCGGATATTGAAAGGGCTGGGTCCATTGCAATAACCGGTCCCAGAACAGCTGCCAGCAATATGCGTGTTGAGGAGATAATCCCGCCTTCGATTGCTGTGACATATTTAAATCCAACCGTGATAAGAAACTGCCCTGCTATGGCCAAAAAAGAACACAGGAAAAGATACTTTAATTCTGACATATGCGGCACACTTAATTTGTTAAAAAAAATTACAAAAATCAGTAAAGACCCCACCCCGAACAAAAAGAACAGCGTGGTTTCCGTATCATGCACCTGACGGGACAAATTTAAGTACATGATGGCAACTGCGGCACTTACACCAGAACCCAGCGCCCATAATGAATGAACATTAAAATTCATTTCCTCAGGAGCCAGAATGAGCCAAACGCCTGTAAATGCAAGAATAACAATCAGGATGGCAATGCCATCTCTTTGTTCCTTTAAAAAAATCCAGGAAAAGACAGCGATAAACAAAGGATAGGTCATATTTAAAATATTTGCCTGCGATACAGAGGTTAGATCCACCCCCTTGAAAAAACAATACACAGCAATGCAGTTGGCAACGGTCCTGCCGATCAGGTAACTTTTCTTTTTTACTTTTATGGCCTTTCTTTTGACTGCCATCAGCAATAAAACAACAATGAATCCAAGCAGAAACCGTGCAAAGACAAAAAAGGCAGGATCGATTTGCAGGCCATTGATCCGGGCATATTTGATGATAACTGTTGCCAGGTAAAAGAAAAAAGCAGAGCAGAAAACACAGAAACACCCCAGCAGTGCTTTCAGATCAAATGATAAACGTTGATGCAACTTAATATTTCCTTTAGATAGATCAGGATACAAATGAAAAATTTATGTGAAAAGAAACGAATAAAACTATTTAGAAACCATTGTCCTTTTTTTGTTCGTTTTCCCAGATAACATCGTCAAGAATTTTTTTGAAATACGGTGTAATATTTTCAAATTTAATGGCCATCCCGTCCTGCTCAACCCTGACAATCATCCCGGTAAGCTTAAACGGTTTATCATAGCCCGGGACAGAGAAAACGACTCTGACACTTTTACTGGCTTCAAATTTTCCTGATGTATTAATATAAATGCCGCTGGCGCTGATATCCCTCGTATCTGTCTGTATCACTTTATCGCCAACCACAACATCAATATCAGACCTGGCTGCCTTCCTCTGGTACTCCCTCTGCTTTCCCTGCTGCCAGCTTTTTAAAATTTCCAGCACTTCTTCCTGTTGATCATCTGTCAGGTTTTTTACCCTTTTTATAATTTCTTCGAGCATGTCCATATCTGCTTCCATTGTTATGTTATTGTTTTTATACAGATTGAGGATATCAATTTTTATAAACCATTTACCGCCATTAAACAAGACATAGGATTTAATATTTTATTCATAAATAAAAGCAGGGCTGAAAAAAAACACCTGCCGGAATAAAAGGCTGAATCCCATCTTCGCTGCCATCTGCTCATGTACCTTAAAAAAGGTTCTATTGAAATTATTAACAATTAATGATACGTCAACCTGTTCTAGGTTAACCTTTTTTTAAAGGGCATGCTAATGGGAAAAAACAAATCAGCATTCAACAAAGACATCATCCCCTTAAGGGATAAAATTGATGAAATTGATTCAAAGATACTTTCCCTGCTTGCACAGCGGTACAGTGAAGTTGAAAAAGTTGTTCAGTTAAAAAAGAAACACCACATCCCGGTCTACCACCCTGCAAGAGAAGAGGATTTAATTTCAAAATTAAGACTTCAAGCCTCAAAGGCCAGATTAGATCCTGATTTCATGGAAGATCTCTACCGGGTGATATTAAGACAGTCCCGTGTTAAACAAACCGATGAAATGGAACATAAAGGGATCAGGCCGGGCGCCAGGATTCTCATCATTGGCGGTGCCGGGGAGATGGGACAGTTTTTTACAAACCTGTTTCGAAAATCCGGGTATATTGTTGATATCCTCACCCGGCAGGACTGGGATAATGCAAAACAGCTTTGCAAAGGGGTTGATCTTGTCATTGTATCTGTCCCCATTGAAACAACAGAAAATATTATTGAACAAATTGCCCCGTTTTTAGAAAAAAATACTGTCCTGGCTGACCTTACCAGTATAAAAGAACGGCCGCTGGAAAGAATGATGGACTGCCATAAAGGCCCTGTACTGGGACTTCACCCCTTGTTCGGCGGCACATCTGCTTCCCTGGACAAACAGATCATTGTTACAACGCCGGGACGCGGTTTAGAAGACTGTCAATGGATCATTGAACAATTTATCCTGTGGGGGGCGATCGTTGTTGAATCCACAGCCAGAGAACATGACCATATAATGGAACTGGTTCAGGCACTCCGCCATTTTGCCACATTCGGATTCGGGCAGTTTTTACAGGAAAGAGAAGCCCATATTGAAAAAACCCTTGAATTCTCAAGTCCTATTTACCGCCTTGAGCTGGGCATGGTCGGCAGATTATTTGCCCAGGATGCGTCTTTGTACTCTGAAATCATTTTTGCCACCAGAGAACGCCGTCAGCTTTTAAAGGAATATATTGAATCTTTGAACACCCATCTTGAAATGCTGGAAAAAAATGACAAATCACTGTTCATCAAAAAATTCAATCATATTGCAGAATGGTTCGGACCGTTCAGCGAGCAGGCCATGCGGGAGAGTTCCTTTCTCATCAATAAGCTGATTGAAAGATTTTAGCCATTTTCCTGCCTCTCAAGCAGCACAAAATCCAGGATCTCCTTTAACACAAAATATTTAGTCAGGGCTTTGGCAATTTCCTTCTGTTCAGCTCTGATGCCGGTTGTCTGATAAATATAATTGTCAATACCTGCAATGGCGTCCTTTATGCAGTCTTCTATTTGAAATTCAGTATTCATTTTTATTTTTTCCCATATGATTTTAATTTTTTTAATAAGGTTTTTCTTGTGATACCCAGTCGTCTTGCTGTTTCACTTTTATTTCCCTTTGCCGATTCAAGGGTTGACAATATGGCTTTTTCCTCAATTTTTGACAGCTGTATATTACCAAAACCTGCGGCTGATTCTCTGGCTTCAGTCACATTGTCTGCAACAAAAGAAAGATCTTCAAGACAGATATAATCTGATTTTGCAAGGACCACTGCCCTTTCTGTACAATTCATCAGTTCCCTGACATTTCCCTCCCACTCATACCGAATCATGGCATCCATGGCATCTGGAGAGAACCCTTTTATATCCCGCTTGTTTTTCTTTGCAAACATCTCTAGAAAATAAAGACAGAGGGTTGGAATATCCTCCATTCTTTTCCGCAATGGCGGGATCTCAACACTGACAACATTGAGCCGGTAATATAAATCCTGACGGAAACTGCCCTGCTCAGAAAGCTTTTTTAAATCCTTGTTGGTTGCAGCTATGATCCGCACATCGGTTTTGAGGGTCTTATCACTTCCCACCGGCATGATTTCTTTTTCCTGAATCACCCGTAACAGCTTTGCCTGCATGGGCAGACTCATTTCGCCGATTTCATCCAGCAGTATACTGCCTTTATCCGCAAGCAGGAATTTACCCTTCCGGATTTTATCCGCCCCTGTAAATGCGCCTTTTTCATGGCCGAAAAGTTCGGATTCCAAAAGTGTTTCAGTGATGGCCGCACAATTAATTCGTATAAACGGATTATCCTTTCTTAAAGAATTATAATGGATGGCAGAGGACACCAATTCCTTGCCAGTGCCGGATTCTCCCACTACCAGGACATTTGCATCAGTGGGCGCCACCATCTGAATGGTATCCAGCAGTGCAAGGACAGCAGGACTTTTCCCGATAATGTCGTGGTTGAACAATTTCTCTTTTAACTTTGATTTCAGGTCTTTGTTTTCTGATTTTAAAAAAATACTTTCAAACAGCCGCTCAATGGTCAGTTTCAGTTTATCAAAATCCAACGGTTTGGTCAGATAATCGTATGCGCCGAGTTTAAGGGCTTTTACCGCTGTATGGACAGAAGAGTATGCTGTCATGATAATGACCGGGATCGCAGGGTTATAAGATTGAATTAATTGCAATGCTTCCATACCAGACATCTTAACCATTTTCATGTCCATCAGCACCATATCAAAGCTGCTGTTTTCTACCATGTCAACTGCAATGGTCCCGTCTTCTGCCAGGTGGATCTCATATCCCCAGTCTTTCATTAAGGTTTTAAGCATCCTGGCATGGGCATTGTCATCATCAACCACTAATATTTTTTTCATTTTTCTCTTACCCTTTTATTGAACCGGCAGCGTGATAATAAAACAGGTCCCTTCTCCTTTTGTACTCTGCACCTGAATCTGCCCGCCAAGGTTTTCAATAATTCGATGAACAATGGAAAGCCCAAGTCCTGTACCAGTGGACCGTGTTGTAAAGTACGGGTCAAAAATCTGGTCCAGCGCTGATTTATCCATCCCCTTTCCATTGTCGGTGACGCGTATATCGATATGATCTGCCGTGTCACTGTCCTGCACATCAATTTCAAGACTGCCGTTATCATCCATGGCCTCAATGGCATTGATATATAAATTCAACAGCACCTGGTTGATGCGGTCCCCGTCTGTCGCTATCTTCCCGGTGTCTGTGCCGATATGGATACGGGATTTAATCTTTTTCCTTTCAAGATCGTGTTGAACAAGTTTTAATGAATGGTCAATAAGCGCTTTAAGGTCTACCTGCTTTATTTCAACAGACATTGGTTTTGCAAACTCCAGCAGCTGGGAGATCGACCGGTTAATCCGTTCCACCTCCTTGACCATGATTTGAGCCGTTTCCTTATCATTTTCATTGTTTTCATACCGTCTGCCAAAATATGTGGCAAACCCCTTAATAGAGCTCAGCGGGTTTCGAATCTCATGGGCCACGCCTGCTGCAAGCTTTCCAATAGCTGCAAGCCGTTTGTTCGTTTCTACCTGCTTTTTCAAGTTTTGTATCTGGGTTAAATCCCTGAAAAGAAACAAAAAGCCCAGAACCTTATTTTCATTGTCTTTTATGGGAGATGCAGTGATATGAAGACGGAGGGAACGATCAGGGAAGGCAGTGACGCTGACCTCCCTGCTGAGAGGCGTCATTGATGCCTCCACCTGTTTGCCCAGCACAACCATGTCTGGAAGTGGTTCAGACAATTCCCTGCCAAAGATATCTTTGACTGCCTGATTCTGGGATGTAATGTTAAAGTGTGTATCAAGGGTTAACAGCCCTGAAGGCATATTCTCAATGACTGTATCAGAAAATGCCTTTACACTTGACAAGGAAGCTCTGGCAGACCGGTATGCCTGAAACATAAACAGTGCAAACATGCCGATGCACCCGATAATAAAGAAAAAAACGCCGCGCCAGATGGTTTCTTTTAACAGCCGTTCCCGCGCCTTTTTTGCTTTTTCCATGGAAAGCCCGGCAAAAATATAGTGCTCAGCCATTTTAGACAGCTTCCTGTTCTCGTTTTGTATATAAATCCGGCTCCAGTCCTGATGTTTTTGTGATTCCCTGTGCCGGTCCGAAAGGTTTTCAGACAAGGGAGGCATTGTCTGATGCATCCGCATATGCCGCCGCAGCCGCTTAAACCTGACCGGAACAAACCGCTTATACACTTCAAATACGTCACTGCCCTCACCTTGTTTGAGAACCCTGTGGCTGACCAGGCCTGGATCCTTTTTGTTTGCTGCTATATCGGGCATAGCCTCCAGCCGGGTACCAACCAGTGCTGTATCTGAGTGCGCCAGAATAGTTCCATCCATGGATGTAATCATCATATACACAACCTCAGGCTGCAGAGACGTTCCATACAGCATGGTCTGAATCCGCTGTGCGCCCCACCGCATGGTAAACATCCCTGTTCTCGTTCCCGCTTCAAACGTCCGGATCAATGAAATTCCTTTTTCAAACAGCTGCTGCGTAAAAAATTCTTTCTGCCTTTCAAGCCTGTCCAGGGTCATTAACGTAAAAATAGGAAAAAGTATCAGCAGAACACTGGCCAGTAACAGCGGAGAAATAAAATGATATATCTTTTTCTTCATGGATCTTTATCTTCGTTAAATGGGTATTCTTTTATTTTCTGGTTATTACATATTAAGCAAAATTGATACCAGCACGTATTTTCAATGGTAACGGCACTTTCATGATTCCTGTATTCAGAATCCGGGTATTTTGTATACACCTGGATACGGCACACTGTGTAGAAAGTATACAATAACAGGGTTATCAAATCAAGCTCAATCTACTGCGCGAAATTAAATATTTATTTTAATTTCAGATAATTAGACACAAATTTCCTGCAGTGGCACACCCTTTGCTCTATTGTAAGTTAACAAGCGATCAAAACGATCCATTAACACAAAACACCCTGGAGGTTATGATGAAAAAAACAACAATTTTAATTACAGCATTACTTTTGGCTGCACTTATTGCAGGAACCGGCTTTGCCTGGGGGCCAGGCATGGGAAAGGGAATGGGCCCTGGATACAGCCAAGACAGATGGGGACAGACATCATGGAATGATCTGTCTGATGAACAGAAAGACCAGCTCGCCATGCTTCGCCAGAAATTTATTGACGACACCTATGCGCTTCGGTCTGAAAAACGACTGAAACGGCATGAAATAAGACTGCTCATGGAAACCTCTGAGCCTGACAGAGCCAAATTAAATCAATTATCACAGGACATTGCCGATCTTGAAAAAAAATACAGGGACAGGCAAATTGACTTCCGGCTTGAGGCTAAAAAAATTGCGCCTGAGTTTAACATGAGATCAGGATCCAGACAGGGCAGGGGCAGATGGCAGGGTTACAGAGGCGGGCAGAACGGTCAATGGAACTGCCAGGGCCCTGGAAGCGGCGGCTGTTATAACAATTATAACTCAAACTGATTTTTTAATCTTTTTTTCTCACGGCTGCCTGGACTATGCCCTCCCCTTCCAGGCAGCTTTCTCATTCTTTTTCCGCAACCACCTGATTTTTCAATACCCCTATTTTTTCAATTTTTGTTTCCAGCACATCCCCAGGGCTCAGAAACACCGGCGGTTTTCTTGTAAACCCTACCCCGCTAGGCGTACCGGTCAGGATCAGTGTTCCCGGCATCAGGGTTGCTGACTGGGACAGATAAGACACAATCTGTGCAACCGTAAAAATCATATCCCCGGTATTGCTTTTCTGCATGGTGGTTCCATTTAATACACACTCGATATCAAGTTCTCCAGGGTCTTCAATCTCGTCTGATGTGACAATCCACGGGCCAAACGGGCAGAAGGTATCAAAACTCTTTCCTTTTACCCATTGACCGCCGCCTGCATTTTTCTGCCACCGCCTGGCAGACACATCATTGGCACAGGTATATCCCAGCACATGATCAAGTGCATTTTCTTCAGTAACATTTTTAGCAGGTTTTTTTATGATGACAGCAAGCTCTGCTTCATAATCCACTTCAGGAATGTCTGCACAGGAAACCGGGATTTCAATATCATCCAGATGGCCTGCAGCCGCACCCAGGTTTTTCATAAACACCACAGGATATTCCGGCATGGCAAGGCCTGTTTCTTTTGCATGAAGCCTGTAATTCAACCCGATGCAGAAAATCGCTGCGGGCAGGATTGGCGGCAGTATCTTCTTAATGGGCTGCCTTTGTGCCGATATGCTGACATCAGAGTAGATATCACCGTTAATGACTGCCGCACTTTTTTCATCAGGGTCACATCCCATATAGACCTTATTGTCTTCACTTATAAATCTTATGATCTGCATATTTATTTTCCTTTATGTTTCCTATATACATTAAACAAAAGCTAAATCCTTTTTATTGTATTAAAACCACTGTATAGACAAAAGATCAAGGTCCGTTCGATAATGGATGACACGCTTAAAACATTATTTACACATCTGCCGGAAAAAAAAGCAAACCTGTTTGTTCTGATTTTAACCTCCCAGCAGATTGACACCACCATTGAAAAAAGCAGAAGCAAATTCCATATTCTTGTTAAAGCCGCGGACGCTGAAAAGGCCCGGGAAGCAGTCGATGCCTATTACAGGGAAAATAAATTTTTCAGACTGAAACAGCAGATGAGGGCCTTTCCTGTTTCATCGTTTAAATCCGTCACTGCTGTTTTTATTATGGGACTTCTGGGGATCATTCACAGCGCCTGCATACATCTTCAAAACCATGATGACATGATATTGAAATTCGGTGCATCCGCACTTTATATTCTTCAGGGAGATACCTATAGAGCCATAACAGCTTTGTTTCTGCATTCCAATGCCCAGCACCTTATCGGGAATCTGGCAGGCATGCTTATTTTTGGCGCCCCTCTGCTCACGCTTGCAGGATTTGGCATGGGGTCCTTTATGCTGCTGTTTTCAGGTACCCTCGGCAACCTGATAAATGCCTATGCTTACCAGACGGCCCACCTGTCCATTGGTGCGTCCACCGCCATTATGGGTGCTGCAGGGCTGCTGGCTGCCCACCAGATGACACAACGGTCAAAACCGTTTCAAATGAATACTTTCATGCCGATAATTGCAGGTGCCGTACTGGTGGCACTGTTCAGCCATGGAGAGCGGACAGATGTGACAGCCCATGTGTTTGGATTTTTAAGCGGGCTTTTTCCGGGCCTGCTTTTTTTCCCGTTAAACCGGATGGTTCAATTTCCAAAAAAACAATTGACAGCGCTGTTGATAACCATTGCCATCATCATCACTGCTGCCCTGTCTGCTGCATGATCACATAATCACGACCCTTTTTATCTATTTAAATTATATCAACATTGATCAGTGTTAAAAATCTTTTTGACAACAGGTATAAGTCTTGACTTGGCATTCAAGTTTGAATACAAATACGGTGTTTAACAAGGAAGAAAGGATCCCACTGCCGTGGGAATGCATCAAACATAACTGGCTATTTTCGATATAAAAAGGATGGTTAACATTGGATTTTTATGAATTTGCACGCGGGCCTTTAGCCACTGTATCATTTGCCATTTTCATTATTGGTACATGTTTCAGGCTGGTCAGCTTTTATCTTACGGGTACAAATCCCAGACTGCTCTATCCAAAGGAAAACCTTACCAATGGATTCAAGGGCATCATCACCGGAATTATCCCTTTTGCCACTCGATTTATGAGGCAGAGGCCGCTCTTTACCTTAATTACATTTTTATTTCACATCAGCGTCCTTCTGGTTCCCCTGTTCTTTATGGCGCACATTGTGCTGTGGTTTGAATCATACGGGGTTATGTGGAAAAGTATTTCCAATGGTCTTGCAGACATGATGACACTTTTTGTCCTGTTTGCCTGCATTTTCTTTTTTGTCAGGAGACTTGTCATCCCTGAAATCAAAATGGTGTCACAACCTTCTGATTTCATCCTCCTGGTCCTGATTTTTATCTGTTTTTTGACTGGTTTTCTGGCGTTTCATCAACTGGGCCCGTACCGGCCTTTACTGATTCTGCATATTCTGTCCAGCGACATTCTCATTGCCATGGTTCCTTTTTCAAGGCTCTGGCACATGATTGTGTACCCGTTTTCACGCTATTACATGGGTGCTGACTTTGGCACACCGTTAAAATCAAATGACTGGTAAGATAGAATGATATAGACTTAAAGGAAATTCCCAATGAAAAACTACGACCTCATCCCCGGCATTCTTATTTTTGGATGTGCTTTTATATGTTTTTTAAGCCCCCCGCTTTTTGCCGGGGACATAACACCATCAACACTGGCTGTCTTTTCAAATCAGGACAGACCTGCCGCCCGATTTGATCATTCATTGCATGAAGATGCAGCAGACTGCGATCAATGCCATCATGTACTGGATACAGATACAAACAGGCTGGTTTACTCAGAAGGTGAAGAAGCAGCGTGTACAGAGTGCCACGCGCCACAGCAGGACGGAAACATCCTGGCAAACAGAGATGCCAGTCATGCAAGCTGCACCCAATGTCACAGAACGCTGAAAAAAGAAAAAAAACAAGCCGGCCCTACAACCTGCGGTGAATGTCACAAGAAATAATTTTAAGGAAACATAAGATATGACTGAACCAACTGCAACACCAACATCAACAGATGCCGACAACCGGTTAAGTTCCAAGGAATATATTGAAAAACTAAGAGGCATCTTTGACAAATATACCAGTACCAAATTCTTTTCCATGATCAATGCCTGTGTCAATTGCGGGGCCTGTGCCAAGGCCTGCCATTATTATTGTTCTGAACAGGAACCGGAGCATATTCCTGCCAACCGGATTAAAATATTAAAAAAAATACTGTCCCAGTACTTTCATCCGATCAAGTCAAAGCTGGGGCTTTCAAGCACTGAAGATCCCCTGACCAACCCGGATTTTGACCTGCTGTACAAGGCGGCATTTGAAAACTGCACCATCTGCGGCAACTGCGCACTGGCCTGCCCCATGGGAATCAATACCGGAGAGATCATGTACATGGCCAGGGCCCTGCTGTTTGGTCTTGGCCGGCTGCCGTCCGGCCTGATTGACCCTGTCAATACCACCCTTGAAACCGGGAACTATTTGGGACTAACCAAAGAAGACTTTATTGACACTATTGAGTGGCTGGCAGAAGAGATGGAAGATGATATGGGAGAAGGCTTTATGCTTCCCATTGACAAGCAGAACGCTGAAACCCTCTATGTGCCGCATCCGCTGACCTTAAGGGATCTGCCGTTCCTGCTGATGGATGAACTGAAAATCCTCGTGGCTGCCAAAGAAGATTTCACCCTGTCCACCCATGGATTTGATGTGGTCAACTATGCATTCTACCAGGGCAGCAAGGAAAATGCCTGCCAGGTCGCCACATCACCGCTTGAAGCAAGAAAAAAAGTCAATGCCAAATCCCTTACCCTGGCTCCCTGCGGGCACGGCTACAGGGTGCTGAAGCATGAAATGGAAAAAATCCTGGGTGAACGGTATGACTTCCCTATTTATACCTTTGTCGAACGCATTGACCGATACATACAGTCAGGTCAGTTAAAACTGGAAAAAGATGTCTTCCCCGGCCCTGTCACCTACCATGACCCCTGCAATATCGGCCGCCGGGGCGGTGTCATTGATGAGCCGAGACGGGTCATCAAGGCATTGACAACCAATTATGTGGAGATGACACCATCGGGTGTTCACAACTATTGCTGCGGCGGCGGCGGCGGGCTTGCATCAACCGGGGATCTTGGCCATATCCGGCAGAGAATGGGTAAAATCAAGGCAGACCAGATCCGGCGGACAGGTGCTAAAACAGTAATCACAGGCTGTTTTAACTGCAAGAATCAGATCCGTGATATTGCCCAGAATTATGACCTGGATTATGAAGTTAAGAGCATTGTTGAGGTGGTTGCAAACTCTATAAAAAAATAGACAGGATCGTGCTGCTCAAAGAATAAAGCGTTTCTGGCTGTTTTAAACACACCCCAATGCTGTCTACAGGGTGATCCAGCCGTTAAAAACATAATTTGCCGGCCCTGTTTTAAAGATGTGATTGGTATCTTTATCCCAGACGATTTCAAGGTCACCCCCATCCAGATGGACCACGGCCTGCCTGTCTGACCGCCCGGTCAGGAAGGCAGCCACAACAGCGGCACACGCCCCTGTACCGCATGCCAGTGTGATGCCGGCCCCTCTTTCCCAGACCTTCATTTTCAGTTCCCCTGGGTTAACAACCTCAATAAACTCTACATTGGTTTTTTCAGGGAATCTTTCATGGGTTTCAATCAACGGTCCGATTTCATCGACCTGAACTGCCCTGACATCGTCTACAAAAATGACTGCATGGGGGTTTCCCATGGATACAGCGGTTATCAGAAAGGTTTCGCTTCCAACTGCCAGCGCTTCTTCAACAGCGCTCTGGTGCTGACTGTTAAACGGAATATCAGGGCAGCTTAAAATCGGCTCCCCCATATCGACTGTAACACATAGAACCGTGTCATTTTCATCAACCTTTACCTCAGGGATGACAATACCTGCCCTGGTTTCCACAACCATCTTTTTTTGGGGCAGTATCTTCTGCTCATACAGATACTTTGCAAAACACCGCATGCCGTTGCCGCACATCTGGGCCTGGGACCCGTCTGAATTGTAAATCCTGAATTTTATATCCCCATCTTCTGGCGCAAGTATCAGAATAATGCCGTCTGCGCCAATACCAAAATGGCGCGAGCAGAGGCGTCTGGAAAGCGACGGATAGTCTGTTTTTTCCTTTATAGAAAGGGTCCTGTCATCCAGCAGGATGAAATCATTTCCCAACCCTTCCATCTTAACAAATTCAAGTGTCATACGGCGCTCTTGTTTATTGTTTTTTTCCCTATTGTTTCAAGGATGTCGTCACCAAAAGCCTGAACCTGCCAGCGCTTTATCTGGTCCAGTGTTCCAAGCGCTTCCAGTGTTGCCGGATTCTGCCGGGCAATGGTGCTGATCATGGCATTGTTCAATAAAAACCCCGGATCCATCTCCAGGGAATGGCTGAGCTTTTCCCTCATTTTTTTTAACTGATTAATCCGTTTCTGAACCTGCTCATCCTTTTTAGGTCTCCTCATTTTTGGATATGAGGGCAGTTGATTGTGTTCCAGCTGCATGGCTTCCGCAACAGCAGCCACGCATTTATCGCCGAACATATCTGCCTGCTTTGGTGTCAATGCCTTTTCCTTCAGCATCTGGTCAATGGTTACAGGCTTTTTATAGGCCATTGTCATCAGCGCAGGATTGGATAAAACCTTGAACAACGGCCTGTCTTTCTGTTCTGCAAGGTCATAGCGGAGCTGCAGTAAATTTTCAAGGACAGCAAGGCTTCGATTGTCCATCCTGCCTGCCCCTTTAAACTTTTTAAACAGTGGCAGGGTATAATTATTTTCATACCGGACCTGTTCCTGCAGCTCAAACTCTTCTTTTGCCCAGTCAAACCTGTTCTTTTCAATCAGCTGGTCTGATATAATATCATGCAGGTCTATCAGGTAGGCCACATCAGAAACTGAATAATCAACCATCTCAGGGTCAAGCGGTCTTTTTGACCAGTCTTTTTTCTGAAATTTTTTATCCACATCCACGTCAAAATGACATTTTAAAAGAGCAGCAAGGCCGCGCTCCTGGATACCCAGGAACCGGCAGGCAATTTCTGTGTCAAATAAATTATTCACCCGCGCCGTATAATCTCTGTCCAGGCTCCTGATGTCAAAATCTGCCCCATGAAACACTTTTTTAATATCCGGGTTTTCAAGGATTTCAACAAAACTTGACACATCTGTCACCTCAAACGGGTCAATTAAAAAGGCCTGGGTCTGCGTGGCAATCTGGATCAGGCAAATTTTTTCTTTAAAACAATGCATGGAATCTGCTTCTAAATCCACACCAATCATTTTTTCCTTTAAAAAATCATCACAAATATTTTTCAGCTCAGCCTCTGATGCAATAAACCTGTATTTCAATATTTTTTCCCTTGATTGTTTACACTACTTCTTTTAAAATTCATGTTTTATATTTAACAGTAAATAAAACACATTGGAAAACAAGATGATTAACATAACATTTCCAGACAATAGTATAAAGAGCTTTGAAAATATCCCAACAGGTATGGATGTTGCCAAGAGCATTTCAGAAGGATTTGCCAGAAACTGCGTGGCAATGAAACTCGATGACCAGCTGAAAGATTTGAGCAGTCCCATTGAAACAGATACTGCCATCAGTTTTATCACGGCAAAAGATGACCAGGGACTTGACATTCTGAGGCACTCTTCAGCCCATGTCATGGCTGAGGCCGTGTTGAACATCTACAAAGATGCCAAATTAACCATCGGCCCTGTTGTGGAAGACGGATTCTACTATGACATTGACATGGACCCGATTTCAAAAGATGACCTTGGAGCGATTGAAGCGGAAATGAAGAAAATCATCAAGGCCAAAGCCACATTTACAAGAAAGGTGGTATCCAAACAGGAAGCCCTTGACATATTCAAGGACAACCCCTTTAAGGTTGAACTGATCAATGAGCTGGAAGACCAGGAAATCTCTTTGTATCAAAACGGCAGATTCATTGATCTGTGCCGGGGGCCCCATATCCCTCATACAGGCATGATAAAAGGGTTTAAGCTGTTGAAAATATCCGGTGCCTACTGGCGGGCAGACCAGTCAAGAGAACAGCTCCAGCGCCTGTACGGGATCTCCTTTTTTGACAAGAAGAAACTCAATAAATACATTCACATGATTGAAGAAGCCCAGAAAAGGGATCATCGGAAACTGGGCACCAAACTGGACCTTTACTCTTTTCATGATGAAGCAGCCGGCATGCCCTTTTTCCATGCCAGAGGCATTGCGATGTGGAATACGCTTTTGGAGTACTGGCGCCAGGAACATAAAACTGCAGGCTATGTTGAAACCAAGACACCTGTCATGCTTAATCGCAAACTATGGGAACAAAGCGGTCACTGGGAAAACTACCGTGAGAACATGTACACCTCTGTAATTGATGATGAAGAATATGCCATCAAGCCCATGAACTGCCCCGGCGGCATGCTGCTGTACAAAACAAAAGCCTATTCCTACAGGGATCTGCCATTAAGAGCCGGTGAAGTCGGACTTGTTCACCGCCACGAACTTTCCGGTGCCTTATCCGGACTTTTCAGGGTCCGGGCCTTTCACCAGGACGATGCCCATATCTTTATGACACCCGGTCAAATCGGGCAGGAAGTACTGGGGGTCCTCAAACTGGCCCAGAGAATCTATGGCAAATTCGGGCTGAACTTCCACCTGGAACTGTCTACACGACCCAAGAAATCCATTGGAACGGATGAACAATGGGAAGAGGCAACCAACGGTCTTGAAGCTGCCTTAAAAAGCTATGGCCAGGAATACTTTATCAATGAAGGCGACGGCGCATTTTACGGTCCTAAAATTGATATTCACATTAAAGATGCACTGGGCAGAACCTGGCAGTGCGGAACGGTTCAACTGGATATGGCCCTGCCGGAAAGATTTGATCTAACCTATAAGGGTAAAGACAATGAAAAGCACCGCCCCATAATGATTCATCGGGTTATCTACGGGTCTTTGGAACGTTTTTTCGGTATTCTTGTGGAACATTTTGCCGGTAAATTCCCCTTGTGGCTGTCACCGGTTCAGGCCATCCTTCTGCCCATAAACCAGGATCTGGCTGCCCATGCAGACACCATAAAATCAGAGCTTGAATCCCATAACATCAGATGTGAAGTGGACCATCGAAATGAGACCTTGAAAAAGAAAGTCCGGGATGCCCAGATCACTTATATCCCGCTGATCATTACGATCGGGGATAAAGAAAAAGACACCAACACACTTTCTGTCAGAACCCTTGACGGCAAGGTTAAAATGGGGCTTTCCATGACAGATTTTTTAACGCCGGTACTGCACCATATTAAACAAAGAACATTAAATGAGGCCATTTTCTAAATCCCTGGTCCTGAATTTATCTTACAGACTGCCGGTTATCGGGCTGTGTGCCTTTATCTTCTGGCAGTCTTCCAGCCCGGCTTTCATTACCAAATCCTTCTTCCCCCACGATGATAAGGTATTCCACTTTTCTGCCTATGCGCTTTTAGCATTTTTGTGCGCCAGGGACCTGGGAAAAGAATACCCGTTCTGGCCTGTTTCCAGAATCACCCTCATTTCCTTTTTTTTCGCCAGCTTGTACGGCCTGTCAGATGAGCTCCACCAGGCCTTTGTTCCCCAGAGATTTGCTTCATTTTATGATATTATTGCCAATTGTGCCGGCAGCATATCAGGCAGTCTTTTTTATATAAAATTTTGGTTTAAACAAAAATAAATGCATTTTTTTTCGAAAATCAGGGTTTACCCTCATTGCAATCCATTCTCATATTTATTATAGATGGATAATTCAGATGAAAAAACACTCCCACAAACTGGAAGTGACAAAGCGGAGCTATGTTCTGTCCAGGACATCTGAAGGGCTGATAACACCCTGCCCGCCCTTGTTCAGCACATGGGTATAGACCATTGTGGTTTTTACGTCTTTATGACCCAGCAAATCCTGGATGGTCCGGATATCATAACCAGATTCCAGAAGATGGGTTGCAAAACTGTGACGCAAGGTATGACAACTTCCCTGTTTGGGAATATCCGCCAATTTTATGGCCTTCTTGACTTTCCGTTGCAGAATCTGCTCACCTATGTGATGCCGGCGTACCAGTCCAGACCGCGGATCTTTTGATAATTTATGGGATGGAAAAACATATTGCCAGGCCCACTCAGTGTCTGCATCAGGATATTTTTTTCCAATTGCATACGACAGATAAACAGTGCCATTTCCGGCAGAAAGGTCTTTTTCATGCCAGAGTTTAACCTTTTCCAAATGCAGCATCAGCGGGTTTTTTAATATGGCAGGGAAAATGGTTCTTCGGTCTTTTTCTCCTTTACCACTCCGGACAATGACCTGATTTAGATCAAAATCAAGGTCCTTAACCCTTAACCGGACACACTCCATTAATCTTAGACCAGAACCATATAACAAATGAGCCATGATCCAATAAACACCTTCAAGATTTGAAAAAATGCTTTGTATTTCACTATTTGAAAAAACAGTGGGAACCCTTTTGGGACGTTTTGCCCGCCTGCTGTTCTTTACCCAGCCGGGATTGACCTTTAACACCTGGTTAAACAAAAACAATATGGCACTTAATGCCTGATTCTGGGTACTGGCTGCCTGATCCTCCCCAAGGATTGTACACTTGAGGTTAAGCCTCTATAATGCAAAATT
>CAYFKW010000025.1:42171-63351 GCA_964343845.1 uncultured Desulfobacula sp. | reverse complement strand
TGCCGGCTCATTTTTTGAAAGGCTCTGATGGTTATAGCAACTGTCAGGGCCTTTTTTTATTTTGAGGTAAAGAGGTTCCAACCCGTACCCATCTCGACCACGGAAGACCTTATTGTATGTTTTTGGTCTTTAGCGTCGGATGGTACTGCATGGGAGACTATGTGGGAGAGTAGAACGTTGCCGGCTCATTTTTTGAAAGGCTCTGATGGTATCGCAACTGTCAGGGCCTTTTTTTATTTTATATACAAAATGAATAAAATTAAATGATATGGTGCGAGCTAAAAATTTTTCCTAAATTCAAACAGGCATCCGTGCCTGTTTAAAAGCGGAAATAATCGATTGCAATGCATCCTGCTGAATCGCTTATTTAACGCCGGAAAAACCTTTACCTCTTCCCATATCTCCAAACGGGTTCAACTATACTGAATTACTTGATGCTACATTATTTTAGATCTTGGCCAAGGAAGGCCTTATTGTATGTTTTGGTATACTGTTTGGGGCCAGGTTATCTTTTCTGTGAAGATGATGCAGCAGAGATGATTGAATGGGGTGTGGTTGGAATGGCATTAAATCAGCATTTTGGTAGGAAGCCAAAAATGGTGATTTCTGCTTTTTAACGAACACGACGTTCGTAAAATTTAATGACAAGTACACGCCTTTCAATCATCGGCAGTATCTGAAAATATTTCTGGCAACCCTTATAATTTTCAACTGTTTTTACAACCGGGTAAATAGTAAAAAAGCAAACGTCCGGCTTTTATCGTGAACACAGAAGTCCTGACCATTATGGCAATGGCCAGGACCTTTTTATGTTGTAATATATTTTAATTATTTTTCTTCAACAGGGAATTTTGCTCGAAACCATTCCCGCCAGCCTCCTTTTAATGCATACACACTTTTATATCCGGCTGAAGTAAATTTTTGTGCCAGACTGGCACTTGTACCTTCATTGGGTCAGGCGCAGTACAAAACAAGTGTCTGGCTTTTTGGATATGTTTCTAAACTGTCTTTATATTTCCAGGGTTCCACTCGTTTTGCGCCTTTGATTTTAAATTCAGATGAACTCCAGTCTCTTCCCTGCCTGACATCTAGGATGGATACAGTCTCTTTATCCATCATAGACTTTAATTCTTCTTTTGTTATTAGTGCTGCATCTGCTGCCATCATCGGAGTTGAGCAAATGATGATAAATCCGGTTGTCATCCAGGCTGCTGTTAGAAATTTTTTAATTAAATTTTTCATATGCCACCTCTCTCAATTTAGTTTAATCTGTTACTTAATTTCTCCATATTGTTTTTTTATTGCAGATCATACTTATTAAAATAATAAGACTTAATGTTATGCTTAAAAACTTAACCATCAAAAAAGGATGATTGTCTGTTGCGATTAATACAGAAATGGTAATCACGAATATCAAAAAGAAAATGGGATTTTTGAAACTTTTTAAAAAATGAAATGAAATAAAAGAATACGATATCAGCCACAGGATGAGTGATCCTGATATATAGGTTTCTAATTTTTCAGAGCCGGCCATTCCACCGGCCATTAGCGCAGCGATGATTAATCCTGAACATGAAATAATCATTCCGGGTTTTTTAAAATAACTGGTTTTGTTCTGGCCCTCGAAACGATCTGATACCTGCTGTGAAATAAGTGTAAAAAGTCCGTGAATAACGGCTAAGGATCCGAAAATGATCATGGTGCCCATCAGGAATCTTCCAGAGGCGCCTAAAATTTTTTTTGCCGTTAAAATGTGGGGTATACTTGTATGGGACAGTTTTTCCAAGGGAAGGCAGGTGATTGACAAAACCCCCCATGCCATAAAAAGAACGGCCATGAATATGATAGCAGAAAATACGGTTTTGCCTTTTGTTTCAAAGCTGGAATCTGATGATGCTGAAATATAAAGACCCATTTCAAATCCAATAAAAAGTACCATTGACTTGAAAATCATGTTCAAGCTGATGTGTGCGGGTATGAAATTAATTTTTTCTCTGCTTGAAAATGAAAAGGGGTCCATTTGAATCAGACCTGCTGTAATTAAAATTAAAAAGCATATAAGGCATATTCCAACAAACCCGGACTGAAAAAACAGCACGGTTTTTTTTGTTAGAAATTGCAGGACAATTAAGAAACCCAGAAGGATAAACGCAAAGGCAAAATTGGGGAACCAGTATAAAAAGACCTCATTAAATACGAATCCTGAAGACACTAAAAGCCCTGTTGATAGAAAAATGACTGCAGTGAGTCTGGTCAAAAGAAAAAAACCGCTAAGGCTTGATTCAGCAAGGATTGGGCCAGGTGCTTCAGCATCAGTGCTTTCTTTAGAATGTATTTGAAAGGATCTTTTAAATTGTAAAATGAATGTCAGATAAAAAAGGGCACTCAAGCAGATTAAGAAAAGTCCGAACACCCCTGTCTTTCCAAAAAAATTTCCCAGTACCATAAACGTGTCAGGAGACAGCATGATACCAATTGCAAACACAAATGGGAAAATACATTGTAATAGTGAATGTCGAGATGCGCCCTGCTGTTCCACTTTTATCCTCCAAACAATTGAGCATGTCGTTTATTCATTTGTCGGATAATGTAAAAAAAGCTTACAGATATTTATTTTTTTTCTGAAATCTTTTTATGGTTGGCAGACGGTTTTAAATCTGCCCGTTTTTTAAATCCAACACTGAAATCATTCATCTCGTAAATGCAGATGCCATCCACCATGAGAGCGCCATCTGCTGTAATCGCATAATCATCATTGATCTGATCTGTGTTTTTAATGTGCGCATGGATTTCAATTTTATTGTTGGACGGGATAATTTGTCCCCTGTAGGTCCATTCATGGGTTTGATCTGACAGCATCTGTGCTTCATAGCTGTCAGGGTTGATATCATATTTTTGAAGCAGATAGAATCGAACCATCTGGAGAAAGGATTCAATTCCCAGTGACCCGGGACAGACAGGGTCCTGATAAAAATGGGCATCAAAGAACCATTCTGACGGGTCAACATGTTTTACTGCTTTTACATACCCTTTTTTATACAATCCCAAATCAAAACTGAGCGCCTCTATGCTGTCTATCATACGTAACGCCTTGGAAGGCATTCCAGTATCTTCTCCATTATTTTTATCGTGTGGTGTTAACGGTGCAGCATCGTTGAATTGAAAGGAAATAACATCTTTTTGGCTTTGCTCAGGGAGTGAATAACCGGCGAATTTACTGTTTCTGATCCCCACCTGGTTTGAAAGTGCAAGCTTTGTAAAAAATCCAAAGTTGGTGGTGCCTTGATAAACCATTTGATTGTCATTTAACACTTGCATATCAAAATCCTGGATAATCATACCCCCGGCTTTTGATACATCCGTCATTCTGGTTCTAACTGTAATTGTCCCGGATGTGTCTGATAAAGATTTGATAAAGGTTGCTTTCCCGCCTAAATTCCTAAAATGCAACCGATCATTACTCTGGAGAGCAGAACCTGCATAAGCAGCAAGCCAGCCACAAGGTTGAAGAGCGATTTCCAAAAGAATGCAAAACGGCAGTGTCTGAGTTCTGTTTGCTTTAAAATACCATCCATTCTCAGGCACATCATATTGAGCCTCAATCCAGCCGCCTGGTTTCATCTCCCATTGCGAATGGTCGGCTGTAAGAACCCTGTCCATAAAAAAGTAAGGTGGTCTGGGCAGCCGTGCGATCTCACGATCTTTATCAAATATTTTATAGTTGTCTCCAAAGGCCTCAGAAGGGGATCCTTCGGCAAAAGAAAGAATCGCTTTTCTGTCAAAAAGGGCGCTTGGTTTAAACTTTTTATTTAAAGATGGATCTGTAATAGCTTCAAAACCAGTGATACTGGCAACAACGGTGTTATCTTCATTTAAGAAAGTAAAATACCCTTTGATTTTATTTTTAGTTTCTTCATTGACAGTAAAAAGTATCCGGATATTGCCATGCAGGTTTTTAAATGAAGAATAAAGTCTGAGGTTTGCAATAAAACTTGGCAGGCACACCTGTCCTTTCTTCTCATACGTCCAGAGGATAGCAGACTGAAAAGCGGCATCCAGCATCATCGGTTCAATCACCCATTTGGACTGCAGGGGGTTTTTAAACCATTGATCCGGGAGTGGCGCCAGGCAGGTTACAACTTCTATTCCTTTTTTTGAATATCCATTAATCGATTTAATCCCCTGGAGCGCCCTGCCATGAAATAGTATGGTGTCATATGCCTGGGCTGCAGTTTTGCCGTAAGGTTTTAATTCCATAAAAGCAGCCCTGGATAATACAGGAGGTTTGGCCAGTCTGTCTTTTAAAATGAGCGTACAGGTCGAATGGATAAATGGTGCAGCATCGCCATTGTCCGAGGTGATACTGCTGGGTATTTCAAATCCGTTTTTGTTTGGGTTGCACTTGCCGAGGTTAATATGGATCGACTGTTCATCTCCATCCGGTTTAATGCCTTTTAACAGCCTCATGTTGTCAATTCCGGCAAAGCTGAGGCCTGGGTTGTTTTTCTCTGCTGCATGGGCATGACATTCCATTAACAGGGCAAAAGGGACAACAGGATTTCCATCAATTTTATGGGAAGATAAGACAGGTGTAGACGATACCCCGAAAGAAAGCGTACTTACTTTAGACAATTTTGGATTTTTTGGTTTTTTCTTTTCAGCAAGATGGGCGCCGATAATTATTTCAGGATTCTGATTGTCTGCATTCCCCATTTCCCTGATAAGCTGTCTGGCTCCTTGTTTTAGAGGAATCAGATCAATCCCTCTATTGTGGAATTCTTTTTTTAATGAGGCATCCACCATACCGCCTTCCCACGGACCCCAGTTAATGGAAAGATATTTGCAGTCAGTTCGCTCTATTGACAGTTTCTGAGCTGTTTTGTTCAGTATTTCATTGGCAACAGCATAGTCACATTGGCCTTGATTACCAGTCCGGGCGGCAATGGATGAAAATAGAACCACATATTTAAGGGGTTCTTTTCCGGATGCAGACAGCAATGCATCAAGTCCATTGACTTTTGTTTCCAGAACCTGGCAAAACTGGTCTGTTTTTTTGTCAACAATGAGCTTATCCTTGAGGATCCCGGCGCCATGAATGATGGCTGTGACGTGCTTAAATTCTTTTTTTACTTTTTTGAAGACTGACTGAATTTCTTTTTTGTTTCTGATATCTGCTGAAAAATATCTGACCCTGGATCCAAAGTTCTCCATTTGAGATATATTTTTTTTGATTTCCCGATTAGATATTATTTCCTGGTATGCTTTCTGGATCTTGGCGGGCTTGGTCACTTTGTTTGAATACTTATGCGTTAAAATCGCCCTTTTTAATTCAGCTTCATCAAATATGTTCTCTGCCCAATCAGGGTCTGGAGAAGGCTGCTTCGACCTTCCAATAAGAATAATGGTTGGGGCATGTTGTTTTGACAATTCAACAGCACATGCCGCAGTAACACCTTTTGCACCACCGGTAATAACGATGACATCATCTTTTGACAATTCAGGTGCTGCTTCGGTTATGTCCTGATCAATCAACGTTGGAATATTGCAGCTGTCCCCATCCAACCCCATCTCGACCGAACCATGTGTCATCATCAGGGCGACCGCGGCTTCTGCATTTATTAGACATTCATCAGGGGAGTCCGGCAGATCAAGGGCTCTGCACAACACCTCTTTTAATTCAATATCTGCTGTTTTGGCAAGGCCGGCAAGACCACCATAAACCGGATCTGAATGAAACCCTTTATTATAAAAGCCAAACCCACCACCTAAAAAGGAGATGGTCGCCAAAAAGGCTCCTTTTTCAATCCCAGAGGCCACAAGAAAGGGCTCATTATTCTTTACAAGTTCAAATGCAGACGCTAGGAATTTCCTGGATTTTTTCTGATTTGTTTTTGTAAAGGAATCGGGAATGATTACAATTCCACCTGCGTCAGGCAGCTCAGGCACGGTTCCTCTGGCAAGATTAATTAATTCTGCATTAATACCGATGTGTTGAAATTCTTTTTTGAATTGAGAGGCAATCCCAGCACTGTCTTTTGTGATATAAATTTTTTTTTTTGCAGGCAGTTCTATCTTTGAACCATTATAGAATCGAATCTGGTTGGTTGGGTATTCTTCTAAAGAAACGACCTGCCGGGTCAGTTTTTGATCTGATCTGGGGGGTTCAGCTGGCGCTGCTGCCGTCACCTCAGACGCTGATGTTTTTTTTTTGACCTCTAAAGGGTCTGGAGCCTGGGTTTTTGTTAAATAAGAAACAATCTCTTCAATGGTCTTTAAATTGGCAATATCATCTGAAGAAATGGTATCAATATGATCCAATTCCTGCTCAAGTTTTGAAAGAATTTCAACGCGCTTGATTGAATCGATTCCCAGGTCTGATTCAAGATTCATCGAAGGCTCGAGCATTTCAACAGGAAAGCCGGTTAATTCACTGATGGTATCAACAAGAACACCCGACACAATTTGATTGTAATTGGGGTTGGTTTCTTCTTTATAGACCGGTTTGTCAGACAATTCTGTTTTATTACCCTTTTCAACAGTATGGCCGGTTTCATCCTGGATCGTAACACAGATATCTTTTAGTGTCCTGACAGAACCAATGTTGTCTGTTGTTAATCCTTCACACGAGGGGATTTGTTTTTCAAGTTCTGATATAATTTCGACCTTTTTGATGGAATCAATCCCTAAATCTGACTCTATATCCATATCAGATTCAAGCATTTCAACTGGAAAGCCTGTTAATTTACTCACAATTTCAAATAAAACAGGCTCAATGTCATTCTGGGGTTCCCCTGTGTCAACTTTAACAGGTTCATTCTGCTCCTGTGCTTGTTTCTTTTCAATTACAGGGGCACTTTCAAGACTGCTGGTTAATTCAGTTTTCGACATATTTGAATGGGTGTCTTTTTCCTGAACAGGCGGGATATATGTGGTATCCGCAGTTGCGGGAACCGCTGGTGCAGAAGCGGGGTTGTCCATCGCAAGATTTCGTGTCTGTTCTAGCATACCCGCAAGTGTTCTGCTTGCCTGAGCCTGTGTTTCTAGAAACTTTTCATGCGCCTTTGCTGTCTGTGTCTGAATCTGCTGCATTGCTTCAAGTCCTTTTTGAACCATTTTCATCGCTTCATATGCTGCAGTGTTCATCGTGTTTTTTTCCGGGGTGTTTTGGGCTGTCATATCAGATCCTTTTACAGATGACCTGTTTTCATTTAGTGCTGTTAAACTATGTACATTATCTAAATTGTTCTGCTGTTTTTCCAAATCGGCATAATCTTCTTTTTCTGATGTTATTTCAAAGCCTTTATCTTTAGGCCGGACTGCCGGATTCTGTTTGTTCCTTGAAATGGTACCGGATTTTTCAGGCTTTGGATTGGCGCCTGATAATTGTACTTTCATCTTTTTTGGGGTCGGTTTCTGAGGTTTGTCTTCCCAGGGTGTCAGATCAATACAGAAACCTTTTGAGGCGATCATGCAGAGGGTATGGGCAAGATCTTCAATACCTGATTTTTTTCCGGAAGAAGCATCAAGTGAAATCGCCGTAAAATCCTTGCCTTTTAAAATTGACCTTGTAAGTCCTGTCAGTACGTTTTTCGGGCCGACTTCAATAAAGGCAGAGACTTTATTTTTGAACATGTATTCAATATTATCGACAAAATTAACAGGGTGCGCCAATTGATTGCCGAGAACATTTTTAACATGAGACGCTTTTGTGTTATAAGGTGTTCCGGTTGTGTTTGACAGAACATCAATTTCAGAAGGTGAAAAATTCACATTATTTAATTCATTTTTAAAAGGCGCAGCAGCATTTTTTACAAGTTTGCTGTGAAATGCAGCAGCCACTGGAAGCTTTACCGCCCTGAGCTTCTTCTGCTTACAAAGTTTTTGAGCACGAAGGATTTCATCTGTCGGACCTGACAAAACCCCTTGTGTTTTGCTGTTTTTATTTGCAAGGATTAAATCTAATGAGCTTTCTGTGATGAGGTTTTCAATATCCTGCAGGCCGCCTTGGACAGCAAGCATACTACCTGAATCGCCATTTCCAGACTTGGCAGCTGACATAAATTTCCCCCTGGCAGTCGCCAGTTGAAAAAAAGAATCTTTATCTAACCACCCTGCAGAACAGAGTGCAGAAAGCTCACCAAAACTATGACCGCAGGTAATGTCAGGCCTTACACCAAACCGGTCTAAAATAGCAGCCATGGCAATGGATACGACCCCGATAGACGGTTGTGCAATATCTGTATTGCGAAGCTCACCTTCTGATACTTTTTTTGATTGCAGATGCGTTGGAGGCGGGTAAATATAATCCTGCAGCAATTTGTCTGTTCTGGCGTTGCCTGATGAGAAGATGCCAGAGGCTGTTTCCAGAAGTTTGATTGCCTCAGGAAATGTTGACAGAAGGTCTTTTCCCATGCCTGCATATTGGCTTCCCTGGCCTGGAAACAGGTATCCTATTTTTCCTTTTGCAGAACCGGACGAAAAATAAACACCAGTACTTGATGCACCGTCCTTGATACATTCAAGTGCAGTTTCCAACCTTTTTTCAAGGGAGTCCTCTTCTCGATGAACCATCAGCAGTCTAACCTTGTTTTTGACTGAAAAAGACTGCCTTGATTCATGAGACAGCCATGCTATCATTTGACGTTCTTCCTGAGGGTCGTCAATATCATTAAACCGTGTTTTAAACGCCTGGATTTTTTCGTAAAGCAGGTCTTTTGCGTCTGCAGAAAAGGCAATAATCTGGACCCTTCCGTCCCAGGAAATGTGAGATTTTAACGGATCATACTCTTCTAAAACAGCATGGAAATTACTCCCCCCGAATCCAAATGCACTGACCCCCGATCTCCTTGATTTTGAAAAGGGCGATGGTATCCAGGGTTTTGATTCAGAATTTAAATAAAATGAAGAGTTATTGATATCGAGTTCAGGGTCAGGTTCCTGCGCTTTTAATGTTGGTGGAAGAACTTTATGGTAAAGGCACAGAGCTGACTTTATAATTCCAGCAGCACCTGCGGCTGCCTTGGTATGACCGATCATGGATTTAACAGACCCGATAGCGGTCTGATTTTTCCTGGAAGATGCTTCAAAGCATTTTTTCAAAGCATTAAATTCTACTTTATCGCCTACCCGGGTGCCAGTACCATGGGCTTCAATTAACTCAACAGTTGAAGGATCGATATCTGCTTCATTGTAAGCTTCTTTTAGAGCTTTTAACTGACCGTCGGAATCAGGGGCGTAAATGGCAGAGGTTCTTCCATCACTGGAAGAGCCCACGCCTTTAATCAGCGCATATATTTTATCCCCGTCTTTTTTTGCATCTTCAAATCGTTTTAAAACAAGCATTCCAATACCTTCTCCTAAAACTGTGCCGTCTGCATCTTTGGAAAAGGGTTTTGCATCACTTGAATGGGACAGTACGCCTGTTTTTGAGAAACACATATGCATGAAAATATCATTGAGGGTATCCACACCGCCTGTAATGGACATATCACATTTTTTTGCCGTAAGCTCCATTACGGCCGTATGAAGAGCAGACAGGGAGCTTGCGCAGGCCGCATCAGCGACAGTATTTGTCCCTGAAAGGTTCAGCCGGTTCGCAATCCTGCCGGCAACAACATTGCCTAAAAGCCCTGGAAAAGAGTTTTCCTGCCAGGGAACATAATCCTCCTGGATTCTTTGAATAATTTCTTCTCTTTTGTTTTTTTCAATGCCGGCGTCTTCTAAAGCCTTTTCCCAGATCGGATGCCCCAGCCTTGCCCCTAATGGAATAACCAGTTCCTGGGTACCTGTGACACCTAAAATGACATTCACTTTTTTTTCTTGGAGAATGGGACTGTTTAATGAATACCCGGCATCTTCAAGTGCCATTTTTGCCACTTCAAGGCCTAAGAGCTGGGACGTGTCTGTTGCCTGTAGATTATTCGGCGGAATGCCATAGCTTAGAGGGTCAAATGTCACTTTTGGGAGAAAACCGCCCCGTTTGCAATAGGTGTGATCCGGCGTTGACGGGTCCTTGTCAAAATAATCTTTTAATTTCCAATGGGTGTCATCTGGTATCTCCTGGATCGCGTCAATACCATTGGACAATAAAGACCAATATTCTTTTAAGTTGCTGGATTTTGGGAAGATACATCCCATCCCAATAATGGCAATACTGTGTTTCCGGCGGCTGTCTTTTTTCTCAGGCATACGTTTAATAATTTTAATTGATTAAAATTTCAGGAACAATATACTACCTTGAAACACGAGAATCAGCCATTTGAAGGGGATTTGACAAAAGTTTTACATTGAAAACAGGGGCGCTCAGGACCAGGGATATTATGTTGCAGGAAAACAAAAAAATGAGACGAAAAGACGATGGTTCAAGCTGGATGAAGTGTCTTGTTATAAAAAGGCGGCCAGCTCTTTTTTCGGCAACGGTCTGAATGCCTTTGCACTAAGCGGCAGTTCAATTCCCTGTGCTTCCAGGATAGCAGCCCTGGAACAAATGCTTGCGCCCAGCAGGATATTCAGCGCGATTTCAGCTGTTTTACGATTGTCATGGGTTTCAAGGAAACTGCCTTTCACCCACTGATTAAACGCGCCAATGGATGGTCCGCACCAGATTTGATAATCCAGCCTTCTTTGAGGGATCCCTTGTATGGCCCATTTTGATGACTGCCCGAGATAGGATCGAAACACAAGGGCCATTTTATGTTTTGGGTTTTCTTCTGCTTTTTCAATCTCCTTTGTATTGCCTGTTTTCATGAAAAAATCTTTTGTGGAAGTCCAGGCTTCTTCAAATGATGATTGCAAATATTTTTCCTGGATCTCTTTTTTTGATCGGTCATCAATCTCTTCGAAACACCCATGGGATTGATAATATTTATAGAGTTTGTCTGCCCTGACAGGGAACATGGTCCCGCGCTTCAAAACCTGCACTTTGGAACCAAACTCGAACATGTCTGCTGCCGGCGCCATTGCGACATCAGCTTGTTCTGCCTGGCAGAGCATTTTTCTAACATCATCGCAAATTCCCGCTTCAACACAGGATTGATTTATGGATCCTGTAAGGATATACGCGGCCCCCATTCCAAATGCAGCAGCAGCTGATTCTGGTGTGGCAATTCCACCTGCAAGTCCGACACACAAAGGTTCTTTATAGTCAAATCGTTTCATGAATTCATTTCTTAACCCGATCATGGTGGGTAACAGTGTCAGGGCAGGTCGATTGTCTGTATGGCCGCCTGAATCTGCTTCTGCAGTGAGGTCTTGAGCCATTGGAATAAACCGGCTTAACCTGGCTTCCTGTTTGGTTATTTTATTTTTTTCCAAGAGGTGTTGTATGATTTTTTCAGGTGGCGGAGAGAAAAATTGTCGGGCAACTTCTATTCGTGAAACTTTGGCAATTATATTATGGGGTGTAACAATGCTGCCATTGGTATTTTCATATATTCCTTTCACACGATAGTATACCAGGGCAGGCGTCATGCGCATGAATGCAGCAGCGCTTACTAAGCGGATGTCATGGTTTAAATACAGCGCTGCGGTTGCCATTTCATGATCTGAATCGCCTAGGGAGTGAATCAGGTTAAATCCAAAAGGTTTATCGTTAAGCGAGTGCTTTAAGTCAATAATATTTTCTTCAATTTTTTCCAGTGAGAGGCCGCCGGCACCGAAAAAACCGATCATTCCATTTTCTGCCATTGTTTTTACCATGTCAGCAGAGGTAATACCATTGGCCATTGCGCCTGCAATATACGGGTAGGTTAAAGCATGCCTTTTTTTAAACCGCTTATCTCCAAGGTTTTTGAGCGGTATTGAAGGAACAAATGCCTGAATGCAATGGGCAGAATCTGATACAGAATTAATCTGCTGTGTTATAAATTTCAGCCCATCTTTTTCCTGGAGGGCAAGAATAGGCTTGTTTACCTGTTTGAGCAGGTCTTGAATCGATATCGTGTTATGCATGGTGTGATGTTTCCATGTGTTATCTTCAGTAAAAAGACTTTAATTTTATTTTCTTAAAAATGAGCAACGCTATCTATTAGCATAAAAGGAATTTAAGAATCAATACCCTGAGAAACAATGAAATTACTGATCAGAAAATTGCACCTGAAATGTTATCCCTATATCGCTGTTTAATGCGATAATATTGCTGTTGCATTGTTTAAGCTGTTTTTGAACAATTGTTAATCCCATACCCGATCCTGGGTTTTTATTACCTTCAATGCGATAAAAGGGTTCAAAGATCTTCTTTAATTCTAATGGATCAAGTTTTCGGAAAGTATTTGTAATGCTGAAAACCAGTTTATCCTTGTGTTGCTTAAAGGCACTGATTTTTATCGTGCCCTCCGGCCTGGTATATTTGATCGCATTGTCAAAAAGGTTTGAAAGAACTGAAACAACAATGTTCTTGTCCATATTTATAAAAAGCGGTTCATGGAAATCCTTATAGAATGTAATTCCTTTGAGATTCAGTGCAGATAAGTATTTTTTTTCCAGGTCTATCAAAATTTCGTTGAAATCCAATTGCTCAATGGAGAGGGAAGATTCCTGGCTGTCCATTTTAGACAGTTTTAATATTTTATCGATCAAATTGTCCAGAACGTTGATATCTGCTTCAATATTTTTTACATATTTGCCTAAATCCTGGCTGTCCATTGAATCAAGCCGGTCCTGTATCAATTCCTTTGATACGCTGATGCGGGTCAGCGGCGTTCTAAGTTCATGCGAAATATTTGCTGTCAGTTCTATGTTTCCTTGAATCATTTTTTCAAGTTTATCTGCCATGAAATTAAATGATTTGCCAAGCCTTGCAATTTCATCATGGCCTTTTATGTCTGTTCTGCAGCTTAAATTTCCATCTGCAAAATTGAGCGCAGATTCGTTGAGCTGTTTTATTCTTTTTGTGATAATTCTTGCCAGGGGTACAATAAGGATGGCAACAATCGTTCCAATACTTAATAATCCTAAAAGGAAAACAGCCTCAGGCTTTTTTTCATGGTCCTTGAACAGGTGGATGTGAAGGATATGAATCCTGCCGTCTGCCTGGATGGGAAGCTGTGCATAGTATTTTATCCGCCTTTTGTGTAAATGGAAAAGCCTGATGCCATCTTTATAAATTTCATGATGACCTTTTTTGATTTTAATGGTTTCGACCGGCGTGTCAAACGTTTTGAATAAGACCTCATTGTCTGGTGATGTTAACCATATTTTTACATCAAAAAGGTTTGAAAAAGATTGAAATAATTCCTTGATTTCATTGTTTTGTGCAAGAGGAACCAAAGGTGCCTTTTCAATTTTTTCATGCACCAGTTCTTTAAAAATGGAGAGCTTTGCCATGGATTGTTTGTCGATGTGGTCACGAAAAGAACGCCCTGCTGTAACGATAAACAATGCAAGGATTAAGATTTCGGTAATAAAGAGAACCCCTAAAAAAGATAAAAATAATTTTATGTAAAGACGTTTAATTTTCATAAAGATTCTACAAACATATAGCCTGTCCCCCAGATGGTTTTAATCCGTTTCGGAGCGGCTGGATCTTCTTCTATTTTGGATCTCAGTTTACTGATGTGAATATCAACGCTTCTGTCAAATGCCATAAAATCTTTTCCTTGTGCCATATTCATAATCTGATCTCGGCTGAGTACCCGGTTCGGATTTTTCATCAACACTTCCAATATTTTAAATTCAGTAGTTGAAAGGTCTATCATTCGTTTGTCCACTTCAACAGACAAAGATGCTCTGTTGAGTATAAGGCCGCCGGCTTTAATTACAAGATCAGCATCCTGGCTGACGTTTAATGAAGAGGTGATTCCCCGGCGCAGAATTGCCTTGATCCTGGCCAGAAGTTCTCTTGGGTTGAAGGGTTTGGGAAGGTAATCATCTGCACCCAGTTCAAGGCCGACAATCCTGTCGGTGTCATCGCCTTTTGCGGTCAGCATGATGACAGGAAGATCATACTGTGCCCTGATATCTCGTAAAACTTCAAGCCCGTCTTTTCCCGGCATCATATAATCAAGGATGATCAAATCAGGTGTATGCGTGTTAATGGTATCCAGGACATTGAGGCCGTCAAGAGTATAGGCAATTTCAAATTGATTCCCTCCTAAATATTCTATGAGCAGATCAATTAATTTTATATCATCGTCAATGATGAGAATTTTCTTTGTCATTTTTTTAAATTCCTTTTTTTATCTTTTACAACTAATTTACATTTTTTTACAAGCTGGAAAAATTTGATTAACAAGTTTCATTTATTCTTAAACCATCCTTAAAAAGGATTAGATGATAAATTTTTAACATTAAGGAGGATAAAATGACAAAAAAGAAAAAAGTCATTTCAATCGTAAGTATTTCTTTACTGGTATTTGTTTTAACAGGTTTTGGGTTTGTCCTCGTCTCAGGTGCGTTTGGGTTTGGCTCTGATCGGGGGCATCGGTTTCACAAAAGAGGAATGCCAATGTTTGTTCAAAAAGAAATCAGTGAGTTTGTTCTCTGGAAAATGGACAAAGGCGTGGAGGCCCTTGATTTATCTGAAACCCAGCAAACGCTGTATGATGATCTTCGTACAGGATTGCAAAGAACTATGGAAAAAGGTATCCAGACAAAACAGGCATTTAAGGAACAAGCCCATCTGGAGTTTGAAAAAGAGACGCCGGATCTTTCGGTCATCGCAGTGAATATGCTTTCAACAATAGATGTAATGTCAAATTCAATTTCAGAAAATCTGATCTTTTTTTCAAATTTTTACAATGCGTTAGACGAAGATCAGAAAAGTAAAATTACAGACAGGATTAAAGAGCGGATACAGGATCACCATGGCAACTATTCATGTTTTGAAAAGGAAAGTTGAATGAAATTCATGACAAGAAGACAATTTATGGTAAATTATTCTCTGGCAGCCGGTGCTCTGCTGGGAACCGGTGCAATCCCTTTCGGGCTTGTACCGCCCAGGCCTGTTTTTGCCGAAGACATCAAACTGATAGAATCAACGTGTAAAAATATCGGGAAAAAGATTCTCGTGGTATATGAAAGTTTTTGTGGAAGCACTGCTGAAGTAGCCAGATGCATTGCAGACATTTTTTGTAAAAAGGGTGCACAGGTGGATCTTTTTCACGTTGGATCGGTTACGGAAATATCCTCCTATGACGGTGTCGTCATCGGTAGTGCTGTGAAAAGTGCATCATGGTACCCCAGTATGATAGATTTTGTAAAAGAGAATCAACATGCGTTAAAGCAGATACCGGTTGCATATTTCCTAACCTGCCTGGCATTGTATAAAAATACAGAAGACAGCCGGAAATTGGCAAACAGCTATTTCAATCCTGTGTTGACTGCTGTGCCGGGCATAAAACCTGAAACCATGCAGGCTTTTGCCGGTAAACTTGATTACAGCAAAATGAATATGATGTTCAGAATGGTAATGAAATCAAAAATGAAGGAAAAAGGGATACCTGAAGGAGACTTCAGGGACTTCAGAGCAATAGAAACCTGGGCTGGAAACACAGTCTGGCCGTCTATGATGACAGCATGATGTCCTGGCGCTTTAATTTTCAGCTTTACGCTTTAATACGTCTTTGGCAAGTGCTTTCAGAATGGATAATTTTACAGGTTTGGGTATAAAATCATCCATCCCTGTTTTAAGGCATTTTGCCCGGTTTTCATCGCTTACATTTGCGGTGACAGCAATAATGGGTATGGTGTGATTTTTAACAGGCGAATCGCTGTCTCTGATTATTTTAGTGGCTTCATATCCATCCATTTCAGGCATCTGGCAATCCATTAACACCAGGTCATACTCCTTTTTTGTTAAAAGCTGTATGGCCTGCCTGCCGTCATTTGCAGTGTCTGGCTGCCAGTTTAACCGTTTACAGATACCTGTGACAACCTTTCGGTTGATCGGGTTATCATCCACCACCAGCACATGAAGGTTCCGTGTTGAACTTTTCTGTTTATCAACCAGCCATTTTTTTAAGGAACGGGACAGCACTTCCGGGCTGATTGGTTTTACAATGTAGTCATTCATGCCGGCGGTCAGGCATTTTTCTTTGTCACCTTCCATGGCACTGGCTGTCATGGCAATAATGGGAACAGTGTGGTCAATGACATTGGAGTTCTTATCCCTGATTATTTTGGTTGCTTCATATCCATCCATTTCAGGCATCTGGCAATCCATGAAAACAGCATCATAGCACATTGTCTCTAATATTTTGATCGCTTCATATCCATTTTGGACAATGTCTGAACGATACCCTAATTGTTTCAGCATGCCCGCCGCAACTTTTTGATTGATAATATTGTCTTCCACCAGGAGAATTAAAAATTTGCTCCTCTTTTGTTCGCTCAAGCTGTGGCGTGTTATCAGGTCAGTACTTTTTTGATTTTCCTTGCCCTGTGCCGTAATCTGGACGAGGCAGTTATAAAGATCGGATGGATTGATGGGTTTGCAAAAATACGCTGAAAAGCCAAGAGACGTATATTTTTTTGCGTCACCACGGTTTCCGGACGAAGTCGTCATAATCAATGCCGTATCTTTCAACCGGTTATCAGATTTAATTTTCCTGGATAATTCAGCTGCATCCATATCTGACAGCCTGGCGTCAAACATGGCAATTTTAAATGGATGGGGTGTATCTGAAGCCTTTTGAAGAACAGACAGGCCTTGTGCCCCTGTTTCTGCGAACTGGCAATCCACTTTCCAGGCAGACATGTGTTTTATCAAAACTTCTTTGGAGATGGTGTCATCATCAATACATAAAACTTTTAAATTCCTGATATCAGCGCTGCCTTTGATTTCTATCTGTTTGTCCGATTTGTTTAATTGAATGGTGAAAGAAAAATCTGATCCTTTTCCAACCTCACTTTCAACCTTGATTACACCACCCATTAACTGCACGATTTGTTTTGAAATTGACAGTCCTAACCCTGTACCGCCGTATTTTCGTGTGTCTGATGCATCAACCTGGGTAAAATCATCAAAAAGAGAATGCAGCTTCTCTTTTGGGATGCCGATCCCGGTATCTTTTACTGAAAAGGTGAACCACAATTGATCGTCAATTTCTTTTTCTAAAGTTAACAGGATGCTTATTTCTCCCTCTGGTGTGAATTTGATGGCATTTTCAGTTAAATTGGTAAGGACTTGCCTTAACCTGCCCGGATCACCTTTGACAAATCCGGGGATGAGAGGGTCTGAGGAAAAAATCAGCTCTATATTTTTTTCCCTGGTGCGGAAGCTTAAGGCCGTAATGAAATCTTCCAGCATGGTGTGAATATTGAAATCAATTTTTTCAAGATCGAGTTTTCCAGCTTCGACCTTTGAGAAATCAAGTATATCATTGATAATTCTTAAAAGGGATTCTGCACTGTCTTTTACGTACAAAGAATATTCTTTTTGTTCACTGTTCAGGTTTGTATCAAGTAAAAGCCTGTTCATTCCAATAACACCATTCATTGGTGTCCGGATTTCATGGCTCATATTTGCAAGGAATTGACTCTTGGCAATGTTTGCAGCTTCCGCTTTTTCTTTAGCTTTTACCAGGTCAACATTTAGCAGGTCAGCTTCTTTTTTCTGAAATGCAATTTTTTTAAACAGGTTCTTCTGTTCCAGGACCATCACGATAATGATGCCAACCTCAAGTGCCATATAGCCGAAGGGCAGGTACCAGATTTCAGGGTCTTTAAAGCTTTGATTGTAGATTAAATCGCGAATGGCTGTGGCGGCTGTAATTGAAAAAGCAATAAAGATAATAAAGGCTTCAATTCTTTTTTTCCGAATGGATTCCCACAGAAGTATTCCGGGGATGATAAACAGTCCAGGTCCGATAATGAATCGTGATATAATTTTGAACACTTGTTTTACTTCATATTTGCTGTCCTGAATCGAAAACAGGTATGCAAAAATCAGAACAATACATAGGCCAAGGAGGTTGAAAGACAGCCGTTTTGTGAATTGTTTTAATCCTATAAAGTCGATAAGATAGTAAAAAATGGCAAAGATGGAACAACTAAATGAGAACCGTGAAATCTGCCAGAATATAAGACCGTTTACAGATGCGTTGTCAAAAAGCATCTGCAGGTATCCGCCGCCCAGAAAAAGGCAGGTAAGGGCAAAGTAAATCTGAGAGTGATCTTTAAAATCAGTTCCTCCCCACAGCATCACAAACATGAAAAAGAAGAAAAAACTGAGCAGGGTGAAACCAAAAATCAAACAATAATGAAGAATACTGTACCTGACAGTTTTAGCTGAAATATCTTTATATTCACCAAAAAATATTTTTGGAAGTTCTGTTCTGAGCTGCCGTGGAACTATCTGTAGGGTTAACCGGTTTGGACTGTCAACATTTAAAATTTTGGGGGATATGAACTCTCTTTCCCCAAAATATTTGTCCAGTATTGTTTTTGATTCCATGATACCGCTGGCAAAAATGAGGTATCCATTCACCTTGATTTCAATTGGATAAGCCGTGGTGGGAACAAAAAGAAGCAGTGGTTTATTTTTTAGCGCATCTGGTATCACAAAATCAGCAGCAAAGGTTAACACCGTATCCTCTTTTAAAATGTCTGGAAGTTTACTGGGGATAAATGTGACAAACTGATCGCTCTGGGGGTCTAATTTGAGCGCATCGTTTTTTGTCTGTAAACTGCCTTCATGCATTCGATAGGACTCTGGGACAATTCGTACGGCAGTCTTCTGTTCAGGAGAAATGTTTTGATCGCTGCACGCAGTTGTCATCAGCAATATACTTAAAATAAGAATATGCCAAAGGAAAAGATAATCGTTTTTATAAGTCATCTGTAGGTTTAATACTATATCTGATTCATGTTCTGTGGTGACGAATTTTACAGTTTTGTAAAGAATTAAGAATGCGCTGAGCACTTTTAATTGAAATTATATGAAACATAATATCCTGAATATCGGGTAAAATCAAATATTTAATTTACATTTATATCGCAGTTGTCATCACTTTAATTTCGAGGATGATATTTCTGGTGCATTTTTATTAAGTATTCTCTTGAAATATGGGTATAAATCTGAGTGGTTGATATGTCTGAATGGCCAAGCATGGTTTGAACAGATCTTAAATCAGCTCCTCCCTCCAGCAGATGAGTGGCAAAAGAGTGGCGCAATGTATGCGGTGTGATGTTTTTTGACAGATTGGCCAACAGGGCATATTTTTTTATAATTTTCCAGAAAGATTGCCGTGTCATCGGTTTCCCGGCTCTGGCCGTAAAGAGATACGGGGTGGAGATTTTTTTTAAAAGGATGGGCCTGCCTTCCTTCATCCATCTTTGTACAGCAGTTCTGGCACAAGATCCTATAGGGACAACTCTTTCTTTTGAACCTTTTCCCATAACCCGCACAAAATTCGCATCAAGGTTGATATCCTGGAGACGCAGTGCAATCAATTCAGAGACCCTGAGACCAGCACCATACATGATTTCCATCATGGCAGAATTTCTCATTTCCCTGGGTTTTCTGATATCAGGAATATCCAAAAGGGTCTCTATTTCATTTACAGTCATAATTTTTGGCAGGGCCAACCCGATTTTTGGAATGGCTACATTTTTTACAGGGTTGGCTGAAATTTTTTTCTCGTTGATTAGAAATCTGTATAACCCTCGAATCGTTATGAGATGCCTGGCCCTGGATTTGGCGGACAGCCCTCTTTTTGATAAATCAATGAGCCAGGCAAGGATAACGGTACTATCAGCATCCGCCAGCTTACTGATATTATTTTTTTCCAGAAAGGTGATGTACTGAACCAGATCTGCTGAATAAGAATACAGGCTGTTTTCAGAAAGCCCCTTTTCAATAATAAGAAAGTCAATATATTGCTGTATCTGTTCATCCATAGCGTTATTGAAATATCTCTGAAATACATCGGAAGCCGATAATATTGGAAGTAAACCCGGGTTTGAACAGCGCTCTTGAACTGATGGTGACATCATCCTTTGCATTCCATCCAGCACCTTTTGCGATACAGTAGGCATCACTTTTTTTTGATTTTATAGGAGGCGTTTCCATATCACTTGTCCACTCCATGACATTCCCCAGCATATCGATAATATTGAATTCATTTGCAAAAGAGTCGAATGCATCCACTGAACTTGTGTCAGACAAACCACTTTGTTCAATATTCATTGCTTTGGGGTTGAATTCATTTCCCCAGGGGTACTTGTATCCAAAATCTGTTCTGGCGGCTGCTTCCCATTCAGCTTCCGTCGGAATTCTTCTTCCAATCCAGGATGAGAATGCAATGGCATCGTCAACACTGACTTGAACAACGGGATGGTTCCGCTTCTCATGCAGTGTAGAGTCCGGCCCGGACGGTTTATACCAACATGCACCTTGAACATCTTCAGAACCGGCGTTTTTATTCCAGACAGATCCATTGGCATGCTTTTTAAACCTGGAATAATACACCCTGCCGTACCCCAGTTTTTCTGCAGTTGTGATATATCCTGTGCGCTCAACAAATACCTCAAATAATGAATTGGTTACAGGGTAGATCCCAATATAGACTTTGGGCATATGAAACTGCTGCAGTTCTAAACTTGATTTAAGGCTTTTTTTTGTGCCGATCGTATAGGGGCCTTCAGGAACCTTACTGTATTTGTTGAATTTTTTTTCCCTTTCACCTAAAATATCATCAAAATGTTCTGCAAGTTCTTTTTTATTTCTGAACTCTTCAAGTGCCTTGATTTCGTCTTCATCCAGTTCATCAATCTCTTCTAAGTCTTCATCCTCATCCAGCTCAATTTCCTCTAATGCATCGTCTTCATCAATTTCAATCTCTTCAATGTCATCATCTATGTCTTCGATCTCTTCAATGTCGTCGTCTTCATCCAGTTCAATTTCCTCAATATCGTCGTCCAGGTCCTCAATTTCTTCGATTTCATCATCCTCATCCAGTTCAATCTCTTCAATATCGAAATCATCGTCTAATTCATCAATTTCCTCCAGGTCTTCATCTTCATCGAGTTCAACTTCTTCAAGCTCTTCATCATCTTCCAGTACTGTCTCATCAGAGTCTTCATCCAGTTCCTCGATTTCCTCCAAGGCCTCATCCTCGTCGATTTCCTCGATTTCCTCGATTTCATCATCCTCATCCAGTACTTCGATTTCTTCTAATTCTTCATCTTCATCCAGTTCAATCTCTTCAATATCGAAATCATCGTCTAATTCATCAATTTCCT
>CAYFKW010000025.1:0-42071 GCA_964343845.1 uncultured Desulfobacula sp. | reverse complement strand
CATCCAGTTCCTCGATTTCCTCCAAGGCCTCATCCTCGTCGATTTCCTCGATTTCTTCGATTTCATAATCCTCATCCAGTACTTCGATTTCTTCTAATTCCTCATCCTCATCCAGTTCAACCTCTTCAGAATCTCCATCCGCGCCATCAATTTCTTCATCAAAAAGACCCTCACGGGATATTTTATTTAGAATGTTCTTAATCTGGTCTGCCAGGTCCACAGACGCTGCATTTGTTTCGTCCAATTCGACAGTATCAAGAAATTCCGTGATGACCTTTAATAAGTTGGTTGCCTGGTCCAGATCAATATCACCACTGGTAACTGCATCTGAAAAAGAGCTGAGAAGGTTGTTTTTAGCTTCCTGAGTCATATCGAATGTATTGGTGTCTAAAATGGTGATATTTTCAGGGTTCAATTCTTTTTTTGATA
The DNA here is from genome assembly GCA_964343845.1 of uncultured Desulfobacula sp. Taxonomy (GTDB): domain Bacteria; phylum Desulfobacterota; class Desulfobacteria; order Desulfobacterales; family Desulfobacteraceae; genus Desulfobacula. The sequence goes on along the minus strand of CAYFKW010000025.1, from coordinate 41,642 downwards.
ATTTTTCCAGGTCGCTGTTTATGGAGGATTTAACGCTTGAGAAATTCCTGCGCTTTGATTTGATTTTTGAGGGTTGATCTCCCACATCCCAAATCACTTTAACCAGTTCATCTGTATCAATAGCCTCAAGTGTACTGATTGATTCTTCTGATGTATAGAAAGCCCTTATCGCCATGATGGCTTTGTATTTTATAGAAGACGGTCGATACTTGAGATTCGCTATTGCCTGGTCTATGCCCTGAAGAGAGATGGATATGTTTGCCAAAGGCCTAAAATCTCCTGTTTTAATTTTGATATTGCCTGGTATTATGATATATTCAATGAAATATTTCAACTTGCCCTGAATATTTCATCGCAGATTTTTTAGTAGAAATCGATTATGCGTCAGGCGTCATTGAAGTGTTAAACTATATGATTGAATTTTTTCATAATTATGCTAAAGATATAGTCGTATGACTAAAACAATAACCATAGCAGGTCAGAAGGGCGGCACTGGCAAAAGTGTCACCGCTGTAAATCTTGCAGCATCATTTGCAATACTTGAAAAAAACACCTTATTAATAGATACGGATCCACAGGGCTGTGCAACTGACTGGAGTGGGATAAAATCCCTGGATTATAATTGTGATATTGCCTCAGTCCTTTCTGGTCGGGCCAAGTTTAAGAATGCAATCGTTAAGACACAATTTGACTTTTTAGATGTTATGCCGGCCGGATTTAATTTGTCTTGGGCAGCCGCCAGACTGGCAAAACACCAGGCAAATGAAAAAATCTTACGCCTTTTTCTAAAAGATGTTGAGGGTCAATATGAGTATATTATTATTGATTCGCCATCGTCTTATAGTTTTTTAACCAATGCAGCAATGACAGCCGCAGACTGGTTAGTCGTCTGTATGACGTGCCATCATCATTCAGTTGAGGGTTTTCATAACCTGCTTCAGACAATACAACAGCTTCGAAAAATGCATAATGTTCCATTAAAGCTTTCCGGACTTCTTTTCAATAAGAGCCGGACCAGGGGAGAAATTCAATCTTTTATTCATAAACAGAACTTGTCAGATGTGGAACAATTGGTTTATAATACGTTTATCCCAAGTGATAGTAATATTGGCCAATCAATAGATTTAAAGATTCCAGTGGCATTGCATGATATCAAATGTCCAGCTGCTCAAGCATATTTAAGTTTTGCAAATGAAATGCATTTTTTCTTCAAATAGAGAGGTGTTTTATGAAACTTACTAATCCAGAGACAATCCAGGAAAGTGAAAAAGAGTTTATTGATACCATCAATGCAGAATTAGACTGGGAAGCCATTGAAAAAATGCTCCTGGAAAAGCATAGTTTCACGCTGCAGGAAGAGATAGACTACAAGGATGGTGATCTTGTGGTTTATAAAGACAATATTGCATATAAGTTTGACTTTGAAATTAAAGTTCCATTATCTGTAATTTTTAACAGGGACGGAGAATGTTTAGAGATTTCAACGGTCAGAGATGATTTTGAGGATGACCTGGATGAAAGCACTGAAGATGATGTAGCGGATAATATTGAGACAGGAGATGAACCATCAAATTCAGGAGAAGACACAGCACCTGAAAATATTGAACAAGAAGACAAAGTATCACAGATGGCTTCAAATATTGCAGATATGATTTCTGAAATTAATCAGGGAGATGAATAATGGCTGAGGATGCGAAACCAAACGAAGAACTGGACCCGATATTTGTTAGAGATCAATTGGATGAAATTCTTGCAAATGAAATTACTGCATTGTTGGATGTAGACTCAAATGCTGCAATGATGTCCTTTAATTTAGCAAGTATATCCTGCATTACGCTTATAATTGAGAAAGAAAGAGAAATCAAGCAGTATACGGATTTTCCGCCGGAAAGATTTACAAACGAATCGTTTATCAGTGAATTGATGGATATCGGGCTTGAAAAAGATGCATCCCTTGATAAGGCAATAGACTCAGTATTAAGCAAGGGATATGTTTCCACGGATTCTGACGGATCACTAAAGGCTGAAATGCCGGCATTTATGATGGGGGGGTTTCTTGACACCATGTTTCCCGGCATGCAGGGAATGAACCTGGTAGCGTTTGTCCTTCAAATAAATGACGAGGTGAATTCAGGCAGGAAAAGCCTGGATTTGGCTAAAGAAAGCTTTAAATCCACTTTAAAAAGCAGGGGTCAAAGTGTTTCAAAGGACAAAGCTGAAGAGAAAGCCACGCAGATGGTGTCAGGTACACTGGCAGCATCAGGTCAATCCAGAGATGTGGCAAAGAAACTAAAAAAGGCAAACTTGAACCGGTTGTCCGGATTGATTAAAAGAAGAAAGAAGCGATCAATAGATTCACCAGGTCAGTTAAAGATAAAAGATGTCTTTGATAAAGGTCCCACCAAAGAAGAACTCGAAGCACAAAAAGCAGAAATTAAAAAGGCCGAAGAAGCAGCAAAAAGAGCGGCAGAACTGGCAAGCGAGCTGGCTGAAAAAGACGAAAAAATAAAAGAAGCAGAAGAGGCTGCCAAAGAGGCGGCCAGACAGCTCAAAGAAATTGAGGAAAGGGAAAAACAACTTCAACAGGCACAGGAAGAAACAGAAAAAGCAAAAAAAATGGCCTCGCAGCTGGAAGCCAGAGAAGCTGAAATGGCTGAAAAGGAGGCACAGTTAAAGGCGCTGGAAGAGAAGCTGAAACAGGAAGAAGCGCAAAAAAGAATTGAAGAAGAACAGGCCAAACAAAAACAGATCGAAGAAGAGGCCAGAAAAGCTTCTCAGGCAGACGAAGATATAGAATCCCAGATTGCAGCGTTTGAGACTGAATTAACCATGCCCTGTCCGCTTTGCAAGGATGGTGAAATTGTTTCGAAAACAACTGAAAAAGGAAAAGAGTTCTTTTCCTGTACTAAACCAGACTGCAGGTTTGTTTCCTGGGACAAGCCGTATCATTTTGAGTGCCCGCTGTGCAGAAATTCCTTCTTGACAGAAATAACTGCGCCAAATGGTGAGAAAGGACTCAAGTGCCCCAGGGCTGCCTGCTCATTTACACAAAATAACTTGTTTGATCCAAAACAGAATATGGCTCAGGCTGCTGCAGCCAGTTCAAAACCCAAAAAAAAGAAAAAGGTGGTTCGAAGAAGAAAGAGACGTTAATGAAGATACCATTTATAGACAAAAGACTCGAGGATATATATTCAAAGGTCTTAAACGGTTCCCGTCTTTCCAGGAAAGACGGGATTTGCATTTATGATACAAATGACCTGATCGGATTGGGCTGGATTGCAAACCATGTCAGGACATCCTTACACGGAAAAAAAGCATATTATATCTACAATCAGCATTTAAACTATACCAATGTCTGCAAAAACAGGTGCCGTTTCTGTGCCTATGCCAGGGATGATGGAGAGAAGGATGCGTATGTATGGTCCATTGATGACATTGAGAAAAAATTACTGGACCGGATAGACGAGCCGATAAAGGAACTGCACATTGTCGGCGGCCTTAATGATGAACTCACGTTTGAATATTTTATCGATCTTTTAAAAACTGTAAAAAAGATCAGGCCGGATGCCACGATTAAAGCATTCACCTGTGTGGAGATTGATTATCTTTCAAACCTTGCAGGGCTTACAATTGATGAAACGATCCATAAACTTAAAGATGCCGGACTTGAAATGATGCCGGGCGGTGGCGCAGAAGTCTTAAACTCAAGAGTTCATGATGAACTGTTTCCAAAAAAGATAGACCACAAACGGTGGCTTGAAATCGTAAAAGCAGTTCACCAGGCAGGCATTAAAACCAATGCGACCCTGCTGTACGGGCATATAGAAACAATAGAAGAGCGGGTAGACCATCTTATCTCATTGAGAAAACTGCAGGATGAAACACACGGGTTTTCTGCTTTTATACCTCTGGCATTTCATTCCCGGAATACCCGGATTTCCCATATTCCTTCTACAACTGCGATAGATGATTTAAAAACCGTGGCTGCGGCACGATTGATACTGGATAATTTTGATCATATCAAGGCCTACTGGGTGATGATTGGAGAAAGCCTGGCCCAGGTAGCCTTGAGTTTTGGCGCGGATGATCTTGACGGAACGATTATTGAAGAACGGATTACCCATACGGCGGGTGCGACATCTGCAAAAGGCCTGACAAAGGACCAGATGGAAGATATGATTCAAACCGCAGGATTTGAACCTGTTGAAAGGGATTCTTTTTATCATCCAATCAAAAAGTGAATGAGACTATAATGGATAAGCTGACGCAAATTTTTGAAAAAATTGACCAGAATAAACGGATTAGCGTGGAAGAGGGTCTGTACCTTTTCAGATACGCTGATTTTTTAACGCTTGCCAGTTATGCAAACCAGAAACGATTTGCCTACCACCCTGGAAAAATTGTGACGTATGTTGTAGACAGGAATATCAATTATACCAACATCTGTGTATCCGGCTGCAGGTTCTGCGCATTTTATGAAACACCAGATCAAAAGCAGTCATCAGGTAAAGGATATATTATCACAAAACAGGCATTGTCTGATAAAATAAAAGAAACCATTGAACTTGGCGGTACACAGATTCTTTTACAGGGGGGCATGCATCCTGATCTTGAAATAGACTATTATGTAGATCTGCTCACATATATAAAAGAAAATTTTGATATTCATATCCACGGATTTTCGCCCCCAGAGATTGATTTTATTGCTCATAAATCAAACTTATCCATTGCAGACACGATATCGATTCTAAAGGATGCCGGCCTTGCGTCTATCCCGGGAGGCGGTGCAGAAATCCTGTGCGATGATATCAGGAAAAAAGTATCGCCCAATAAATGCACGTCCGGGCAGTGGCTGGAGGTGATGCGGCAGGCACATCTGCACGGCATGCGATCCAGTGCCACAATGATGTTCGGCCATCTTGAACAGGATATTCACATCTTGAAGCATATGGACAAATTACGGCTTCTTCAAGATGAAACACAGGGGTTTACAGCATTTATCCCCTGGACGTTTCAACCGGATCACACAAAAATTTCAATCAAAAAGAAAACCAGTGTTGAATATTTAAGAGTACTTGCCTTGAGCAGGCTGTTTTTGGATAATATCGAAAATATACAGGCATCCTGGGTAACGCAAGGGGATAAAATTGCCCAGACTGCGCTGTTTTTCGGTGCCAATGACATGGGCAGCACCATGATTGAAGAAAATGTTGTGGCTTCTGCAGGAGTTGATTTTATGCTTCCCAAAGATGAGCTGACCAGGCTGATTATCAAGGCAGGCTTTGAACCCAGGCAGCGGGATTGTTACTATAACCTGTTATAAGAATGAAAAATAACAACATCACCATAATCAAACCTGTTGAAGGAAGACAGGTCCACCGTGCTGGCTGGGTTATTACAGATCCATCCTGTGTCATAGAAAATGGATATATTGAAGTAGAAAATGGTGTTATTTTAGATGTTCACCAGGGTGTGCCCAAGGAAAAGTGTATTGATCACGGCCCAGGCGTTTTAATGCCCCCTCTGGTGAATACCCATCTGCATCTGGAGTTGTCTGCACTGAAAAACAGCCTGCCGTTCAACAGGGGATTCAAGGCTTGGGTCAACACTCTTTTGGAGAAACGCGCCAAGTTAAGTCAGGACGAATTGATTAAAGCAGCGGACCGTTCGGTTAACGACCTGTTCAATTCAGGAACTCTCTGGATTGGAGATATCTCTACACTGGGAATAGCAGGACCTGTTCTTAACGGCTCGGTATTATACGGCATTTCTTTTCATGAGTTTTTAGGATCAGATATCCCTTCAACTGTATTCACACAGAAACGGGACTCAATCTCTTCTTCCCTGGCTGGACATGCGCCGCACAGTTCCTCGCCGCGCCTGCTGAAAGCATTAAAGCAGCAAACGATAAAATCAGGTCTGCCTTTTTCTATTCATGTTGCTGAATCAGATGATGAACAGGAATTTATACATGATAAAAAAGGGGAATGGGCGGATTTTCTGACTTCGAGGGGGATTGATTGGTCCTCTTGGGATATTGGTTCAAAAACGCCGGTAGAATACGTCAGGCAAATGGGACTGCTTGACAGGCTGACCATTGTTGTCCATGCTTTAAATGCAAATGACAATGATATAGACATCCTGAAAAATTCAGAAACAAAGGTGTGTGTCTGCCCGAGGAGTAATCAGAACCTTCATGGGAAACTGCCTGACATCGGAAAAATGATTAAAAAAGGTCTTCATCCTGCGCTTGGTACAGACAGCCTTGCAAGCTGCGACTCTTTAAGTATTTTTGATGAAATGGCTTTTGTGAAAAAATATTATCCGGGGATTGCTCCTGAGGTCATTTTTTCAATGGCAACCATAAATGGTGCAAAAGCATTATCACTTGAAGGGTTGACGGGTGCACTTTTAAAGGGGTATAAAGCACCATTTTTATATAAATCCTTGTCAACGACGAATAAAAAGGACCTTTTTAACCAGATAGTTTCAAATGAATGATAAAAAAATATGTATGGGGAGAATCAGCTATATTAATGCCTCTCCCGTTTACTACGGGCTTGATCACGGCCTTTTGCCGGACTGGCTGGAAATGGTGTCTGATGTTCCTTCTGTTTTAAATCAGAAAATTAAAACAGGGCACATAGAAGTCAGCCCGATTTCTGCTGCTTTTTATGCCATGAATCATAGAGAACTCCTGCTGCTTCCTGATCTTTCCATCTCCTGTAATGGCCGTGTACTAAGTGTTATCCTGGCCAGCAATTATGCAATTGAAAACCTTGACGGAAAAAAGGTTGTTTTTTCTCAGGAATCTGCGTCTGCAGCCTCTTTTTTAAAAATGATATTTCATCAGAAAAAAATTTGTCCGGTTTTTGAAATCGGGAATGTCAATCATTTTCAAACCATCTCAAAGACAACCGATGCAGTCCTGGTGATAGGGGACACGGCATTAACACATCCATGGGAACAGGAATTCAGGTATCATATCGATCTGGGCCAGCTCTGGTATGAAATGACCCGCCTTCCATTTGTGTTTGCTGTCTGGGTTGTCAGGAAATCCTTTGCAGAAAACAATCCTGCCTGTGTAAAAGATATTCACAACCTGCTGCTGGAATCAAAACGCCAGGGGTATGACAACATTGATAAGATTGTAGAAACAGGCAAAAACAGATTGGGCCTTAAAAAATCAATTGTAAAAGAGTATTACGATCTGCTTTATTGCGATTTGGATGATAAAAAAGTAACAGCAATGAAACTGTTCTTCGATACCCTTGTTGAACAGCACCTGCTGGATGAAACAGTAGACATCCATTTTTTTAATTCCCAGTGAAAGGGATGCATCATAATGGCAGGCAGTGAAGTAAAAAAAACATCAATGGCACTGGCGTATATGGGCCTCAGCCTGGCTGTTTTCTTCTGGGCGATCAATACGGTGATCGCAAGGTACATCATTTTTGAAATCAAGCCCATGGCACTGTCGTTTTTCCGCTGGCTTTTCGCATTTCTTTTTATTATACCCTTTGCGATTCCCCATCTTAAAAAGGACTGGCAGATCATCAGACAGCATAAATGCTTTTTACTAGTCCTGGCAGTACCCAGTGTAGCAATTTATAACTCAGTCTTATATCTGGGAGCCCGGTATACTACTGCTACGAATATATCCCTGGTGGTGGCGGCCATGCCGGTCATGACCATCCTCTTTTCCTGGTTTATGATTAAAGAAAAACCGTATCTTTTACAATTAATGGGTGTGATGATCTCCCTGGCCGGGATGCTGGTAATTATATGCAAAGGGTCACTGGCGCATTTGCTGACACTGTCTTTTAACCCTGGAGATCTGTTGATTGTTGTGTCAATCGCTTCATGGGCTTTTTATTCGGTCATGTTGAAAACAAGGGAGATCCAGATGTCTCCAATTTCACTTTTAACCTGTCTTATTTTTTTGGGAACACTGTGTATCCTTCCTTTTTATATATGGGAATGGTTTGTTTTTAAAGGATTTAACGTGTCACCTGCAACCCTGTCAATTTTGATATATTTAGGCATATGCCCTTCCATTCTTTCTTATATCTGCTGGAATTATGGCGTTAAAAAGGCAGGTGCGTCTATTGCTTCTGTCTTTATGTATCTGGTTCCTGTATTCACTTCAATTATTGCGTATTTTTTCTTAAAAGAGAGTCTTGTCTTCTACCATTTTTCAGGCGGGGCACTGATACTGGCTGGATTGATCCTTTCAACTTTTAAATGATATTCAGTCTTATAAGACTGAATCCTATAATTATTCCTTGACTTGTCATCAAATTTGAGCCTAAAATGAGATCTAGTAAATCAATAATCTTCATTGTAATGATAGAGCAGCTTGAAGGCCCAGGTAGTTTTTTAAATACCTTAACATGCTGATTGAGGAGATGTAAAAACGAATAATCATAAAAAGGAGATTTTGCATGGAAAACGACAACAACAGGCGTAAGTTTATTAAAAATGTTGGATTGGGTGCTGCAGCAATCGGTACAGCAGGTCTTGCCGGGGTTTTAAGTTCCTGTAAAGGCCAGCAGCAGGAACAAGCGGCTGTGAAAGAGGAACCCAAAGCCAAAACCATAGAATGGAAAATGGTTACCACTTGGCCCCCGCACTTCCCCATGTTAGGCGAAGGTGCAGATAATCTTGCCAAATGGATAGATGAGATGAGCAACGGCAGGCTCAAAATTAAAGTATATGGCGGTGGTGAATTGGTTCCGCCTTTAGGCGTTTTCGATGCAGTCAGCCAGGGTACTGCTGAAATGGGTCATGGTGCAGCATACTATTGGGCGGGAAAATCACCTGCAACCCAGTTCTTTGCTGCGGTTCCTTTTGGGTTTAATGCACAGTCTTTAAATGCGTGGCTCTATTCAGGCGGCGGCATGCAGATATGGGAAGAAGTGTATGCAAAATTTAATGTAAAACCGTTTATAGCCGGTAATACGGGTGTCCAGATGGGTGGCTGGTTCAACAAAGAAATCAATTCGATGGACGACCTTAAAGGCCTTAAAATGAGAATCCCGGGACTTGGCGGAAAAGTTTTGGCAAAAGCCGGCGGAAACGCAGTTCTTGTTGCAGGCGGCGAAATTTACACCAACCTTGACAGAGGTGTTATTGATGCCACTGAATGGGTTGGCCCGTTCCATGATTTAAAAATGGGATTTTATAAAGCAGCCAAATACTATTACTATCCAGGCTGGCATGAATGTGGTACCGGACTTGAAGCCATGGTCAACCTTGATGCATGGAATACACTGCCGGATGACCTGAAAGCCATTGTTGAAGCGGCAACGTATAGAGCCAATATGTGGATGCTGTCTGAATTTGAAGCAAAAAATAATGATGCATTAAAAACATTGATCAATGAACACAATGTCCAGCTCAGACAATTCCCGGAAGAAGTTCTCAAAGAACTTAAGAAACTGGCCAAAGAGGTACTGGAAGAAGTAGCCGCCTCAGATCCGATGAGCAAAAAGGCCTATGACTCATTTCTGGAGTTCCAGAGCAATGTGTTTGAATGGAATAAACTGACAGAAGAACCATATCAGAAAATGAAGTATCTATAAGATAATTTAAATGCACAAAAAAGGGCGGGAAACATTTCCCGCCCTTTTTTTATCTTTTGACAAAAGAGGCTATAGCAGTACTTTCGGCAGCCAGGTAACAGATTCCGGGAAAAAACAGATAATGCCAAGGCCAATAATCTGGATGATGACAAAGGGAATGATGCCTTTGTAAATATCTGTTGTTTTTATTTCAGGCGGGGTAACCCCTTTTAAATAAAAAAGTGAAAACCCAAACGGCGGCGTTAAGAAAGAGGTCTGAAGATTGACCGCAATGAGAACCGCCAGCCATAAAGGATCAACTCCCATACTGACCATGATGGGAGCAAGAACCGGAACATGAATAAAGGTAATCTCAATAAAATCAAGGAAAAAGCCTGCGATAAATATAATGGACATTACAATAAAGAGAACCCCCCATTTTCCAAAAGGAAGGGCTGCTATAAGACCTCTTACCAGCTCATCGCCTCCCAGTTCCCTGAACACCAGTCCGAGTGTGGTTGCACCGACTAAAATGATAAACACCATACAGGTCAGTTTGGTGGTCATGTCCATCACATCTCTTACAATTTGAAAATTGAACCGGCCATGCAGGGCTGTTAATAATGTCGCACCAATGGCACCCACAGAAGCTGCTTCTGTGGGAGATGCAATTCCCGCAAAGATAGAGCCCAGTACTGCGAACATGAGGAACAGCGGGGGAATAAGCGCTTTAAACACTTTGGCTAAAAGTTCCTGCCGTGATATTTGGGCAAGAATTTCAGGGTCGATTGGCGGTGCCCATTCAGGTTTTATATTTGCGATAATAAACACATAAAACATGTATAAGAAAACCAGAATCATGCCCGGAATAACCGCACCGATAAACAGGTCGCCAACAGGTACATTCATGATATCGCCTAAAAGAACCAGAACAATACTGGGTGGTATGATCTGTCCTAATGTTCCGGACGCTGCAATGGTTCCTGTGGTTAAACTCTTATTATACCGGCTTCGAAGCATGGTGGGAACGGAAAGCAGCCCCATGGTAACAACTGTCGCCCCGACAATTCCAGTGGAAGCGCCCATGAGTGCACCCACAAAAATCACAGAGACAGCAAGTCCCCCTCTGATTTTTCCAAACACCAGTGCCATGGCTTCCAGTAATTCTTCTGCCAGGCCTGATTTCTCCAGCATCACGCCCATATAAATAAACAGGGGAACCGCCAGCAGGGTGAAATTTTTCATTGTTCCCCAGATCCTTAAAGGCAGAAAATCGAAAAACCCGATACCAGAGCAGAAAAGACCGAAAAACATGGCCACACCGCCAATGGTGAACGCAACAGGAAATCCTAACAGCAGTAATGCAAAGACAGCCGTAAACATGATTAAGGGCATAAATTCCATAATGAGTTCAGCCATTATTCGTCCCCCCCTTTTTTATATCCGATAATGATCAAAAGGTTTTTAGCTGCTTGAGACAATCCTTGAATAATCAGCAGGGAAAACCCCAGGGGAATCATGGCTTTTAAAAGATACCTTGCCGGCAGGCCGCCTGGGTCGGGAGACACTTCACGAACTGCAAAGGAATTTGAGATAAACCCGGTAGTGGCAATAATAACCATGATTGAAAAAGGAATGAGAAATACAAATGTTCCTAAAAAATCAATCCACGCTTTTGTTTTATTCGATAAATTAATAAAGATGATATCCACCCGGACATGCCCCCCTTCTTTTAAGGTATAGGCAGCGCCAATCAGGAAGACCACGGCAAAAAGATGCCACTCCAGTTCCTGGAGCGCAACATTCCCTTTATTAAACGCATATCTCATGACTGTGTCATAAAATACAACAAGGACCATTGAGGTTGTTAACCAACCGACAAACTGTCCTATTTTGTCACTTATCGAATCAATCACTTGGACAAATTTCTCAAGAAATTGCATAAAAAATAGCTCCTTCGGTTTAAAAAATTTCTTTTTAAACTATTATTTTACAGTTGCAGTATCATCATTCAAAATTGAACTCTTTATAAATGTTCGGAAATTTGGAATTTGTCAAGTTTTATCAGAGTTTAAGCGCAAATAGAATAAAATCAGATAGCCGTTTGCAGCCATTATGTATCAAAGTCGATGGTAAAGGCAGACCCGCCGGATTGATAACAGTCATTTTCACTGGTACAGAACGTACAGGCATCAATACTGCCTGGGCAGGCATCATTTATATCCGGGATATAACAACATCGGTTTGATTGAACATTTATATGAAACTGATATTTTTCTGAGAAAATTTTCATCCGCAGCAAATCAGCACCTCTTCCCCCGGCATTAAAATCAAACATGTTTTTGGAAGAATAATCAGCTGTTTCCTGTGTAGAGAAAAATCCTTCAAAAATTCTTTTCTGATGGTCCTCTATAATGCCGATACCAAAATCCTTAATAGCAAACCGTGCACCGGCATCTGATTTCATAACAGTTAACTGAATTTTCCCGTTATCCGGTGTGTTTTCAACAGCATTTTTTATTAATCCGTCTATGGTTTTCTGCAGTATATCATAGGGGATACAAACAGCTGGTGCCGGCTCTGTCTGCAGATCAATTTTTAAACGGCGGTGATCAAATTCCGGCCGCAGCTCCATAAGGCGCTGGTTAACAAAGTGATCCAGCGCTATATTTTCAGGAACACTTTTTTTAATTTCAAAAATATCATCAATGCGTGCTCTGACACGATCTGCAAGCTGTATGCTTTCTGATTCATTCTCCAGGGTGTCTTCAAGTAAATCACGGCATTGATCAAATAAAAAGGAAACAAGCTTCCCGCTTTCTGTTTCCTTGTCCAGTATGATATCATTGATTTCATCCTGGAGCAGTTTTATCCGATCTACATTTCTTTGCGCCCTGTCCATTGACCGCTTCCAGGTTTTATCTGGCAGAGCTTTCAATTTTTTTGCAAAAATATTCAGTGTGCCGCTGAAGATGGCAACAGGTGTTTTCAGTTCATGGGACATATGATTAATGGCTTTGCCTTTTGCACGATCAAGGCTTTCCAGCTCTTTATGTGATTTTTTTAATTCATCAGAGTAACGGGCATTTTCAATGGAAAGGCCAACGGTTCCGGCAAGCATTTCCAACAGCTCAACATCTGCCTGATCAAAAACACCTTGGTTTTTATTCGATCCTGCCAGCACACCGATAATGCGATCACTGCTTTTCACCGGTACAATGACATAATTTTTAAATGAATAGCCAAATTCCTTATCCCTTTTCCGGTATAGTGCTGAATCGCCTGAGGCATCATTTACAATCAAAGGCAATCCTGTTTTGACCACTTTCCCGGATGCCATGCTGTCTATGGGCAGGCGGATTTCTTTTACTCTTTTTTTTGTTTGATTGTCATCATATGCTGCACCAGGAAAAAAAAATTCCTGCTTTTCAGCATCCAGCAGAATTACAAGTGCACCCTGTGTATTCAGCAGCCGTTTGATTTCATCACTGATGTAGTCAAGCAAATCTTCAAGATCAGGGTACTTGGGCAGTGCCAGGCTGATTCGAAGCATGGCTTCATTGCTCCTGGCAATCCGCTTTTCTTCTGTAATGTCCCTGAAAATCACAAGCTCTCCCGACATTCCCATTTCAGATTTGGAAAAAACAGCCCCCCTGGCAATCACATCAATCATTCTTCCATCCCTGGACAGCCGCCGGGTAACGTATCTGGTGACGGTTCGTTCTTTAAACAGCTCTTTGAGTTTCTCCGATGTTTCAGGGGCAAGTTCAGGTGGAACAAATTTGGCTTTGCCGCTTTTCATTTCTGAAAGTGTCCATCCGAAAACTTCTGTAAATGCGGGATTCAGATAGGAGATATCCCCTTTTAATGTGAATGTGGCAACAGGATACGGTGCAAAATCAAGCAGCGTTCTAAATCTTTTTTCTGACTCCTTTAGCGTCACTTCGCTTTTTTCAAGGCGATCAATCTGCTTTTCCAGATGCGCTATTTTCTGTTCCAATTCTTCATAAGAGGCTTTCTGTGCCATATTACGACTCCACAGTGAAGTGTTGCGTTAACGTGTCAGGGATGATTTAAGCTTAACCCCGGGTATAGTTTTTTTTCACATTTTGGGCATATGCCATGAGTGAATTCTGCGTCTGAATTTTTTGAAATGTACGCTTCTACCTGATGCCAGTACCCATTGTCATCCCTGATTTTTTTACAATTTGAACAGATAGGAAGTAACCCTTGTAATTTCCGGATGTTATCCATCGCGGTCTCTAATGCGGAGTTTTTTTCCTGTAACTGCGTATAGAATTTATTTCTTAAAGATTCAAGAAGGCCGGCCATAAAGGAGATCATCACGAGAGATATCATCAGCCGGAATTTGAATTCAGGTGAAAAATTATAGGTAGACGTCAGATCCGGAAAGAAGATGAAAAAGAACACCATGCCCATGGTCAGAAAATTCCAGATAAACCCTTCATAAATCCCAAAGATAAAGAAAACAACCAAAGGATACATATAAAACCATACAATATCTCCACCATTATAAAGGCCCAGGTAAATATTATACAGCAGGAGAATCGTCATTCCCATCATCCCGACACGAAAGGCTGCTTTACTGTCCCTGGCAATTCGAAGAATGATGATCATTATAAAAAGAAGCCCTGAGGCCAACAGATCCGGCCAGGACCTCTGAAAACCTTCATAATATAAATGGATAATGCCGTATCCAAACAAGATAAATGTGGTAACAATTGCGACAGCAAAAATATAAACGCGTTTTCTGCGCTCTTCGTTGGAGATTTCCTGTAAGATATTTTCAGGAAAGAAAAAAGGAGTTAAAAGATTTGATTTCTTATCCATAATTTTATCCCATAAGCCTTATTAAAAGGCTTTGCTATGAATTAACAACGATTTGATAAAGCGCTCAGGATACCAATATATAATCTGAATAATGCATGTTAGTTTTTTTTCATTATTTAGAAACACCATTTAACTGTCAATAGTAAAATTTTCGATAATTTCAACTGGATACAAAAAACAGTGCGCATTATTTTCATCAGGCCCGCTTCATCTAAGCAGGTTCTTGATAATGTTTTCATACTTTGTTATACCTTGCGGTACAAACAGGAAGTTCATATTCTCCAGGCAATTGTATCATCTGTACACTGTGTTAATGCAGGGCTGTAATCTTTTTAACCCCCATTTTTTCGATAAAAAGGAGAAATCAGGCATGTCCGGCGATCAAAAAAAAATTACCAGGCGAGACTTTCTCAGAAGTACGGCTGCAGCAGGGTTTGGATCAGCCCTGTTACCCCTGAGCGGATTGACAGGGGCGCATGCAGGCCCATCTTCAAAGGCGCTTGACCCCATGACTGTGCCGACACGAACATTTGGAAAGACAGGTGTGGAGGTCTCTATCCTTTCATTGGGAGGTGTGCTGAAACGTTCAGACCTACTGATATTCAGGCAGGCGTTAAAAATGGGCGTAACCTACTGGGACACGGCTGATTCATACGGAAGGGGAGAGAATGAAAAAGCAATAGGCAAATATTTTGCCAAGTTCCCGGAAGACCGTAAAAAGGTGTTTCTGGTCACCAAATCAGCGTCATCAGACCCGAAGAAACTGACTGAGAAATTAAATACATCACTTCAAAGAATGAACACATCTTATGTTGATTTGTACTTCATTCACTATGTTAAAAATGTAAAAAAGGAATTGACCGAAGAAGTTAAACTCTGGGCTGAAAAAGCCAGATCTCAGGGGAAAATAAGATTTTTCGGTTTCAGCTCCCATAAAAACATGGAAAAATGTTTACTGGATGCAGCCGGGCTTGGCTGGATCGACGGCATAATGATGAGTTACAATTACCGGTTAATGGTAAAAGACGAGATGAAAAAAGCTGTTGAAGCCTGCGTGAATGCAGGTATAGGTTTAACAGCAATGAAAACCCAGGCTGCTTTTTCGGCTAACTTTTACGCGTCCATCGGGTCTGAAACAGATGAAGCCCTGAAAATGACTGAGAATTTTTTAAAGAAAGGATATACTGCTGAACAAGCGAAACTTAAAGTTGTTTGGGAAAATCCGCACATCGCAAGCATCTGTTCAGCCATGCCCAATATGTCCATCCTGCAGGCAAATATTGCTGCGGCCCTGAACAAAAACAACCTGTCTGAGAATGATAACAGGCGCCTGGAAGAATATGCGCATCGAACAGCTTCCGGGTATTGTGCCGGCTGCGCAGGTATCTGTGAGGGCGCTGTTGATTTTGATATACCGATCAGTGATATATTGCGCTATTCAATGTATCATTACAGTTACAAAGATAGTGAAACTGCCGCACAGCTGTTCAACAGCCTGCCAACGCATGTGAAGACCAATATTCCGAAAGCAGACTACTCCAGGGCGGAGAGATCCTGCCCTCAACACATTCAAATCGGCAGAATCATAAAAAAAGCATGTGCTGATCTGGCGCAGACATAAAAAGTTGCAGGTATCATTTAAAGACAGTCATGCATATGTTGCTAATTATGAATATTTCCCTCCGGCTGCAGAATTTGAGAGAAATAGACAGCCCATAATTATCTTCGCTTTTTGGGGCTTTGATACTTTGACAGTTTTTTAGCTGGGTATTGTATCATTAATTAAAGCCACCTAATTCGTTTAAACCAAAGGAGTAATCCAAGCGCGATAATAAATATAAATGCAGTTACCAAAAAAAAAGCCCACTTGTATTCAGATCCCGGAATTCCACCGACATTAATCCCTAAAAGACCTGTTAAAAGCCCTAGTGGAAGAAAAATGGCGGTGATGATGGAAAGGATATATACTGCCTTGTTCATACGATTAGAGATGCGACTATTTAGCTCTTCCAACGTAACAGTAGCCCGGTCTCTTGCCGAATCGATATCTTCGACAAAGCGGGAAGTCCGTTCTGCAATTTCCTTGAGCTGTGTTTTATCTCTTTCCTGTAGCCATTTTACTTTTTCGCCAATTAGGCGGTAGAGTACATCCCGCTGGGGTGCGATATATCTGCGTAATCTGATAGACATCCGTCTTACATCGGAAATTTTTGAGGCCAATTCAGATGGGTTGTCGTCATCGATTGAATCCTCTATTTCATCAATGATTTCCTCCAAATCTTCGATCGTATCCGCCATACGATTTGCGATGCTTTCGGTGGTAAGACATAAAAACTCGCCTTTGGTTTCTGGCCCTTGACCCTTATCAATACGCTCTTTCATGTCCTGCATGGCCATTATTTTTCTGTTTCTAAGTGTGAAAATGATTCGTTCGCTAAATAGCATGCGGATTGCGACCATATCTTCAGGTTCGTTCCCCGGATTACAGTTTACTCCTCTTAAAATTAATAGTAATCCTTCTTTCATAAGTGAACAACGGGGGCGGGTCCCATGATCAAAAAGCGATTCACTAGTAATTTCATTTAAATCTGCAAAGTTAGCTATCCATTCAACTGACTCATGGTAACTTGAATCGATGTGAATCCAGGCGAATTCATGCGTTGCGTTTTTGATTTCTTCGACGGTTGCTGAACACCATTGCCCTGAATGGTCACACAGATACCCGTGCAGGATAAATTTATCTGAACTCATGGTTTTTATACCTCTATATTTAATTTGAATCTCAATTTAATTAAACAGTTGTCTTCAGTTCATAATGTATTGCTAATTACATCCCGATGGATTTCGGCTTTCGACCTCAAGAACCTTTTCAGGGATTGATTTTAATATTATGGTTTAGTCCGCATTATTGTTTTTCTATAAGTTTCTTTCTGAGAATATCGCATAATCAGGATAGATTGTCTATGTTTATTAGTTATTATTTCAATTAGTTAAATGTATAAATTTTATGTTTACATTAGTTGGTTGCCGCTCGACCTGAGCGTTTAAATATCTGCTTTTTTGCTATGGTTTGCAGTAAATACAATTTATCTGGTCTGTTTATAAGTTGACGGCTCAGATTCCGAACTTAGTACAGATCCTCTATTAAAGCATTCACCAAATTAGAATTTAAGTTTAGCAATTTTGGCTCAAAGATTATCCTATCTTTAAAGTATTGCTGTTAGGTTGTTTCATGGGAAAGTCAGTAATATGGTAGAGCACACCACATAAAACGAGGTGGTCTATATTAACCTACTGATATCATGCGATATTTCTTTTAATAAAAATTTTTTTTGGATCACTAAAGAGATCAAAATTTAAAGTTTCAAATTAAAGGATAAACGCTGAAAACCCTTGCTATAAGCTGGTCGGGATGAGAGGATTTGAACCTCCGACCCCCTCGTCCCGAACGAGGTGCTCTACCAGACTGAGCCACATCCCGACTGCAACAAAAGCTTATATACAAAATTTACAAAAAAGTCTAACTGAAAAAATCATCTTTTATAATGGTTGCTTCTCTGCCAGGTCCCACAGAAACAATTTTAATTTTAACACCTGACAGTTCTTCTACTCTTTCCAGGTACTTTTTAGCATTTTCAGGCAGATCATCATAACTGGTTATGCCGGAGATATCCTGTTTCCAGCCCGGGTGTGTTTCATAAATCGGAGAACACGCCTGCAATACTTTTATATCCGGCGGGAAATTCAGGATCTTTTCACCGTTGTTTTCATATCCAGTACAGATTTTAATCTGATCCAGGTCATCCAGGACATCAAGTTTTGTTATGGCAAGACCTGTTAAACTGTTTAGCCTGGCTGCATTCCTTAGTACTACCATGTCCAGCCAGCCGCATCTTCTTTTTCTGCCTGTTGTGGCGCCGAATTCTGCACCGGTTTTTTGTATTTTATCCCCTGTCTCATCAAACAGTTCAGTTGGGAAAGGGCCTGCGCCTACTCGGGTTGTATAGGCTTTCACAATCCCAATTATTTCATTCAGGTTTGTGGGGCCGACACCTGATCCATTGGCAGCATTACCAGCAACCACTGAAGAAGAAGTTACAAACGGGTAGGTGCCGTGCTCAATATCAAGATGGGTGCCCTGGGCACCTTCAAATAAAATGGTTTTGTTGTTTTTGATCCCATCAAATAAAACAACAGAGACATCTTCAATGTACGGTATGAGCCTGTCCCTGATCTGTTCAAATTGATTTATAACGGTATCAGGATCAACAATATCAGTATTAAAATAGTTTTTAAGATAAAAGTTTTTTTCTTCCAGGATGGTTGTTACTTTTTCCTTAAAAAAATCAAAATCAATAAGGTCACAGAACCGTATTCCCCTTCGGGTTGCTTTATCTTCATAGCAGGGACCGATACCCCTGCCGGTCGTTCCAATCTTCTGATCTCCTTTTTTGGCTTCCCGGGCGCTGTCAATTACCTTGTGGTACGGCATGATAATGTGGGCCCGGTTACTGATTTTGAGTTTGGCAGGTGAAACATCAATTTGGTTTGATATCAGATAATCAATTTCTTCGAGCAGGACAAACGGATCGACAACAACACCATTTCCAATAAAACAGGTCTTCTGTTGGAGGATACCGGAAGGGATAAGATGGCTGATAATTTCTTTCCCATCAACGACCATGGTATGGCCTGCATTGTTTCCCCCCTGAAATCTGACAACATAGTCAGCATGTTCACTTAATAAATCAACGATTTTTCCTTTTCCTTCGTCCCCCCATTGTGTCCCTACGATGACTGTATTTCTCACTATTTACTCCTTTTATCTATAAAAAAACTTTTTATCAGCTGCTTGGTTTCCTGTTCATAAACACCTGAAATAACTTCAGGCTGGTGATTGAATCGTTTATCCTCTGCCATGGTGTAAAGAGAATGTACCGCGCCCCATTTCACGTCTTTGGTCCCATATATAACGCGCTTGATCCTGGCATGAATAACAGCACCCATGCACATAATACAAGGTTCAACTGTGACATATAAACTTGTGTCAACCAGTCTATAGTTTTTTAATGCTGCAGATGCCATGCGTATGGCATTGATTTCAGCATGACTTGTCGGGTCATTTGATGATATGGGCCTGTTGTGGCCATATCCAATAATATTTTCCTGTTCATCAACAATGACCGCACCAACAGGGACCTCATCCGTATTAAATGCTTTTTTTGCCTCCTCAATGGCAAGGTTCATATAATATTCATCATTCATAATCCAGGATTACTTATATAAATCTTTTTTCTTAAGGTCAATTTAATTAAATTGTTTTGACCAAAAATATAATGTGAATTGTTTGAATGTTTTCAGATCAGGAAGGACGCAGAAGTTCTTTGACTGGTTGATGTTGTTGTAAAGGATAAGCCCTTTTAAACCAATGGCTTTATTCAGGGAGATAATGGGCAGGTTGTTCATTAAATTGTTATATTCATTAAACTCTTTATCATTAAACAGAATCCGTTTTGTGTTCTGGCCTTTTCTTTTTAACTCAATTTCACTGGAGTCGATTTTAACCGTCATCTCCTTGTCATTTTTTTTCATCAGGGAAGGTTTTAATTCATAAACAGCATGCCTTAAATTTTTATTCAGTTTCGGGTCCCATCCGAACTCATAGAATATCGGATTTTTAATCAGCGATTTTAAACTATCTAGAAATTTGAATTGAGGATTTTTGTTAAGAATCGTTTTAAAAAGATTTTTTTTAGGGCCGGTACCATTGCCAGACTCTTTTAGCTTTAATCCGTGGGCGATCAGTCTGAATTGAGATAACCAGTTGAATTCGACCCTTAGGTTTTCCGGGCTGTTGTTTTCAAGCATTTCAAGAAGGAACACAGCCATTTGTTCCGTGAGCTTCTTTTGATAGCAGGATTTATCACCACCAATTAATTTTTGGACAAATAGATATTCCATAACAGAACGATGAGCAAATTGAATCTTACCGTGAGGGCTTTGAAGAATGAGAGATTTTTTATTGCTCTCCAGCGGATAGAAAGGGATTCCCCACTGTTCTGCTTTTTCTACTGCCTGTTGATACGGAACAGCCTCTTCACCACGGCTTTTTGAATTTAAAAAAAGGTCAACAGCAAGTTTCCGGCTGAACTGATACAGCAATGCTTTATCTTCCCAGCTGTGCTCCCGGTTCAACCAGTTCTCAATGATTTTGTTATACATCGTGCTTAAAGATTCGAAAAATGCCTCATTTTCAAAGAGTTCTTTTAAAAAACTGAGTTGTAACGGATGCAGCCTTATGGTTGAATTGTTTTTAATAAAGTCCATACATTTTTTCTTTGTTTTATACTCCCAGAAATAAAAAGAAGTACGGATGTATTTTTCCATTTCTGATTGCGTAAAAGGAGAAATATACAGCCGTCTGAATTCAAGGAAATGGTCATCCTCAACATTTCCCGGTCCAATTCGTTCATATCCGCTTTTACGCTGCATACTGGTGTCTTTCGGGAAAAAATTGGTGCTGCAGGTTATGACAATTCTTTTATATTTCTGGCTGATTCTTATCAGTTCTTTCAACCGTTTCCTGGGATTTTGAATGGCCTTGACATCCTCGTCAAACCCTTCTAAAAACAATACCCTGTTTTTTTTATTTGAAGGTGTCAGAATTAAGTCATCTGCATCTTTTATTCTTAGCGGCACCAGAACTAATTTGTGCCGCTGCTTTCTAATGCGTCGTTTATTATGAAGGAAATAATTCAAAGCAAATGAAGTCTTTCCCATACCTGAAGCACCCAGGATCAGGATGTTTCTTTTGTGTCCGTGATCAAGAAAAGTGTCCAGCTTTTTTGTTAAATCATTTCTTCTTCTGCTCCGTTTGGAATACTTGATTTCAGTTTGGAACGGGTCAATTTCCAGGCATTTTGCCGGCAGATAATATTCCATTGATTTTTTTATGATCTGGCGGTCATAAATATCATCATAAAAAAATTTATTTAAAATGGAAGAAGTCCTGAAACGGTCTAAAAAAGGGCGGATAAATACCAGAATTTTTCTAAAAAGAAACCAGAGAATAAAAACACAAAAACACAGAAAGAAAATTTTTAAAAAAAGTATTCCCATCTCCATGTAAGCAATCCTTTTTTCTCTACAGTATCGTCAACCCTCTTTCAATATTTATAGTAATTTTTGATACTAAAATCAAATAGTCCTTTAAAAATGAACAGGGAAGTGAAAAGAACAAACAGCTTGAAATCTTTCAAAAACCCTGGTATATAGGCCAGGTTGAAATGCGCGCCCGTAGCTCAGCTGGATAGAGTATCTGACTACGAATCAGGGGGTCACGTGTTCGAATCGCGTCGGGCGCGCCACTGATATCAAGGCTCTTGGGATTTCTATCCTGAGAGCTTTTTTGTTTGGTGTGGGGATGGGTGTGAGAAAAAGTTCCAAAATGTGACAAAACAAATTTTGCATAAACAAGCATAATTGATTTGTGTTGTGATAACAGGAAGATATAGAAAGGGCTAGAGGTTCAGGAAAAGCGAAGGCCGGTTCTGAGAATAAGGGGTCATGTGTTCGAATCGCGTCGGGCGCCACACACACATCGAGGGTTTTCAGATTTTAGCTGAAAACCTTTTTTTTGAGTGGCAGGTTTTGGGCTTTTTTTTGGGTGGCCGGCAAAGGCATGGCAGCCGGGTTGACTTCTGGCTGTCACCAAGATAGAGATGGATAAAGAGAGCTTATTAAAATTCATCTCATGGGGAAAAATGGTACGGAAAATACTTTTTTTGGGGACAGTCTTGATTCAGGCCGGCATCGTTATATTGAACAGCCAGGCCCAGGAGAATGAAGACTGGTATCAAAAAGCCCTGTTTTTCAATCGTTCCGGTCAGCAGGAAAAAGCCATCAACGCTTTTTCAAAAGCCATTGAAATTGATCCCGGGCGTGCAAATGCCTATAACAATCGAGGCGCAATCTGGTATCAGAAAAAAGATTATGATAAGGCCATAGAGGATTATTCCAGGGCCATAGCATTAGACCCCAAATCAGCTTCTTTTTATTTGAATCGTGGTGCAGCCTGGTTCAAAAAAGAACATCTGGACAATGCAATGAACGATTTCAATCAAGCTGTCACCTTAGATCGTTCTTCTTATGAGGCATTCAATTCCAGGGGAATGACATGGTATTTAATGGAAGAGTATGAGAAGGCAATCCTGGATTACACCCAGGCACTGAAGTTAAACTCTAAAATTTCAGAGTTTTATAACAACAGGGGGGCTGCATGGTTTGCCATGGGTAAGTTTGACAGGGCTGTTGTGGATTACTCAAGAGCGTTGGGTTTAGATCCTGTCTCAATTAATGTATTGAAAAACAGGGGATTCTGCTGGTTTAAAAAAGGATTTTTCGATGCTGCTGTTTCAGATTATTCAACAGCACTGGAAATAGATATAAATTCAATCGATATATATGTTTCAAGAGGTATGGCATTCTATGAAAAAGGAGACTACAGCAAAGCGTTGATTGATTTTGTAGATGCAGTAAGATTATCCCCGGAAAACCCGGATGCATTAAGACGGCTGGCCTGGATGCTGGCAGCGTGTCCGGATGAAGATTACCGGAACGGCGTAAAAGCGGTGGAACTTGCACAAAAAGCATTTGGATTATCTCCAAACCTGGGAACACTTGACGCACTGGCTGTTGCAAATGCCGAAGCAGGCAATTTAGATACGGCTGTCCAGTACATGGAAACCATGGTTTCAAAAGCCAGGGAAGTCCAGTTAGAAATTTCAGACGACTATATCGTCAGACTGGAAACGTTTCGATCAGGGAAACCGTGGCGGTCAGAACACATCTATCCTGCCGGCGAGGCATACGATTACCCCATCGTCAGAACGGTTCAAGCTTTAAACGGGAAATTTTATTCAGAACCGTCAGAAGGTTCATTTCTCATTGAGCAGTTAACGCAGGGTCATGACATCACGTTAATTGGTAAAGACGGGCAATGGTTCTTAACACAATTTGATAACGGGCAGTTTGGATGGATTAATCAAAATGTGTTTGATGAAAGCAGGGTCTCCAAAAAAGAGGATGTCCTGTTGGAGAACACAGCAGGCTTAAGTGAAGACAGGGAAAAACCATTTCTCCGGCCTGTCGGACCCGAGCCGGTCAAAACCCGGCCGAAAGAAGTTGAAGTGTCTGTTCATCTCGGGAGAATCAGAGAACGGCCGTCTGCTGATTCAAAAATTTTATTTAAGGTGAAAAAAGGGAATAAGTTAAAACTGCTGGATGAAATAAACGATTGGAAAAAAGTAGACCTTGGCAGAGGTAAAGTAGGCTGGGGGCACAAAAGCATTTTTTAAACGTTTACATGTCAGCTCCGTCTGTAATCACCATGTCTGTTCGGTTTTAAAATTTGATATCGAAAATTTGTGTAATGTGATATATGGACAGCCGGTAAAGATGAATATGCAATAGATAAGGAAGCGGCACAATAAAAATGAATCATAAAAAAGACAGGGCGCAGGATTTCTGGAATGACCATTCCCTGGAATTTCTTGAGATGGCGATGAAAAGGGATTTCCAGGAAAGTGTTCAATCCTGTGACGGGTATGGTAAAAGAACCAGATCTTGTGGTGATACACTGGAATTTTTTGTAATGGTAACTGACCGGAAAGTAGCGTCGATTTCATACGATGTCCAGGGGTGCTTGTATTCCCATGCCTGTGCCAATACTGTGATTAAGTTTGCCCGGGGAAAATTAATTGATACAGCAAGGGAAATTATTAAGGAAGATATTGTGTCCTATTTAAAAACGCTTCCGGAAGAAGAAGAACATTGTGCAGTTCATGCCCTGGCAGCGTTTAACTCAGCGCTTGATGATTACGAAAATAAACAGAAGCAGACTGCTGGTTAGGAATCAGCCAGCCGCTGGTCATACATAGACCCTATGCCATATTCGTTGCGTCTCATGAACTTGTCAACTGCCGGTCCGATGAGCTGCATTTCAGGGTTCTCTTTCTGGACCTCCTGGGCAATTCTCATTTCTTTGGTACAGCCCGTACTATAAGTGGAGTCCTTACCGATCCATTCGGGCGGCACTTTTTTCTTTAAGAGCGAGAAGCTTTCTGCAATATCTCTGGCAGTCTGGAACCGCCAGATATCGATATATGAGCTTCTTTGAACGATTTCCCACATATACATCAAATCATCAGCATCCATCCCTGGTTCATAGTAGTCAGACGGATTGATTATGAAAAGATTGGTGGTCTGTTTATGCAGGTATGTGATAAAAGTTGACATGATTTTTTTTGCCACATCGATTTTACCAGGAATAGACCCGATAATGCCGCTGTAAAACATTACAGTCATTCCCTTTTTCTTGGCTTTTTTCATTTGATGAATAATTTTGTTTGCCTTGTCTTCCAGCTGACTGTGAGAAAATTTTATAAAATCAGAATGCCTGGGCTTATAGCTGATCGATAAGCCGTTGTTTTCATGGGTAATGTTGATAATGGGCTGTGTGAACTGGAAGTGGGATTCAATTAATCTTTTCTTCTGTGATGCGCCTCTTGATATGACGCAGTCAACTTCTTTAAATATTCTGGAAAAAGTGGTTGAAACCAGTGAAAGATTCAGGTTTTCCCGGGTTCCATCAGACACGACATACATGTTCTTGTCATGCTTTAAAAGTTTTACAAGGTTATTTTTGCTGATGGTTTTCTCATGGATAAAATGAGCGTTTTCAAGTTCTTTGTCCAGTACAGGGTCTGTCCTGGTGTCTGCAATACAGACTTTTTCAAAAAAAGGTGCTTCTTTTACGGCAAAAATAACGGCATGACCCAGTTCAGTTAAAAACTTAGCAATAGAAAGGTCAACGACCACTTCACCGGAATTGTTGGCCAGCCACAGGATTTTCTGTTTTTTTGCCTTCATTAATTGGAGCAGGTGCGGCAGTCCATTACCGTCTATCGGTGTTTTAAACATTTTTTTTATTTTTGCCAGTGGTGGAATTTTTGGATTTCTGTTTGTCCAGAGATTTTTCTGGGTCACCAGCGTCAACAGTCTCTGGAATTCAATTTCCCTTATCTTCTCTCTGAGCTCAAACAGGGTAAAATTTTTTATGGGAACCAGTGCCTCATCAATATGATTCAATGCTTTTTTAAAAGTTTCAGAACTTAAAAATTTCTTAATTTTTTTATTGGCAGTCCTTTTTAGATCTGAATATGGGTTTTCAATATGCGTTCGTGTTAAAAATATTTTGTATAACCGTTTTTCAAGTCTTGAAGGGATTAGAAGACCTGTCCGGATTTCATCATCGTATTTGATTTCAATAAGTGTTTTCAGATATTGTTTGTCATATTCATCGTCAATTAATTCATCCACCATGGAGATGGCTTTTTCAAAAACGTGCTGGTAGTGTTTTTTCAGAAAATCAGGATATTTTCTAGACATAATGGCGTTAAACATTTTGTCAGAACACGGATAATACCGCTCGTCATATTCAGGATAGACCATGAATTCAACTTGTTCTATAGAACCAACTTTTGTCGGATAGGCAAAGGGGTCTATGTGGTTTTTTAAGAAAAAAGAGGTAAACCAGGCATCAAAATCAGGGGTTTCGCCAGCGCGATAAGGGCGGATGTCTTTTTTTTTCATGGGATCTCCTTTTTGAAAGAATCGTTTAACCCTATCATGTCAATTTGATGTTTGCAATTGTGTTGTTACGGAAGCAAAATGGCGGGTGGGCCAAAGGTTCACCTTGACACTGGATTCCAAGAAGCATACAAAATAAAAATGGATAGAAAAGCTGCCCTTAAAATATTGGATTTAGATGATAATGCCTCGCTGGAAGAAGCAAAGAAAGCGTATCGGAGTCTGGCTAAAAAAAATCATCCAGATCTGTTAAGAGAAAGTTTTGACGATGCAGATGCTGCTGAATCAAAAATGAAAGAAATCAATCTGGCTTTTCGATATTTGGTCCCGCATCTTAAATCTGGCATTGCAGGTAAAAAAGAAAAGGTGCCGGAAAAGGACCCCATAAAAGAAAAATCGGTTAACGCCCAGAATAAAAATTTATTTTCATTTTTTTCTGATGTGTCTGAGTTCTTTAAAATAAAATCTTTTCACAAGCCTGAAAAACAATCAAAAAAAGAAAAGCCAGGGCAGCCGGGAAAGAAAAGGCAGAAAGCTGCTGTCCGGTTTGATGAGGTGTTTAAAACCGTTCACAGGCCGGAAAGTATATCAGGCCGGAAAAAAAAGAAGAAAAAAAGACCGTCTTCCCAGGGGTCTGATCCCTTTGAGAGATATAAAAAGTATATGGCACTGAAAAGAAAACTCAAGGCACGACGATCCGGTCAAAATCAGGATATGGGAACAGGAAGAGTGGAAAAAATTGAACGTGTCAGGCCTGTGAACCCGGTTGGAAGAGACTAGAAACTATACTCCTTGAGCCTGATTATCCCACCATGAACGCAGATATATTCGTAAATAAAAAAAAGCAGGCGTTGGTTTTCCCTGCAGACAGGAATCAGCATGTTATGCTGGTTAGTTTTTCACCTGTTTTTAGATCCATGAGGCTTGCTGAGGTCTGGTCGATTATACCATACGTGAAGCAGTCGTTTCTTGGGAATGTAATAGAACCGGGATTCATGAAAATATGGGATCCTTTTTTCTCCAAATGGCAAAGGTGGGTGTGGCCCTGAATAATGATATCTATATCTCCTTTGATCTTATGAGGCTGATGCCCGTGATGGAGAAATATCTTTTTATTGAACACCTTGAATGTCATGGCTGATTCAAAGCCGGGGAAAAACGAGGGTGTATCACAATTGCCATATACATAGTAATAAGGGTGTTTGAATTGTTTTAACTCTTTTCTGATGGATTCCGGCTGAAAATCCACATGGGACGTGTTACCATACTTTGTGTCAAAAAGATCACCGGCAATGGCGATTTTATCGTCGGGTTTTAACAGGCGTTTTATGGTGAGCCAGGTACTGAAACTGCCGTGGACATCTGCTGTAACAATTAATTTCCCCATTACTTTATTTTCCCTTGTTAAAAAAAATAAAATTTCATAGTATCAGATCCGAATCAACAAAAGAATGAAAAAATATGGAATACAAACTAATCGACAGAATACTGGCACTGGGCAATCTAATAGGCCAGGCAAGACTTGCTTATATAGAAGCAGATCTTGATCTGCATGTGTCTTCCTGGAATAAGGGTGCCAGGGACCTGTTCGGTTATACTGAAGACGAAACTATGGGACGGCTGTTAAGTGAGCTGATTCCTATCAGTGCCAAAGCCCTTAAAAACTGTAAAAAAACACAAATTCTGCCGCTGACAAAACTGACTCGGAATGGCCGGGAAATAAAATGTGAAATTTTCTATGCGCCCATTATGAATATAAAGGGCCAGAA
This sequence comes from uncultured Desulfobacula sp., assembly GCA_964343845.1. Taxonomy (GTDB): domain Bacteria; phylum Desulfobacterota; class Desulfobacteria; order Desulfobacterales; family Desulfobacteraceae; genus Desulfobacula. Next base: position 13,807 of record CAYFKW010000025.1, on the reverse strand, counting down.
ATTAGGGGTGGCTGTGCTGGCTAAAGATATTTCAGCCAGGCTGAAAGACAAGGAAACCCTGAAACAAAAAGACCAATCCTTAAAGGATATATCAGGGTTTGCCCCTATTGGAATTTACCATGTTAACCTGACAGGGAAGATTGTTTCAGCCAATCCGGAATATGCATGGATGATGGGATACGAATCTGCTGAAGTCATTAGTGAGCAGATTACAGATTTTGCGTCCCAGGCCTTTTATGACGAAGAAAAAGCCGAAGAATTCATGTTTGGTCTTCATGAGGCTGATCAGGTTATCCGGTTCAGGTGCCGCCTTAAAAGAAAAGACAATTCTTTTGTGTGGGCGCTATGCTATGCAAAATCCACGTTTGATGAGAAGGGCCGGAAAGATGGATTTAATGGGTTTTCCATTGATATCACAGAAACCGTCAAAGCTGAGCATGAACTGAAAAAGGTGAATGAAAAACTTAAGATGCTGTCTGTAAAAGACGGCCTGACACAAATACCCAATCGCAGAAAATTTGATGAATATCTCAAATCTGAATGGAAAAACCATATAAACGACCGGGATCCAATATCCTTGATTCTGTCTGATATTGATTTCTTTAAATTATACAATGATAATTATGGCCATCAGGCAGGTGATGACTGTTTGATAAAAGTAGCTCAGGCCATTCAGGCCTGCGCTACCCGGACGGGAGATTTAGCTGCCAGATACGGCGGAGAGGAATTCGCTGTTATTTTACCGTGTACAAATTCAGACGGGGCAATGGTTGTTGCTGAAGAGATTCGAACACATGTAAAAAACCTTGAAATCCTGCATGAAAAATCTAGCGTAAATAATCATGTGACACTCAGCCTCGGGATTGCCACGATGACACCTGATAAGAATCAGGCATTGGAAGACCTGATTGCCCTGGCAGATGAGGCATTGTATGAAGCAAAGGAAAATGGCCGAAATCGGTGTATTCGTAAATATTAAGTGTAAAAGATTTCCTTATTTTAAATGATCGACAGCATTGCGGTTCCTCAAAAAGAGATATTTACATACCATTATTTTTTTCCCAAAAAAGGGATACGCATCCGATATGGCATAACCTGTCCGGATGAAACACCCAGCGCCATTTTTTTAATATTACACGGGCGCTCTGAATTTATTGAAAAGTACAGGACCATAGCACAAACCTTACAGGATAAAGGGTTCTGGATTGTCAGCCCGGACTGGCGGGGGCAGGGCCTGTCCAGCCGCGAACTTGAAAACAGGCATAAAGGCCATATCGATCGGTTTGAGGACTATGTAAATGATCTTGAAGCGCTGTTCACTGACATTATACTGCCAAAAGACCTGCCTGTTTATATTTTGTCGCATTCCATGGGCGGGCATATAGCGTTGCGGTTTATGGCACAGCACCCTGAAAAGATTAAAAAAGCAGTTCTGGCATCTCCCATGATCGATATTGCGCTGCCGTCCATCATTAAGCCGATATCAAGATTTATATCCAAACAATTATCAAAGACAGGGTTTGCCCGGGCGTATACCATTGGATCAACCGGTTATTCTGCAGAAAAAGCAGCGTTTGAAGGAAACAATCTTACCCATGATCCAGAGAAATATTGGATTTTACACAATGAGATTCATCAGAATCCGGAACTGGCACTTGGCGGCGTCACATGGGGGTGGCTCAATGCTGCGTTTGAATCCATTCAGCAGTTGGAAAAAGAGACGGTTATACAAAAGATTGTTACACCGATATTGATGGCAAGTGCCCAGAAAGATGTCATCGTTTCCCCAAACGCACAGAGAAAATTAAGCAGGAAATTGCCAGACTGCACCTTTTTGCCTGTTGACGGCGCTTTCCATGAACTGCTGTTTGAAGAATCAAAAATGAGCGCCGTATTCTGGAAAGCATTTGATCAGTTTATTGAACAGTGATGGGTAAATTTTTTAATGTGTTAATTCTTTCTAAAACCGGTGGATGAGAATAATTTAAAAACACATAAAAAGGATGGGGGGTTAAATTAGAAAGGTTATGGGCTGACAGTTTTTTTAATGCGGTTATCAATGGCAGACTGTTTCCTGTTGTTTCTGCCGCGAAACAATCGGCTTCATATTCATCTCTCCTGGAAAAGATTTGTAAAATAATGGATAGAAAAAAGTCAATCGGCGAATAGAGCATCCCAAAAAAGATTAACCCGGCATAAATGGACACTTCTTTCATGAAAAATGCCTGGAACAGGCTTTCATGGGAAATGAATATTGAAATCAGGTAAAAGATAATACCCATTTGAAGCACACCTAATCCCATGTGTTTTAAAATATGTTTCTTTTTATAGTGGCCCATTTCATGGGCGAGAATGGAAACCAGTTCTTCAATTGTCTGCTCTTTTATCAGCGTGTCAAACAGGACAATGCGTTTATTCTTCCCGAATCCTGTAAAAAAAGCATTGGATTTGCTGCTTCTTTTTGACCCGTCCATGACAAAGATATTGGCCAGTTTAAAGTCAATTGATGTTGCATAGCCAACTATGGCCTCTTTTAAGGGGCCGTCTTCCAATGGTTCGAATTTGTTGAACAAAGGCATAATCCATGTCGGCACAATATATTGGACACAAAGGAGAAATATGGCACTGGCCCCCCAGCACATGATCCAGGCAAAATGACCGCCGAATTCAAACAATCCCAGGATTAATGATAAAAGGATACCGCCCAGAACAGCAGAAAGAAAAACAGACTTGACAAGGTCCATGATGAAAAGTCTGGGGGTTGTTTTGTTGAACCCGAATTTTTCCTCGATTACAAAGGTGGAATAGATACTGAACGGCAGTGATATCAATAACCTTAGAAATAATAGAATGCCTGTAAAAATCAGTCCTGAAGTTATTGAACCAAAGTGAAAAGATCTAACAACCGAATCAATGAATTGAAACCCGCCTGAAAACCAGAAAGATAGAATGATGACTAAATCAAAACTGGATGTAATGAACCCGAATTTTGTGTTTGTTTTTAAGTAATCCTGGGAATCGGAGTATTTTTGTTGATCAAAGTGATCATTAAACTCTTCTGGAAGCGGTTGATTCAAGCTCCCGAGGTTTAAAAAATCCGCTACTTTATCCAGCAGGTAGCTGCCGATTAAAGTGACAAGAATAATCAGTGTAATAGACTGCTCAGATAACTGCATTTTGAACGGAAAAAAGTTAAGAATTGATCTGGTCTCTTAATTTCCCGGAGCACTTAAAGGTTACAACTCTTCTGGCAGGCAGAGTCATCTCTTCATCTGTTGCAGGGTTCCGACCTTTTCTGGCTTTTTTTTCATTCACACAGAATTTTCCAAAGCCGCTAATCATTATGTCTTCACCATTCTCAATGGTTTCTTTAATGATTTCCAGAAATTCTTCCATTATTTCATAGGTAGTTGTTCTTGATAAATTTAGATTGTTTTGTATTCTTTCAGCGATTATTGTTTTTGTTAATGCCATAAATTCTACTCCTGCAACAAAATTCGGCTTATTAAATTCAAATTGTTTATTAAAAATCGTTAGCTAAAATACTTTATTCCTTGTGTGTTTGTCAAGTGGCTAACCTAAGGAATTTTATAAATATTTGTTCTATACGTCTAAAAATTAAAACAACTGTACAACAATAGTAACCCTGTTCAGAAAAACAGGCGGCCGTCATTATTTTACCAGTAATTGATGAATGGTCCGGGCCAGGGTGTTAATTGCAATGGGTTTGGGTAAGATGGCATCAATGCAGTGTGGCGTTGCTTCCTTTGCCTGTATAAGATTAGAAAATCCAGTTGCCAGAACAATCGGTATCTGGTTGTTTACTTTTTTTATCTCAATGGCGAGTTTTGTTCCATGCATGTCCGGCATGGTCATATCTGTAACAACCAGATCAAAGTTTTCAGGATCTTTTTCTATCATTCTCAATGCCGTGACAGGTGATTTCATTGCCACGACCTTATACCCCAGTTTTTCAAGCATCATTTTGCCAAGGTCAACCAGCATGGGCTCATCATCGATAAACATGACACGGGCTTCACCTTTGACAAGTGATGCTTCTTTTGCTTTTTTTCTTTTGTCTGCTTTTAAGTATTTGGGGAAAAACAGTTTAAAGATGGAACCTTTTCCCGGTTTTGTCTTTGTGGTAATGGCACCATTAAACCGGGTCACAATCCCGTGCACGACCGAAAGCCCCAGCCCTGTGCCGTCTCCCCTGTTTTTTGTGGTAAAATAAGGATTAAAAATTTTATCTAAATGCTCAGACTCAATTCCCTGTCCTGTATCTTCAACACAGATACAGATATATTCGCCCAGCGGCAGGTCTGAATTGATAAGGTCAACAGGGCCGTCGGACGAAAAAACGGTCTCGGTTAATTTAATGTTTATCTGTCCGATACCATCCACAATTGCCTGTCTTGCATTGGTGCATAAATTCATGACAGCCTGGTGGATCTGGGATGGATCTGCCTGTATGCACCCGGCATTCTTATCAATATCAGCATTGATTTTAATGGAAGAAGGGAAAGAGGCGTGCAAAAGCTTTAAGGTTTCCTCAATAATTTGTTTTGGATTGGTGATGGTGTCAGGTGTAACACTCTCCCGCTGCCGGCTGAAATCAAGAATCTGGTAAATTAAATTTTTCGCTCTGTTGCAGCCCGTCACAATCTGTTTGGTGTGGGACAAACAATTCTGGTTGTCTTTAAGTTCAAACTGTAATAATTGCGCATATCCAAGGATTGCACCTAAAATATTATTAAAATCGTGGGCTATCCCGCCTGCTAATGTTCCCATCGCCTCTAATCGTTGTGCATTGCGCAGCTGTCCTATCAGTTTGTCTTTTTCAAATTCAGCATGTTTCAACTGTGTAATATCATTGTCAGCACCACGATACCCTTTAAAGATCCCGTCTTCTTTAAAAACGGGGTTTCCGCTGGTTAAGAAATATTGAACATCACCCGCTTTTGTTTTCCTGGATATTTCAATATTTGAAAAAGCCTTGCGCCGGCGGATCATTTCCTGAATATCAGGCCATGTGTCCTTCAGGGTTTCTGATGTCATTGTGCCTGAGAATTGTTTTGTTTTGAAGTCAGACCTTGGAAATCCTGTAATAGTTTCCACTTTTTTTGAGATATAGACATAGGTCATATCTGAATCGATTTCCCAGAGGATATCTCCGATATTGGCGATAACATCTTTAAGGATGATCTGGTTTTCTTTTAAAGAACGTTCGATCTGTTTTCTGCGGTTCAGTTCTGTCTGAAGTTCAGTTTTATCGATAAATGTTTTAATGGATGCAGCAATCAGGGTCCGAAGGCGTTGAGATGTTACATCGGTCTTAACAACGTAGTCATTTATATCATACGATTCAATCAGGTTCTGATCAGCATAATCGTTGGGGTTGCCGGTGCGTATAATGATCTGGGAGATGGTATTCCCCATTTTCTTCCGGATCCAGTGAATCAGATCAAGACCGGACGTTTGCGTCTCAAGAATAATATCCAGGAGAATAATCACGACATCCTTGTTGTTCAGAAGAACTCTTTTTGCCTCTTGGACAGAATAGGCATGGAGAAATGCAAGTGGCTTGTGTTTGAATTGATAGTCTTTCAGCGTTAAACAGGTAACGTCATGGACAGCAGGTTCATCATCGACGATAAGAATTTTCCATTCAGGGACATCATTCAAAAATTCAGGAGATGCCGGTTCTTTTTCACGAATCGCAAAATTGATACTGGAATCTAAATCTGCCATTGGAACAGCTCTTCTTTTAGATTGTTAAATGATGAATTGTCTGCTATTTAATATGATACGAAATATTATCACATAATTTAATTAAAATACTGACAAAAGTCAAATGATTTTAGTTGTTTACTTTTTAATAATGGAGAAAAAAAATATATGATTGATGCACTCACTGCTCTGGACGGGCGATATGCCAGGCTGACAACGGAAATCGCTGAAATTTTTTCAGAATACGGATTGATAAAACATCGTGTGTTTGTAGAAATTGAATGGCTGAAGTTTATTTTAACGGATTTACAGCTTGAAACTGTTCAGGGACTGGATACCAAGGCTCTTGATACTATTGCTGAAAATTTTACCCTTGAGGACGCCAAAAGGGTCAAGGAAATTGAAAAAAAGACCAATCATGATGTAAAAGCAGTTGAGTATTTTATTAAAGAGAAACTAGATAAACTGGGGCTTTCACATATCAAGGAATGGGTCCATTTTGCATGTACGTCTGATGATATTACCAATTCATCATACGCGCTGATGCTTAAAAAAGGAAAAGAGATGGTTGTGCAGCTGTTAACACAACTGATTGCTGACATCGAACAGAAAGCACTGCAATACAGATCAAACCCCATGATGTCCAGGACGCATGGTCAGCCGGCCACGCCAACAACCGTTGGCAAAGAGTTTGTTAATTTTGCATGGAGAATCCAGCAGGAAGCAGACATTATCCGTCAAACTGAGGTCCAGGCGAAAATAAACGGGGCCACTGGAAGTTTTAACGCACATTATTTTGTCTATCCTCACGTGAACTGGATAGAGGCGTCACAAAAATTTATTTCGTCTCACCTGAAGCTGAAGCCTATTATTTTTACAACCCAGGTAAACCCGAATCATTCAATTGCCTTTGTCCTGCATTCAATGATCAGAACGGCAGCAATCATTATAGATATGGACAGGGATATGTGGGGATATATCAGCCTGGGATATTTTAAACAGCGAATTAAAAAGGGTGAGACAGGTTCTTCTACGATGCCGCATAAGGTTAATCCAATAGATTTTGAAAACAGTGAAGGAAATATGGGAATTGCCATATCCATGATGGAACATTTAAGTGTGAAACTTCAAAAATCCAGATTTCAAAGGGACCTGAGTGATTCAACCGTTCTGCGGAGTTTAGGGGCTGTTTTTGGATATTTTACCATAGGGGTCAAAAATGCCTTAAAGGGACTGTCAAAAATCGACCTGGATGAAAAAATGCTGTTAAAAGACCTTGACAGCAACCAGGCTCTTCTTGCCGAACCATTTCAGACAGCCATGCGGGTTTTTGGAGAAGAGAATCCATATGAGCGGTTGAAAGAACTCACCCGAGGCCAGACGATTGGGAAAGAAGAGCTGGAAAAATTTGTTGACCAGCTTGAAAAAGTACCATCTGATTTTAAAAAACGAATGAAACAGTTAACTCCAGATACCTATATTGGGCATGCAAAGGATCTGGTTGACGTCTATTTTAACCAGAAATAGAGAAAGCGGTTTCAATGGACCCAAAATCTAAAGAAATATCAGAGGACCGGTTAGTCTTTGTAGACGAGGATGACACACCTGGCAAGGAGGATTTGAAAGATAATAAACATCCCTGGAAAATTTTAATCGCTGACGATGAAGAGGATGTCCATAAGATCACAAAAATTACACTCAGGGGGTATACGCTTGAAGACAAGGGGGTTGCGTTCCTCAGTGCCTATTGTGAGCAGGATGTCAAGTCAATTCTAGAAAACGAATCAGATATCGCACTTATTCTTCTTGATGTTGTTATGGAGCATGAAAATTCCGGCCTTCTGCTGGTTGATTATATCCGGAAGGTATTGAAGAACACTTCTGTTAGAATCGTGTTAAGAACGGGACAGCCAGGAAAAGCACCGGAACAAGAGGTGATTACAAAATATGATATCAATGAATATAAAACCAAACCTGAGTTAACAGCTCAGAAACTATATACAACAGTAACTGCATGTTTAAGGGCATATCATAATTTAATAACGGTAGAAAAAAACAACCAGGGGTTAAAAGCGATTATCCACTCAACTGCAAAAGTCTTTAAAAACCAGTCGTTTTCAAAATTTGGTTTTAACGTCATCAGGCAGCTGTTTGAGATTCTGAATCTGGATAGGACCGCTGATGTTGACTTTGCCTACCTGATCGGGATGCCGAACAGCCGTATTGTTTTAATGGCAGGCACAGGGGATTTTGAGAATAAAGAAGGAACTGCATTAGAAGAGTCAATGCCCGATACAGTGATTGATGCTTATGAGAAATTCAATAAAAAAGGGGGAGAAACCTTTTTAGAAGATGAATACATAGGCCTGTTCAACACCAAAGAAGGCTTTTGCAGCATGCTCTATCTAAATAAATGTAAGCGACTTTCCGATATTGAAAAAAATCTGGTACGAATTTATGCAAATAATATTGCCATTGGATTTGATAACATCAGCCTTGCAAGTGAGATCATAAACACCCAGAAAGAAGTCATTTTAACATTGGGAGAGATTGTTGAAACCCGGTCTCAGGAAACAGCCAATCATGTTACCCGTGTGGCTGAATTCTGTTATTTTCTGGCTAAAAAATATGGAATGGATGATGACACATGTGAAATGCTCAGGCTGGCCTCTCCAATGCATGATGTAGGGAAAATAGGAATCTCAGAAGCCATATTGAATAAAACCGGCAAATTGACTGAAGAAGAGTTCATGCTTGTTCAGGCACATTCGCAGACAGGGTATGAAATTTTAAATAAATCAAATCGGCCTATCATGAAAACAGCAGCTATTGTGGCTTTGCAGCACCATGAGAGATGGGATGGATCTGGTTATCCCAATGGGCTTGCTGGAGAAAATATTCACATTTTTGGACGAATTGCAGCCATTGCAGATGTGTTTGATGCACTGACCCATAAAAGATGCTATAAAAATGCATGGCCGGTTGCCAAAGTGGTCGAACTTTTTCAATTGGAATCAGGCCATCATTTTGATCCGGAACTGGTCAATATATTTCTGTCAAATATTGAAGAATTTGAAGGTATTAATAGGCGGTTTCCTGAATAAATTTCGTTTGTTACCCTGAAAAATACAGCAAAGCCAGATAAATTGGAACGAAAAATTACCGTCGGTTCTTTTTCGTTCCGCCCGTATGTATTATAATCCATGTGATTCAGTAGAATTGGTTCAATTAGTTTCCATTTTAGATGATTTACCCATGCTGTTTTCGTGCAGATTCGCAGAGATAAAATTCCGAAAGACCTTTAAAATAGTACGATACAGAAATTTTTTTCTGTAAATAACCATTTGGCAGGAAATTTGCAAAAATCAAAATAAAGTAGAATTTAAAAATGAGTTGGTGCAGTTTGGTAAAATTTAAAATGGCTTTAACCCTCAAAGCAAGGAGTAAAGGATTATGATAGTCGGTATTCTAAAAGAGATCAAACCCCAGGAAAATCGTGTGTGCATGACGCCTTCCGGCGTAGATATGATGAAAACAAGCGGTCATGATGTTTATGTTGAAAAAAATGCCGGTATGGGGTCGGGTTTTGATGACAGCCAATATATCGAAGCCGGTGCTGTGATCCTTGATACGCCTGAAGAGGTTTATGGTATTTCAGATATGGTGATGCATGTTAAAGAACCACAACCCTCTGAATTCAAATTGATAAAAGAAGGGCAGATTGTTTTTACGTACCTGCATCTTGCTGCGGATAAAGAGCTTACAAGAGCGCTCCTGGAAACAGGTTCCATTGGCATTGCCTATGAAACAATCGAGGATAAGAAGGGCGGATTACCATTACTTGCACCCATGAGTGAGGTGGCCGGGAGACTTGCGGTTCAGCAGGGCGCTAAATATCTTGAGAGAACATTCGGCGGCAGAGGATGCCTTCTGGGCGGTGTAACCGGAACACCTTCAGCCAATGTTCTTGTTATTGGCGGTGGAGTTGTCGGCATCCATGCTGCCCAGGTTGCCTGCGGGATGGGAGCAAATGTCACCATTCTTGATATGAATATTGACCGGCTTCGCTATCTGTCGGAAATCATGCCGGCAAATTGTCAATCTTTAATGTCTTCTCCAGCCTTAACGCGGGAACTTGTTCAAACATCAGATCTTGTTGTGGGCGCTGTCCTTGTAGCTGGAGCCAAAGCACCAAAACTGATTACAAAAGATATGCTTTCAACAATGAAAAAAGGCTCTGTTATTGTTGATGTCGCGATTGATCAGGGTGGATGTTTTGAAACTTCAAAACCAACAACACATGGTGACCCTGTTTTTGAAGTAGATGGCGTCATTCATTATTGTGTGGCAAATATGCCAGGGGCTGTTCCCCTGACATCAACCATTGCGCTGACCAATGCAACACTGCCGTATGCCTTGAAAATTGCAAATAATGGATGGAAAGCGGTTTGTGAAGATGCAGGGTTTTCAAAAGGGGTTAATTATGTTGGAAACAAGCTGGTCTGTAAACCTGTGGCAGATGCGTTCAGCATGGATTATACAGCGTTAGACAGTTTGCTGGATTGATAAAAGATTCCTGCTGGAAAAGGTACTTTTTTAAAGTATCCTCCTTGACGTTAATAAATAGTCTTTTCCATCAGGGATTTTATTGGGGAGTGAAAAACAAAAAAAGCGTACAGGAAATTGTACGCTTTTTTTGTCTGTGGTGTTAAAATTAAATTGTTGTCATCTGTTCCCTTGCATCAAACCCGTCTAAATACCAGGGCGCTGATTTGTATTCCAGCTGGCTTAACCCTTTTGTTTCCAATGAAGTTATCGCTAACTGAAGGGTATGGTAGTCAATCTCAACATCATCCCATCCAAGGTATTTAAGTCTTTTGTTTGCCTGACAGTGAGACATATCCGGGTTGATTAAATACGCATTCGCCAGGCTCCTTATGAACCCGGGGATTAAAGAGGCTTCAATCCCGTTTTCAATAAGTTTGCGAACTAACTTCTTATCAACCAGTGTAGCCATTATTTTACCTATATTATTTTTAAAATTTGAACTTCCCGCAGGGAGAAGTCCGCAACATCCTGCAAGTATACTATTAATGAATGGACTTTGAGTCAATCTGAATTATTCCGAGTCATTTCTTTTTGTAATTGGGATAAATCCTTGAAAAATGCCCTCATACATGCTTGATATTATTTCATGCTGCTTAAAAAAGCTTTGAATTCCTTTTGTTTTCATCCATTTTCTATCGTTTTCTGCAATCAAAACGCTGAAGCCCTTTTGGGTATTGATGTTTGTTCGTTTTAAAATAATTGTTTGCTGTTAAAATTTTATGATAGGTGATACGGTAAAAATGATCATAAATTTTACAAGGAAAGACAAATGACAACGGCGCTTTCAAAAAAAGATGGACAAATACTTTTAAAATTAGCAAGAGAAAAAATCCTGATGGAATTTGGCGGGGATGATCAGAAATTGTTTTCATTGGAAACAAGCGCCTCCCCTGTGATTTTAAAGGAGAACCGGGGCGTGTTTGTTTCCCTGCATAAAAAGGGTGAGCTAAGGGGGTGTATTGGAAATATTGAACCCGTTAAAACCGTCTGGGAAGGGGTAATGGACAATGCCAGACATGCAGCTTTTCATGATTCCCGATTCAAACCAATGTCTGTTGATGAATTAAAGGATACCATTATTGAAGTCAGCATTCTGACACCACCAGAAGAAGTGGCGTATAAGGACAGCGATGACTTGATTTCAAAATTGAAACCTGGAATTGATGGGGTTATTATAAAGAAAAACTATCAGAGTGCGACGTTTCTGCCGCAGGTTTGGGAGCAGCTCAAATCGCCGGATATTTTTTTAAGGCAGCTTTGCATGAAAGCCGGATTTTCTCCTGATGAATGGGAGTCTGGTAACCTTATCGTGTCCAAATATCAAGTTCAGGTGTTTGAAGAAGAAGGTTAAGTTTTTTCTTGAAAAACATGAAAAAATCAGTATGTTTCTTTAAGAAGAAACAAAAAAAATGGAGTCCTGGATGGCTGTTGATAAAGATTTATTAAACATCATATTATCTATAGACGATCTTGAAGAGTTGAACCGCTTTTTTGAAGATATTCTAACCCCGGCAGAATTGGAGGACATTTCTTTGCGGTGGAAACTGTTAAAGGACCTTAATGCTGGTATTACCCAACGGAAAATTGCAGCAAAGTATGGTATCAGCCTGTGCAAAATTACACGGGGCTCCAGGATTCTGAAGAATGAAAATTCAGTTATCAAAAAAATATTGAACTCATAAGCTGCCTGACAGCAGTTTCAATGCAAGTGTTGACCACAATTCTAGGTTAAGCGTCTCAAGGTTCTCTGTTTTTTCCCACTTAAACTGAGACAATTCTTCACCAGGTGAAAACAGGTCTGGGTCGTCTGCAATAATTCTAAACACAGCGCCTAAATGGACTTTTCCGACATCTGTTATATCCTCGCTGATCACACCGACAAATTTCGGAGAAGCCTCTTCAGGGCGCTGTGCCAGTTCTTCATTCAACTCTCTTTCCATTCCACTTACCAGTATCTGGTGAAACAGATCATCGCGGGTTTCCCTGTCAACCGGATTAATATGCCCGCCAATACCAATGGACCAGAGATCATGGAGCCGTTTTTCGCTTCCCTGTCGATTATAAATAGCGGTTTTTTCAAATCCCTTTGTTTGAAGGACAATATAGGGAATAATCTGCTGGTACGAGGGGTCTTTTTCAGCTTCCGGGCGTCGGACAAACGTAAACCCGGCACTGGAACATGTTTCAATAAAATCGGCCAATGTCAGGGGTACAACACTCTTTTGTCTTACCCAGGATCCAGGGAGCCGGTTTCTTTTTATACATAATACGGTTTCAGTATGTGTCACAAAAAATTCCTTTGTTAAATGGCACTGGTTGCAAATTCAATATGTCTATCACACCTTGGGCCGTAAATAAACGGTGAATTTTAAACAGTGGTGCAGGGTTTATCGTGAGTGCATCAACAGGATTTTTTTGTTTTAATAGGCATTTTAAAAGGGTATGGTATAAAAGGATAAGCAAATGAATCGTCTAACGAGGTGAAGATGCTGTTTATTAACAAACCAGTCATTGAAAAAATAGATCAGAACTTGATTCAGCAGGCAGTCGAAACTGCATACCGGCTTGTATTGAGCAAAGCATACCATATGCCGGACAGGATGCATGTAGCAGATGATGAAAATACACTTTTACTGATGCCGTGTTTCTCCAAAAAATATTTTGCAACAAAACTGGTGTCTGTTTTTCCCCAGGCACGGGAGTATGGGCAGCCTGCAGTAAATGGGATTCTGGTCTTGAATGATAACCAGTCCGGACAACCATTGGCCGTTATGGATGGTGCAGCTGTTACAGCCCAGAGGACAGGCGCTGTCGGCGGGTTGGGTGTTAAGCTGCTGACATCTGAAACAACACAGACGTCCGGGATTTTTGGTGCAGGAGTTCAGGCATTCAGTCAGGCAAGATATCTGTTATTCAATCGAAATATTCAAACATTGTATGTTTACAGCCGGAACAAAAAAGCGGCAGAGGGGATGATCCAACGGTTAAAACAAACGTTTCCACACGTAACATACAGGGTCCCGGATCATCCTGCCCAATTGGTTGAAAACGCTCAGGTTGTTATCGCAGCAACAACAAGCGCAACCCCTTTGTTTGAAGCATCGTCAAGTATGATTTCCGGAAAAGTATTTATATCCATAGGTTCATTCAGACCGGATATGCAGGAGTTCCCGGATGTTGTCATCAAAACGGCAGACCAGGTTTATGTGGATACCCTGTTTGCAGCCAGAGAATCAGGCGATATCGCAATTCCTTTGAAGAAAAAGGTTGTTGAAAAAGAGAAGATAAAAGAGTTTGCAGGTTTATTTGAAGCGGTTAGAAACAAAGATAAAATGACGATTCTGTTTAAATCAGTCGGTATGGCGTTGTTTGATCTGACTGTCGCGTCTGCCATTTATGAGATGGCTTTAGAAAATCATATGGGCCAGGAACTTGACGTTTAAAAAGTGGAGCGGGAAACGGGATTCGA
>CAYFKW010000024.1:69046-70763 GCA_964343845.1 uncultured Desulfobacula sp. | reverse complement strand
AGTTCAATTTTGTGTTTTTGGAAGGGTTTCTGCGTCGAGTTAATCAAAGGTCTCGTCTTTTTTTTATAAATTTTTCAGCTTCTAGAATAGTTTCCTGCATATCAAAATCATCAACAGGGCACCCCATCAAGTCCAGCCGTTTTGTCATAGTCATCCTCTATTTTTTCTTATCATAGTTCAAAAGCAATGACAGCGCATAAAACATCCATGCCTGTGCCCAGCGGATATAAGATGTTTTTGTGGTATAGAATTTTGTTTTCTGATAATAAAAGAACCCTTTTTTATCCTGCATGTGCAGAATCGCCCAGGCAGCTATCTTATCTGCAGAACAAAGGCTTCTGCCGTCATATTCAGATAGCTTTATGCAGGTAACGATTCCCTGTGCAGAACAATGAATATCGATTGGGTATAATGAATTGTGATAGTATCTTGGAGTGCCGTCATCGAGCCAGAAATTGTCAAGAAAATACTGGTAAGCATTTAAAAGGTGTTTTTCCCAGTGTTTTTCTCCAGTATTATCTGTCCAGCTTTTTAAGGCCACAAGATTAAACCCGGTATGAAAATTATCAATAAATTGATGATGGCGGCGTTCACCATAAGGCCAGGCGTAATCAGGCGTTAACGCGGCTAGTGAGTAGGCCATGGCTTTTCTTGATTTTTTGAGGAAATCCATGTTTTTTGTATGTGAATAAACACGGGCTAAAAGAGCCGCGCCTAGCATGTTGGCGTTGTGAACCCTGGCAGTTTCACTGGGGATATAGCCAAAACACAATGTGGTGTCATTTTCATGAAGAATCAGATGGGTTAAGATAAATTCACAGGTCTGTTCGGCAACACGAAGTGCACTTTGCTTGGACACTCTTTCATAATAATCAAGGAATGCATTGGCAACAAAAACAGAGGTTACAATATTTGGTTTTCCAACTGGCACATAAAATGCCCTGGCCTGCCAGTCAAAATTATATCCCCAGGATTTACCTTCAAAATTATTGCATGTCATGGTGAGAAGTTTTTTCAGCAGAGCATCAGCTTCAGGCAGCCTTCCCATATGAATCAGTCCGGATGCAAATAACGCTAACCCTTTGGCATTATAATCTTTTGGAACTTTCGCCAACCTGCGGCAGTTAAAAGGAAACCGTTTAAAAAATTGGATCCAGGCCAATCGTAATAACGCAGACCGGTAGAAAACAGAATTTTTGAATAACCTTGAATTTAAACCGTCAAAAAGATCCCAGCCCTGATATTTTTCTTTTTTTACATATTGGTCGAGCTGTTCAAATGCCTTTTGCAGAGAAGGGTTTCCCATCATAAAGGAACAACCTGGTTTGTTTTTAGAGATTTAAGTATACCAAAGCAGACTTCAGCAGAATTAACTATTTCTGTAAAAGGGACAGGGGGTGTCTTGGCATTTTGAATAGATTCAATGAATTGTCTGACACATTTTTTTTGTCCTTTGTCCTGAACCATCAGCTTTTTTGTTTTGGATTTGCCAGCCCCATATAGTGTTACTTTTTTAAAGTCATTAAGCACCCCTGTGACGCCGTGGCTGTAAATTTCTATTCTTTCTTTTGCAAGTGCTTTAGAACCATTAGCATAATATGCGATAGTACCGATGGACCCATCTTTATAGGTAATCGAGATATTCAACACATCGTTGAGATGGATGGATTGCATCATGGCGGATGCATAAACAGACATGGGCAGGGAGCCGCTTATA
>CAYFKW010000024.1:65744-69036 GCA_964343845.1 uncultured Desulfobacula sp. | reverse complement strand
GTCAGATAATCTACAAAATGGCATACTTCACCCAGGATCCGCCCGCCGCCAATATCTAAATCCTGAATCCATGAGTCCGGTGGAATACTGCCGGCATTTATCCGGTATATCATGGCTGCAGGGCCGGATTTAATGCTGGTTTTAATTATTTCAGTCAAAGGAGAAAATCGTCTGTTATACCCTACCATAAGCACTTGCTCTGGTGAATAAACAGCTTTTATTGATTCTAATTCCTCAGCGGTCAGGCAGATTGGTTTTTCAACAAAAACATGTTTCCCGGCTTTTAACGATTGAATGACAAAATCAGCATGCGTGTTATGCCGGGTGGCAATGAAAACGGTATTAATGTCTTTGTTATCAAGGATGTCATTTTTCTCACTTGTGCAGAAATCAAACCCATACCGTTCCGCAACTGATTTAGAGCTTGTGCTGCCGGCTGTTTTTACACCAATAAGCCGGGTAGTGGTATTTTTAGGAATGTTGGGTATTAAATGACTTTGGGCATAAGATCCTGCCCCGATGAAGCCGATCCCTACATCTGTTTTTCCCCTTGCCGATGCATTTACCTGGAGACGCTTTTTCCCCATTTTTTTTGAGGTATCATACGCGATCAGAATACCGATAAAAGGTTCTGACTGATCCATGATCATATCGTACGCTTCAGGTGCTTTCTCAATTTCTATACAATGGGTGGTCAGAAAACTGAGATCAACCTGACCGGAATATATAAGTTCTTGAAATGACCGCATATTTCTATTTTCTGTCCAACGGACATACGCATAAGGATAATCCATTCCTTTTTCTTCATACCCAGCATCATACCGTCCGGGACCATAAGAGCAGGACATTTTTATTGCCAGCTCTTTTTTATAAAAGTGAGGTTCCCTGTCAAACCCGGTAGGTACAGCGCCGACAACTACAATTGTTCCTTTTTTTCGGGCAATGGCACCGGCAAAGTTAATAGGGTCCAGGGAAGATGAGGCTGCGGTTATAATGACAGCATCACATCCCATTCCATTTGAGTATTCGACAATGGTATCTTCGATCCCAGCATCCTTTCTGTTCAACGCCAGATCCAGACAATGTTTCTGGCCAGTCTCGACCATTGCCTGATTGACATCAATACCAACCACTCGAACACCTGAAGCTTTGAGTAAGAGGGCAGTCAGCTGCCCAAGCAGCCCAAGCCCAATAACAGCACACGTTTCTCCCAAACGTAAGTCCGCCTGCCGAACACCCTGCAGAGCGATTGCACCCAGGGTGTTGTAAGCCGCCTGCTTTAAATCAGCATCTGGATTAAGTTTTGTGCAAAGATTAACCGGGACACTGATAAACTCTGCATGGGATGCCGTTAAACCGCCGCATCCGACAAGGTCCCCAACACAGAAACCAGTAACATCAGGAGCCATATCAACAACTTCCCCACAACATGAATATCCCAGAGGAGAATACGCATCCAGTTTCTTCATCACAGCACGGTACGTCTGAACAGGTCCCTGTGTCATGAGGGTGTCTAAAACCTGTTTCACTTGCTGGGGACGTTCTTTTGCCTTTCCTATATACCCCTTGCGGGCTGCTTTAACAGTGCTGCCTTCTGTGCCGGCACTGATTAAGGAGTAGTGGGATTTTATTAATACCTGCCCTTTTTGAGGTAAAGGTACAGGTACTTCAATTATTTCCATTTTTCCGTTTTTTAGTTTTTGAGTGAGTTGCTGCATTTAATACTCCTGAAGACCTGAATAAGATTTTTCCTGCTGCAAAGGGTTGATTTTTGAAATTACAAACCGCAATTTCCCTGAAGGTTCTTTTTGTAAAGAATCGACGAATTTAATATTGAGTTTGATTTTATCCCCAAGTCTTAATAAGGCTTCTTGTTTTAACCGTTGGATATCTTTTTGATTAAATGGGGCCCTTTTTACGATAAAAATGTTTAATGAATCTATTGATTCTTGAATAATTTGTGCTTCTTTAACGTTGAGCATGTCTTTAAACAGATGATCCAGCCGGCCGACATGCCTGCCATCAGGTGTGACGACGATGTCCTCAACCCTTCCAATTATTTTTTCAACAATAATACCACCTTTTCCACAATCGCATGTTTTATTTGAAAAAATGGCCATATCACCTATCCTGTAACGAATAAGTGGCATTGCCTCATTGTGAAATCCAGTGCAGACCATCTCAGCCATCTCTCCAGGTGAAGCCAATGTCCCATCATTTCTAAGAAATTCAACATAGCTGTGTTCCTGTTTCAGATGGAGATGGCCAAGTTCACACTCAACAATATTCGCCACTTGTTCTGTGTTGCCGTACCAATTGTATACTTTGCAGGAGAATGCTTCTTCTATAATCAATCTTTGCCGGTCTAGAAGGGTTTCTGAGTTTGTGAAAACGGCTTTGGGTTTGATTCGTTTTTCTCCGTATTCAAGAATTCCGCATGCAACAAGATAAACTGAACTTGGATATCCCCTGATAAGTTCTGGTTTGAAACTGATTAATTTTTTTAAATAGTGCGGTATATTCCTTGATGAAATGTGCTGGGATGAAAAATAAAGAGATCTGTTGATTCTATCGTATGCCCAAAAGGGCGGTTTGTTCTTTAAAGGATTGGCAACAGGGTGACCAGCAAGGTATGCCATTTTCATCCCCGGGTAAATACCGGCCCAGGATAGATGAAGATACCGATATGCATATTCTTTTTGCCAGGCGTCAAAGGAAAGTTTTAGATGCAGGCCTTTTCCTGTGGTGCCGCTTGTATGAACATTCATTATACGCCCAGATTGGCTCTTATACAGGTCAGACACGAATGCTGAAGAATTGTTTCTTAAAGTTTCTTTTTCAAGCAGAGGAAGTTTCAAAATATCTTTGGTGTCGAAGGAATCAGTGGCTGTAATACCCATGTTTCCATAGGTTTCCTTATAATATGGAACGTTCATCAATGAATATCGAATAAAATGATTAAATCTTTCCTTCTGGAGTTTCCACAGCTTTTCCGGGCCGAACCACTGGCTCTTTTCAATTTCACATAAAAATCGATTGTAGTTGTTTTGAAACACTCTTTTTTTCAGCCTTAAACCATAAATCGAAGTACCGATGTCTTGAATAATTGAAGGCATTCTCCAAAAAATGTTCCGTAATTTTGAATTGTTGTAATTCATTGTTTATATCTCAATATGCCCTTTCCAACCGAAATGCGGTTTAAATTGTTGATTGCTGGCAGGTGCGAGATCCTTAAGAAGGTTTTGCGAATTGTCACTCGATATCACTTTAATGTGATCATAATCAAATTCAG
>CAYFKW010000024.1:49264-65734 GCA_964343845.1 uncultured Desulfobacula sp. | reverse complement strand
ATTCTTTAATATTAAAACCATTGATTAGGGAAGGTATCTTTTGATAATCAAAACCCATTAATTTTGCACAAACACAATCAATGGCCAATGGGTTTGTACCAACTAACAAGCTGTTGGCAAGTCTTTTGTCGGGTGCCATCGGACCGTTTCCTTCTCCTGCAAAAATTCCATCAACAATACCGATATATTTTTTTTTGTTATTGTCGGCTGGTTTCCTCATCGTACCGTTTGGTTCGCTGAACAAAAGTATTTTGTTTAAATCAAGAATCATTCGCCACAGTGTATCATTCCCATACCAGTTGCCGCTTCTAATTACTTTTTCTGTGGAACCGAATATTTTTTTACCTATTTTTTTTACAGGTATAAAAAATGGGGCAAGATGTTGGTTCATTAAGACAGTTTGTTTCAGGGCCGCCATGATCCTGCCTTCAATACGATTTTTTATTTTGTTACCTGGGAATTGGTCACCACCTTCAACTACAGATCCTTCACTGTGATGCGGAAGAAAGTTTTTATATGTGTTGATTCCGATAAGATTTTTCAGGCAACATGTTATCCCTGCCTTTTTATGTGTTTTCATCTTTGGAATATTAATAAATACATCAGATTCAATGACCGTTCTTGAAACTCTGTACAAATTATCATGACCATCATGGGCTTTATTTGTTTCACGGATATCATAATCTGCCCCATAGTAACCTCTATAAGATTTTTTGTGCCTCCAGAATTCACTTTTGTCTTGTTTTAGATTCACTTCGGTGCTCCCTCTTGGATCACCTGGCAGTTTTTTTTTGTTAACGGTTATATCTCCTACATTAACCCATTCATCTTCACGTAAATCCAGGATATCGACATCAACACCATGACGTTTGCCCATTTGAATCCATTTATCAGGTTCCATACGGGCAAGAATTCCTTTAAAAGAAGAATCTGTCTGGGGGCCGTCTGTAATTGTCACATGGCCATCTCCATGTAACAGCCTGAGAACGACCTCAAGAACAGCAGTAATAACCTGTGGGTGAGTGATTACATAATCCCAATCTTCAGGTTTGTATAGATGTGATTCTTTTACCCAGTTTGGCTTCAGTACAATTTTTTGACCCGGTTCTATGATGTTTAAAGTAGAACAGATATGAAATAGAAAGTTAAATATTTCACTGTAATCGTACGAAGCAATTTTTTTTAGATAAACACGTTGGTCCATTGAAAGCTATCCATCGTCCATGAGGGCTTTATCAAAAATTTGTTCTAAATTTTTTTCAAATATGCCGGCCGTATATTTTTTTAAAAATTTCTTTTTCCCGTTCCCGCCCATTTTTATTCTAAGATTCCTGTCTTTTAATAAAATTTCAATTTTTTCTGCAAGTTCTTCTGGATTTTCCGGATTAACAAGAAAACCATTCTGACCATTATCAATTATCTCGGGAATTGCGCCTTCGAATGTAGAAACAATCGGCAGTCCATTTTGCATTGCTTCAAGTAATACCAATGGGAAAGCCTCCTTATATGTCGGGAAGGCAAAAATATCAGCAGATGCCATTATTTTTACTTTTTCTTCACCATATTTCGGCCCAAGATATTCGACAAAATCACCAAGAGGTTCGATTTTATTATTTAGCTTTTTTTTTGAGATAGAAGGCACAATACCTCCCACTAATTTTAATTTAAATTTGATATTTTTTTTGATAAGCAGCTCAACTGCTTTCAACAGGACAAGAACCCCTTTTGTTTTTTCAATATTGGATAAAAATAAAATCAGCGGGGGGTCATTAACCATACTTTTTTTTCTGTTTTTGATCGCCTGAGTTTTTATTCCATTTGCCAAAAATGCAAGTTGATCCTTTTTTTGGATTACATTGTCAAGATCGGCAGCCAACAGCTTTGACAACAAAATAATTTTTGAATTTTTAAAAACAAAAGAATACAATATTTTATTTAATGGATTTAACGCGTTCTCTCTAATACCTTTCCCGTGAAGATGGTATAATACAGGGGTCTGAAACAGCTTGATTAAAACAACATAAAAAAAATCACGATAAAAAGCGAAACCGGTTGGAGACAATGTAAAGTAAATTAGATCTGGTTTAAAAAGAATAAGCTCTTTGGAAATAGCAAATATATAATACATCATCTTTGTGAATTTTTTAACGCTTGCTTTTCCAATGTTGTCAAGTTCAGTAAAACTCAACGGGATGGTTTTAATGTTAAAACTGTGATTAATGAGCTCACTTTCAAAGATGGTCTGGTTCATAACACTCTGACCATGGACAGGTGGGGGAAGCTGCATTATTGACAGGATTTTATTTTTTACACGTTTCAAGTATAATCCCTTGATTGTATGCATAAAGATGGGGATAATGGTATATCATTCCCAATGTGATCCAAAAAAAGAAACTCATATAGGGCCCTTCAAGAACAACGTTGAACAGTGAAAAGGTCAAGATGCCTATATTTGCTGCAATTAATGAATTCACTTTCAACTGTAGTTGTTTTGGGTAATTTTTTATCAATTTAATTGAATTTGTATAGATTTTAATGACAAACAGACAAAATGTCCCGAGTCCGAAAACACCAAGGTGATAGAGGAAAAAAAGAACCGAATTATGAAACCCGAATATTTCTCCTTCTGCCCCGTAAACTCGATTGTTAAACTCGAAAACAGGAATTTGCCAGCCCCATCCTTTACCGATTAACCAATTGAACACGTTCATATCAGAAAGGATGATTTTCCAGGTATAAAGCCGCCATGATGAATTTGCATCTTCAGTTGGCAAAAATATAGTAATGAAACGTTCAAGTGCAGACGAAAACATATCTTTGTAAAAGAAGAGAAGGGGTAATAATATAACGAAAAGGATAAGAAATCCAATCAATAGATTTTTTAAAATAGTTAGTAAATTTTTTCTGTTGTTTAAGTAATTAACGGTGAAAATTGAGGTGATTAAAGCTATTAAAGCGCTGCGGTGATTTATAAATACAAAAGTGATAACAACGGATGACACAAAAATAAACCAATACGAAAGTTTCCACTCGTAAAATGGAATTATGAAAAGCCAGCTGATCAGAATTATAATGCCAATGGTTTCATAATTTCCAAACCTCAATTCTCCAGTACTGTTAATGATTCCTAATCCCATAACGGCTCTGTATATGATTAACAATTGAGCAAATAAAGATGCAATTAAAATGACTCTGAACAGTAAATCCTGTTGTTCTTCATATTTAAAAAGGAATATTGGAAGAAAAAAGAAAAAAGAATAATAAGATGAAGCAAATTCACGCAAGGTAAGCCCGATATTTGACCAGTTGGAATAAAATAACACTGATACCGAAGAAAGCAAAAATAGAAAGTAATATAATATCACCTTTTGATTAAACACGATCCATTTTCGTAAGCTTTTTAGTATTGAAAGTTTTAAAAAGCCTGCAACAATAAAAAAAGCAATAACTATTTCTGTGATGAAGATTGTACCGCCCGGCACTGGAGCAGAAATCCCCAAATATGCGAAATCTCTATAAAATATGCCCATTAAAAATGCGAATATAAGCAGCAAATGGACGCTTTTAAATGAATACAATTTAATGCCTCAGATGATTTTTTTACTTTTCGCGTTATTTAAAATGTTTTTTGTTAGTCCAAAATAGAACGGACATCATCAGCGCCATACAGATAAACAGGCTGTAGAATGTCTGATCAACAACAAATGTTAAAGAGAGTGGCAGGAGAATAATAAACAGGTTTGAAAATAAGATTTTGAATCTTTCTGCAAAAAAGGTTTTAAAGCCTACATAAGCATTACAGAATAATAGAATAGATATTTCACCGGTAATGATACTGACAAGAATAGCCAATGATCCGCATTGAGTAAGTGAAAGGCTGATAACAACAGACATTGTAATGATCATTGATATGAAAAAAGTAGTAAAATATTCACGATCCATTTTTTTTAACAGCATTTTTGTATCCGCAACACTCGTTAAGGATGAAAATAGAGTTGCAAAACCAATGACAAGAATGAGATTGTTCATCTGGCCTGAAGAGTCGCCATAAAATAAAGCACTGATTGCTCCTGGGAAGAATATAAACCCAGCGGCTGATAAAATGCCGATTAATATATTGATTCTATCCACTTTCAAAGCGTCTTTGTCATTATTTAATTTGTTGAAAAAAGCTTGGATAACAATCCTCCTGACCCCTTGATAAAGGAGGAATAGTTTGATGGCCAGGTATGCTTCACCAACAATATTAATTTCATAAAAATGCTTAGCGGCAAAAATTACACCACTGGACATCATTGTTATTGAAACGCTTGCCCCTCCTATTTTTATGCTATCAACATAATTTTTCAATGATGAAATTCCGGGGGAGAAAAAATAAGGTGTTTTTAATCTGAATGATGTCATAAAACCTGCAATGAAAATGCCAGAGAATAATCCTAAACTATACAGTTTAACGATATGTTCGGTGTGCAATGCTGAGCAGAAGATTAATACTATAGAAGGAATCAAAACCCTTACAAATGATATCGTAGATGCATATTCGGGCAGGCCCCGACCGTAGAGTGCATAGTCTCCATTCAACGCGATTAAAGGCGAACCCAGAAATAAAAGATAGGTCACATCCCCTGTCAGAAAATAAACCAGGCTGAGGGGAAATAACAGAATAGACAAGGTGACCCTGGCTTTTTGACCTTGCTCAAAATAACCGAACCAATTTTGATTTATAACAATATTTCGGTTCGTGACCAATTGAAGACCAAAAGAAATGATTGAGATGGTTAGAATTATGGAGGATTCAATGATACCTATCTGGCCAATTGTTTTGGTGTCATACGATCGCGCTGCAAATCCAATTGCCACCATGGCTAATAGTTGAGATAGACCTGTATTGAAAGCAACTATGCTTAACCGTTTGAACATTTAAAAATAGTTTTAGTCGTTTTTTTAACTATAAGAGCTGTTATGATTTCAGTTAAAGACTTGTTGTGTATCAAATAAATCCATTTTGGCTGATGTAAAGCAGCACTTCCTGGGCTGCTTCATCTGGTGACAAACTGGTCGTGTCAATCCTGAGTTCAGGATTCAAGGGGTCTTCGTAAGGATCATCAACGCCTGTAAACCCTTTTAATAGCCCTGCTCTTGCTTTTGCATACATCCCTTTTCTATCCCTTTTTTCACATTCGGATATTGGGGTGGATACATGGACTTCAAAAAAACCGCCATGGGCTTCTATGGATTCTCTAATCTTTTTTCGGGTTTTCTCATAGGGAGCGATGGGCGCACAGATGGCAACTCCCCTGTTTTTGGTGATTTCTGCAGCCACAAACCCGATCCGTTTGACATTGATATCCCGGTGCTCTTTGGAAAAATTAAGTTCAGAAGACAGGTTGCGTCTTACAATGTCCCCATCGAGCAGCGTGGCAGGCCTTGTCCCGATTTCAAGAAATTTTGAATATAATATTTTTGCTATCGTGGATTTGCCGGCGCCTGAAAGGCCGGTGCAGAATATGGTAAGGCCTTGTTTCGAAGGGGGGGGATAAGATTTCTGGAGTTCAGAAATGACATCAGGAAAGGATGCCCAGTCAGGTAATTTCCTGCCGTTTCTAATTCTTTTCTGGATATCAGTCCCTGTAAAAGAAATCGTGTCCACATTTTCGGGAACGCTGCTTGCAATTTTGTATTCATCTTCAAAAGGAAGATATACCATTTCTTCGAATGTGACTGTTTTCACATTTAACTCTTTTGTGGCATCTGACGCTAAGGCGGTTGCTTCATCATACACGTAAAACGGTTTATTATAGCTGTCATTTCCTGGTGAAGCGTGCTGATGTCCAATCACAAAATGGGTACATCCAAAGTTTTTTCCAATGATCATGTGGAGGATGGCTTCTCTTGGCCCTGCCATTCTCATGGCCAGGGGAAGAAGGTTTAATACATAGGAATCAGGTGGGTAATATTTGGCTATTTTCTGGTAACATCTCATCCGGGTGAAATGATCAAAATCTCCTGGTTTTGTAACACCGGCGATGGGAAGCAGCAGCAGGTTTGCTTTGGCTTTCTGCATGGCTTGAATCGTCATTTCGAATTGAGGCCTGTGAATGGGCTGGCGGGTCTGGAATCCGACAACCCGTTTCCACCCCAGTTTTTTAAAAGTGCTTCGAACTTCAGCAGGGGTATTCCGGATCTGTCTGAAATCAGAGTGAATTGGAAGATTCAAGGCCTGGATTTCTCCTCCGATATAATATCTGCCGGATGTATTATATAGATAGTCAACCCCGGGATGAGCGGTGTCTGTTGTGTTGTAAACTGTGGTTGCTTCTTTTTGTATATCCACAGGCCAGATATCTTCAACATTCATGATCCCGAGCAGAAAGCCTTCTGGATCTCTGAGTGTAACAGACTGACCTGTTTCAAGTGTGTTTGCAAGATTTTCTGCGACATCAAGACAGATGGGAATGGGCCAGAGTTCTCCTGACTCAAGCCGCATCCGGTCTAGAACCGACTCATAATCAATTTGTTTCATAAATCCTTTTAACGGGGAAAAAACGCCGGTTGTAAGCAGTTCAAAATCGCAGATCTGTCTGTCGTTTAAAATAATATCCTGCATGGATGAACTTAATTTTTTCAACAGTAAGTACTGTTTTCTGTTTACGATCAGATTGACCAGCTTGTTTGATTGTCTATTCATTAATGATCATAGCTCCGCATTGTCGGTTACAATTGTTCACCCACTAACCCAGTTGAAAGTTGCTGCCGTAGTGCCTAAAAAAAGTTTTTGCTTAATTTAATCTGTTAAAAAAACTTATTTATAATGTTGTATGCTTTAAAAACGGGACATCTATTCTTTTGCGTTCTCATGTGCCTGGGAAAGTCTTTGTTTGATGTAATTGATTTCATCTGCATCGTATTCATACAGGTCAAAGCAGTAGCCGTCTTCACCTAGCAGACCTTCTGGGATGAGGTCCCCGGCTTCATCAGGGTCGGTTATCATTTCTCCATAGAAACAGATAGATAACCATCTTTCATTCGGGTCATCATCAATCACATCCACCATGGCAAAAAGAGATCGATCCTTTTGCGTCACATGTTTAGGACGCAGCGAATAGCTTACCTTAGGCCGCGCATTAAACTCGAAACTTGTATCATTCAAGGTTTTTAAATGTTCAAATAATTCAATAAATGCTTGTCTGTTTTTTGATTCAGTTTCAGTCCAATGATCAATAAAGTCTTGTATTTCTTTCATTTTTTATTCCTTAGTGTGTTTTATCAAGTGTCCAAGTTCGGGAAATATCAATTCATTACAGGCCAGTTTACAGGCCTTGATACTCCCTGGCATGCAGAATACAATTGAGTTACGAATGATGCCGGCAGTGGCTCGTGACAGAATGGCAGCAGAATCGATCTGGTCAAAGCTTAGCTGAGCGAAAAGCGGGCCAAAAGCCGTGAGCTCTTTATCAAAAATGGGTTTGACAGCCTCAATGGTTACATCCTTAGGGCTGATACCTGTGCCGCCAGACATGATGATGGCATCAGGAATGATTTTCTGGGTAACATGTTCGGTTAATTCCCGGATGGCTGTGACATCATCTGTTACAACCTGATGGATCACCACTTCATGGCCTTCTTTCCGGGCTTGTTTTTTTATCCAGGCCCCGGATTTATCTTCAGATAACGATCGTGTCGTGGAGACGGAAATAACAGCCAGTTTAATGTGTTCCGGTGCATCTTTTTTATGTGATGAAGTGCTCATAACCTTTAATCCTGTTCGATAAAAACAGTATCCTGGCCGTCATGTTCAGTGACCAGGACATGTATCATGTCTTCATGTTCAGTTGTTTTGGATATCCCGATGTAATCAGCCTGAATCGGAAGCTCTCTGTGGCCTCTGTCAATTAAAATTGCCAGTTCAATGCGCGACGGTCTCCCAAAATCCATTAATGCATCCATGGCAGCCCTTATGGTTCTCCCGGTAAACAAAACATCGTCCACAAGGATAATGTCCATATCATCGACTGAGAAAGGAATATTTGACGGCCGCACTGTAGGCTGATGGCTTATTTTTGTCCAGTCATCCCGGTACATGTTGATATCCATGCTGCCAACGGGAACAGTTACATTTTCAATTTTCTGGATTTTATCCGCCAGCCGTTTGGCCAGATAATCGCCCCTGGTCTGGATGCCGACAAGTGCGAGATTTTGAGTGCCTTTATGTTTTTCTATTATTTCATGGGATATTCTGGTGATAATCCGTTTAAAATCCTGGTCATTCAGAACGGTTTTTTTCTTTTTCATATAACGGCCTTCCCTTGAATTATATGTGTTTTAGAATTTGTATCATCTTTTTTTCTGGTGGGCAACACCTTGATTTTAAGTTTGAGTTGCTATAATCAGTGTATGATTAATATTTATTTTTTATGCTGGAATAAAGAGAATGAAGTTTGATTGTACAGGGGTGATACTTGCTGGAGGGAACAACAGCAGACTGCCCGGGAAAAAAAAGACGTTTCGAAAAATTGGTGACCTGACCATCCTGGACAATATCTATACACTGTTTTCGAGTCTGTTTAAGGAAGTCATTATTGTTGTAAACGACCCAGAAGATTTTGCTGGATGGGACATGACAATTGTAACCGATATTATACCTGCGCGATGTGCATTGGCTGGCCTTCATGCGGGCCTTTTTTATGCTGCAAACCCTTACATATATGTAAGTGCCTGCGATACGCCTTTTATTCATAAATCCATTATTGAATATATCGTTGGACAGATAGAGCCTGGATATGATGTGGTTATTCCTCAAACAGAGGATGGATTCGAACCTCTATCCGCAGTGTATTCAAAAGACTGTCTTCCCTTAATCGAGGAAAACCTTGAAAAAAATATTATTATGATAAAAAAATTTTTCAGGCCCAAAAAAGTAAAGACCATACCTGTTGAGCAATTAAAGGCAATCGATCCGGATATGAATTTTATTTTTAACGTCAATACACCTGATGATTTAGAGACAGCCAAAACAATGGCCCGGAAAAAGAAGTGAAATCAATAGGAGAAACAAATGAACATTACGGCAATGATAGATCAAATTAAACAGCACCCTGACTACCACAAAGCCGGGATGATATTATGCCACAACGGGGTGGTCAGGGCAACGTCCCGGGAAGGGGAAGCGGTAACCGGACTTGAAATTGTTGTGAACCATGAAAGACTTGAACAGATTATAAATGAGCAGAAAAAAAGACCTGGCATCATTGAAATTTTAATCCATATCAATGAAGGCAGACCGCTTTCTGTTGGAGACGATGTCATGTTCCTTGTGGTTGCAGGAAATATCAGGGAGAATGTTATTGGCACACTGACAGATACGTTAAATTTGGTTAAAGCTGAAGTGACAAAGAAAACACAGTTTTTTGTTGAGAAGCCATAATTTTTGTCAATTACTGTGTTAGGGGTCTAATTTTAATCCTCAGGATACTGTTTGTTTTCCTCTGGTTAAAATTTTCCTAAGCCTTAGAATTGAGGAAAAATCTGATACCCCATTAAGATAAAAAAATTCAACAATAAAAAGAATTGATGTTGGAAAAATTAAAGGTAAGAAAATGACAGATTTTACACATTTAGATAAAGACGGCAGGGTCAGGATGGTGGATGTGGGGGACAAAACTGAGACCAGACGCATCGCCGTTGCAGGGGGTAAAATTCTAATGGCCCGGGATACGTTAAAAAGGATTATGGATGCCAAGATAAAAAAAGGCAATGTCCTTGAAACGGCACGGATTGCTGGGGTGATGGCGGCAAAAAAAACATCCAGCCTGATTCCCATGTGCCATCCGTTAAATATTACCCATGCAAGAATAGATTTTTCGTTTGATACTCAAGACCCTGCGATAGATATAGAGGCTGAAGTTTCACTGACCGGAAAAACAGGGGTTGAAATGGAAGCGTTAACTGCTGTATCAGTCGCCGCGCTGACCATATATGACATGTCAAAATCTTATGACAAGGCAATGAAAATATCCAACATATACCTGAAGTCCAAATCAGGAGGTAAAAGCGGAACATATATTGCAAAATAGTGTGATAACCTATGAAAACCTGGCATTCCTGGGAGCGGGCTTCTGTATCGGCGTTTTTGTCTGTTTCATTCTTGTAAAATCCGGTGTTATGTTATTTTCCAAAAAAATAAAATCTTTTTCAAATGAAGCCTTGTTTAACAATTCAAATCGCTTTATGGAGCTGGCAGACAAATATTTCACTGGTTATGTGAGGGCGGCAAAAAAAGATTTTGATGTAAAGGGTGATGAAATTATAAAAACCATTGATCCGGTTAAGCAGACTTTGGACAAATATGAAGCGCACCTCAACATCATGGAAAAGGAAAGGGAAAAAGCCTATGGTTCTATCGTAGAAAAGCTGCTGGAAATGGGAAGAACACAAAGCCTCCTTCATATTGAAACCGGAAATCTGGTTAAAGCGTTACGAGTTCCCCATGTCAGAGGACGCTGGGGTGAAATTACCTTGAAACGGGTAGCAGAACTTGCGGGTATGACAAACCACTGTGACTTTTTTGAACAGCTTTCAAGTGGTTCAAGAAAAAGATCTGTCAGACCGGATATGGTGGTTACCCTGCCGCAGAACAGAAAAATTATCATTGATTCCAAGGTGCCCTTAATGGCCTATCTGGATGCGCTTGAAGCACCTGATGAAGAAGAGAAACAAGTGCGGATGAAAGATCATGGCCGCCAGGTAATGAAGCATATTTCAGACCTGTCATCCAAAACCTATTTTAAGGAAATTTCACCAACACCGGAGTTTGTGGTGATGTTTATTCCAGGAGAGAATTTTTTCAGTGCAGCATTATCCGTATACCCGGATTTGATAGAAAAGGGTATAGAAAAAGGGGTTATCCTTGCCACACCAACAACACTGATCGCTTTATTAAAATCAGTTTCTTATTCGTGGAAACAGAAAAAGAGTTATGAAAATGCAGAAGAGATAAGAAATCTTGGTGTAGAGCTTTTTTCAAGGCTTTGCCATATGTCTGACAATATCAATCGATTGGGAAAGGATATTGAAAAATGTGTGACATCATATAACAGGACAGTGGGGGCCCTGGAAACCAGGGTGATGTCTACCGCTAAAAAACTGGATAAGCTTGAGCTGTCTTCAAAACCAATAGATGATCTGCAGGAAATAGCGTATTCAAACACCTTTACCAAGAAACTTAATCAAAAGAAGATAGAAAATGAATAAATTTTCAGTAACATATTTTAGTCTTGGCCTTTTTGTTGTTCTAATCCTGTTTTTTCCCGGATGCCATCCCGGGTTGAAGGAAAAAACAACTCAATTCAATTCATTGAAAAAGTTGAAATCAAGGCACTACCCAGACTTTAATGATTCTTTTGATTTAAAAGGATTGACAGCCTCAATTGATCAGAGTCATATCTATATTAAAAAGGTACCGCTTGAAAGAAAATATCAATATGGAAGACATTTACACCGCCGGACATCTGATCATATCTCTGGAGACCTTTAAGGCTTTTTTAGAAAAAGAGCCGTCAGCCGGCAGGTTAAATGACTTTATTCAATCCAGTTTTTTTGTGTATGCAGCCGCTGGGAATAAAGAGGGTGATGTCCTTTTTACCGGATATTTTGAACCCACCTATGAGGGAAGCAGAAACAAAAGTGACGTATATCCATACCCGGCATATGCCAAACCAGATGATTTACTGGAAATTGATCTGTCACTTTTTTCAGATCAGTATAAAGGGCATAAACGCCTGATCGCTATGGTGAATGAGTCAACAAAAAGCGTGGTTCCATATTACTCCCGTGAGCAGATAAATGCGATTGAAGATTTTTATACGAAATCGCACCCCATTGTATGGTTAAAAAATCGGGTGGATCGATTTTTTCTTGAAATTCAAGGATCAGGAAGAATCGATTTAGGCCAGGGCGATGTTTTAAGGCTCCATTATGCGGGCAGCAATGGAAATCCTTATCGATCCATTGGCAGATATTTAATAGAAAAGAATGAAATCCTAAAAGAAGATATGTCTATGCAGGCGATTAAAACATGGCTTCAGCTGCATCCTGAAAGAATGGATGAAGTGTTGCATCAAAATAAAAGTTTTGTGTTCTTTCGAGAGGAGATCGGCGGGCCGTACGGCAGCCTTGGTGTTGAAGTAACCCCAATGAGGTCAATCGCAACTGACAGGAGATTATTTCCAAAAGGAGCATTATGCTTTATGCAGGCCCAGCTGCCAGATAAAATAAATATTAATCCGTTAAAAGAATGGGCAAACGCATCTCTATTTGTAATGAACCAGGATACCGGCGGTGCCATTAACGGGCCGGCCAGAACAGACCTTTTCTGTGGAAACGGATTTTATGCGGAATATACAGCAGGCCACATGAACACGTATGGAAAGTTATTTTTCCTTGTGTTAAAATCAGGTTCACACTAGTGTTTAACACAGCTGTTTGACCTCATTGCCTTTCATCTATTCAATATCAGAATAACTCCATAAGCTGTCTTGATCTGGTACGGCGGTTTAAATCCATTCAACATTGTTTGATTGGAATTTCAGGAAAACCTTTTTGCCTGGTTGAAGAACAAGACTGCTGACCTGGTCCGGCAGCAGTCTTAAAACAAAAGAAAAGCTATGAATGGATATGGCTGCCAGAATGTGCCCGCTTTTTTTTTCCAGCATCATTGAGGAAATTTGTCCTGGTAATTGATTCAAAGTGGGCTGGTCTGTTTGCTTTTTTATGTCAATGGTAATATCTTTTTTACGTATTACCGCCGTATCTTTCCCATGATCAGGCGCTTTTAATCGAATGATGTGACGGTTCTGCAGTCTTTTTATAACAATGCGATCATCAAATCGCTCAAACGGTCCCGTAATAACATTTTCCATCCCTGTTGAAAATATGTTGCCTTTAACCATAGACAATTGTTTGTCACTGATAGAATAAAGCCACTGCAGATCATGACTGGCAATAATAAGTGTTGTACCCCAGAGGTCTTTTGCCATTATGGACGCCTTTCGGATGAGTTCAGCACTTTTCATGTCTACGCTTGCAACAGGTTCATCAAGCAGCAGCACATCAGGTTCCAAAACAAGTCTGGCTGCCATGGCCACTCTCTGGGCTTCACCGCCGGAAAGTTCATGCCATTTTCTCTGGGAAAAATTTTGGTAATCAAGGCCAACCGTCTCAATGGCTTTCTTTGCTTTCTTTTCAATATTTACAGCCTTGTTTCTTATTTTCAGCCCATAAGCAACATTTTCAAAAACCGTCCGTTTTAGAAGGTAGGGCCTTTGTGTTAGGAGCGTTATTTTGGATCGAACCTCTGGAGAGAAAGGAATCTGAGGTTTCCCCTGGTAGCATACCTCTCCAAAACTCGGTTTCTGGGCAAAGGCTAACAGTTTTAAAAGGGTACTTTTGCCACTTCCATTGGGCCCGACAATACCTATGATGGCACCTTTTTGAATTTCAAGATGGGAGATATCAAGCACTTTCTTTTCATCATAATAATGCCGGATGTTATTTAATTCATATGTCAGGTTTTCCGGTTTCATTGTTTCCTTAAAAAGGATAGAGACAAATTCACAATAAATGCAATCATTATCAATACCAATCCAAGGGCAATACCATCAGCAAAAAAACCCTTGTTGGTTTCAAGTGCAATTGCCGTGGTAATTGTTCTTGTATGGTATTTAATATTGCCACCCACCATCATGGAGATGCCTACTTCAGTCAGAACCCTGCCATACGCTGTAACGGCAGCGGCTAATATCCCATAGCGAACCTCCCATAAACAGGTGACCATGATGTTACGTTTGCTTGCTCCCAATGAAGCAAGGGTAAGTTTTAGATCTTCATCAATGCCTTCAATCGTCGCGGCAGTGATGGCCGTAACAATAGGAAAGGCCAGAATGGTCTGCCCGACAGCGATGCCAGTTAAAGAAAAAAGCAGTCCGAATTCTCCCAGAGGGCCTTGGCGTGAAATGACAGCATATACAGCAAGTCCTATAAATACAGTTGGAAGCGCAAGCAGAGTGTCTAAAATGGTTCTGACATGCTTTTTCCCTTTAAAGTGAAAATACCCGATTAAAAAACCGCAAGGCAGTCCTGTTCCAATGCTGAGAAGCATAGAACATGTAGATACCTGAAGGGTCGCCTGGACCGCTGTCCATGTAGATTCATCGCCGCTGAGCAGAAGCTCAAACGCTTTAAAAAAGCCTGCAACGATATAATCCATATTCCTCACTTATTTTGCGTTTGGTATAAACAGCTTTTCCCCCAAAAGTCTGAAATCTTTTATCAGATCTTGAGCAGATTTGGAAGCCATCCATTCAGAGAACTCAAGTGCAAGGTCATATTTTGCAGTTTTACAGTTTTCAGGGTCGAGTGTTAATACACTATATTGGTTTAAAAGGACGGCATCTCCTTCAACCATTATTTTTAGGGGTGCATTCCCATATTTCTGAGATTGATATTTAATGTAGGTGCCCCTGTCTGTCATGGTATACCCATTTTTTTCCTGGGCAATATTAATCGTTGCAAGCATACCCTGGCCAGTTTGAATGTACCATTTTTCTCTGTCCGGATAGGCCATATCTGCATTTTTCCATAATTGTTTTTCCTTTTTATTGGTCCCTGAATCATCCCCGCGGCTCATAAACGAGGCGTGGTTGTTTTTTATAAGACGGAGTGCATCAGAGATGGATTTGCCTTTAATGCCGGCTGGATCGTTTTGGGGTCCGATAATAACAAAATCGTTGTACATGATTTCCCTTCTGTCCTTACCGAATCCGGCAGCAATATATTTTTTTTCTGCCGGCGGCGCATGTACCAGAAGTACATCAACATCGCAATTCTGTCCAAGCTTTAGCGCTTTGCCGGTTCCAGTAGCGGTCCATTTAAGCTCGATGCCTGTTTGATTTTCAAAGTGAGGGATGAGATACTCCAGAAGCCCCGTGTTATCGGTACTGGTTGTTGTTGCCATCATAAGGCTTTTCGTCCCGGCATGGGAACTGATTGAAAAGATGAACATAAACATCATTGCGAATACGTTAATCATGATTTTCTTTTTACACATCCTTTAAATCTCCATTCAAAATTATTTGCATATTAGCTCTAAAATGAAGTCGGAATAGGTTAATACGGAACAAGAGTCAATAAAATTCTTAAAATTAATAGAGAAATAGAAAAAATATGACCAATACAAACGAAGACTTACAGTTGATTGTTGTATTGTTTTTTATGACTGGACTACCTGTCTTTTAAAAAAAGACGGTGATATTCATCTTCTGAAACATGTTGCTTGATTTTCTGGTTAACAAATAGATAGATTTCCTCAAGCTCCTCATCTGACAATCGCGGTAAAAGTGTTCTTAAAAAAGAATCTTCGGAAAATTTCTGGAGGTAAAACATGATGGTCTCTTCGTCCGTTTTTCGATCCATGCCGTATGCGCCGAGTCCTTTGTATTCTTGAATGAACTTGTGGGTATCTTTTTTCATAATTATTTAATCCCTTGGATCGAATCCTTTTTGCGTAATAAAGTGAATAGGGCATGATGTTCGATGTTTGCAATATAGTTTTAAATCCCTGCAATGAAGACATTCTTTGCACAGATATGTGTCGTATTTTTCACACTTGTAAGATGTATGTCGGTGTGGATGTTTACTGCACCTTCCCATATCCATTCTTCTCCTTATTTTGATATAGTTAAGATGCTTATTGTAATCTGTTTGTCAATTTTTAATTGAGTACTGTAAAGAAAAGCATTGGAAAAGAAAACCGTTACCTGGTCGTTTGTTGTCTATAAATTGATCTGGATAAATGCATTTTTAGCAGCATCAAAAATAACTTGTAAAGGGACAGGTTTTGAAAAATAATCTTTAAAACCAGCCTTCTTGCACTCTGAAGATTTATAGTTGGATGCATAACCTGTCACTGCAAAGGCAAATGTATCCGGTGCTTTTCTCATAATTTTTCTACACAGGTCAATCCCGTTCATACCGGGAAGATTCAGGTCTAGGAACATTACCAGGATACGTTCTTTATCGAGAATCTTGAGCGCTTCTTCAGCAGACTCGGCTGTATAAACAATATAATTTTTTTGTGTTAATGCCGTTTTAAACAGTGTGCGAATAGCCTGTTCATCGTCAACGATTAAAATTTTATTCTCTTTCATACGGAACCTCAATCACTAGATATACACGACTCTTTTAATTTGAGTCGTTAAAAAAAGCAATCATTTTATTTATAATCGGATGTTTACAATGGGGAAAAAATTATTTATAATCTCTAAGCATAACAGTTTCTTATCTATATCACTCAAGACATAAACGAGGAGCCTTTATGGATTTTAAAGATCTTGCGTCAAATTTAGGGATCGATGAAGAGGATTTTATTGGGCTTATTGAGTTGTTTGTCACGACAAGCCTGGCAGATATCGATAA
>CAYFKW010000024.1:48901-49254 GCA_964343845.1 uncultured Desulfobacula sp. | reverse complement strand
AAAAAGGGGTTCAAGAAGGAAACAGTGCGGATGCAGCAGCAGCATCCCACTCGATTAAAGGGGCTTCAGGCAATCTCGGGTTTAATGATATTTTTAATCTTTCTAAGGATATGGAAATGCAGGCGAAACAAGGGAGTCTGGATAATTTTGAAGACCTAATTCGCAAACTTGAGACCATGGTTAATGCACTTAATAACATATAGTTGAGTGACTTAAAAAAGGGTATTTTGATATGGGAAATAAACAGCCCTATACAGTCCTGGCAGTTGATGACAATCTATTGAACTTAAAGCTAATTGAGAAATCATTATCAAAAGAAGGGTATAGAATATTTTCAGCAGATAATGGCACGG
>CAYFKW010000024.1:38766-48891 GCA_964343845.1 uncultured Desulfobacula sp. | reverse complement strand
TTGTTAGATATTGAAATGCCCGGAGAAAACGGGTTTGATGTGATTAAAAAACTCAAAGATGATTCAGAAACAAATGGCATCCCTGTATTGTTCCTAACCGGTGTCAGTGAAGTGGATTCAAAACTGAAAGGATTTGATTTAGGTGCAGTGGATTATATAACAAAGCCATTTCACCCCTTAGAAGTGTTGGCAAGAGTTAGAATTCATTTAAAGCTTTCAATTGCGACCAATTCACTTATAGCGGGCCAGGCAAATAAGCTCAGGCAGGTCACAGAAGCACAGGTGGCCATGCTGCCGACGCCTGAAGACAACCCCCAGGCACTATTTGGTGTCTATTATAAAGCCCTGGAGGAAGCAGGCGGCGATTTTTACGATATTTTAAATATTTCAGAAAAAATTACAGGTTATTTTGTAGCGGATTTTTCAGGACACGATATCAAAACAAGCTATATGA
This sequence comes from uncultured Desulfobacula sp., assembly GCA_964343845.1. Classification (GTDB taxonomy): domain Bacteria; phylum Desulfobacterota; class Desulfobacteria; order Desulfobacterales; family Desulfobacteraceae; genus Desulfobacula. The sequence goes on along the minus strand of CAYFKW010000024.1, from coordinate 48,437 downwards.
CAGCCTCTGTCAAGGCATTGCTGGCACAAAACTGTACACCTGTCTATTCTCCGGCTGAAAGTATGAAAATGATCAATGATGTTCTGGTGGAGATTTTACCAGAAGGCAAATATTTAACCGCATGCTATATGCATATTAATCGAACCACAAAAAAATTAACCATCATAAATGCAGGCCATCCACCTGTTGTCTGCCTGCCAAAAGACGGGGAGCCATACCTCATCAAAACCACAGGAGATGTTTTAGGGATGTTCAAAGATGCCCATTTTGGCACACAAACCATTGATGTAACAGAGGATGATAAGTTTTTTGTCTATTCTGACGGTCTCGTGGAATCGGCTGAAAACAAGGTGACCTGGGCCAGTGGTGCAGATAGTCTTTTGCCTGCATATAAAAAAGTGGTTAATGCCTCTTATGAAAATGCACCGACTGAGCTTGTCCATCATCTGTTTGGAAAAGATGCACTGCTTGAGGATGATATCGTTGTTTTATGTGTAAAGGTTTAATGATGACTCTGAGAAAACCGATATTTAACGTACGTGAAAAAAACGATTCTATTGATTTTACTTTTTCTTCAACCATGAAGAATATCGATAATGTCTGTGATCAGACAACACAGTATCTTAAGTCAAAAATAACAGGCATAGATAAACAGCTTTTTCCAATCAATTTAGTGATACGGGAAGGACTTACCAATGCCGTAAGGCATGGAAATGAAAGTGACCCTGAAAAGATTGTACGGTTTTTGGTGTCAATCGTTAACAACGAACTGCTCAAACTGATGATTGAAGATGAAGGAAGTGGATTTGACTGGAGAAACCATCAGGCTGAAGACCCTTCCGGAGACCAGGACCATGGCCGTGGTATTGTCATTATGGATACCTATTTCAGTCGATATTCATTTAATGAAAAAGGTAATGTTTTATATCTTGAAAAAAAACTGTTCCAGAAATAAATAATTTGCTCTTAACACAATCCTAACACAAATCTAACACAATTTCTGTAGAACCTCTCCTCAAGCGTATCAACGCTAAAATTCTAAATAAAATATTTTTTTTGTGAGGAGACACCATGAATAAAGTTTTGAAAATTACGGCAGCGCTAACCATTTTCTTATTGGCAGGCACATCTATAATTTTTGCGGGAGAGATTGTGATAAAAGGGTCTACAACAGTCCTTCCTATCGCTCAAAAAGCTGCAGAAGCGTATATGGCGGAAAACCCAGATGTGAAAATTTCTCTATCCGGCGGGGGCTCTGGAAACGGAATCAAAGCCATTATCGATGGTACGGCCCATATTGGGAATGCCTCAAGATTTATCAAACAAAAGGAAGTCAATCTTGCCAACACAAAAGGGGTTTATCCAGTACCATTCAGGGTAGCATTAGATGCCATAGTGCCAGTTGTTCATAAGGATAATAAAGTTAAAGATCTGAGTATGGATCAATTAAAAGATATTTATCTGGGGAAGATCAGAAACTGGAAAGATGTTGGCGGGGCACCAGGTAAGATTGTTGTTATCTCAAGAGATAGTTCCTCAGGAACATTTGGCGTCTGGAAAGATCTTGTGATGAAGAAAGAAAGGGTGATTCCAAGTGCCCTTACCGTACCGTCAAATGGTGGTATTGTGCAAGCAGTAGCGAAAACACCTGGCGCCATTGGATATGTTGGACTGGGGTATTTAAGTGTGGGGCTGAAATCTGTAAAAGTGAATGGTATTGAAGGATCAGAAGAAAATACCTTGAATGGATCCTTCCCTATTGCCAGGGGGCTTTTCATGTTCACAAAAGGCTGGCCAGAAGGTGATACCATGCGCTTTCTCTCATTTGTACTGTCTAAAAAGGGTCAGGAACTGGTAAAACAGGCCGGGTCGATTCCATTATTCTAAAATTTTGTGGAGAAGCTTTTGAAGCGTCAGCAAATCGATAAAGGAGTGCAGTCAGGATTTTTACTGGTTGCGCTTTTTTCAATAACAGCGCTGTTGCTGATTATGGTGTTTCTTTTTATAGAAGGCATACCGATTTTTAAGCATGTCAGTGTAAAAGAATTTCTATTCGGTCACTACTGGTATCCAACGGATGATCCGGCGGATTTTGGCATTTTCCCCCTCATTCTCGGTTCAATCTGTGTGACGATATTATCTGGAATGATGGCCATACCTTTGGGCATCATGACTGCCGTCTATCTGGCTGAAATAGCGTCACCAAAAGTAGCTGAAATTGTAAAACCAATTGTCGAACTCATGGCATCCATGCCATCGGTTGTCATTGGGTTTTTTGGAATGGTTGTGGTTGCACCGTTTATACAGAATATGTTTAAGATTCCTGTTGGCCTAAATATGTTTAATGCATCATTAATGTTAGCATTTATGGCTGTACCCACCATTTGCAGCATCTCGGAAGACGCCATTTTTTCGGTGCCGGCAGCACTGAAAGAAGCCTCATTTGCTTTGGGTGCCACTCATTGTGAAACCATTGTAAAAGTGATCATTCCAGCATCCTTATCAGGCATTTGTACAGCAGTGATACTAGGGCTTTCAAGAGCGATCGGCGAGACAATGGTGGTCTTAATGGCTGCCGGAGGGGCTGCCATGATTCCTGCTTCCATCTTTGATCCTGTAAGGCCTTTACCCGCAAGCATTGCTGCAGAAATGGCAGAGGCCCCTTTTCGAAGCGAGCATTATTACGCGCTTTTTGCCATTGGAATTGTATTGTTTGTATTCACGTTTATTTTTAACCTGATTGCTGACTATATTTCTTATAAATTCAGGCAGGTTGGAGAAGCATCCCTATAATGATCAAGCAACGATTATTTTTACAAAAAATATTCTTTTCGTTTGTACGGCTGGCTGCTCTTTTAAACGGAGCTGCTCTGGCAGTCATTGTCTACTTTATGTTGTCGCGGGGCTGGAGTGCGATATCATGGGAGTTCCTGACACAGCCCCCCAGGGAGTCCATGACTGCAGGCGGGATTCTGCCGTGCATCGTGGGTACTATTGCACTATGTCTCATGACCATTCTTGTCGCGCTGCCGATTGGGGTGGCCTCAGCCATATATCTCAATGAATATGCCCGGCAGGGAAAGGTCGTAAGGATTATTCGATTGGGTATCAATAATCTGGCTGGTGTTCCTTCCATTGTGTTTGGGTTATTCGGGCTTGCTTTTTTTTGTATTGTTTTAAAGATGGGCGTTTCAATAGCAGCAGGAGGGTTGACTTTGGGGATAATGACGCTGCCTGTGATCATCGGCGCATCTGAGGAAGCCTTGAAATCTGTTCCAAACACGTATAGAGAAGCCTCTCTTGCCATGGGAGCGACCAAGTGGCAGACCATTAAAAGAGTGGTACTGCCTGCTGCATTTCCCGGGATCATCACAGGTTCCATCCTTGGTTTGAGCAGGGCTGCAGGTGAAACCGCCCCGATTATGTATACAGGTGCCGTGTTTTTTACCCCTGATCTGCCGCACTCTATTTTCGATGAAGTGATGGCGCTGCCCTATCATATTTATGTGCTGGCAACGGCAGGTACCCACATTGAACAGACTCGGCATTTGCAATATGGAACCGCACTTGTACTCATTGCCCTGGTATTTGGGATGAATCTGGCAGCTATTGTTATACGGTCTAAAATGAGGAAAAAGTTAAGGATATAGCTGACATGGAAAGCAACATTAAAATGCATACAGAAAACCTGGATTTTTTTTATGGAGATTTCCAGGCGTTGTACAATGTGTCAATCGCGTTTAAAGAAAATCGTGTTACCGCCCTTATAGGGCCTTCAGGCTGTGGTAAAAGTACGTACCTGAGATGTCTGAATAGAATGAATGACCTGATACCGGGTATAAAAGTGACGGGTAAGGCTGTGCTGGATGAACAGGATATCTATGATCCATCTGTTGATGTTGTTACCTTGAGGCGGCGGGTTGGCATGGTGTTCCAAAAACCCAATCCGTTTCCAAAATCAATCTTTGAGAACATTGCCTATGGCTTAAGAGTGAATGGGTTAAAAGACAACGCAAAGATTACACAAATTGTTGAGACAAGTTTAAAACAGGCCGCAATTTGGGATGAGGTCAAAGACCGGATAAATGAATCTGCATTGGGCCTCTCAGGTGGACAGCAGCAACGCTTATGTATTGCAAGGGCGCTTGCTGTGAGCCCTGAAGTGCTGTTAATGGATGAGCCTGCATCAGCGCTTGACCCGATAGCAACTCAGAAAATAGAAGAGCTGATTTCACTGCTGTCATCAAAATTGACGATTATCATCGTCACGCATAATATGCAGCAGGCAGCCAGGGTCTCGGACCGGACGGCATTTTTCTATATGGGGAAATTGATCGAAGTCAATGATACAGATACATTGTTTACAAAACCTGCATTAAAACAGACTGAAGATTATATTACAGGAAGATTTGGTTAAGGAGTAAAACCATGACAGGCCATCTGCAGCGTGAGATTGAGAAAATAAAAAAGGAAATCCTTTCATTAGGGGCCATGGTGGAAGATCGGTTTAAAAAAGCGATTTATGCCATAAAAAAAGAAGATTTAGTCTTGTCACAAAAGATCATTGATACAGACTTTGAAGTGGATGAACGTGAAATTGAAGTTGAAGAAGAATGCTTGAAAATATTGGCACTGTATCAACCTGTGGCAACCGATCTGAGATTTTTAGTTGCCATTATAAAAATTAATAATGACCTTGAACGGATCGCTGACTACGCCTCAAATATTGCTCAGCGATTTAAAACATCATCAGAAGATCCAAATAAGTTTAAATATGATTATACATCCATGGCAGACCTGGCTGGTAAGATGTTGCGGATGAGCCTGGATGCATTGGTTGGTATGGATGTAGACATGGCATATGACGTCAGGGAAATGGACAGCGAACTGAATCTTATGAGAAACGAAGCTTATGATACAATGAAAAAAGATATCCAGGATCATCCTGATATGGTGAGTGAAATTATTAATATGTATTTGATTTCAAGGCATTTAGAAAGGATTGGGGACCATACAACAAATATTGCAGAAGAGGTTATTTACTTGATAGAAGGAGAAATCATCCGACATACATAAGTTTAAACTCAGAAATATTTTAAACTTCTGCGTTGATCTCAAATTTTAATCCTCAACATACGATGTGTATGCCTCCGGTTAAAATTATCGATCGCCTTGAATTTTAAGAGAAATTTCTAAGTCTAAAGAAGCGATAAAATTATTTTTTTGCGTTTGACATTGATTATTAATCATAGAAGTTGCAATGCTTATTGAAAAAATAAGAAGTTAGATTAATGTTGAAAAATGCATTATAGTAAAGAACAGTAAATTTGAGATGGAAAATTTCAAATTATAGGAAAAGAAAATGTCCAAAGAAACCATTTTAATTGTAGATGATGAAGAAGATATCATTGAGTTAATTAAATTTAATCTTAAAAATGAAGGGTATGACATCCTGACCGCACTATCCGGGGAAAAGGCAATTAAACTTACAAGGCAGTATAAACCTGATTTGATTGTGCTGGACTTGATGCTGCCGGGTATAGACGGTCTTGAAGTGACCAAGTATTTAAAAAATAATGATCAAACAATGGAAATCCCTATCGTTATGCTGACCGCAAAAGGAGAAGAATCTGATATCGTTACCGGTCTTGAACTGGGTGCAAATGACTACATTTCAAAGCCGTTCAGCCCAAAGGTTTTGATCGCAAGAATCAGGGCAATCCTGAGACGCCGCAAAAAGGAAGAGAAAGAGACGCCCGATAGAATTAAACAGGAAGGGGATTTGATTATTGATAGGGCTAAACACATCGTTACCCTTGAAGGAAATGTTGTGGACCTGACGCTGTCTGAATTCGATCTATTATCATTTTTAGCTGAGAAAAAGGGATGGGTATTCACAAGAAATCAAATAGTTGATGCTATCCATGGAGAGAATTACGCTGTAACCGAAAGAAGTATTGATGTCATTATTGTCGGGTTAAGAAAAAAATTAAAGAACTATGCGTCTCATATTGAAACTGTCAGAGGCGTTGGATATCGATTTAAAGAAGAATAGCAATGATTAGAAAAAAGAAACTCATCTGGCAGATTTTTCCTTCAATTCTAGTCATAACCGTTCTTTCCTTATCTGCTGTAACAGTGTATTCGACAAACTATTTTAAAACGTTTTTTTTAAAAAACTCAGAAAAAGAGTTATTGATCAGAGCAAAACTTTTACAAAAAAAATTTGCAGATATTCTTAAGCAGGATACAGAGCAAATCCAGACAATTGATGACCAATGCAAAGAGATAGGCCAAAAGACAGGGACAAGAGTGACCATTATTCTGCCGTCAGGAGTTGTTATCGGAGATTCATTTGGTACGATTAAAATGATGGAAAATCATATGAAGCGTCCTGAAATTATGGAAGCATTAAAGCGGAACAAAGGGGTTTCCATCCGGTACAGTGCAACACTGGATAAAAATATGATGTATATTGCATTGCCTGTGTTACATGAGGGTGGGGTGATTGCGGTTGTCAGAACGTCTGTTTCCATTTCTACGATTGATAATGAGATCAAATCTGTAAGGAACAATATTCTTTTTTCATTAATGTTTACAATTTTAGCTGCAGCACTTGCAAGCTTGTACGTCAGCAGAAGAATTACGCAACCGATTGAACAAATGAAAATAGGCGCCAGTAATTTTGCAAATGGGAATCTGAATTCAAGGCTGGCAGTTCCTGACTCTGAAGAACTGTCTGAACTTGCCGTCACCATGAACCAGATGGCTGAAAACCTTGATGAAAAAATCAAAGCGTTTAAAAATCGAAGCATGGAATTAGAGGCGGTTCATTCAAGCATGCAAGAGGGTGTTATCGCTATTGATAAAGATGAAAGAATAATCACAATTAATGATGCTGCCGCAAAAATATTTAATTTTCCGACAACAACACTAAAAGCAAAGTATATTCTGGAAGTTGCAAGAAATGTTGAATTTCAGCAGTTCATTCAAAAGGCACTGGCTACCCACGAACCCATAGAAGATGATATCGTGCTGGCAAAAGATGAGGACTTGATTCTGAATATCCATTCAACAGCACTTTACGATACAGGTAATCAACGGATGGGGACACTGATCATCTTCCATGATATCACACGAATACGACGGTTGGAAAAAATGCATAAAAACTTTGCCGCCAATGTGTCCCATGAATTAAAGACGCCCTTGACAACCATTAAAGGCTTTATTGAGACACTTCAGGAAATGGTGAGTAGAAATGATACAGATGAATCACTGGGCTTTTTGAAAATTATTGAAAAAAATGTCAATCGGATGATTGAATTGGTGAATGACTTATTAGCACTTTCAAGGCTTGAACGGCTTCAAGGGACAGATATTTTACTGGAGAATCAGAATATTGGCGCCCTTATCCAGGGTGCTGTGAATTCCTGCCATTCAAATGTTAAAGAAAAAAACATAACGATTCAAATTGATTGTCCTGAAAACCTGGCCGCAATGCTTGACCCGATTCTAATGGAACAGGCTATCCTGAATCTTGTGGACAATGCTGTAAAATACAGCGATGCAGATACATCAGTTTCCATTGCCGCCGTAAAAAAAGATGGTTATGTTGATATTATTATTGAAGACAAAGGACGGGGAATTGAAAAAGAGCATCTCCCTAAAATATTCAATCGGTTTTATCGGATTGATAAAGCAAGAAGCAGGAATGAAGGCGGTACAGGCCTGGGTCTGGCGATAGTGAAGCATATTGTGCAGTATCATCAAGGCAAAATTGATGTTAAAAGTCATAAAGGCAGAGGCAGTATATTCAAAATCAGTATCCCCGTATAATGATCTTTTATCTTTTCCCTGTTAAGGTGAAGGAATAAGGTTTTTAATCGAATGCCCCTTGAATTTATAAAAGATTAAACAGTGCGGCTGCATTTCCTCCAAGTATCTGTTTTTTCTGATGTTTGTTTATCTTTGAATTGTCAATGTCTTTATAGTATCTATCCGGGGTTAACAGTGGAAAATCAGTACCAAAGAGCACTTTTTCCAGAACACCTGCATTGAGGGCCAGTTCATAGACTGCCGAATCAAATAAAAAAGGAGACGCAGCTGTATCAAACCATATGTTTTTAAAAGCGTTTTTCACTTCTTTTTTCATGATGTTATAAAAGAAAATGCCCCCACCCCAGTGGGCCAGTATGATTTTATTGTCTGGAAAGGCAGCAGCAAGGGCATAAATCTGTTCCAGCGTAATGGGTGTTTTTCCGGGATATTTATGACCGATAGGTTCATTGGTGTGTATCATGCAGGGCAGATTTCCCTTGGCGCGTAAAACAGCCATAACCGGGACAAGACATTTTAATGATTCCTTGTCAATCCCTTGAAGATAAAATGCGAGTTCGCCTGCCCCGGAAAGTCCTTCATCAATGCATCTTTTTGTTTCTTCTGCAGCACCATCCCATGCGGCATCAAAGCAGGCCAGGCCTTTTATTCGGTCAGGGTATGCCTGAACAGCTTCAATGACAGTGTCGTTGTTCTTTCTTGAATAATCAGGTGTCCGCCAGGGAAAGCCGCAAACAACAGATACATCCACCTTATGACTGTCCATAGATTTAATGACATCTTCGACAGGACTCATTTTTGCAATCGGAGAATTGTAAAGCAATTTAAATTCCGGTTCATTCTCAAAATAGAGGGATCGATCTTGTATTATTTCATTTGGGAAAATGTGTGTGTGCGTATCAATAATCATTTTAAATGTTCCTAAATAATAGGGTTAGATATTGAAAAATACCCAAGGGCAATATATATTAATTCGATTATGTAAACAAGGGTTGGATAAAAGGAATGCAATGAAATTTTACCCCATTTTTCTTGATATAAACGGCAGAAACTGCCTCGTTATAGGAGGGGGACCTGTCGGTGCCCGAAAGGCTGCAACCCTTGAAAAATGCGGTGCAAAAGTAAGTGTCATCAGTGAAGAGTTTTCAAGTGCGTTTGAAAAGATGGAACTGACCTCTGTCACGCTTCATAAGAAGCGATATGAAAAACAGGATCTCAAGGGGATGTTTCTTGTGCTGGCAGCGACAAACAGTCCAGCGTTGAACCGCCGGATCAAAAAAGATGCCTCTCAATTTAATATCCTTTGCAATGTAGCCGATGCAATGGATCATAGTGATTTTATCCTTCCTTCCATTGTCAATAGAGGCGATCTGGTCTTTGCAGTGTCAACATCCGGGACAAGCCCTGCGATGGCAAAAAAAATTAGAAAAGATCTTGAACAGCAGTTTGGAAAAGAGTATTCAAAGATGCTGCAGTTGATGGGAGCTATAAGAAAAGAGTTGTTATCGCTGGGGCACGCACCGGATGACCACAAACACATCTTCCATTCCCTGATTGAAAAGGGGTTGCTTAAATTGATTGAGGCAGATGACACAAATAAAATAGACTCAATTTTAAAACAGGTTCTTGGAAAAGAATACGCTTATGAAAACTTTGTTTCTTCAAGGAGTGTTGAATGAATCTACAAACGGCCAATATAGTGTTACAGGTGACAACCGTGTTTTATTTTTTGAGCATGGTGGGATATTTGATGTTTCTGTTTAATCAGAAGCAAACCTATCAGAAAACAGCCTTTTGTATGATTTCTATAGCGATTGTGTTCCATTTGATCAGCA
>CAYFKW010000024.1:912-38756 GCA_964343845.1 uncultured Desulfobacula sp. | reverse complement strand
CCCATCATTTTCCTATTCAAAATCTGGCCCATAGTTTATCCATCGCTGCATTGGCACTGGGGTGTGTTTTTTTATTCTTTCAATTTAAGCTGGATCTGAAAATTCTGGGTGTATTTGCATCTGTTTTATTATCAGCGATTATGCTGGCTGTCATGATGCTGCCAGACACACCGATTGAGAAAAACGCAGCACTGAAAGGGTTCTGGTTTTATTCGCATATTATTCTGGTTTTTTCAGGTGAGGCTGCCCTTGCTCTGGCCTGTGGTGCAGGTATTTTATACTTGTTACAGGAGAAGGGAATTAAAACAAAAAATCCAGGTTTCTTTTTCAAACGCCTGCCCTCCATAGATCTTTTGGACAATGTCGGGTACACTTTCATGACAACCGGATTTGCTCTTTTAACAATTGGGCTGGTGGCTGGATTTATTTATGCAAAAACCATATGGGGAAGATTTTGGAGCTGGGATCCCAAAGAAGTCTTTTCAGCGGGGACATGGTTTGTTTATGCAGCACTGCTCCATCTTCGGTTTAATTCAGGGTGGAGAGGAAGGAAATCAGCCATCATGACGATTGTCGGATTTTTAATCATTATTTTTACGTTTCTTGGGGTTAACTTGTTATTGGGTGGACATCATGAAGCGTTTACAAAATAATAAATGTGTAAAATAAAGAAAAAATATGTCAACAATAATATTAATCGGCGCAAATCATAAAACAGCACCTGTAGAGCTTCGAGAAAAGTTGTCATTTACTGATGATGAAATCGTTTCAACACTTGAATTTTTAAAACAGGACAAAGATATTAAAGAAGGTCTTGTCTTTTCAACCTGCAATAGAACAGAGGTGTTGTACATTCCTAGAACAGGTGACCAGGTCGATAAAATTATTGGACTCATCTCTGAAAAAAAACAGATTGGTATATCAGAATTTAAAAGTTCACTATATGTCTACAAAGAAGATGAGGCCATTCGTCATTTGTTCAAGGTGGCATCAAGCCTGGATTCAATGGTTGTTGGCGAACCCCAGATTTTAGGTCAGATCAAACAGGCATACCGGACAGCAGTCGGCAATAAAGCGTCAGGGGTTTTGTTGAACCGGTTAATGCATAAATCGTTTAGCGTTGCAAAAAAAATAAGAAAAGAAACAGGAATTGGTGACAATGCTGTTTCCATAAGTTATGCCGCAATTGAATTAGCCAATAAAATATTTTCTGATTTATCTCAAAAAAATGTCATGCTGATGGGTGCCGGCGAGATGGCCGAACTGGCAGTTGAGCATTTGATTTCCAATAAAGTAAACCATATCGTAGTGGCCAATCGGACGTTTAAAAATGCTGTTGATCTGGCCCGGAAGTTTAATGGGCACCCAGTACAGTTTGAAGAGCGGGAAGAAGCGCTCAGAGATGTTGATATTATTATCAGTTCAACTGGGGCATCCGAATATGTTCTCATCAGGGAACAAGTGAAAAGGGCAATGAAAAAACGGCAGTACAGAACCCTTTTTTTTATTGATATTGCTGTCCCAAGAGATATTGATCCAGATATTAACACCATTTCCAACGCCTATGTTTATGATATTGATGATTTAAAAAATATTGTTGAATCAAATATCGAACAGCGTGGCAAGGAGACCGTCAAGGCTGAAAGATTTATTGAAGAAGCTGTTTTAAAATTCAGGCAATGGCTGGAAAGTTTATCTGTCGTGCCGACGATCAAGGCGCTGAACAATAAAATGGCATCTATTGTTGAGATTGAATACAATAAAACGCTTTCAAGTTTAAAGCACCTTTCCAGAGAAGATGTTAATGCAATACAGCGGATGACAAAAGCCATTGCCAGCAGGACCATTCATGATCCCATTCTTTTCCTGCGTAACACAGGTGACCATAGGGACGATTCTCTGTATTTAAATGTCACCCGGCAGTTGTTTAATATAGATGTACCAGATGATGAATAGAGACCCCAAATTGTTTAAACCAGTAATAATGGACGCAAAACAGGTGCTGTTTGTGGCATTTAATTCTTTACATTTTGTGCCATTTTAGTATAATATCTTTTTTGGATATTCTTGTAATTTAAGATAAAGGGCAAATATAATGAAAAAGAAGGATTTGGAATTTTTTAAAAATCTTTTGAATGAAAGGCTTCAGGAGCTCCTTTCCCACGCTGATAGTACAGTAACCGGTATGACCAAGCCAAAAGAGAATTTTGCCGATCCAACGGACAGGGCTTCTCATGAAGCTGAAAGAAGCTTTGAACTCCGCATACGAGACCGCGAGCATAAGTTGATTAAAAAAATCAAAAAAGCACTGGCGCGAGTTGAAAATGGAACATTCGGTGTATGTGAAGTTTGTGAAGAAGACATCTCCATTAAACGGCTTAAAGCAAGGCCGGTCACCACTCAATGTATCGACTGTAAAACACGTGAAGAGGATATGGAGAAGGCTCTCGGTATTTAGCCTAAGCAATATAGTTCATTGATTGATCTTCATATACATTCAACTGCATCAGACGGATCACACTCTTCTTTAGAAATATTGAACCTTGCTAAGGAAGCCGGCTTAAAAGCCATTGCCATCACAGACCATGATACCCTTGAGGGTATTAAAGAACTCTTTAATCAACCATTAGCCCCAATCCCCGAGCTTATAACCGGCGTTGAAATAAGCTGTGAACCCCCATCCAGGTTTAAAGAAACTGGCAGTATCCATCTGCTGGGATATGGTTTCAGTCTTTATGACAGGCACCTGAATGGCATTTTGGATGATGCAAAAAAAGCCAGAGCCCGTAGAAACCCAGAAATTATTAAAAAATTAAACAGCCTTGGGTTTGAATTAAGTATTGAAGATGTTGAAAACCGGTTTGGTGCACAGCAGACCGGCAGGCCTCACATAGCAGAGTTAATGAAAGAAATGGGATATGTGAACTCCTTTAGAGAAGCATTCGATAAATACCTTGGCAAAAACAAACCTGCGTATGTTGATAAATATAAAGTGTCCTGCCGCAAAGCCATTCAGGCGATTCTTGAGGCTGGCGGGGTCCCTGTACTTGCCCATCCTGGTTTACTGTCCTTTTCGGGAAATAATCAAATTGGAGAATTTATCGAAACGCTTAAAAATTATGGTCTGGAAGGGATTGAAGTTTATTATTCTGAACATGATGAGGCAATGACACTTTTTTATGAAACGGTTGCAATGGAAAATGACCTTATCGTCACAGGGGGGTCAGATTTTCATGGATCATTTCATGAAGATATACATCTTGGATCGGGGAAAAATAATTTAAATATTGATAATTCCATTTTTACGGTACTTACCAAACGGCTGTATGACATCAGAGAAGAACATACAGATTTGACAACCCTGGAAAATAACATTGGATATTCGTTTAAAGACAAATCGTTATTAATCAACGCGTTGTGCCATAGATCTTTTTTAAACGAGCACCAGGATGTCTGTTCTTCTGACAACGAGCGACTTGAGTTTCTGGGTGATGCAGTTTTAGGATTATGCGTCGGGCATCTGCTGATGGAAAAAAGTCCTTCAATAAATGAAGGAGAACTGTCCAAATTAAGATCCAGCCTTGTGAGTGAACCTGCACTTGCAGATATGGCTCGATATATTGATCTTGGAAGGTTTATAAGGTTGGGAAGGGGTGAAGCCCGTTCCCGGGGGTTTGACAAAAATTCAATATTGTCTGATGCGTTTGAAGCGGTCATTGCGGCTGTTTATCTGGATGCCGGATTTGATAGGGCCTACCGGTTAACACACGATCTTTTTGATCATAAGATAAAGAAAGTTTTGTATAGTGAACAGGTAATTGATTATAAAAGTATGTTACAGGAATTTGCCCAGGAACGTGGTACAAAAACGCCTCAGTATGTCGTACTGAACGAGACAGGTCCGGATCATGATAAAACGTTTGAGATTAGTTTGACCCTTTTTGACATTGAATCAAAAGGATTTGGTAAAACAAAAAAATCAGCAGAACAGGACTCTGCCAGAAAAGCGTTGGAAATGTTGAAACAACTGAATCCTTGACGGAATCCTTCATGGATAAGACTATAAAACCGCTCATTATCCCAATATTTATTCCGCATTCAGGATGTCCCCATCAATGTGCCTTTTGCAATCAACGAATTATTACCAGTCAGCACATGACACTGCCGGACAAAAAGGCAATGGATGATATCATTTCAACGTATTCTCAATATAAAGGCAAAAGAAAAAGTGTGGAACTGGCTTTTTATGGCGGCAATTTTTTAGGATTGCCTTTTGAAAAAATCACTCATCTTCTGGACATCGCAGCGTCATATATTCATACAAAAGAAATCGACAGCATCCGGTTTTCAACGCGTCCGGATACAATCAACAAGGAAACGCTTGATCTTATCAAGGCTTATAAAATCAGTGCCATCGAACTGGGTGTTCAATCAATGAATGATGATATCCTTTCTAAATCTAAAAGAGGTCATACTGCTGAGGATACCATAAAGGCAGTCCAGATGCTGAAACAATATTCAATACAGACTGGTGCCCAGGTAATGGTGGGGCTGCCGGGGGAAAATGAGAATTTGTTGTTGGAAAGTACAAGAAAGCTGGTGATGCTCAGGCCTGATTTTGTCAGGATCTATCCATTAATGGTATTAAAGGGAAGCCTTCTGGAGAAATGGTATAACAGAGGGTATTATCACCCTGTTACCCTGGAAAAAAGCATTGATCTTGTAAAGAAAATGGTTCAGATATTTACAAAACAAGATGTTAAAGTGATTCGAGTGGGGCTGCAAGCTTCTGATATCATGGAAGATGATTCCCTAGTGATAGATGGCCCGTGGCATCCCGCATTCGGCCACCTCGTTTTTTCTGGATTAATCTATGACGCGGCCTGTGAAGAAATTGATCATTACCTGGCAGTACAACAGCCTGAAACACTTCTCTTGTGTGTTCATCCGCATTCAGAGTCACGGTTAAGGGGCAACCGGAATCATAATCTGGTAAAACTTCATGAAAGGTATCCTGATCTTGATTTCAGGATTAAACGAGACAAAAAGATGCCTGTAGATCAGGTGATGGTGATGCCTGAAAAGTCTTGAAACGGGTAAAGATGAAAATTTTTGATCTTCATTGTGATACAATTCTAAAGATATTAGACGGTCATGAATTTGAAACAGCCGATGACTGTCATATTAATCGAACCTTATCCGTGATTACGCCTGGCAACATCTTTCGAACAGTTCAATAACGCAGCGGGATCCAGTGAGAAAACAGCAATACTGATCGCTATCGAAGGGGCCCCCTTTACTGGGAGATCCCAGGGTGAGTGAAAAAAAATTGGCTATCAGAATGCCCTCAGGTATTTCAAGGAGAATCTATAGATTCCCCGTAACATATCTTTCAAAGAGGAAGCGTCATCAGCAGAGGCGAATTATTCAATTCCTTTTTTAAAAAGTTCTTCTGAATCAGAAGCTGTATCAGGCTTTTGGGTGTATTCGGTTGGCATTGTCCCTTCTTTGAAGCATTCAAAAATGGTCTTTTCAGATTCTTCAATAGGCAGCAATCCTGTTTTTGCATCTATTTTAGCAAATACGATACCCTCAGGGACATTGAATGTTCGGGCAGGCTTCCCTTCCAATGTGTTTTTCATGAATTCAAGCCAGATCGGGCTGGCAGCTCTTGAGCCTGTTTCTCCCTTTCCAAGCGGTGCCTCTTGGTCAAGTCCGACCCAGACGCCTGTCGTATACCTGGGTGTATACCCCATGAACCAGGCGTCAAAAAGATTGTTGGTCGTCCCGGTTTTTCCTGCAACCGGTCTTTTGAGCGCTTTAATTCGCCATCCGGTCCCTGATTTTACAACGCTTTCCATTATGTTGGTCATAATATAGGCAGTACTCATGTCAATAACTTTTTTTCTGATCAGCTTGGATGTTTCTAAAAGGTTCCCATCCCGGTCATAGATTTTTGTAATAAAGACCGGTTCTATTAAATACCCTAAGTTGGAAAAAACAGAATATGCATTAACTAGCTCAAGCAGAGAAAGGCCAGAGGACCCAAGGGCAATGGATAAATCCTGGCTGATATCTGATGAAATCCCAAGTTTCCGTGAATACTCAATAACGTAATCTATACCAATATCCTGTAAAATTTTAATGGTAACAATATTTCTTGATTTAACCAGCGCTTCCCGGAAAAGGGTAGGGCCGAAAAATTTTTCCTTATAATTACGGGGTTTCCAAATAAAATCACGTTCTGTATCTTCATAGACAACCGGAGAATCAATAATCACACTCGCAGCCGTATATCCTTTGTCAAGGGCAGCTGCATAAATAATGGGCTTGAATGCACTGCCCGGCTGGCGCCTGGATTGATAGGCCCTGTTAAATTGGCTGTTCCTGTAGTCCCGGCCGCCGATCATTGTTTTTACGTGGCCTGTTTCAGCTTCAATACTGAGCAAGGCTGCCTGGGCAACAGGTTCCTGTTCAAGTGTAAATTCAAGCTCGTTGTCTTCCACCGGTTCATTCAACACTTTAACAAGAATCACATCCCCAGCTTTAAGTACCTGTGAAGGTTTTTTTGCTTTGGCTTCATAATATGCGACTTCAGGATCAGGTTTTCGTGCCCAGGTCATGGTTTCAAATTTGATGAACCCGTGAAAATCCCCCACCCTGACTTCAGAAACACCTTTTTCATCATCAACATGGTATACCACGCCTTGATATGTGGTCTCTTTATCTAAAAGTTTGTTGCCGATTTTTTCAGATATTTCAGCACAAAAACTCTCAATTTGAAGAGAGGAGATATTTTTTATGGGTCCTCTATATCCTGTCCGCCTGTCCAGTTCTATCAGCCCTTTATTCACAGCGTTTCTTCCGATTTTCTGAAGTTCAATATTTACGGCAGTATGGATTTGAAGACCCTGCTGATATAAGGCATCTTTGCCATAGTTTTTTTCTACATAACGCCGGACATGCTCTG
This sequence comes from uncultured Desulfobacula sp., assembly GCA_964343845.1. GTDB lineage: Bacteria > Desulfobacterota > Desulfobacteria > Desulfobacterales > Desulfobacteraceae > Desulfobacula. Next base: position 31,786 of record CAYFKW010000024.1, on the reverse strand, counting down.
TATAACAGGGCACTCTTTCAATAAACCAGTTTTTCCTGGGTTTAATATCCAGTTTCAGGTCAATCGCTTCTGTTGCTTCAAGATTGGAAATCAGGCCGTCTTCTTTCATCCGGTTCAACACATAGATCTGTCGCTGCTTTGCACGGTCTGGAAATCGGAAAGGAGAATATCGGCTGGGGGCCTGCGGCAATCCTGCAAGCATTGAGCATTCAGCCAGATTAAGGTCTTTTGCGTGCTTCCCGAAATAATTTTCAGATGCTGCTTCAACACCATAAGCCCCATGACCTAAATAGATCTGGTTAAGATACAGAAAAAGGATCTCATTTTTTGAAAATTTTTTTTCAATCCTGTACGCGAGAATGGCTTCTTTGATTTTTCTTTCATAGGTTCGTTCCGGTGACAGCAGAAAGGATTTGGTCACCTGCTGGGTAATTGTTGAACCTCCCTGAACAATAGTGCCTGCTTTGAAATTTTTCAAGGATGCTCTGACAATGGAAAGAATGTCAATGCCAGGATGTTCTCTGAACCTTGAATCTTCTGCTGCAACAAAAGCGTTGATAAGATTTTCAGGCATTTCAGCCAATGGAATAACAATTCTTCTTTCGTTAAAGAATTCTCCAATTTTTCTCCCATCATCTGAAAAAACACTGGTTACTGTTGCCGGCCGATAGTCCTTCAGCGTGTTTATTTTCGGCAGGTCCTGGCTCAGGTAATAATACAGTCCGGCAAGCCCTGCACATCCTAAAAGGCCGGACACTGCAATAAGAATTAGCATCCATTTTAAAAGGGAAAGGAATATGTTTTTTTTCTTTTTTTTGCCTCGATATTTTAGAACTTCAGCTTTGCTTTTTCTTTTTGTCATACCAACCTGAAATGTGATTCAATATTTTATGTTTTTTTAGGTGGTTATTATCAGATTACATGTCTTATGGCAATACTTTAAGGGGGCTGTGATCTATGATAAATGCGTCATCTGTTGTAGTGATGCGGATGGTTTCTGCATAACTCGTTTGATCCGGGAACACCAGCAGCCGTCCCTTTCGGGCATGCGATGGGTATGGTACGTTAAAATCATGGATTGATAAAAAAATTTTTTGCAGTCACTCAACAAGTTCAAGTTTGTTTTAACCCTCCTCTTTCTTTTGTGATGTGCCATTTAAAAAAGCTTTGTGGCTGGTGTCCAATTTGAATTTATTAGAATTTGACTTTTTCGGCATTACGAGGTATTTAATAAAGTTTTGATTGAAATACTCTAAAGGAGTTGAAACGCAGTATGATTGAACTTGATTTTGAAAAAACAAATGGATTGATTCCAGCGATAGTACAGGACCATATAACCGGTGACGTCCTTATGCTGGGATTTATGAACAAGCAGGCATTTGATGAAACAGTAAAGAGCGGTCGGGCGACTTTTTTCAGCCGGTCAAGACAAACGTTATGGAAAAAAGGAGAAACCTCAGGCCATATGCAGCATGTGAAAGAAATTCGAGTGGATTGTGATAAAGATACCGTTCTTTTAAAAGTGGAGCAAATTGGTGGTGCCGCCTGCCACAAGGGATATAGAAGTTGTTTTTTTTCAAAAGTGCAGGACAGGGAACTGACCATAGTAGAATCAAAAATTTTTGATCCGGAAAAGGTATATAAATGATGGATAAAGTATTAAAATTAGGGATTCCAAAAGGAAGTCTTTTAAATGCAACCGTGAATCTTTTTAAACGGTCTGGGTGGAAAATAAATATTGAAGGTAGAAGTTATTTTCCTGATATAAATGATGACACGATTGAGTGTGCAATGTGCCGTGCCCAGGAAATGTCAATTAATGTTGAAAGTGGTATCATTGATGCCGGCCTGACCGGTCTTGACTGGATTGCTGAACATGAATCAGATGTTCATGTTGTCACAGATTTGATTTATTCAAAAGTAAGTGCCAGACCAGCAAGGTGGGTCATTGCTGTTGCCAATGATTCTCCAATGAAGACACTTGAAGACCTTGAAGGCAAGACCATTTCCACAGAACTTTTAAAGTATACGAAGCGCTTTTTTAAAGAACGGAACATTGATGTCAATGTCAAGTTCTCGTGGGGAGCGACAGAAGCAAAAATTGTATCAGGCCTGGCAGATGCCATTGTTGAAATTACAGAAACTGAAAGTACAATTCGAGCCCATAATTTAAGGGTTATTCACGAAGTCATGGAAACCAATACGCAGCTTATTGCAAATAAGGATGCTTGGAATGACCCCAGGAAAAGGGAAAAAATTGAGCAGATTTCCATGTTGCTGCAGGGCGCATTGGTCGCAGATAAACTTGTGGGTATAAAAATGAATGTACCTGAAAATAAAATTGCAAAAATTGTATCGCTGCTTCCAAGTTTAAATGCACCGACAATCGCCTCTTTATATCAGTCTGACTGGTTTTCGGTTGAAAGCATCATTGATACGAGTCTTGTAAGGGACCTCATTCCACAATTGCTCAAGGAAGGAGCAGAAGGTATTATTGAATATCCATTAAACAAGGTACTTTAAATGAAACCTGCGCATCGTTGTGAAAATATTACCCCTTTCATTGTTATGGAGATTCTTGAAAAAATCCATAAAATGGAGGAAAAGGGAATAGATGTCATCCACATGGAAATCGGAGAACCGGATTTTAATGTGCCTGAGTGCGTCAACAAGGTAAGCGTTGAAGCCTTTTCAGCCAACGAGACCCACTATACTCACAGCCTGGGTGACATCCGTTTGAGAGAGGCTATCAGTCAATATCATAAAGACACGTACGGCACAATCATTGATCCGGGACAGATACTTGTCACCTCTGGAACATCTCCTGCAATGCTGTTGTTATTTTCAGCCTTTGTAAATCCGGGAGATGAAATTATTATTTCTGATCCGCATTATGCTTGTTATGCAAATTTTATTTATTATGTTCAGGGAATACCAGTAACAGTTCCTGTATATGAGGAAGAGGGATTTGTTTACACACCTGAGGCGATCGAAAAGAAAATCACATCAAAAACAAAAGCAATTTTCATAAATTCTCCGTCTAATCCCACAGGCAATGTCATCCCTGAACAAAGGATGCAGCAGATTGTTGATATAGCTGAAGCTTATAATTTGTATGTGATTTCTGATGAAATCTATCATGGACTGGTTTATGAAGGGAAGGAACATTCAATCTATGAATTTACGGATAACGCATTTATCCTGAACGGGTTTTCAAAACTGTTTGCCATGACCGGTTTGCGCCTGGGATACCTTATTGCACCGCCTGAATTTATAAGAGCACTTCAGATTCTCCAGCAGAATTTTTTTATTTGCGCAAACTCTGTTGCCCAGCTGGCAGGTGCGGCTGCTTTAAAAGACGCTGAAAAAGAAACGCGCCAGATGAAAGCTACATACAATAAAAGGCGGCTTTATGTCATAGAAAGATTAAAGCAGATGGGGCTGGGCATCACTGTGGAACCAACTGGTGCATTTTATGTGTTTGCCAATGCAAAGCATATTTCAACAGATTCATATGCACTGGCACTGGATATACTGGAAAAAGCACATGTTGGCGTAACTCCCGGTATTGACTTTGGTGAAAATGGTGAAGGATATCTGCGGTTTTCCTATGCCAATTCCATTGAAAATTTAAAGATTGGTTTGGATCGATTAGAAGGATATTTAAAAAAACTGTAATGAAAATTAAAGATGTACAGTTTATTAAAAGTGCTGTTAAACCATCCCAGTATCCTGATCATGAACACCCTGAAATCGCTTTTGCCGGTCGGTCAAATGTTGGTAAATCTTCTTTAATTAATACATTGATACAAAGAAAAGATCTGGTAAAAACGAGTTCAAAACCAGGCTGTACCCAATTGCTTAATTTTTTTTTGGTCAATGACGCCCTTTCTTTTGTAGATCTGCCGGGTTTTGGATATGCCAAAGTGTCGAAGAAAACCCGCGCCCAATGGAAGCCAATGGTTGAGCGATATCTGACGTTCAGACAAAACCTTTTAGGACTGATCCTACTTGTCGATATTCGAAGAGACCCGGCAAGAGAAGAATTAGAGATGATCCAGTGGCTGGAAAATCAGAAGATCCCGTATTTGGTAATTTTAACAAAATCTGATAAGCTGTCAAAACCAAAACAGCAGAAACGGCTTGTGTCTATTTGTGCTCAATTAAACCGTGAGAGGAACGGGGTGATTCTTTTTTCTTCAAAGACAAAAATGGGCAGAGAAACAGTGTTAGATGAAATTAAAAATTTGATAGATTGGTATAATGAATAAAAAAGATCAAAATAATATCAGGTCGGGATTTGTGGGTATTATCGGTGCACCAAATGCAGGCAAATCCACTTTTTTGAATCAGGTGCTGGGTCAAAAGATTTCCATAACATCAAAAAAACCTCAAACAACAAGAGATAAAATCCTTGGAATTGTAAATCGATCCTCTTCACAGATAATTTTTGTTGATACACCAGGTATTCATAAAAGTTCCAGTCTCCTGAATAAAAGGATTGTCGATCAGGCAATGATGGCGCTGGAAGACGTTGATGTCATATTGTTTATGGTTGATGCTGCGTCACGCAACTATTCTGCAGAGAAAATAATCCTTTCACAATTAAAAAAAACAACAAAAAAGGTTGTTCTTGCGCTGAACAAAATTGATATCGTGAAAAAAGCAAGTGTGTACAAACTTGTTGAAGAGTTTAAAGAATACTATGAGTTTAAAGCGATGGTGCCTGTGTCTGCCAAAGAAGATATACAGGTAAAGAATCTCCTCGAAGAAGTTGAGAAGTGTCTACCTGAGGGACCCAGGCTCTTCCCGGAAGAAACATTCACTGATGTATCTGAGAAATTCATGGTTAAAGAGATTATCAGGGAAAAGGTTTTTCGCATGACCGGAATGGAGATTCCTTACTCAAGTGCTGTTACCGTAGATGCCTTTAATGTGGAAAAAAAATTGATCGTTATCCATGCAAGCATCCATGTGATGAGGGATTCTCAAAAAGGTATTATCATAGGGAAAAAGGGTACCATGCTGTCAAAAGTCGGTACAAGAGCAAGAAAAGATATCGAAAAAATGACTGGCAAAAAAGTGTTGTTGAAGCTGTTTGTAAAAGTGACAAAAAATTGGGCCAGTAATGAAAGGATTCTGGACGAATTTGGCTACTAAAAAATCAAAAGACTGTTTTTTTTCTTTCACAAGTGAAGCCTTCTTGAAAAAACAGCGGGATAAAGCTCGAAAAATTCGATCCAGTCAATGGTGGAAGCGGAAACGGTCCAAGGGAATATGTCACTATTGTAAAAAGAATTTTTCCCCTAAAGATCTTACCATGGACCATATCATTCCGCTGGCCCGTGGAGGGAAATCAGAAAAGTTCAATCTTGTTCCCTGCTGTAAAGAATGCAATTCTCAAAAAAAACAGATGCTTCCTGCAGAATGGGAAACTTACATGGCCACCATAAAAAAATAGCCAGCAAATACATTTCATACCCGCTGGCTAAAGATTTATTGAAAGAAAAGCTACTTTTTATTGCAAAGTCTGTGTATGGTCTGTGCGTGCCATTCTCCACGACCTGAAAACGTCGGCTGCCCAAGCTCTATCAAACGACTGGCCACTTGATCAAATGTAGCGCCTTCAGCCCTCATGGTGTGGATAATATCCATGACCGTCTCCCGGCTGAGAAGTTTTTTATTCGCTGATGATGCGGCTGTGGATTTTTTTGATCCCACTTTTTTTCTTTTTCGAACAATCGGTTTATCAGGTTTATCAAATTCCTGAACATCGGCTTCTGGTTTTTTAGATGTTACATAATGATGTTCAAATGTTTTTTTGGAAGAAGATTTTTTTTCTGGTACGATTGAATGTACCTGGTTTTGCTCTGAATCAATATTGAGATGATCAACGATCCTTTCAATCGCGATCGCCTGACGTTCAAGCATGTCTGCAGTTCTTTCCTGAACACTGACCAGATAATCCTGGTTTTTGGCCAAAGTTTCAATATGGCTGCTTAAATTTTCTATGGCGTCAGCCAGCAGGGAGGTAGTTGAATTTTCATCTACAGGAAGTTGATTGCCAGGTTGATGAGAAGCAGGCGGCCTTTTCATGTGTTGATTTCTATTGTTCGGGTATCCGGCATAAGAATGAAATCGTGGAGAACTTGTATAGTGATAAGAATTATCATAATTTTTGCGCGTTTTGGGTGTGCGTTGTTTTTCAGCCTGACCATTGCGAAGGCTTTGTAAAAAATCGTTCATTTAGTCTATATCCTCCTTGGGAGTGTTTTGTATGCCAAAAATGGAAGTATCCAGCTTGGCAAAAGAGCTATACTATTTTAACTCATTGATTTTTAAAGAAAGTTTCGAAACGTTCTTTAATTGTTAGCATACTATTACGGTTTGATATTTATCCTTTTTTTCCATATCTTTGTCAAGCTTTTTTTACGATTTTCCAAATGGCGATATTGGTGCGCGTTTTCGCAGTTTTATTCAATTGAAACATGATTTTCTTTATGATAAAATTCAGAATTTGATAATTATTATAACGCATAAGGGAAAAGTACATGATTGAAAATAAAACATACAAAACCAATTATAAAATTGAAGACCCAAGTATCGTAAAAGCAGACATTCTGGACCCCATACCCTATGCTTATAAATCAAAGAGAAGCATTGATATTATTATAAAGCAGCCTGAATATACATCGGTATGCCCCATGACAGGACTTCCGGACAATGGGTGTATTACTATATCATATAGGCCGGATCAGACCATTGTCGAACTTAAATCCTTAAAATATTATTTACTGCAATTCAGAAATGTGGGGATGTTCTATGAGCATGTGGTCAATAAAATTTTAGAGGATCTGGTTGAGGTTCTAAAACCGCTGCGAATGGAGGTCACCGGCGAATTTACACCAAGGGGCGGGGTGAGTTCAATTGCCACGGCAGCCTATGAACGAGAATAGTTCCTGTATAAAGCCTCCTCTTCAGTCCGTATTTCAGTGTCATAAATTAATTTAACCCGCAGCATACGATCTGTGTGCCTGCTGAAAAAATTAATTTTTTCCTTGAATTTACTCGGGATTGCACACGTTAACCAGGAACTATACACAAATACCATATGAAAGAAATACGCCTACTCTTTTAAACCGGCTTCAAATTCCCTGATAAGATTTAATGCATTGCTTTTTGAGTTAATCCTGGAGAGGTTACCACGAAATGCAGAACACCCGGGCAGTCCCTTTACAAACCAGGATAATCTGCCTCGAAGCATTTTGCAGGCGGGTATTTCACCGAAATAATCCACATACATATTAACCAGGGACTCCATTTTCCTGAAGATATCATTTTCTGTTGGAATAAAATAAGATCCTGTTTCAAGAAAATCATCAATTTGAGAAAGAATAAACGGGTTTTTCAATGCAGCGCGACCGACCATGACAGCATCACACCCAGTCTGACTGAACATTTTTTGGGCATCTTCAACACTATTGATATCACCGTTCCCTATCACAGGAATAGAAAGATGATTTTTTACTGCTGCAATAATATCCCAATTGGCATCACCTTTAAACCCCTGACCGGCCGTTCGGGGGTGAACAGCAATTGCATCCACACCTGAATCCTCAGCGATCTTAGATAGATCCAATGCCTGCCGGCCAGTTTGATCCCAGCCTGATCGTATTTTTATTGTCAGCGGCAAGTCAATTGATTTCCGAACAGCATTCAAAATGGATCCAGCCAATTTCTGGTCTCTCATTAACGCAACGCCAGCCCCTTGCTTTACCACTTTTTTAACACTGCACCCAAAGTTGATATCAATAATGTCCGCCGTGCCCATGTCCTGCACGAATTTGGCACCACTGGCCATTGATTCAGGATCTGAACCAAACAATTGGACGGACAATGGCTGTTCTTTTTGTTTTGAAGCTAAAAGCGTTAATGTTTTTTCAGAGTTATAAAAAATCCCCTTGGCACTGACCATTTCAGAGCAGACAACAGCACATCCACATTCTTTAACCAGAAGCCTGAAAGGTAAATTAGTGATTCCGGCAAGCGGCGCTAAAAATGTTTTTCCAGGAAGGGTTAAATTTTTAATTTTCATTGTTTTTCAGCTTTTTTTAAGGTGGTGTCGATTTCAGGATTGGCATAACAAAAAATGCAGTTGTGTGAACATGGATGCATATCATATGAACCGATATCGATTGATCTGGTGCACTGACAGCCTTGTTTTGAGCGTTGGCCATAGTCTTTTTGTATGTCAGGTGTCCCGCCATAAAGACGCCTTAAAAGATGGCCGTCAATGCATGAATTCTGTTTGACCGTTGTATCGGGTTTAAGGTTTGTATACAAATCTTTTTCACAACAAAGATAGAGATCTAATCCTTTTTCTCTCAGATGGGTTTCCATCCTTTGGATTACTTGTTTCTTTTTCTCCGGAGACGGGATAACGAACCTAATTTTCTGGTGATGTACCCTGGATAATCGATCAAGCCGTTTTTCAATTTTTCTATAGGGATCAAAAAAACTTGTGACACATTTCTTGATCTTAAGCAGCGCTGCCTTCTCTGAGATATGCTGAAAATCACAAAGGTTGTTTTTCAAAGGACCCTTATGATTCATTCGGAAAAAACAGATGGGGTCAAACCGCCAGGATATACTTCGAGATCCAAACTCTTCTGAAAGTATTCTTAACTGGTCGAGCCTTTTTTTTAACGATGGCAGGCCTGGTTCAAGTAAATCAGATGTGGAATTGATGGTAAAATTGAAATATAAATGAAACCCCAGACGGTTTAATGCGTCTCCTGCTTTTTTTTTGATGAACCTTTCATAATTTTTAGACCAAAAAACAATAGAATGGATGTTTTCTTTTGAAACGTTAATGGTTCTAGTGGTGTTGTTGAAAGGATTTGTCACGTTGAAATACCCTAAGTCTATCTGGGTCATGAACCAGTCAAGATAGAAAGCAGGTATATCTGTTCTTCTTGAGACTGATAAAACCTTATCCCGCTTCTGGACCATTATTCCTTTTTAAGTCGTCAAAAGAGATAATCTGAGCCTTGTCTTTTTTCTTGATTTCAGGCTTGCCCCCCTTTTCTTTACTGGAAGATTGTTTAAACTCAGCTGCCGGAATATCCTGGACAGGGCATTCAACTTTTTCAAGCCTCATGGGTTTGCCGTTCATATTAAACTTTTCACCATTAATATAATCATCTTTTAAAATCCAGGTGACAACCTGTAATGGAACCTGGAGCATCAGCAATTTGATATGATACCAGTCTTTTTTAGCGTCTGGTAAAATGCTCTCAATTCTTGCGAATGATACAGGCGCATCTTCGAGATAGATTAAAACAATATCATTTACGGTAGTGGTCACAGGTCCTCTTAAATGCGCTTTGATTAATATGAAGCGGTTTTATAAAGCTGTTAATTTTTCTTGTCAATTGGTTTCATATAACATAATCTTTGCAGTACGAAAAGATTGGAATGGTGATATGTCTTCTGTATTTGAAAAAAAATGGAATGTTTTTATCTTAGTTGCTGCCTCAATCTTCATGTCAACCTTGGATTCCAGTATTGTTAACGTAGCGCTTCCTTATATGATGCAGGAATTGAAAACAGATATTCAAATGATTCAATGGGTTGTTTTGATGTATCTGATTGTTGTCTCCTCTTTTCTGTTAACCTTTGGAAGACTTTCTGACATTAACGGCAGAAGACCCATTTATGTGCTGGGGTTTACCATATTTGTGGCTGGTTCCTGGCTGTGCGGGATGGCCAAAACACCAAGCTTTTTAATTGCCTCCAGGGCTCTCCAGGGGGGGGGTGCATCCATGTTGATGGCATGTTCACCTGCTTTGATTGTCGATGTATTTCCTGCAAAAGAAAGAGGGAAAGCGCTTGGCATGATAGGTGCTGCAGTGGCAGCAGGCCTTACCACCGGTCCAGTCATCGGCGGATTTCTGCTCGAATATTTTTCCTGGAGATTTATTTTTTATATTAACATTCCCATTGGAATCATTGCAGCCGTTTTTGGATATTATATCTTAAGAGATATAGAAACTGTGAGAGGAAGCCGGGAGCCAGTCGACATCATAGGAAGCGTCCTGCTGGTTTCTGTTTTATCGAGCTTGATTGTCTTTTTGACACAGTTTGCCAATTGGGGAATTGTGTCAATGCCGACATTATTTTTGGCAGGCTTTTGTTTTCTTTCTTCCATCGGTTTTATGATGAATGAAAAAAAGTCAAGCTACCCATTGTTTGATTTAAAACTTTTAAAAATCAGGTTGTTTGTTCTTCCGGTTATTGCGTCTTCACTTCTTTTTGCATCACTTTTTGTTATTATTTTTATGATGCCGTTTTACCTGACGTATCCATGCGGATTTTCAGCGTCAAAAACAGGGTCTATCATGATTGCCCCTTTTTTATTTCTTTTGTTTGTCAGTCCGCTGTCAGGGATGTTGTATGATAAAGTGGGGTCGAGACTGCTGTGTATGTCAGGAATGGTTCTGCTGATGGTGTCTCTGGGTTTGATGATGACCATTCATCCTGCTATGGGGGGGATTCCAATTTTATGGCGGATGGCTGTCGCCGGCATAGGAACCGCATTGTTTGTTTCTCCAAACAATACAGCAATTATGAGCAGTGTTCCGTTATCACGGCGGGGAATTGCATCAGGGGCTGTTGCCACTGCGAGAAATATAGGAATGGTGATTGGTGTTGCACTTGCGGGGTTAGTTTTTACCACCTCTTTTTCAGTTCTTACGAATGGATCAACTCTTGAAAACTATATCAAAGAGCTGGAACCTTTCTTTATGATAAGTTTTAGAAGGACAATGGCTGTGGGCGTCCTTCTTTCATTTATTGGAACTATTGTAACGTTTGCCAGAGGAAAAGATTAAAAAATTAAAAGTTTATTTTGGAGGGAAATTGCATGGTACCATCAAAACAGCAAAATTATTCAGTCTTAGACCAGCCTCAGGTAGTAAACTGTCTCTTCCATCCCCGCCCTGAAGGAGCCTATCGGCAGACATCTAATACGCGAAAAGATTTGATGATAACAGTTGGTAAAAATGCCCAGGTCGGCGGTTCGTTCCATTTTGTGAATAAGCAGGCACCCACTTTATTGTTTTTTCACGGTAATGGAGAAATTGTTTCAGATTATGATGAGCTTGGCCTGATTTTCAACGAAGCAGGATTGAATCTTTTTGTGGTCGATTATAGAGGATATGGAAGATCTACAGGGATGCCGACTGTTTCATCAATGATGATGGACTGCCATGACATTTTTGAATTTACGCAAACATATCGATCAAAAGAGAATTTGACGGGTCCGCTTTGTGTTATGGGAAGGTCTTTGGGAAGTGCATCAGCCATTGAGCTTTGCGCAACACGGTATAGAGATTTTGATTGTCTGATTATTGAAAGTGGGTTTGCTTACGCATCCCCATTGCTGCAAAAGCTTGGCATCAATCCCAGTCTAATAGGATTTAAGGAACAACAGGGGTTTGAAAATATAGATAAAATAGCAGTATTTTCAAACCCCTGTCTTATTATTCATGCGCAGTTTGACCACATCATCCCATTTTCAGACGGGCAGGCACTTTTCGAGGCTTGTGGGTCAAAAGATAAAGTGCTTTTAGAAATCAAAGGCGCAAACCATAATGATATTTTTTTAAGAGGAATGAAGCAGTATATGGCACATCTTAAGAAAATATGTTTCCAATAGTCTTTATTTTTCTTCGAAAGGAACGACTAAAACAGGAACACTTGATCGTTTAAGTACTTTTCTGACAACATGTTCTCCCATGGCGTCTGCTAAAAGCCCTTTTTGTTTGCATCCCATGATAATCAGCCCGCAATTCTCTTCTAAAGCTGTTGCAGCAATTTCATCTGCAATGGAACGGCCTTCAGCCACAAGAATTTTGCTGATTAATTCGTTGTCGTCGGGTGCAAATTTGTTTTGATCCGTCTTTTTGAAAAAACCTGCAATGGCCTGCCTTATTTTTAACGCATCAACATTTTTCCCCAAGAGAATATTTTTGGCACCCTCTTTATGACCTGATTTTATATTCTCATATAATTCTTCGCCAAAAGCCATACGGATCCGTTTTTCCGACTGTTGATTTTCTTCCATAACATGAAGGACAACTATATTTGCATCCTGGCTGAACGCCAATAGCGCGGCATGTTCAAATACCAGTTTCATATCAACGGAAAGATCTGAAGCAAAAAGAATATTTTTAATTTTTTGAACCATTTTTAAAACTCCAATATTATCATTACAAAGGCGTCAATTTAGACGCGTCATTTTAAAAACCTGTGATGTTTCTTGAGGAAACAGCACACGGTCCCCTGAATTTGCTCATATAGTAAATCATTATTGTCAATATACAAGGGGGGGGCAATACACTTCTTGTAAAAATAATATAAAAAATGAATTCAACAGGACAATACGCGGTCTAATTGGGTGGGAAATCAGCTCTTTCTTTTAATTCTTTTCCACACTTAAAAAAAGGAAGCTTTTTTGAAGCGACTTTAACAATTTCCCCTGTTTTTGGATTTCTTCCAGTATAGGATTTATATTCTTTTAAATAAAAAGACCACAGCCCTCTGAGTTCAATCCTCTCTCCCTTTGCGAGTGCGTCGGCCATTTCAGAAAAAAATAAGTTTACAATACTGGTGGCATCTGTTTGGGTTAGATTGCATCTGTCTTTAAGGGTCTCGATTAATTTAAGCTTATTCACTTATTTTCTCCATGTTTTTATATCATAAATAGTTTATTTGATTTATAATAAAAAAAACGTAGTAAATTCAATAGGTAAAAACCCCTATTTATTCAAGAAATCTATATCCGGAATTGAAAAAAGCAGTTACAGCCGTCTGATATTTAGGAATAGAGGTGGCTTTTAAAATCTTTTTTAACCCTTTTTTGCTGTTGTCAAATGAAGGGCCTAAATACGTCCAGAATCCTTTCATTCTTCCCGTCAGATGTCCTGGACCTGAGAAAATTTTTTCATAGGCATTAAAGAGGTCGTCATGAAATTTTTTGAGCCGTAAAAGCTTGTCCTTAGTTTGAGGGAGCCTCTTTATATTTTCTCCAAGAAAGGGATTTCGAAGCATGCCACGGCCGATCATGAACCTGTTGATGGTTGAAAATTTTTTTTGGACCGTAAAAAATGAGTCTGAATCTATGATGTCGCCATTGTAAGTAAATTGATGCCGGCTGCAGGACAAGGCCTGCTCAAAAGCATCATGGTCTGACGTTCCCTCATACATCTGAATCCCGGTTCTTGGATGGAGAATGATTTCATCCAGAGGGTATTTGTCCAGGACAGGTAAAAGATTGAAGATTTCCTGTTTTGATTTTCTGCCCAGCCTTAACTTTATAGATAGTGTATTTGAAATTTTGGGCAGAACAGTTTCAAGAAACGCATCAATTTTTTCAGGATACATTAAAAGTCCTGAACCGCGGTTTTTTTTGGCAATTTTGGAATGAGGGCAGCCTAAATTCCAGTTAATTTTTTTGTGGCCCATGTCATATAAATGATCTGCCAGGAATATAAAGTCCCTGGGAACATTTCCAAGGATTTGGGGAATGACAAAAAGGGTTTTGTTATTTTCTGGGTCAACATCTTTTATCCGGGACGGTTTCAACCTTTTCTGGCCCATGGTTGAAATAAAGGGCGCGACTGCCTCATCTAAGCCTGAAAAATGATGAGAAAAAACATTTCGATAGGTGACATCTGTAAATCCCTGGAGCGGAGCAAGAATTAATGTAATCTGTTTGTTTCCCATGAACAATAGCGTAACTAAAATAAGGGGTTAATTCATAAAATTAAGAAAAAAACTTTGACAAACATTATTGTGATAACTTATACAACCAAGTGTTTTTGGTCTAAGCTTATATATAACATTAAAACAGATTGCAAGGAGTGTTTTAAAGGGATGAAAGAGCTTTTCAAAGAGGTGGTCCAAATCAATTTGATGGAAAATACCTTGGAAAAAGAAAATTGTGCCAAACGGCTGTTATCGAAATTAAACAGCATGAAAATGCCTGAATATTTTAATTGGGCACATGAGATTTTTGAAACACTGCATGTTCATGAAAATCCAGATAAAAAGGCCCTGATCTGGACCGATATTGCTACGCTTGAGACCAGAACATATACCTTTAAAGAATTGTCTGATAAAGCAAACCAGCTAATTAACCTGTTTAAAAAAGCAGGCATTCAAAAAGGGAATAACCTGTATATGATGAGTCCTGTACTGCCTGAAAACTGGGTTGCAGGACTTGCAGGCATTAAAGCGGGTATTGTGTCTGTTCCAACTGCAACAACAATGACACAAAGAGAACTGGAATTCAGGTTTGAAACCTATTCTCCTGATATCATACTTGCAGACGAGTCATCTGCCGGTTTAATAGATAAGGCTGTTGAGGAAACCCGTGTTGCACCAAAACTCAAATTGGTTATGGGCAAAAAACAAGGCTGGATCAGTTTTGATGCTGTTGAAACTGAATCCACTGAGGCTGAGGCAGCGAAAACCAGATCCAATGATATTTTATTCTGCTTTTTCACCTCAGGTACAACAGGACTGCCTAAAAGGGTTGGGCATACAGCAGTCTCATACCCGGTCGGTCATTTATCAACAACGATTATGACAGGGATTAAGCCCGATGACATCCACCACAACTTAAGTGCGCCTGGGTGGGCAAAGTGGGCATGGTCCAGCTTTTTCGCACCGTTTAATGTGGGTGCAACAACATCCGGGTTTAAATATTCACTTCTGGATGGAGAACAGTATTTAGATGCCATTTCAAGACATAAAGTAACAACATTTTGTGCCCCGCCAACCGCTTGGAGAATGTTTGTGAACATGAATCTTGATTCTTTTAACCTTTCGAATTTGAAGCAGTCTATCAGTGCGGGTGAACCGTTAAGTGCTGAAATAATTGACAAATGGAAAAGGCATACACAAACAGAGATCAGAGACTATTACGGTCAGACTGAAACGACTGCCATGATAGGAAACCCTCCATGGATAGAAGGCAAAATAAAATCCGGATCTTTTGGTGTTCCTTCCTTTATGTATGATATGGCATTGGCGGATAGTGAAGGCAATGAGATCAGCACGCCAGGCCAGGAGGGCCACATTGTAATAAAACTGGATCGATGGCGCGCCATTGGTCTTTTTTCAGAATATATTGGGAACCCTGAAAAAATGAGTTCAGTTTTTGTTGATAATTATTACTATACGGGTGACAGGGCATTTTTTGATGATGAAGGATATTGGTGGTATGTAGGACGTGCAGATGATGTGATTAAATCCTCTGACCACAGAATAGGGCCTTTTGAGGTTGAAAGTACACTAATGGAGCATCCGGCAGTTGCAGAAGCAGCTGTCATCGGTTCTCCAGATCCCCACCGATATCAATTAGTGAAAGCCTATGTCATTTTAACTAAAAGTTATAAGGCATCTAGAGAACTGGCACTGGAACTTTTCAAACATACCATTACGATTTTACCAAGGTTTAAAATTCCGAGAATCATAGAGTTTGTTCCTGAAGTCCCTAAAACCATCAGCGGAAAGATCAGACGAATCGAGTTAAGACAGATTGAAGTGAATAAACAGGATAATCTGCCGGGAGAAGGGATAAAGGAATATTTTTACTGGGATTTTCCAGAACTGAATTTAAAAAAGAAAAAATTGTCTTAACCGTAATCTGAGGAAGGTTATGATTCTTTTTCAGTGTTAAAGAGCATTTCTACTTCTACTTCACCACTACCGCTTCTTAAAAATTTAGCAGACGGGTATCTTTTTTGAAAGACATTGATCATTTTTTGGTTTTCAGCCAAAACTGTTGCAGTAAATTGTTTGTATTGATTTTCATTTGCAATGGTTTCAAGAATTTCAAGCAAAAAGGATCCTATCCCCATTCCATGAAGCTTTTCTTTAACGAGGAATGCCACTTCAGCGGAGTCCTTGTCAGCTTCAGCGTAGGAGCCAATAGCCACAATCTGTTTCCTTTTGCCCAACTGCATCAATCCGATGATGGTCATATTTCTTCTATAATCAACCTGGGCCCATTGTTTCTGGAGCATATCCCTGGAAAAAACTTTACGCTTATTGAAAAATCTATAGTAAATAGAATCTTCCTGTAATGAGTAATAAAAATGTCTGGATTCAAATTCATCTGATGGTAAAAGAGGTCTGAAATCAACATTTTTCCCATTGGACAATTTTAAAGAGTAAAGATACTGATCCAGAAAAAGAAGATCCTGGGTAGTCGGCGGTAATTGATCCGGAAAAATATAATGTCTTTTTTTTGCCTCTTCTATAAGGTTTTTTCGAAATTTTGGATGCGCAATTCTGGCAAGCTCCATCACCCGCTGATAGATACTTTTTCTACGCATTTCAGCAATGCCGTATTCGGTCACAATAATGTCTATGTCCCCCCTTGTGGTTGCTACACCTGCGCCCTCACTTAAATGCGGTACAATCCTTGATACTTTTTCATTCTGGGCTGTTGAAGGAATAATGATAATGGAAAACCCTCCTTTTGACATGGAAGAGCCCCTGATAAAATCCACTTGATCTCCAATACCACTGTAGAAAAGGTACCCTTTTGAATCAGTACAAACCTGACCTGTTAAATCCACTTCAAGCGCAGAACTGATTGATATAAAATTATCATTTTTAGCAATGATATTGGGGTCATTTACAAATTCAGAAGATTTAAAATAAAATATGGGGTTATTGTCAACATAATCATACAGCTCTTTTGATCCCATACACAGGGAAGCAATTACCTTGTCCTGGAGATATGATTTCTTTTTATTGGTAATGACCTTGTTTTTAAACAACGGCAGAAGTCCGTCTGTAATGACCTGTGTATGAATCCCCAGGTCTTTTTTATCAGACAGGTAAGTGACGACAGCATCCGGCAGATGACCAAATCCAATCTGCAAAGTTGCACCATCATCGACAAGTGTATTGACATAATGGCCGATTCTTTCAATAATTTTCTGATTTTTCATTTCCGGCAGAGATTCCAGGAGCGGCTCATTGTGTTCTACAAGAAAATCAATTTCATCAATATGTACAATACTGTCGCCCCAGGTCCTGGGCATTTCAGAATTCACCTGGGCAATAACAATTTCAGCATTTTTCATGCCGGAAAGCGTAATATCAACAGAGATTCCCAGGCTGCAGTATCCATGCTCATCCGGTGGGCTGACTTGAATCAGTGCAACATCAAGACCAATTTCGTGGTTTGAAAATAATTCAGGAATCTGAGACAAATAAACAGGTATATAATCGATCTTTCCTTCAAAAGCGGACTGCCGCATTAAAATTGAGATAAAAAATAGTTTAATGGAAAATCTTGAAAGAAAATTTTCATCATTAACATACTTTGAAAGGGTAGATGACAGCATTTGGTAAATGACAATATCCTGGATAGATAAGTCTTCTATCATCGCCTTGATTAAAGTTTGGGGTTCACCGCACCCTGTGCCGAGAAAGACCCTGGAGCCATTGTTGATTAATTTGACGCTTTCTTTTGCAGTTAATACTTTTTCAGGGTAGATGTCCCTAAGATTCATTGGATGTCTCCTGCCAAACCTTTAATGGTGAATACGTGAGCCAATTATTAAATAAAATTTGAGCAATGTACAGTAAAAATAAGAGAATATGATTATTTGCAGGGCTTGAAATTATTCCAGACCATGTTTTTTTAAAATGATATCTATGGCATTTTCCTCTTTTAATTGATCCAGTGCGGTTTGAAACTGTTTTATTAAAGATACGGGAATCTTTTTGCTGAATCCAAACCCTGAGTTTGTACTGACTATCTGAATAACTGTTTCAAAAAGCATCCCGTTGATATCCTGCCGCCCGGCATAATCAAAAAAGACATTCTCAACATAACAGATCAAGTCGAACCTTTCGTATTTGAATAATCGAAACAGCATGTCAATATCACTTGATAAGTCAAGTTTTGAAGAGTCAAACCCTAGTTTTAAAAGCGTCTGCTGGCCGATATCTTCCCGGACCACTCCTATTTGAAAAGCCTTTGCATCATCAATGGTATTTATCCTGATCTTTTTTTCTTTTTTGGCAATCAGGGAAATGGTTTGAGAAAAATATGGCCCGGCCCAATGAAATTTTTTTGCTCTATCCTGCGAAAACCCCATACCGAACAATACAATATTGGGTTCATTTTCCAGCCGTTTTATGCCCCTTGCCCATGGGACTAATGCAATATCACTCTTTGTTTTTGAAACCCCCATTTTCTTCCAGATCAGCTCAAGTATTTCAACTGAAACGCCGTCGATTGATCCATTCTTCATATAATTGTGTGGGGGAAAGTTTTCAGTCAGGTAAATTAAATCATCAGCAGAAATGGCAGCCTTAGAAAACACCTTATAAGGAAGTAGAAGTTGTATAAAAAGACTGCAGATGAAAAATAAAATTACCGGTTTTGTTTTCATGAAGCTTTCAGTTAATCCAAAATTAATTTTACCCGAATAATTGTCGAATCGTCAGATGCAATCACTTAACCATGGATCTGATTATACAATTGAAAGAGACTCAGAGCAAGGCAGATGTTCAACTGCATTTTTAGTGTTTTTGTCTGATAAGATTCACTTTCAAAAAGGTTTTATTATGTTCTATCTTTTTATCTTTAGTCCTTAACCTCATGTGCAATCTTAATAACACCCCGCCGATTGCGGTCAGTGTGAAAAATAAAATCAGTTTTTACCGTATCAGATTCGACATATGTTTTCATATCAACGAGATGAATAACACTTTTTCCATATATAAAAACCTCTTTTGTCTTATATTTTTTTAACAATTCTTCATATGTCATGGCATCCTCCTTTTAAAGTGAACTGGAAATGGCATCATGCGGTCCTGCCTGTAAAACTGCCATGTTTAAAAAGTAAGTATGTTTTTTATCAAATCCAGTTTTAAAAAAGGGTGTCAGCTCAAATAAATGACACCTCACAGAGTGTTAGGGGGACGATGACACAGATAACGGGTAAACAAGCGATTGCACACACCGGGCGCCAGGACGCTATTCCAATTCAAGAATCGCCTTTGGTGACTGGGTATTACCATATTTCCCCTTGGAGAACCTGGCAGCGTGAATGATCGAGACTATTTCTAATTTTTCTCCGTTCTGTGATTCAACAAAATCCCCAACTTTAGGCGGAAAGGAAAAATAATTTGGCCATATCTCATCTTTGTACTTATTCTGTCTTGTCTGACAATATGCCACAAACATTGGTCTTGTTCTTTGCGCTTCCATTTTGTTTTCCTTTTTCACAATTAATTGAAAAATATCTGATTTATTACATACCTAATCTTTTTGGAAAATACAAAAAGCAGGGAAAAAAATGAAATAAAGATTGATGATGGAAAAGAAATCTTAAGCAAGATTATATCTGTAAAAGATAAAACAGCAGCCATCTGACCTGACAATAAATGTCAGAAAGATTCAATTCAATTTTAAAAGATATTTTTTATAGACATACAAGATGTGGTGGTCTGGGAATATCGATACAAGATGGTCAATAATAGACAGATTGCTCATTATTATTTTTTGTTTTTCCTCTTAATGTACCAATCTTCCTTACCATATAATTTATCATTACACTCATTACACATACCATGACTGAATGATGCATCGGAATGTTTTTCGATGTATGTTTCCAGATGGTTCCAATATCCATTATCATCTCGTATTTTCTTGCACATGGAGCAGATGGGTACCAAGCCTTTTAGAGTTTTAACTTCATTAAGTGCTTTTTGTAAATTCAAATTCACAGCTTCTATCTTTTCTTTCTCAGATAGTAGCATCTGCTCCGCTTTGGCATTAGTTGAAGAAAAATTCCAAGTAATTAGTACTATTAGTAAAATCGTTAAAGAGATTGTCGAAATATTGACAATTTTCATGTCAAGTTCTACTGAAATTGCAAGTGGATGGATGTATTGAAGAACGATCAAAAGGATAAAACAAAATATTATTAACACCATACTCAAAAGTATATGAAATTTTTGATCTATTTCAAAAAAAAGGAAAGGTAAAGGCAATAAACTAAATAGTACAACATAAGCACCTCCATTTAATCCGCCAAGATAGAAATAGGCAAAAAAAGTAATGGATGAACTGTAAAATAGAAGTGACCATATTTTTGCGGCTCCATAATACTGAAATTTATTAAGGAGAAGTGTAATTGTTGACAATAACAAGGCAACAAAGAGCTTAAAACAGTATGGAATATTATCTGTGCTAAGCAATATCCTCATACTTGGATAGGTTATTCCAAGTAAAGCAATATAATTCACATAAGTAATTCTTCTGGCTGTGTTTGAGTCAGTTTCTTTAGTAACTCCAATTTGTGTCACTGCATCCCAAATTTTTTTCACTCTATTAACCCTAATTAGTGTTATATATCTTGACGTTTGGATTAGAAGTAACTTATTCCGTTGAAAATTGCAAAAACTACCTATGATTTTTCTATTCCCTTTGAACACTCTGATGCTGATCCAAATGGTGAACAATAATGGTATTAAGTGTCAGATTTTTAATTGGAACCCTGCCACAGGATAGTGTGGTAACTTTAAATTGAAATTTTCAGACACCATCTGTCAGATCAAATACAAAATTAATCCACAGTGTTTTCATCTATCCAGTCAAGATATTGATCAGATCCTTCGTTTATAATTACTTGAACAATTTGAGGAACATCATAACTATGGTGTTTTTTAATAAATTGTTCAACAGATTCATACAACTTGGATCTTGTTTTGATAACCAGTTTGATTTCTGGATCAATATGCTGTTCATTTTTCCATGTGTAGTAGCTTTTGATGGGTGTCAGTTGAACACAGGCTGCCAGTTTTTCTTTTATAAGCTTTGAGGCAAGCTTGTCAGCTTCAGTTTCATCCGGACAAGTTGTCAGTATGATACAGTATTCCATTTCAAGTATTATTATTTTGTAACTGTTAAGGTTTTTGGTTCAAAACTGAGTGTTGAAAAATAATCCTCCATGGTTTCAGCTCTCCGGATCAGTTCAACGCTTGAATCCTCTTTCAGTAATAATTCCTTTGGCCTTAAATGACCATTGTAATTAAACCCCATTGCATGGCCATGGGCACCGGTGTCATGGATAACCAGAATATCGCCTTCAACTGTCTCCGGCAAGTCTCTCTGAACGGCAAATTTGTCAATATTCTCGCATAAAGCTCCAACCACATCTGCCTTTTCCAACTGCTGGTCCTCTTCTTTATTATGAATATGGATGTGATGATACGCATCGTACATGCCAGGGCGCATAAGGGCTGACATGGAAGCGTCAACACCGATGTATTTTCTATAAATATTTTTATGATTAATCACCGAAGTGACGAGAACGCCATGCGGGCCTGTAATATATCGGCCGCTTTCCATATATAATTTAGGAACCCATCTGTTTTGTTCTTTGAATTGTTTAAAAAGATGCGTGATTTCATTTGCCATGGCATCAAGGTCAAAAGGAGTGTCGTCAGGCATGTAGGGGATGCCCAGTCCCCCTCCGATATTAATAAATTCAAAGGTGATGTCTAACTTTTTGTATACCAAACTTACAATGTCCAGAAGCATTCGTGCTGTTTCAACCATGTACTCGTAATTCAATTCATTGGATGCCAGCATGGTGTGGATACCAAACCGTTTAATCCCTATATTTAAAGACCGGCTGTATGCGTCTATGATCTGATCATGACTGACACCATACTTTGATTCAACAGGATTGCCGATGATCTTGTTTCCTTTTCTTCTGGCCCCTGGGTTGTACCTGAAACAGATCAGGTCTGGTGTGTCGGTCAGTTTTGAAATTAAGGAGATATCGTCCAGATTCAGGATACACCCACCATTTTTCAATGCAGTTTCAAACTGATGTTCGCTTGTATTGTTTGATGTAAACATGATATCGTCATGCTGACCCCCGATTTTTCTGGAAAGTTCTATTTCAGGTGTCGAACTGCAATCAAACCCGAACCCTGCTTTTTGCATAAGCTTCATTATGGATGGATTGGGTAAGGCTTTAACAGCAAAGAATTCTTTAAATCCTTCAATATCTTTAAACGCTGCATTTAGTTTACAGCAAGTTTCATTAATTCCTTTTTCATCATAAATGTGGAACGGAGTTCCAAATGCTTTTACAATTTGGGGGAGTATTTTAGAAAGTCTTTTTTTGTAAGAATCTGACATCGGCATGGTAAATATAGTTCCTTTTAGGGTATTTCATTTAATTTTATTTTAGCGCTTTCCTTGTATGTAGAAAGTGCTATGAACGTTTTTGTATCCTTTATACCGTCAAAACATGTAATTTTGGTTCTCAAAATGTGTTCAAGCTCATTATTTTCCGATACGCGAAGCTTTAACATCAGGCAATCGTCTCCAGCAAGATAATGTACTTCCTGCACCTGTTCTATTTTTGATAAAGATTTACCAATTTTTTCCAGTTTTGCAGGTGCGCTGACCTTGATCCGGATGAAAACCACCATTGAGCAATTAAACATTTCTGGATTGAGGCGAACTTCATATCCTTCTATTATGCCTTGCGCTTCCAACTTTTTAATTCGTTCCAGAACAGCAGAAGGAGCCATCCCTATTTTCCTGGCAACTTCCACATTGGGCACCCTGGCTTTTTTTTGTAAAATCTGAAGGATTTGCAGATCAACTTTATCCATTGCTACCGGCCTTTTAAAAATTTATTAAAATTCATTTTTTTAGTATAATATTCTTGAATTTAAGTAATGTCAAGAATATAATTTAGAAAATTTTATTTTTTTACGAACTATATTCATATATTCAGGTTTGATGGCAGAGAGGTGATTTTTGTTGATAAAATAAATGGTTTAATATACATTTAGCGGATAACTTAATTATAATGTCCAAAACTGGTATTAAACAAAAGATGAGAAACGACCCGATAAAAATTTTAGTGGTTGACGACGAGGAAGGCATTCTGGATGTAACAGAAGGATATTTCCAAAGAAAAGGGTATGAAGTCTATACAGCTGTTAATGGTATTGAAGCACTTTCGGTTTTGAAAAAGGTGAAAATCGGATGCGTGTTCACAGACATTAATATGCCCCAGATGGATGGCCTTGAATTAGCTGAGAACATACGGCAGATAGAAAGTACGCTTCCTGTGGTGATAATGACAGGATATCCCTCATTGGAAAATTCTATTCAGACATTAAAAAACGGCGTTGTGGATTACCTGATAAAGCCTGTTAATTTAGAACAGATGGAATTAACCCTTAAACGGATTTTGAGGGAACGTGAGCTGTTTGTAGAAAATTTGATTTTAAAGGAAGAGGTTGATCGTAAAGAAAGATTAAAAAAACTGAACCAGGAACTGCTGGAGCGGGTTGATGAAGTCAATACATTGAATCGTGTAATGGAAGATTTTTCAGCCACGGATTCAAGCTATAGCATTTTTAATAAAGTTGTGGATCTGGGGGTTGAGGAGTTAAAGGCAGACAAGGTCTATTTTCATATTTATTCAGATCAGGATAGATCACTGGTTCAAGTTGCAGCTACCGATTGTGGTATTGAAGATGAAACCGTTCGATCCTTATTTGGAAAAGACCTTTCAAAAAAAGCGAATGAGTTTATACTGGATGTTTTAAGCACAGATCACAACCCTTGCCTTATATCAGGTTCAGGGAAAAATGAGCATTTGGATGATGTGATTCATTCTTTGATGATCGTACCGTTGAAAATCAGGGAAAAAATATTTGGCATTGCCAGTGCCTTTTCATTTAGGGGGGATAAGATTTTTAATGAAAAAGACCTGTACTATATGAGCTTTATTACGCAGAAAGCAGCGTCAGCCATTGAAAATATCGCTCTATATGAAAATATTTATGACAACCTTTTTTCTACATTATATGCGTTTGTAAGGGCCCTGGAGGTAAGAGACCTGTATACAAGGAAACATTCAACACGAGTTGCAAAATATGCCCATATGATTTCTCAGGAAATGGGCTGTACAGAGGAAGAACTTGATATTATCAGTTTTGCCGGCAGCCTTCATGATATCGGTAAAATTGGGATCAGGGATGATATCCTTCTTAAACCCGGCCGGCTGACAGATGAAGAATATGAAGAGATCAAGGAGCATCCCGTCATTGGTGCAGATATCATCAGCAAGTTAGGGTTATGGGATCGCGAGATGGAAATTATCCGTCACCATCATGAGCGCTTTGACGGCAAAGGATATCCTGATGGTTTAAAAGGAAGGGATATCCCGAAATTAGCAAGAATTCTTGGTGTTGCTGATGCGTTTGATGCCATGGCTTCGGATAGGGCGTATAGAAAAAAGATGGAAAAAACGCAAGTTATCAATATTATAAAAGAGAACTCCGGAACACAGTTTGATCCAGAAGCGGTAAAAGCGTTCCTAATGGTCGCAGACAAAGAGCTTCCAGATGATTTTTAATGGGTTGAGCCTTGGTTTAAAATGTGCTACTTTGAGTTTAAAACTAACCGCATAAAAAGAAAAAGCATGGAGTAATTCTACCATGGTTGTTTCCAGAAAAGACGATAGACGCAAACATTCCAGAGTAGGATTTACAACAGCAATCAAAGTAGCGCTTGAGGCAGGCGGTGAAAAGATAAATTTCGATGGAAATTCAAACGATTTAAGCCTTAAAGGGATCTTTGTAACAACACAGAATAGTTTCTCTTCAGGAACAAAATGTTCAATCAGGATTTGCCTCACCGGAGGGATAGATAAAATTGAGCTGATGATAAAAGGTACTGTGGTAAGAAACAGTAGCAATGGAATGGGAATAGAATTTGATTCAATGGATATAGATACCTATTCTCATCTGAAAAATATCGTGTATTATAATAGTGTTGATGAGTAACTGGTTGTGGGTTTGAAGTGAATAAAAGGCAAGCATTATGGATGTTAAACTTGTAAACCCTTTTATTAATGCAACGATTAATGTCTTGGAAACAATGGCATTTGTGACTGTGAATGCCGGCAAGCCATATCTTAAAATGGATGATGTGGCCGTGGGAGATGTATCAGGCATTTTAGGTCTGACAGGTGTTGCAAACGGAACAATATCCGTAACCTTTGAGGAGAAATGTATTTTAACAGTGGTGTCCAATATGTTCGGCGAAACCATGACGGAACTGAACCATGAAATTGCTGATGCTGTAGGCGAATTGACAAATATGATTTCAGGTCAGGCAAGGCGGGAACTTGAAGAGATGGGAAAGGTTTTTAAAGCCGCCATTCCCTCAGTAATTACTGGAAAAGAACATAGTATCATTCATTATTCAGAAGGACCTAAAATTGCAATTCCCTTTAACACTGATAATGGAGACTTTACAATTGAAGTATGCTTTGAAAGATAAAAGAGAGCCTAAATCTATAGAAGGAGGAAAATGAGGCAATGGACACATCCATCAAAGTTTTGATTGTTGACGATTTTGCTACCATGCGCCGTATTCTGAAAAACATTTTGAAGCAGCTTGGTTTTAAAAATCTTGTAGAAGCTGATGATGGTACAACTGCCTGGGAAGTGTTGGAAGAGCAGGGCATTGATCTGGTTATTTCTGACTGGAATATGCCGAAAATGACAGGGCTTGAGCTTTTAAAAAAAGTGAGAGCAAGCGATAACTATAAAAATGTGCCTTTTTTAATGGTTACAGCAGAGGCCCAAAAGCAAAATGTTATTGAAGCTGTTCAGGCAGGCGTTTCAAACTATGTGGTTAAACCGTTTACAGCTGAAGCAATCTCTGACAAGCTTGAAAAGATTTTAAAATGATAATCGCCTCAACATCTGCTAAAAACAAAACCGGAGTTAATCAAACTTCGGCGTCCGGCCCCAAAAATTTTGATCGGAAGGGAATAGCCGGTGTTAGTAAAGGGCTGTTAAAGGTCCTTGATACCGCAAGAAAGGTATCAAAAGTTGATTCTTCTGTGCTTATCACGGGCGAAAGCGGCACTGGCAAAGAACTAATTGCCAGAGCTATTCATAAAAACAGCTCAAGATGTAAAGGCCCCATGGTGGTTATTAATTGCGGCGCTATCCCTGGAGAACTGCTTGAAAGTGAATTATTCGGACATGAAAAAGGGGCATTCACTGGTGCACATCGATCTAGAATCGGGAGGTTTGAAATTGCAGACCAAGGAACCATTTTTCTAGATGAAATAGGTGATATGAGCCCTGAACTGCAAGTGAAACTTTTAAGGGCCATTCAAGAAAGAAAATTTGAACGTGTCGGAGGAACCGAAACCATTGAAGTTGATATCAGAGTTATTTCAGCTACCAATAAAGATCTCCCCCTGGCAATTGAAAAGGGCGCGTTTCGAGAAGATCTATACTACCGTCTTAACGTTATCCCTATCGATATCCTGCCCTTAAGGGAGCGCAGAGACGATATCCTGTCGTTAACTGATTTTTTTCAAAACAATTTAACCAAAAGGGTCGGCGGATATAACGTCAAGACTTTTTCAGAAAAAGCAACGCAGGCAATGCTGCAATACGACTGGCCTGGAAATATAAGGGAACTTGAAAATTTAATTGAAAGATTGTCTGTGCTGGTTGAAGACCCAATCATTGATATTCATGAACTGCCTGAATACATCACCAATAACTCACCCCAAAACACGACAGTTTCTGTTTCGTCTGTCTTTAACAATGGTATTGGGTTTAATCAGGCCGTGGACCAATATCAAAGATCTTTGATAAAACATGCCCTGAATGAAACAGGATGGGTAAAAGCCAGGGCTGCTGAGCTGTTGAAAATGAACAGAACAACTCTCGTAGAAAAAATAAAAAAAATGAATATAGGTCAAGAAAGTGAAATGCCTATTTTCTAAAGCGCTGCTTGTGTCATTATTTTGACATTTTTTTAATTGATTCATCACATCTATTCTCTGCTGATTCATTGAGTGAACATGTCAATCGTGAATCAATACTTTAATTCCCTGGTTTGATCTGCTATTATAGGGTTAAACAGCTATGATATGGCATACTACTTGCTTAAATTTATGACATGGCATCATAATATGATTATAAATCCTTAAAGCAAAGTAAAGATTATGAGCAAATCAAACGAAAAGCTAAAAAAATTTTTGCAGGTCCTGGCCATATCCATACTTATCTTGTGTTTTTCCCCTTATTTGGCAATAGCGGACAAAGCAATCATAAAGAAGATACAAATCCAGCACACCCCATTTTCTGTAAAATTTTTTATAACAGACTCCATTCCGGTCAAGGTCGTGCAAGTTGAGAAAAGAGAACTTTTGGTTGCCTTGAAAAACGTCAGCCTTGGAAAAGGATTTATAATACAGGGAAAAGAGAAGTCAGGTATCAAGCATATCGGTGTAGAACAGCTGGGCGGAAATGTTGTTGCAGTTGTTTTAACCAGCCATCAACCATATGGATATATTGATTCTGGATTTCAACCTTCAGATTCAAGCTTTACCATCCATTTAGAGAAGAAAACAAAAAAAGAGGGAAAAACGCCGCCGCCTGTCGTACCGATGACTGAAAAGAAAGATATTGTATCAGAGCCATTAAAAGAGACGGCAGAAACACCTGAAAAAGAGGTCGTAAAAAAAGAAGTGGTTGAACCGCCAAAGCCAATCGAAAAGCCATTACTTAAAAAAGAAAAGGTTCAGCCGCCGGTGAAATCAGAAAAATCAAAACCAGCTGTTGAGACGCCTCCTAAAAAAAGTGTCAAAAGTATAACACCACCAGCATATGTACCACCAAGAAGAGAGCAAAGCAAATATAAAGGGGATATCAGTGACCTTGCACGTATCATAGATGGATCAGAATGTGGTTCAAAACAGATTAATAATGCCATACTCCTTCTTGTAAAAGGGCTGAATAAAGACGCATTTGAGGTGTTGGACCAATATATTTTTCAGGAAAATTTTTCCTGTCTTGAACAGGCATATTTCTTAAAAGCATATGCCTTTTATAAAGAAGTTGAAAAAACGGATTTCGCACAATTGATAAAAGCAGAAAGACTGTTCCAGGATGCCCTGGTGTCCTATCCTAAATCATCTTTACTTCCGTTTGGATATTCTGCCATCGGAATGATTCAAAAGCAGCTGAATAACCTGTCGGCGGCCGAAGGATATTTCAACATTGTTAAACAGGGGTATTTAGAATATCCCGGGCTTTCTGAAGTGATGTATCATTTAGCAGATATTTACGATCAGAAAGGATATCAAGAAAAAGCATTACGATATTATAAACAGGTGTTTGAGGATACTGTTGAGAACAATTATATTTCAAGAGCAGGTATTGGTTACGGGAAAGCTCTTTTTAAAAAAAGGCAGTACATTGATACCTTAACAGTTTTAAACTATGTGGTAGAATCAGATGCAAAGAAAGTTTACGCGTCTCATGAGCTGTTACTGCATATAGGGAATTCGTATTTTGAAATTGGACAGAGTAAAGCTGCCAGAGAAAATTTAACGCGTGTTTTAAATTTATTTTCTGACATTGACGGCCGTGATGTTATTTTGAGCAAGGTCGGCGATACATATGGTATGGAGAACAATCAAGAGAAAGCAATCAAAGTTTATGAGCTGGTAAGGGAGAAATATCCTGATTCTGAAGGGTACATTGCAAGTTCAATCGGTATCGCACGATATCTGGAAAAAGATAAGGACAAAATTGAAATCTATAAAATGGTGAAAGCAAAATTTCCTGAAAACAAATATGCCAGAATTGCCATGATGCGCCTTGCTGAAATCTATCAGGAAAATGGTGAATATAATAAATGCATAAAAGAAATAGAAGACCTGCTGTCAACTCATCCGAGAGGATTGCGATATGAGGCTGTTAAATTAATGCAAAGGGCATATGAGGCATTATTCAAAAAACAATTAAAAGAGGATGAATATACAAAGATATTAAATAGATATGAACTTGAACACACAAGAATCGATCGAATGGGGAGCAGGAAAATAGCGCTGAGTGTCGGGTTGGCATACCTTCAGGCAAACCTGTATGAGCAATCTTTTAATCATTTGATTAATGCCTATAAACAATATAAAAGATCTTCAAGGTCAGCACAATTGCTTTTTGGTCTGGGTGTAGCCATGGATGAATCCGGGAGAGATGACGATGCACTTAAATTGTTCAATGCATTTTCAAAGCGATTTTATAAGAGTAGGAATCGTGTTGAAACATTGTCCCGGGCAGGAAATATCTATCTTGAGAAAAAGAAGTATAAATCAGCTTCTGCAAAATTTAATGAAGCATATAACATATCAAAAAAGCCTTTGGATAAAGGCAGGATACTCATGATGCATTCAAATGTATATGAAAAAAAAGGAGATCTGAAGACCGCTTCAACGCTTCGGGAAAAAGCCATAAAGGATATTGCGCTTGCTTCAGGAGAGAATTATGATTCTTTAGCGTTTGCCTATAAAGAGTTGGGAAGAACCTATATCGCTCTTAAAAAATATGTGAAATCAGCAGATGCTTATTTAAAAGCGCTCGGATTTTCGGAAAGCGACAGGGAAAAAGCAAATATAGGGTTTTTGTTGGGAGATGCATACCAGAAGGGGAATATCATTCCAAAGGCAAAAGAAGCGTTTAAACAAGTCGTTTCATCTTATGATTCGGTTTGGGCCAGGCTTGCTCAACAGCGGTTGAATACACTTGAATTAGCGGAAACGGTTCAAAATTCATAAAGAGGAGAGTTAAGTCCCACTTGTGTCATAAAAGTTCTTCTAGTATATTTACAAAGCAGATAAAGCTGAAAATTTATACGAATAATTTTACAATCAGTGTAATGAAAAAGAATTGTTGGAGAATTCTAGAAAGAATTTTTACCTTACAGAGATTATCTGGTATCTTCATCTTTAACGGTGTCAGTTGGTGTGGTATATGAGACTGACATCAACCTTTAGTGAGTTGTCGATAAACCGTCAGGCTATAGTGGGGTAAGGAATAAAAAAATATGCCAGGACATAGAATTTTTATTATACTTGAAAATCCTAAAGAGAGAATGGAATATGTCCGGTTTTTTGAAGCGTTAGGCTTCCTGGTGGATGCCACGCCAGATGGTTCCCAGACACAATCATATCTCCATGAAAAAAAGCCGGATCTGGTCATTGCCGATGTAGCGACGCCTGGTTTTTCAGCAAGTGAGTTTCTAAAAAAAATTGGAGATGAAAATTTGTTATGCCAGACCATTCTCCTGGCAGAAGAGCCCGTTGTGGAGCACGCGGTAAACTTGATGAAATTAGGTGCTCTGGACTACTTAATCAAACCGGTTGAATCAGAACAATTGGAATTGTGTGCAAAAAGGGCACTGGTTGTTTCAAAACAAAATACGCCGGAACAGCAGGAACAAAAACCTTTGAAAAGGAAAAAGGTTAAAATTATCACTCAGGATAAAGAGATTCAAAAACTGCTTGCACTGGCCTCAAAAGTTGCCAATTCCAGCGCATCGGTCCTTATCCAGGGTGAAAGC
The DNA here is from genome assembly GCA_964343845.1 of uncultured Desulfobacula sp. Classification (GTDB taxonomy): domain Bacteria; phylum Desulfobacterota; class Desulfobacteria; order Desulfobacterales; family Desulfobacteraceae; genus Desulfobacula. Next base: position 1,269 of record CAYFKW010000024.1, on the reverse strand, counting down.
GGAACCGGCAAAGAGCTGTTTGCAAAATATATTCATGAAAAAAGTGAGAGATGCAACAAAGCGTTTGTGGCAGTCAATTGTGCAGCGTTACCGGAAAACCTTTTGGAGAGCGAGCTGTTTGGACATGAAAAAGGTGCTTTTACAGGTGCCATTTCTAGAAAAACAGGTAAATTTGAGCTAGCAGACAAGGGCACTCTTTTCCTAGATGAAATTACAGAAATGCAGTTTCACCTCCAATCAAAACTGTTGAGAGTGCTGCAAGAAAGAGTTGTCGACCGTGTCGGCGGGATTGATCCTGTCGATGTTGATGTCAGGGTCATTGCCACTACCAACAGGGACTTACAGGGAGAGATAGAT
>CAYFKW010000024.1:0-902 GCA_964343845.1 uncultured Desulfobacula sp. | reverse complement strand
CAAATCGCGATGCAAAAGATGCAGTAGAAAAAGGTGAATTCAGAGAAGATCTTTTTTATCGGCTGAATACGATCCCGTTGATCATCCCTCCTTTAAGAAACAGGAAAGAAGATCTTGAAATATTATGCAGTTTTTTTATAAATAAATATTGTAAAATTGACGGTCGAGATGTCAAAGGAATGACAAAACAAGCCTTATCTCTTATCTCCCGCCTTCCGTTTTCAGGAAATGTTCGAGAACTTGAAAATATTATCCACAGAGCTGTTCTCCTGACAGATTCGAAATTAATTGAGCCCAAAGATCTTTTGATTGACACTGAGGAATCCGTGTTGGACCTGTCTGGAGCACAGACGGATAATGGCTTGGTGACTGAGCCGAGTTCCCTTAAGGAAATGGAACAGAAAATGATTTTTAAGACCCTTGATCGGACTGAAGGCAATAGAACCCACGCAGCTAAAATTTTAGGTATCAGCGTCCGAACCCTTCGAAACAAACTCAACGAATACAAACAAAACAGTTGAAATAGAATTTCGGCATACAATTTGCAAAAGCATTCATTATTGTACTGTTTAACGTAGGATTTATTTTTTAATAAAATTGAGAGGGCATATGGCAGATTCAAGAATTTTTGGTCACACATCAAAGATGCTTGGAAAAGCGTTGGATGTTTCAGCAAAACGGCATAATCTCATCTCAGGTAATATCGCTAATATGGATACCATAGGATATAAACCCAGAGATTTAGATTTTAATAAAACCTTAAAAAGGCTTATGGGTGAGAAAGAACCTGATTTTCTGGATAAGACACATCAAAAACATCTATCTCATTCTGACGAAGAATCTGCAGGTGTAGTTGCCCCTATAAAACTGGACACCCGAGTTAATATTTGAAATATGGTCAT
>CAYFKW010000023.1:71076-72390 GCA_964343845.1 uncultured Desulfobacula sp. | reverse complement strand
TGACCATATTTCAAATATTAACTCGGGTGTCCAGTTTTATAGGGGCAACTACACAAGCATTATTAAATTTTCTATTCACGACACAATTATTCTGGCAAAAGAAGACACAATAAATTATAATTATTGACCAATGAATTCAGGTGAATACTTCCATTTTTTTTTGCATATTGTGTTGTTAGTAAAATTATTATTAAATTAATGTGTTAAAAAGTTACGGTATTTCCTCATTATCTTAAGGATCTATTATGACAATTATTTTTTCGCACGATAAAAAATCAGATGGTTTTTCAACAGTAAAATATGTTGGCAAAATATCTGATCAAGATTTACTCGAAAAGTGGCGAAATCATTTGGAAAGCAACTTTTGGATTCCAGGTGCCAAAATACTTGGTGATTTAAGTAAAGCTGATCTATCAGCTGTTACATCAGAAGGTATACAGCAGTTGGTAAGCATGTTTGAATCCTTCATTGCGAAGCACGGGCAAAATTTTAAATCAACCAAAACAGCTCTATTCGCTCCCGAAGCATTTATGTTCGGTATGTCAAAAATTTTTGATGGATACGGAGTTGATACGGTTGGTGAAATAAGAGTCTTTAGTGATATTGAGAAAGCAAAATCTTGGTTGAAGGGATGATATCAAATTTTTTAAGCCGTTGTCACTGGGGTTCCGACAGCTAAGGTAAAAGAAGATACAATAATTGTTTTCTCTATTGGTCTTTATCTTGTTATGATCGCTGGAATTTCCCTTTTTAGAGCTTGCCACAAGCTCATACTAATTCTCCAACTATTGCATCATGCAGATGACCACCCAGTGAAACAAACTGGCATATTGGCTGAAGAAAGACAATGGCCATTATCATTCTCGGTTAACCATCTTACTGGCATTTGGATGCCAAATACTTAGTTTTTTGGTATTGGTTGTATGGTTTGTTATCTTTTTATTAAGGGGAAAAAAAAATAACAAAAAGTTGCTGCTCCAGACGCAGCTTTGCCTCGCCGATGCGTAATAAGTTAGTGTCAACTTTATAAAATATAAAGACTCCTATTCGAATGGAACTATGAGGCGAGGACTACCATTCGGGTGGGTCCCAATATTTGAAAAAAGTTCCCAGCAGACTATCACTGTTAGTCTCGTCTTTTTAGTTTTTGAAAAATTCCCCCAGAATGTTAAATAAAAAATACTTCTTGACAATATATTACGCATACGTATAATCCTGATAAATATAATATGCAAGAGAGGTAAATAATGAATCTTCCCAATCCCCCTGACTGCCCATACTATTTGGTTTCAAGAACCACGCTGGCTGTCACGT
>CAYFKW010000023.1:68039-71066 GCA_964343845.1 uncultured Desulfobacula sp. | reverse complement strand
TACACAATCCTGACAAAGCTTTAGCAGAGCTCAAAAAAGAATTCTCAAAAGAAGGAATACATGAAATCAGGCCTGCGTATCTTGGTGTGCTGCTTTCATTGTGGGCTGAAGACGGCCTTAAAGCCAATGAGCTAGGGAAAAGAGCTGGGCTTGAACCTTCTACAATGACAGGTCTTCTGGACCGCATGGAAAGAGATGGATTAGTGGAAAGGAAGCCTGATCCCAATGACAGGCGGGCAAATCGAATCCATTTAACAACCGCAGGCGTCAATGCTGAAGGCTCTTCAACAAAAGTCGTCTCAGACACACTTGAAAAAGTGTTCAGCAATATTCCTGAAAAAGATATTGAAACGACAAAAACAGTACTGAGAAGGATTCTGGCAAACTGCAGATAAGGAGGACATGATATGGATAAAAAAATAGGATTTACCTGTGCATATATGCCGGTTCCATTAATAGAAGCGGCTGGTTTCTCTCCGTACAGGGTTTCCCTGAGACAAAGGCCCCTGATCATTCAGGACACCTGCTGCATGATAATCTGTGTCCCCATGTTAAAAAAATATTAGACCGGGCCCTTGCCAATGATCTGCCTGACCTGGAAGGTATGGTATTTATAAATTCCTGCGATTCCATGCGGCGGGCAGCAGATGCCTGGCATGAAGCACGGCCGGATGACAGAATCATTGTACTGGACCTGCCGTCTGGAATGAATGACTTAAGTGTTGATTTCCTTTCTACGGAATATGAGCGTCTTTCTAAAACACTATTTGAATGGAGTGATACTGATTTTTCACGTACCGCCATACTGGAGTGCGTCAATCAATGGAACCTGCTTTCAGCACTGGTCAAAGAAATAGAGGCTGAGATGTCTGAAGCGTATTTTCCAGGACATGCAGCCAGACTCCAGTCTATTGTCAATGAGGCGGCAACAGAGCCCATCAATGCAGCCATCACGATGGCAAAAACTGTGATGCACCAAAACAAATCAAAACAAAAGGGCGGTGTTCCTGTTTTCGTTTTTGGCAATCTTTTATTTGACCCAAAGGTATATGACCGTTTCGAAGAATGGAATATTCATGTAACCGCCAGTGACTTTTGTACCTCCTCAAGATTTATCACGCCCATAGAAATAGATGCGGACAAACAGATTTTCAAATCGATTGCTGCATCATATCTCACCCAGACACCCTGCGCCAGGACAATGGATACAACCGTACCGGGCAGTGCGGCCCGAACCATAGTTCAACAGGCAAAAAACAGTCATGCAAAAGGAGTGATCGGATTTACATTAAAATTCTGCGATCCTTATCTTGCAAGAATTCCAATGATCAGGCAGGCCCTTCAAAAAGAATCCATCCCCTTTCTCATGTTGGAAGGTGACTGCACAATGGGCTCTTTAGGGCAGCAACAAACAAGAATAGAAGCATTTACTGAAATGCTGGGGGTGTAAAATGATGTATGAACATTTTGACACGGTTGTAAAAGGCATATCCCAAAAACTTGAACAGGATCCTGATGGTATCAATGCCAGGAAAAAATATGTTTTGGGGTTATCAAAACTGGGGAAAAAACTCTATACAGATAAAGAGAATATTGCGTGGTGTGGTGTCACTGCGCCGTTTGATCTGCTGAGCGCGATGGACGTGACCTCCTGTTTTGTTGAATTTGTCGGCGCCATGCTCTCCTCTACCCAGACAGCCGGTTTTTTCTTTGAAGAGGCTGAAGACAATGGATTTGCAACGGATTCCTGTGCCTATCACAGGGCTGTTATGGGGGCTGTATTAAAAAATGCCATGCCTGAACCTGATTTTATTATAGGAACCAGCAGCCCATGCACTGCTGGTCTGGCAATTGTAGAAAATTTCGCACATCAGTATAAAAAAGATTTTTTCGTTCTAAATATTCCACAGGACTACACGCCAAGGGCAGTTGAATATCTTGCAGCCCAGCTCAAAGAAATGGTTCAGTTTGTGACAGATCATACAGGCAGGCCCTTATCCAGGGAAAAGCTTGCCGTTGCCTTGAATAATTTCAACACCTGTACCTTACTGATAAAAGACATCTATGCGCTGGCAAAGACAAAACCATCACCGGTTGACAATAAAATCTTAAAAGACTTTGGTACTGTCATCGCTCTTTTAATGGGAACCCAGGAGGGGGTTGATATCTGCCAGGCGTTTAAGGATGAACTGGCCCACAGGATTAAAACCTATCAACATGAAGCATCGAATGAACGCATACGGTTAATGTGGATCCAGAACAGAATCCAGTATCCATTCCCAATCAATGACATGCTGGATGATTTAGGTGCCAAGATTGTTGTTGACGAATTAAACAATGTTACCTGGGAATTAATGGACCCTAAAAACCCTTTTGAAAGCATTGCCAGGCGAATGATCTCAATTCCTTTCAGCATGCGGACCAGTGAACGAATTAAAACCATGAAGGATCTGGCTGAAACGTATCAGGTTGACGGAGCGATCAATCCCTGCCACTGGGGATGCCGCCAGGGAACCGGTGCCAGAGGATTGATTTCAAAAGGCCTTAAGGACATTCACATCCCTGTATTGAACCTTGAAATTGATTGTGTGGACTCAAGGAACCTTGCCAAAGGGCAGATAGAGACTCGCATAGAAGCCTTTATTGAAATGCTTTCTTAACCCCGATAAAAGGAGAAAACAAAATGTACTTCCTTGGTATTGATATCGGCAGTCTTTCCTGTGATGCTGTTTTAATTGATGAAAACAGGCATATTGTCTCCTCATCGGTCATCCCGACCGGGGTAAGAAACATTGAATCCATTGCCAATGTAAAACAAAATGTCCTTGATGCTTCAGGTATTCAGGAAAAAGATATTCAATCTATCATTTCCACAGGGTATGGCCGGACCCGGGTAAAAGAAAGAGATGGGGCTGTCACTGAAATTACCTGCCATGCAAAAGGAATAAAACATGTTCTGCCTGATACAAGAATCCTTATTGATATTGGGGGGCAGGACAGTAAAGCCATGTACCTTGATCCAGACGG
>CAYFKW010000023.1:64576-68029 GCA_964343845.1 uncultured Desulfobacula sp. | reverse complement strand
TGTGTCGGATTTTGCCATGAATGACAAGTGCGCAGCCGGAACCGGCAGATTTTTAGAAGCAATGGCAAGAGCCCTTGAAGTGGATATTAATGATTTAGGTGACTTGGATAAAGGGGCAGAGACTGATCTTGTTTTAAGCAGTATGTGTACGGTGTTTGCTGAAAGCGAAGTGGTGTCTCTTATTGCTAGCGGTACAGAGCAAAAAGAAATTGCCAGAGGATTGAACCGTGCCATTGCCGCCAGAACGAATTCACTCGTAAAAAGGGTGGCTAAAGACTTGAATGGATTGGCAGTGTCCATGTCCGGCGGGGTGGCTCGAAACAGAGGCGTTGTAAATGCCATCGCTGAAAGCATGAATCTTGAAAAGGTTCACACCCCTGAAAAACCGGATATTATTGGCGCACTGGGTGCTGCTATCATTGCCCATGACAGGTCGAAATAACCGGAAACGAACAGTTGAGCGTCATTTAAGGATCAAAACGCAGGTTTGATTCCATAACCTTGCCTGTATCAAAAATCGTCAGCATGGATATCTGGCCGTATTCCAGCGGTCCTCTGCCCTTTCCGCCGAACCTGTGATACATGGCCTGCAGGTTGCCTGAAACATTTCCCACCCATAACACGACCTGATTTGAATGCTTGTCTAAAATAGTCCGTGCTATTGTATCAACAGAAAACAGGCTTGTTTTGGGTGTCAGGGTAATCTTAATGCCCAAATGATCGGCAAGAGGCCTTACCGTATCAAGATTACGTCTCAGATCAGGTGAATAAATGGCGCTGATCTTCAGTGATTCAAGAGATTCAATCAGTGCCAGTGCACGCTTTCTGCCTTTATCCGTCAAAAATCCCTCTTTTGTCTTGTCTGCATGCCGGATCAAAATGACAGTGGTTTTTGTTCCAGGTTTTGAATAGACTTTTGACGGCGTGCACCCAAACGGAAAACTCAAGAGCAAAAGCAAACTGAAACCGACAACAACGCTGATGATTTTTTTCATTCCTGCCTCCTGATTCTTATTTATACCGTATCTCACCGTTTTATAACAATAAAAAAGGTCTGGCTGGTATTTACGAACGCTTTTTTAATCAAGTTCTTGCTATCACCAAAGCATCCACTGATTTTGCACCGTGTTTCAGCAATTCACTACCGGCTTCACTGCACGTTGCACCTGTGGTGAAAACATCATCAATTAAAAGGATATGTTTATTTTCAATCCCCTTTTTATCTGCAACTTTAAATGCATGTTTCAAATTGTCTTTTCTATGCTTCACATCAAATCCGGTTTGCGATTCTGTTTTTTTCACTCTTACAAGCGATGTCGTATCAATCTGCCATGAAGGGTGCTGCTTTAAATTCTGTTGATATAATGTGACAAAATGTCGAATGATTAAAAACGCCTGGTTATACCCTCTTTGTTTTAATTTGGTTTTATGCAGCGGAACTGGCATTATCAGATCGATTTCCAGGGAATCGAAGTGGTTTAAAAATGTTTGAAATAAAAAATATTCAAATACCGTTGCGATGGATATTTTTGATTGGTACTTAAACAGTTGAATCCCTTCTTTTATTATGCCCTTGTATTCAGCTGCCGCCCTGACCCGGCCAAGGTTTAACGGACGCTTTAAACACGTCTCGCACAAGTGGTTTTCATCAATACTTTTATGAAATTTCACACCACATTTTAAACAAAAAGGCGTATCAATGAAAGACACCCCCTGTTTCAGGCAGCGATCGCAAAAACAGGACTCAATTGCAGGGCCTTTTGCCGTTTTTTCATCAAGATATATCCCGCATTTCAGACACTTTGGCGGGTACAGCAACTGCTCAAAAAACTGCATGACCTGTTCATAGACAGACATAGCTGCATCACTCATCGAATTCTTAAACACTTTCGGCAGGCTGCTCATACCATATCTTTGATTCAGGACCGCTGCCGCAGCGCCTCATACATGGCAATACCGCCTGCCACTGACGCATTTAAAGAATTTATGCTTCCCCTGTTTGGAATGGACAATAAAAAATCACACTCCTTTTTCACTCCCGGCCTTATTCCTTTATGCTCGCCCCCGATAACCAAGGCAATATTTCCCGTCAGATCGGCCTCGAATAAAGACGTGTCTCCTTTTGCATCCAATCCAGATACCCACACATTATTTTCCTTTAATGCCCGTAAAAGGGACGCTGTATTGGTAATCATGAATATGCTGGCATGTTCCATGGCACCGGCTGAACTTCTTGATATGGTTGAAGAGGGTTTTGCTGATCTGTCTTTTGGTAATAAGATATAATCCACCCCGGCACAAAGTGCTGTCCTGATTAACGCACCCAGGTTATGGGGATCTTCAATGCTTTCCAGGACAAGGACAAAACAGGGATCAGTCGCGCCTTTTATCATATCTATCACTTCAACTGCCTTCTTTACCGGCAGTAATGAGGTCTCAGCAGCAACTCCCTGGTGTTTTGAGGACTGTGTCAGCCTGTCAAGATGCTCCTGGCTGACCTCTTCTATGTTTATCTGCCGGTCCCGGGCAAGCTGCTCAATTTTTGAATGACGCTTCTGAAGTCTTCTTTTTGAAATAAAAATAACATAAATTTTTCGTTTTTTCGCTTTCAAGGCTTCATATACTGAATGAAAGCCAAAAAGAATGTCCTTTTTTTCCTTCATTTTCAGGCCATCCCGTTTATAAAAATATGATAAAGATCTTCAACAGCCTGATCCAGATCGTCATTCACCACCACATGTTGATATATTTCCCTTTGGTCCATCTCTTTTCTTGCATTGTTAAGGCGAGTGTTAATCACCTGCTCTGAATCTGTTCCCCGGGCTTTCAGCCGTTCTGATAAACTGTCAAAGGACGGGGGCATAATAAAAATAGAGATGATATCCAGATTGGATTCCATTATCTGTCTGGCCCCTTGAATATCAATATCCAGAATAAGGCTTTTGCCATTTTCAAGATTGCTTTTTACAAACTTTTTTGATGTTCCATAATAATGATGATGAACTTGAGCCCATTCAAGCCAATAGTTCCGGCTTATTTTTTTTTTAAATTCGCTTTGAGAAATAAAAAAATAGTCCATGCCATGTTTTTCATTTTTTCTGGGTGGTCTTGTTGTATGTGATATTGAATAGGAAAGTGATGGTATCCGTTTTAAAATATATCTGATGAGTGTTGTTTTTCCTGCACCTGATGGCGCAGATACAATAAATAGTCTTCCAGCCGCTTTCATCAGGTTATTCTTCTTCCTGGTTCATCAATGCTTCAAAACGCCCGGATACGGTCTCAGCCTGGATGGCAGACAGAATGACATGATTGCTTTCAGTTATGATAATGGCCCTTGTTTTCCTGCCGTGCGTTACATCAATCAGGCGTTTTTCTTCTTTGGCTTCATCCTTGACCCGCTTCATGGGAGATGAATTCGGAGACAGTATTGCAACAACCTTATCTGCAACA
>CAYFKW010000023.1:60917-64566 GCA_964343845.1 uncultured Desulfobacula sp. | reverse complement strand
AATTGTTCCATACATGCACCCTTTTCATAAAAATGATTACTCAATATTCTGGACTTGTTCCCGGATCTTTTCAAGCTCTGATTTCAGATCGACGACTTTATGCGACAAATCTGCATTTCCCGCTTTTGACCCGATGGTATTAAATTCTCTGTTAAACTCCTGTATTAAAAAATTGAGCTTCCGGCCTTCAGACGCTTCTGAGTCAAGAATATCCCTAAACTGCCTGATATGACTGTGCAGCCTGACAATCTCTTCTGACACATCGCTTTTATCTGCCAGGATGGCGGCTTCCTGAGAGATCCGAACCGGATCTATTACATCTGTATCAGAAGACAGATAAGAAATTTTTTCCATCAGTTTTTTCTTGTAAATAGGCGGGATCTTTGCGGCATCTTTCTCAATTGATTTTAAATTCTTTTCAATATAATCCATGCGTTCCGTTAAATCAGTAAAAAGGTTTTTCCCTTCTTTTTTTCGCATCACATCCAGCGCATTACTTGCATTTTCAACTGCAGGTTTAACACACGCCCATAACTTCTGTGTATCCTGTTCTATTTTCAGCGGGACAATCACCTGTTTTGCAGACAAGACATTGGCAAGTGAAATATCAGTGGATAAATTCAAATCAGCCTTTATTTTTTTCAATGCCTTAAAATAGGATGCAGCTCTTGCCTCATCTACTTCAAACTGGTCTAAATTTCTGGCATCATCCTGAATAGACAACCGGATTTCAATTCGGCCCCTCTGATGCGGCTTGGCAACAATTTTTTTAATATCTGCTTCAAAAACCTGGCAGGTTTCCGGACCATAAAACACCATATCCAAATGGCGTGAATTATACGATCGCATTGTTGCATCTGCTGTCATCGTATCCCTGGTTATAGACGATTGTGAAAATGCGGTCATACTTTTAATCATTTTTATTTTCCTTTACTGTCTTTCAAATCCAGAAGGTATTTATCCCTGACTTTTGATAGAAAGGCGAGCATACTTGTTGATGCATAGTCCGGATATGTCCATTTCAGCGTTGTAAATCCTTTTTTCTTGGAGTACATCAACGTCAGATCTGCATAAATGTTCCGGCCAATATAGATTCTATGAGAGTACTCTTTGCCTGTTGCCAGAATAAACCGTGATGAAACAAGATACCCAGGATCAATATTCACCGACCGTTTCCCTTCAAAGGCAAACCGTTCTTCAAACGTGTTGGTTGCCACCTTGATCGCAGCCAAATCTTCCTGTTCGATCAGCTGTTTGAATACAAACACTTTCCTGTACAGCGGAGACCCCATCTCTTTATAATAATAATCTGTATAGGCAAAATTCAACCATCGGCTGATAAGGTCCACAGGGCCGAACGCCTCTTCAAGCATGGGATACACCTTGTCGATATCGGCTTTATCATTCATGATACACCCGATGACAAGTTTTGCCGGATCCGGTTTTTTGGGTTTGCTCATATCTTATACAGGTTTGGCTTCATCAATCAGCATGATTGGGATATCTTCTTTTATTTCATACACAAGCTTGCATGCATCACAAATAAGCCCGTCTTTTTTATCATTCAAATAAATTTCACCCTTGCATTTAGGGCAGACTAAAATTTCTAATAACTCCTGAGAAACTGCCATCTCTGTCTCCTTTAACTGTTAAACACCATTTAAGCCCTTGGCTGCCTGCATCGTCTGGAGCTTATAGTATTCACCTTTTTTTGCCATGAGTTCTTCATGCGTTCCCTGTTCTGATATTGACCCGTTTTTAAGAAGTATAATACGAGACGCATAGTCAATGGTCGACAATCTATGGGCAATAACAAAAGAGGTTCTTCCTTTCATCAAATTCTCCAATGCTTTTTGTACGACCCTTTCAGCCTCGGAATCCAGTGCAGAAGTTGCCTCGTCCAGAATCAAAATCGGTGCATCTTTAATCAGTGCCCTTGCAATACAGATCCGCTGTTTTTCTCCCCCTGACAGCCGGGATCCCAGTTCACCGATAATGGTATCAAACCCTTTAGGGAATCCCTGAATAAACTCATAGGCATAGGCTTGTTTTGCTGCATTCTCTATCTCGAGATCTGTCGCATCCATCTTACCGTATCGGATATTATCTTTCACAGACTCATTAAACAGAATCGGTTCCTGCGTCACGATTGATATATGATCTCTTAATGATTTAATGGATAAATCTTTTACATTTTTCCCGGCAATCAAGACCGCGCCTTTTGTTACATCATACAGCCGGGGAACTAGATTCACAAGACTGGTTTTTCCCCCGCCGCTCATTCCAACAAGCGCCAGGACTTCTCCTGGCGCTGCTTTTAAATTAATACCATTTAATGCCAGCGCTTCTTTTTCGTTATAGGAAAAACTGACATGATCAAACTCAACATCAAACGTATTTCCAGTAAGGTGTTCAGGGTCTTGTTTTTCAATTATGGTTGTTTTTTCTTCTAAAACATCAAAAATCCGGGTTGCTGATGCCACCCCTTCTTGAATGGTATTGTTCAATTTGGACAATTTTTTAACAGGGTCGTAGAGCATCATTACAGCAGTTAAAAATGAGAAAAACGTTCCCGGGGTTGACGTCCCGTTTATGACCCTGACCCCGCCAAACCATATGATAAATGCAATCCCTAATCCGCCCAGGAATTCCATAACCGGGGACGAGAGTGCTTTTGCAATTACTTTTTTCATCTCAAGGCTGAAGAGAATCTTTGTTTTTTCTTTAAATCGTTTTTTTTCAAAAGCCTGCAGATTGAAAATTTTAATTATTTTGCTGCCGGTAAACGTTTCATGCAGAAAAGAATTCAAGTCAGCCATGGTTTCCTGGGAACCGGTTGAAAATTTTCTAACCCGCCGTCCAAACAGGATGATCGGGTAAAACGCCAGGGGCAGAACAATAAATGCGCCGATTGCAAGTTTCCAGTCCCGGTAAAAAATAACAAATAAAAAGGCGATCACAGAAAAAAAATCTCTAAATACATTTATGACGGCTGTAGAAACCATTCCTTTTACAATGTTTACATCATTTGTAATACGTGACATTAATGCGCCGGTTTTTTCTTTATGGATAAAAGAAATCGGAAGATCTGTAATTTTTTCATACAGCGCATCCCTGAAAAATCGGATGATTTTTTCACCAATATAATTCATAAGGTATTCAGATCCAAAAGAACCAAGGCCTTTTAAAAAGAAAACGAGGATGGCAATCCCGGGAATGAACAGCAGCATCTCTTTGTTCTGGCTGATAAAAATATCATCCATCACCGGTTTGACCAGCAGGGCCATCGCTCCATTGGCAGCAGCAACGACAATCATACACAGAGAGGCAAGGACAAGCCGCTGCCAGTACCGGGAGACAAGTGCAATAATTTTTTTTTGCCGCGATTTGGTCAGCTTGGGATTATTCTTTTCCATAAACCTTATTTAATATACCAAGAAGTATTGTCAATATTTAAAAAACATGAGAGCATATGTCCCCATGACAAAGAATGCCTTTATACTCAATTTTTTCAAACTTTACAATATGCTCTGGCGGCTTGCGCTTCCTTTTCTAAAGAAAAACAGGCGCCTCAGCATAGGATTTGACAGACGAACGGCTGCGGATCACCACTCGCATGCCGATGTGTGGATACAGGCAGCGTCTGCTG
>CAYFKW010000023.1:59917-60907 GCA_964343845.1 uncultured Desulfobacula sp. | reverse complement strand
CCTTGCTGTCAATATCATTAAAACGCTCACCCCTGAAATGAACTTGTCAGTGCTGGTCACGTCAACGACCTCTCAGGGAATTGATATTTTAAAAAAACAACTCACACCAGACCGCATCAACAAAAAAATCAGCCTGGCAATTGAATGGTTTCCCTTTGATATGCCTTTGCTTATCAATCACACGGTTAAAAAAATCAACCCAAAAATAATGGTCCTGCTTGAAACAGAAATATGGCCGGCACTTTTACATTACTTAAAAAAAAACAAGACAAAAATTTATATCATCAATGCGCGGCTTTCAGAAAAGAGCTTTTCCCGTTACATGAAGACCCGTTGCCTGTGGCAGCACCTTGAACCTGACAGCATTCTTGCGACTTCCAGACAGGATGCACTGCGCTACAAACAGGTGTTTCAGAAGGCAGGCGTCCGCATCATGCCGAACATAAAATTTGAAACCATCAAAACACACGACCCTGACGCTGACAAAGAACAAATAATGAAGACCATTTTTCCCGGCACACTGCCAGTTACCATTTTAGCATCAATTAGAAAAGAAGAAGAACCTGAAATTCTGCTTCTAATAAAAGAAATTTTATTGGCATTTCCGGGCCAGATAGTGGCAGTATTCCCCAGGCATATGCACCGGATTTCAGCGTGGCAGAAGCATCTGCAGTCCCATCATTTATCCTGTGTTTTGCGTTCTAAAACAGATCAGCTTTCAACGCCTGGTATTATTCTATGGGATACGTTTGGTGAACTCCAGGATGCATACAGGGCTGCCCAAGTCGTCTTTGTCGGCGGCAGCTTAAAACCGCTGGGCGGACAGAACTTTATTGAGCCGGCTGTCCAGGGGACTGTAACAATTACCGGCCCGCACATTGACGATTTTAACTGGGTGACAGATGATCTTTTCAACAAAAAGATTGTTATAAAACATAAAAACAGGACATCCATTGCAAGGACAATTGTAACCGCCCTTTCCAACCCGGC
>CAYFKW010000023.1:57828-59907 GCA_964343845.1 uncultured Desulfobacula sp. | reverse complement strand
GGACAAATCAGAACGCAAGCATCTGGCACAAAATTATTTCACGTCGCACCAGGGCGGGACGCAACTGGCCTGTGATGAAATTTTAAAAGCCTTTGACGGATCAATTTGATTGGTATATATTTAACATAACCTTAGTGAAGCGCTCTACTCTCTCTAAATTGAGTAATTCTGCGCAGCTTGATCTCAATTGATTCTGTATCTCTTTCTAATAACTGGATTTTTTAGCAGCAACGCCCCTTAAAAAACAAAAAATGATGCCATACAGTTTTATCAGGGGTGATATAATAATCTTTAAGGGAAGGAGGCATTTATGGAAAGTCATACCATGTATTATGACACGATTACTCGTTTAACCACTGCCATTTCTCAATGCAAAGATCCTGAAGAAGTGGCTTTAATGACGGCCGAAAGTGTTAAATCAGCTTTTAACGCAAAGGGGTGCGCTGTATTCATGGTAAACAGGGAAACACGTGAGCTTGCTCTTGTAGCGTCTTCCGGCCTGAGTGAAGAGTACTTGCAAAAAGGCCCGATTCATTTTATGCAAACCATCAGAGAAGCCAAGGATGCCGTCCCTATCGCCATTTACGATGTGACTGACGACCCCAGGATTGAATATCCAGAGGAAGCAAAAAAAGAAGGGATCTCTTCACTGCTGGGGGTTCCGATTATCAGCCATAATAAGGTCATTGGCGCACTGCGTCTGTATACGGAAACGCCTTGGGAATTTTCTTTCAACGATATAACCCTTGTGCAGGCTGTGGCATTGATCTGCGGCATGGCCATGGATATGTGCAGGATGTATAAAGGATATAAAACAAGCATTGAAGTATTGAAAAACATGAGGGGAGAAAATTCTTTCAGAACGAACAAATGGACACCGTTTGAAGGGGTCCCGCAAAGTGTAGAAAAAACGATGTAATGCGCTGAAAAAAGTTAACAGCACACGTCTTCCAGGCAGCTTAAATCAAGGATAGCGAATCTTAAATAATGATGATTCAATAAAACAGGCTGCCTGAAGATTTGTTTTAAAGAAGATAACATCAAATGTACTTAATCATTATCCAGCAGTTCTCGTATGGATAGTAAAAGGGAATTGCCTTCTACTGGTTTCTGAAGGAATTTTTTAACACCTATTTCAAATAATTTCTCTTTCGATATTTTATCACTGTAGCCTGTGCATAATATGATAGGTATCTCTTTGCGCATCTCTAATATTTTTTTTGAAAAAATATTGGGAACTTATATAGCTCTATTTTATTTTTAGTCTCGTTTTTTCAACTGCACTTTTTTTAAATATATACCAGCAGACTTTCACTGAATGGTTCAATGGTTCCTCCAGATAGTTTCTAACGTCAAAGTAAGGCACCCGTTTTATCGCCAGATTCATTGGTTAAGACGCTGTTCATTTTTCATCCAGCGCCTGTCGAATTGCAGTGGACAATACTTTTTTATTGAACGGTTTTTCAATATATCTTTTAATACCAAGTTCAACCGCATTTTCTCTGTTGATTTTATTACTAAAGCCTGTGCATAAAATAATCGGTATATCAGGCCTTATTTTTAAAAGCGCTGCAGCAAATTTATCTCCTGTCATTTTCGGCATCGTCATGTCAGTAATTACCAGATCAAACTTGCTGGGATTTAAACGGAATTGTTCTAACGCATCTACAGGATTTGAGCTGGTTTCAACTTGATAGCCAAATTTTTTAATGATCTGCTTCCCAGTTTCCAGCAGAGCTTTTTCATCATCAATTAAAAGTACACTTTCACTCCCCTTCAGGAATTTTTCAGAAGGGATCTCTTTATGATCAGGTATTCCATCAAAAACAGGAAAAATAATTTTCACAGTGGTCCCTTGATCAGGCTCACTGTAAACTGAAATTGCCCCGTCGTGATCTTTTACAATCCCCTGAACAACTGCCAAACCGATCCCTGCGCCTTTATCGGTCTCTTTTGTTGTAAAATATGGATCAAATATTCGATCCTTTATTAAAGGATCAATACCACAACCTGTATCGCTGACAGCCAATTGGATATAACGTCCGGGGTTAACATTGAGATATTTAGAAGAAAACGCCT
>CAYFKW010000023.1:51249-57749 GCA_964343845.1 uncultured Desulfobacula sp. | reverse complement strand
ACAAGTTAATGATAACTTGATGGATTTGTGTCGGGTCCGCCAGAATAGTTTTTAAATCATCAGAAATATTTGAAACAAATTCAACAGAAGACGGCAGTGAGGCCCGCAGCAGGTGAATGGATTCTTTAATAATATCTTGAATGCTGACAGATTGTTTCTCCTGATCAGCTTTGCGGCTGAAACTCAGAAGCTGTCGTACAACATCTCGCGCCCGAAGACTGGCAGTCTTTATTTCTCTTAAATTTTGACGTGCCGGATTCCAGTCGGGAATATCATCACCTGCCAATTCGGTATTGCCAATAATAATTCCCAGAATATTATTAAAATCATGGGCAATCCCTCCTGCAAGCGTACCAATAGCCTCTATCTTAGCAGCCTGCCTCAGCTGGGATTGAAGATTCTGTCTTTCAATTTCAGCTTTTCTGCGGGAGGTAATATCTCTGAAAGTGCCTTCCATGGTTTTTTCCAAATTATTATCATGTACGATATGAGAATTAACTTCCACGATTATTTTCTGGCCATCTTTTCTTTTAAAAGCAAGCTCGTAGTTTTCTATCTTACCATCTCTAAGCATTATCTCCTTAACTATTTCCCGCTCTTCTGGGATAAAATAAATATCCTGCGCCATGTTTTTTTTCATCAATTCCTTCAGGTTATAACCCAGGATATCGGCAGCGACCATATTTGCCAGCAGAATATTCCCATCTTTATCAGCCCACAAGTACCCGTCTTGAAGGTTATCGAAAATTCTTCTGAATTTCTCCTCACTCGAACGAAGAGCCTGTTCAGTATAAGCGCGTTCCATTTCAGCGGCAGCGCGAGAAGCCACCAATTGCAAAAAAGATTCAGCAAACTTTATATTCTTTACCTTTGTTCTATATAAAGCAACGATGATCCCAGTGGGTTTATTTCTCTTATTGAAGAGCGGAACCCCTACATAGCCCTTCACACCCATTTGCCCCAGGAGCAAATCTTTCGGGAAAAGCTTGTCGACATCATTTTCATACGAACAGACAGATCCGCCGACTACATTTTCACATGGTGTATGTTGTAAATCATAGTCAAAATTATCTTTAACTTTTCCATCAATGCAAAGGGAAATAGTTCTAACTGCTTTTTGATCTGCAGTTAATTCCCCGATAAAAGTATAATCTGCATTGAGGATCTTAAAAAGTTTAATAACGATAGCTTCAAAAAATTCTTGGCCAAATTGATAAGGTTCTCCAATAGCAATTTTTTTAAGACCCTTTTCAAGCAAATATTTTTGCTCTTCGGCCGCTTTTCGCTGGGTAATATTGCTGGCGATTTCCATTCTGACGATTCTTCCATCTACCCATCGTATTGCCTGGTCCCGGCATTCATACCATTCGTCATTTACTGTATTTTGAAATTCCCAAACGATTGGGCTTGCCGGATTCATGTCAGAATCAAGTAATTTATCATTCGTGCAGAAAGGACATGGTCCTGTTTGATTGGACTGCAATTCCTGCCAGCATATTTTTCCCGTGATATCACCCCATATATCTGTTCCATATCTGTTCACAAATAAGATTTCATACGTCTCCATATCTGCAACATAAACTAGTGCATCAAGACTATCCATGACAGTTTTAAACCGTTCAACATGTTCTTTTTGTTCAGAAATATCACGGCCGACACCAATTATCTCAATAACGTTTCCATCGTCATCCAAAATAGCCGTATCCATCCATCCCAGCCATTTCCACCCATCTTTGGTCATGGCTCTTTGTTCTATATATACGGAATAGGGTGGCGAAAACAGCGCTTCCATTGCTTTAGCAGTTGGTATTTGGTCCTCTTCATGAACAAGCGGCATGAACTTTTGACCTAAAAGCTCTGTTTCTTTTTTGCCGAACATCTTACAATACGATGGACTCACAAATAAAAATCTACCTTCCAGATCCACCTTAACAACCATGTCTGTCTGATTTTCAACCAGCAGGCGATATTTTTGTTCATTTTTTTTAAATTTTTTTAGCAGTAATAAGCTGCTTAACGCATCTGCTATCCTTCTTCCTGCTTCAAGAAAAATTTTTTTATCATCCTCTATCCATACCCTGGGATGTGAGCATTGATGCATACCCAAAAGCCATGGATCTCCAATTTTAGGATAAATCGCAACTGTGATTTGTGATTGAATATTAAATTGTTCAGCAGCTTCGGCAGGTAGTGATCGTTTACTTTTTTTATCATACGTAACCGGTTCTTCGGATTCCAGGGCCAACTTAAACACATCAATCGCCTCAGGTAGTGCGGGGATATCCCTGCCGCCGCTCAATGCTCCTGGATAACCTTCACGCGTGCATTCCATAGGGACACTCCAAGACGTGGTATCCGGGTTGCAAGGGTATAGCAGCCATGCGCGGTCGCTGTTAAAAATAGAAAGCAGTACCTTCAGCACATTTTCCATTGTTTGTTCAAGGTCATCTGCCTGTCTTAAAGAACGGTCAATTTGATCTAAACTTTCCAGAAAAAACAAATATGAGCTCTTACTCATGACTTTCCTTAATCTTTTTTTAGCATGGAATTCATTTAAGTTTACACTACTTTGTGGTATATGACAAATCTATTCTGATATAAAAAAGTTTTATATCTAGCAGATCATGCTTGATTTTATTGTACGTATTGATAGCGGGTATTGATGGCATACGCCATTTGATTTACTGCGGCCCACTTAAATAAAGGCTTGTATTCATGCCTTTAAATTTATCTGAAGACATTCACATTCGATTGTACCACAGAAGCTTACGCATTCATGTGATTTTGCAGCAATTTAATTGCTTTCCCTGACACCATCCAATTCATGTTTTAAAGACCGGTTCATGAGGCGTTCGATTGTTTCTTCAACAGAAAGATTTTCAAAAAGCACGGCATAGACCTCATTGCAGATCGGCAGGTCAACACCCAGTTTCCTTGATAAATTGTATACAGATCTGGTTGTTTTCACCCCTTCGGCAACCATCCGCATTTCAGAGATAATCTCGTCTAATTTTTTCCCTTCGCCAATCTGTTTGCCTACGGTGTAATTCCGGCTTAAGTCTCCTGTACAGGTCAGCAGCAGATCACCAACCCCGGCAAGTCCGGACAGGGTTAAAGGATCTGCACCCAGCTTTGTCCCCAGCCGGTTCATCTCTGTTAACCCCCTTGTAATGAGTGCAGCCCTTGGATTAAGACCCATTTTCATACCATCACAGATCCCGGCAGCAATGGCCAGGACATTTTTCATGGCACCGCCAATCTGTGTCCCAATCGGATCATCATTGACATAAACCCTGAAGGTTGGACAGGAAAAAATTTTCTGAACATATTCTGCAACTTCTCTGTCAGTGGATGCGGCTGCCACAACAGTGGGAACTTTATTGGCAACCTCTTTGGCAAAACTAGGCCCTGAAAGCACGGCAAAATTTTCTTTCGGTAAAAAATCAATTTTCTCGGAAAGGATCTGTGTCATTGTCATATGGGTTTTATTCTCAATTCCTTTGGAAGCAGTGACGACAATTGTATCAGGACTGATAAAATCTGCCATCTGTCCTGCGATATCACGGGTGCAATGGGATGGAACCACGACAAGGACAAGATCTTTTTCTTTTACAACACCTTCTAGATCATTGGACGGTATGATATTATCGGGTAATTTAATATTTGGAAGGAAAACCTTATTCTCTCTGTCTGTTTCGATTTGCTCTCTTACCTCCTGTTCAAATACCCACAGGTCAAGAACATACCCTTTATCTGCAAGCAGCTTGGCAAGAGCAGTGCCCCAGCTGCCGGCACCCACAACCCCTATCCGTGTTTCCAATGTATTGATCCTTCTGCTCATGCGTCAAACTTCCCTTTCAGATCTGACACGATCCCTGTATTAAAAATAGCTCTTCTCTTGAGCATAAATGGTTGTTTATACACTAAATCAATATGAGGATCAACTATATTTCTGAAAGATCTATCCAATCGCCCCCTGTCAGAAATTCAAGGTTTGACGGCGTCAGCTCAAACACGGCATTCGGGGTTCCTGCGGCTGCCCATACTGTATCAAACTGTTTTAAATCTTTATCAAGAACGGTAAATAGTTTTTTCTTATGACCGACCGGAGGAATACCGCCTATTGAAAATCCAAGCCGTTTTTTAATTAATCTTCCATCAGCCTGAACCAGGATTTTTCCTGTGGCGGCAGTTACCTTTTTTAAACTCACCCGGTTTGCACCAGATGCAATGACAAGTACAGGTTCATCTTCATGCTTATCCATAAACACGAGGGATTTTGCTATCTGGGCCTGGGTACACCCGACAGCATCTGCAGCGTCCTGTGCAGTCCTGGTCGAATCAGGCAGCTCTTTTACAACACTTTCAATTTTATTTTCTTTAATATAATCTTGAACCTTTTGTGCTTTTCTGCTTAATGAAACCATCATATTTCTGCTTTCAACGGGATCTTTTAAATCCACACGTCATTTGCAGCCGTCATGCTGCCCGGGTTATCTCCTGTATTAATGACACCGGCCGGTTCCACGAGAAGGACCTTGCATTCAGTCTCAGCCACCGGTCTATGGGTCCTGCCTTTTGGGACAACGAACAGGTCTCCTTTTGCCATTTCAACTATTTCATCTTCAAATTCAATCACCATATTACCATCAAGACAGATAAATGTTTCATCTGTGTCTTCATGGCTGTGCCAGGTAAACCTGCCTTGAAACTTGACCAGCTTAAAATGATAATCATTCATTTGTGCAATGATCTTTGGTGACCAGTGCTCTGAAAAAAGGGTCAGCTTTTCTGTCAAATTAATCGCGGATTTTGTCATGTTCCATCCCTGTCTCCGGTATCTGAATAAACGGTCAATATTTCTTTTTCAGATAGGTAGGCGTCTAAATTTGAAATCACTTCCTGGCTGCAGTGGGAGAAGATGATTGACCCCTCTTTTTTGCCCAGGCGTAATCTTTGAATCAATACTTTTTCCAACCGTCCATTTTTAAATATGAATAAAAAATCTTTGCCTGTTCTGTCGTGGGCTGTCCAATAATTTGATGATGATAAATTATTTTCCATGACCAGCCGTTTTCTGGTTTTTCGTTCAATCACACTTTCAGGGGTGCAGGTATTGATTCTTCGAATAGTCTTACGCTTGTTAATCTTTTTTAAAACCTGCGCTTTGGTAACTCCAATTTTAAATTCTTTGTACCCGTCTTGAGCATAATAATAAATACCGCTGGGGTGAATGGCTACCATTTCAATAAGCAGTGCAAAAACAAGGATACCCAGCCCGAAAAAAACCCTGAGTATGATCTGCTTTCCCTTTTCTTTTTTTTCCATATCGCCTCAAACCGTTTTTGAAAAAAACCTACCAACCATCTTTACAATATTTTTAATTTTTTTTAAATATTGAACCCTGGTTTATTTTCAAACTTTACAGGTGGCTTAAAAAAACAGTATCCAGA
The DNA here is from genome assembly GCA_964343845.1 of uncultured Desulfobacula sp. Lineage (GTDB taxonomy): Bacteria > Desulfobacterota > Desulfobacteria > Desulfobacterales > Desulfobacteraceae > Desulfobacula. The sequence goes on along the minus strand of CAYFKW010000023.1, from coordinate 52,296 downwards.
TCAAATATAATAACATCACAGTTATTTCCAGAGGTTCTGAGTCATTGATCCCGCTTCTACCGGCCGGGCACCGTCAAAATGAATATCGCGGACGCAGACCATATCCTTCCACAACAGATGATACCCCCTGGTTCCTTTGGCAATATTCACTCTTTTCAACCATCTGGCCCTTTCTTCTTCTGTCGCCTCCCTTCTTTTTCCGACCCGGCCATACAATCTTACCCCTGGAGGGGATTCAAAAACACCTTTTCGAATGGATTTAAACCAGAAAAAGAAACCTGTATTGATTGCCATAACAGCTATCCGATCATTTGTTTTATAATTTTTTCTTGATTTTTCAGGAAACCGCTCACTAAAAAATCCTGTACAATCTTCCCTGAGAATCAAAGATCCGATAGGGGTTATATGCGGGTTTCCATCTTTATCGACACTGGCAACCGCATAATATCTATTGGTTTTAAAGGCTTTCATAAAAAGGTGTCTTATTTGTTTCCAGTTTTTTCTTATGTCCATTTTATTTCCTTTTAAATAATCAGTTCTCAATTCTTATATTGTATAATTACATTATATTAATTACAATATTTATTGGTAATTTAAACAGTATTTTTACATTAAGTCAATATAATTTATTTCATCAGAAAAAATCAAAGAATCTCAAGACAGATCAGTTTTACGGAATCAGGCATTGAAATTAATAGCCTTCACTCACCGTCAGCCGATACGTATAGCCCTTCTTTTATAAATGTTCCTGAATAATGATCATTTATAGAGATTGCCAGTCAGTTTTTCGATTTGTACAGATGATTGGCAGGGGGTTGGTTGGAATGGCTTTAAATCAGCATTTTGACAGGAGTCCATAAAAATGGTGGTGTCAGTTTTTTAACGAACACGACGTTCGTTAAAAAGCAAAAACGGCAGGGTTTACCATGGTCGGTTTGCAGGAAGCAGCCGGTTTAATATGGAACCTTGCACAGCCTGGAAGATTATATATCAGTCAATGACAAGTGCCAGACCGGATGCCACGTCTTTTTTCTTCTCATGGGAGTA